>CP129489.1:2612180-3918270 GCA_030584065.1 Flavobacteriales bacterium
GGCCCCGACCGGGTCGCTCTGCTCCTGCACCGATCGGTCGATGGGGCCGTCCTCTCCGAGCAGGACCTGCTGCTCACCAGCTACAAGGGCTGGAGCCGTGCCGCAGAGCAGCGCGCCTCATGGCTCGAGCAGGTGCCGAGCACCCTCATCCTGCGCCCTTAGGGCGGCGCTCATCCGGCCGCCGCTCCGCCAGCCAGGCCTTCGCTTGTGCCTCCGTGCTGAAGACCTTGATCTGGAAATCCGGCGGGAAGTAGCTGAAATAGAGCTTGGCCACGGCCTCGCCCATTGCATCGGAGGCGGTGACGGCCAGCGCAACCAGGCCGCTCCTGCCGCGCTCCGGCTCGAAGTGGTTCTGCATGGTGATGTCCAGGTCGAAGTCGATGCCTTCCGGGATGACCGTATGCATTACGTAGGGCCCTTGGCCGCCGAGTTCCGCCCGCACCCTGCGGTTCTCCTCGAAACCGGCCCGATCGAGCGTGACATCATTCCGGAAACGCTGCTCGATGTAGCCCGGGGCAATCAGCGCCATGGACGCGCAGCGTGTCTGGATGGTCCTCGGGATGAATGCCATGGTGATCGGTGATGGATGGGCTCCGCCACAGCCAATGTACCACACCAGCGCCGCTGCCCGCTACCAGCGCAGCGCCACCTTGCCCGAGGTGGCACCGCTTGCCAGCAAGGCATGCGCACGAGGGAGCTCACCCGCCTCGAACTCGGCATGGACGTGCGGCCTCAGCAGCCCATCCCGATGGGCCCGCACCGCTTCCTGCAGGCAGCGCGCCACCAGGTCGGGCTTGTGATCGCCCAGCTTCAGCATGTTCACGCCGAGCACGCTCTTGCTCTTCATCATGAGGAAGATGGGCATGAGCAGGCCCATGCGCCAGATGAAGCGGGCCGTTCCGAGCGCACCCATCGCTCCGCGCTCAGCGCCGCCGAAAAGGACCAAGCGGCCACCGCTGCCGAGCAGGCGCATGTCGCGCGGATAGGTCGTTCCAGCAACGGCATTGAAGCTGGCATCGAGCCGGTGCCGACCGAGGTTGCGGTTCACCTGGTCGGCATAGTCGCCAGTGGACCGGTCCACCGCCTTTGCGGCGCCGAGGCTGCGCACGAAATCGGCCTTCGCAGCGCTGCCCACCACCGCATGCACTTCGCAGCCCGCGCTCACCGCCAGCTGCACCAGCAGGTGCCCGACACCGCCGGCCGCACTGTGCACCAGGACTCGCTCGCCGGCCTGCAGGGGGCAGAGCACCCGAGCTGCATACCAGGCCGTTGAGCCCTGCGTGGCCAGCGCCGCCGCCTCCCCCAGCGCGAGGCCCTCAGGAATGACCGCGCAGGCGCGATGGTCCGTGACGGCGCGCTCCGCATAGCCGCCGAATCGCGTCATGGCCACCACGCGCCGGCCGAGGAGGCCATCGGGGACGGTCGCGCCGACCTGCGTCACACGGCCCACCACCTCATAGCCGATGATGCTGGGCAGCGGAGGGGCTTCGCGGTAGAGCCCGCGCACGGCCATCGCATCCGCGTAGTTGAGCCCGAAGCCCTCGCACTGGATCAGCACCTGGCTGGGCCCGGGCTGAGGGTCCGGGTGCTCGCGTAGCGCAAAGGCCGATGCCGGCTCTCCGTGGCGTAACAACGTCCAGGCCTTCATGCTTGCGGTATTGCGCCCGAGAGCACCACCACGAACTCACCGCGCGGCTCATGGGCGGCGAAATGCGCGATGAGCTCGGAGAGCGTGCCCCTGATGGTCTCCTCGTGCAATTTGCTCAGTTCGCGCGAAACGCTCGCGCGCCGCTCAGGGCCGAAGGCCGCGCCGAACTCCTGCAAGGTGCGCAGCAGGCGATGCGGGCTTTCGTAGAAGACCATGGTCCGCTCCTCGGCCTTGAGGGCATCGATGCGCGACCGGCGGCCCTTCTTGTGCGGCAGGAAGCCCTCGAAGGCGAAGCGCTCGCAGGGAAGGCCGCTCACCACCAGCGCCGGCACGAAGGCCGTGGCACCCGGCAGGCATTCCACCCGCAGGCCGGCGCGTAGCGACTCGCGCACGAGCAGGAAGCCGGGGTCGCTGATGGCTGGCGTGCCGGCATCGCTCGCCAGCACAAGCCGCTCACCGCCCAGCATCCGCCGCACCAGCTGCTCCACCATGCGGTGCTCATTGTTCACATGGAAGCTCACCAGCGGCTTGGCGATGCCCAGGTGCTGGAGCAGCCGCCCCGTCACCCGGGTGTCCTCGGCCACCACGGCATCCGCCTCGGTGAGCGCACGCTTCGCGCGCAGTGTGATGTCCTCCAGGTTGCCGATCGGCGTGGGGACGAGGATGAGGCTGGTGACGGTGGCGCTCACTTCCAGGCCTTGATGAAGTCGCGCAGCAGGGCGTGGAGATCGGCGAACTCGGTCAGCGGGAGCGTCTCCGCGCGATCCTGGATGTCATGATAGTGCCCGATGCCGCCCAGCGTGTAGATGTAGATGGCGGGGACGCCGCGCCGCACGAAGGGGCAATGGTCGCTGTTGCATGCCGGCCCCCTTGCCTTTACTTCCTTCAGGTAGCCCTTGGCGCCGTTGATGGCCACCAGGCGGTCGTAGGCCTTCGGCTGCTCCGTCGCGTTCACCACCATGATGCCATCATCGCCGGTGCCCAGGATGTCGAGGTTGACCATCATGCGAACCTGCTTCCAGTCGATGGGGCGATCCACCGCGCACCACTCGCTTCCCACCAGGCCGGCCTCCTCGCCGGCGAAGGCCACGAAGAGCAGGTTGTGGCGCGGAGCCTTGCCCTTGGCCGCGAAGTGCTCGGCGAGGCTCAGGAGCATGGCCGTGCCGCTGGCGTTGTCGTTGGCCCCAGGGAACAGCGCGTCCGGCCCCATCCGGCCCAGGTGGTCATAGTGGGCCCCGATGACCATCCATTTGCGGCCCTTGCCCTTCACCATGCCCATCACGTTGCGCGCCGGCCTGCGGGCAAGCAGCTTGTTGGCCACGCGGAGGGTGACGCTCGCGGAGGAGTCCGTGAGCGCATCGCCGGCCACCTCGATGAGGGGGAAGGGCTCTGCATCCTGCGCGACGCTCCAAGTGAGCTTCTCCACGCGCTTGAGCACGGGACCCCGGGCCATCAGGTCACGCTCCCATTGCCTGAAGAGGCGGAGCGAATCCGCATTGCGCGTTGCCGGCCATTGAACGCACGCGGCCTTGCCCGTGAGCACGCCCATGGTCATGCGCCGGCGCTCCGGCGCACCCAGGTCGCCGGGACCGATGTGCGCGATGGCATAGGTGCCCTGCACGCTGCCGCTCTCGGGATCCACCAGGAACTCGCTGCCCGGGGCGAGGCGCCGGCCATCGATGGCCACCGAGAGCGTGTCGGGGAAGCTGTTCACATTGAATTGGAACGGCTGGTAGTAATCGGCTTTCACCGGCTTCAGTCCGAAGCGGGCGAATTGCGCGGCTATCCACTCCGCTGCGCGCGCATCACCATCCTGCACATACCCGCGGCCATGGAACGCCGGCGAGGTAAGCGTATCGAGCCAGGCGCGCGCACGGGCCGTGACGTCATCCTGGCCCATCGCCGCTGAAGCGATGAGGCCCAGCACCCCGGATAACCAGCGCCGATTCATGCGAAACGGCGCTGCAGCAGTTCGATGAAGGTCTCCAGGGCCTCCGGAGCGGGCGGCTTCTGGAGCTTGGCGAGCAGTTCGCCCTCAAGGATGGCCATTGCGACCTGCGCATCCGCAGCGGCGTTGAGACGGGCGATGCCGGACTCGTAGGCGCCCTTGTCGCCCCCGAAGAGCTCTGCGGTGAACCAGAACTTGTGGCTTACGGAAATGGCCTTCCCGAGGTCGTTTATACGCGCCTTCTCCAGGCGCTCGGCCAGGGACTCCGGCGCTTTAGCCGCTGCCGGCGGCGCAGGACTGGCCGCGGGTTGCGGCGGCTGCGGCTTCTCCTCCACGGTGTCGGTAATCGCCTCGATCAGCGAGATCTGCCGGGGGTCAGCCGGACGGGTATCGAGCCGGATCGACGGCGTTGGCGGCGCAGCCGGGGCCGGAGCGGGCTCGAGCGGAGGGGCCGCCTTCGACGCCTTGAGGTGCGCGTTCTCCCGGGCCTTGTGGCGCAGCACCACGAGCCGTTCGTAGAGCTCACGCGCATCGCCAACGGCCCGATCCAGGCCATCGAGCCCCAACGAACCGCTCTGCAGGCCCTCCCCGGCTCGCTGCAGCGATGCGATCAACGCCGTCATCGGCCGGTATCCCTTGTCGTCGCTCATGTGCATCGGACCGTTCCCGCAGGTCCCGGACGAAGATCCCTATTTTCGCCGCACCCGCAAAACGCCTCGGCATGCGCCGCTGGCGCTTCCGCCCAAGCGATGTTCCTGGAGCATACCGGCAGCCGCGCACCCCGCAAGGGCTGGATCGAGGTCATCTGCGGCAGCATGTTCAGCGGCAAGACGGAGGAGCTCATCCGGCGGCTGCGCCGCGCGGAGTTCGCCCGGCAGCGTGTGGAGATCTTCAAGCCCAGCGTGGACACCCGCTACGCGGAGGCGGAAGTGGTGAGCCATGACAGCACCAGCATCCGCAGCACGCCGGTGCCGAGCAGCAGCAACCTCTTGCTGCTGGCTGGCGATATCGAGGTGGTGGGCATCGACGAGGCGCAATTCTTCGATGAGGGGCTCCCTCAGGTATGCAGCGAGCTGGCCTCCTCGGGCGTGCGCGTCATCGCCGCCGGGCTCGACATGGACTTCATGGGAAGGCCGTTCGGGCCGATGCCGCGCCTGATGAGCATGGCCGAGTACGTGACCAAGGTGCATGCCATCTGCATGCGCTGCGGGGGCCTTGCCAACTTCAGCCATCGCATCAGCACCGGCGAGGAACTGGTGCTGCTCGGCGAGAAGGACAGTTACCAGCCGCTCTGCCGCGCCTGCTTCGACCAAGCGCTGGCCCAACCCGTCGCCGAGCGCCGATGACCGCCATCGGCCACAGGCTATCGCAGCTGGCCGAAGCCGCCGGCGCCCACTGGGCTCAGCGCTGCAGCGACCCGCAGATCGCGCACCTCAGCATCGATTCGCGCAAGCCCTTCTCCGCCGCTGATACGCTCTTCATCGCCCTGCGGGGCGAGCGGCACGATGGACATCGGTTCCTGCGCGAGCTGTACGCCCGCGGCATCCGCAACTTCCTGGTGAGCGAGCCGCGCCATGCCGAAGGGCTGGAGGAAGCCAATGTGCTCGTGGCGGCAGACACCCTGGACGCGCTGCAGCGCATGGCCGCCTGGCACCGCGGGCTGCACACCGCGCCCATCATCGGCATCACAGGCAGCAATGGCAAGACGGTGGTGAAGGAATGGCTCTTCCAGCTGCTGCGCGACCGCGAGCACATCGTGCGCAGCCCGGGCAGCTGGAACTCGCAGGTAGGCGTGCCGCTGAGCGTATGGTCGCTCAGGCCCGAGCACACGCTGGGGATCTTCGAGGCGGGCATCAGCCGGCCGGGGGAGATGAACCGCCTGCGGTCGATGATCCACCCCACCATCGGCATCTTCACCAACATCGGCCCGGCCCACGGCGAGGGCTTCACGGATGACCGGGCCAAGGCACTGGAGAAAGCGCAGCTGTTCGGCCAGGCGAAGGCCGTCGTGTTCTGCGCCGACCACCCGGCCGTGGCGGAGGCCCTTCATGCCAGCGGTGCCGGACGGGGCGCGGCCCTGAGGGGCTGGTCGCGCGAGCGCAACGGTTGGCTGCACGTGGTGCGCGAGGAGGCGCTTCCCCATGGGATGCGCCTTCGGGTGGCCGGCGAGCGTTTCGACTTCGCCTTCGACATCCCCTTCAGTGACCATGCCTCAGCGGAGAACGCCCTGCATTGCGTGACGCTGCTGCTGCACCTGGGCTGCGAACCGGCGTGGATCCAGGAACGCACCCCGCACCTGCCAGCCGTGAGCATGCGCATGGAAGCGGTGGAAGGCGTGCACGGAATGACGCTCCTGAATGACGCCTACAGCAACGACACGGCCTCGCTGGCCATTGCACTGGAGCACCTGGATGCCCTGGCCGCTGGCCGCCGGAAAGCCGTGGTCCTCTCCGACCTGGTGGGCGGGGCGGGCGAGGCGGAAGCCAAGTATGCGAAGGTGGAGGAGCTGCTTCAGCGTGCGCAGGTCGCCACGGTGCTCACCGTGGGCCCCGAGCTCAGCCGGCGCAGCTTCGGCTTCGCATCGCGGGTGGAGCACTATGCCGATGCGCAGGAGCTGGCGGAATCCGTGTCCCCCGCCACGCTCGAGCAGCACGCCGTGCTCATCAAGGGCGCCCGGGCGTACGGCTTGGAGCGCATCGCGCAGCGCTGGCAGAGACAGGTCCATGGCACGGTGCTCGAGATCGACCTGGAGGCCATCCGGCACAACCTGAACCATTACCGGGCGCTCCTTGCCCCCGGCACCCGCGTGATGGCCATGGTGAAGGCCTTCGGCTATGGCGGCGGCGCCTTGGAACTGGCCCGGCTCTTCGCGCACGAACAGGTCGACTATCTCGGCGTAGCCTATGCCGACGAGGGCATCGAGCTGCGGCAGAACGGGATCGCCACGCCCATCCTGGTGATGAATCCCGAGTCTGTGCCCATGGACGTGCTGCACCGCTTCCGCTTGGAGGCCGAGGTGTACGATGAACGGTCCTTGGCAGAGGCCATGCGGTTCGCCAGGCTGCATCCCGACGCGCCCCCGATACACCTGAAGCTCGACACGGGCATGCGCCGGCTCGGATTCACGGAGGAGGAGCTGCCCAGGCTGCTGGAATCACTGAAGGGGCAGCGGCGCGTGCGCATCGCCTCCATCCTATCGCACCTGGCCGCCAGCGAAGATCCGCAGCACGATGAATTCACACGGGAGCAGATCGCCGCGTTCACCCGCATGGCCGAGGCGCTCATCGCGATGCTCGGGTACCGACCCTTGCTCCACATCGCGAATTCCGGGGGCGCCACGCGCTGGAAAGAGGCGCACTTCGACCTGGTGCGCCTCGGCATCGGCCTGCATGGCATCGGTGTGGATGCCCAGGAGACCGGGCAGCTGCAGCACGCGTCCACCCTGCGCACCGTCCTTGCCCAGCTCAAGCGCGCTCCCCATGGCACCACCATCGGCTATGGCCGTCGGGGCATCGTGCAGGGCGACCGCATCATCGCCACCGTGCCGCTCGGCTATGCGGACGGGCTCTCCCGCAGGCTGGGCAACGGTGCAGGCCGCCTCTGGGTCCACGGCAGGCCAGCGCCCATCATCGGCAGCGTGTGCATGGACATGTGCATGATCGATGTCACCGGCATCCCTTGCTCGGTCGGGGATGCCGCCGTGCTCTTCGACCCCGCGCACCCCATCACCGAGCTTGCGCGGGACCTGGGCACCATCCCTTATGAAGTGCTCACGAGCATCCCGCAGCGGGTGAAGCGGGTGCATGTGCGGGGGTGATCCATCGGCCTTCCAAGGCCCTGCGTCATCCTTGTGCAAGGGTCCGTCCCTCAACCGATTCCATGAACCGCTGGTCCCCTAAATTTGTGATGAACCTGCCCTTGGAACCATGAAGAAGACCCTGACCCTGTGCGCGATCGCCCTGCTCTCCTGGAGCTCGGCCAGCGCGCAGCTGAACGAGACCGAATACGTGCCCGGCGACATCCTGGTGATGCTGAAGCCCGGCATGGAGGCACGGCGCATCGCGGAGGACCTGGCCACGCTGGATGGCAGCCCTACGGGCTTGATCGTGATGGAGGAGGTGAGCGCACCCATGCGCGCCTGGCTGCTGCGATTCGATCCCGAGCGGCAATCGCAATGGAGCATGCTCCGCGCCGTCCGCAGCCACGGTGCCGTGCAGCTGGCGCAGAACAATCACATCGTGAAGGAGCGCGCGGTGCCAGACGACCCTCAGTACAGTCAGGTATGGCACCACCAGAACATCGACAGCGAGGCCGCTTGGGACATCAGCACCGGGGGCATCACGGCCACTGGCGACACCATCGTGGTGGCAATCATCGAGAACGCCGACCTCACGCACCCTGACCTCACGGCCAACGCTTGGATCAACTACGACGAGATCCCGGGCAACGGCATCGACGACGATGGCAATGGATACATCGACGACCGCCGGGGCTGGAACACCCCGAGCAACAACGACAACGTGTACAGCGGCAGCCACGGCACCCAATGCGCAGGGATGGCCGGTGCCACGGGCAACAACGGCGCAGGTGTCGTAGGCGCCAACTGGAGTGTGAAGCTGATGCCGGTGAACTATGGCGGCACCAACGAGGCGGCGGTAGTGGCGGCCTACACCTATCCGCTCCGCATGCGGCGGCTCTACAACAGCAGCAACGGCGTGCGCGGCGCCTTCGTCGTGGCGACGAGCGCCAGCTGGGGCATCGATGGTGGCCAGCCGGCCAATTCGCCGCTCTGGTGCGCCATGTTCGACACGCTCGGCACCGCGGGCATCCTGAACTGCGGAGCCACGGCGAACAACGCGGTGAACGTGGACGTGGTGGGCGACCTGCCCACGGCCTGCGGCAGCGACTACATGATCAGCGTCACCGCCACCAACAACAACGATCAGCGGACCTTCTCCGCGTGGGGGGCCACCACCATCGACGTGGGGGCACCCGGAGAAAGCGTACGCACCACGAGCATCGGCGGAGGCTACGGCAATACCAGCGGAACCAGCTTCGCCACGCCCCTCACCGCAGGCGTGATCGGCCTGCTCTACAGCGCGCCCTGTGCAAGCCTGATGGCGCTTGTGCAGGCCGACCCTCAGGAAGGGGCCCTTTACGTGCGCCAGAAGCTCTTCGAGGGCGTTGAGCAGGCCGGCAACCTGCCAGGGAATACCGTCACAGGCGGCCGCATCAGCTCCGGCAACAGCATGCAGCTGATCATGGCCGGTTGCGGCACCTGCCCGGCACCCTATGGCGGGCTGGCGGCGCGGAACGGCACGTCAGCCACCTACAGCTGGAATTCCACCGGCGAGGGCCCTTTCAATGTGCGGTACCGCCTGCTGGGCACTGAGGAGTGGACAGAGCTGGCCGAGGTCGCCGAGCCCGAGGTGGTCGTGGACGGGCTGGACCCCTGCTTGGGCTATGAGTTCCAAGTGGAGGTGCTCTGCGACGAGGAAAGCAGCGGCTACTCACCCAGCACCATCCTTGCCGCACCGAGCGAGGGCGCACCGGTCATCACCGCCAGCGCGTATCCAGTGGTCTGCGCCGGCACCCCGCTTACGCTCACCTCCAGCACGGCCAGCGGCATCACATGGAGCACCGGTGCTCAGACCGCCAGCATCGCTCCGGTGGAGTCCGGCAGCTATACCGTCACGCTCGCCGGCCAATGCGGAACCTATGCTTCGGATCCGTTCGAGGTGACCGTGATCCCGGTGCCCGAGGCCCCAACGGCAGCGAATGTGCAGTTGCCCGGCCCTGGAACCGCGACACTGAGCGCCAGCGGGAGCGGCATCACTTGGTACGACGCCCCCGCGGGCGGCACGGCCGTCGGCAGCGGCAATGACTGGAACACACCCTTCCTCAGCGCCACCACCAGTTTCTGGTGCACGAGCAGCGCGGACAATGGCGCCGTCTCCTCCTACGGCGCGAAGACGGCGAACTCCACGAGCGGGCAGCATCACACCAACGCGAACAACTACCAGGTCTTCACGGCCAATCAGACCTTCATGATCCGCTCGGTGAAGGTCTATGCGAATGCAGCCGGCACCCGGCCCATTGCCCTGGTGGATGGTTCCGGCAACACCCTCGTGCAAGGCAATTTCAGCATACCCGCGGGTGAAAGCCGGGTTCAGCTCGACTTCACGGTTCCGGGGCCGGGCACCTATGGCTTACGCGTGGCCAGCGGCAACCCTGGGCTTTGGAGGGATGGCCTGGGCAGCGCCCAATCCTATCCTTACCCCTTGGGCGGATTCGGCAGCATCACCACCAGCACGGCCACGGGCGGCAACGGACTCTCGTACTATTACTTCTTCTACGATTGGGAAGTGAGCCTGCCTGCGGTGCGCTGCGAGAGCGAGCGCACCCAGGTAACCGTGGAGATGCCGCAATCAGTGGACGACCAGGAGCGGCCCTCCGTCCGGATTTTCCCGCACCCAGCGGACCGCGATCTCTTCATCGATGCGGAGGGGGCGTGGGCCCAAGGCCGGCTGCTGATGACGGTGCATGACGCCACCGGCCGACAGGTGGCCCAAAAAGCCATGGAGAACGGCCGTGCGACGCTCACCACGGCATTCCTGGCCAACGGGATGTACGCCTACCGCATCGAGCGGGATGGCGAAACGGTGCACCAGGGCCGGTTCGTGGTGGAGCATCTCTGGTAGGCCCCGGTCATCCTGGCGTACCGCATCGGCGCGTGTGGCTATCCAATGGGCCATGCGCGCCGATGTAGCTTTCGCGGCCATCGACATGCCACGCATCTCGGTCATCATCATCACGCACAACGAGGAGCGGAACATCGCGCGCTGCCTGGAATCCTGCCAGGGAATCGCCGATGAGACGGTGGTGGTCGACTCCGGCAGCAGCGACCGCACGCGTGAGATCGCCGGAGCGCTCGGCGCAAGGGTGCTCGAACGTGCCTGGACCAACTACAGCGACCAGAAGAACCACGCCAACACCTTTGCTGCGCACGATTGGATCCTCTCGCTGGATGCCGACGAGGCCCTTTCCGACGGCTTGCGAGAGGAGCTTCAGCGGTTGAAGGAAGAGGGCTTCGCCGGTGCCTACCGGTTCAAGCGGCTCACCAACTACTGCGGCCACTGGGTCAGGCATGGCGGCTGGTACCCCGATGCGAAGGTGCGCCTGTTCCCCAAGGCCGGCACGCGCTGGGAGGGCGAGCATGTGCATGAGACACTGGCCCTGCCGGACGGGTGCAGGGTCATCGACCTCGATCACGACCTGCTTCATTACTCCTATCACAGCGTGGAGGACCACCGCGATCGCATCGAACGCTACAGCACGCTGCATGCCCGCGCCATGCACGCCCAAGGTAAGCGGACCGGTGCGATCCGCATGTGGCTGGCCCCGGTGGTCAAGTTCGTGCAGGGCTATGCGCTTCAGCTCGGTTTCCTCGATGGATGGGCCGGGTGGCGCATCGCCACGCTCAGCGCATGGGCCGTACACCTGAAGTACCGGAAGCTGAAAGAGATGCAGGATCATGGGGCGGCCGCTTGATCATATCATCCTGAGCAGGACCGACAGCATCGGTGATGTGATGCTGACGCTCCCATCGGCAGGCCTGCTCAAGCAGCGCCTTCCCGGGGTGCGCATCACCTTCATCGGTCGCCGCTACACCCTGCCTGTGCTCAGTCGCTGCGTGCACATCGACGATTCGATTGCACTGGAGGACCTGCTCGACATGGGGGATGCGGGGGCCGTTTCACGGCTTGCAGCGCTTCGCGCCGCGGCCATCGTGCACGTCTTCCCGGAGCGGCGCGTGGCGGCTTGGGCCAAGCATGCCGGAATCGGACTGCGCATCGGCACCAGCCATCGCTGGTGGCACTGGCTCACCTGCAATGAGCGCATCCCCTTCAGCCGCAGGCGAAGCGACCTGCACGAAGCGCAGCTCAACGTGAAGCTGCTGGCACCGCTCGGCATCAACGCCGTGCCGCCCTTGGACGAGCTCACCCGTCTCTCGGGCTTCTCGGCGCCACGGCCGGAGGCATCCGTTGCTGCGCTCGTCCGCCCCGACCGCATCAATGTGGTGCTCCATCCGCTCTCGAAAGGCAGCGCCGTGGAATGGGGGCTGGAGCGCTATGCGGAGCTCATCAAGGCCCTCGATCCACAGCGCCACCACGCGATCATCACGGGAACGGCCGCAGAGGCTGAGCGCTACCGGTTGGGGTTGCCGCTGAACCTGGCGCACGTGGCGGATGCCGGTGGCCGGTTGGACCTGCACCAGCTGATCGCGCTCATCGGGGCCAGCCAAGCCTTGGTGGCGGCCAGCACCGGACCGCTCCATATCGCCGCTGCCTGCGGCATCACCGCCATCGGGCTCTATGCGGATGTCCGGCCCATCCATCCGGGACGCTGGGGCCCCATCGGCGCGCGCGCGCATTCACTGGTTGCGCCACCGCCTCAGGACAGCCGGGATGCCGTCGCGCTCATCCAGGCCATCACCCCGCAGCAGGTGCTGGCGCTGCTGCCACGCTGAGCTTCGGCGCTCCGAAGACGAACAGTGCATAGTACAAGGCGAAGAACGTCGCCCCTGCCTGGGTCTCGAGCGTGTCATCCGTGAGGCACGACACGCCGAAGGCAATGGCCCAGCAGGCGAAGAGCGGGCTGCGCCAGGCGCCGAGCCGCCATGCCGGCCACCACCACTGGAGGAGTGCTGCCGCAAGACCGAATGCTCCGAAGGAGATCCAGAGCGTGAGGTACTGGTTGTGCGCCCGCAGCCGCCATTGCTCACCGAGCGGGGAATCCACGGAGGCATAGTGCGCGTCGAAGGCACGCTGCGTATCGCCGGTGCCGACGCCCATGAACCAATGCTCCCGCGCGATGCTCCATCCCGCACGCAGGAACTCGAGTCGCATGGCCACCGAATGCCCGCCTGCCAGGCCCGTGCTCCGATACACCTCCAGCTCGAAGAGCACCTCCTCGATCCGCGCCCGCAGACCGCTGCCGGTCTCCCCATCCGCATTGGGCACCCCGCTCTCGATGTCCCGGATTTCTCCTTCGGTGAGGGACATGAGCGCTGCGCTGTCCTTGCGCAAGCCTTTCGAGGCCATGTAGCGCACCAAGGTCGACCACAGCGGGTGCCCGCGGTCATCGAGGTCGTCAAGCATTCGATCGCTCCGCCGCGGCCAGGTGCGCCGTAGCTCCTCCCAGGCCAGGTAGGTCCACACGTGCGAGCCGTTCTCGGTCTGGGTGTTGGTGGTGTCGTGGTAGTAGAGCTCCCCACCGGCGGTGCGCTCCATGCGCCGGGCGAGACCGGACGGAACCGGGTGGTGATGCGTCTGTACCGCCCAAACCGTCACGAATCCTGCGCCAATGGGAATGAGGATGAGTGCGGCCCGCATCCGCCTGCGATGACCGGCGGCGAGGGAGGCACTCCTCCTCCAAAGGGCCGCCCAGGCCATGAGCGCCAGGATGGCGGCACCCTGGATGCTGCCCAGCCGCAGCAGCATCAGCAGCGCAGCGATGCAGCCGGCCGCATGCGCGGCCCGCTGAAGCCACGGTCCGTCCGAATAATGGATAAGCACCGCAATCGCCAAGCACAACAGGAGAGCCAGCCGGATATGGCTGATGAACATGGAGACGGACCGGTAGTCGTGCGGTCCTGCCCCGCTGAACGCCACGCCGACAAGTCCCGATGCGATGGCGCTCCAGGCACCGAGCAGGAGGACGGTCCGCAGCTCCTTCGGCTGCAGCCGTTCCGAACCCGCCAGAACGACCCCGAACACGAGCACGGGCAACAGGATCCTGCAAAGGTCGATTCCCCAGCCGAGGTCCTCTGTCCAGAGCAGGCCGAGGACATGCAGGCCCAAGTAGGAGATGAACACCGTTGCCGGGGCGGAAAGCGCCGAGCGCCATCGCGCGCGCGCCTCGCCCAGCAGCAGCCCTGCTGAGATCCAGTTGGCCGCCAGGATCATCTGCGAGATGCTTAGGAAGGCGGTGCTCCAAGGGAGGAACACGGCGCACAGCGCGAGCGACGCGACATGGATACCGCGATGGGGCACGCGCACCGAGGCGGGCATCTCCCTACTTCCGCTGGCCCGCTAGGATGGGCGCAACCTCGCCTTTCGCGAAGAGCTCAACGGCGCGTTTCACGTACGGGTCGGTTGAAATCGCCGCCTTGGCGCGCCCGGTCTGGAAATGATACCGCGCCACGATCTCGCTGCGCAGCACCTCCTCGATGTCGGAGCGGAACCGCACCAGCTCCTCGGATCGATCGGGAGCAAGCTCCTTTCGGAGCGCGGCGATCTCGTCCTCGGCATGCTCGAAATACCGCTCCTGCTTGGTCTTGGCCACCAGCGCCTCCAGCGCCTCGATGCTCTCGGTGTCGTAATCGAAGTGCTTGTCCTTCACGAAATCCACGAAGGACCGGTAGATCTCGTCAGTGACGACGAATGATTCGGGCGGTCCGATATCGGCATGCGAGAGGCGGTAGCGCGTGGCGAAGTCGAAGAAAAGGTCCTCCTCGTAGAGCCCGCCGACGATCTTGGCCAGCTCGTGCTCCATCACCTCCACATCGGGCAGGATGCCCCTGCCATCCACCACCGGCCGGCCGTTGCGCGTCTTGAAGGTGGTGATGGCCTCCTCCTTCACCTCCACGGCCTTGCCGCTGCTGTCGCGCTGCGCATAGTCCAGCTTCTGGATGCACCGGCCGCTGGGGATGTAGTATTTGGCGACGGTCACCTTCAGCTTGCTGTTGTAAAGGAGGTCCTTGGTCTGCTGCACCAGGCCCTTGCCGAAGGTGCGCTCCCCGACGACCACCGCCCGGTCGAGGTCCTGCAGCGCTCCGCTCACGATCTCGCTGGCGCTGGCGCTCTGCCCATCCACGAGCACCGCCAACGGGATCTCGGCGTCCAGCGGGTCGCTCAGCGTCTTGTAGGTCTTGTCCCATTCGCTGATGCGGCCGCGCGTCTCCACCACGAGCTGATTCTTCGGAACGAACAGGTTGACGATGTTGACGGCCTCGCGCAACAGCCCCCCCCCATTGCCGCGGAGGTCGAGGATCAGATGGCTGGCGCCTTCGTCCTTCAGCTCCTTCATCGCCTTGCGCACCTCGGAGCCGGCGGTCTGCGTGAAGCTGTTGAGCTTGATATAGCCCACTTTGCGCTGGTCATCCACGAAGCCCTTGTAGGGGACATCCGGTATCTTGATCTCCTCGCGGGTGAGGGCATGCGCCGTGGTGGCGCCCTCGCGGCGGGTCACCACCTTCACCACCGTTCCGCTCTGGCCCTTGAGCAGCTTGCTCACCTCATCGGTGGCCAGGCCCGTCACCTTGCGGCCGTCAACCTCCACGATTTCGTCTCCGGCCCAGATCCCGGCCTTCATGGCCGGATAGTTCTCATACGGCTCGCTCACCACCACCGCATCGCCCTTCCGCTTGATGAGCGCGCCGATGCCGCCGTACTGGCCCGTGGTCTGGAAGCGGTAATCCTCCATGTCGCTCTCCGGGATGTACTGCGTGTAGGGATCGAGCGAGGATAGCATCGCATCGATCCCCGTCTTCATCAGCTTGCCGGGCTGGGTGTCATCCACGTAGTAGATGTTCAGCTCCTTGTAGAGGTCGGTGAAGATCTCCAGGTTCTTGCTGATCTCGAAGTAGCTGTCGCCCGCAGCGACGGTGAGCGCTCCTCCTGCAGCGATGGCCGCGCCGATGGCGAGGTTCCTCCATTTGCCCGACCTGTTGGTGCTACGCGTGCTCATGCTTCTGTGGTGCTTCGGGGACCGGGTCGTATCCGTGACCGCCCCATGGGTGACAAGATAGAAAGCGCCTGAGGGTGAGCCATCCGCCGCGGAAGGCCCCATGCCGCTTCAGTGCGGTGATGCCGTACTCCGAGCACGACGGTGTGTACCGGCAAGCGCCCGGCAGCAGGGGCGAGATGGTCCACTGGTAAAGGCGGACCAGAAGGATCATCGGCCATGCGAGGGCTCTACCCATGCTGTTCCATCCAACGGGACAATGCCCGGGTTATTCTCTGGCGCGTCTCCTCCTGGCTAACCGGCTCCCTCCCTTGGAAGATGAACAGCCAGGCGCATTGCCGGCCTTCGGCCCGAAGGCGCTCATGCAGGTCGTGCTTGCCCGTTCGGTAAGCCTCGCGCATCAGTCGCTTCATGCGATTCCGCTGCACCGCACGCCTCATGCTGCGGCTGGGAACAGCGAAGGCCACTTGGGCCGGTGCATCCGTGGGCAATTGCATCATCTTCCCGACCAGCCTGAAGGGCGGTTCGTTCACCGCACGTCCGGTCGTCGCCACCTCTTTCAGGCGAAGGCGGCCGCAAAGGCGCTCGCTCTTGCGGAAGGTATTGCGCGGGGGGGGCATTCGGGGCGATGGCCGCCGCCGCCGGTTCGCCCGGTGACGGACGGGGTCACTTCTTCTTGGCCAGTCGCTTGATGAACAGCTCCATGGCCCCGGTCATGCTCGGCGCTTCCGGGAGCGGCGCCTGCAGATCGAGCCGGAAGCCATTGTCCACCACCGCCTTGGCCGTTGTGGGCCCGAAGGCCGCGATGAACACCCCATTCTGCTTGAACTTGGGGAAGTTCTTGCGCAGGCTCTCGATGCCGCCCGGGCTGAAGAACACCAGCATGTCGTACTTCAGCTCCTTGATGTCGCTGAGGTCGCTGGCCACGGTGCGGTAGAATACCGCATTGGTGTACTTCACGCCGGCCTTGTCCAGCAGCTCCGGTATCTCCTGCTTCTGGATGTCGCTGCACGGCACCAGGTACTTCTCATCCTTGTGTTTCTTGATGACATCCACCAGGTCGGCGAAGCTCTGCTTGCCGATGAAGACCTTGCGCTTCCGGTAGACGATGTACTTCTGCACATAATAGGCGACGCTCTCGCTGATGCAGAAGTACTTCATGGTCTCCGGCACTGTGAGCCGTAGCTCCTTGCACATGCGGAAGAAGTGATCGACCGCGTTGCGGCTGGTAAGCACGATGGCCGTATGATCGAGGATGCTGATGCGCTCCTGCCGGAAATCCTGGCCGCCGACGGGCTCCACTTTGATGAAGGGCCTGAAGTCGATCTTCAGGCTGTACTTCCGGGCCAGCTCATGGTAAGGCGATTTCTCGTCCGTAGGGGCCGGCTGCGAGACGAGGATGGTCTTGATCTTCAAGGCCGGTTCGGCTTAGGAGTGAAACGACGGCAGGATGCGTTCCCCGATTGCCTGAGAGGCGAGCAGCAAGGGCAGGATTTCGGCGCCGCAAAGGTAGAGAATTATGTACCGGAAGGGCACCCCCTCACCCGCGCCGATCCAAAGGCAGCGCACCCACCGGTAGAGCAGGATCATGACCAGAAGCGCCAGTCCCCCGCCAAGCAGGGCCGGCCTCCAATGAGGCCGATAGGATGACAGGATGACCAGCGGAAGCAGGGCAACGCCCAAGGCGGAATAGAGAAGGGACCCGGTGTACCTGTACTCACGGGCACCGGCATCCGCCTTGGCGAGGAAGGCAAGGCCCCTGAGCAGGACGGATTGGATCGCGAGCACGGCCGCCACGGCTGCCGCGCACAGGAGAAAGGAGGGCGGAACCGCCCGTCCGAACACCATTGCGCACTGCCACAGGAGCATGGCGATCGCCACCACCGCCACGGCAAGCAGTCCGAGCACCGTACGGTCGCCAGCATCCAGCTCTTCCCGGAGGGCCTGCCGCCCCAGCCGCATGCGGAATGCAGCCTGCCAAAGCACCCGCCACTTCCGCGGCGAACCCGTATTGATGGCCGCTATCAGAACGAGGCAGCCCAGGTAGCAGGCCGTGACCCACTCCTCCGATAGCATATCCTCCGGGCGCACCACGCCTTTCATCCCCGGCGAAGGTAGAAGCAGCCGCCCCCGGAGGGCGTTCGACTAATTTCGCGGCCCGGCACATCAGCCGTTCACCCCCATCCCGATGAGCACCACCGCAGCCCCGAAGAAAGCAGCCACCGACCTTTTCCAGAGCCATGACCATTATCTGGTGGAGGAGCTATTCACCGAGGAGCACCGCCTGATCCGCGACACGGCCCGCAAGCATGTGAGCCTGCACCTGAAGCCCATCATCGAGGAGCGCTTCGAGAAAGCGGAGTTCAGCAAGGACATCATTCCCGGACTGGCCGAGATCGGCGCGTTCGGCCCCTTCGTGCCCGAGCAATACGGCGGTCCCGGCCTGGACCAGATCAGCTACGGCCTCATCATGCAGGAGATCGAGCGCTGCGACAGCGGCCTGCGCAGCCTGTGCAGCGTGCAGGGCTCACTGGCCATGTACCCGATCTGGAAGTATGGCAGCGAGGAACAGAAGAAGAAGTGGCTGCCGGACATGGTGCAGGGCAAGAAGATCGGCTGCTTCGGCCTCACCGAGCCCGACTTCGGCAGCAACCCCAGCGGCATGGTCACCACCTTCAAGGACATGGGCGACCACTACCTGCTGAACGGCGCCAAGATGTGGATCAGCAATGCGCCCTTCGCCGACCTGGCGATCGTGTGGGCCAAGGCCGAGAACACCGAGGGCCGCATCCACGGCCTCATCGTGGAACGGGGCATGGAAGGCTTCACCACCCCCACCACGCACGGCAAGCTCAGCCTCCGCGCCAGCCCCACCGGCGAGCTGGTATTCGACAACGTGAAGGTGCCCAAGGGCAACCTGCTGCCCGGCAAGAACGGCCTGGGCGCCCCCATGGGCTGCCTGGACAGCGCCCGCTACGGCATCGCCTGGGGTACGCTCGGCGTGGCCATGGAGTGCTACGACACGGCGCTGCGCTATGCCCAACAGCGCATCCAGTTCGGCAAGCCCATCGCGGCCTTCCAGCTCACCCAGAAGAAGCTGGCCGAGATGGTCACCGAGATCACCAAGGCCCAGCTCCTGACCTGGCGCCTGGGTGTGCTGCGCAACGAGGGCCGCGCCACCACCCAGCAGATCAGCATGGCCAAGCGCAACAACGTGCACCTCGCGCTCACCGTGGCGCGTGAGGCCCGCCAGATCCTCGGCGGCATGGGCATCACCAACGAATACCCCATCATGCGCCACATGATGAACCTCGAGAGCGTGGTCACCTACGAGGGCACCCACGACATACACCTGCTCATCACGGGCATGGAGGTGACAGGCATCCCGGCGTTCAAGTAAGCGGCTCATCGGCGAGGCTCCAGCCGCATCGTCCATCCCTGCGGGTCGATTGGCACCTCTACTGCTTGGCCCTTCGTGAGCGGTGACAGATCGACGACGGCCGGCTCATCCCGGAACCGCAGTGGACCCACGAACACGATGGTCTGCACCGCCCACCATGCGCACATCGCGCCGAACAGCGCCGCAATCACGCGCCTCCCCCAGTCCACTGCGGCGATGAGGGCCCACGCAACGAGGACAGCCGGCAGGTAGAAGTTGCGGATGCCGGCATAATAGGGCGAGAGGAAACCCGGCTCGCCACGGTAGCTCACCAGCACGACCAGGAAGAGCGATGCGGCCGCTGCGAATGCGGCCACGCTGAAGCCCCTGGAACGGCGGCGCACCACCAGTGCCAAGCCAGCGAGGGCCAAGGCCACCAGCAAGCCATGCATCCATGCCGGGGTTTCGTGGATGCCTTTGCCCAGCAAGGGGAACCAGAGCTGGAAGAAGGCCGCTTGGACGAATCCCGGATCGAAAGGCTCGAAGGCGCCATCGGTGCGCGCCACCGATCCATGCAGTGCCAACGATGCCGCACTCGCAACGGCGCCGAAGAGGACGATCAGGAACGGGACCATGGCCGTGAACCCTCCTGTGCCGATCCGTGAACGGCCATGCCAAAGCCGCCAAAGTGCCACCGGGGCGAGCACCAAGGCGAAGGGCCCGGTGAAGGCCGCGAGCAGGCAGGCCAGGGCATCCACAGCCCGCCAGCGCCGATCGGCTGCGGGCCGTCCGAAGAGGATCAGCACGATGAGCAGTGCCATAGGCCACTGGGCATTGGTCATGTTCATCCAGATCTCGTTGCCCAACGGGACCAGCACGGTAGAGACCACCGCAACGAATCGCGCCGTGCGCCCAGCCGGAAAGCGCGTCCAAGCGTACCGCCAGAGCGTGGCATACAGGACGAGCAGGGCCGCCAGATTCAACCAGGGCAGCATCATAAGCGGGATGCCGAGGAAGATCCCCAAGTTGGCCGTCAACCGCGGGAAAAGGTGGAAGTAGCCATTGGTCCGATTGAAGCAGGAGGCCCATCCTTCATCATAGGCTTGGGCGAGGAAGTCACGGCCTTCTTCCGCATAGAACCAAGGCATCGTGAATGCATCGGGGCGCCGCCAGATGAGCGCTAAGAGGCAGATTGCCGAGGCCAATCCGAACAACAACCGATCCCTCGGCCCGCTTCTCGCCTCCTCCTTATTGGCAGCTTCCGCCAGCATGGGCATGGCGAAAGTAGGCGGGCTCGCGGGTCACGGCGCCAATGCCCCGGCCGCAACTACGCGCAGGTCGTGCCCCACCTTCATCGAGCCCGTACCCTTCACGAACCGAAGGCTGCCTACCGGTCCATCATAACGCCTTCCTGGCCGCTTCTCCTCAGGCTCCAGCACCACATCGAAATCGATTCGTCGATTGGCGCGCTGCGCCTTGCTGCTCGCCAGTGCATTGCGCGTATCCACCACCACCTCCTTGCTGAGGTGGCCGGGCTTGTCGAACCGCAGGACCGCCCGTGAATTGGCCGGCACCTCTACGATGAAGCGGCCGGATCCGCGCACCTCGGCATAGAGGCAGTGCTCGCCATCCAGTTCCACCACGAGCACCAGGTCCTCCACCGTTCGGTCCTCCACATGCAGCCATCCGGTGAGCAGCACACGGTCGGGGGCTTCATTCGTGGGTGCCGCGAAAACCGAGAGCCCGAACAGGGCCAGCAATGCGGCGAGGGCAACAGCCTCCAGTGGAATGTTGATGCGCTTGACCATGGCGGTGTGGATTGCTGGGGTCAAAGCTGGCCCCGTCACCCCCATGCACCAATACCCACAAGGGGGGATTGCAGCCCTGTGCTATTCGAACAGGCTGCCCGGTTTCACGCTGGGCACGCGCCCAAGGTGGCGGTAGGCGCGCTCAGTAGCCTGCCGACCGCGCGGCGTACGCTGCAGATAGCCCTCCATGATAAGGAAGGGTTCATACACCTCCTCGATGGTGCCTGCCTCCTCGCCCACCGCGGTGGCCACGGTGTTCAGCCCTACCGGCCCACCGCTGAACTTGTCGATGATGGCGCCGAGGATCCGGTTGTCCATCTCATCGAGGCCATGCGCATCCACGTTGAGCGCCTTCAGCGCATGCTGCGCGATGCCTAGGTCGATCGTGCCATCGCCTTGGATCTGGGCGAAATCGCGCACGCGACGCAGCAGCGCGTTGGCGATGCGCGGCGTGCCCCGGCTGCGGCGTGCGATCTCATCGGCGGCCTCGTCGATGATGGGCACGGCCAACAGTCCGGCGCTGCGCCTGATGATTCCCTTGAGCGTGGCTGCATCGTAATAGTCCAACCGGCTGTTGATCCCGAATCGGGCACGCAGCGGTGCCGTGAGCAGGCCGCTGCGCGTGGTGGCGCCCACCAGCGTGAACGGGTTCAGCGCGATCTGCACGGTGCGCGCATTGGGACCGGCATCGATCACCAGGTCGATGCGATAGTCCTCCATGGCGCTGTACAGGTACTCCTCGATCACCGGGGTGAGGCGATGGATCTCGTCGATGAAGAGGACATCGTGCGGCTCGAGGTTCGTGAGCAGCCCGGCCAGGTCGGCGGGCTTATCCAGCACAGGGCCGCTGGTGATCCGTATTCCCACGCCCATCTCGGCGGCGATGATGTTCGCCAAGGTGGTCTTCCCCAGGCCGGGCGGGCCGTGCAGCAGCACGTGGTCCAGCGCTTCGCCCCGCTGCTTGGCAGCCTGCACGAACACCTTCAGGTTGTCCGTCACCGCCTTCTGCCCGGCGAATTCCTCGAAGCGGCGCGGACGGAGCACCTGCTCCATCTCCTTGTCGGAGGCGGAGCGCTGCTCCTTGCGCACATCGAAACCGTCTGTCATCGGATGGCCCTGCACGGGAATGGACGAAGGTAGCGGTGCTTCAGTCCCCTTTGGGCCGCGTATCGCGCCAGAGGTCGCCGATGAAGACGCGCAGGCCGAAGAGGTAGATGGGCGCGGTGAGCCGCTCGCCCAGGTCGTCGCCGGTCTGTATCACCCAGCGGAATCCCCAGCCCGCGCCAATGCCGAAATACCGCAGGAAGCGGTACTGGATGGTCATCGCGGGCTCATAGATGATGAGTCCCGAACGGGCCAGTGTGCGGCGCTGGCCATCGGCGCCTCGCAGCGCCAGCGAGCCGGCACCGAAGCCCAATTGCACGGGAATCCGGGCCTCCCAAGGCCCGCGCTGGAAGAACGCATAATCGACATAGGGTGATATGTATCCCATGCGCAGGCGCACCACGCCACCCGCTTCTCCATCGCGCTCCACCGGCGTGAAAAGGAAGCTGTATCCCAGGCCGTACTGGAAGCGCCGTGCATGTTCGAGTCCCGCCTTCACGCCGGCGAAGCGCACCGGGCTATTGCTGATGAAGGAGCCGCGCACATCCAACCGGGCCACAAAGCGCCCCTGTTCCCGGCTGAACAGCGCGATGCTGTCCAGCAGCTGGGCCTCACAGGCACCGGCAACGGTGATGCCGAGCGTGAACAGGAGGGCGCGCATGGGCCGAAAAAGGAATGTCCGCCTCAAAGGTGCGGACATTCCCAAGGCCTACGCGCGGCCGCCTAGTGCTCCTCCTCGTCCGGCTCGAGCGGCGTGACCTGGCTCACCCAGTCCTCCGCCTTGCCCGGCTTGCTGTAGTCATAGGGCCAGCGATACACCACGGGGATGGGGCCCGGCCAGTTGCCATGGACGTGCTCCACGGGGGTGGTCCACTCCAGCGTATTGCTCTTCCAAGGGTTCTGCACCGCCTTGGGCCCGCGGTAAATGCTGTAGAAGAAGTTGTAGGTGAAGACCACCTGCGCCAGCGCTCCGATGATCGCGAATACGGTGACGAGCACATTCAGGTCGACCACGCCATCGAACATGGGGAACTCCGTGTAGCTGTAATACCGACGGGGCGCGCCGGCCAGACCGATGAAGTGCATGGGGAAGAACACCCCGAATGCACAGACGAAGGTGATCCAGAAGTGGGCATAGCCCAGCTTAGTGTTCATCATCCGCCCGTACATCTTCGGGAACCAGTGGTAGATGCCGGCGAACATCCCGAAGATGGCGCTCATGCCCATCACGATGTGGAAGTGCGCCACCACGAAATAGGTATCGTGCACAGCGATGTCGAGGGCGCTGTCCGCGAGTATGATGCCTGTGAGACCACCCGCGATGAAGGTGGCGACCAGACCGATGCTGAAGAGCATGGCCGGCGTGAAGATGATGTTGCCGCGCCAGAGCGTGGTGATGTAGTTGAACACCTTCACAGCGCTGGGGATGGCGATCAGCAGCGTGGTGGCCACGAACACGCTCCCCAGGAACGGGTTCATACCGGTGACGAACATGTGGTGACCCCACACGATGAAGCTGAGGAATCCGATGGCCAGGATGGAGCCGATCATGGCCCTGTAGCCGAAGATGGGCTTGCGGGCGTTGGTTGAGATGATCTCCGAGGTGATGCCCAAGGCCGGCAGCAGCACGATATACACCTCGGGGTGTCCTAGGAACCAGAAGAGGTGCTGGAACAGGATGGGGCTTCCGCCGGTCTGCTCCAGGGCCTCGCCAGCCAGGTGGATGTCGCTCAGGTAGAAGCTGGTGCCCAAGGTGCGGTCAAGGAGCAGCAGCAGCGCAGCGCTCAGGAGCACCGGGAAGCTGAGGATACCGAGCACGGCCGTGAGCAGCAGCGCCCAGACCGTGAGCGGCAGGCGGGTCATCCTCATGCCCTTGGTGCGCAGGTTCAGGATGGTGGCCACGTAGTTGAGGCCGCCCATCAACGAGCTTGCGATGAAGAGCGTCATGCTCACCAGCCAGAGCGTCATCCCCGCGCCGGAGCCGGGCATGGCCTTCGGCAGCGCGCTCAACGGCGGGTAGATCGTCCACCCAGCGCTGGCCGGTCCGCCCTCCACGAAGAGGGAGGCGAGCATGATCACGCTGCTCAGGAAGAAGAACCAGTAGCTGAGCATGTTGATGAAGCCGCTGGCCATGTCGCGGGCGCCGACCTGCAGGGGGATGAGCAGGTTGGCGAAGGTGCCGGAGAGGCCGCCCGTGAGCACGAAGAACACCATGATGGTGCCGTGGATGGTGACCAGCGCGAGGTACATATTGGGGTCCAGCACGCCTTCGGGCGCCCACTTGTCGCCCAGGAAGAAGTTCGTGAAGGCGAAGCCCTCATTCGGCCACGCCAGCTGCAGGCGGAAGATCAGCGACATGATCACCGCCACCCAGGCCATCACGATCGCGGTGACCAGGAACTGCTTCCCGATCATCTTGTGATCATGCGAGAAGACCCACTTCGAGATGAAGCTCTCCTCGTGATGGTGGTGGTCGTGGTGACCGGCTTGAGCGGTGTGCGCGTGTGCACCCATGTTCGTCAGGGCTTAGCGGTTCATTTTCCGGTTGCGGGCAGGGCGGCGATCGCCGTGCTGTCCTTGGAGGCGGTCGCCGTGGAATCTGCCACCGGCGCGGCCGGCACGGCCTGCTCCTCCTTCGGTTCAAAGGGCTTCTTGTTGGCCTCGGCCACCCAGGCATCGAAGTCCGCCGGGGGGGTCACGATCAGCGGCATCTGCATGTTGTAGTGGCTGGCGCCGCAGATCTTGTTGCAGAGGAGGATGAAGTCGAACTTCTCATCCTTCATCACATGCGTGCGCATGCTGTCCGTGGTGATGGTCGGCACCACCTTCATCATCGTGGTCATCCCGGGCACCGCGTTCATCTGGATGCGGAGGTGCGGGATGTAGGCGCTGTGGATGATGTCGCGGCTGCGGATGAGGATGTTGGCCTCCTTGCGCACCGGCAGGTAGAAATCCTTGGTCACCACGTCATCGGCGCCGTGCATGTAGGCGCTCGCCTCACCCTTGGCCTTGATGTCCTGTTCCATCACCGTGCGGAGGTTGATGATGCGCATGGTCATGCGCTCAAGGTAGCCGATGCGGTCCTCGAGCTCTGCGGCTTTCCCATCCGGCAGCACGCCTTCCAGCTGCTTGCGGGTCTCGGCAAGCTCCTGGTCGATCTCGGAGAGCCGCGTGGCGATGGCCTTGGCGGTAACGATCCCGAGGGGATTGTCCCCGTTGATGAGCCGGTAGTCCGTGGCGCCCAGCATGCCGTCCGCACCAGGGTATCGGGCGGTCCAATCGAACTGCTTGGCGTAGAGCTCCACCTGCACGGCATCGGGCGAAGCGGGTGCCGTGATCTCCTGCCAGGTGGTGAGGCCGTAGATGATGATTACGAAGAGCACCGAGGCCGGCACCACGGTCCAGAGCAGCTCGAGCTTGTTGTTGTGCGGGTACCAGTGCGCGCGACGGTGCTTGCTGAACACGTATTTCCCCGCGAAGTAGAACAGCAGGATGTTTGTGAAGACGAAGACCGTGATGAGGATCCACCAGTTGAAGTTGAGCAGCGCGTCGGTGTCCTCGCCCTGCGCGCTGGCGGCCACGGGGAGCATCTTGTCCTTGTATCGGAGAACGAGCCAGAGGAAGAATCCGAAGTAGGCCACCGGGAAGAGCCACATCAGGGTGGCGTTCATCCGGTTGTCCGCATCGGAGATGTCCTCCTCGCGCTTGCCGCGCAGCCTGGAGGTGAGCTCGTAGACGCGTGCCAGCTGGGCCACCGCCAGGATGCCCAGCACCACCACGATCAGGATCAGCAGTTTGGTCATTGTCCGCTATGCTTCAACCCGGGCACCGGGTTCGATGTTCATTGGTCCGTTCAGATCTGATGATGCACGCTCTCCTCCAAGTAGGGGTGGTTCACCGGCGTGAGCGGCGCCTTGGCCAGGGTTCCGAGCACGACGCGGATGAAGGCACCCAGGAAGAGCACGAACATGCCGGCGTCGAGGAGCTCGATGCCATGATGGAAATCATGCCCGGCAGCGCCCGGCATCACCATCATGTTCACGTCGAGCCAATGGCCGATGAAGATCAACGCACCGACCCCGATGAGGAAACGGGGGTTGCGCTTGGCGTCGCGGCTCATGAGCAGCGCCATGGGCAGGGCGAAGTTGATGCCGAAGACCACCCAGGTGAGCCAGGGATGGTCGTTGATGCGCGACTGGAAATAGGTGACCTCCTCCGGGATATTGCTGTACCAGATGAGCATGAACTGGCTGAAGTAGAGGTAGCTCCAGAGGAAGCTCACGGCGAACACCCACTTGCCCATGTCGTGGATATGGCTGTTGTTCACCTGGGGCAGGTAGCCCTTGCGCTTCAGGTAGAGCACCATCACCACGCCGGTGATCATGGCGCTCACCCACATGCCGCTGAACACGTACCAGCCGTAAAGGGTGCTGAACCAGTGGGCATCGATGCTCATGAGCCAATCCCAGGCGAGGGTGCTGCTGAACACGGCGAAGAACACCAGGAAGAGGGCTCCCCGGCGATAGGTGAGGAGGTGCGTGCGCACGAGGCTCTCCCCGGTGAGGCCGTCCATCTCCAGGCTCTTCTTGCGGAACCAGCGGGCGGCGATCACGAAGGTGGCCAGGTAGGCCAGCGAGCGCACCCAGAAGAAGGGCTGGTTGAGGAAGGCCCTCTTGCCTGCCATGATCGCATCGTAGTTGGGGCCGCCCTTCACGTAAAGGCTCTCGTCCATCCAGTGGTAGATGTGGTGCAGGCCCAGGCTCCCGGCGGCGAGCACGACGAGCATCACCGCCGCACCCACAGGGATCCACCCCATGATGCCCTCGAACACGCGCTTCACCAGCACGCTCCACGCCGTTTCGGTGGCATTCTGCAGGGTGTAGAAGAAGAGCGCGCCCAGGCCGATGCCGAGGAAGAAGAAGCCGTTCACGAGCAGGGCCGACCAGGTGCGCTGATGATGGTCGCTGTGGTCGCCGATCACGCCGGCCACCGTGGCGAGCGCGCCGATGGCGATCAGCGCCATGCTCAGCGTGCCGGCCCGTTTGCTGATGGTGAAGTTCATCGCTGTTCCGTTGTCGTCCTGGTTCACTTGGCTTCCGGGGCCGCTTCGGCCACCGGCTCACGCGTCATCTTCCCTCCGTTCTGGAGGAATTGCACATAGTGCGTCACCATCCACCGCTCCTCCTTATCGAGTTGCGAGGCATGGGAGCCCATGGCGATGTTCTTGCCGTACACGAGGCTGTGGAAGATCTTTCCCTCGGGCAGGTCCTTCAGCGGACCGGTGTAGCTGGGAGGCTGCGGGTAGTTGCCGTTCTTCACCACGCCGCCGTCACCCTCGCCCTTCTCGCCGTGGCAATGCTGGCAGAACTTGCCGTAGATTTCCTTCCCCTTGGCCACCGTGGCCTCGGTCATGGGCACGGGGCTCTTCAGCTGTGCGCCGGCAGCCTCGTAGCCTTCGGTCGTATTGGGGTAGGGATAGGGCATCCTGAACTGCGCCTTGGCGGGGTCCTCGCTGAAGGGGATGGTTCCGGCAGCGGGCTTCCGTGCGCTGGGCCTGTTCCGCTGCTCGCGGGCCAGCTCCTCGCTGAGGTGGTAGGGGTCCTGGCCGTAGTCCACGTAGGCCTCGATGGCGGGGCTGCGGTACATGTCGGGCATGTATTCCACGCCCGGGCTGTTGGGGTCGCCCCCGCAGGAGGCGAGGATGGCCAAGCCGGCGAGAAGGGTGAGGGTCGGGGTCGTGCGCATGGTGCTCAGCATTGGCGCTCGTTGATCTCGAACACGGGGGTCTCGCGCAGCATGCCGACAATGGCCTCAGCGCTGTGGCCGTGGTTGTCCGCGGTGCGCACCTCCATGATGAACTTGTCGTCCGTGGTGCGCGGATCGGGGTTCCGTGCCGGCATGCCGGGCAGCGTCTTGTTGCGGATCAGGTAGGTGATGGCCATGCCATGGGCTGCGCAGAGCACCGTGAACTCGAAGGTCACCGGGATGAAGGCCGGCAGGTTCTTGTAGAGCGCCTGGCTGGGCTTGCCGCCGATGTTCATCGGCCAATCGAAGATGTTGAAGTACCAGATGCCCAGCAGCGCGAGGCAGGTGCCCGTGATGCCGAACATGAAGCTCACAATGCCCAGACGGGTGCGCTTGACGCCGATGATGGGGTCGAGGCCGTGGACCGGGAAGGGCGAGAACACATCCTTCACCCGCACGCCGCTGCTCACCAGCTTGCGCGCTCCGTCCTTGAGCTGCTCGGGGTCCTCGTAGACCGCATAGATGACCTTGTTCGCCATGGTCCTAGTGGTGGTGGTGTTGGGCGGCCTGCTGCTTGTAGCTCTCGCCGCTGACCTTCAGGATGGACTTCACCTCGTTCAGCGCCAGCACGGGGAAGTAGCGCGCAAAGAGCAGGTAGAGCGTGGAGAAGATGCCGATGGTGCCCAGGAACACGCCCACGTCCACCCAGGTGGGGTGGAACATGGTCCACGCGCTGGGCATGTAGTCGCGGTGCAGCGAGGTGACGATGATCACGAAGCGCTCGAACCACATGCCGATGTTCACGATGATGCTCATGAAGAAGGTGAAGGCCAGATTGGTGCGCAGCTTCTTGAACCAGAAGAGCTGCGGGCTGATCACGTTGCAGCTCATCATGGCCCAGTAGCTCCACCAGTAGGGGCCCGTGGCGCGGTTGATGAAGGCGTAGCTCTCGTACTCCACGCCGCTGTACCAGCTGATGAAGAGCTCCGTGATGTACGCCACGCCCACGATGGAGCCGGTGACGATGATCACGATGTTCATGTACTCGATGTGCTTCTTCGTGATGTAGGCCTCCAGGTGCATCACCTTGCGCATGATCAGCAGCAGGGTCTGCACCATGGCGAAGCCGCTGAACACGGCGCCGCTCACGAAGTAGGGCGGGAAGATGGTGGTGTGCCAGCCGGGAATCACCGAGGTGGCGAAGTCGAAGCTCACCACCGAGTGCACCGAGAACACCAGCGGGGTGGCGATGCCGGCGAGCACAAGGCTCACTTCCTCGAAGCGGGTCCAGGCCTTGGCGTTGCCCGTCCAGCCGAAGCTGAGGATGCCGTACACCTTCTTCATCATCGGCTTGCTCACCTTGTCGCGGATGGTGGCGAAGTCAGGGATGAGGCCGATGTACCAGAAGACGAGCGATACGCTGAAGTAGGTGCTGATCGCGAACACGTCCCACAGGAGTGGCGAGTTGAAGTTCACCCACAGGCTGCCGAACTGGTTGGGCAGGGGCAGCACCCAGTAGCTCATCCAGATCCTTCCCATGTGGATGCCGGGGAAGGTGGCGGCCATGATCACGGCGAAGATGGTCATGGCCTCAGCCGAGCGGTTGATGGCCATGCGCCACTTCTGACGGAAGAGCAGCAGCACGGCGCTGATGAGGGTTCCGGCGTGGCCGATGCCCACCCACCACACGAAGTTGGTGATGTCCCAGGCCCAGTCCACCGTCTTGTTCAGGCCCCAGACGCCGATCCCCTTGCTGATGAGGTACAGGATGCAGCCGGTGCCGTAGGCGGCCACCAGGCTGGCGAGCGTCATGAGCACATACCAGCCGCGGGGGGCTTTGTTCTCGATGGGCCCCACGATATCGTTGGTGATATCGGCGTAGGTCTTGTGACCCAGGATGAGCGGTTCACGGATCGCTGCTTCGGAGTGCATGGTTCCTGGTCGTTTCGCTTAGGCGTGATGAGCGGCCTCTTCCGAGTTGCGCACCTTCACGAGGTAGTTCACATTGGGCTTCACGCCGACCTCCTCGAGCATGTGGTAGCTGCGGTCGCTGTCGGCCTTCCCGCGCACCATGCTCCGCTTGTCGTTGAGGTCGCCGAACACGATGGCTCCGGTGCCGCAGGCAGCGCTGCAGGCCGTCTCGATGTCGCCGTCCTTCACGGGACGGCCCTCCTTCTTGGCCTTGAGCTTGCCGGCCTGGATGCTCTGCACGCACAGGCTGCACTTCTCGATCACCCCGCGGGCGCGCACGGTCACGTCCGGGTTCAGCACCATGCGGCCCAGGTCGTCCCATGCGGGATTCACCTCGGCGAACTGCTCGGTGACATAGTTGAACCAGTTGAAGCGCCGCACCTTGTAAGGGCAGTTGTTGGCGCAGTAGCGTGTGCCGATGCACCGATTGTAGGCCATCTGGTTGAGGCCCTCATTGCTGTGCGTGGTGGCGGCCACCGGGCACACGGTTTCGCACGGCGCGTGGTTGCAGTGCTGGCACATCACCGGCATGAAGAACACGCTCGGGCGCTCGCTGGGCTCCTCCATCCTGGTGTAGAGGGAGATCTTGCTCTCGCCCGCCTCACGGCCCTCCGCCCACTTGGTATCGCTGCTGTAGTAGCGGTCCAGTCGCAGCCAGTGCATCTCGCGGCTGCGGCGCACCTCGTCCTTGCCCACCACCGGGATGTTGTTCTCGCTGTTGCAGGCGGTGATGCAGGCCCCGCAGCCGATGCAGCTGTTGAGGTCGATGCTCAGGCCCCAGCGGTGGCCCACGCCCTCCACGGGATGCTCATCCCAGAGGTCGAACTCGGCAACCGGCTTGCGGTCGCGCGCGTCAATCGTCCCGTCGCCGTTCACATCCTCGTGCACGGCCAGGGTGTGGGCGTGGTTGAAGGCGTCCTTGTCACCGGCCTTGTACACCGCGAGGGAGGTCTCCTTCACGATGCTGTGGCGGTCCATGTGCGTGAGGTGTGTCTGCGTGATGGCGATCGGGTAGGTCTCGCCCGTGGCACTCACCTCCACGCTCACCGCATCATAGCTCACCGTACCGTTCCGCAGGGATGTGAACGGGTAGGCATTGCGCCCCACCGGCGACAGCACGCCCTCGTGATCGGTGGTCACCGCGGCCTTGCCCACCTTCTCGCCATTGGCGCCGCGGCCGTAGCCGAGCGCGATGGCGATGGTGCCGGGCTTCTGGCCGGGGCTGGGCACCACCGGCAGCTTCACCTCGGCAGCGCCCAACTTCACGCTCACCACGCCGGCGGGCGATTGCTCGCCGAGATAGTCCGGGAGGCCGAGGTTGCGCACATCGGCGAAGCTCATGCAGACATAGTTGTCCCACGTCACCTTGGCCAAGGGGTCGGGCATTTCCTGCAGCCAGGGGTTGTTGGCATGCTGGCCGTCGCCGATGGCTTCGGTGGTATAGAGGCTGAGCTCCCACTGACCGGCCCCGGAAGCGGCCTGCTTGGCGGCGGCGCCGGCGGCGGCGATGTCGCCCATGAATGCGACCGGAGTGGCCGGCAGCGCTGGCGACGACAGCACGCCATCATGGAGGCTCTGATGCCAGACCGCGGTGAAATCCATGCCAGCGCCATGCACCGCGAGGTTCGCCTGCCAGGTCTGGCGGATGAAGTCGTTCCATTTGGCCGGGCTGCCGCTCCAGCGCACCAGGTTGCCCGGCCAGCTGCGGGTGTCGAACAGCCGTGCGATGGCGGGCTGCGCCAGGGCATACTGCCCCACCTTCGGCATGAAATCGTTCCAGCTCTCCAGGTAGTGGTTGTCCGGCAGGATCCAACCGCAGAGGCTGGCGGTCTCATCCGCGTAGCGGCTGAAACTCACGGTCAGCGCCACCTTCTCCAGGGCCGCCTTGAACTCGGCGGCATTGGGCAGGCTGTAAGCCGGATTGACGCCGGCCATGAGGACCGCGCCCACCGTGCCGGCATTCATATCCTTCACCAACTGGGCCACCGCTGCATCATCGCCCTGGAAGAACCAGGTATGGTTATCGAGGTCGATGGTGCTGCCGTAGCTCCCGAGCAGGTTGTTGATGCCGTTCACCAGCACCTGCACACCTTCATCGTTGCTGCCGCAGACCACCAGCGCCTTGCCGCGCGCGGCCCACAGGGCATCGGCGGCGTGCTTGAGCTCATCGATCTGCAGCCCGCCGCCCACGGTGGCGGCCCCGGCCTTGCCGGCGATGGCATCATGCAGGGCGACCACGGCCAGCGGAAGCTCGCTCACCTTCACCGGGATGCGGACGTCGGCGTTCGCGCCGGTGATGCTCATGCGCGCCTCCACCTGCCAGTGGCGGTTCATGGCGCCATCGGGGTTGCGGCGACTGGCGTACTGCCAGGCGTATTCGGTGGTGCTGCCCCAGCTGCTGAGGAAATCGGCGTCCACGCTCACCACCACATCGGCCTTGGTGAAGTCGTAGCTGGGGAACACCCGCTTACCGAAGCTCTTGAGATTGGCATTCGTGACACCGCTGTAGCTGATGGTGTCGTATTGCACATGCTCCACCGTCGCATGCTTGGCCTTGAGCGCGGCCACGGCCGCCTTGGTGCTGGGACTGATGATGGTGTTGGTGAGCACCACGATGCGCTTGCCCGCCGCGCTGGCGGCGGTGAGCCCCGCATCAATCGCCTTGTCGGCATCGGCCCAGGTCGTCCCCTGGAGCTTGCCCTCCACGCGCTGGCGCGGACCTTTCAGGCGCTCGCCGTCATAGAGCGAGAGCACCGAGCTGTTGATCCGTGCATTCACCACGCCCTTGTCAAGCCCGGGATTCCGGTTGATGCCGAAGCGGGGGTTGCCTTTGATGTGGATGGGGCGGCCCTCGCGGGTCTTCACCAGGATGCTGGCGAAGTCCTGGCCGTCGTAGAACGTGCTGGCATACCAGTTGGCCACGCCCGGGGTGATGTCCTCGGGCTTGTTCACGTAAGGGATGCTCTTGATCACCGGGGTCTCGCAGGCCGCCAAGGAGGCGGCGCCCAAGGAGAAGCCCAGGAACTTGAGGAAGTCGCGGCGGCCGGTGCTGGCGCCTTGGAACCGGGCGTCGCCCAGCACCTGGTCGATGGCGAGGTCCTGCGGGAACTCATTGGCCCGGGCCTTGATCGCTTCGGGGTCCTGACGCAGGTCCGCCGCGTCCATCCAGTATCGCTTCGTGCTCGACATTGTCCGCGCGTGTCTTAGTAGTGGCACTTGGCGCACTCCCAGCCGCCAAGCTCCTTCACCGTGATCTTGCCGTCCTCGAGGTACTGCTTCAGCTCGCGATGGCCCAGCTTCTCGTCCTCGTGCAGGCGGGCCATCACCTCGTCGTAGTAGCCGTTGCCGGCCATCTTCACCTCCCGTTCGTTGTGGCATTGGATGCACCAGCCCATGGTGAGCGGCGCCCACTGCTCGGCCACGTCCATCTTCTCATCGATGGGCCCGTGGCACTCCTGGCACTCCAGCTTGCCCACGGCCACGTGCTGGGCGTGGTTGAAGTAGGCGTGGTCGGGCAGGTTGTGCACCTTCACCCAGCGCACGGGCTCCTCCTTCCCGGTGTATTCGCCCTTGTCGGGGTCCCAGCCCACTGCCGCGTAGATCTTGGCGATCTCCTTGGTGCCGGCCTCGCTGCGCCCCTGCGCTACCGCCGTGTGGCAATTCATGCACACGTTGGCGCTGGGTATGCCGGCGTGCTTGCTCTTCTCGGCGCTGCTGTGGCAATACTGGCAATTGATACCGAGATTGCCCTTGTCCACCTTCCCGGCGTGCAGGGTGTGGTTGAAGAGAATGGGCTGCTCGGGCTTGTAGTGCTCCACCTCATCGCCGCCGTATACACCCACCACCCACAGGGCATCCCAGGCCTGCAGCACCAGCCACACCGTGACGAACAGGCCGACGAAGCTCATGAATACCTTGTGCTCCCAGGCCCACGCGCGGAAGCGCTGCATGCGCGTGGTCTCCGGCAGCGGACCCCTGCCCTCGGCCTCGTTCACGGCGTTGGCCAGGCTGCGCTTGACGCCGCTCAGCGAAAGGCCCACTACGAGGAAGAGCAGGGCCAGCACCAGCAGCCATACCCAGTTGTTCTCGCCTCTCTCTGGCGCAGCGCCGCCTCCGGCCGCGGTTTCACCGCCGGGGGGCGTGGGTGGCTTGGGGGCCTGGTAGTTGTCTGCGTAGTAGAGAATCGCGTCGATCTCGGCATCCGTCAGCGCCTGTGCCGGCATGGGCACCTTCTTCCAGTCTTCGAAGAGCTTGGTGGCGTAAGCGTTACCCGTCTTCAGGTAGGCGGCGCTGTTCTTGATCCAGGCGTAGATGTCGCCTTGGCCCTCCCAGCGCGCACGGGCGCCTTGAATGGCCGGACCGGTCATCTTGGCGTCCACCTTGTGGCAGCTGGCGCAATTCCCCTTGAAGAGCTTCTCCCCTTGGGCATACAGCGCGGCGTCGGCCGGCTGCGCGTGGGCGGCGGTGAAGCTGAGTGAAAGGAAGAGCGCGAAAGCTGTACGGATGGACCCGATGGAACGTCGTGAAATACAGGCTGGAAGCGGCATTCCGAGGGGTTTAAGCGGGAAGAGGTCCCTGAAGTCCGGCGGCAAAAATAAACGGGGAACCTTACGGCAGGGGACAAGTGGTGCAAGGCGTCAGGGACGTGTCTTTATTTAGAGTCAGTCTAAACAACGGGCACTGGGCAAAGCGCCGGTCCGTCATGGCCGAGCGCTCACGCCCCGAGCGCCCCAGCGGTGAGTCGCGGCATACTTTTGGGCGGACGAGAACGCATGCATCCTTCACTCTTGCTGATCGCCATCGTGGCCCTACCGATATCGGCGATGGCCCAATCGGAATCGGGGCCCGGGTATTTCCGGCCCTATCAGGAAGGTGCGACCGCTGTGGACACCCCGGTCACCGCGCATCAAGGAATCGAGGGCATGGTGGTGGTGAAGGCCGACCCCAAGGTGGAGCGGCTCATGGAGCAGTTCGCGGCGCAGAAGCATCCGCAGCCGGGTTACCGGGTCCAGGTCTTCCTGGGCGACCGCAAGACCGCCGAGGAGACCAAGCGCTTGTTCCTCCAGAAGAATCCTGACACGCCGGCCTACCTGAGCTGGCTGGCACCCAACTGGCGCCTGCGGGTGGGCGACCTGCGCACGCGCCTGGAAGCGGAGCGCCTGCTGCGCGACCTGAGGGCCGCCTATCCGGGAAGCTACATCGTGCCCGACGAGATCGAGATGCCGGCGCTCCCGCCAGGGCATTGAGGTGCGTGCCCAAGAGGCCATGGCCGGAATGCGGAAGGCCGGGGAGACCCCGGCCTTCATGGCATGCCTGGCTTCGCGGGCTCACTCGCCCAGCGTCCGCTTCACCTCCTCGATGGTGAAGGCCTCCACCACGTCGCCGACCTTGATATCGTTGAAGTTCTTGATGGAGAGGCCGCACTCGTAGCCGTGGGTCACCTCCTTCACCTCGTCCTTGAAGCGCTTGAGGGCATCGAGGTCGCCGGTGTACACCACGATGCCGTCGCGGATGAGGCGCACCTTGTTCTTGCGCTCGATCTTGCCGTCGAGCACATAGCAGCCGGCCACGGTGCCCACCTTGCTGATCTTGAAGGTCTCGCGCACCTCGGCGGTGCCCACCACCTTCTCCACCTCCTTCGGAGCGAGCATGCCCTCCATGGCCTGCCGGATCTCCTCGATGGCGTTGTAGATGATGGAGTACATGCGGATGTCGATCTCCTCGGTCTCGGCCAGCTTGCGCGCGCCCGGTGTGGGCCGCACCTGGAAGCCGACGATGATCGCGTTGGAGGCGGTGGCCAGCAGCACGTCGCTCTCGGCGATGGGGCCCACGGCCTTGTGGATCACGTTCACCTTGATCTGCTCGGTGCTGAGCTTGAGCAGGGAGTCCGTGAGGGCCTCCACGGAGCCGTCCACATCGCCCTTGACGATGAGGTTGAGCTCCTTGAAGTCACCGATGGCGAGGCGTCGGCCGATCTCATCGAGCGTGATGTGCTTATGGGTGCGGATGCCCTGCTCGCGCTGCAGCTGCTGCCGGCGCGTGGCGATTGTGCGGGCGTCGCGCTCGTCCTCGAAGACCTGGAAGGTGTCGCCGGCGTTGGGCGCGCCATCGAGGCCGAGGATGGAGACGGGCGTTGACGGCGGCGCCTCCTGGACCTGCTGCCCCCGCTCGTTGAACATGTTCCTGACCCGGCCGCTGAATTGCCCGGCGAGGATGATGTCGCCCTTGCGCAGTGTGCCGGCGTCGACGAGGAGGGTGGTCACATAGCCGCGGCCCTGCTCCAGCGTGCTCTCGATCACCACGCCGTGGGCGCGCTTGCCGGGGTCGGCCTTCAGGTCGAGCAGCTCGGCCTCCAACAGCACCTTCTCGAGCAGCTGCTCCACACCGGTGCCCTTCTTGGCACTGATCTCCTGCGTCTGGAACTTGCCGCCCCACTCCTCCACCAGGATGTTCATCTGGCTCAGCTCCTCGCGGATCTTGTCCGCGTTGGCCTGGGGCTTGTCGATCTTGTTGAAGGCGAAGACCATGGGTACGCCGGCGGCCTGCGCGTGGTTGATGGCCTCGCGGGTCTGCGGCATCACGCTGTCGTCCGCCGCGATCACGATGATGGCGATATCGGTGATCTGCGCACCGCGGGCGCGCATGGCGGTGAAGGCCTCGTGGCCCGGGGTATCGAGGAAGGTGATCTGCTTCCCGCTCGTCAGCTTCACGCTGTAGGCGCCGATGTGCTGGGTGATGCCACCGGCCTCGCCGGCCACCACATTGGCGTTGCGCACGTAATCGAGCAGCGAGGTCTTTCCGTGGTCCACGTGGCCCATCACGGTGACGATGGGCGGGCGCGCGGTGATGCGCTCGGTGACATCCTCCTCCAAGGGGATATCCTGCTGCACATCGGCGCCGACGAACTCCACCTTGAAGCCGTACTCCTCGGCGATCACGGCGAGGGTCTCGGCGTCGAGGCGCTGGTTGATGCTCACCATCATGCCCAGCGAGAAGCAGGCCTTGATGATGTCCGTGACGGGCACGTTCATCATGCTGGCGAGTTCGCTGGCGGTGACGAACTCGGTCACCTTCAACGTCTGGCCGGCCAGCTCGCGCGCGGCCTGCTCCTCCTCGAAGCGCTGGAAGCGGGCATCGCGCTTCTCGCGGCGCAGCTTGGCTCCCTTGCTCTTGCCTCCGGTGAGGCGCGCGAGGGTCTCGCTCACCTTCTTCTTCACGGCGTTCTCGTCCAGCTCTCCAGGGCGGGCGGCGGCGGTGCGCTGCTCGGCCTGCACGGCGCGGTCCACATTCACAGGGCCGGGCTTCACCAGGCGCTTGCGCTTGCCGCGCTCGGCATCGGGCCGCTCGGCGGGCTTGCGCTCCTTCTCCACGGGCAGCTCGATCTTGCCCAGCTGCTTCACGCCGGCGAGCTTCTGCACGGACACGCGGATGGTCTCGGGCTCGGCGGGCGCCGTGGGCGCCGCAGGAGCGGCAGGAGCTTCGGGCGTAGGGGCGGCCGCTGCGGGAGCGGGAGGCGCTTCAGCGGCAGGCTCAGATGCCGGTTCGGCCTTCTTGGCCGCTCCCCGCTTGGGCGCATCCAGGTCGATCTTGCCGAGGGTCTTAGGGCCGGCAGCCTTCTCCACCTTGGCCTTGATCACATCGGGCTCGGCCTCGGGGACCGGCGCTGCGGCTGCGGGCTTGGTTGGCTCGGCCGGCGGCGGGGGGGGCGGGGGCGGCACATTGTGGATGAGCACCTCGGGCTCCTCCTTGGCCTTGGCCTTGGGTTCGGGCTTGGCCGCTCCGGCGGCCAGGGTGATGGTCTCGCGCTCCTGGCGCTGCTGCACGGCCTGCTGCGCCTTGGCCTTGATCTCCTTGTCCGCGCCGAATTCGGCCAGCAGCAGGTCGTACAGCCCCGCCTCGATCTTCGAGTTGGGGTTGCTCTCCACCTGGTGGCCCTTCTTGGCGAGGAAGTCCACGACGGTGCTCACGGCCAGGTTGAACTCCTTGGCCACCTTGCTCAATCGTATGCTCTTCTCCGTCGCTTCGCTCATGCGGTTGTATTAACGCTGCTGGTCCGTTCCGTCCTCAGGCCTCGAGTTCGGCCTTGAGGATGCGCAGCACCTCGTTGATGGTCTCCTCCTCCAGGTCGGTGCGCTTCACCAGCTCATCGGCCGGGATGTCCAGCACGCTGCGCGCGGTATCGCAACCGATGTTCTTCAGCTCATCGATGATCCACTGATCGATCTCATCGGCGAACTCGTCCAGGCTCACATCGTCGCTCACCTCGTCGGTGTCGCGGTACACGTCGATGTCGTAGCCCGTGAGGCGGCCGGCCAGCTTGATGTTGTGGCCGCCCTTGCCGATGGCGAGCGCCACCTGGTCGGGCTTCATGTACACCTCGGCGCGCTTGTGCTCGGCGTCGAGCTTGATGTCGCCGATCTTGGCAGGGCTGAGCGCGCGCTGGATGAGCAGCTGCTCGTTGGCCGTCCAGTTGATCACATCGATGTTCTCGTTGCGCAGCTCGCGCACGATCCCGTGGATGCGGCTGCCCTTCATCCCCACGCACGCGCCCACCGGATCGATGCGGTCGTCGTAGCTCTCCACCGCCACCTTGGCGCGCTCGCCCGGCTCGCGTACGATGCGCTTGATGGTGATGAGGCCGTCGGCCACCTCGGGCACCTCCTGCTCGAACAGCTTGGCCAGGAACTCCGGCGCTGTGCGGCTCAGGATCACCTTCGGGCTGTTGTTGACCATCTCGACTTTCCACACGACGGCGCGCACGGTATCGCCCTTCTTGAAGAAGTCGGTCTTGATCTGCTGGTCCTTGGGCATGATCAGCTCATTGCCCTCGTCGTCGAGGATGAGCGTCTCGCGCTTCCACACCTGGTATACCTCGCCGGTGATGATCTCGCCCACCCGCTCCTTGTACTTGTTGTAGAGGTGGTCCTTCTCCAGCTCCATGATGCGGCCCTGGAGGTTCTGCTTGAGCGCAAGGATGTTCCTGCGGCCGAAGTCCTCGATCTTCACCTCCTGGGTCACCTCCTCGCCCACCTCGAAGTCGGGATCGATCTTGCGCGCCTCGCTGAGCTCGATGTCGAGGTTGTCGTCCTCGCTGAAGCCATCCTCCACGATCACGCGGTTCAGGTAGATCTCCAGGTCGCCCTTGTCGGGGTTGATGATGATGTCCACCTTGGCTTCCTCCCCGAAGCGCTTCTTCACCACTCCGCGGAAGACGTCCTCCATGATGCCCATCATGGTGACGCGGTCGATGTTCTTGAGGTCCTTGAATTCGCCGAAGGACTCGATGAGGTTCACGGTGGCCATGGCCCGATCTAATTGAACGTGATGGTTGCTTTGGTGCTCTTGATGTCGGTGAGGTGCACGGTGGTGACCTCCTCGTCCAGCTTGGGCAGGCGCCCCTTCACCTTGCTGGGGTGCTGGATGCGCAGGCCCACGGTGGCCTCCGCGATGGCGGCGAGCTGCCCGTGCAGCGTGCGGCCGTCGTTGAGGGTGATGTCGACGATGCGGCCCATATGCTTGTGGTACTGGCGCATCACCTTGAAAGGGCGGCCCATGCCGGGGCTGCTGAACTGCATTTCGTAGTCGTCGGCCTCCGGACCGAGCTCCTCGCGCACGGCTTTATTGAGGGCGGCCAGCTCGTTGAGGGTGATGGCGCGGTCGTCGTCGACCTCCACCACCAGCTTGTTGCCGGGGCGCAGCTCCACAGCCACCAGGAAGTGCGTGGTGCCCTCCAAGTGCTTCTCTACCGTCCGCTTCACGTCCGCCTCGGTGATCATTTCCGGCTGATGCTCAATGGTCTGCAACAAAAAAGAGGGGCGGCCCCCTCTTCCTCATCCGCCATCTGTCGGCGCAAATGTAGGGTTTGCCAGCGAAATCCCGGCATCCGGAGGGACCGGCATCACCGCCTCCCTCCAGGCACCCCGCCCCCCCGCGGCGCTTGGGACGGGGCTGCCGGCGCGCTCTTCTTGACCTGCCCCTCCTCATACTCCATGCTCTTGGTCACCTTGCCGTTGCGGTCGTAGAAGTTCATGGTGCCATGCAGGCGGCCGTTGCGGTAGTGCATATCCTGCACCACGCGGCCACGCTGGTCGTACACTTTGCAGGGTCCGTGCGGGTCGCCATTGATGAGCTCCTGCTCGCGCATCTTCACGCCGGCATCGTCGAAGTAGACCCACTTGCCGGTAGGCGCCCCCATGCTGTACTGCCCCTCGCTAATGGGCGTGCCGTTCACGCTGTAGGCGACCCACCGGCCGCTCTTCTTGCCTTGGTCGTAGCTGCCCTCCTCGCGCACCCGGCCGCCGGGCACTTTGCCCTCACCGGGGTCGAAATAGAGCTTCCACGCGCCGTGCTTCAGGTCGTCCTTGAACCAACCCTCATAGTCCGGGCTTCCGTCCGGGAAGAAGCCCTTCCACAGGCCGTTCATCCGGCCCTGCGTGAAGCCGCCCTCGGTCTTCAGCCTTCCATTCTCGAACCAGCTCTGCCATTGGCCATCCTCCTGCCCCATCAGGTAGGGACCCTCTTGGAGCTTCTGCCCATTCTCGTAGCGCGTGGTCCAGATGCCGGACTTCAGGCCATCGGCGAAGGCGCCCTTCTTCCAGAACTGGCCCCCTTCGTAGTAATACACCCATTCGCCCTGCTCCTTATCGGCCTTGAACGCACCCGTGCTCTGCAATTGGCCGTTGGTGTGCCAGTGCTTCCATACGCCCTCGCGCAGGCCCTCCTTGAACGGGCCGCTCATCTCCGGCCGGCCTTTCTCGTTGTACCAGGTCCAGAGGCTGTCCTTCTGGTCGGCCTTGTGCCAGCCGGTCACATCCACGGATCCGTCGGCGCGGTACACGGTATAGGCCCCATGCAGCTTGCCCGCCACGTAAGCGGCCTCCTTCTCCGGCTTGCCGTTGCTGCCGAACCATTTCCACAGGCCGTTGCGCTGCCCGCCGGTGCACGGGCCCTGGGACTTGATGTTGCCGGCGGGCCAGTACTCGGTCTGCTCACCGTCGGGAACGCCGGCCCGGTAGTGCTTCAGCTCGCTCACGGTGCCGCTGGGGAAGTAGGCGCGCGTGAAGCCATCGCCCTTCGTCACAGTCTGCTCCCCGTCGCGGTCCCAGGCATCGGTGACGATGGCGATGCCCGTGCTCCAGCGCTCCTTGAGCATCGGCTTGCCATCGGGGTAGAAGTACTCCCAGGCCCCCTCCTTCACGCCCTTGCGGTAGGCGCCGCGCTCCATGACCTGCCCGCTGGCGTAGTAGCTGGTGATGGTGCTGTCCTGCACGCCCCGGCGCATGAAGCCATCATGCTGCAGCTGCTGGCCGCCAGGGTAGTAGATGCGCACGTGCCCATCGCGTTCGCCAGACTTGAACTCGCTCTGCTCGATCAAGCGACCCTCGCGGTCGTAGAAGCGCCACTCGCCCCACTCGCGCCCGTTCACCATGAGGCCTTCACTGCGTTTGATGGTCTTCTTCGCGTCCCAATGGTCCACGAAGGGTTCGGCGCCCTGCCCGTGGGCGGCGAGGACCGCGAGCAGGAGAACCGATAGCAGCAGCAGGCGTGGCATGCGGCGAAGTTAGAGCCCCCCGGAGGCGAGGCAGGGGACTCGTGGAACGATGTTCCAACACCATGCAGGTGATGCATGAGCCGTCAGCGCGGCAGGCGTCCCATTCCGGTGCGCGATCAGCGCTGATGCGCAAGCGGCCATCGGCTACCTTGCACCGCTACTGCAGGATGCGGAGGACGACCCTGGTGATCGGAGCTGCGCTCGCGTTGGTCCTCGTGCTCTCGGGCTGGGACGCGGCCATGCGTCCCGTGCATGGGCCGCACGGTGCGCTGGAACTCGCGCTCTTCCGCACGGCCGACAGCCTTCCGGTGAGGATCAGCACCTACTTCACCTCGGCCGGGCGCTGTGCCGGCTGCCACGGGCGCGACCTGCTGGGCGTGGCCAGCGTGGATGCGCAGGGGCGCGATGTGAACGTGGTGGATGACTGGCGCAGCACCCTGATGGCCAACAGCGCCCGCGACCCCTTCTTCCTTGCCAAGGCCCGGCACGAGTCACTGGTGAACCCTGCGCATGCGGAAGCCATCGAGAACAAATGCCTCAGCTGCCACGCGCCGCTTGGGATGCACGAGGAGCGCCTACTGGGCCATGCACCCTTCGCCCTGGCGCACCTCGACACCAGCATCCTGGGCCAGGACGGCGTGAGCTGCCTGAGCTGCCACATGCAGAGCGAGGCGACCGCAGGCACCTACTTCAGCGGGGAGCTCGAATTCGATTCGGCACGCGTATACGGCCCCTACAGCGACGACCAGATCAACCCGGCCATCATGGAGTCGTTCGTGCGCTTCAGGCCGGGCTTCGGCGCGCACATCGTGAACAGCAAGGTCTGCGCGGGTTGCCATACGCTGATCACCGAGACCATCGACCTGGATGGCAACCTCACGGGCGACCGCTTCGTGGAGCAGGCCACCTATCATGAGTGGCTCAACAGCGTATACAGCGCCAACGGCACGCAGTGCAACACCTGCCACATGCCACGCATCAACGACGGCATCCTGCTGGCGGCCGAGTACCCCTTCCTCAATGCGCAGTCGCCCTTCGGGCTCCACCACCTGGTGGGCGGCAACGAGCACATGGTGCGGCTGCTGAAGCAGAACAAGGAAGCCCTCGGCATCCCGGCCACCGATGTGCAGTTCGACAGTACCCTGGCCCGCACGCGACGCATGCTGGCCCACCACACCCTCGATGCGCACCTCAGCCTGATCGACCGCACGGCGGACAGCGCCTTCTTCGAGGTGCGCCTGGAGAACAAGGCCGGGCACCGCTTCCCCAGCGGCTACCCCTCGCGCCGCGCCTTCATCGAATTCACGGTGCTCACCACCGAGGGCGACACGGTCTTCAAGAGCGGGCTGCTGAACGGCGCCGACGAGGTGGAAGGCCATGATGCGGGGTACGAGCCGCACCACGATGTCATCGTCAGCGGTGACCAGGTGCAGATCTACGAACTGGTGATGGGTGACGTGAACGGCGATGTCACCACGGTGCTCGAGCGCGCCAAGGACCCGATCAAGGACAACCGCCTGGCACCCGTGGGCTTCACGAGCAGCCACTCGGCGTACGACACCACACGCGTGGCCGGCGTACCCGCCAGCGACCTCGACTTCAACCGCAACGCCTTCGGGGAGGAGGGCACCGGCGCCGATGCGGTGCGCTACCATGTGCCGCTCAACGGCGCCACCGAGGGCCTGCGCGCCTTCGCCCGCGTGTGGTACCAGCCCGTGCCGCCAGCCTGGAATGCGGAAATGTTCAGCCACGGCCATCCAGACATCGACACCTTCCGCGACATGCTGGAAGCGAGTGACCGCTCCCCCTCGCTGGTGGCGGCGGATTCGCTCTTCCTAGGACCGGCGGGCCTGGCCGATCGCCCGGCGGAACTCGTGCGCGCGCACCCGGTGCCCTCGAGCGACGGCTGGGTGAGCATCGGTGCCAAGTCCGGCGTGCAGCTGGAATTGCTGGATGTGCTGGATGCACGCGGCGCACGCATCCAGGCCTTGCGGGAACGGGATGGTTCCCTTCTTCGTGTCCGGCTGCCGGAGGCGCGGGGCACCTACCTGCTGCTGCTGCGCGTGAATGGCGCCGAGGCGATCACCCGCGTGGTCCGCGAATGAGCCTCACGCTGGCCTCGATCCACATCCACCCGATCAAGTCGCTCGGTGGCTTCACGGTGCGCGAGGCACGCCTCACCGACCGCGGACTGGAGCACGACCGCCGCTGGATGCTCGCCGACCTGGCGGGTCGCTTCCTCACCCAGCGCGAACTGCCGTCGATGGCCTGCCTCCATTGCGCGCCGCAGGGCGACGGGTTCCGTGTGACGGACCTGCGCGATGGCGCCCACCTGGACCTGCCCTGGGCGCTGGAGCAAGCGGCCACCGTGCGCGGCGAGGTCTGGAGCGACCGCGTCCGCCTTGCGTCCTCACCGGCGGCGTGGGATGCCTGGTTCAGCGAGCGGCTGGGGCGCAGCGCACGGCTCCTGCATATGCCTGCGGAAAGCCATCGGCGAATCGATGGACGCTATGCGGAGGGGCTCACCTCCCTCAGCGACGGCTTCCCCTATCTCCTCCTCTCCCAAGCCTCCCTGGATGAGCTGAACGCACGGCTGGCAACACCGGTGCCGATGGACCGCTTCAGGCCCAACCTGGTGATCGCCGGCGGCAACCCCTGCCAGGAGGACGGCTGGAGCGAGCTGCGCATCGGCACGGCGCGCTTCCGCGTTGTGAAGGCGTGCATGCGCTGCGCCATCACCACCACCGACCAGCGCACCGGCACGCGCAGTCATGAGCCGCTGCGCACCCTTGCCGCCTACCGCGCCCGAGCGAACAAGGTGCCCTTCGGCATGTATGCCGTGGGCGATGCGGAGGGTGTGGTGCGGGTGGGCGATCTTGCGGTCCCGTGATCCACTCCATCCTGGCCGACAAGGCCACGCGCCTCTACCTCGTGCTCGGCGGCTTCTTCGCGGCCAATGCGCTGCTGGCGGAGATGATCGGCGTGAAGCTCTTCCAACTGGAGGGCGTCTTCGGCCTGGAGAAGTCCGATTTCGCCCTGCTCGGCGAGGAGGGGCTCAGCTTCGTGCTCAGTGTGGGCGTGCTGCCCTGGCCCATCGTCTTCATCCTCACCGATGTGGTGAACGACTACTATGGGGTGCGCGGCGTGCGCTTCCTCACCCTGCTTACCGCAGGGCTCATCGCCTTCGCCTTCGTGGTGATGGGATTGGCCATCGGCATGCCCCCCGCCGACTTCTGGGTGGGCATGAACGCCGCGCAGGGCGTGCCCGACATGCAGGCTGCGTTCGCGGGCATCTTCGGCCAGGGCATGAACATCATCGTGGGCTCGCTCAGCGCCTTCGTCGTGGGACAGCTCGTGGATGCCTTCAGCTTCCGCGCCATCAAACGACTGACTGGCGACCGCCGCATATGGCTGCGGGCAACCGGCAGCACGCTCATCAGCCAGCTCATCGACAGCGTGGTGGTCACCTACATGGCTTTCTGGGTGCTGCGGAGCGATTTCTCATTCGCGCGCTGCACCGCGCTGGTGATGACGGCCTACGCCTATAAGCTGCTGGTGGCCATCGTGAGCACGCCGCTGGTCTACCTGGTCCACGCCGGGGTTGAGCGCTACCTTGGCGCCGAACGGGCGGCTGCCATGCGTGCAGCGGCCCTGAGCAAGGCGGCAGGATGAGCGATTCCGTCATCATCGAACCCATCACGAAGGACGATCACCACGGCCTCTTCCATCTGGTGGATTCCGACCGCAAGCGGCTGCTCCCATACTTCCCGGTGACCTGCGCCCATTGCAGCGACCCGCGCAGTACGCGATCCTACATCAAGGACATGCTGGCCCTGTCGAAACGCCGCGAGTTCTTCTGCTTCGCCCTCCGCGACTACGAGGGCGGCGCCCCCATCGGACTGGTCTTCCTGAAGGAATTCGACTGGACGGTGCCGAAGTGCGAGACGGCCTATTTCATCAGCTCGGTGTACGAGGGCAAGGGCATCACGACCATGGGCCTGCTCTGGGCGGTGGACTACGCCTTCACAGAGCTCGGCATGGAGAAGGTCTTCGCCCGTGTGGACCCCGTGAACGTGGGCAGCTGCAAGGTGCTGGAGCATTGCGGCTTCGAGCGCGAAGGCCTGCTGCGCCGCGACTACCGGACAGCGGACGGCCGCCTGCTGGATCTGGTGATGTACAGCGTGCTGCGCTGAGCTAGGACCCGCTGCCCGGCGGCGTCCACTTCTCCGGCCTGCCGGCCACCGGCGGCAGCTTGCTCAGGTAATCGAAGATGGCACCGAGGTCCTCCTCGGTCATGGTAGCGTACATGGTCCACGGCATCACCGTCTGGAAATCACCGGCCTGCCAGTCGACCCGCGGCGGCACATAACCGCTGTCCGCGTACTGCTTGAACCGGGCGATGAATGTGGCCCTGTCCCAGCCGCCGATGCCATCTGTGGGATGCGGCGTGATGTTGGCCGATCGGAGCACGGCTCCGTTGGGCATGGTGAAGGCGAAGCCCCCCGCGAAGGGCGCGCCTACCCTTTCCCCCTTCTCCGTCCGCGTGTGGCATTCGATGCAGGCGGCGGCGTTCACCATGTACTCGCCATAGGCAGGGTCTGTGGGCTCCGGGCGACTCATCGGGTGGGGTGCCTCAGGCACCGTGCGCATGATCAGGTTCACTGGGAAGTCGATCACGCTCGCCGGGTATGGCGGCGTCTCGATCGGCTCCAGCGATCGCAGGTAGGCGATGATGCTGTGCACGTCCTCGGTGGCCAGTCGGTTGTAGTTCGGGTAGGGCATCACCGGGAAGAACGGATGCCCATCCTTGCTCACCCCGCTGGTGATGGCCCGGTAGAGCTCGCCATCGGTCCAGTCCTTGAGCGCGAAGGGCGTGATGTTCCGGGCGTAGAACTCGCCGGGGAACTGCATGGTGCGATCGAACCGGTCACCGCCTGCACCCTGCGTCCCCGGCTTGGGCGGCGCCGACAGGAGGTCCCAGTCGCGCTGCGCATGACAGTCCATGCACACGCATACGCTGTTGGCCAGGTACCGGCCGCGCTCGATCCGCTCCGGGGTCAGCTCCACGCTGAGCTCCGCCGGCGCCTCCACATCGGGAAGGGCCTGCGTGATGTAGGCATAGCCGGCGAGCGCCGAGAGGGCCACGATGAGGAGCACGATGCCGAGGGCTTTCATGATGCGTTTCATCGCGAAGGGGGTTGCAATCAAAAGCAAACTAACCAGAATGCCCGGATCGGCAAACCGGCCGACCTTTGAACCATGGCCAAGCGCAAGCGACCGGCTCGCCAGGAACTCGACGCCATCGAGCGCGCGGCCAAGCGCGAGGCGCAGAAGGCCGCGGGCGCACTGGATGGCCGCTACCGGCCGCGCGTAGTGAAGAGCCGCAAGGCCTACACGCGCAAGCCCAAGCACCGGGGCGGCGAAAGCAACGGCGCCTGAACGCCGGACGTCACCCACGGGCCATCATCCGGCCCCGCCACCAGCGTCAGGCCCCTTGCACCAGAAAGACGGAGCGGGCGCCCAGAGCCATTGGGAAAGGCCCCCTGAGAAATCGATGCGCCAAAGGCACCAGCCGCAGCCACGAGGTGAAGTGGGCATTGCTTCCGACGCGCCCAGCGCTAATTTCAACCCGCGAGCTAGGGATACTGAGCTGCATTCGATAACCCAACAAACGTTTTCGTCATGAAGCATGCGTTCGTCGTCCTGGTGCTTGCCCTTGGCTTCACCCCCCCCCCCATTTGCGGGCACAGATACTCCCTGACCTATACGGGGAGGATTGCAAAGGCTCGATCGGCTATTGGGCCAACGAGGGCCAGATCCACGACCAATCGTACCAGCGCGTGCCATTCGTGCGCTATTACTCGCAAGGCGGTTACCCGCAAGCGTACCTGCAAGAGAAGAGCACCTTCAGCCTGGTGGTGAAGGAGCCCACGCTGCCGCCGAGCGATCAGGTGTTCAGCCATCGGATCGATGTGCGGCCCTACCAATGCAGCGATGTGGACCCCGTTGGGAACACGCCGAAGACGCACTACCAGAACTTCTACCTGCCCTGGACGGCACCTAATGGCGACACAGGTCTATGGCTACGATCGCGTGGTTTACGAAGACATCTATCCGGAGATCGACATGGTCTTTTACAGCGGCAGCGCGGGCCAGAAGCTGGCCTTCTACTGCTGGCCGGGCAGCGACCCCACCAAACTCGCGCTCCAGTTCTTCGGACAGGACAGCCTGAAGGTGCAACCCGATGGCGACCTCAAGGTCTGGCTCAGCGGCCGCTGGGTGAAGCTGCGCGAGGCCGCGGCTTACCAGGTAGGCCAAGGCGGCGATGTGATCCCGCTGAACTGGGCGGCCACCTACGAGGAGATGAACGGCGATGATGTGGTGAACTTCGTGTTCGACACCTACGACCCTAGCCTGCCCATCGTGCTGCAGATTGGGGCGCTGCCCTTGGCCATGAACACCGATACCGAAGGACTCTGCTGGAGCAGCTACTTCGGGGGGAGTGGTTATGACGAGATCTGGGCCAGCACCACCGATGTGAATGGCAACTACTACGTGACTGGGAAAGCCGTGAGTGACTTCTTGAGCTTCCAGAATGCCTTAGGCACCGATTTGCTCGGAGTGCCGAACGCTGTAACGCTCGCCAAGTTCCGGCCCAATTACGAGTTGGATTGGATGGTTTTCTACGGCGGCACCGACAACAACTTCGGCTTAGGCACGCAAGCGGGTTTTGCCGTGGTCACTCGTCAGACCGGCGGCCAAACCACGGACATATTCATTGGTGGGGTCACTGAGTCGAACGACCTCTATCAGCAGCCGCTTGCGGGTGCATACAATCAACCGACCGGCACCACCGTCAACGGCAAAGGTTTCCTTGCACGATTCTCGCCAGAGGGCTTCATCGAATGGAGCACATACTTCGGCAACGACGGCGGTGAAATGGTCACTGGTCTCGATGTGGATGCCGCTGGACAGTTGTGCGTGGTGGGTTCGTGCGACAGCACATTCCCGCTGCAAACGCTTTCGGGGGCATACAACGGTGCGTACGGAGGAGGCCCACGGGATGTGATGTTGGCGCGTTTCAACGCCAATTGCTCCTTGCAATGGTGTACATCCATTGGAGGTAGCGGGTCGGACGAAGGCGCTGATATCGTCCGCCATGCCAACGGCTTTTACGTGAGTGGCAGCACGTTCAGCAGTGACTTCCCGGTAATCGGTGGCGGCGCTAACCATAACGCAGATCGGGATGTGGTGCTCATGGACTTCAACACCCAGGCCGATACCGTGTGGAGCAGCCATCACGGCGGGAGCGGCATGGATCGTCCGGGCCGCAACAGCCTGGCGCGAGACGAAGCCAATAACCTGATCGTGGTGGGTGAGACCCAGAGCGCCGATATGGATACGGTGAGTGCTGGCTACTTCTATATGCCCACCAACACGGGCACGGCAGGCTTCATTGCGCGCTACGCCAATGGCAGCCATGTGCTGAATTGGAGCACCTACGTGAGCGGCGCTGGCTACAATGCGCTGGAAAGCGCAAGCTTCTCCAGCGGCAAACTGACCGTGGCGGGCGCCACAGGCGACCCCGGCCTTCCCATCGTGCCCAACGCTGCCTACTACAATCAGGGCACCATCAGCTCGAGCTTCGGTGTTCCGACAATCTCCGGCGTGGAGGGGGTCCTCATGGTCTACAACGCCACCACCGAGCTCAGCTACAGCACCTTCTTCGGTGGTGTGGAAGGCCCGTCTGGAGATCAGATCTTCACCACCGCCTTCAGCAACGGCAATCTCTTCCTGGCCGGTCGCACCTCTAAGCCCATTCAGAACCTGAACGCCTACTTCCCGCATGACGATGCTGGTGGCCCACCGGCCTATTTCGACGAGAGCTTCGATCCGGCCCCCCTGAACTACTCGGACGGTTTCGTCGCGGCCATTTGCCTGGAGATGAACGTAGGCACACTAGAAGATGCTCCTCTAGCCAGCACCACCTTCGAACTGCGCCTCATCGGATATGGCACTTGGTCCGTGCTGGGCTTGCCGATAGGCGCGCAGCGTCTGGAGGTCTTCGATAGCAAGGGCGCAACGGTCCACCAGACCATGCTTGTTATCGATGCCGAAGGCCAGGGAACCTTGCACCTGCGAGACCTGGCCCCAGGCATCTATACGTGCCGGGCCAGCAGCCCAAGCACGTTGCGCTCAGCGAAGCTATTCATACAAACACGCTGAGCCATGCGCTCCATGCTTGACTTGAGCGTCGTGCTCAGCGTTGCCGCGTTGATCTTGACAGCATCACCGGCATCCGCCCAAGGCAATTGGGTGGATGCTGATATGCCGGGCCGCACCCCGGGCAGCTTGCGATTGCGCGTGGACCCAGAGTTGGGCCTCATGTGCATCGGCAACATCACGGAGACGAACAACTTCGCGGCACCGATAATTCCCTGCTACCAAAATGGCGCTTGGAGTATTCTCCGCGGATTCCGAGGCACTGTGACGGATGCGCTCCGCTTCAGTGACACCTTGTTCGTTTGCGGATATTTCTATGCGGTGGTCGAAAGCGATGGCGACTCAATTCCGGTCAACAACCTCGCGGCGTACTATGATAATGGCTGGCATGCCATTGAAGGCTTCGAGTACGGCAACGGTGCAATACGCCGGCTGAAGGTGCTTGATAACGAGTTGTACGCCCTCGGACCTTTCCTCGAGGCCGATGGGCAGTTGTGCCACGGCGTGGCCAAGCGCGTGGGTAGGCAATGGGTGCCGGTAGGGCTGCTGCCGCTTACTTTCCCGTTCAATGCGCCGGATATCAGGGACGCCATCATCTACCAAGGCAGTCTCTACGTGTGCGGAACTCTTGACCTCGCACCCAACAGCGCTGATGGCATTGCACGGTTCAATGGTCAGGATTGGGAAGCTCCAGGTGGCGGGTTATTGGGTGGCGGCCACGGCATTGCCATGGCCGTTTACCAGGACGAGTTGTATTTGGGCGGCAGCTTCAGTCTGGGCCCGGGCAATGCCGGCCACGCAATCCAGAAATGGAACGGATCCACATGGAGCGCGGTTGGGGGGCATTTGCGCGATGCGAACAATACCACATCAGGAGCGGCGTCCTGCTATTCTCTCTTCGAGCACGAAGGCAAGCTGCTTGCCGCTGGTGGCTTCCAGTATGCTGGCGGCGTGCCTGCTCAGACTTTCGGCTACTGGGATGGCACGCACTGGTGCGGCACCGGCGATGTCATTAGCAATGGGTCCCACAGCATCGCGCTCTACAATGACACCATCTTCCTCGCCAGTGGAAGATGGGTGAACGGCGACAGCACCAATACCGTGGTGAAATGGGTGAGCGGAGCAATGCAGGGCAGCGTGTGCAGCGAGCCGGTGGGGATGGAGGAAGCCAGCCATCCTTCCGAGTTCATCATCTCGCCTAATCCAGCATCCAGCTCGCTCACCTTGAACTGGAGCGGCACCACTGCGCTGCGATATCTCATCACGGATGGGCTGGGCAGAACCGTGCGAACGGGCCAATTGCCGCCACGGTCCATGGGAGCGATCAATGTCGGTGATCTTGCAGCAGGGCTCTACCACATTCGGGAGGCTGACCAAGACAATGGCATGCGAACTGCGCGGTTTCTGAAGGAGTAGCCCGCATACCTTCGGCGCATGTCGAAGAACATCTCCTCCCTCTCCGGCCGCGACGGCAAGGAGCTCGAAGATCCCCTCTGGGAGCGCCTGCAGCAGGCCGCATCGGCCACCGGCACGCCCGAGGACCGCGCGCTCTCCCAGATCGCCGACGACTTCCTCATCGGCGAGGCCATCACCTACGGCACCAGCTCGTTCTATGACTTCCTGAAGAAGGGGAATCAGGGCAAGAAGGCCTACGTGTGCAACGGCAGCGCCTGCCTGGTGGCCGGCACGCAGGACAAAGTGCATCACGAACTGGCGAAGCACTTCAAGCCGGAGGAGATCGGTCACATGTGCTGCTTGGGCCGCTGCCACGAGAACGGCGCCTTCAACGTGGGCGGGCTGAATTACAGCGGCGATGCCATTGATCGGCTGGCCGAGATCATGGTTGGAACCGGTGCAGTGTCGACCCACCGGGTCGACCACACCGGTTTCAAGCACATGGACGCCTACCACGTGGGCACCAGCATGGCCGCGCCCATCCTCACCGCGCCGATGCCTCCGCTGAGCGAGTTCTACGCCGTTTGGGAGCAGGTGCTGAGGAGCGACAGCGCCGACGTATTGAACGAGATCAAGACGGCCACCATCCGCGGGCGCGGCGGCGCGGGCTTCCCCATGGGCTTCAAGCTGGAGGCCTGCCGCAACGCGCAAGACCTTACTTGCAACGGCAGGCCGCGCAAGTACATCGTGTGCAACGCGGATGAAGGCGATCCCGCTGCGTTCAGCGACCGCTACCTGCTGGAGCAGCGCCCGCACCGCGTGCTGCTAGGCATGATGATCGCCGGCTATTGCGTGGGGGCCGATACGGGCGTGCTCTACATCCGCGCCGAGTACCCCGAAGCGGTGGAGATCGTGAAGCAGGCCGTGCGCGACCTGGAGGCGCGGGGCTGGATCGGACAGGACATCAAGAGCAGCGGCTTCAATTGGCGCTTCAAGGTGATCAAGGCCGCCGGTGCCTACGTGTGCGGCGAGGAGACGGCGCTGCTCAACAGCATCGAAGGGAAGCGCGGCGAGGTGCGCACCCGGCCGCCCTACCCCGCGCAGCAAGGGCTCTTCAACCGCCCCACGGTGGTGAACAACGTGGAGACCCTGGCCTGCGTGCCCTGGGTGATCCAGCACGGCGGCGCGGCCTTTGCGAAGCTGGGCAGCGAGAAGAGCAACGGCAGCAAGCTCGTGTGCCTCGATAGCGGCTTCATGCGCCCGGGCCTCTATGAGGTGGAGTGCGGCACCCCGCTATCGAAGGTGATCGATGACCTCGGCCGCGGATTCGCGCGGCCCACCAAGGCCCTGCACATCGGCGGGCCGCTCGGCGGCATCGTGCCCTTGCACAAGATCAACGCGCTCAGCATCGACTTCGAGAGCTTCCAGCGCGAGGGCTTCCTGCTGGGCCATGCCAGCGTGCTCAGCATCCCGCAGGACTTCCCCATGGTGAAGTACCTCGAGCACCTCTTCGCGTTCACGGCGATGGAAAGCTGCGGCAAGTGCTTCCCGTGCCGCATCGGCAGCACGCGCGGCCAGGAGCTGATTGCGGGCGCGCAGGCCGGCAAGAAGATCGACCGGGCGCTCTTCAACGACCTCATCGAGACCATGGAGATCGGCTCGCTCTGCGCGCTGGGCGGCGGACTCCCCTTGGGGGTGCGGAATGCGATGCAGTATTTCCGGGAGGAGCTGGACGGCTACTTCCGCTGAAGCCCCTTGGATACCCTCACTGAATCACCAGCCGGGCCGTGCGGACCAGCCCATCCAGGCTACTGAGGCGGACCTGGTAGACGCCGGTGGGCAGTGGGCCGGCATCCGCATCCGTGTGCAGTACCGGCGCGCGGCTCACCACCATGCCGGATGCAGCGATCACCTCCAAAGAGCCGCCCACGGCATCAGCCGGCACACGGAAACGTCCGTCCGTCGATGGATTCGGCACTGGCGCCCATCCCTCGTCGCGCCCGAGGCGCACCGGCACAACCTGAGAGAACTGCACCGTTCCGTCCAGGTCGGTCTGCCGCAGGCGGTAGTAGGAAACACCCGGCAACGGACGCTCATCCACCGCGGCATAATGCATCATCGATTGACTGGATCCCGCAGCAGCCACCCTTGCCGCCTCCTCGAAGGCTTGGGCATCCGGCGAGCGCTCAACGGCGAAATGGCCGCTGTTGCGCTCGCTCGCGGTGGCCCATTCCAGCCGCACCTGCATCCCATCCGTCTCCGCCGAGAAGGCGATGAGCTCAACGGGCAGGGGCGAGAAGCCGCAGGGCACCGTCTGCGCCGGGATTCCCGGCCCATTGATATCGACCTCCACGGCGAAGCAGCCCAGGTCGTTCGGGGTGACCGTGGCGCAGTTGGTCATGGCCGTCCAGGAATTGGAGGTGACCACAGTGCCGCTTCCGCCCTCATTGGGCAGGTCGAAGTAGATGCCGGCGCCGCCGCAGGCCACTCGTCCCTGCAAGGTCCATAGGCTGGCGGGCGCGTTGCTGCCCGAGAATGCGATGTCATAGCGCATCCGCACCCTGTAATTGTATCCCCACGGGCAATCGTCCGTGGACGGCTCCACGGCTTCGGGATAGACCCGCATGTTCACCGAATAGCCGCTGCTGCTGGCAACCGTGCATTGGGCGCGAGCCGCACACGCCGGGACCATCGACAGCGCCGCGCAGGCAATCTTGAGAAAATGCTTCATGGGTGGGCCTTCAACGGCCCGCCCGCGCATGGGTTACGGCATCGTCCGGGATGCCTGGCGGCAATCACAGCCCCAGCAGCACCTCCCCCGGCTCCTTGTTCCCGAATACCATCTTGTCCGGGTTCTCGATCATCTGCTTCACGGCCATCAGGAAGCTCACGCTCTCCTTGCCGTCGATGATGCGGTGGTCATAGCTCAGCGCCACGTACATGATGGGGCGGATGACGACCTGCCCGTTCACGGCCACGGGGCGCTCCACGATGTTGTGCATGCCCAGGATGGCGCTCTGCGGCGGGTTGATGATGGGCGTGCTGAGCATGCTGCCGAACACGCCGCCGTTGGTGATGGTGAAGGTGCCGCCGGTCATCTCGTCGATGCTCAGCTTGCCATCGCGCGCCTTCACGGCCAGCGCCTTGATGCCCGCCTCGATCTCCGCGAGGCTCATCTTCTCCGCATTGCGCAGCACCGGCACCATGAGGCCCTTGGGCGAGCTCACCGCGATGCCGATGTCGGCGTAATCGAAGGTGACGATCTCGTCGCCGTTGATCTGGCCGTTCACCGCCGGGAAGAGGCGCAGCGCCTCGGTCACGGCCTTGGTGAAGAAGCTCATGAAGCCCAGGTTCACGCCGTGCGCTTCCTTGAACCTGTCCTTGTACCTGTCGCGCAGGGCCATCACCGCGCTCATGTCCACCTCGTTGAAGGTGGTGAGCATGGCGGTCTGGTTCTTCACGCTCACCAGGCGCTCGGCCACCTTCTTGCGGAGGGTGGTCATCTTCTGGCGGCTCTCGTTGCGCGTTCCGCCCCAACCGTTCAGGGCGATCGCATCGGCCTTCACGCCGCCGGCCACGTAAGCCGCCACGTCACTCTTGGTGATGCGGCCGTTGGGTCCGCTGCCCTTCACGTTCTCCGCGCTCAATCCTTTCTCCTCCAGCATCGCCTTCGCGACGGGAGTCGCACTTGCTGAAGAAGCTTGTGGTGCGATGGCCGCGGGCTGCGGGCTGCGGGCCTCGGGCTTGGAGGCGTGCGTGTCCGCAGCCCGTGGCCCGGAGCCCGGGGCCTTGGGTTCGGGCTTCACGCTCGTATCGATCGTCACCACCACATCACCCACTTTCACTTCGGCATCTGCCTCAGCCAACAGCTTCACCTTCCCGGCCTCCTCGGCGATCACCTCCAGGGTGGCCTTGTCGCTGTCGATCTCGCCCAGCACCTGGTCCTTGTTCACCACGTCGCCATCCTTCACGTTCCAACGCGCGATGCGCACTTCGCTGATGCTCTCTCCGGGCGAGGGGACTTTGATCTCGACGATGGCCATGGACTCGGTTGTCAGTTGTTCGTTCTCGTTCCTCAGGCTTTTGCGGGCGCGGCCTTCTTCGGCTTGGCGGCGATGGGCGCAAAGGCCCTGGAGATGATCTCGGCCTGCTGCTTGGCGCTGCGCTTGCTGCTGCCGGTGGCGGGGGCGCCGCTGGCCGGCCGAGCGATGACCTCCCAAGGCACTTCCGAGAAGTTGAGGGCCATGTACGACCATGCGCCCATGTTCTTCGGTTCCTCCTGCACCCATAGGTAGCGCTCGGCCTTCGCGTACTTCTTGATCACGGCGCGCATCTGCTCGGCCGGCAGCGGGTGCAGCTGCTCGATGCGCACGAGCGCGGTGTCCGTGATGCCCTTGTCCTCGCGGTGGGCAGCCAGCTCGTAGTGGATCTTGCCTTGCGTGAAGATCACCGTGCGCACCTCCTTCGCATCGGCGGCGGCATCGTCGATCAGCTCCTGGAAGCCGCCCTTCGTCAGGTCCTCCAGCTTGCTCACGCACTTCGGGTGACGCAGCAGGCTCTTGGGGCTGAAGACCACCAGCGGCTTGCGGAAGCTCCACTTCAGCTGGCGGCGCAGCACGTGGAAGAAGTTGGCAGGCGTGGTGCAGTTCACCACCACCATGTTCTCGTCGGCGCAGGCCTGCAGGAAACGCTCGATGCGCGCGCTGCTGTGCTCGGCACCCTGGCCCTCGTAGCCGTGCGGCAGCAGGAGCACCACGCCGTTCTGCGTGTTCCATTTCTCCTCGGCGCAGCACAGGTACTGGTCGAGCACGATCTGTGCGCCGTTCACGAAATCGCCGAACTGCGCCTCCCAGATGGTGAGCGCGTTGGGCGATGCCAGCGCGTAGCCGAACTCGAAGCCGAGCACGGCGTACTCGCTCAGGAGTGAATTGTAGATCTGCAGCAGGGCCTGCCCCTCGCGGATGTGCTTCAGGTGGATGTACTCCTCCTCGCTGTCCTCCACCTTCACCACGGCGTGGCGATGGCTGAAGGTGCCGCGCTCCACGTCCTGGCCGGTCATGCGCACGGGATGGCCTTCGAGCAGAAGCGATCCGTAGGCGAGCAGCTCGCCCATGCTCCAGTCGATCACGCCGGCCTCCATCATCTTCCTGCGGTCGGCGAGGATCTTCTCCAGCTTGCTGAAGAACTTCTTGCCGTCGGGGTGCAGCACGCTGAGCTTCTCGCCGATGAGCTGCAGCGTCTCCATGGGCACGCCGGTGTCGGGCGAGCGCAGGAAATCCTTCGCACCGGCGCGCGTGAAGCCCTTCCAGCGCTCCTCGAGGAAGTTGGTGATCCTGCCCACGCGCACCTGCTTCGCTTCATCGAGCCGCGCATTGAGCATGGCGGTGAAGGAGGCCTCCATCTCGGCGGCGAGCTCCTCGGCCTCGTGCACGCCGCTGCTCTTGAGCTTCTCCACGTAGATGGCGCGGGGGTCGGGGTGCACTGCGATCGCCTTGTAGAGCACCGGCTGCGTGAACTTGGGCTCATCGCCCTCGTTGTGGCCGTGCTTGCGGTAGCAGAGGATGTCCACCCAGATGTCGGTGCCGTACTTCTGGCGGTAGTCCATCGCCAGCTTCATGGTGTAGGCCACGGCCTCAGCGTCGTCGCCGTTCACGTGGAAGATCGGGCACTGCGTCACCTTGGCCACATCGGTGCAATAGGTGCTGGTGCGCGCATCGATGTAGTTGGTGGTGAAGCCCACCTGGTTGTTCACCACGATGTGGATGGTGCCGCCGACCTCATAGGCCTTGAGGCCCGCCATCTGCACCACCTCGTACACCACACCCTGGCCGGCCACGGCGGCATCGCCATGGATGAGGATGGGTGCGGTCTTGCCTTTCTGGAACCTGTCGTCGTGCTCGATGATGGCGCGCGAGATGCCCTGCATGATGGGTCCCACGGTCTCCAGATGGCTGGGGTTGGGCGCCAGGGTCAGGCGCACCTCCTTGCCGGTGTTGGTCTCCAGCACGCTGCTGTAGCCCATGTGGTACTTCACATCGCCCTCCACCAGCTCGTCCTCGTAGTCCTTGCCCTCGAACTCGGAGAAGATCTGATCGTAGCTCTTGCGCAGGGTGTTGGCCAGCACGTTGAGACGGCCGCGGTGCGCCATGCCGATGACGAACTCGGTGATGCCCTGCTCGGCGCCCTGCTCGATCACGGTGTCGAGCGCGGGGATCAGGGCCTCGGCGCCCTCGATGCTGAAGCGCTTCTGGCCGATGAACTTCTTGCCGAGGAAGCGCTCGAACACGACGGCCTCGTTGAGCTTCTCCAGGATCTCCTTCTTCTCCTCGATGTTGAAGTCGGGCGTATTGCGCACGCCCTCCATGCGCTGCTGCAGCCACTTCACCTTCTCCGGGTTGCGGATGAACATGAACTCGGCGCCTACGCTCTGGCAATAGGTCTGCTTCAGCACATCGATGATGTCGCGGAGCCGGGCTGGGCCGATGCCTACCTCGTTGCCGGCGCTGAACACCGTGTCCAGGTCGGCCCCATTGAGCCCGAAATGCTCGATGTCGAGCGTGGGGGCATAAGTGCGCCGCTCGCGAACCGGGTTGGTGCGGGTGAAGAGATGGCCGCGCTCCCGGTAGGCATTGATGAGCTCAATGACGCGGAACTCCTTCTCGAAGCGGTCGTTGCCGCCCGGCGGCGGCTGGGCCGGTGCGCCCCCCTCGATGCTTCCGCCATCCAAGGCCCGGGCGAACTCGAAGCCCTCGAAGAAGCGGGCCCAGCCCGTCTCCACACTCGCGGGGTCCTTCAGGTACTGCTGGTAGAGGTCGTCGAGCCAGGCGCTATCGACGTTGCTCAGGTAGGAAAGCTTGTCCATGGAAGCGGCGCAAAGGTAGCTGGGATTCGGGCAGTGGATGGGGTGCACGGCCGGCCGGATGCGGAGGTGGCCGGGACCTTGGAACGGCCTGCCGCGGAAGGGGTTACCCATCAGAACCGCCCGGCGAAGCGCAACCGGGTGAGCACCTTCTGGAGCGCCCGCAGCACGCACTCACCCGCCAGCGCATGCAATCCGCCATGGGCCACTGTCCGGCGGAGGTGGGGCTCCGGGATATCCACCCGGTACATCGCCGCTTGCAGCGCGGCGGTGCCTTTCCCTTGCAGGGCTTCCAGCTGCGGCTGAATCGCCTCCCGCAGGGCCTCGAAAGCCTGCTCCCCCACGGCCGGCTCCTGCAGCTGTTCCTCATCCAGCGCAAGGTCCTTCCGCAGCTGCAGCACGGTCTGGTGCAGGACCTCCGCACGATCGAGGTGCCTTGCCAAGCCTTCACTTCCGGGTTTCGACAGGTGCATGTTCACGCGAGGTCCCAGCGCCTCAAAGGTGGGCAGAGGCTGGCACTATTTTCGCCCGGCGCGGGCCGAATCATCCACCGCCATCCCCCGACCAACCATGCGCGCATACCTGCTCTACGCCCTGCTTTCCGCCCCCATCGGCCTCATGGCCCAATACGGCAGCTTCGATGCCGCTGCCGTGAAGGCCTCCAAGGCGACCACCCTCACCGTTGTGCTCGACCCCGGGGATTCACCCTTCAACCGGACCATCATGGAAGCGGTGAAGGGCAATTGGACGCTGCACGCCTCCTTGGACTTCATCACGGCAGCCGACCTGGGTGCCCAGCCCATGACCCCGGAGAAGACCTATCTGATGAAGACCACCAAGGTGGACCCCGTGAAGTTCGAGGGCACCTTCCTGTCGGTGGTGAAGGGCTGGAAGCAGCGCAAAGGCGAATCGTTCCAGTTCAAGGAGTATGCCTTCACCGGCGTGCCCGCGGAGCAGGAGCTGGCCTTCATCATGATCGATCAGAAGGCGCTGGGCGAGGGGCGGAATGCGGCGATGCTGACGGTGTACGTCAAGCACCTGCAGGATTACCTGAAGCAGGTGGAGGCCGGGCGCATCATCGACAAGGCCACGGCCGACCGGCTCTACGCCAGCCGGACGCGGCTCATCCGCGACACCGAGCTGCACATCGCGCAGGAACACCTGGACAAGAGCCTGCCCGATCTGAACAAGGTTCAGGAGAGCTATACCGCTCCGGTGCAGATCGGGAGCCTCGCACAGGTCATGGAGCGCGTTTCGGCCCAGGATAGTGGCAGCACCGTCACGGACGTGCTGCTCACAGGCGAATACAAGACGAAGCACTGCTTCAAGCGCATCTTCAACGCCGGTACCGGCGAGCTGATGTACCTGGGTGATGATGCGGCCTTGGCCGGCAAGAAAGAGGGCATCATCGCGCAGGACCTGCTGAACGTGATGCGCGCCCGATGACAGACAGGCCCCCGCCAGGCGGGAGGCCGACGGACGAACCGAGTTGCCCCGACGGCGGGCCGCATCCGCAGGGTTTGGGCGCGAACGGGCGCAAGCATGAGCGTTGAACCGCCCTCCAGGCGGGAAGAGCGGGAGCCGTGCCTACATTGGCGATTCACAATCCCTTCTCCAAATGCGTTTCGCTTACCTGACCGTGGCCCTGGCCCTCGCTCCCTCGCTGATGGCTGAACACCTGCCCGGCGGCAGCATCACCACGCGCTGCATCGGCAATAACCAGCACGAGGTGACCTTGACGCTCTGGCGCGAATGCTCGGGCGCGCCCATGATCGCGCAGAACCTCGCCTTCACCAACAATTGCGGGGTGAGCTTCAGCATCAACAACGTCCCGCTGATCGCTACGGAGGAGGTCTCCCCCATCTGCCCCGACCAGCAGGACCAGACCACCTGCGAGGGCGGCACGCTCATCGGCATCGAGCAGTACACCTACCGCACCACGCTCTTCCTGAGCCCCTGCAACTTCTGGACGATCGGGTGGAACACCTGCTGCCGGAACGAATCGGTGAACCTCGAGGGCGCCCAAGGCATCTACATCGAAGCGCTGGTGAACAACATCGGCGGTGCCTGCAACAGCTCCCCGGTCTTCTCCGACCAGACCCCACCCTTCGTTTGCGTGGATCAGCCCGTGAGCTATGACCCGGGCGTGGTGAACTCCGCCGGGCAGCAGCTCAAGTTCCGTCTCATCGGCGCCCGCCGCTACACCGGGACAGTGGACCCGGTGCTCTACCAGGCCCCCTACACCGGAGCGGAGCCCTTCACGGGCATGGTCATCGACAGCCTCACCGGCAACATCGCCTTCACCCCCACTCTCCAGGGCTACATCGTGTGCGTGATCCAGGTGGAGGTCCGCAATGCAGCCGGCCAGTGGGTCGGCACGATCATGCGCGACTTCCCCTTCATCGCCCAAGCCTGCGGCAATACGGTGCCCAGCGCGGATAGCGGAGTCACGGGCGGCGCATCGGGGAACGCCGCGCCAACAGGCCCTTACACCGTAACCACTTGCGGCGGTGCGTTCTGTTTCGAGGCCACCGTGGCGGATGGGGACCCGGGGCAGGCGCTCACCCTGGGCAGCAACGTGGACCAGGTCCTCCCCGGCTCGAGCTTCACGGTGACCGGTACCAACCCGGCCGTGGCGGCCATCTGCTGGAACAGCGCTGGCGCAGCACCGGGCAATTACGTGTTCACCATCACCGCGCTCGATGATGCCTGCCCCGTGCGCGGCGCTCAAACCTACACGTACACCCTTACCGTAGGCACCGCCGATGCCACCGCTGGCCCTGATGCAACGGCGACGCTCTGCCCCGGCAGCGGCATCGACCTCACCAGCCTGATGACCGGTGATGCCGGCGGCACTTGGAGCGCCGGGCCCCTCGTCACCGAACCGGGCGTCTACACATATACCATCACCAGTGCGTGCGGGGAGGACGAGGCCGTCTTCACCATCGAGCCGGGCGAAGCCGCCGATGCCGGACCGGATGCATCGACCACCATCTGCGCAGGCGGAACGGTGGACCTGGATGGGCTGGTGCTAGGGCAGAACGGCGGCGTGTGGAGCAGCGGAGCACCGATCACCTCCCAGGCCGGCACCTACACGTACACCGTGACCAATGCGTGCGGCTCCGATGAGGCCTCCTTCTTCGTCAGTGTCGCTGCGCCACCCGACCCGGGCATCGACAACACCGTGGATGTCTGCCCCATCGCCAGTGCATTCACCATGCTCGATTCCCTGCTCGGCACGCCTGATCCAGGAGGCGCTTGGTTCAGCCCGGACAACAGCAGCCATGGGCCCGTCTTCGACCCCTCCATCGACCCGGCAGGGGTGTATTGCTATCGCGTGCCCGGAACAGCGCCCTGCCCCGACACCGAGGCCTGCCTCACCATCGCGTTGCTGCCCCCGACGGACCCCTATTGCATCTGGCTCGGCAGCCCGGAGCTTGCGCCGGAACAGCTGATCGCTCCCAACCCCAGCGCCGGGCAGCTGCGCTTGAGCGGTCTTCATGCCATCCATGCCGAAGTGATCGACGCCAGCGGGCGCATCGTATTCCGTACGGCCTTGGCTTCAGCGCCGGAGCAGTGGGTCGACCTTCCGACCACCCTATCCCAAGGCGGATACCTGCTTAAAGCGACCCGGCGCGATGGCACCGCATTGATCCAGCGCTTCAATCTGGTGCGTTGATCGGACGACCCATCAAATGTCAACAGGCGCCGAGCTGATCGGCGCCTGTTGTTGTTTAGCGATCATGGCGATCGTTCTGATCACGGGCGGCAGCGGACTCATCGGCCGTCGGCTCAGTCGCAGCCTCGTCCAAGGCGGACACGCGGTGCGCTGGCTGAGCCGCTATGCCGGTGAGCGCGAGGGCATCCGCGCCTTTGCATGGGACCTGCGCTCCGGCACCATCGACCGTGACGCATTGGAGGGCGTGGACCATGTGGTACACCTGGCCGGGGCCGGGATCGCAGACCGGCGTTGGACGGCAGCGCGCATCCGGGAGCTCATCGACAGCCGCAGCACGAGCGCGCGGCTGCTGCTCACCGGCTTCATCTCAACGGGGCAGCTGCCCCGGACGATGGTGAGTGCAGCGGGCATCGGGTATTACGGTGCCATCACCTCCGACGGGCCGCTCACCGAAGAGGCGCCCCCGGGCAAGGACACCATCGCCCGCATCAGCCTGGAGTGGGAGCGCAGCGTGGACGAATGGTCATCGCATTGCCGGGTGGTGAAGCTCCGCACGCCCGTGGTGCTCGCCCGGGAAGGAGGTGCGCTGCCCAAGCTGGCGCTGCCTGTGCGCCTGGGTCTCGGCGCTGCGCTCGGCAGCGGAAGGCAATGGATGCCCTGGGTGCACATCGACGACCTGGTGGATGCCTACACCGCTGCCATCGCCGACGAGCGGATGCGCGGGGCCTATCATGCTGTGGGCGGCAATGCCACCAATGCCGAGCTGATGCGCACCCTCGCCCGAGTGCTCCACCGGCCCTTCTTCCTCCCCAACGTTCCCGCGCCGCTGCTCCGCCTGGCGTTGGGCCGCATGGCCGATGTGCTGCTGGAGGGAGCCCCTATTGACGGGAGCCGCCTGGTCGCGGCCGGGCATGGTCCCCGCCGCACCGTGCTTGAGGACGCCTTGTACGACCTGCTGCGGCCCTCTTGAGCGTCAGGCGCTACGGCCCATGAGCCCCAAGGCGAGCGCACGCAGGGGTGCCTTCCGCGGCTCCGGCACCCCCAGGGCATCAAGCTGCGCCATTGCCTGCTCCTCCAGCGACCGGATGAGCGCATCCGAGGCATCCCGCACACCTAGTCTCACCAGTGCATCGATCATCGCGCCGATGTCGCGGGCGACGCTGGCCTGCTGCATGGCCTCGGTGAGGGCTCCGGTGCCCTGCTCAAGCTCCAGGCCGCGGATCAGCAGCCAAGTCTTCTTGCCAGCGCGGAGGTCGCCCCCGCGCTGCTTGCCCGTCACCCGCGGATCGCCGAAGGCATCGATATGGTCGTCGCGCAGCTGGAAGGCCAGGCCGAGCTTCTCGCCGAAGCGCCCGAGGGCGGCCTGTTGGCCTTCCTGCCCGCCGGCCTTGATGGCCCCCAGCTCGAAGGCGCAGGCCAGAAGCACCGCGGTCTTGCGCCGGATCATGGCCATGTATTCTTCGGCCCCCACGCCACCGCGGTGCTCGAAGGCCATGTCCATGTCCTGGCCCTCGCACACCTCCAGCGCATAGCGGTTGAAGACCTGGAGCACGCGCGGATCGGCGCCCATGCACTGGTAGGCCTTCACGAGCATCGCATCGCCGCTGAGGATGGCGGTGTTCTCATTCCATCGCACATGCACCGTGGGCTGCCCGCGCCGGGTGGGCGAGCGGTCCATGATGTCATCGTGCATGAGCGTGAAATTGTGAAAGAGCTCCACCCCCAGCGCCACATCCAGTGCGGATTTCGGATCCCCGCCGAGCGCTTCACAGGCCATGAGGGTCGCCACCGGCCGAACGCGCTTGGCGGGCAGCCGCATGAGGTAGGCCATGGGCTCATAGAGCGCTGCCGGCGGCAGGGCGCCGCACCAGTCGTTGATGCGGGCCTCCACGGCCGCACGGTGCTCTTCCAGGGTGCGCATGCGCTGGGGTCAGCTCTTGAGGAGCGACATCAGGTACTGGCCGTAGCCGCTCTTCACCAAGGGACGCGCGAGGGCCTCCAGTTGTTCAGCATTGATCCATCCCTTCTTCCAGGCCACCTCCTCGATGCAGCCGATGCGCAGGCCCTGCCGCTCTTCGATCACCTGCACGAACTGGCCCGCTTGCATGAGCGAGGCGAAGGTGCCGGTATCCAACCAGGCCGTGCCGCGGTCGAGCAGCTCCACCCGCAGCCGCCCGCGGCGCAGGTACTCCTTGTTCACGTCGGTGATCTCGTACTCGCCGCGTGCGCTCGGCTTCAGGTCGCGCGCGATGTCGAGCACATCGTTGTCGTAGAAGTACAGGCCTGGAACGGCGTAGTTGCTCTTCGGCTTGGCGGGCTTCTCCTCGATGCTCAGCACCCTGCCTTCGGCATCGAAGTCGACCACGCCGTACCGCTCAGGATCGCTCACGTGGTAAGCGAAAACCAGCCCGCCATCGGGTGAGGTGTGCTCGCTGAGCATGCGTCCCATGCCCCGTCCGTAGAAGATGTTGTCGCCGAGGATGAGCGCCGCGGAGTCGCGGCCAACGTGCTCGCGGCCGATGACGAAGGCCTGCGCCAGGCCGTTGGGCTGCGGCTGCTCGGCATAGGTGAAGCTGCAGCCCAGCGCGGAGCCGTCGCCGAGCAGCTTGCGGAAGCTCGGGAGGTCGTGCGGCGTGCTGATGATGAGGATCTCCCGGATGCCCGCAGCCATGAGGGTGCTCAGCGGGTAGTAGATCATCGGTTTGTCGTACACCGGCATGAGCTGCTTGCTCACGGCGAGGGTCAGGGGGTGCAGACGCGTGCCGGAGCCGCCGGCGAGGATGATGCCTTTCATGCTACGATGATACGCCGGGCCTGCCGGACTCGGTTTCGTTGGCGGTTCCGCGCCCCGCCGACTCGAGCGGGAGCTCGGCCAGCTCGATGTCGCCTTCCTCGTCAAGGATGTCCAGGAGGGGCTCGCGGAAACTCTTGAGGGTCACGTACTGCTCGAAGCTGAGCAGCAGGGAGGGCAGCACGATGAGGTTTGTGCACATGGCTACCAGCAGGGTGAACGAGACGAGCAGCCCCAGCGCCTGCGTCCCTCCGAATTCGGAGAAGCTGAAGAGCGAGAAGCCGCTGAAGAGCACGATGCTGGTGTACATCATGCTCACCCCCGCCTCATGAAGGGCGGCGAGCACGGCCTCGCGGATCGAACGGCCGCCGAGCTTCAGCTCCATGCGGTAGCGCGAGAGGTAGTGGATGGCATCGTCCACGGCGATGCCGAAGGCCACAGAGAAGACCAGGATGGTGCTGGGCTTGATGGGTATGCCCAGGTAGCCCATGAGCCCGGCGGTGGCCACGAGCGGCACCAGGTTGGGCACCAAGGAGATCACCACCATGCGCAAGGACCCGAGCATCAGCGCCATGAGCACCGCGATGACGGCCACGGCCATCACCAAGGAGATGGCGAGGTTCTTCACCATGTACTTGCTCCCCTCCAGGAAGACCACGCTGGTGCCGGTGATGGCCACGCGGTAATCGGCCATCAGCAGGCTGTCGCGCCGTACCTCGATGCGGTCGCCGACACGGACCGAGTCGATCCGCTCGCGGTAGCTTGAGCCGCTAAAGATGCTGTCCACCTGGGCACGGACCCGGTCGAGCAAGGGATCCATCCTTGCCGTGCCGATGTCGGCGACCTGCATGGTGATGCGGGTGGAGCGCCTGTCCTCATCGAGGAAGCCGCGTGCCGGGCCGCCCGGCGTGGCGGCGTTCTCCAGGTATGGAAGGATGAAGGTCCGCTCGGTGCCCCGGATGAGGTCGTAGCGCGCCGGATCCCCGCCATAGAACGACTGCTTGATGAACTTCACCGCATCGGCCACAGACAGCGACCGGGAGAGCTCCGGGAAGGCAGCCAGCGAGTCCTGGAGGCGGGCGATGCGGCGGAGGTTCGCATCCTTCAGCACCTGGCCCTTCCCCTTGGTCTCCACCATCACCTCCAAGGGCATCACACCTTTGAACCGCTGCTCGAGGAAACGGAGGTCGTCCATGATGGCATGCTCCTGTGGCAGGTCGTCGACGATGCGGCTCTCGTTGCGCAGGCGGGTGACCCCGAGGAGGCCGATGCCGACGAGCGTCGCCGTGATCATGTACACCAGGCGGCGGTGATGGAGCACGATGCGCTCGAGCCATCGCGTGGCGCCATCCACCCAGCGGCGATCGAGGTGGGCCAGGTGGCGCTCCTTCGGCTCGCCCTGGAGGCTGAACAGGATGGGCACCAGCAGCAGGCTGAGGGCGAAGACGGCCATGATGTTGAGCGAGGCCACCACCCCGAACTGCCGCAGCGTGTCGCTGTAGGTGGGGATGAAGGTGGCGAAGCCCACGGCCGTTGTGGTATTCGTCATGAAGGAGGCGCGGCCCACCTTATAGACCACTCGGCTCAGCGCCTTCACCCGGTTGCGGTGGGAGGCGTACTCCTGGTGGTACTTGTTGATGAGGAAGATGCAGTTGGGGATGCCGATCACCACCACCAAGGGAGGGATGATGGCCATGACGATGGTGACGCGGTAGCCGAGCAGCCCGATGGAGCCCAAGGCCCAGACCACGGCCACCGTCACCACGGTGAGGCAGATGAGCATCACCCGCCAGCTGCGGAAGAAGAGCAGCAGCAGTGCCGACACCACGGCCAGCATCAGGCCGGTGAAGAGGCCGAGTTCCGCTTTGGTGAGGCCCGTGACCACGGTGCGGATGTAAGGGAGGCCGCTGCGCCGCACGCGGAATCCGCGCTGCTCGAACGCAGCGACGCGCGCATCGATGAGGTCCACCATGTCGCCGCGCTGCTCACTGTTGAAGCGCGCTGCGTTCACGAAGACCATCATCAGGCTGGTGTGCGTGCTGTCGTCGTAGAGCAGTCCCCGGTAGAAGGGAAGGTCCCGCACCCGGCTCTTGAGGCTGTCGACCTGCGACTGGCGCTCCGGCATCCGTGGCGACATCGCCTGCAGGCGGAACCGCTTCAGGCTGTCGTCGCGCACCAGGTCGAACAGATGCGCCTCGGAGAAGACGGAATCCACGCCGGGCTGTGCCTTCAGGTCCACGCCCAGCTGCCACCAGGCCTGGAAGTGCTCCAGTTCATAGAGGCGCCTGTCCTCCACGGCCAGCACGATGACATTGCCGTCCTCGCTGAAGCGGCTGAGCAGGCGCTCGTACTGCACATAGGCGCTGTCGCTCCGCGGGAGCAGCCCGCTGAAGCGATAGCTCATCCGCACGTTCTGCATGTTCCAGGCCATGAAGACCGTGATGAGCCCCAGCACCACGAGGATGCCGTTGCGGTTCCGGAGGATGCGACTGGAGAGCCAGTGCCACATGCGCGTACCGCGCCCAGCGAGGCCGGGTGGGCGGGCGACAAAGGAACGACTTCCGGGGCGGCGGGGTCAGAGCACCAGCCCCAGCGAGAGCTTCACCGCCAGATTGTCCAACGGCTCCGGCAGGCTGTTCGGCCCCAGGCGGCAGAATGCCGCGACGCCGAACCCCGTGAACCCCGAGCGCAGCACTTGGTCCACCTGCAACCCCGCTTCGTAGTACCCTTGCTCGAGGGGCGTGAACGGAAGGCCGCGGTGGCGCTCCGGCCGGGCCAGTCCGCCCCAGGCCGCATTGGCCACCACAATCGGCACCGGCCGCCATTTCCGGCCCTTGTAAAGCAGGTTGCCGAAGCTGTGGCGGAGGTGCACCGCGGCATAGCGGTCGGCCAGGAACTCATTGGGCCGCATGGTCTCGAAGGTGTTGCGCCCGGCGAGCGGCAGGCGCGGCAGGTTGGTCCCCCGCAGGTTGTACAGCCAGGAGTAGGGGGCGTCATCCTGCGCCAGGCCGGCCATCAGCCGGAAACCCAGCTCGCCGGCCATGCGCAGCTTGATGGACTTCTCCACCATGGCATCCAGGCGCCAGAAGGACCGGTCCCCCTCCCAAAGGCCCCGCGCGGCCTGCATGGCCCGCACATGGAGCACCGGCCAGCGCGAGGGCAGGGCAATCTGCCGTCCCGGCAGCTGCGCCACCTGCTCGCGGAATGCGAAGCGGGCGCCCAAGGTGTAGGCGCCTACCAGGAAGCGGTCGCTGAGCAGCGTGACGCTCTCCCCTGCCGGTTCCGCCAACTGATACCCCAAGAGATTCTCACGGTCGATCCGCTCAGTGCCCACCCAGATGCGCAACGCGCTGCTGATGCGCCAGGCCAGTTCCGCTCCGAAGCGCTCCTGCAGGTCCATCCGGTCCACGTAGAGCCACCGGTAGCCTTCCGGGTCCAGGAGCGCGGAGCGCGCACCCGGGAAGGCGACACCGCCGCTCTCGGTCACATCCAGATCGCAGTAGAGCCGGAGCTCCCCGCCGCGGCCCGGGCGCGGCTTCAGCGTCAGGTCCGCTCCGTGCTTGAAGGTCTCGTCCTGGAACCCATAGGCGAGATAGCCGCCCAGCGATGCATGCCGCGTCAACCGGTCATTGGTGGCAGCGCCCAGCCCCAGCCTGAAGCCTTCGTACCCGTTGTAGCGCATCAGCTGATCGAGGCGCAGATCGATGGGGCCAACGGGCAGGCGTCCGGTGGCAAGCCGCTCGAACCACTTCACGCGCTGCTCGATGCCCTCCGCACGGCTGAGGCTGTCGATGGCATGGTAGGTGCGCCGCTCCTTCGGGGCGAGGGTATCCGCGCGGACCGATTCCCAGAAGGCATCATCGCGCTGCACCGCCATGCGTTCCATCACCAGCTCGGCCCCCCGCACCTCCTTGCGCGCAATGGGTGCATCCACCTCGATGTCCCGCAGGTAGGTGCGCCCGATGCCTTGCACGGCGAAGCTGCTCATCTTCACCTGGTCGAGGTAGAGGAAGGTGTTGAGCTGGACGGGGAACCAGGTGTCACCGAACCGCTGGAAGCGCTGCTGCAGCTTGATGCCGGTGCCACCGCTGCGTTCCACGGGCTCGGCGATGACATTCTGCAGGGCGTAGCCGTCAGTGCTGACCCAGAGCACGCCCTTGAGCGCCTCGAAGGTGCGGCCGCTGCGGGGCCGGTACGAGATCACGAACACGCTATCGCGCCCCTGGAGTAGCGTATCCTCCAGCATGAACAGGTAGCGATCGGTGCTATTGGGGCTGATGGGGCTCAGGTAGGCCTTCTCGTTGATGCGGATCTGCGGCGCGTAGATGGAGAAGGTCTTGGTGCTGGCTGCCAGGGCGAGCAGCGAGGGATCCTGGAGGCCGCTCACCCGCATCGCCAGGACCTCCTCCTTCTCATCGGCCGGTGGGATGAAGGCCTTGCGCGTGGCGCTCTCGATGAGCAGCAGGTGCTGCTTGCCGAAGAAATCCACCGCTTCCCGGTCATTGCTATCGAGCGCGGCCAGCCGCTCCGGATCCGCCAGCAGGGCGCTATCCACCGCGCCGGTGAGGACGGTCTTCGAGTAACTCGTATACCGGTGCGCACGATGGCGCAGGCCATCGTTGATGCGGCGGTTGGCATGCACGCGCTCGATGATCCGGTGGGCGGGATTCTCTCCCGGCACCACCACGGCCTCCGCCAACGCGATCGCCATGCGCTCCATGCGGACAATGCCCGCATCCTCGCCGTCCACCTCCATGGCCAGTGGCGCATAGCCCACGTAGCTGAACCGCAGCGCGACGGGAAGGCCGCTCACCGGAACCACGAAACGGCCATCGATATCGGTAGTGGCCCCGTCCCCCATCGCCGGAAGCACGTGCACGAAGGCCAACGGCTCCGAGGTCCGGCTGTCGACCACGCGCCCATGGACGGTGAACTGGGCCCAAGCCGGTGCCAGCAGGCCGGCGGCGATGAAGGCGAACGCTGCACGCATGTCGTTAGGACACCACAGGTGACGCATGGGGGCCGGTGAAAGTAACTGCGGCACTGCACGCCCGCCGGACCCTCGGGGTGCCAAGGACCTACCTTGCCGCCGTGCTCGCCCCCCTCCGCGATGGCCTCGAATGGTCGCGCAAGGCCACGCCCCGGCGCCTGCGCAATGCCGCCGCATTGTGGAGCAGCTTCCAACGGGCCAAACGCACCAAGGAGCCGCGCATCGGTGGACTGCCCTTCAGCATCAGCTTCGAGCCCACCACCGCCTGCAACCTGCGCTGCCCCGAGTGCCCCAGCGGGCTCCGCAGCTTCACACGCCCCACCGGCAACCTGAAGCAGGACCTCTTCGCCCGCGTGATGGACGAGCTGGGCGACGACCTGTGGGCGCTCACCTTCTACTTCCAAGGCGAGCCCTACATCAACCCCAACTTCCTGGACATGGTGACGCTGGCCAGCCGCAAAGGCCTTTACACCAACACCAGCACCAACGCGCACTTCCTCACCGAGGAGAAGGCCGAGGCCACCGTGCGCAGCGGCCTTTCGCGCCTCATCATCTCGCTGGATGGCACCGACCAGCACACCTACTCCGCTTACCGCCGCGAAGGCGACCTGGCCAAGGTGATCGAAGGCGCCGAGCGCATCGTGAAGTGGAAACGGAAGCTGAAGAGCCTCACGCCCCATGTGGTGTTCCAGTTCCTGGTGGTGAAGCCCAACGAGCACCAGATCCCCGAGGCACGCGCCCTGGCGAAGAAGCTCGGCGTGGACGACCTGTGGGTGAAGACCGCCCAGGTGTACGACCCCAAGGACGACCACCCGCTGATCCCCACGCAGGACAAGTACGCCCGCTACCGCCGCAACGCCTCAGGCGTGTGGGAGGTGAAGAACAAGCTGGCTGACAACTGCTGGAAGATGTGGCACAGCTGCGTGATCACCTGGGATGGCCGGGTGGTGCCCTGCTGCTTCGACAAGGACGCCCACCACGTGCTTGGCGACCTACGCACGCACAGCTTCCGCGAGCTGTGGCACAGCGAGGCCTACATCGATTTCCGGCGGCAGTTGCTCACCGCGCGCAGCAGCATCGAGATGTGCCGGAATTGCAGTGAAGGAAGCCCGGTGTGGGCCTAGTTTCATGCGCACATGTGCTCATGGGCACATGCGCACATGACCTTAGACCTTCATGATGTCCTTCTCCTTCGCATCGATCAGGGCCTCCACCTTCTTGTTGTAGATGCCGGTGAGCTTCTCCACCTCGGCCTCCAGGCCCTTTGCGGTGTCCTCCGGCAGTCCGTCCTTCTTGGCGGCCTTGATGGCCTCCATGGCCTTCTGGCGGCTGCTGCGGATGCCCACCTTGGCGTGCTCGCCCTCGGCGTGGGCGGCCTTCACCAGGCCCTTTCGGCGCTCCTCGGTGAGCATGGGCACGTGGATGATCACGCTCTCGCCATTGTTGCTGGGGTTGAAGCCCAGGTTGGCACCGATGATGGCCTTCTCGATGGCGTCGATCATCTTCTTCTCCCAAGGCTTCACGAAGAGCGTGCGGGCATCGCCGGTGTTGATGGCGGCCACCTGCGAAAGGGGCACCATGCTGCCGTAGTAGTCCACGCGCACCGTCTCCAGCATGCCGGGGTTGGCGGCACCGGCGCGCACCTTGGTCAGTTCGGTCTCCAAGTGGTCCACGGCCTTGCGCATGTGTTCCTCGCAGGTCTTCAGGGTGGCGGCGGTGTCGAACATGGGTTTCCGGTGTTGTGGCCGCGAAAATAGCCAGCGCGGAACGTCCGCACGGGCGGCAGCCGCCGGCTACTTTCGCCGCCATGCGGTTCGGCAAGGCCCTCCGGCACCTGGTGGAGCATATGCAGCGCCTGGGTCTGATCACCGGCCTGCGCGTGCTCTGGCTGAAGCGGCAGCCGCCCGGGAGCTTGGCGACGCTGCACGTGCGCAGCCTTGCCGGCCCGGTCACCGTGCGTACGGGCGGCAGCGACCTGGCGATCCTCGATGAGGTGGTGCTCGATGGCGGCTATGACTTCCCGATGGACCCCGCCCCGGCCATCATCCTTGATATCGGCGCCAACATCGGGCTGGCCAGCCTGTGGTTCAAACAGCGGTATCCGCAGGCGCGCATCGTGGCCGTGGAACCCGACCCCGAGAGCTTCGCCCTGCTGCAGCGCAACACGGCGGCCGTGCCCGGTATCGCCTGCATCCAGGCCGCGGTGTGCGCCACCGATGGCGTTATCGGCCTTGAGCGCGGCGGCCTCAACCCCTCGGCATTCCATGTGCGCGCGCTACAGCCAGGTGAGCACGGCGTGGAAGCCATCAGCATGCCCAGCTTGCTGGAGCGCCTTGGCCTGGCGCAGGTCGACCTGCTCAAGCTCGACATCGAGGGCGCCGAGAAGGAGCTCTTCGAGGCCCCGGACCTCGCATGGATGGAACGGGTACGAACGCTCGCCGTGGAGCTGCACGACCGGCTGAAGCCGGGGTGCGGACATGCCTTCCTGAGCGCTGCGGTCCGCAGCCGGCGCAACTACGAGGTGCACGAATACCTCGTGATCGCCACCCGGGCCTAGAAGCCATCTCAACCGCATCCTTCACGCTGCGTCCGGGCCCATTGGCGGCCATCCTTCCCGGCTCACCCCCAGCAGGGCTCCAGCCCTGCGCGGGATTCGCGCCCTGCCTGGCCCCACGGGGACTCAGGCGCGCTACCGAGAGCCGTTCAAGATGGCTGGCTGCTAGAACTCCACCAGGGTGCCTACGGGCTCGCCGGCGATGAGGCGCGCTAGGTTGCCGGGCTTGTTCATGTCGAAGACGATGATGGGCAGCTTGTTCTCGTTGCAGAGCGTGAAGGCCGTCAGGTCCATCACGTTCAGCCCCTTCTCGTAGACCTCGGTGAAGGAGATGCGGTCGTACTTGGTGGCGGTCCGGTCCTTCTCCGGGTCGGCGGTGTAGATGCCGTCCACGCGCGTCCCTTTCAGGATCACGTCGGCCTCGATCTCAATGGCGCGCAGGGAGGCTGCGGTATCGGTGGTGAAATAGGGGTTGCCGGTGCCGGCGCCGAAGATCACCGTACGACCCTTCTCCAGGTGGCGCACGGCCCGGCGGCGGATGAAGGGCTCGGCGATCTGCTCCATCTTGATGGCGGTCATGAGCCGGGTCTTGTGGCCCTTGGCCTCCAGTGCGCTCTGCAGTGCCAGGCTGTTGATCACCGTGGCCAGCATGCCCATGTGGTCGCCCTGCACGCGATCGATGCCGCCCCCGGCCTGCATGCCGCGGTAGATGTTCCCGCCGCCGATCACCACGGCCACCTCAACGCCCTTGTCGGCGATGGCGATGATCTCATCGGCATACTGCCCCAGCCGCAGCGGGTCGATGCCGTAGTCCTGTTGACCCATGAGGCTCTCGCCGGAGAGCTTCAGGAGGATGCGCTTGTACTTGTTCGCCATGGTCGCTGGAGCGGCCCAAAGAAAAGAAAAGAGGGAGGCACCGGGCCTCCCTCTGCGATGCATCGCTTCCGGCTCAGATGGTGAGCGAGTGGCGCTTGAAGCCGGTGACCTTGAGGTCCTTGTCGGCGGCCTTCACGTACTGCTCCACGCTGAGCTTGTTGTCCTTGATGAACTCCTGGGCGAGCAGGGTGCTCTCCTTGAAGAACTTGTTCAGACGGCCCATGGCGATCTTCTCGGCCATGTCAGCGGGCTTGCCTTCCTGGATGGCCAGCTCCTTGCCGATCTCGATCTCCTTGTCGATCACGCTCTGGGGGGTGCTCTCCTTGTCGAGCGCGATGGGGGCCATGGCGGCCACCTGCATGGCCACATCCTTGGCCACGGTCTCGAACCCGGCCTTGCTCAGGCCGACGAGGCTCGCCACCTTGTTGCCCGGGTGGTTGTAGGCGAACACGAAGCCGGCATCCAGGGCGTGGCAGGCGCTCACGTCGATCTTCTCCCCGATCACCCCGGTCTGCTCGATGAGCTTCTCAGCGATGGTGAGGCCGTTGCTATCGTAGGCGGCGGCCTTCAGCGCCTCCACGGTGTCCGTGCCCTTCTCCAGCGCGATGGCGGCGATGCGGTCGGCCATGGCAGCGAAGTCGGCGTTCTTGGCCACGAAGTCGGTCTCGCAGTTGGTGCACACCAGCACGCCGCGGGTGCCGTCGGCGGCGGTCTTCGCGATCACGAGGCCTTCGGTGGCGTCGCGGTCGGCGCGCTTGGCGGCCACTTTCTGGCCCTGCTTGCGCAGCAGGTCGATGGCGGCATCGAAGTCCCCGTTCGCCTCGGTGAGGGCCTTCTTGCAGTCCATCATGCCCGCGCCGGTCATCTGGCGCAGCTTGTTCACATCAGCGGCGGTGATAGCCATGGTGCTCATCGTTGCTTGGTTTGCGACCGCTCGGATCAGGCGTTCTCATCGGTGGCGGGAGCGGCCTCATCGGCAGCTGCCACCTCCGTGCCTTCCTCCTCGGCGTTCTCGTCTACGGCGGTCTTGTCGTTCTTGCGCTCCTCCAGGCCCTCGTTGATCGCGGCGATCATGGTGTCCACGATGAGCTCGATGCTCTTGGTGGCGTCGTCGTTAGCCGGGATGGGGAAGTCCACCAGGGTGGGATCGCTGTTGGTGTCCACCATCGCGAAGGTGGGGATGTTGAGCTTGCGGGCCTCGGCCACAGCGATGTGCTCCTTCACGATGTCCACGATGAACAGCGCGCTGGGCAGGCGGGTGAGGTCGGCGATGGAGCCCAGGTTCTTCTCCATCTTCTCGCGCTGACGGCTCACCTGGAGCCGCTCGCGCTTGCTCATGTTCTCGAAGGTGCCATCGGTCTTCATGCGATCGATGGTGGCCATCTTCTTGATGGTGCGGCGGATGGTGCCGAAGTTGGTGAGCATGCCACCGCTCCAACGCTCGGTGACGAAGGGCATGCCGGTGGCCTTCACCTTCTCGGCCACGATGTCCTTCGCCTGCTTCTTGGTGGCCACGAAGAGCACCTTCTTACCGCCGCGGGCGATGCTCTTCATCGCGTTGGCGGCCTCTTCCAGCTTGGCGCTGGTCTTGTTCAGGTCGATGATGTGGATGCCCTTCTTCTCCCCGAAGATGTACGGGGCCATATTGGGGTTCCACTTCCGGCGCAGGTGGCCGAAATGCACGCCGGCGTCGAGCAGGCGTTCGAATTCTACACGTGCCATTTCCTTGTTGAGTTCACGTTCCTTGTTCCCGTTATCACAGGCATCCCGCCGGTAGCCATCCGCCCATGGGTGGATGAGTCCGCCGGGATTGGATCCTGAACAAGCGCAGGGACCTTAACGCTTGCTGAATTGGAAGCGCTTGCGCGCCTTCTTGCGTCCGAACTTCTTCCGCTCAACCGCACGGGGGTCGCGCGTCATGAGCTCCTCGGCCTTGAGCTTGGGCTTGTGCTCGGGATCGAGCTTCACCAGCGCACGGGCGATGCCCAGGCGCACGGCGTCCACCTGGCCGGTGATGCCGCCGCCGTCCACCGTCACGACGGCGTCGTACTTGCCCACGGTGTCGGTGAGCTTGAAGGGCTGCTGCAGCTTGAACTGCTGCAGGAGGATGGGGAAGTACTCCTTGCTGTCGCGGCCGTTCACCGTGATGTTGCCCTTGCCCTCGGAGAGGATCACGCGGGCGACGGAGGTCTTGCGGCGACCGAGGCTGTTGGTGGTTGCCATCTTACTTGATCGTATTCAGGTCGAAGGTGCGTGGCTTCTGGGCTTCGTGCTTGTGCTGCGTGCCCGCCACGACGTGGAGGTTGTTGAAGAGGCGCCGGCCCAGGCGGTTCTTGGGGAGCATGCCGCGCACGGCGATCTCCAGCAGGGCCTCCGGCTTGCGGGCCTTCAGGTCCTTGGCCTTCTCGCGGGTCTGGCCGCCGGGGTAGAGGCTGTAGCGCTGGTACTCCTTGTCGGCCATCTTGTTGCCGGTGAGGCGCACCTTGTCGGCGTTGATCACCACCACATGGTCACCGCAGTTCACATGCGGGGTGAAGGTGGGCTTGTGCTTGCCGCGCACGAGCATCGCCACTTTGCTGGCGAGTCGGCCAAGTACTTCGTTCTCAGCGTCTACCAGCAGCCACTCGGGCTGCACGGTGGCCTTGTTGGCCATGCTGGTGGTGTGGGTCGTCGATGCCACTGGACTGCGTGTTGAAAGGGTGCTTTCCGGAAAACGGGCTGCGAAGATAGCGGCTTTTCCCTGAAACGAACAATCCCCTGTTCGCAGAGCGGCTGTTGCCCCCTGGGAAGCAGAGCGCCCCGCCGGGCGGGCGGGGCGTCTCCGGTTGCCCGGCGCTTCGCTCAGGGCTGCTTCCTGGCCTCGGCAGCGCACTGCTCCTTGGCCATTTCGTAGCCGTCCTTGTAGTCCTCGTAATCCATCTTGGATGCGCCGTCGGCCAGGCTGATGGACTTGAAAAGAGCCATGGCAGCCGCGCAATCCCCCTTGGCCAGCAGCAGGAGACCGTAGTTGTACTTCGCCCGCAGCTGCGCCACCGGCTTCAATGCGGCATCCTCGGCCATCCCCTTGAACATCTCCACCGCTGCGTCCACCTCATCGAGCTCGAAGTGCTTGATGGCGGGGTCGAGCCGCTTGTTGAAGCCGGGGTCCGTCTTCAGCTTGATGGTCTCCATCAGCACGTACGGCGCCACCCATTGCCGGAACTTCTCCTGGAACTTGATGAGCGCCTCGCGCTGCAGCTCGCCCTTGTTGATGTCAGCAGCGCCGATGTAGCCCACGCCGGAGTTCTTCGCTTCGATGGTGACATAGTCGTTGAACGAGCCCTTGGTCTCGCCCGTCGTCAGGTCCAGCAGCGTGAAGTTGACCGACAGGATATAGGTGCCCTCCTTGTTGTTGTAGGCGATCCCTCCGCCATACCGGTTCAGCGGTATCCGGCCGGAGGAGCTGGCCTGGAAGAAGTCATCCTGCTGCACACGGCCGGTGAGCATGATGCCGGAGCCCCCGATGAGCTTCCCGATCTCGGTGACCGTGGTTTCGTCGAAGTTGCCGGAGAGCTGCTTCTTCTGGTCCTTCAGCACCTTTTCCAGCTGGTTGCGGTCATAGATCCTGGGGCCGTTCTTCAGTTCGTTCATCACCTGGGCCACGGCCTCGGAGATGTCCCGCGAGCGGTCCGTGATGGCCTGGTCGGGAGCGGCGAAATCACCGATGACGATGGCTTTGTGCTCCGACCAGTCGCGCTTCGGCTGGCGGTTGAACTTCACGTCCACGGTGCGGGCTTGCGCCGAGGCTGCGGCGGGCATGAGGAGCGCGGCGGCGACTATGAGGGTCAGCAGGGGCTTCATGGGCGGGCGGGTTATTAGTGGAGTGCCAGCTCCCAAGGATGGCGCAAGGCGCAGCCATCAGCAGGCGGCGGTGTCCGGTGATCGGCAGGCCTGCGCTCAGAAGCGCGCAGCGAGGCCGAGGTTCAGGTACGCGATCCCATAGCCGAACTCAAGGTAGGCGCCGATCTTCTCGGTGAAATAGTACCGGGCCCCGAGGTAGGTGGAGAAGGTGGCGAAGCTGATGCTCCCGCTGTAGCCGTAGTCATAGTCGGTGGTCACGCCGTTGACCGTGCGCGTGGATCGGTTGCGATAGCTGCCGATGTTGTACCCCAGCATCAGGCCCCCGTAGACATCCAGCTCATCCAATCCGTGCCACTCGTTGTAGTGCCAGCTGCCGCGCAGGCCGATGATGGTGTTCGACCAGCGCTGGTCGTAGTTGTAGGAGGTGTTCGCCCAAGGATAGTTCTGGGTGGCCTCGTACCGGACGCTCTTGTTGGCCAGGAAGGCCCCTACGCCCAGCACCCCAGGGCCCAGGGGCGTTACGCCGCGCTCGTAGCTGAAGGCCAGGGTCGGCGACACTGAGTAGCCCGAAGCGCCGCTGGTGACGTAGGAGTAGCGGTATCCGCCGAGCCCGATGCCCAGGTTGATGGCATTGGTGCCGACATCGAAGGATTGCGCGGACGCCGCTGGGGCCAGCACCGCAGCAGCCAGCACGAGCGTCAATGAGCAGGGTAGGTGTTTCATGAGTGAATGGTTTGGCCGCGCAAGATGCGAAACGCCGATGAAAGCGGGCAAAATTGCCGACCAAGGCACTCATGGCCTCGACCGAGGCAACCGGGGGTCGGCAACAGCGCTCCCCGCCTGATTCGACTCATGCCCTCCATCACCGGATCACCCCCAGCTCCCTGCCCACCTTGCCGAAGGCCGCCAGGGCCCTGTCGATATGGGCATCGGTGTGGGCCGCGCTGAGCTGCACGCGGATGCGGGCCGTATCCTTGGGCACCACGGGGTAGAAGAAGCCGATCACATAGATGCCCTCCTCCAGCAGCTTATCCGCCATCACCTGGCTGAGCTTGGCATCGCCGAGCATCACGGGTACGATGGCGGCGCCGGCGCCCCGGGTCTTGAAGCCCAGGGCCTCGATGCCCGTGCGGAAGCGGTCCACATTGCGCTCCAGGCGGTCACGCAGCTCGGTGGTGCTGCTGAGCAGGTCGATCACGGCGATGCTGGCGCCCACGATGGCAGGGGCCAGGGAGTTGCTGAAGAGGTAGGGTCGGGAACGCTGGCGCAGCATCTCGATGATCTCCTTGCGGCCGGTGGTGTAGCCGCCCATGGCGCCGCCGAGCGCCTTGCCCAGCGTGCCGGTGATGATGTCCACACGGCCCATCACGCCGCAATGCTCCACGCTGCCTCGTCCGGTCCTGCCGATGAAGCCGGCGGCATGGCACTCATCCACCATGACCAGTGCCTCGTATCGATCGGCCAGGTCGCAGATGCCCTTGAGGTCGGCCACGATGCCGTCCATGCTGAAGACCCCATCGGTGACGATGATGATGTGGCGCGCGCCATCCGCCCGGGCCGCCTTCAGCTGCACCTCCAGGTCGGCCATGTCATTATTGGCGTAGCGGTAGCGCTTCGCTTTGCAGAGCCGTACGCCATCGATGATGCTCGCGTGGTTGAGGACATCGCTGATGATCGCGTCCTCCTCACCGAGCAAGGGCTCGAACACGCCGCCGTTGGCATCGAAGCAGGCGGCGTAAAGGATGGTGTCCTCGGTGCCATGGAATGTAGCCAGCCTGGCCTCCAGCTCCTTGTGGATATCCTGCGTGCCGCAGATGAAGCGCACGCTGCTCATGCCGTAGCCATGTGTGTCCAGGGTGGCATGGGCGGCCCTCACCACGTCGGGGTGCGAACTGAGGCCGAGGTAGTTGTTGGCGCAGAAGTTCAGCACCTGCTTGCCATTCACGGTGATCTCCGCGCCCTGCTCACTGGTGATGATGCGCTCGCGCTTGAAGAGGCCCGCGTCATCAATGGCTTTGAGTTCGCGCTGCAGGTGGTGCTGGAGCTTGCCGTACATGGTCGTGCTGGATTGGTCGGCGAAAGTAGATGGCGGGGGGCGCCGGCCCATGCCTTCGAAATCACGGCATGGACTTGACGAAAATCATATTCGTCTTAATTTGCGGGCCCCTCAACGAAACAATGCGCTCATTCGTCGCCAGATTCCCGGTTCTCTCGTTCGTGGCACTGGCCCTCAGCTACCAGTTCGCGGTAGTGGGCTTCACCTGGTGGCGCCTCGATGGCGGCCACGACCTGGATGGAGATGAAACAGCGCACATGGTGTTCCGTCTTCGCGCGTTCGGCCCGCTGGTGATCGCCGTGCTGCTCACCATGCTCCTCGAAGGGCGCGAGGGCCTTCGCCATCTGTTCGGGTCCTTCTTCAACTGGAAGGTGGGCGCCCAATGGTATGCCCTCGCCTTCAGCTGGAAGTTCGTATTCACCTATGTCGGCGTGATCGCGCTGTTCCTCCTGGGCATCCGCGATTGGCCCGGCTGGGGCGCCGGCAAAGGGCCCACCGGCCTGATGCATGCCGCAGAGGCCATGGTCGGCAACCTGCCCTTCATCATCGGCATCGCCCTGGTGGAGGAGACCGCTTGGATGAAGTACTGCGTGACGCGGCTGCAGGAGCGGTACTCCGCCTTCCTTTCCTGCCTGCTCGTGGGCATGTGCTGGGGCCTCTGGTACCTGCCGATGCTGCTGGTGGGCGAAGGCGTGCCTGATGGCTACCCCTGGCCCGTGTTCCTGCTGAGCATGACCTGCCTGACCATCCTGCTGGGCTGGACCTACAATATGACGCACAGCGGCACGGTGCTCCTGATCATGCAGATCGTGAGCAACTGCGCGTTCTTCCTGATCCCCGTGCTCCCGGCCTGGCACCATGGCGATGCCACCTACGTCACGAGCTTCGTTGCCGTGAACTTCCTGAGTGCCATCACCATCGTAGCGGTCTTCGGGTGGCGGGAGCTCGGCACCCGGCCGCGCGCGCGCTGGAGCGATGGCCTGAAGCGGAACGCTGAGGAGGAGGAGTCCGTGAGCCAACCGGTCACTGCGTGAACGGGGCTCGGCCCTTCATCCATCTGCCGAGGTGCTACCGATGCCGGGCGCATCGAAGGCGCAGACCATGCCTTGATGGCATGCGGCGCTAGGGGTCCTCAAACCAGGGGATCCTGTGGCATCCCCGACCGAAGGGCAGCGCTGAGCGCTCCGTCAGCCCTTATCCACCACGCGCGGCACCTTGAAGTAGTCGCTATCCTTCACGGGCGCATTCATCAGGGCTTCCTGCTTGGTGATCGAGACCTGCGCCACGTCTTCGCGCAGCACGTCGGCCTCCTCGGTCATGAAGATCAGCGGCTCCACGCCCTTCGTGTCCACGGCATTGAGCCGCTCCACGAATGATAGCACGCGCTCCATGTCAGCGAGCATGGCCTTCCGAGCCGCGGGGTCGCTGTAGTCGAGCCGGGCCAGCTCTGCGATCCGGTCCAAGGTGGCGTCGTCGATCCTCATGGGTGCGAAGTTGGCGATTGCCCGACGTCGTCTGCAAGCAGGGGGCCTTCGATGACTTCGTAGACCCGCCGTCGCAGCGCCGGCAGGTCGGCCTCCGTGAGGCCCTGCGTGGGGATGGGGTCGTGCACGACCGCCCGGGCGACTCCGGGCCTGGCGCGCGCAAGCAGCTCGAGCGGCTCGCCGAAGAGGCGCCAGTGGTCCAGGAAGGTGACGGGCACGATGGGGACCTGCTTCTCGATCGCCAGCTTGAAGGCTCCGTCCTTGAAGGGCTTCATCCGAGGGGTGCAATCGGGGATGGTACCCTCGGGGAAGAGGGCGATGCTGGTGCCACGGTCGATGGCCTGCGCCGCGCGCCGGAAGGCCTTGGCGGCTTCGGTATGGCTGCCCCGATTCACGGCGATGTTCATGCCCTTGAAGAAGATGTTGAAGAGCGGCCATTTGAGCAGTTCATACTTGCCCATGAACAGGAAGTACCGCGGAATGACGTTGTACATCTGGATGATGTCCAGGTAGCTGCTGTGGTTGCAGCAGATCACATAGGGCGGTTCCGGCAAGGGCGCCCGGCGGACCAGTCGAACGGGGACACCGCTGGCCCACTGCAGGAACCAGGCCCAAGCCCGCTTGAGCCGGAAGGCCCTGGCATAGCGGTCGGGTTTCTTGAGCAGCACCCGGAACGGCAGGTAGAGCAGCACCAGGGAGCTGAAGAAGACGAAGCCGAACCACAGCTTGTAGGCCCAGCGCAGGGGCAGGAAGAGCCAACGCGCCACAGGGTTCCTGCGGCTCTCTCCATCGCGCACGCGCGGGCGCTCGGGTAAGGCTGCCGGAGTCATGGAAAGGCCGCGAAGGTAGAAGGCCCCACCTCGGCCGTGCCGGATAACTTCGCCGCCGGCCGCATCGACCAGCCCGCATGGCACGCATCCTCACCGGCATCCAGAGCACCGGCACGCCCCACCTGGGGAATGTGCTCGGCGCCATCCGACCCGCCATCGCCATGAGCACGGCGCCGGGCAACGATTCCTTCCTCTTCATCGCCGACCTGCACTCGCTCACCCAGATCAAGGATGCGGCCGTGCTCCGCAGCAACACTTACAGCGTGGCCGCCGCGTGGCTCGCATGCGGGCTGGATGCGCACCGCACGGTGTTCTACCGCCAGAGCGATGTGCCCGAGGTGACCGAGCTGGCCTGGTACCTCAGCTGCTTCTTCCCCTATTCGCGCCTGGCGCTGGCCCACAGCTTCAAGGACAAGGCCGACCGGCTAGAGGACGTGAACGGCGGGCTCTTCCTCTACCCCATGCTCATGGCCGCCGACATCCTGCTCTACGACGCGGAGCTGGTGCCCGTGGGCAAGGACCAGAAGCAGCACCTGGAGTTCACGCGCGATGTGGCCGAGCGCTTCAACCACCAGATGGGCGACACCTTCGTGCTGCCCGATGCGCGCATCGACGAGCAGGTGATGATCGTGCCCGGCACCGACGGCGAGAAGATGAGCAAGAGCCGCAACAACCTCATCCGCCTCTTCGCGCCGGAGAAGGAGCTGAAGCAGGAGGTGATGGGCATCGTTACGGACAGCGCGCCGCTCGAAGCGCCTAAGGACCCCGAGACGAACAACGTGTACAAGCTCTTCAGGCTCGTGGCGCCCTCCGATGCGGTGAATGCCATGGCGGAGAAGTTCCGCGCGGGCGGCTATGGCTACGGCCACGCCAAGAAGGAGCTGCTGGGCGCCCTGCTCGATGGCTTCCGCGCCGAGCGCGACACCTACGCCCGCCTGATGAACGACAAAGCCGAGCTCGATGCGCGACTGAAGGAAGGTGCGGACAAGGCGCGGGCCGTGGCGAGCGGGGTACTGAATAGGGTGCGCGAGAAGCTGGGTTACTGACCCCGCTGAAGCTTTTCGAGGTACTGGCGGTACAGCTGCTTCTGATGGTCGTCGAGCACGATGCGGCGGCCCTCGATGAAAGCCCAGCGCACATCGTTGCCGCGCATGTCCAGCGCATCGCCCGCGGAGACGATGACCGTGGCATCCTTGCCCACAGCAAGGCTGCCGCAGCGCTGGTCGATGCCGAGGATGGCGGCGGCATCGAGCGTGATGGCACGGAGCGCATCCTCGGAAGAGAGGCCGTAGGCACGCGCGGTGCCGGCGACGAAGGGCAGGTTACGGCCGCCCACGTGCTCGTGATCGCCGGAGTACCCCAGGCAGAACCGGACGCCGCGCTCCTTCAGCAGGGCAGGAAGCCGATAGGGCAGATCGATGTCATCGTCCGGCCTCAGGGGCAGGCTGTGCGTGCGCCGCAGGATCACATCCACCTGGTTGTCGCGCAGCAGATCGGCCACCCTCCAGGCGTCGTAGCCGCCGGCGATCACCATGCGCTTCACGCCCTCGGCCTTGGCGAATTGAACGGCCTCGGAAATCTCCCGCGCGGCATCGGCCCGCACGAAGAGCGTCCGGCGTCCGTCGAAGAGCCCGCGCATCGCCTCCATGCGCGAGTCGGCCACGGGCGGCGGGGACATTGCGGCATAGGCCCTTGCGCGGCGGAAGAAGTCGCGCAGATCCGCCAGCCGCAGCAGGCGCTCATCCTTCTTCTCGCTGTCCGTCTCGCCCGGCTCGGCCCACCATCCGTGGCGCTGGTATGCCGCGGGCCAGGTCATCCAAATGCCGTCGTCGGCCTTCACGATGGCGCCATCGTTGTCCCACGCATCGAGCTGCACCACGCTGCTCGTTCCGGCGATGGCGAGCCCGCGGGGTGCGCATTGCGCGAGCAGGACGCCGTTGGCGCGTACGGTAGGGGTCACGCGCGAATCGGCCTTGTAGGCGGAGCGCGCGCGGAGCTCGGGCTCGTACTGGCCGACGTCCTGCTTGTCCACGGTGGCGCGGGCCTGCTCGATCTCGATGAGGCCAAGGGGCGAATCGGGCAGGATGAAGCCCGGATACACATGCTGGCCCTTGGCATCGATCACGGTATCGTAGGCGGCCTTCACGCCATAGTCGAAGCCCACGTAATCGATCCGGCCGGCGCGGAAGCCCACGGCGCCATCGTCGATCGCGCGGCCGTCGCCGACATGCACTGTGCCGGCGGTGATGAGGATGCTCTTCGCCTGCGCCGGGGCGGGCGTGGGCACTTGAGCGCGGGCCACGGCCCCGCTGAGCAGCGCGGTGACGAGCACCACCCGGGGATCAATGCACCTCATGCTCCTCGATCAGGTATTCCTCGTCGCCGAGATCGTCGCAATGCCACAGCCGGGGCCGCTCGCGGCGGGGCTTCAGGGTGGGCGCCCCCTCGGCCTTTGCCTGCACCATGGCCCGGATGAGGCGGTCGCGCTCGGTGGCGACCCATGTACGCTGCCCGCGGTCCTGCGCCTCATCGTAGTACCGGATGCCGTCCACGTAGGTCTGCAGGGCACGGGAATCGATGCTGAGCGGGTCACCGCTCCAGAGGACGAGATCGGCATCCTTGCCGGGCTCGATGGACCCGATCCGGTGCTCGAGCCCGAGCATGCGCGCAGGATTCAGCGTCACCATCCTCCAGGCCTCCTCCGCGCTGAGGCCGCCGTACTTCACGGCCTTCGCCGCCTCCTGATTGAGCCTGCGGCTCATCTCCGCATCGTCGCTATTGATGCCGGTATTCACCGCATTGCGGTGCAGGAGCGCCGCATTGTGCGGAATGGCATCGTTCACCTCCAGCTTGTAGCCCCACCAATCGCTGAAGGTGCTGGCGCTGGCGCCATGGCGCCTCATTGCCGGGGCCACCTTGTACCCTTCGAGGATGTGCGTGAAGGTGTTCACCTTGAAGCGCATGCTGTCCGCCACATGCATGAGCATGGCGATCTCGCTCTGCACATAGCTGTGGCAGCTGATGTCGCGCTCCCCGAGCAGGATCTCCGCCAGCGCCTCCATCCGCAGGTCTCTCCGAGGAGGGAGCCTGCCCTCCCGGTCCTTGGCCCTCAGGCCCGCCCATGCGGCATGCTCCGCCTCATAGGCGCGCGCCTGGTGGAAGGCATCGTAGAACGCCTGCTCAACGCCCATGCGCGTCTGGGGGAAGCGCGTACCGCCGCCCCAATTGCTCTGTTTCACGTTCTCGCCCAGGGCGAACTTGATGCGGGGCCGCGCGCCCTTCAGGAGCAGGCTGTCCGCTGCATGGCCCCAGCGCAGCTTGATCACCGCGCTCTGCCCGCCGATGGGGTTGGCGCTGCCGTGCAGCTGCTGCACGGTGGTGACGCCGCCGGCAAGGTTCCGGTAGATGTTGACATCGTCCGGATTGATCGCATCGCCGATCCGCACCTCGCTGGTGATGTGGTGCGAGCCCTCGTTCACGCCGCGCGCAATGGCGATGTGCGAGTGCTCATCGACGATGCCGCAGGTGAGGTGCTTCCCTTGGGCATCCACCTCCACCACCTCCGGCTTGGCCTTGGGCGGGAAGAGCGCCTGCGGATCGATCCGCTCGCCCACCGCCATCACCTTCCCCTGATGGATGAGCACATCGGCCCTGCGCAGGATGCCGTTCGCGGTGTTCGTCCAGACCGTTGCGCCGCGGAAGAGCACGGTCTGCTGCTCGGGCGCCTTCGTCCAGCCGAAGCCGACAAGGGGGCGGCTGATCGGGCCGCGGGCCGGCGTCGGCTTCGTCGCTGCCGTATCGGGCTTGGCGCCCTTGGCGGGCATCGCATCGGCCTTACGCACCGCGCTCCAGGCGAACCAGGCCCCGCCAGGCTTCTGCCCTTGGCCCGCCCATACGCCGCCGCCGCCATGGACGGTGCCGTTGAGGCGGATCAGCGCATCGGGCTTGCCCTTCGGTGCGAAGCTGAGGCTGAGCACGCTCCCGTTGACCTCGAAGCGCGGCTTCACCTTCAGGCTATCGGGCTCATCGGGCCGGCGGATGCTCACCTCGGGCTTCGCCGGCTCACCGCCCACCTCCATGAGCCAGATGGCATCGCCGAGGTTGAGGTCGTAGGTGCCCGCCAGCCTGGGCTGCTCCGGATCGGCCAGCAGGTACCGCTTCCCCTCCACCCAGTTCTCGTGGATCGTATTGCGTTCGTGCAGCAGGTGGTGCGAGGTGATCAGGAAGGAGGCCCGCATACCGGGCCGCAGGGCGCCATAGCGGTCCTCCAAGCCATAGAGGCGCGCAGGCTCGACGGTGAGCTTCTCGATGGCGCGCGCGCTGTCAAGACCATGGGCCACCAGCTGGCGGAGATCCTTCCAAAGGTCCTTCAGGTCCTTCCGGCCATGTGCGGTGAGCGCAAAGGGGATGCCCATGCTGTCCACCAGCTGCGGGTTGCGCATGGCGAGCTCCCAATGCTTCAGCCGCGCATAGCTGACTTCCAGCGCGTCCAGTGGATCCTCCACATCGTAGGCCTGGGGCTGCGCGAAGGGGATGATCAGGGGCATGGCCGCAGCCTTCACCTCCTCCAGCCGGGCGTACTCATCGCCCGCTCCCTTGATGATGCCCGTGAGGCCCTGCTCCTTGAGCAAGGCGGACCAGCGCAGGATGTCATTGCGGTCCGTCGCCTCCACCACGATACGCGTGCCCAACTGCGCGGCCAACGCCTCCAGCACGGCGTCCGTGTGCCGACCGGCCGGCTGGGCGGCATGCCACCGGGCGTCGAGTATCGCCTGGCGCAGCAACGCGATGCTGCCCATGAGCGAGCTGGGGTAGGGATCGGGCGAGCTGCCCTTGCTGAAGCTTAGGTGCGCAGCCGTTCGCGGCTGCACCACGCTCTTCACCGGTGGCTCATCGTTGAGTGCGATGGCCGCGGAGGTGCCCCGGGCGATGCCATCCATGCGGTGGGCGACGACCAGGGCATACCCTTGGGCACGGAGCGCCGTCGCGCGGTCCCCGTCGGGCCTGTAGAGCGCATGGGCATCAGCGTCGGCGCGAAGGGCAGCGTTCCAATGCCGGGCGGCCCGGTGCTCGGCCTTCCGCTCCTCGGCCGTGCTGGCCGGAAGCCCCAGGTCGCTGTAGGGCTCGATGAGCGCCGGCCAGAGATGCAGGCCGTCGAGGCGGCGTACGACGGCACCTTCCGGCACGCTCACCTTCTCACCGACGGCAATCACCCGGTCGCCCTGGATGAGAAGGGTGCCATCCCGAACAACGGTGCGCGCATCGATGTGCAGCACCGCCCCGGTGAAGGCATGGACCGGCTGGGCAGCATCGCGCACATGGGCCGGGGGACGCATGCTCTGGCCATGCAAAGCCAGTGGAGCCAACAGGGGCAGGAATCGGAGCGCGCGCATTCGGGTGCGGCGAAAGTAGCCGGGCGGCGGCTTCGCGGGCGCAGAGCGGGCCAGCGCCGCTACATTGGGCGCATGGCAAACCGGGAAACAAAGGAGCGCAGGGCGCCCGATGCGCTGCTGATCATCGCCGCGGTGCTCGCGCTCGCCGTGGCATGCACCTGGATCGTCCCGGCCGGGTCGTTCGAAAGGCGCGAAGCGGTCACCGAAGCCGGCACGCGCACGGCCGTGGTGCCGGGCACCTACCACGCCGTGGATGCTACGCCCGTGCCGTGGTGGGGCTTCTTCACCGCGCCGGTGAAGGGATTCACGGACCATCAAGCGGCCATGATCATGGCCTTCGTGCTGCTGATCGGCGGGGCCTTCGCCGTGCTGAACGCAACGGGCGCCATCGATGCGCTGCTCTTCCGTGTGCTCCGCTGGGCCCGCGACCACCCCGGCCGCAAGCGATTCGTTATACCGGCCCTCATGCTCGCCTTCAGCATCGGAGGGAACACCTTCGGCATGGCGGAGGAGGTGCTCGTGTTCCTCATGATCACCATCCCGCTGGCGCGGAGCCTGGGCTGGGATGCCGTGGTGGGCGCGGCCATCCCCTTCCTCGGCGCGGGCGTGGGCTTCGCAGGCGCGGCGTTCAATCCCTTCACCGTGGGCATCGCACAGGGGCTTGGCGAACTGCCGTTGTTCAGCGGGTGGGAGCTCCGCATGGCGCTGTGGGCCGTGCTTACGGGAATCGCCATTGCCTTCGTGATGCGCTATGCCGCCCGGCTTGAGGCGGATCCGCGCCGCAGCATCCTGCACGGCGTGTCAGGACGGGCCACTGAGCATGGCGCACTGGAAGAGAAGCCGCTCACCGGCCGCCGCATCGCGGTGCTGGCGCTCTTCGCCCTCACCATCATGGCGCTCATCGTGGGCGTGAACCGCTACGGATGGTACATCGAGGAAATCGCCGGTCTCTTCATCGGCATGGGCGTAGCCGCGGCCATGATCGGCGGCATCGGTGCGGATGCCGCGGCCAAGGCCTTCGTGGGCGGTGCACGCGACATGGTCGCCGCCGCGCTGCTCATCGGGCTGAGCCGCAGCGTGCTGCTGGTGATGCAGGAGGGCCAGGTGGTGGACACGGTGCTCCATGCGCTCAGCGGCGCCATCAGCGGACTGCCGGCATCGGTGAGCGCGCAGCTCATGTTCGCGGTGCAGTTCGCCATCAACTTCTTCGTGCCCAGCGGCAGTGGCCAGGCGGCACTCACCATGCCGGTGATGACGCCGCTGGCGGACCTGCTCCACATCCCGCGGCAGACGGCCGTGCTCGCCTACCAGCTCGGCGACGGACTCTGCAACTTCGTCATCCCCACCAGCGGCGTCACCATGGGCATCCTGCAGATCGCGGGCATCCCCTTCGGCGCCTGGCTGCGATGGATCGGGCGGCTCATGCTGCTGCTGGTGGGCGCCGGCATGGCCTTCCTGGCCCTCAGCGTGGCCGTCTGGCAGCCCTGACCGCGCTGCCCCGCCCTACCTTCGCGCCGCTCCGAATCCCGCACCATGAACTCCGGCTTCCTCTCCTTCGCGCACAGCCTGCTGCGCTACGGCGTGCTGCTCTTCGTCCTCGTGGCCTTCCTGGTGAGCCTGCGCGGGCTGCTGCTCCGGCGGCCCATCCTCACCTGGGAGCGCATGGCCGCGATCATCGCCGTGGTGCTCTGCCATGTACAGCTCGTGCTGGGCGCCATCCTCTACATGCAGAACTTCCAGGCCATCTCCCGCATGGAGGGCGCGCAGCTCCGGTTCTGGAAATTCGAGCACATCGGCACCATGGTGATCGCCATCGTGCTGGTCACCTTGGGCCGGTCCCTGGCCAAGCGGGCAACGGAGGAGCCCCTGAAGCAGCGCCGCATCGCCATCTTCTACGGCATCGCGCTGGTACTCATGCTCTGGGCGGTCCCCTGGCCCATCAGGGACGTGGGGCACGGACTGGGATGGCTATGAGAAGGAGCCTCATCACCCTCACCGCGCTGGCCCTCATGGTGCTGGCCTGCGGCAACGGAGCCTCGGCCGAAGCCCCACTGGAGACGGGCGGCGACCAAGGCGCACAGCTGTTCCGCCTGCACTGCACCCTGTGCCATGGCAAGGATGGCCGCTTGGGATTCAACGGCGCCAAGGACCTCACGGCCAGCGCGCTCTCGCGCGCCGAGATGATCGCACAGGTGACCAACGGCAAGGGGAAGATGATGCCCTATAAGAACGTGCTCACCGCGAAGGAGATCGAGGCCGTGGTGGACTACACACGCAAGCTGGGGCAGGCGCGATGATCGACCCGCTGGAGCTGAAGGGCAAGGCCGAGAAGGCCGTACTCGTGGGCCTGATCACCGATGAGCAGGACGCTGACCAGTCGAAGGAGTACCTGGACGAGCTCGAGTTCCTGGCCGCCACCGCCGACATCGCCACGCTGAAGCGCTTCACCCAGCGCATGCACAAACCCGACGGCCGCAGCTATATCGGCAGCGGCAAGCTGGCCGAGGTGAAGGCCTGGATGGAGGCCAATGGCGCCGACTGCGTCATCTTCGACGATGAGCTCACGCCGGCGCAGCAGCGCAACCTGGAGAAGGAGTTGGCGAAGCCGGTGCTCGACCGACCGCGCCTGATCCTGGACATCTTCGCCCGCAGGGCGCGCACCGCGCACGCCAAGAAGCAGGTGGAACTGGCGCAGTACGAGTACATGCTGCCGCGCCTCACCAAATTGTGGACGCACCTGGAGCGCCAGCGTGGCGGCACCGGCACGCGCGGCGGCGCCGGCGAGAAGGAGATCGAGACCGACCGCCGCCTGGTGCGCGACCGCATCGCGCTGCTCAAGGCCCAGCTCAAGGACATCGACAAGCAGATGGCCACCCAGCGCGGCAATCGCGGCAAGCTGGTGCGCGTGGCCCTGGTGGGCTACACCAACGTGGGCAAGAGCACGCTCATGAACCTGCTCAGCAAGAGCGACGTGTTCGCCGAGAACAAGCTCTTCGCCACGCTCGATACCACCGTGCGCAAGGTGGTGCTCGGCAACCTGCCCTTCCTGCTCAGCGATACCGTGGGCTTCATCCGCAAGCTGCCCACCCAGCTCATCGAGAGCTTCAAGAGCACCCTGGACGAGACGCGCGAGGCCGACCTCCTGCTGCACGTGGTGGACATCAGCCACCACAACTTCGAGGAGCAGTACGAGACCGTGAAGCAGACCCTGAACGAGATCGGCGCGGGCTCCACCCCCACCGTCGTCGTCTTCAACAAGATCGATGCGTACCGCCCCGCGCCGCACGACCCCGACGACCTGGCGCCCAAGCGCGTGGACCAGTACTCGCTGGAGGAGCTCAAGGCGAGCTGGATGGCCCGGATGACCACCGAGGAGTGCATCTTCATCAGCGCTGCGGCCCGGCAGAACATCGATGCGCTGCGCAAGCTGCTCTATGAGCGGGTGAAGACCATCCACATCGCGCGCTATCCCTACGAGAGCGACCTGCTCTTCAAGGACGAGTACCTGGAGCCTTGAGCGCACGGAAGCCGGCGGCACGGCGCTCGCCCTCCGCCAAGGGGAAGCGCGGCAGGAAAGGCGGCTCCGGCAGGATGCTGCTGAAATGGGCCTTGATCGGGCTGGCCGCTGCCCTTATCGCGTTCTTCAGCCTGCTCCAGGCCGTGCGCATGGGCGCCTTCGGCGCGCTGCCCACGGAGCAGGAGCTCGGCAGCATCCGCAGCGAGGAGGCCACGCTCATCCTCGCTGAGGACGGCACGCTCATCGGCAAGCTCTTCGCCAAGGACCGCACCAACGTGCGTTACAAGGACCTGCCGCAGCACCTCATCGATGCCCTGGTCTCCACCGAGGACGCACGCTTCTTCCAGCACGCCGGGGTGGACGGCCGCAGCTACATCCGCGTGTTCTTCCGCACGCTCCTGGGGCGCGATCGCAGCGGCGGCGGCGGCAGCACCATCTCCCAGCAGATCGTCAAGAACCTCTACGGCCGCAGCGACCACGGGCCGCTCACCATCCCGGTGAACAAGATGAAGGAGGCGCTGGTGGCGCAGCGCCTGGAGCGCGCCCTGAGCAAGAACGATGTGCTGGTGCTCTACTTCAACTCCGTGCCCTTCGGCGAGAACACCTATGGCATCGAGAGCGCCGCGCAGCGCTTCTTCAACAAGCCCGCCCGCCGGCTCGACGTGCTCGAGAGCGCTGTGCTCGTGGGCATGCTGAAGGCGAACACCACCTACAATCCGCGGCTGCACCCCGCACGCTCCAAGGGGCGCCGCGACCAGGTGCTGGAGCTGATGCATGAGCGCGGCCACCTGTCGCGCGCGAAGACCGACAGCCTGCGCCAGCGGCCCCTTCGCCTGGACTACACCGGTGGCGACGCGCTCGACCTCTATGGCTACTTCAACCACCAGGTGGAGCAGGAGGCGCGCGCCATCCTGCGCGAGGCGGAAAAGCGCACCGGCCAGCGCCACGACCTGGAGAAGGACGGCCTGCGCATCACCACCACGCTCGATGCCGGGCTGCAGCGCATGGCCGCCGATGCCGCGCACGACCACCTGGCCGTCATGCAGCCGAAGCTGGACCGCGAGCTGCGCGCACGCAAGGCCCGCGCGGCCTGGGAGCGCGGCACCCCGCACCGGCGCTCGGCGCGGTGGAAGGCCGACCCGATGAGCGCCGGGGAGCTCTACGACCATGGCGGCCGCCGCTTGGATTCCCTGAGCCACCGCGACAGCCTCTGGCACTACCACCGCCTGCTGCACGGGGCCGTACTCATCATGGACCCGGGCAGCGGCGCCGTCCGCGCCTGGGTGGGCGGCAACGACCACCGCTACCTCCCCTTCGACCTGGTGAAGGCGCGCCGCTCCGCTGCGAGCACCATCAAGCCCTTCGTGTATGCCGCGGCGCTGGAGCGCGGCCTGCAGCCCTGCGATTACCTCGACAACTCGCGCAGGACCTACGGGGCCTACGACGATTGGGCACCCGACAACTTCGACCGCGACACCACCGAAGGCGAGGTGGCCCTCTGGCACGCCCTCGCGCGCAGCCTGAACCGCCCCACCGTGGACCTCTACTTCCGCGTGGGCGTGGACACCCTGCGCACCGTGCTCGGCGCCATGGGGCTTCCCACCAAGGATGCGGACAAGCCGGCCATGGCGCTGGGCGCCACCAGCGTGGCCCTGCACGAGCTGGTGCCTGCCTACGGCAGCTTCGCCCAAGGAGGCAATCGGATGCCTGCTCGGCTCATCACCCGCATCACCGATGCGCAGGGGAAGGTGCTCTACAAGGCCAAATCCGGCCGCCCGGTGCGCACCGTTAGCACGGAAACGGCCGCGGGCATCACCGCCATGCTGCAGCGCGCCGTCAACGAGGGCACCGGCTCCGCGCTGCGCACACGTTACGGGCTCAGCGGCGCCTACGCCGGCAAGACGGGCACTTCGCAGGACTACAGCGATGCCTGGTTCGTGGCGTACACCCCCAGCCTCGTCATCGGCACCTGGGTGGGCGCGCACGACCCTTCCGTGCACTTCAGCAGCAACCTGGGCACCGGCGGCCAGCTGGCATTGCCCATCGCCGGGCGCGTGCTCCGCGCCATCGAGAGCGACCCCAAGCGCCGCAAGCGCTACATCAGCGCTTTCGGTTGGCTCACCGAGCACCCCATCAGCATGGACTGCGCGCCGGTGCGTGAGCCCAATCTGCTGCAGCGCCTCTTCAGGCGGCACGACCAGCGCGAAGAGCCTGCCGATCAGGGCGAGCGCAAACCCGGCCTGCTCGAGCGGCTATTCAAGAAGCGGAAGGACGGCTAACCCGCCCGCAGGAGGCGCTCGCCGATGCCATCGCGCAGGGCCATGAAGCGCCGCTCCCAGTAGCGCCACACGAACCAGCTAAGCGCGATGCACACCGCCCAGTAGACCAGCAGCGGCAGCAGCAACCCGGCCTCGCGCTCCAAGGCGAACCAGCGATTGAAGACGTAGCGCACCGGCTGGTGCACCAGGTAGAGCGCATAGCTGATCAGGCTGATGAAGGTGATGGCGCGGCCCCAGCGCGGCGCCGCGGACCAGGCGGAAAGGGCCGGCAGCAGCAATGTCATGGCTACCGCGTTCAGCGTGAAGTAGTGCGTGCCGCTGAAGCGCAGGTGCTCCGCGCCATAGGCCATGGCGCAGCCCAGCATGCCCAGCAGGCCGATCGCGAGCAACGGCCACCGCGCCGTGCCCCAAGCCACGGGATACCTGATGCGCAGCCACGCCGCGAGGATACCCCATCCGATGCTGTCGAGCCGCGTGATAACGAGCTTGCGCAGCCCCTGCTCCAGGTGCCAAAGCGAAGGCGCCTCAGGCGCCAGTGCCCAGCGGGCGGCCATGGGCAGCGCGATGAAGAGCAGTGCCAGCACCAGATAAGCCCGGCGTGCCGAGGCCACGCCCAGGGCCGCTATCCCGAACAGCAGCAACGGGAACAGCAGGTAGAACCACTCCTCCACCACCAGCGACCACGACTCCCAGAAGAAGAGGTCCACCGGCTTATAGAGGTTCTGCAGGAAGACCGCGTAGATCCACGTATTGTGATTGATGATGCCGCCGGAGAAGCCAGCGAGGACCAACATGATGTTCACCGCCAGGAAGAGGTAGTAGTTGGGCAATGTGCGCAGCCATCGGCGCTGCCAGAAGTCGAGCAGGCGGAGGTGCCACGGCGCCCCATCCATGGCTGCGTTGCGCAGCAGGATGCCGCCGATCAGGTAACCGCTGAGCACGAAGAAAAGGTCCACCCCATCGATGTGAGGCGGCAGCGCAATGCCCGGAACGGCCGCCCGCAGCACATCGGCGCTGTGCCAGAACACCACCAGCAGGATCGCCGTGGCGCGCATGAGGTCGAGGCCGAAGACGCGGAGCATCGGGGTGAAAGTACCCGGGCGCCCTCAATCGAACGCCTGCATGTCGCAGAGCCTGCGGTAGTGCCCGCCCTTGGCGAAGAGCTCGGCGTGGGTACCGCGCTCCACGATGGCGCCCTCCATGATCACGCAGATCTCGTCGCAATGCTGGATGGTGCTGAGGCGATGGGCGATCACCAGGCTGGTGCGGCCCTCCATCATGCGGTAGAGCGCCTCCTGCACCAAACGCTCGCTCTCGGTATCCAGCGCGCTGGTGGCCTCGTCGAGAATGAGGATGGGCGGGTTCTTCAGCACGGCGCGCGCGATGGCCAGGCGCTGCTTCTGCCCGCCGCTGAGGCGGTTGCCCATGTCGCCGATCACGGTCTGGTAGCCGCCCTCGAGCTTCGTGATGAACTCGTGCGCGTTGGCCACCCGCGCCGCTTGCTCGATGGCCGCCATGCTCACGCCGGGCTGCCCGAAGGCGATGTTGGCCGCCACGGTATCGTTGAACAGGATGCTGTCCTGCGTAACGATGCCCATGAGCGCGCGCAGGTCGGTGATGCGCAGGTCGCGCACGTCGTGCCCATCGATGAGCACCTGCCCGCCGGTGGCATCATAGAAGCGCGGCAGCAGCCCGGCAAGCGTGCTCTTGCCGCCACCGCTGGCGCCCACCAGCGCCACGCTGCGCCCCTTGGGCACCACAAGGTCGATGGTGCGCAGCACGGGCTTCTCATCGTACGCGAATTGGACGCCCTTGAACTCGATGCGGTCGTTGAACGCAGCGACCGCCCTCGCATCGGGCTTCTCCTTCACGCTGTTCTCCACGGCCAGCAATTCGAAGATGCGCTCGGCGCTGGCCCCGCCCTTCTTGATCCAGTAGTAGCCGGTGGTGAAGCCCTTGGCAGGCGCCAACAGCTGGCTGAAGAGGATGATGTAGCCGATGAACTCGCCGCCGCTCAGCGTGGCGCCCTCGCCGATCACCAGCTGGCCGCCGAAGTACACGAGCGTCACCATCACCAGCGCGCCCAGGAACTCGCTCAGCGGCGAGGCCATGTCGCGGCGGCGCAGCGTGAACACGTTCAGCTTGTTCAGCATCTCGTTCTCGCGCCGGAAGCGGCGGCGCATCTGCTCCTCGCCGTTGAAGGCCTTCACCACCCGCATGCCGGTGAGGGTCTCCTCCACGGTGCTCAGCAGGTCGGCGGCCTTCTGCTGCGCGCGCAGCCCCTCCTTGCGCAGGCTCTTGCCCACGCGGCCGATGAGCAGCCCGCTGAGCGGCAGCAGCAGCAGCGCGATGAGCGTGAGCTGCCACGAGATGCCGATCATGAGCGCCAGCGAGAGGAGGATGGTGATCGGCTCGCGGAACACCATCTCGATGTAGTTCATGATGCTGAACTCCACCTCCTGCACGTCGTTGGTGATGCGCGCGATGGTGTTGCCCTTGCGCTCGCCGGTGTGGAAGCGCATGGGCAGGTCGAGGATCTTGTCGTACACCTCGTTGCGCAGGTCGCGCACGGCGCGGTTGCGCAGGATGCCGATGGCCCACAGCGCGAAGTAGCGCGTGAGGTTCTTCAGCAGGAAGCACACGGCCACCACCACGCAGATGAAGACCAGCCCGCCCATCTGGCCGTGCTCCTCGATGTAGGTGGCCATGCGCCAGTTGAAGAGCTCGGGCATGCGCTTGATGCCCTCCAGGCTCAGGCTAACCTCCGGGCGGTCGCTCGGCGGCGGGGTCTGCCCGAAGAGCAGGTTGAGGAATGGGATGAAGACCAGCAGCGACGCCAGGTGGAACAGGGTGCTCACCAGGTTGAACACCACGTTGAGCACGGCATAGCGCTGGTAGGGGCGCGCGTAGCGGAGTACCTTGAAGAAGTTGCGCATGGAAGCGGTGCCGCGAAGGTACCTTCGCGGCACGATGGACAGCCTACGACAGAACAAGGTGAACAGCCTGCTTCTAAAGGAGATGGCAGCGGTATTCCAGCAAGAAGGTCGGACGCTGCTGCCCGGCGGCCTCATCACGGTGACCGGCGTGCGCGTGAGCCCCGACCTGGGCGTGGCCAAGGTGTACCTGAGCCTCTTCCCCGTGCAGGACAAGAAGGCCGTGATGGAACGCATCAAGGAGCAGGCCCACCGCCTGCGCGGGGCGCTGGGCGGGCGCGTGGGCAAGCAGATGCGCGTGGTGCCCGAGCTCCTCTTCTACCTGGATGATTCGCTGGACCGGGCGGAGGAGATCGATCGGTTGCTCAAGAAATGATGAACATGGAACATTCAACGGCGAATGATCGACCCGCCGGAATGAAAAACATGGAAGATTCAACGGCCTTTGCAGAACGAGTCGGTTCCCCTGAGCGCAAGGAACGTGTCTTCGACCTGGAAGAACGCACCTGCGACTTCGCCGTTGCCACAATCGAGATCACGGAACGGATGCCGTCATCGCCTGCCGGGCGCTACTATGCCGACCAGTTGCTGAGATCAGGTGGGTCACCGGCCCTGCATTATGGCGAGGCACAAGGCGGAGAGAGCAGAAAGGATTTCGTCCACAAAATGCGCGTCGCCCTGAAAGAGCTGCGCGAATCCAGGGCCTGCTTGAAGATCATTCTCAGGGCACGCCTGCATCCCGAGCCCGAGGTCATTGATCGTGCTTTGGCTGAATGCACGGAATTGATCGCGATCTTCAGTTCCAGCGTTCGCACCGCCGAACGGAACATGGGAAAGAACTGGGACCCGAAGCCATGAGGACCCCGTTGCAGCGTTCACCAGTTCTTCGTTCTTGTATTCCATGTTCCATGTTCTCCATTCCATGTTCCATGTTCTTCATTCCATGTTCGATGTTCTACATTCCATGTTCCATGTTCTTCCTTCCTTCGCTCTGAGCCATGCAGTATGACCCTGTCAAGCGCCGCCTGGGCATCGTCTTCAACCGGACGCCCGCGCTGCGCATGCTCTTCTACCGCCTGCTCGACCTGCTGCTGCTGCGCTGCTGGCACATCCAGCGCGAGCTGCGGGCATGGATCGCCCAAAGGCAGGCCAGCGGCAAGCCCGTGGAAGCCATCTACGACGCCGGCGCGGGCTTCGGCCAGTACAGCTACTGGCTCAGCGGCCTGCTGCCCCAGGCGCGCATCACCGCCATCGATGTGAAGGACGAGCAGGTGGCGGATTGCAACGCCTTCTTCCAGAGGATCGGAAGGCCGCAGGTGATGTTCGAAGTCGGCGATGTGACCAGGTTCACCAAGCCGAACGCCTTCGACCTGGTGGTGTGCGTGGATGTGATGGAGCACATCCTGGAGGACGAGGCCGCGCTGCGCTGCTACAGCACCTCCTTGAAGGAGGGCGGCATGCTCATCATCAGCACCCCCAGCGACCAGGGCGGCAGCGATGTGCACGAGGAGGGTGAAGGCTCCTTCATCGAGGAGCATGTGCGCGACGGCTACAACATCGACGACATCCGGGCGAAGTGCCTGCGCAATGGCTTCAGCCAAGTGGAACCGCGATACAGCTACGGCGCTCCGGGCAAGATCAGCTGGAAGCTGAGCATGAAGTGGCCGCTGCTGATGCTGCAAGCGAGCAAGGCCTTCTTCATCGTGCTGCCGTTCTACTACCTGCTGGCCTACCCCATCGCCTTCGTCCTCAACATGGCGGATGTGCGCATGACGCACAGCACGGGGACGGGGCTGATCGTGAAGGCGTGGAAGTAGTCAGGCAATTGGGCAATCAGATGATCAGAAAATGCCACTTACGCTTGTCCTCCGTGCTTTGATCATCTGATCATCTCATTCACTGATCATCTGATCAATGAACCTCCCCCTCCTCTTCGCCCGCCGTTACCTGCTGGCCAAGCGCAGCACCAACGCGATCAATGTGATCACGTGGATCAGCATCGTGGTGATCGCGGTGGTCACCGGCGCCATGGTGGTGGTGATGAGCGCCATGAACGGCATCGCCGAGCTGGTGGACAGGATCTACTCGCCCTTCGACCTCGATATCACCATCACGCCCGCCCAAGGCAAGACGCTCGCGCGCGACTCCATCGACCTGGGCGCCCTGCTCGCGCGCGCCGATGTGGAGCAGGCCAGCTTCACCATCGAGGAGAACGTGCTGCTGCGCTGCGGCGACCAGCAGGCCGTGGCCACCCTGAAGGGCGTGGAGCCGCAATACCTGGGCATGGCCGGCATGGAGCGCTACATCTTCACCGGCGACGCCGCGCTGGAGGGCGCCACCGGGCCCGCCGCCATCCTGGGCCTCGGGCTCAAGGCCGACCTCGGCGTGCCACTGGACGATGGCGTGTTCCAGCCGCTGGAGATCAGCGCGCCCATCCGGGGCCGCAAGCTGAGCAAGTACAAGCAGGCGGCCTTCGAGCAAGCAGCTGTGGCCATGAGCGGCTCCTTCAGCATGAACATGGAATACGACAGCAAGTACGCCGTAGTGCCGCTGGACCTGGCGGCCGAGCTGCTCCACTACGACAGCGCGGCCAGCGCCCTGGAGCTGAAGCTGAAGCCCAAGGCCGACATGGACCGCGCGGCGCGTGAGATCGCCACAACGCTGGGCCCGCGCTATACCGTGAAGACGCGCTACCAGAAGAACGCGCTGATGTACCAGACCAACGCCACCGAGAAGCTCGTGGCCTTCGTGGTGCTCGCCTTCATCGGCCTCATCGGCGCCTTCAACGTGATCGCCTCGCTCACCATGATGATGATTGAGAAGAAAGAGGACATGCGCACGCTGATGAGCATGGGCGCCACGGCGCGCATGGTGCGCCGCATCTTCCTGCACGAAGGGCTGCTGATCGTGCTGGCGGGCGCGGGCATCGGCCTGGCGCTGGGCGTGGGCATCGTGCTGGCGCAGCAACGCTTCGCCCTCGTGGAGATGGCCGAGGCCATCACTGACTCCTTCCCGGTGAAGCTCGTGGGCACCGACCTGCTGCTGATCACCGCAACCGTGCTCGCCATCGGCCTGCTGGCCACCTGGGTGCCGCTGCGCGCGCTGAGCCGCAGGTTCCTCTACGCCACGGCGGCGAGGGCGTAGGTCGCCTTCACCTCATCCAGGATCTGCTCGATAACAACCGGGTCCTTCTCCGTGCACAACCGCAAGCGCACCTCCTTCACGTTGGGCAGTCCTTTCAGGTAGTTGCCGTAGTGCCGGCGCATCTCCACCACGCCTTCCCACGCGCCCTTCCACGCGAGTGATGCGCGCAGGTGCTGGCGCGCGGCCTCCACGCGATCGGTGATCGTGGGCGGGGCCTGGTGCGTGCCGGTGGCGATGTAGTGCTTGATCTCGTTGAAGATCCAAGGGTGCCCGATGCTCGCGCGGCCGATCATCACGCCGTCCACGCCGTAACGGCCACGGTAATCCACCGCCTTCTCCGGCGAGTCAATGTCGCCGTTGCCGAAGATGGGGATGCGCATGCGCGGGTTGTTCTTCACCGCTCCGATCAGGGTCCAATCCGCCGGGCCCTTGTACAGCTGCGCGCGCGTGCGGCCATGGATGCTCAGCGCGGCGATGCCCACGTCCTGCAGGCGCTCGGCCACTTCGATGATGTTCTTGCTCTTCTCGTCCCAGCCCAGGCGCGTCTTCACCGTCACGGGCAGCTTTACGGCCTTCACCACCTTCTCGGTGAGGCGCACCATCTTGTCCACATCGAGCAGCAGGCAGGCGCCGGCACCCTTGCTCACCACCTTGTGCACGGGGCAGCCATAATTGATGTCGATGAGGTCGGGCTTGGCCGCCTCGGCGATGCGCGCGGCCTCTTCCATCGCGTCCTCGCTGCCGCCGAAGAGCTGGATGCCGATGGGCCTCTCGGCTTCGAAGATGTCGAGCTTCTTGAGGCCCTTGGCGGCCTGGCGGATCAGCCCCTCGCTGCTGATGAACTCAGTGAACATCAGGTCGGCCCCATGCTGCTTGCACAGCGCGCGGAAGGGCGGGTCGCTCACGTCCTCCATGGGCGCGAGGAGCAGCGGGAACTCCGGCAGTGTGATGGGGCCGATGCGGACCATGGGCGGCTCAAAAGTACGGAAGCCCCGCAGGGCGGGGCTTCCGTGCATCGGCAATGCAGGGGGCGCTCAGCGTCCCTGCGATGTGCTGTAGTTGATCTTCAGCGCGTTGCTCTTGCGGAGCTCCTGCTTCACATCGGTAACGATCTTCATGTAGGTCTCCTTGTCCACCTTCAGGGAGCGCGTGATCTTCGGGCGCAGCACCTCGTCGCGGCGCTCGTTGCCAGCCTTCACCCAAGGGTCGATCTCGTCCAGCCTGGCATACTGGTCGTTGAGCTGCAGCAAGGGCTCTGTGCCGAGCTCCTTGCTCGTGGGCGGTCCGATGTAGAGGTAATCCACCAAGGCCTTGTCCTCGAGCTTTGTGGTCTCCGTGGCCTCGGGCAGCGTGATCTTCACCTTCAGGTCCACTTCGCGCATCACGGTGGTGACCATGAAGAAGAAGAGGAGCATGAAGATGATGTCAGGCAGCGAGGCCGTGCTGATGGCCGGGGTGGCGCCCTTCTTTTCCTTGAAGCGTGACATCGGATCAGGCGGGTTTCTTGGTGACGTCCACCGGCTCGGCCTCGGAGATGCGCTGCGGATAGACCATGCGGATGGCCTTGATGAGCTCCTTGTCCTCGTCCTTCTTCTCGTCGAGTTCGGTGAACTTGCGTCCGAACTTCTCCTTGCAGAGCTCGTCGCGCAGCTCGCGGATGCCGGCTTCCAGCTCGTTCTGCACCTTCACGTACATGTCGTAGCTGGTCTTGGAGCCCGTCTGCAAGGAGATCACGGCTGAACCCGGCAGCTCATTGTACTCGCCCAGCAGGCGCACGGCACTGAGCTTGCCCTCGTACTTCTCCAGCAGGTCCCGGTAGGTCTGCTTGTCCTTCTCGTCGGTGGCGGCCGCGATGCCCGCCTTGTACTCGGCGATCCGCTGCTGGCACTCGGCAGCGGTGACGCGCGATTTCTCAGGCAGGTTCTCCAGGTTGGCGGGATTCACCATGAACTCCTTGGCCCCGGCGCGCAGGTCCTTGATGTCCATCAGCTCCCCTTCCACCAGCAGCATGTCCGCATCGTTGATCAGTACCACGTAGACATTGCGGTCCTTCACCTTGTCCGCCTCCTGCTGGTCCTCCACGATGGGGGGCAGCAGGCGCAGGATGCCAGCGTCGGTATCCATGGTGGTCGTCACCAGGAAGAAGATCAGCAGCAGGAAGGCGATGTCGGCCATGGAGCCGGCATTGATCTCGCCCGGGCCTTGCTTGGCGCGTTTCCTCAGCATGGTGGCTTACTTGAAGAGGCGGGTGACCTCACCGTAGACGATGGCAATGATGGCTCCGAAGAGTGCGACGTACATGAGGATGAGGCCGGCACCGATCCACTTGGAGGCGCCCTCGGAGATGTTCCACTCCGGACGCACGCCGCCATCGCTGATCAGGTAGGCCACCACCAGCACCACCACGAAAGCGCCCATGCCCATGAACGATTTCTTGTTCAGGCCCATCAGCGAGAACGCCAGTGTGGAGACGGCCGCGATGCCGAAGGCGAAGTAGGTGACCCAGAGGCCGCCATCGATGCCGGTATCGCTGCCGCTGAAGATCATGAGGGTGAAGATCACCCCCAGCGCGATGAGCACCCATTGGGCAACGCGCCCCAGGAGCCCGGATCCCTTGTGGTTCATGGCCGCTTAGTGCTTGCTGAGGTTGTTCTTCACCAGCAGGTCGACCAGGCCGATGGAAGCCTCCTCCATCTGGCCGGTGATGCTGTCGATCTTGCTCTGCAGGTAGTTGTAGAAGATCTGCAGGATGATGGCCACGATGAGGCCGAACACGGTGGTGAGCAGTGCCACCTTGATACCGCCTGCCACGATTGCAGGGCTGATGTTGTTGGCGGCCGCGATCTGGTCGAAGGCGAAGATCATCCCGATCACAGTGCCCAAGAACCCGAGCATGGGAGCCAGGGCGATGAAGAGGCTGATCCAGGGAAGGCCGCGCTCCAGGCGGCCCACCTCCACGCCACCGTAGGCCACGATGCTCTTCTCGGCGATGTCAACGCCCTCATGCGCACGGTCAAGGCCCTGGTAGAAGATGCCGGCGATGGGGCCACGGGTATTGCGGCACACCTCCTTGGCACCATCGATGCCGCCGCTCTTGAGCGCATCCTCCACGCTGCCGAGCAGCTTGTTGGTGTTGGTGGAGGCCATGTTTAGGTAGATGATGCGCTCGATGACGATGGCCAGGCCCAGGATCAGGCATACGAGCACCGGGGCCATCCAGATGGGATCGCCTTCGATGAAGCGCTGCTTGAGCATCTGGTGGGTACCGCTGTCATCGGCAACCGCCTCGGTGGAAGCGGCGGCAGGGGCATCCTGCGCCATGACCGGGGTGCTGAGGAGGCCGAAGCCCAAGAGGGCGATCAGGCAAAGGGACAAGAACTTGCGTGCCATGTGAAGGGTTGCGGTTGTGGTTGTTGTCGGGGGTTGCGTTGCTAGTGGGAGCGGGTCAAAGATGGCGGAGAGAGAGGGATTCGAACCCCCGTTACCCTTTCAGGTAAACGCACTTTCCAGGCGCGCGCCTTAAACCACTCGGCCATCTCTCCTTGTTCTTCAAGGGAAGGGCGGTTCCAAGCCCTTCCGAAGGGCCGCCAAGGTACAAAAAGGACCATCCGGACAAGGGCGGCACGGGAAGCGGCGCGTCACGGGCAGCGAGCGGGCGATGGCCGGCATGTTAAGCCAGCGTCAACTCCCCCGCAATCGGTGCCGCCATTCGCTGCGCGAAGGCCTCCGCTTCCTGATCCCGCCCCAGCAGGAACATGGTTTTGGCCAAGGTCGCCTCCACGGTCATGTCCCCGCAGGGAACGACCCCCAGCTCCACGAAGGCCTGGCTGGTGACGTAGCGGCCCTGCTCCACCCGGCCTCCGATGCACTGGGTGGCATTGAGCAGGTGCAAGCCCCGCTCCCGCGCCTCGCGCAGCGCGGCCAGGAAGGCCCTATCCGTGGGGCCGTTGCCGCTCCCGAAGGTGGTGAGCAGCGCGGCCCTGAGCCCGGGCAGGGCCAGCGCATGCCGCACCCACTCCGCCCGGATGCCCGGGAAGAGGCGGATCACCGCCACTTGATCAACGAGGCGCTCATGCACGGTGAGCCCGCCCGTCCGGTGCGGTAGGATGGCGCCCCGGTCATAGCGAAGGTGCACGCCAGCCTCGGCGAGCGCCGGCCAATTCGGCGAGCGGAAGGCCTCGAACCGCTCGGCATGCACCTTCACCGTGCGATTGCCGCGCAGCAGCCGGTACTCGAAGTACACGGCCACCTCGGGCACCACGGGCCAGCCCCGCTCGTCCTTGGCGGCAGCGATCTCGATGGCCGTGATCAGGTTCTCCTTCGCATCGGTGCGGATGGTGCCGATGGGCAGCTGCGAACCGGTGAGGATGACCGGCTTCGCCAGGCCCTCGAGCAGGAAGCTGAGCGCACTCGCCGTATAGGCCATGGTATCGCTGCCGTGGAGCACCACGAAGCCGTCGTACCGGTCGTAGGCCTCGCCGATGATGCGCGCGATGCGCACCCAGTCCGCCGGCTGCATGTCGCTGCTGTCGATGGGCCGCTCGAACGCGACGCTCCCGAGGCGCACGGCGATGCGCTCCAGTTCCGGCACCTGCTCTTCGAGGTGCTCCAGGTCCATCGGGCGCAGCGCCCCCGTGCGCGGGTCGGCCCACATGCCGATGGTGCCGCCGGTGTAGATCAGGAGGACGCTCGCGCTCATCGGCCGAAGAGTTGCCCGGCGTTGGCCGTGGTGATGCGCGCGACCTCCTCCACCGGCCGCCCGACGGCTTCGGCCAGCCTGGCGGCGATGTACGGGATGTAGCTGCTCTCGTTGCGCTTGCCGCGGAAGGGCACCGGTGCCAGGTAGGGCGCATCGGTCTCCAGCACGCAATGGTCAGGGCCCACTTCGCGCATGGTCTCGAACAGGCCGCCCTTCGGATAGGTGATGACCCCGCCGATGCCGAGGTAGAAGCCCTTCAGAGCGATCACGCGCCGGGCCTCTTCGGGGGTGCCGGTGAAGCAGTGGAACACCCCACGGAGTCCCTCGGCGTTCTCCTCCTCCACGATGGCGATCACCTCCTGGAAGCTCTGGCGGCAATGGATCACAATGGGCAGGCCGAGCTCCTTCGCCCATCGCACCTGCTGGCGGAAGGCCTCCTGCTGCTGCACAAGGAAGGTCTTGTCCCAATACAGGTCGATGCCGATCTCGCCCACGGCGCAATAGCGCCCGGTGCGCAGCCGGCGCTCCACCTCCTCAAGGGCTGCCGCATTCTCCGCGCCCACGGAGCAGGGGTGCAGGCCCATCATGGGGAAGCAGCGCCCGGGATGCGCGGCGGCCAGGGCATCCATGGCCGCGATGCTCTCCAGGTCCACGTTCGGCAGATAGAGCCGGGCGACACCGGCTTCCAGCGCCCGCGTCAGCATGGCTTCACGGTCCGCAGCGAACTGGTCGTGGTAGAGATGGGCATGGGTGTCTACGAGCTCCACGGGGCGCGTTGGGGTTGCGGGGTGATACGTGTGCCGGGGGCCAAGCGGCCGCTGCAAAGGTGGCGCCCTGCCGCCAACGCCCGACTTCTCCCCTTCCGCCGCCCATCACCCGGCAACCATCACCTTTGCCGGCGTGAAGGTCCTCCTGCTGCGCTTCTCCTCCATCGGCGACATCGTGCTTACCAGCCCGGTTCTGCGCTGCGTGAAGGAGCAGCTGAAGGATGCCGAGGTCCACTTCGCCACCAAGGCCGCATTCGCGGACCTCGTGCGCTTCAATCCGCATGCGAGCAAGGTGCATGAGCTGGGCGACGACCTCGGCGCGCTCCTCACCAGGCTGAAGCAGGAGCGCTTCGATGCCGTCATCGACCTGCACCACAACCTGCGCACGGCGCGGATCAAGCGTGCGCTGGGCGTGCCGGCCCACAGCTTCCCGAAGCTAAACATGGAAAAGTGGCTGCTGGTGAACCTTCGCTGGGACCGCATGCCGCGCATCCACATCGTGGACCGCTACCTGAGCACCGTGGCGCACCTGGGCGTGAAGAACGACGGGAAGGGGCTGGAGCTGTTCGTCCCTGCCGATCGCAAGGTGCCGCCCGACGCGCTTCCCGCGACGCACCGGACCGGCTACACCGCCCTTGCGATCGGCGCAGCCCACGCCACCAAGCGGCTGCCCCAGCACCGGCTCATCGAGCTTGCGCGCCTCATCGAGGGGCCGATCGTGCTTATCGGCGGCAAGGAGGACCAGCAGGTGGCGCGTGCCATCGGCGATGCCGTGGGTGCGAGGGTCTACGATGCCACCGGCCTGTACGACATCCTCGGCAGCGCCTCGCTGATCGAACAGGCCCGCAGCGTGGTGGCGCACGACAGCGGTGCCATGCACATCGCGGCGGCCTTCCATCGGCCGGTGGCGAGCATCTGGGGCAGCACCGTGCCCCTGTTCGGCATGGGTCCGTACATCCCTCTGCATCCCGACCGGGCGCGCATCAGCGAGGTGGCGGGGCTGGCGTGCCGTCCCTGCAGCAAGATCGGCTTCGATCGCTGCCCGAAGGGCCACTTCCATTGCATGGAGCGGCAGGACCTCGCCCGCATCGCGCAACTCGCCAAGCCATGAGCTGGGACATATTCATTCAGGACCTGCCGGATGTGCCGACCATCGCCGACGTCCCGGCCGATTTCCGCCCGCGCCCCATCGGCACGCGCGATGCGCTGGTCGCCAAGGTGCGCGAGGCCATCCCATTCGCCGATGCGGTGGATCCGGACTGGCTCTTCGTGAAGGCCGAGGGCATCGACATCAGCATTCAGCTCCACATGGAGGACGCGGTTCAGGTGCGCTACATGGTGGCGCATGTGCACGGCGGCGAGCAGAGCGCGGCCTGCGTTGCGGCCTTGCTGCGGCAACTGGGCCTCCGCGGCCACGACACCGCCACCGGCGAGATCTTCGACACCAGCAGCCTCGACGACCGCCTCTGATCAGCGGCATGCGCCTGGCGCGCCGCCCCGCCCCCTCAGGACGCCGCTGGCGGGATGGGGGGCGGCACCATGTTCTCTACAGGCCTGGTGCTCTTCAGGTAGGTGAAGATGGCGTGGATGTCCTCGTCCTTCAGGTTCACCAGGTTCTGCCAAGGCATGGGCGGCAGCAGCGGGCGCGAACCCTCAAGGCCCTTGTAAAGGCCCTTGGTGATGGACCGCTTGAACTGCTCCTCGGTCCAGTTGCCGATGCCGGTCTCGTCGCTGGTGAGGTTGGCCGAGAACGAGGTGCCCCAAGGGCCGACGGCGGCGGTGAGGTCCATGCTGAATAGCGCCCAGCCCGCCACGTCCTTCGGCACCGGCGGCAGGGTGCTGCCGGCCGGGTGGCCGCTGAGCAGCCGATCGGGATCGAGCTCGGGACCGTTGGGGCCCATGCGCTTGGGCGAATGGCAATCGTGGCAGCCCATGGTCTCCACCAGGTACTTGCCGCGGTCGATGAGTTCGGCCTCGCTGGGGGCCTCAACGGCAGCGGCAACGGGTTCGGGTGCCGGGGGCGCTTGGTTGCACGCAGCGGCGAGCAGCAGGGCGGGCAATGCGGACCAGGGGAAAGGGTTGCGTAGCATGGGGGTTGTGGGTTTGGATGGGATATTGCTCTGCCGATCGCCCCCCGGAGAACGGCCTCCGGCTGATGCGATCGCGCCCTATGACGCACAACCCGCCTGCTTGTTACTCGAAGAGCGCCTTCAGCTCCGTGGCCTCCCCGGGCTTCATCTTGCCGCTGAGGATGAGCCTGAGCTGCCGACGGCGCAGCGCACCGTCGTAGCGCTTCTGCTCCTGCTCGTTGGTGGGCAGGGCCTCCGGCACGTTCACCGGCCTGCCGGCGCTATCCACCGCCACGAAGGTGTAGATCGCGCTGTTGCACATGATCTTCTCGCCGGTCACCTGGTCCTCAACGAACACATCGCTCCACACCTCCATGCTGCTCCCGAAAGCGCGGCTCACATGGCTGTGGATGGTGACGAAGTCGCCGAGCTTGATGGGACGGTCGAAGCCCACGTGGTTCACCGCCACGGTGACCACCACCCGCTTGCAGTGCCGGTGGGCGCTGATGGCGCAGCTGATGTCGAGCCACTGCAGCAGCCGCCCGCCGAAGAGGTTGCCGAGCGTGTTGGTGTCGTTGGGGAGCACCACATGCGTGGTTTCCGAATAACTGTCGCTGACGGGGCGTGAGGCGCGGTTCATCATGTGCGGCGCGAAGGTAGTCCCCACCCTGCCCCATCACGGGCGCGGCCTCAGTCCAGGGCGTGGAAGAGCACCCGGCCATCATCCGTGCCGAGCAGCAGTTGGCCCTCCCGGATAAGCAACGGTGACCGATGGTGCTGGTCCTTGTTCTCGGGGAACTCCAGCTTCTGCAACGCCTTGCCGTCGGCGCCGACCACCTCCACCGCACCATGCACTGTCGCTCGCATCACAAGGTCCCCGTACTTCGCTTCGGCCTGCTGGTAGAAGCGGTCGAAGGTGGAATTGCCCATGTCGAGGCCCATGGCCTTCACCGCGCGCGGATCGGGCACCCAGCGATGCTGTTGCAGCGAGGGCTCGGGCTTCCCGGTCTTCATGCTGTAGACCACCCGCTTGCCGCTGTGCCCGATGAGCACGGCGTATTCGCCGTTATCGTTGAAGGCGGTGTAATAGGCTGCGGTGCCGCCATCCTCGCTGTAGGGAAGTGCGAAGAGCTTCTTGCCAGTCTCCAGGTCGATGACCTCGGCACCCTTGCTCAGGCCCACCAGAATGCGGTCGCCCTTGGGAGCGATGGCCATGCTCACCACTTCGGCCTTCGCGGTGCGCAGTGTGCGGCTGGGGACTGGCGCCACCACTTGGGCGCAAGCGGCCGATACCGTGGCCGCCGCGGCGGCAGCAAGAAGGAGTCGATGCATCATGGGTCAATCGTGAGAGACCAGGTTGCGCTGGAGCCTGAGCCACTCCATGGCCGCCTGGCGGTCGGGGAACATCTGGATGGGCCGGCCCGGCTTGTGATGCCGCACGAACACGTTGGCGGCGAGCTGGTGGCCGAAGTCGCGCACGATGATCGCGTCGGCGGCTATGTAGCGCGATGACTCCATCGAACTGGCATAAGCCCGGGCCTCATTGCTCATGGCGGTGCCCACCCCTACGGAGACCATCAGCAACGCCTTGCGGCCCTTTCGCTCGGCCTCGATCGCCTCGAACATCCGCTGCACGTCCTCGGGGCCCACGAGGCGATTGTCCTTGAAGTGCGTGTGCACGATATCGTCATCGAGGAAGGTGACGGTGCAGGACTCCAGATCCGTGGCATGCAGGATGGTCATCGGCGGACTGCGGGGTTCAAAGTTACGGCTGGCCGCAAGGGATCGGCTCAGCGCACCAGCAGCCAGGCCGAACGGCCTTCGGTCCCGCGCACTCGGCCCAGTGCAGCCATGGCTTCGCCGCGTGTGGCGTAGCTGCCGTACGCCACCGGATGCAGCTGCCCGCGCTGCTTGAGGCGTCGCGCAGGGAAGCCCTTCGCCAGCAGTTCGGCCAGGAGCTTATCGGCATTCTCAGGCTGCGCGAAGCAGCCGCCCACGACATGGTAGCGGAGACCCGCTTCGGCAATCGGCGCGGCCTTCACAGCCACCGCCGTCGACTCCGCCGGTGCCTCCTTCGGCCGGCCCAGGTCGACCCGCAACCGGACATCGCGCTCCGCGTCGAGCACCACCTCGTGGATACCGGAGCCGCTTGCGGGAAGCACGAGCGGCTCAGGGCGCTCCACCGGTATGAGGGCTGCGGTCCCCGGAGCACGGTAGGCGGCTGCCGGACCGGAGCGCCACGGAGCGATGCCGCTCCATTGCTGCTGGCCCAGCCCGCTGCTTCGATAGGCCCAGAACGCAGCCGTCCCGAAGAGGATTGCAGCCGCAGCGGCCGCAGCCCATAGCATCGCCGGCCGACGGCGCTCCTCCGGCTCCGCGGGCGCGGCCGGCGGCGGCAAGGGGCGGACCAGCGGCGCCGTCCTGGCCTGCTCCACGGGAACGGCGGCCAGCGGACGCAGGCCCAAGGCGTCCTTCAGGTAGTTCGTGCGCCGGTCGGGCTCGAACTGCAGGTTGTGCTCCGCATCGCGGAAGAAGATACCGATCTGCGGCAGCTCCAATCGGCCTTGCCGCTCCAACGACTGCCGCCAACCGGCCACCTCTGCATCGATGCGCGTGGTCGCCGTATCGAATCCGATACCCTCGCGCTTCGCGAGGTGGTCCGCGAGGAGCCCGTCATTGCGCACCAGATGGCGGTTGAAACTCAGGTCCTTGCCAGGCGGATGGATGAGGCGTCGGGCCTCATCTAGCCGGGCCGGGCGGTAGTGCGTGAGGAAACCGCCCCATTGCGGCACGATCACGCAATCGTGGCAGAAGAGGAGGTCGTGCAGATCGCGCTCGATGCCCATGATTCCGAGGCCAAATCTAGGCAAGGGCCACCCGCCGGCGGGCCTCCTCCAGATCGGCGGGGGTATCCACGCAGAAGGAGGGGTGCACGGTGAGGCCGATGCGCACCTTGTACCCGTTCTCCACCCAGCGCAGCTGCTCCAGCGATTCGGCCAGCTCCAGCGGCGAGGGCGGCAGCTGCACCAAGCGTTCCAGCACTTCGGCTTTGTAGCCATAGAGCCCCACGTGCTTCAGGAAGCGGAAGCGGAGGTGGCGCGGGCCCGGACCCGGATTGCGCAGGAATGGGATTGCCGCGCGGCTGAAGTACAGGGCATCGCCGTTCACGTCGGTGGTGATGAGCACCTCCCCGGCATCGTCGAGGTCGCGGTCATCCGTCACCGCTTGTGCAAGCGTGGCGATGCCGCCCGGAGCGCTTCGCAGCGCCTCGCAAAGCTCATCGATCTGCTCAGGGGCGATGAAGGGCTCATCGCCCTGCACGTTCACCACGGCATCGTAGCGGTCGCGCCCCACGCGCAGAAGGGCCTCGTAACAGCGGTCCGTCCCGCTGGGATGCGCGGCCGAGGTCATCACCGCCTCAGCGCCGGCGGCGCGCACATGCTCCAGCACGCGCTCGTCGTCGGTGGCCACCACAACCCGCTCCAGCGCGCGTGACCTCCTCGCCTGCTCCACCACGCGCATCACCATGCTCGTGCCTCCGATGTCCACAAGCGGCTTGCCCGGCAGGCGGGTGCTCGCATGGCGGGCGGGGATGATGCCGAGGAATCGCATGAAACGGCGGCAAGGTACCGATCAGCGCTCGCCCTTGGGGGTGTATGCGTCAAGGCCCAGATTGCCCGCGCACTCCGGGATTCTGGCCATCGCTTCTGCACCTATGGGCGCCACTGACATCAAGCACCGCTATGCGCAACCCTCAAAAGCGCTGCGCTAGTGCTCATGCACGTGAACCTCCAAGGAACCGGCCAGCACGGCCTCCCCACTGGGCTCCCTGCACAGGATCATCAATCGGTCGGATGCCCGCCTCACCTCGGGGGTGAGGTACCACATGCGGATGCTGTCGCCCACCGCCCACCGCGTGGTCCGCGCATGGTAGGGGTAGCCGCCGTGCTCCATCGCCACCATCACTTCCACGGAATCGGCCACTACGGGGCCGGGCCGGAATCGCACCTCCACCCAGGCATGGTCGGTGGTGACGGCCTCTCCGTACACCGCTTGGAGCGCTCCGTTGGCGGCCCGCAGCACTGCGGAAGCCCTGTAGCCGGTGAGGTCGGGCCTGCGGGTGAAGTCTTCCTGCACGCGGTCCACCAGCAGCAGTGCATCCATGCCCTGCAACGGCGCCGTGCGCATCCAGGCCGCCTTGTAGGCGGGCCAGGTCATGCGCGATGTGTGCAGGATGCCGCGCTCGATCTGCCAAGTCTGGAACAGGTTGAGTGCGGTGAGGGCCAGCAGCAGCGGAAGCGCTGCGCGCGCGCGCCACGGCCGCTCCTTCAGCACGGTGAGCACGGCGCCCAACGGGATGGCCATGACCGCGTAGCCCTGCACCAGGGCCCGCTGCCCGAAGCTGTCGGCATACCACCAGCAGCTCCAGCTGCTCACCACGTAGAGGTTCAGCGCGAAGAAGCCGGTGAGCGCCCACCTCCAGGCCGGCAGCGTGCGCCAGACCACCGCCAGCCCGAGGGTGGCCACCAGCATCAGCGGGGTGTACACGTACCAACCCTTGCGGAAGCTGAACAGCGCTTCACGCGTGAAGGGGCTCAGGAACTCGAAGCCCTCGCCGGGATTGTTGTAGCTCATGTAGAGCCAGCGACCGGTCATCCACTTCCAATAGGCCAACTGCGGAAGCGTCACGAGCGCTGCTACCGCAGCCAGGAGCAGCAGATGGCTGCGGCGCTGCCAGAGCCAGGCGCCGTGCGCACGCAGCCGGCCGGCTTCGCCGCAGCCCGCCATCAAGGGCACCACCGCCCACACCGCCTCGGAGGGGCGCGACACCACCATCAGGCCGAGCAGGAAGCCGACCGCCGCCGCATCGCGCGCACGGCCTTGGGCACGCCACCGGATGGTGCGCCACAGCACGCCAGCGCCCAAGGCGAACAGGAAGATGTGGGGCATGCCCAGGCCCGCTGCAGCCTGATGGAACAAGTTGGTGCCGGTGACCAAGAGGGCGAGCGTGGCTGCGGTGACGGCCTCGGTGAAGAACCAGCGCAGCACGCGGCGCAGCGTGAGCAGCCCGACAAGCAGATAGGTGAGCCCGGCGGCGATGAGGGCCGCCTGGTAGGGCCACGAGAAGCCATCGCGCGGGGCGCCCAGCGCAGCCGCCGCTGCATGCCCCGTGGCGAAAAAGGGCGACCACAGCAGGGCCAGCCCCATCGGATATCGGTTCACCCACCGCCCATCCGGCAGCTGCGTCAGCTGGTAGAGGGTGCCGGTGTTGTCGTAGGCCGCATCAGCCGCCTCCACCCAGCCGCGGTCACGGATGCCGGGGTCGCCGTGCAGCAGGGCGGCGGGCAGGTAGAGGTGGTAGCCGAAGGTATCCCAGCTGATGATGTTGCGCGGCGGATGCAGCGCCACGGCTGCGGCCACCAGCACCCACAGCGCGAACGCCACGGCCAGCGAGGGCGTGATGCGCCGCGCAGCGCGTTCCATCACAGCGTGGCGCTCAGCTGCACCTGCACGCTCCGTGGCGCTTCGATGGAGAGCGGACGCAGGGAGTACACTTCGTTCGTGAGGTTGTTCATTATGAGTGCCACGCGCAGCTGTTTGGAGAGGTCCATGCCGAGGCGCGCATCCACGATCCAATCACCGGTGCGGTGCGTCTCCATCCACTCGCGCACTCCTGTGGGCAGCGTGCCGTCATCGTCAAGGTCGATGAAGGCCTTGTCGATGTTCTGCACATGGCTGTTATAGCGCAGACTGAAGCCCGCGAAGACCTTGCGGTAGCTCAGCTGCATATCGGCGCGGAAGGTGTTCCGGATGCGGAACTTGAGGATGTCGCCGCTGGGATCGAAGCTCGTATTGCGGTAGGTGGCGGCCGGGATGATGATGATGGGCTCGGTGGCTCCGGGCGGAACAGGGCCGGGCACGGGCTGGGCATAGACCTGGTCGGGCGTGGTGCTGATGGGCGTGGTGGCCGTGTAGCCGAGCATGGCCTGGATGCCCAACTTGCCGATGTCGCCCTTGCCGGTGAGCTCCAGCTCGTAGCCGGTGACGCGCGCTCCGCCGGTGTTCACGCTCTTGAAGCCCAACCCGTAGAAGTTGGCCAGCGGATTGAACAGGTCGAAGGCCTCCCATTGACCGAAGGTGAATTCCACATAATCCTGGAAATCCTGCTGGAACCACACGGCATCCAGGTAGCCCATGAAGCCGCCGAGCTTGAAGCCCTGCTTCACGCCCACCTCGGTGTTCCAGCTCTGCTCGGGCCGGATGTCGGCATTGGGGAAGATGCGCAGCTGCCCCACGCTGGTGCTGATGAAGCGCTCGCCGATGGTGGGGAAGCGGAAGCCCTGCCCGTAGCTGGCGCGCACGTAGGTGGCCTTGTGGGCGCGGAAGGTGGCCCCGGCGCGCACCACCGGTTGTCCGGCCTCGGCCTCGTTGACGATGAACTGCTCGTACCGCACACCGGCCGAGAGCGAGAGGCGCTCACCGAAGAGCTTCTTGTCCACCTGGAGGTAGCCGGCCAGGTTGCGGGCCATGTTTCGGTCGCTGCCCTCGCCGTTGCCGCGGTACAGCTCGGCGGTGCTCACCACATCGCGCAGCAGTGCGCCGCCCGTGATGATGGTCTCGCCGAAGAGTTCCACCTTCTGCTGCACCTGGTACTCGGCATGCCAGGTCTCATTGCCATTGCTCTGGCCGTTGTCGTTGTCGAATAGCTGGCGGTGGTAGCGTGTCCGCAGGCTGTGCCGGGTTCCGGCGGCGGAGGTGTAGCCCACATAGGGGTCGAGGTAGTACTGGGTGCCCTGCGTCCGCGTGACGGTGCCGTTCTGCGGGCGGTAGAGGCCGCGGTCGGTATCGCCCCAGATGAAGACGCTGGTGCTTTTGCTGCGCATGGCGTTGGCATTGAGCCCGACGGTGAGCCCTTGAACGCGCCTGCTCCGCCAACGGAGCCCCGCATTGAACCGGGCGCGATGGTCGTACCCGCCTGGGCCCAGGCGGTACGGATCGCGCGCTATGCTGTCCGCGGGCTGGGGCTCGGGGCCCACGAAGCCTTGGTCGCCGAAGGCGTTGCCGCCGAGGACGAGGTCGAGCCGGCCGAACTGCTGGGAGTGGAAGAAGTTGGCGCCGCCGAAGAGCGGGCTGTTCGCATCCCACCACTTGGCCGGCGCATGGCCGGGCGCATCGTAGACGCCAGAGAAGGTGGTGATGCGCGTGCGCGGCTCGCTCCGCGGATAGGCGGTGCGCACATTGATGACGCCGCTGAGGGCCGCACTGCCGTAGAGCACGGAGGATGCGCCCTTGATCACCTCCACCTGCTCCAGGTTCTCCAGCGGGAGGAAGGTCCAGTTGGGCCGGCCGATGTCGCCGCTCAGGATGGGGACATCGTCCACCAGCACCATCACACGGCTGCCTGCACCATAGCTGAAACCGCTGCCCGCGCGGATCTGCGGCTCCTCATCCACGATCACCACGCCCGGCACCTGATCCAGGGCCTGGTCCATGCTGGTGATGTTCTTGTTGAGCACGATCTCCGGGCGCAGCACGCTCAGGCTCTGCGTCACCTCGCCCACACGCTGCTCGAAGCGCCCGGCCGAGACCACCACCATGTCGAGCTGAGCGCTGGCAACGGCCATCTTCACGTCCAGGATGCGCTGCTCTCCGGCCGCAAGCACGAGCGCTTCGGTGCGCGATACGTATCCCACATAGCTGTAGGTGATGCGCGCCTCGCCGGCAGGCAGCTCCAGGCGATAGGCGCCGTTGACATCGGTGGCGACGCCCCTGCCGCTGGCATAGGTGACATTGACCCCGATGAGGGCCTCGCCGGTGGCGGCGTCGGTGACTTTTCCGGTGAGCGCGGCCTCTTGGGCGCACGCGAGCGTTACGGCTGCGGCGCTGAGCGCAGCGGCGATGATTCGCATCATGCGGTGGCGATCTGGTGGCCGCAGTGGCTATGGTGAGGGCCGGCGGTTGTGGCGAATGTAGCCGAAGCCCGTCATGGCGCACCAGCATCGCACCGGCGCCGGACCAACCGCTGCTCCGGCCTGATAAAAGGGCCTTTGGCTTAGGCGAAGCGGATGAGGTTGGGCCGCTGCTTGCTTCCTTCGCATCACCCGCGCACGGCAAGCCTGGCCCATGGAAGACCAAACGCTCATCCACCGCATCGCGCTGAGCATGCTCAAGGGCATCGGTGCGGTGAATGCCCGCAGCCTGGTGGCCTACTGTGGCGGGGTGGACCCCATCTTCATGGACCCCAAGGTGAAGCGCACCCTGGAGAAGGTGCCGGGCATCGGTCCCAAGCTCATTGCCAGCATCACCGACAGGAAGGTGCTGCCGGCAGCGGAAAGGGAGCTGGCCTATGCCCGCAAGCACGGTGTGCGCCTGTTGTTCTACCTCGATGAGGCCTACCCCAAGCGGCTGAAGCAGGCGGAGGATGCGCCAGTGCTCCTCTTCGTGAAAGGGCCTGCCGACCTGGACGCCGCGCGGATGGTCAGCATCGTGGGCACGCGTACGCCCACCGACCAGGGCAAGCGGCTCTGCGCCGAGCTGGTGGAGGGCCTCGCCGATTCCGGGGCCGCCATCGTGAGCGGCCTGGCCTACGGCATCGATATCGTGGCGCACCGCACCGCGCTGAAGCAAGGCATGCCTACGGTAGGCTGCGTGGCGCACGGCCTGCATACGGTCTTCCCCAGCGAGCACCGCCGGGATGCCGAGCGCATGGCCGAATCGGGAGCGCTCGTCACCGAGTTCCCCACCGGCATGAATGCCATGGCCGGCAACTTCCCGGCGCGCAACAGGGTGATCGCCGGGCTGAGCGACTGCACGGTAGTGGTGGAGAGCGGGCCCAAGGGCGGAAGCTTGATCACGGCCGACATCGCCAACAGCTACGACCGGGAGGTCTTCGCGCTGCCGGGCCGGCCCACCGATCCGCGCAGCGAGGGGTGCAACCGCCTCATCCAGCAGAACAAGGCCATGCTGATCACCTCCGCCAAGGATGTGGTCACCCTGATGGAATGGCTGCCGAAGAAGCGCAAGGCCCCTGTGCAGGCGGCCCTCTTCCCCGACCTGCTGCCCGATGAACAGGCCCTCGTGGACATCATCAAAGCCAAGGGCAAGGTGCACATCGACGAGCTCTGCCTCGAGAGCCGCATGGGCCAGGGGAAAGTGGCGGGCATCCTGCTCAACCTCGAGTTCAGCGGCGTGGTACGCGCGTTACCGGGCAAGGCCTATGCGCTCAATTGAGGCGAGCGGGGCCTTTGCTGGGCTGCCGCACGGTTCAAAGTCGCATGGCCGACCGTCATCGGATGAGCCGGCTTTCCGACCCGTTCACCACCTGAAATCCCGCGCCTACCTTCGCGCCCAAATTCCCAAAAACCCATCCATGGCTACCGCCAAGAAAGGCGCTTCCAACGTGCAGAAGCAGGTGGACGCGTTCATGAGCTACGTGAAGGCCAAGAACCCCAACGAGCCCGAGTTCCTCCAGGCCGTTCACGAGGTGGCCGAGGCAATCATCCCCTTCATCGAGGAGAACCCCAAGTACCAGGGCAAGATGCTGCTGGAGCGCATGGTGGAGCCCGAGCGGGTGATCATGTTCCGCGTGCCCTGGGTGGACGACAAGGGCAACATCCAGGTGAACCGGGGCTATCGCGTGCAGTTCAACAGCGCCATCGGTCCCTACAAGGGCGGCTGCCGCTTCCACCCCACGGTGAACCTCAGCGTGTTGAAGTTCCTGGGCTTCGAGCAGACCTTCAAGAACAGCCTCACCACCCTACCCATGGGCGGCGGCAAGGGCGGCAGCGACTTCGACCCCAAGGGCAAGAGCGACAATGAGGTGATGCGCTTCTGCCAAAGCTTCATGACCGAGCTGTGGCGTCACGTGGGCCAGTTCACCGACGTGCCTGCGGGCGACATCGGTGTGGGTGGTCGCGAGATCGGCTTCATGTTCGGCCAGGACAAGCGCCTGCGCAACGAGTTCACCGGCGTGTTCACCGGCAAAGGCCGCACCTGGGGCGGCAGCTTGATCCGTCCGGAGGCAACAGGTTACGGCTGCGTGTACTTCGCCGCCGAAATGATGAAGGAGAACAAAGAGGACTTCAAAGGCAAGATCGTGGCGGTTAGCGGCAGCGGCAACGTGGCCCAGTACGCCATCGAAAAAGCCACCCAACTTGGCGCCAAAGTGGTAAGCTGCAGTGACAGCGATGGTGCCATCTATGACCCCGCAGGCATCACCGGCGAAAAGCTCGCCTTCATCATGGACCTGAAGAACGTGAAGCGCGGCCGGATCGAAGAGTACGCGAAGAAGTTCAAGGGCAGCACCTACAAGAAAGGAGCCCGGGTTTGGGACATCGTGGCCAAATGCGATGTGGCCCTGCCCTGCGCCACCCAGAACGAACTGAACGACAAGAACGCCAAGGACCTGGTGAAGAAGGGTGTGAAGTATGTGGCCGAAGGGGCCAACATGCCCACCACCCCCGAAGGCATCGAGGTGTTCCACAAGGCCGGTGTGGCCTTCGCCCCGGGCAAGGCCAGCAACGCCGGTGGTGTGGCCACCAGCGGCTTGGAGATGAGCCAGAACAGCTTGCGCATGAGCTGGACCCGCGACGAGGTGGACGCCCGCCTGCACAAGATCATGAAGGACATCCACGCCGCCTGCGTGAAGCACGGCAAGGAGGGCCGCAAGATCAACTACGTGAAGGGCGCCAACATCGCCGGTTTCGTGAAGGTGGCCGATGCGATGCTGGAACAGGGGGTGGTGTAGGGCATACGACCCTGGAAGAGGGGAAGGGGCCGTCTCGCAAGGGGCGGCCCTTTTGCCGTGGATGTCATTTCTGCGTGCATGCCCGATCGTTCACATCCGACCACCCTTCCCGATGAATCATGATACCTCCCCAACGACCGATCCGAGCTCCAACACATGAGACCCCTCCTACGCAACACGCTCCTTGCCACGATCATCGCGCTTCTTGTCCAACCCATCGCTACACGTGCGCAGGATGGAACGGTGGACCCTTCCTTCACCGCAGGCACCAATGGCCCGGTATACTGCATCGTGCGACAACACGATGGGAAGCTGCTCATCGGCGGCAGGTTCACCGAGGTGAACGGCACTGCACGGGGCGGGGTGGCACGCCTGCACGCTGATGGCACCTTGGACGCAGGTTTCAGCACCGGCACCGGCCTCACCAGCACCACCATCGTCGATCCAACTGTATACACTCTGGCCAGTACCGCCGATGGCAAAGTGCTGATCGGGGGCTATTTCACCGGTTATGATGGCACAGCCGTGGCCCACCTGGCCCGGCTGAACAACGACGGCACGCTCGACGACACCTTCCTCAGCGGCACCGGACCGAACAGTGAGGTGCGCGCGTTGGCCGTTGCGGCAGATGGGGACATCTGGATGGGCGGCGCTTTCTCTCAATACAACGGTAACGCAGCCAGCAACATCATACGGTTGAATGCCGACGGTAGCGCAGACACCGACTTCCAACCCGTCGGCACCTTCGGGCCACAGCCCGGTACATTCGGCTCAGTCGTGAATGGTCTGGCGATCCGGCCCAGCGGCACCGTGCTCGCCGTTGGTTCCTTCGGCACCTTCAACAGCGAAGTCCACCGCAACATCATCCAGTTCCTCCCGGATGGTTCGGTGGACCCTGGCTTCACCACCGGGACCGGCGCGTACGGCGGCTACTACACCAGACTGGAAAAGGTGACGGTCGCATCGGATGGAGGCGCTTTCATCGTCGGCGACTTCACGTACTACAACGAGGTGTTCCGCTCGCGTATGGCCCGGCTGAACGCTGATGGCAGTCTGGACACCGCTTTCGATCCGGGCGTGGGGCCTTCGGAAGGTCCCGTCATCGCCGGGCCGATCCCCATTACCTGCGCAGCACTGCAACCCGATGGCAAACTGCTCATCGGAGGGTGGTTCCGCCGCATCAGCGATACGGAGCGCAGGCAGCTGGCGCGGATACTACCTACGGGAGCGCTGGACACGACCTTCGACCCCGGCACGGGGCCTGATGCGGACGATTGGTTCGGCATCGAGGTACTCACCATCCTTCAATTGCCGGATGGCAACCTGATCGTGGGCGGCACCTTCACCACCTTCGACGGTGCTTCGCACGCGAACCTGGTGCGCATCCACTCCAGTGTTGGAACCGGCATCAACGCACACACGAGGCCCGGGCTGCACCTGATGGCCGATGCCAGCACGTTGCGCCTGCGGCACGACGAAAAGCCAGCCAGCATGCATCTGTTCGATGCCACGGGCCGCACCGTGCGGGGGGGCTCCCACACCGTCGAACTGCCCATCACCGATCTTGCCACGGGCACCTATGTGCTGCGGGTGCATTGGGGCGGCGGCAGCCACCAGGCAACGCGGTGGGTCAAGGGGTGGTAGTCCGATCGCATGCTCCGCGAGCGGCCCTTGAACGGGAAACCCCGTCAGGCATTCCTGACGGGGTTTCCCGCTTTCTCAACGAAGACCTTTGTCAGCAGAACTCGTCGTAGGCCATCATCAAGTTGTCCGCGATCATTTCGGCACTGCGGCCCTCGATGTGGTGGCGCTCCAAGAAATGCACCAGCTTGCCATCCTTGAAGAGGGCCATGCTGGGGCTGCTGGGCGGATAAGGCAGGAAGTGCTTGCGCGCTTGGATCACAGCATCGGTATCCACGCCGGCGAATACGGTGACGAGCTTGTCCGGGCGCTTGCTTCCGCGGAGGCTGTGCTTCACCCCCGGGCGAGCGGCACCCGCGGCGCAGCCGCATACGCTATTGACCACGCAAAGCACGGTACCGGGCTGCGTCAAAGCCCTGTCTACCTGCTCGGGCGTCTTCAGCTCCTCGAATCCGGCGGAGACCAGGTCCATCGCCATGGGAGCAGTGAGTTCAGGAGGATACATGGAATGTTGATTTTCTGTGTTCGTTGGCACCGGAGCCCTCCGCGTGCAGGGCAAAGGTACCGCCTTCGGCCGCCCATGCGGCTTTCGGACAGGATCCCTCTGACCGCAGGAATGCGGTTGCCCTGCAGGGTCCCATCTCGGTACTTTCACAGCCCTTTGCTGAAACCATGATGATTCGGAACCTGCTGACAGCCGCTCTTCTCCTTTGTGCAACGGCAGTCCATGCTCAGCGGCTCCCTGCCGCGGCCCAGGCCGAACTGGAAGCCGCCGGCTTCCGTGCCGGCGATCTGGCCGGGCTGGTGCTGAAGGACAGCTACCGCAGCGCGCATAACGGTGCCACCCATCACTACTTCCGGCAGCGCTGGCAGGGAATCGAGGTCTGGAACGGGGATATCGCCATTCACCAGCTCGCTGACGGAAGCCTCGCGCGCATCAACAACGGTGCGTTCACCGGCCTGGAGAAGCGCGTGAACGCCACGGCACCGCTCATCACCGCCGAAGCGACCCTGGGCAGCGTGCTGCGCAAGACACTCCCCTCAACCGGCATGCCCCAGCTCCTCTCCGTAGAGGACGAAGGCCGGCGATGGGTCTACGAAGGAAGCGGCCTCGGAGGGGAGAAGGCGGTGGTGCAGCTGGTGTACCAGCCCGTGAGGGAATCGCTCAGGCTGGCGTGGAATGTGAACCACTACACCCCCGATGGCAGCCATTGGTGGAACATCCGCATCGATGCGCTGAGCGGCGAGGAACTCGACCGCAATGACTGGGTGGCCCAATGCGGATGGGGCGAATGCGTCCATACCGATGCAGGTTCGCCCGAGGAGGATTCCGCCCCGGCCGCGCCCAATGATTACAACGTGTACCCATGGCCTACGGAGAGCCCCAGCCACGGCCCGCGCGGCATCCGCAACGCGCCTTGGGGCGATGGCGGAGTCGCCTCGCCCTACGGCTGGCACGACACGAATGGCGCCGCCGGTCCGGAATACACCGACACGCGCGGCAACAATTGCCGTGCGCAGGATGATGTTGACGCCAACAACTCCGGCGGCACCCGGCCCAGCGGCGGCGCCACGCTCGACTTCGACTTCCCCATCGACTTGACGCAGGCGCCGAGCACCTACCTGCCCGCTGCCATCACCAACCTCTTCTACTGGAACAACGTGTGCCACGACGTGTGGTACCAGTACGGATTCGACGAGGCCTCCGGCAACTTCCAGGAGAACAACTACGGGCGCGGCGGTGCCGGCAATGACTGGGTGAATGCCGACGCACAGGATGGCAGCGGAACCAACAACGCCAACTTCGGCACGCCGCCTGACGGCAGCAACCCGCGCATGCAGATGTTCCGGTGGACCAACACCAGCCCCCAGCGGGACAGCGACCTTGACAATGGGGTGATCGCCCATGAGTACGGCCATGGCATCAGCAACCGGCTAGTAGGCGGCCCCTCCAACACCAGCTGCCTGGCCAACAACGAGCAGATGGGCGAGGGCTGGAGCGACTACTTCGCCCTGGTGATGACGATGAAGCCGGGCGACACCGGTCCCATGGGCCGCGGCATCGGCACCTACCTCCTTGGCCAGCCCACCACCGGCGCCGGGATCCGGCCAGCGCGGTACAGCACGAGCTTCGCGGTGAACGACTACACCTACGCGAACACCAACAGCGGCATCAGCCAGCCACACGGCATCGGCTTCGTGTGGTGCACCATGCTGTGGGAGATGACCTGGGAGCTGATCAACGTCTACGGCTTCGATCCGGACATCTACAACGGCACCGGCGGGAACAACATCGCCATGCAATTGGTGATCGACGGCCTGAAGCTGACGCCCTGCAACCCCGGCTTCGTGGATGGCCGCGATGCCATCCTGCTGGCCGACCAGATCAACAACGGCGGCGCCAACCAGGACTACATCTGGGCTGCCTTCGCCCGGCGTGGCCTGGGCGCCAGTGCCGATCAGGGTTCGACCACCAGCCGCACCGACCAAACGGAGGCCTTCGACACCCCGGTGCCCAACAATGTGGGCGTGTTCGCCATCGTCTCACCGCCGGTGAACCTGTACACCTGCCCTGATGGGGTGGTGCCCGTGGTGGTGGAGATCCGCAATTCCGGGTCGCAACCGCAGAGCGGGTTCCCGGTGTCGTATAGCGTGAACGGAGGCGCTCCGGTGACCGAGATCTTCACCGGCACGATCGGCGCCGGCGGCCTGGCTACCTTCAGCTTCAGTCAAGCCGCCACGCTCTCGGGCAGCGGGCCCTTCGACTTCGTGGTCGGTACCGCACTCGCAGGTGACCAGCTCACCTCCAACGACCAACAAATGCGATCCGTGACCCCGACGGCGGCCACGGTCGTGCCGGCGACCTACACCCAGGATGTGGAAGGCGGTAGCACCACCCCGGCGGGCTGGGCCCTGCAGAATCCGGACAATGGCATCACCTGGAGCACCACCCAGCTCACCAACGGAGCACTGTGTGCCAGCAGCCGGGCGTGGTCCATCGACTACTACTCGTACGCCGGCTCCGGCCAGGAAGACCGCTTGGTCTCACCGGTCGTGGACCTCAGCGCCTCTGCAGGCACGCGCTTGAAATACCATCATGCCTATGTGATCTACGGCCCGGGGTATGAGGACGGCATGCGGGTGGAAGTGAGCGGCAACTGCGGTGCGACCTGGACCACCGTGTTCGAGCAGAGCGGTTCGGTGCTGGCCACGGCATCCGCCTCCACCTCCTCGTGGACCCCAACGAACTGCTCGCAATGGCGCCTGAACGACATCGACCTGAGCGCCTTTGATGGTGGCTCGGTCATGGTGCGGTTCACGGGCATCAATGGCTACGGCAACAACCTCTATCTGGACAACGTGGTGGTGGAAAGTAACGGCGTGCGCGTGGCGCTGGACCTGATGCTTCAAGGACCATACGACACCGGCACCGACCGGATGCGCGATGGCCTGCGCACCGGAGGGCTGCTTCCGCTCACCGAGCCGTTCACCGCGCTGGGCATGCGCACAGCAGGCCCTGTCACTGGCGAGACCACCGACACCGGCGTTCTGGCCGTTACCGGTGACAATGCCATCGTGGACTGGGTGCTGCTTGAACTGCGTGATGCCACGGCCGCGGAGTCCATCGTGGCCACCCGGGCCGCGCTCGTGCAACGCGACGGCGACGTGGTGGACAAGGATGGGGTTTCACCCGTGACCTTCACGGCCACCACAGGCAATTACCATGTGGCCGTGCGCCACCGGAACCACCTGGGTTGCATGACGGCAGCGCCCGTGGCCCTGAGCGGCACGGCGACGAACATCGACCTGACCAGTGCCGCAACAGCGACCTATGGCACGGATGCGCGTCGGGCCGAAGGGACGCGCATGCTCCTGTGGGCCGGGAACGTGCTGCGCGATGCCACCCTGCGCTACACCGGTGAGGACAATGACCGCGACCCCATCCTGCAGAGCATCGGCGGCAGCGTGCCCACGAACACCTCGGCAGCCGGCTACCATCAGGAGGATGTGAACATGGATGGCGTGGTGCGGTACACGGGCGAGGATAACGACCGTGACCCCATCCTGCTGAACATCGGTGGCAGCATCCCTACCAACACGCGGCCGCAGCAGCTTCCGTGACCCGATGGCAGGGCGCTCCGCCGAGGGCTGGTATGATGCATTGCCGGAGGAGTGGCAGCCGCGTGCGCTGCGCGTCCGGGAGCTCTTGCTGGAGGCCTCGCCGCGCATGCATGAGCGACTTCGGTATGGCGTGCCCTTCTTCGACCATCGCAGCTGGCTGGCCTACCTCCGTCTGCAGAAAGGCCGGCTGGTCCTCGCCTTCCTGCAGGGCCAGGAATTGCTGGACCCCGAAGGGCTGCTGGCCCGGACGCCCCACAAGCTCATCCGCCAGCACTTCCTGCCCTACCCCTCCCATTCGCTGGACGAGCCCGCGCTGCGGCGCCTCATCGCGGAAGCGGTAGCGGTGAACGAAGAGCAGGGGCGGCGCAAGGGCCGGCGGCGGTCATAGCGCCCGCTTGCGCCTGAAGAAGGCCTTCATCAGGTCGGCGCACTCGGGCTCCAGCACGCCGCCCACCACTTTGGTCTTCGGGTGCAGCAGCTTGCCCCCGACGCGCCGGTAGCCGCTCTTCTCATCGAAGGCGCCGAACACGATGCGCCCCACCTGGGCCCACTGCAGCGCCCCGGCGCACATGGGGCAGGGCTCCACCGTCACGAACAGGGTGCATTCCTTCAGGTACTTCCCGCCGAGATGCTCGGCCGCCGCGGTGATGGCCTGCATCTCGGCATGCGCGGTAACATCATTCAGCCGCTCGGTGAGGTTGTGCGCCCGTGCGATCACCTGATCGCGGCACACCACCACGGCACCGATGGGCACCTCATCCGCCTTGAACGCCTGCTCCGCTTCGCGCAGCGCCTGGCGCATGAAGTGCTCATCGCCCGTGGCCAGGATCATTCCAGCAGCAGCTTGATGCGCCTGGCGGCGCTGCGTCCGTCAGTGGCTTCCAGCAGGTAAGCGCCCCGTGCAAGTGCGGTGACATCCAGCTCCATTCGCTCACCGGTGATGCGCTTGCGCAGCAGCTCGCGTCCGGAACCATCAAGGAGACGCAGCAGGCCATGTTCGAACGGCAGGTCCACGCGCACACGCCCTGCCGCCGGATTGGGCCCCACACCGAGCTGCGGCCAGTGGCGATCATCCGGAAGGCCCGTAAGGCCATCCACCATGCAATCGAGGTGATGCGGCGCGTGCGGGTCATCGTCGACCACGATGGCCTCGTCTGATGGAACGCCGGGGGTCCACGCGAAGAAGAAGAGCATCATCTCATCGGTGGTGGCCTCGCCGGCCGTCACCAGCTGGGGCGGATCGCTCGGGTTGGCCGGATTCGCCGTGGTATTGTCGTATGTACCCTCGCTGTGGATCACCGTGCCTGCGGGCAGGTGGATGGGGTTGCGGAAGGCGTAGAGGTCCTGCCACCGGAAATCCCACTGCGGGATATCGATCAGCGGCACCACCTGGCCTCCGGGCTTCACCGCCCAGCTCTTCAGGCTGCGACAGATCAGGTGGCCATGCGGACCGATGGCGGTGATGGTGGCACTGATGGGCACGGTGTACTCCTGGTGGAAGGTGCGCACTTGGTTGGCGGGGATGACCAACGGCCCGTCCGTCATGTTGCCATGATGCAGGATGGCATCGATGGAGAGCTCGCGCATGGCCGGCGAAGTGCCGAGCCGGATGCTCACCCGTGTGCTGTCCACCTGCACATCGCTCGTGGCCGGGTAGTGCACTTGGATCACGATGTCGGCTCCGGCATGGAGCCTGATGCCCATGCCCGGCGGCGTGAAGAACGGTTCGGACCCCGGCACCCACATGCCGATGAGCTTCGCGCTGGGCACACCGATGCCGCCGAAGCTGGTGTATCCGGGCGCGGGATCCTGGGCGTCGAGCTGCTGGGCCTGGCCGGTGTTGTCCTGGAAGACGAGCACATGATGCACCATGGCCCGGTTGCCGGGCACCACCTCCAGCCCGGTAATCCAGCTGTCCGATGGGTTCTCTATGGGCAGGACGAAGCAGCGATAGAGGTCGGCCGTGGAGGCGGGAATGGCGAAATCCTCCATCACGGCCGTGATGTCCGGATCCGGGATGACGGCCTCCTCCGTGAAGACCGGTGCCTGCGGCGCGTTCTGAGGATTGCCTTGAGGTGCCCCGCCATCGACCCATGCCGCAATGAGGTCGATTTCCTGCTGGGTGAGCAGCCGCTCGTGGGCCAGGGACCGGTACTCGGGATCGGCCGGCCAGGGCGGCATATAGCGAGCCTGCGTCGCTGCGCGAATCTCGTTTCGCCACCAATAGGCGTCCGCATAGCCCGTCAGGCTGAAGTGGCCCGGGCCACCGTCATGGTGGCACCCGGCGCAATGCGAATAAACGATGCAGGCAACATCATCGCTCCAAGTCGGCGCCTGTCCCATGAGCGATGTAGACAGCACCGAGAGGAGCGGAAAGGCAAGGGTGCGCATGCGATGGGGTTGCTGGAACGGATCACGAGCCTGAAGCAGCCAAGGCCTCCTCCCCCACCAGCACGCCCTCCACGCCCTGCTTGATGTCCTTGATGTTGAGCTGGATGGTGGTGCGGCCCTGCCATTCGTTCTCCTCAATGGCGTAGAGCACGCTGAAAGGCGCCCCGCCTTTCACCACCGGCAACCACTCCGCCTGCTTGAAGGCGATGGCATCGTAGCTCCGGCCGGGCGACTCCGGGTGCATCAGGCGGAGCTTCAGGTGGTGCTCGCCCACGATCCGCGCCTGTCCCGAATCCACCACCCCGCGCGCCAGGAAGACGGGGCGCATGTTGCCCGGCCCGAAGGGGGCCATGTGCTTGAGGATCCGCAGCAGCGGCTCATCGATGGCATCAAGCCGGAGCTCCAGATCCACCTCCTCCTCGGGCACGCGCTGCTCAGGCCTGATGCTCATGCGCACCGCTTCCTCGAACCGCGCGCGGAACGCCTCCAGGTTCTCCATGGGCAGCGTCAGGCCCGCTGCATACATGTGCCCGCCGAACTGCTCCAGCAGGTGGCTGCATGCGCTGATGGCCTCGTACACGTCGAAGCCTTTCACGCTGCGGGCGCTCCCCACCGCCTTGCCGCCGCTCTCGGTGAGCACGACGGTGGGGCGGTAATGGCGCTCCACCAGGCGCGAGGCCACGATGCCCACCACGCCCTTGTGCCAGGCGCGGTTGAAGACCACGGTGCTCCACGAGGAGCGCAGGTAGTCGTCGCCATCGATGTGCGCCAGCGCTTCCTGGGTCATGGCCCGATCGAGTTCCTGTCGCTGGCTGTTGTTGCCATCCACGAGCAGGGCAATGGCATCGGCTTGGCGCTGGTCGTGGGCCAGCAGCAGCTCCACCGCCTGCCGCCCGTGCTCAATGCGGCCAGCGGCATTGATGCGCGGCCCGATGGAGAAGACAAGGTCGCCCACGCAGAGGCGCTTCTTCACGTTCGCCATGCCCATCATGGCGCGCACGCCGGGCCGTGGGCTGTCGTTGAGGTGCTTGAGCCCGAAGTGGCAGAGGATCCGGTTCTCTCCGGTCACCGGCACGATGTCGCAAGCGGTGCTGATCGCCACCAGGTCGAGGCTCGGCTCGAGGTCCTCGAAAGGGATGCCATTGTGCCGCGCGAAGGCCTGCATCAGCTTGAAGCCGATGCCGCAGCCGCTCAGTTCCTTGAAGGGGTAGGGGCAATCCGGCCGCTTGGGGTCGAGCACCGCCACTGCATCGGGAAGCGCTTCGCCGGGCAGGTGGTGGTCGCAGATGATGAAATCGATGCCGCGCTCGCGGGCATAGGCCACCTTGTCGACCGACTTGATGCCGCAGTCGAGCGCGATGATGAGCCCCACGCGCTCATCGGCAGCCCGGTCGATGCCCGTGAACGATACACCGTAGCCCTCGCTGTAGCGATCGGGGATGTAGAAGGTGATGTTGCCCGTGAACCGGCAGAGGAAGCTGTAGACCAGGGCCACGGCCGTGGTGCCATCCACATCGTAGTCGCCATAGACCATGATGCGCTCATTGTCGCCCAAGGCCTGCTCGATGCGTTCCACGGCGGCCTGCATCCCTGCCATGAGGAAAGGGTCGTGCAGGTCATTGAGCGAGGGGCGGAAGAATGCGGCCGCCATGCGTGGATCCCGTATCCCACGCTGGGCCAGGATGACCGCTCCGGCCTGCGGGCAGCGCTCATAGGTCAGGGCCCGCACCACCGCCGGATCGGGTTCCGCTTTCAGGCGCCAGCGCTTCACAGGGTTCACTGAAGGCATGGCCGAATGTAAGGCCGGCAGCGGCTCCCACGAGCCCCTTGCGCACCTCGCCGGGCGGAATCGCGACCGACCGGACCGTGCGGAAGCTGCGAGGCCCCGCACCTCTCGGTGGGGGCCCCGTAGCCTAAGGCTTCCGCCTTCAGCAGCAGGCGTTGGACGCGCTCGCTAACGGTATCCGTTGATGTATGCGTTGGCGATGATCTCGCTCTCGCGGATCAGGCCCTGCACGATCTCCCGGATGACGTCATTGAGCTGTTGGTCCGAGTAGCGGTTCAGGTCATTGTACACATGCGTCTTCCGCTTGCTGCTCTTGATGAAGGCGATCTTGTCCTTCTTCGTCATGGGCCCTTGTACGGGGGTGCCCGGAAAAAGATCCAAGCGCTGACCCGGAGAGGCCCCGAATGCAGCGGCGGCACCCTACCGGATGCCGCCGTTTCCTTGCCGGACCATGCGGGCGCAGTGCGGCCCCATGGCATGCATTGCATGCTAGGCCAAACCCGGCGTACGGTGCGCGCGCAGACCGTGGATGAGGCGGAGAGCACGCATGTAGCGGTCCATGTCACCGGCGAGCATCATGCGCCGGGCGGCGGCCTTGAGCTTCTGATAGCGGTTCATCGTGGGTTCCATGGCGGGATGTATTGAGGTTCTATATGCATAACAGCCAAGCGGCGTGCCAAAGTGTGTCCGCCACAGCATCACCGGGGCGCCGCTCCTGCGGCCGAGGACGCGGGCGCGGCGCAGGGCCGCCTATTTTCGCCCCATGCGGCAGGCCTATCTGGTGGGGGTGGCCGGGGGCAGCGGATCGGGCAAGACGAGCCTGGTGCGCGCCCTCCGAGAAGCCCTCCCCGCCCACCTGACGTGCACCATCTCGCAGGACGATTATTACCACCCCAAGGAACAGCAGGCCATCGACCCCAACGGCCGGGTCAACTTCGACCTGCCCAGCGCCGTGGACCTGGATGCGCTGGAGCGCGACCTCAGGACCCTGCTCGCAGGCGGGGCCATCCTGCGCAAGGAATACACCTTCAACCAGGAAGGCAAAGAGGCCGGCCTGATCGAGCTGCGGCCCGCACCCATCATCCTGGTGGAGGGGCTTTTCGTGCTGCACCATCAGCCGGTGCGCGACCTCTTCGACCTGCGGGTCTTCATCGATGCGAGCGAGGCCAGCCAACTGGATCGGCGCCTGCGGCGCGACGCCCGCGAGCGCGGCTACGGGGCGGATGACGTGCTGTACCAATGGGAGCACCATGTGCTTCCGGCCTACCGCAGCTACCTGCTGCCCTACCGCCACCTCTGCGACCTGCATGTGGTGAACGAACTCGGCTTCGAGCGTGCGGTGCGCGTGCTGCGCGACCACCTCTTCAATGCCGCTGAGAAGCTGGTGGGGGCCGGCGTTCAGGCCCCATAGAGCCGGTGCAGCCGGGCATAGTCCGCCACCTGGGGGTCCATCCTATCCGCCACCGTGCGGCCCGCGGCAAGGTCCTGCCGTAACCGGGTGGCGGAGACATCCAGCAGCGGAGCATCGTCGGCCACGCAGACCTGCTTGGAATAGCGCTGCAACATGGGGTTGAGTCGGGCCAAATGGCCCGGCCGCGGGTAGACGAGCAACCGGTGATGCGCCAGGATGCCCTCGGGATCCTTCCAGCGGTGGAAGGCGGCCAGGTTATCCCCGCCGATGATGAGGCTGAAGTGCGCATGGGGCCAGCGGGCGCGCAGGGACCGCAGCGTGTCCACCGTATAGTTAGGCGCGGGCATGCCCAGCTCGGCATCGCTGGCCTCGAGGCCGGGCTTTGCCGCAACAGCCAGCCGGACCATGGCCAGGCGGTGGATGTCCGGGCTGATCGCATGGTCGTGCTTGAAGGGATTCCGCGGGGTGACGATGAGCCAGACGGCATCCAAGCCCTGCGTGCGGAGCATGTGGTCGGCCACGGCCACATGTCCGTTATGCGGTGGATCGAACGTGCCGAACAGGCAGCCGATGTTCATGGGGCCAGGAATCGGCGCACGATCGCCTCGGCCTCGGCACAGGCGGTGGCCAGTTCGTCGTTCACGATCACGGAGTCGAAGCGGTCCGCATAGGAGAGCTCGTGGACCGCCTTTTCCACCCGCATGCGCAGCGTTTCCCCGTTCTCGGTGCCGCGCACCCTCAGGCGCTCCTCGAGCACCTCCACGGAGGGGGGGCGGACGAAGACGGCCAGGGCCCGCTCTTGGTAGATCTCCTTCAGGTCAAGGCCGCCGATCACGTCGATGTCGAACAGGGCATGGTGGCCAGAGGCCCAGATGCGCTCCAGCTCCGACCTGAGCGTGCCATAGAACCGGCCCGGATAGACCTCCTCCCACTCCACGAACTCCCCGGCCCGCACCCGGCCCTTGAACTCATCCACGGACATGAACAGGTAGTCCCGGCCATCCACCTCATGGTGCCGAGGGGGACGCGTGGTCGCGCTCACGCTGAACGCCAGGTGCAGGTCGAGGCCCAGCAGGTGGCGCACGATGGTGGTCTTGCCCGCCCCGCTGGGTGCCGAGAAGATGACCAGGCGGCCGCGCGGAATGCCATTGCCTTCCATCACAGCACGTTGAGCAGCTGCTCCTTCACCTTCTCCAGCTCATCCTTCATGCGCACCACCAGCCGCTGGATGACCGCGTCGTTCGCCTTCGACCCGATGGTGTTTATCTCGCGCCCCATCTCCTGTGCGATGAATCCGAGCTTGCGGCCCTGCTGCTCATCGGCCTGTATGGTCTCGCGGAAATAGGCGCAGTGCGCGCGCAGGCGCACCTTCTCCTCCGTGATATCGAGCTTCTCCAGGTAGTAGATGAGCTCCTGCTCGTAGCGGTCCTGATCGATATCCGCCTGGAGCTCGGCGAGCTTGGCACGGAGCCGGTCGCGCACGCGGTCGGCCCGGCCTTGATCCAGCGCCTCCACTTCGGATAGGAGAGCCTCGATGGCAGCCAGGCGCTCCACCAGTTCAGCGGCGAGGCGTGCACCCTCCTCGCACCGGAAGCGGTCGAAGCCATCCAGGGCTGCCCTTAGAAGTCCCTTGAGCCCCTCCCACTCCTCCTCATCCAGGCGCTCCGCGCTGGTGCTGGCCACGTCGGGCAGCCTGAGCACCTGGGCCATGATGTCCACCGGTGAGTCCGGTGCGATCTCCTGCACGATTCCCCTGATCTCCTCGTAATAGGCCTTGATGAGCGGCCGGTCGAAACTCGTGCGCTTGGCCGCATGCACGGCCTCCATGGCGATGAAGGCCTCGGCCTTCCCGCGCACCACGCGCTCGCTTAGTGCTTGACGCAGCTCCTGCTCGCGTTCCTTGTAGGCCCCTGGAAGCTTCAGGAGCAGGTCGAGCTGCTTGCTGTTCAGGGAGCGGAGCTCCACGGTGACCTTCCTGTCCTTGACGACGCCCTCGGCGCGGCCGAAGCCGGTCATGGAGCGCACAATGCCCTTTGCCATGGCCGGCAAAGGTATCCGGCCCTAGCGCTCGCGATCCGCCGCGTTCACCAGATGCACGCCCGCCATGATGAGCGCAGCGCACAGCGCCTGATGCCAGCCCAAGGCTGCCTCGTAACCGCCCGTCAGCCCGAAGCGGTCCGGTCCGATGCGCATGAAGAGCCAGGTGATGAAGGCGGCCAGCAGCGGCTGCAGGTAGATGTAGATGCCCACAACGCTGGGGCTCACCACGCCCAGCGCCCAGGTATTCAGCAGATAGGCCACGAATGTCACCATCACCACCACGAAAGCCATGGCGATCAGCGCAGGGGCCGTGAGCGCCGGCCAGTCCACCGCATGCAGGTCGGACCAACCGAACGGCAGCACCAGGAATGCGCCGATGAGGAAGCACCAGGCCATCACGGTAACGGCTGAATAGCGGCGCATGAGCGGCTTCACCATCACCAGATAGAGGCCGTAGCTGGCGGCATTGATGAGGATGAAGGCATCGCCGAGCGCCGTGGAACCGGCCATTGCGCCGGCTGGCCTGAGCAGGATCAGCGCCAGCGCGCCGATGGCGCCGAGCACCACGCCCAGCACCTTTCGGCGCGAGATGCGCTCGCCGATGAGGACACCGGACAGGATGAGCACCAGGATGGGCGTGGCCACCATGATGATGCTGGCATTGATCGGGGAGGTGCGCATGAGCCCGTGGAAGAACATGAGCTGGTTGAGCGCCACGCCGAAGACGGCGCAGAGGAGCATACGGGACCAATCGGCCCACGCCACGCGCTGGGGACGGAGCGCGCGCAGCAGCCAGAACAGGACCGATGCGCCCAGCACGCGGAGCAGGATGAAGCCCCCCGGTGCGATCACGCCCGGCATGAGGCCCTTGGCCACCACGTAGTTGAGCCCGTAGATGGCGTTGACCGTGAAGAGGCCGAGGTGGGCCCGTGCGCGTTCATCCATGGCTGGGAGCGCGAATGTGCGGACGGATACCTTTAGCCCGACGATGGCCGCACCGATGGGTAAGCAGGGGATGCACCAGCAGGAGCAGGAATTCCGGAGCAAGTTCCGGCTGGGGCGGGTGATGATCCCGGTGGTGATCGGGCTGTTGGCCTCGGCCTGGCTGCTCTGGCGCGACTTGGGCAAGGTACGGTACGAGCATGTCGGACCCGGCAAGGGCGACCATGCCTGGACGGATGCGAACGGCAATCGCATCGCCGACCTCGCCGAAGCGGCCGAGTTCACGCCAACGGCTCCGGGGCAGGGCGCCTACAAGCGGATGACAGCGCGGGAGACGCTGCGCACGGTGGACTGGACCTGGCACAGCACCTGTTGGATCCTGCTGGCCGTGGTGGCCACCGCCTTCCGCGACCTGGGCTACATCTACCGCCTCCGCGTGCTGAGCGACGGCCATCTCACCTGGCGGCAGAGCTTCAATGTCACCTTCCTCTGGGAATTTGCCTCGGCCCTCACGCCATCCGTGGTGGGCGGCTCCGGCATCGCCATGTTCATCATCGGCCGGGAAGGGATTGCGCTGGGCCGCGCCACGGCCATCGTCCTTGTCACCGCACTCATGGACGAGCTCTTCTACGTGGTGATGGTCCCCATCGTCTTCATCGCCGTGGGCATGCACCACCTATTCCCGGGCGAGCTCGACAACGCCTTCTGGGGCCTGCCGATCCGCACCATCTTCTGGCTCGGCTATGCCTTCATCGTCCTTCTCGTCACCATCATCTTCTACAGCGTCTTCTTCCGCCCGCGGGCCTTCAAATTCATCCTGCTCCACCTGTTCCGTATCCCCTTCCTGCGGCGCTGGCGGCCTTATCTGATACGCGTGGGGGACGACATCGCCATCACCAGTACCGAGCTCAAGGGCAAGCCGAAGCGCTTCTGGGCGAAGGCCTTCGCCGCCACCTGCTTCTCCTGGGCCAACCGCTTCCTGGTGATCAACCTGGTCGTGGCCGCATTCTTCACCGTGGAAGACCACCTGCTGCTCTATGCCCGGCAGCTGATCATGTGGGTGATCCTGCTCATCAGTCCGACACCGGGCGGCAGCGGCATCGCCGAGATCGCATTCGCCGGGTTCTTCCGCGACCTGCTGCCAGCAGTGGGCTACATCGGGGCCATCGCCATCCTCTGGCGGCTGCTCAGCTACTACCTGTACCTGGTGATGGGCACCCTGGTGCTGCCGCGCTGGTTCCGATCCACACAGCCGAAGAACTAGCGGCCGCTACCTTCGCCGCCCCTTATCATCGATCCATGAAGTTCGGCACCAAGGCCATCCACGCCGGCGTGGAACCCGACCCCTCCACCGGGGCCATCATGACGCCCATCTTCCAGACCAGCACCTACGTGCAGGCTGCGCCGGGGGACCACAAGGGCTACGAGTACAGCCGTACCCACAACCCTACCCGCACCGCGCTGCAGAGCGCGCTGGCCGCGCTCGAGAACGCCACGCACGGCCTCTGCTTCAGCAGCGGCATGGCCAGCATCGATGCCATCGTCAAATTGCTGAAGCCCGGCGATGAGGTGGTGAGCACCAACGACCTCTACGGCGGCACCTACCGGCTCTTCACGAAGATCTTCGAGGGCTTCGGGGTGAAGTTCAGGTTCGTGGACATGGGCGACCTGAAGAACGTGGAGGCCGCCATGAGCCCGGCCACGCGGCTCATCTGGGCCGAGACGCCCACGAACCCGCTGTTGCGCATCATCGACATCGCGGGCCTGAGCGCCATCGCCAGGAAGCACGGCTGCCTGCTGGGCGTGGACAACACCTTCGCCAGCCCCTACCTGCAGACGCCGCTCGACCTCGGCGCCGACATCGTGATGCACAGCGTGACCAAGTACCTGGGGGGCCACAGCGATGTGGTGATGGGCGCGCTCATCGTTAAGGATGCGCAGCTCGCCGAGCGCCTGGCCTTCATTCAGAACAGCAGCGGGGCCACCCCCGGTCCCATGGACTGCTTCCTGGTGCTCCGCGGCCTGAAGACGCTTCACCTGCGCATGCAGCGCCATTGCGAGAACGGCAAGGCCGTGGCCGAATGGCTGGTGAAGCACCCCAAGGTGGACAGGGTCTACTGGCCCGGCTTCGGCACGCACGCCAACCACGATGTGGCCAAGCGCCAGATGCGCGGCTTCGGCGGCATGATCAGCTTCACACTGAAGGGCGACGACATGGCCGATGCGACCAAGGTGCTGAGCAGCACCCGCCTGTTCTCGCTGGCCGAGAGCCTTGGGGGCGTGGAGTCGCTGCTGGGCCACCCTGCCAGCATGACGCACGCCAGCATCCCGCGCGAGGAGCGCCTCAGGAACGGCCTCGCCGACACGCTGATCCGCCTGAGCGTGGGCCTGGAGGACGCTGAGGACCTGATCGCCGACCTGGATCAGGCGCTTCGCTGACCGGTTGCCGCCCCCGGTCGCGCCCGTGGTAGCTTGCTCCCATGAAGAGCCTGCTGCATGATGCGCGCTTCGCCGTGGAGCGCCCCGGTGCCTTTCGTCTGAAGGACCATGTTACGGACCTTCCCACGGACGAGGACAAGAAGGAGCTGAAGGCCCGCCTGGAGAAGGACAAAGAGCGCATCGCGGACCTTCAGGAGCTGCTGTACGCTTCAGGGAGCCATGCCGTGCTCCTCATCTTCCAGGCGATGGATGCCGCCGGCAAGGACAGCTGCATCCGCCACGTGATGAGCGGAGTGAATCCGCAAGGCGTGCGCGTATGGAGCTTCAAGGCGCCGAGCTCGCTCGAGCGCAGCCACGATTTCCTCTGGCGGCACTACCAAGCCGTTCCCGAGCGCGGACACATCGGCATCCACAACCGGTCGCACTACGAGGAAGTGCTCGTCACCCGCGTCCACCCGGAGTTCATCCTCGGGCAGCGCATACCCGGCATCCGCACTGCGAAGGACATCGGGGAGGCATTCTGGGAAGACCGGTACGCAGCCATCCGGTCGTGGGAAAAGCAACTGGCGGACAGCGGAACGGCGGTGATGAAGTTCTACCTCCACATGAGCAGGCGCGTGCAGAAGGAGCGCTTCCTGGAGCGCATCGAGGACCCCGCCAAGAAATGGAAGTTCAACGCCGGTGATGTCAAGGAGCGCGCACACTGGGAGACCTACATGAACGCCTACGAGCAGGCCATCGGCGCCACCGCAGCGCCGCATGCGCCATGGTACATCGTCCCCGCCGATGAGCAATGGGAGAGCCGTGCCATGGTCGGCCGGCTCATCCGGGAGCGGCTCGAGTCGCTGCGCCTCCAGCATCCGGTGCTCGACCGGGTCGCCGAGGAGCAACTGGCCACCGCGCGCGCGGCGCTCATGGCCGAGCGGCACTGATGCCCAAGCGCGTCTGGAGGCGCCAGCGGATGCGGACGCCTCCAGGCGCGCGGCCTAGGTCAGTGAATAGGCAGCGCGCTGCGCCTGGCGGCCCATGAGCGCGTAGACCGTGAACGACGCGGCACACAGCACCGCTTCGATCACCAGCCACTGACTGCCGAAGTCGCCGAGCGCGCCTTCCATGCGGATGGTGATGAGCCGCGAGAGCGCGTACATCCCCCAGAGCACGCCGAGGAAGCCCATGGCCTCGCGCCGATGCCGGCGCGCCAGCGTCAGCAGCACTACCAGGAGCGTGGCGCCCACCCCGCCGTATACGCCGCGGATGGAGCTGTAAGCATCGGTGGTGCCCAGATCGACCTGCACCAGGTCCATCACGGCCTGCGGGTCCATGAAGGCCATTGCGCTCACCGCACCCACGCCGAGCGCGGAGATGCCGACCAGCGACCAGGCCGCTGCATCAAGGATTCGATTCGTTCTCATCGTTGTTCGTTTTGATGGGCGCAAACGTATCGGGGTGCCCTGCGGGGGGCGCTTGATGTGCATCAAGAACCGGCGGGGCCATCCGCTGCATCGGCCCTCCGATGGCGGGATGCACGGCCGGGTGCAGCGGCCTATTTTCGCGACCCGTTCCCCGCTCCATGTACCGTACCCACACCTGCGGCGAGCTCCGCCTCTCTGACGCCGGAACCACCGTGACCCTGGCCGGATGGGTCCAGCGCGCCCGCGACCTGGGCGGCATGACCTTCGTGGACCTGCGCGACCGCTTCGGCATCACCCAGCTCGGCTTCAACATGGAGCGCGACAAAGGGCTGTGTGAGCAGGCCCGCCAGCTGGGCCGCGAGTTCGTGGTGCAGGCCACCGGCACTGTGCGCGAGCGCGAGAGCAAGAATGCCAACATCCCCACCGGCGAGATCGAGCTCATCGTCACCGAACTGAAGGTGCTCAACGCCGCCAAAACGCCGCCCTTCACCATCGAGGAGGAAACCGACGGCGGCGATGAGCTGCGGATGAAGTACCGCTACCTCGACCTGCGCCGCGCCAGCGTGCGCCGCAACTTCGAACTACGCCACCGCATGGCCATCGAGGTGCGCAACTACCTCAGCGCACAGCACTTCCTGGAGGTGGAGACCCCCGTGCTGATCAAGAGCACGCCCGAAGGAGCCCGCGATTTCGTGGTGCCCAGCCGCATGCACCAAGGCGAGTTCTACGCGCTGCCGCAGAGCCCGCAGACCTTCAAGCAGCTGCTGATGGTGGCCGGCTTTGACCGCTACTTCCAGATCGTGAAGTGCTTCCGCGACGAGGACCTGCGCCAGGACCGGCAGCCTGAGTTCACGCAGATCGACTGCGAGATGGCCTTCGTGGAACAGGAAGACATCCTGAACACCTTCGAGGGCATGGCCAAGCACCTGTTCAAGGCCATCCACGGGGTCGAGTTCAACGCGCCCTTCCCTCGCATGAGCTTCGATGAGGCGATGCGGAGCTACGGCTGCGACAAGCCCGACCTGCGCTTCGGGATGAAGTTCCACGAGCTGAACGACCTCGTGCAGGGCAAGGGCTTCAAGGTGTTCGACGAGGCCGAGCTGGTGGTGGGCATCAACGCCGAGGGCTGCGCGGGCTGGAGCCGCAAACAGACCGACGCGCTCATCGACTTCGTGAAGCGCCCGCAGGTCGGCGCCACGGGCATCGTATTCGTGAAGTGGACCGAAGAGGGCCTGAAGAGCACGGTGGACAAGTTCTACACGCCCGAGCACCTGCAGCGCTGGGCGGAGTGCTTCGGCATGCAACAGGGCGATCTGCTGTGCATCATGGCCGGCAAGTTGGACAAGACCCGCAAGCAACTGAACGAGCTGCGCCTGCACCTCGGCGACCTGCTGAAGCTCCGCGACCCCAAGGTCTTCAAGCCGCTGTGGGTGGTCGATTTCCCCTTGCTGGAGCAGGACGAAGAGACGGGCCGCTGGCACGCCATGCACCACCCCTTCACGGCGCCGAAGCCCGAGGACGCGCAGAAGCTCTTCGACCAGCAGGACCTCGGCAGCGTGCGCGCCAACGCCTACGACCTGGTGATCAACGGCACCGAGATCGGCGGTGGCAGCATCCGCATCCACGACCGCGCCATGCAGGAGGCCATGTTCCGCGTGCTGGGCTTCATCGATGAGGACGCCCGCTACAAGTTCGGCTTCCTGATGGACGCCTTCGAGTACGGCGCTCCTCCGCACGGCGGCGCGGCCTTCGGCTTCGACCGCTGGGTGAGCCTCTTCGGCCACCGCACGGACATCCGGGAGTTCATCGCCTTTCCGAAGAACAATGCGGGCAGGGATGTGATGATCGACGCGCCGAGCCGGATCGATGACGAGCAGCTCACGGAGCTGGGCATCCACCTGAAAGCCTGAACTTCGGTCACCATGACAGGGACCGACGAGCATTTCCTGCGTGAGGCCATCGCCCTGGCCCGAGCCGGCATGGACCGCAACGACGGCGGTCCCTTCGGCTGCGTGATCGTGAAGGACGGCGTCATCATCGGCCGGGGCAACAATCGGGTGACCAGCAGCAACGACCCCACGGCGCACGCCGAGGTGTTGGCCATCCGCGAAGCATGCCGGGCGCTTGGCTCCTTCCAGCTCGAAGGCTGCACGCTCTACACCAGCTGCGAGCCCTGCCCCATGTGCCTGGGCGCCATCTATTGGGCCCGGCCGGACCGCGTGGTGTACGCAGGCACCCGTGCGGATGCCGCCGATGCGGGCTTCGATGACCAGCTGATCTACGACGAGCTGCCGCTGCCGCCCGGAGATCGGCGCCTGCCGATGCTGACGATGCTGCGCGAGGAGGCGCTTCCGGTCTTTGAAGCGTGGAAGGCGAAGCCGGACAAGACCGCTTATTGAGATGCTCCCGGAACAGGAAGTCCGTTCGCTGCGCATCCTGCACATGGCCCTGATCACGGGATGCGCGCTCTTCCTTGCGGTCGCCTCGCAGTTCGCTGCGCGCGCACCCGGCATGGAAGGGCTGGCGACCGCCTTCCTCGCGGTCGGTGTGGTGTCCATGGGCCTGATCGTCCTTTCCTTCCTCCTCTTCAGGCGGCGCATGCGAATGGGCATCGACCCCTCCCTCCCCGAGGGCTCCTCCGCGCTCCGCACAGCCCTGATCCTCCATTGGGCACTGATTGAAGCCCCCTGCATGCTGAACACCGTGCTCTACCTGCTCACGGACTCCTTTGCCCACGCCGTGCTCGCCGCCTCCGGACTCTTCGTCCTAGTTGGACGGGCACCGACCGAAACCCGCTTCCTGCGCTGGACGATGCCGACCGGCTGATCCATGGCGACCCTGCGGAAGCGCCCTCGATCCTGACAAGGCAAGGTGGAACTACTCCTGATCATCCTGCTCATTGCCGTGGCATATGCGCTGCTGCGCGATGAAAAGAAGGGCAGCCGTGCGCTGCGCACCGTGCTTTCCCCGGGCCACAGGGCCATCCTGGCCAGGTACGCCATTCAGTACCAGCGCCTCGACGCAGCCGGCAGGGAGCGCATGGAGCGCATCACCGCCTCCTTCCTCCAGGAGAAGGACTGGATCGGCGCGGGGATCAAGGTGGAGGAGGAGATGAAGGTGATGATCAGCGCATGCGCCGCGCAGCTGCTCATGGGCTACCCGGACCTGGTGCTCGCGCACTTCGAGCGGATCGTGGTCTACCCTGACACCTACCGCTCACCCAAGACCGGGCGCATGCACCAGGGCGAGGTGCGCCCGCGGCCGGGCATCATCATCATCAGCTGGGAGGACTTCGTCCACGGCTATGCGCACAGCCGCGATGCGCACAACGTAGGCCTCCACGAGTTGGCCCATGCCCTCTGGTTCGAGAATGCCATCGAGAACGACGAGCACCGGTTCCTCGACGGTGCGGCACTGGTCCATTGGCAACGCCAGGCTTCGGAGCATGTGGCGCGGATCAAGCGAGGCGAGCCCCACTACTTCCGCGACTACGCCGGCACCAACCAAGCGGAGTTCTTCGCCGTGGCGGTGGAGTACTTTTTCGAGCAGCCGAAGGACTTCCGCACTGCCGAGCCCGGGCTGTACGCCACCCTCTCGCAGCTGCTGAAGCAGGACCCGGCGTCGGTGGGCTAGCCTGCCCGGCCGGGCAAGGCCCCCTTTCCTGATGGCCCGACTCCGCACCGGATGAGGGGCCAGGGCTTCCTGCATCGCGCGCATTCCCCGCCCGCGGGCCCGTGCGGGACAGGCTTCCCGCACCGGTCGGCCCTGCGGAAATGACGAAGCCCCGCTCGCGCGGGGCTTCGTACTCTCGGAGTTGGCCGACCAGGGCTCGAACCTGGACTCTTCTGAACCAAAATCAGACGTGTTGCCAGTTACACCATCGGCCATCGCTGGTGCCGCTGCCCACCTTGCGGCGGGCTTTGGCCGGTTGCGAGGGGGATGCCCCGCCCCCGGCCAAAAGCGCGGCGAAATTAACAAGATCCAACACACCATGGCCAGGCCCCCGGAATCACTTTGATACTTTCGCCACTTTCCGAGACGCCCGCTCCATGGACTACAAGAAGCTGAACATCATCACCGGCTGGGTGGTGTTCCTGGTCGCCGCCTGGACCTACATCTCCACCATCGAGCCCACGGCCAGCTTCTGGGATTGCGGGGAGTTCATCGCCACGGCGTACAAGCTGGAGGTGGGCCATCCGCCCGGCGCCCCGTTGTTCATGATCCTGGGCCGGGTGGCCAGCGCCTTCGTGAGCCCGGAGAACGTGCCGGTGGCCATGAACATCCTGAGCGCCCTGGCCAGCGCCTTCACCATCCTCTTCCTCTTCTGGAGCATCACCCACATGGCCCACAAGCTGGCCACGCGCGACGGCCGGGCGCTCACCAGCGGAGCAGTGGCGGCCATCCTGGGCAGCGGCATCGTGGGGGCGCTGGCCTACACCTGGAGCGACAGCTTCTGGTTCAGTGCCGTGGAGGGCGAGGTATACGCCCTTTCCAGCTTCTTCACCGCCATCGTGTTCTGGGCCATCCTCAAGTGGGAGAGCGTGGCCGATGAGGCCCACAACATCCGCTGGCTCATCCTCATCGCCTACCTCATGGGGCTGAGCATCGGCGTGCACCTGCTCAACCTGCTCTGCATCCCGGCAATCGCTTTCGTCTACTACTTCAAGCGCTACCCGGTCAGCACCAAGGGCGTGGCCGTCACCTTCGTGGTCTCCGCTGTCATCCTGGGGGCCATCCAGGCCGTCATCATCCCGGGCATCGTGCAGGTGGCCGGCAAGTTCGAGCTGCTCTTCGTCAACGACTTCGGGCTGCCGTTCAACTCCGGCGTGCTGTTCTACGCCCTGCTGATCATCACGCTGCTGGTGATGGGCATCCGCTGGACCCAGCAGCGCGGGCTCGTGCTCTGGAACACGGTGATCCTGGGCGTGAGCGTGATCCTGGTGGGCTACAGCACCTATGCCATGATCGTGGTGCGCAGCGTGGCCAACCCGCCCATCGACGAGAACAACCCGGAGAACGTCTTCAACCTGCTGAGCTACCTGAACCGCGAACAATACGGCGACCGGCCCCTGCTGATCGGCCAGTTCTGGGACAGCCCCTATGCCAATGAGCGCAAGGACGGCACGCCGGTGCACACCGCCACCTATCTCGTGCAGAAGGGCGGCCGCACGGTGCAGCGGTTCTACGACCGTTGGAGCGCCAACCACTTCGCGGAGCTCAATCCAGGCCACGAGGTGAAGCACGAGTACATCGTGACGGACCCGCGGAAGGGGACGGAGATCGTCTACGACCCGCAGTTCACCATGCTCTTCCCGCGCATGTACAGCAGCCAGGCCAGCCATGTGCAGGCCTACAAGAGCTGGAGCGAGTTCAAGGGCGTGCCCATGCGCGGCACCGACCGGCAGGGCAAGCCCACGCGCATCTACAAGCCCACGCAGGCGGAGAACTTCCGCTTCTTCATGGCCTACCAGCTCGATTGGATGTACTGGCGCTACTTCATGTGGAACTTCGCCGGGCGCCAGAACGATGTGCAGGGCAGCGGCAACATCATGGACGGCAACTGGCTCACGGGCATCAAGGCCATCGATGCCGAGCGCCTCGGCAACCAGGACACCCTGCCCAGCAGCATGACCCGCAACAAGGGCTTCAACCGCTACTACCTGCTGCCGCTCATCCTTGGCCTCATCGGCTTCGTATACCAGCTGCTTCGGCACGGGCGAGACTGGAGCGTGGTGATGCTGCTCTTCTTCTTCACGGGCGTGGCCATCGTCATCTACCTCAACCAGACGCCCTACCAGCCACGCGAGCGCGACTACGCCTACGTCGGCTCGTTCTATGCCTTCGCCATCTGGATCGGCCTGGGGGTCTTCGCCCTCTATGAGGCGGCGCGTTCCATCTCCGTGCGCGACCTCGGGGTCGTCGCCGCCAGTGCGCTCGGCCTCGGGGCCTTGAAGTACCTGGTGGAGGGCCTCGCGTCCGATGGGCATGCGGTGTCATACATCCTCTTCTTCATGGCCCTTGTAGGCGTCGGCGCGGTTGCATGCTTCGTCCTGCTCGGGAAGGCGCTGCGCGCGGACCTTGCCCACGGTGTGCTGGCCACGCTGGTGGGGCTGGCCGTGCCGGCCGTGATGGTGGCCGACGGCTGGGACGACCATGACCGCAGCAACCGGACCCCTGCGCGCGACCTGGCGAGCGACTACCTGGAAAGCTGCGCGCCTAATGCCATCCTCTTCACCAATGGCGATAACGACACCTTCCCGCTGTGGTACGCCCAGGAGGTGGAGGGTATCCGCACCGACGTGCGCGTGGTGAACCTCAGCCTGCTCAACACCGACTGGTACATCGACCAGATGCGGCGGAAGGCCTACGAGAGCGACCCCGTCCCGTTCACGATACCGCCGGACAAGTACAGGCAAGGGACGCGCGATGCCGTCTACCTGGTGCCGCGCGATGAGAAGAGCCCGAACGTGATGGACCTGCGCAAGGCCATCGCCTATGCCATCGACGACCGGAACCTGCAGCGCTCCGGCAACGACCGCTTCGCCTACATCCCCGCCGATGCCTTCTCCATACCGGTGAACCGCGCGCAGGTGCTGGCCAACGACGTGGTTCCGCCCAAGGACACCGCACGGATCGAGGATGCCATCACCTGGCGCGTGGGCCGGTCGGCCGTGATGAAGAACCACTTCCTCGTGCTCGACCTCCTCGCGAACAACGACTGGTCGCGGCCCATCTACTTCGCGGTCACCACGGGGCCCGACAGCTACATCGGCTTGCAGGACCACTTCCAGCTGGAGGGCCTCACGTACCGCGTGGTGCCCGTGTACACGCCGAGCGACCCGCGGACCGGCAGCCTCGGCTCCGTGGCGACCGACCGCATGTTCGAAACGGTGACCACCAAGTTCCGCTGGGGGAACATGGAAACCGAGGAGGACATCTACCTGGACGAGAACATCCTGCGGATGACCACCAACCTGCGGCTTCAGCTCAGTGCGCTCGCCGAGGCCCTCATCGCCGAAGGGCGCAAAGAGGAGGCCCGCACCATCCTGGACCTGAGCCTCGAGAAGATGCCCGACCGCAACGTGCCCTTCGACCGTGTGCTCCTGCCCACTGTGGAAGCCTATTACGCCATCGGTGACAGCGCCAAAGGCAATGCGCTCGCCGAACGGCTCTTCACAATCATGGAGGAGAACCTCGCCTGGTACACGAGCCTGGAGCCCCGCTTTGCGGCCCCGCTGGCCAAGGAGACGGAGATCACGCATGCGGTCATGGGCCGCCTGGCCTCCGTGGCGAGCGCAGCGGACAGCGCTTTCGGCGGAGGGCTGGAAGCCCGCTTCCAGGCAGCCGACCAGCTCTATCGCATGAGCAAGGCCAACGGCCGCCAACCGCGCATGAGCCGGGCCCGCTTCTGATCGCGCAGCGGGCCATGGTGCCGGCACGCGTTCCGCCTCCGCTGCGCTGGCTCCTGCCCGGGGCCATGTGGCGGATGCGCACCGAGGAGCGCGTGCTCTTCCTCACCTTCGATGACGGCCCCCTGCCGGGCCTCACACCCTGGGTTCTGGACACGTTGCGCGCGCATCGTGCCAAGGCCACCTTCTTCATGCTGGGGCGGAACGCCTCTGCGCATCCGGGCATCGTGCAGCAAGTCCGGGATGAGGGGCACGGCATCGGCAATCACACCTGGAGCCACCCCGATGGATGGCGCACAACCACGGATGCTTACCTCGCCGATGTGGAGCGTGCCCGTGCCTGCACCGGGTCCAGCCTGTTCCGGCCTCCATACGGACGGATCGGTGCGCGTCAGTTCAAGGCGCTCCGTTCGCGCTACCAAGTGGTGATGTGGGATGTGCTCAGCGCCGACTACGACTCCCGGCTCAGCCCCGGGCGCTGCCTGCACCGGGTGACCGCTGCCGCGCGCCCGGGATCGATCATCGTCTTCCACGACAGCCTGAAGGCCGAGCGCCTGCTCCGCGCCACCCTGCCGGCCGCGCTCGACCGGCTGTCCGGCATGGGCTACCGCTTCCTGCGCCTGCCGGAACCCGGCCCTACGGCGCTACCGAAGTGACCGTGTATTCCACGCGCCGGTTCACGGCATGCTCCTCCTCCGTGCATTGCACGCCGGGGGCGCAGTGGTTCAGCAGCCGCGAGGCGCCGAAGCCGCGCGCCTTCACGCGGTCCTTGGCGATGCCCTTGCCGGTGAGGTAGGCGGCAATGGCGTCCGCCCGCACCTGGCTCAGGGCCTGCTCCTCCTGCAGGTCGCCGCGCGCATCGGCGTGGACGCCCACCTCGATCGCCACACCCGGATTCACGCCCAAGCGTTCCGCCAGCGCATCGAGCTCGCCCTTGGCCGCGGGATCGAGCTGCGCGCTGCGATCACGCCACCGGATGTGCCGGAAGGCGATGGGCTGGCCGACGACGACCTCCTCCAGCTCAAGGTCACGGGCCTGGCCAAGGTCGATGATACCGTGCCGCATGCCGATGGTGGAGATCGGAATGCTGAGGCTGAAGTAGCCGGTCTTCTCGATGAGCACCTCGAAGTCCTCGTTGGTCTGCAGGCGCATGGACACGTCCCCGCCCTCGCCGGTGGTGCGGCAATCGGAGCTGAAGCTGCTTAGGTTCACTGCGCACACCTTGGCTCCGGCCACGAACCCGGGCCGCCCCTTGATGCGCACCGCGCCGCGGAGCCACACCCCGGCATCGCTCACCAGGTGGATGTCGCGCGATGCGATGAGCTCCCGTTCGATGCGCTCGGTGCTCAGGTGCTGCTCCCCTTCGAAACGGCCCTTCATGCGCGCGGTGATGCGGTAGGTGCGTCCCTGCCGCACGCTGAAGGTGTACTCCCCCTTCGCATCGGTGGTGGTCGTCGCCACCAGGCCGCCATCCAGCTCGTAGAGGCTCACCTCGGCATCGCTCACGGGCATCTCCAGCTCATCGTCGATCACCCGCCCGGTGCACAGGTAGCGCTCCTCCAGCGGAGCGAGCATCTCAAAGGCGTAGATGTCGTCGTCACCGGCGCCGCCCGGGCGATTGCTGGTGAAGAAGCCGCGCTTGCCGGCCGCATCGATGATGAAGGCGAAATCATCTCGGGGCCCATTCACGGGAGCGCCCAGATTGAGTGCGCCGACGAAACCGCCATCGGTGCCTGCGGTTGCGCGCAGGATGTCCAGTCCGCCGAGCCCCGGGTGGCCGTTGCTGGCGAAATACAGGCTGCCGTCGGCGGCCACGAAGGGGAAGACCTCGTTGAACGGCGTGTTTATGGCGGGGCCCAGGTTGCGGGGCTCGCTCCATTGCCCGTCGACCAGGTCGCAGGCATAGAGGTCGGTGCCGCCCTGCCCGCCGGGCATGTCGCTTGCGAAATAGAGCCGCTTCCCGTCGGGCGAGAGCGCGGGGTGCCCGATGGACACCTCGCTGTTGTTGTAGAGGAACTGCTCCTCCGCCCCGTACCCCGTGCCCGTTCGGCGTGCCTGGAAGATGGCCAGCCTACTGATGCCCCGCTGGCTGCGGCGCGTGCGGCCTTTGAAGTAGTTGTTGCGCGTGAACCAGATGACATCGCCGCCGGTGCTGGCCGTGGCGGGCCCCTCATGGTAGCGCGTGTTCACCGTTCCGGCCAGGGGCGCCACATTCGCCAGGTCGCCGGTCGGGGTCACATCGGCGGTGAAGAGGTCAAGGAAGGGCTGCGCGTTCCATGCCGCACGGCGCTCGATGATGCCAGTGCCCTGGCGCGATGAGCTGAAGACCACCCGGCCCTCCCCCAGCCATGCGGCGGCGAGGTCGGGGCCCGCGGTGTTGATGGCCGCGCGCCTCACATTGAAGCGGTCCTGATCCATCATGAGCTTCCGGGCGAAGAGCGCGATGTTGCTCCGCAGCTCACTCCCTTCGGGCCGCACAAGCGCCAGGTAGCGGTCCATCCATTGCTCGGCCTCCTCGTAGCGTCCATTGGCCTTCAAGGCCTCCGCGTACCGGTACAGGTCGATGGGCTCACGGTTTAGGAACTTCACCACCACGGCGTACCAGCGCTCCGCCTCCACCATGTCGCCCAGCCGCATGCTGCAATCCGCCAAGCGCTTGGTGACATGCTCGTTGACGGCACCGAGCTCAGCGGCCGTGCGGTAGAGCTCGGCGGCACGGGCATAGGCCATCTGCTGGTAGTGGCGGTCGGCCTCGCGGATGAAGGGATCCGCATTGCCCTGCCCGCGCACGGCGGCGGTGATCAGCAACAGCAGGAGCAGGGAGGCGATGCGGGCAACCATGGCTAGAAGTAGCGCGGCGATACCGTCCGCCCGGTGAAGAAGCGCAGGTCGTAGTTCAGCATCACCTCGTGCGTGCCGCCGTTGTACGCCCCGATGCTGGTGGTGGTGAGGTCGAAGGCATAGCCGATCCGGAACTGATCATTGACCTGGTACTGCCCGAGGAGGCCGAAGCTGTTGCCCACGCGGTACATGCCTCCGAGCCAGATGCGGTCGCGGAAGAGGAAGTTCGCGTTGAGGTCGATGGAGAGCGGCGCGCCATTCACCATGCGCACCATCACCGAAGGCCGGAAACGGGTGCTGCGATCGATATCGATCACATAGCCGCCGACAAGGAAGTAGTGCCGGCGCTCCGCCGCCGTGACGATGCCCGCGGCCTGCACCGCATCGATGTCGTTCTCGAGGAGCTTGGGCGCGCTGAGTCCAGCATAGAAGCGCGGCCCGTGCCAGTAGAGACCGAAGCCGAAATTGGGCAGGGCCTTGCCCGCGATGCTGACATTCGCCTGGTCGGGGTCCACGGAACTGAGCGATGCCAGATCGGCCTGGTACAGGTTGGCGCCCCCCTTGAGCCCGAAGGCCAGGCGCGACGACTTGCCGGTGCGGATGCGGTAGGCGAAATCGACATAGCCGCCCGTCTGCCGCGTCGGGCCCACCTTGTCGTTCAGCAGGGAAAGCCCCATGGCCATGCTGCGGGCCGGCAGGGGTGTATGCGCCAGCACCGTCTGGGTGGCGGGCGCTCCGGTGAAGCCGACCCATTGATGGCGGCTCAGCGCCATGACGGTGAAGATGTCGGCGCTGCCCGCATAGCCCGGGTTCACCGCCAGCGTATTGAACATGTACTGGCTGTACAGCGGATCCTGCTGCGCGCGTGCCTGGAGCAGGGCGGCCGTGGCGAAGCCAAGGAGGAGCGTGCGCGCGGCGTTCATCGGTTGAGGTAGATGAATCCGGTGATGGCCTCCCTGCCGGCGCCCAGTTCCAGCACGTAGAAATACGTGCCGGCCGGAGCGGTTCCGTAGGACGAGGTGCCGTCCCACACCACGTTGCGGTTGTCGTAGCCGCTCGCCTCGTACATCTTCCCGCCCCATCGGTTGAAGATCACGAGCGTGTTGGCGGGGTAGCCTTCGATCCCGGGGATGAGCAGCCGCTCGTTCACCCCATCGCCGTTGGGCGAGAAGCTTTCCGGCACGAAGACCGGCTCGGTGAATGCGCACGGACTGCCGCCAGCAACGCGCACCGCATTACAGCCATACTGGTCGCGCACGAAGGCCTCGAAATCCTCGCTGGTGAACAAGGGCTCGCTGGTGAACGTGTAGGGGGCCTCCGTGGTGATAGCGCCCGGCAGGCCGCTGACCACGTAGGTCGCCGGATCGCCGGAGGCGATCACGAAGCTCACCGTGTAGGTCCGGTCGCGCTCGATGCACGTCCGCACAGGCTCCGACACCTCCACGCCGACCACCACGTTCACCTTCACCAGGGCCGTTGCGTCACTGCAGCCCGGCACGGAGACGGTGTAGCGGTAGTAGTACTCGCCTGCCGGGATGGCGGTGGTGTTGAGGAACCCGCCCGTGAGGCCGCCGGTGCCGTTGAGGTCCTCCCAGGAGCCGCCCGCCTGCGGAGCACCCTGCAGCCCTGCGAAGAGATCCAGCGCCTCCACGGTGTCGCAAGCCAGCAGTTCGCCGTTGCTGCCGGGATCCGGCGGAGCATTCACGGTGATGGTCACCACCGCCGTGGCATCGGCGCACGGTGCGGTGCCCGCAACGGTATAGGTGTAGCTGCCCGGGGCATCCGTGCCGGGAATGAAGCTGCCGCTGTGAGCCTGTCCGCCGGGGTTCGTCCAGCTGCCACCGCTGTCGGGGCCGCCATCCAGCTGACCGAAGAGGTCAATCGCATCGGAGGTGGAGCAAAGGGTGAGGCTCGTGCCCGTGCCCGCCACCGGGAACGGAGCCGCCGTCACGAGCACAACTGCGGAAACGGTTCCGCAGCCGGCGTCCTCGATCGTGTACACGAAGGGCGATGCGCCGCCGATTGGCAACAGGCCGACGTTCAACACCCCGCCTGCCCCGAGGGCGCCGGTACCGGTTGGGTCGGTCCAAGTGCCTCCGGGAAGGGGCGACCCACCCAGCGCATTGAACAGGTCGTAGGCTCCCAAATTGCCGCAAAGCACCAGCGTGCTATCCGTTCCAGCGCTGCTGCCCACGCCCACCTGAACCGTCACGTTGGCGGAGGAGCTCTGGCAGGGCGCAAGGCCGGTGACCGTGTAGGTGAACCCCCAGCTGCCGTTGCCGGCTGCGGATGGGTTGAACAGGCTGCCCGCGAGCGCGCCGGATCCATTGTTGTCCGTCCATGTGCCGCCGCCCTGCGCACTGGGGCCGAGTGCAGCGAAGAGGTCCACCTCCGTCTGCGTCTGGCAGGCCTGTATCGTCGCGCTCTGACCGGCGTTGGTTGCCGGGTTCACGGCGATGGTGACCTCGGCGCTGTCGTTCGGGCAGGGCGCAGTTCCCGTCAGCCGGTAGCGGTACACGCCGGGGGAATGGACGGCCGGATTGAACTGATTGCCGTGTGGGGTGCCGCCAGCGGTGACATTGATCCAGGAGCCGCCGGTCTGGGGCACGCATCCGAGCAGTGTAAGGAGCGGAACGGACGATCCATTGGAGCACAATGTTGCAGAGGCATCGCAGCCGGCGTCCGGGGCCTGCGGCTCGGTCACCGTCACGTTCGCGAAATCGTCGGCGCACGGTGGTATACCAAGGACACGATAGCGATAAGTGCCTGGCGCATCCACGGCGGGGTTATAGGTGCCCGAGTGCGGGGTGGGCGTGCCGCCGCCCTGCGGCGTGAAGGTCCACGTGCCACCGGACTGGGCGCTGGCCCCCAAGAGCGTGAAGAGCACCACGGGCGAATCGATGGAGCAGATGGCGATACCCGTGTCATTGCCCGCGTTCGGCGGCTGAGTCACCGCAGCCGTCACGGTCGCGGTATCCGCGGGGCATACGCCGCTCCCGCTCACCACGTAGTAGTAGGCACCGCTGCCGAAGGAGGGTAGGAATACGCCGTTGACCACAGGCTGCCAATTCTGATTGAACCACGTGCCGCCAGCGTCCGGATCGCCGGAGAGCGCTGTGCCCAGGTTGATCGGCGGTGAATTCGCACAGACGGAGAGGGGGCCGCCGTTGCCGGCGAAGGGGCCGCTGATCACCTCCACTGTCACGCGGGCGGTATCCCCATCGCATTGCGGCAGCGAGGGCAGCACGTAATCGAAGCGCCATGTGGTGCCCGCTGGAACCGCCGCGGTGTTGAATAGACCAGCCGCATTGAAGCCCGGGGCATTGTCCTGGTTCTGCCAGGCCCCTCCGGGCTGGGGCGCTCCGCCCAAGGCATCGAACAGGTCGAGCAGGTCGCCGCGGCAGGCCTGCAGCGCGATGTCATCCCCGGCATCGAGCGCGCCCACGATGATCAGACTTACCGATGCGCTCGTTGCGGGGCAAGGCCCATCGGCCGCATGCAGGTAGGTGAAGCCGCAGCCCTGCCCATCCACCAGCGCGCTTGCGTCATAGACCCCATTGGTGAGGGTGCCCAGGCCGCAACCGTTGATCCATGCGCCACCGGGCGTCACCGTGCCGCCAAGGCCGCTCACCAGCGCGATGGCGGACGCCCCTTCGCACGCAGTAATGGAACCATCCGTGCCGGCAAGGGCTTGCTGCGTGATCGTGATGGAGACGGAAGCGCTGGCATCCGGGCAGGGAGCGATTCCGGCCACAGTGTAGGTGTAGATGCCCTGAGGGTCGCTCTCCGGGTTGATGAAGGGCGGAACCTCCGTATTGCCGAAGGTCCAAGTGCCGTTCGCATCAGGCGTGCCCGCTAGCAGGCCGATCAAGGAGGTGAGCCCCTGGCTGCTGCAAAGCGCGCCGATGGTGGCGATGCCCGGTTCGGGCGCCGCGCTCTCGAACACCGTCACCGTGGCGCTATCGCTGGCGCAGGGCCCTTGGCCGACCACTTTGTACTTGTATGGGCCGGGGTCGGAGGTGCCGGGGATGTAGGTGCCGCTCACCACGCCACCCGATGGGTCGTACCATGCGCCGCCGGGATCCGGTGTACCGAGGAGAAGGTCGAAGAGCTGGAACTGGGGCGCATTGCTGCACACTTGAACCTGTCCGTTCCCGCCCGCATCCACGGCATCGAACAGCAGCACGGTCACATAGGCCGAGTCGGGGCCGCAGCCGGCATTCCCCGCCAGTCGGTACTTGTACGAACCGCTGCCATCGGTCATCGGATTGAAGATGCCCGTGTGCGGCGCGCCCTGCGGGTTGAACCACAACCCTCCCGGCTCCGCCCCGCAGCCGAGGCTGGCGAAGAGGATGAAGGGCTGCGCATCGCTGCAGACCTGCACCAGTCCATCGCATCCCGCATTCGGCTCATCGAAGAGCTGCACGCTCACGATGGCTGAATCGGCGGCGCAGGGGCCGTTCGCGGCATGTCGGTACACATAGCTCCCCGCAGCGGCGATACTGGGCTGGATGGTGCCCGAGTGCGGCGTGACACTGTTGTAGAACCAGCTGCCGCCCGCCTGCGCCGTAGGCCCCAGCAAGGGGAAGAGGGGTGCGGCGCCCGCCGTTCGGCAGAGCGACAGGCTGCTGTTCGCGCCGGCCTCCAGCCGCTGCGTCACATTCACGGTGAGGTCGGCGGTCGCACTCGGGCAGGCTCCGTTGCCCGGCACGGTGTAGCGATAGGTGCCAGGTGCCGTGGCCCCCGGCGTGAAGACCCCGTTCATGCCGGCGGTGGAAGGCAAGGGGCCCGACCAGGATCCGTTGGCCGCTGGCGCGCATCCCAAGAGGTCCGCCATGCCGAAGGCGGCATCGTTGCTGCATTTGAAGATTGATGCGCTGCAGCCCGCGTTCGAGGGATCGCTCACCTGTACGCTCACCGTGGCGCTAGCGCTGCCGCAGCCCGGCACGGTGACCGTGTAGGTGTAGACGCCTGCGGCGGAAACCCCCGGCACGAAGAGGCCGCTGAAGGGCGGATTGCCGGGTGCCGGGCCCACCCAGGTGCCGAAGGGGCTCGGCGCGCAGCCCAGGTAGTTGATCAACGGTACACCGGGGCTGCCGGGCAGTGCGCAGAAGGAGGCATTGCCGGGACAGCCCGCATTGGGCGAGGGCGTCTCGAACACGCTCACGATGGACGTGTCATTGGCGCAAGGCGGGTTTCCGGGCACGATGTAGCGGTAGTCGCCCTGCAGGCTCGTGCCGGGCGTGTAGGCCCCCGAGAGGTGCGGCGCCAGGTTGGGGTCGAGCCAGAAGCCCCCGAAATCCGGGTTGCACGTCAGCAGCGGGAAGAGCTGGAACTGGGGCGCCGTGCTGCAAGCTGTGAATCCGCTGTTGCAGCCGGCGTTGGCCCGGTTGGTCACGCTCACTGTGAGGAAGGAGGAAACGGGCTGGCATGGCGCCTGTCCCGTGACCCGGTACTCATACACCCCTTGCGCATCGAGCCCCGGCACGAACGTGGGGCCGTGCGGCACGCTGTTGAAGAACCACTGCCCACCCGCATCGGGCGTGCCGTTCAGCGAGGCCGTCATATTGAAGGGCGCATCGCTGCTGCATTTCTGCACCGAGTTGGGAAGCCCGGCATCGGGCCCTTCCACCTCCGTCACCGTCACCGCAGCCCATACCGTGCTGCACGGCGCACCCTGGTTGAAGACATAGTAGAAGATGCCTGCGTTGTCGGTGGCGGGCGTGTAGGACCCGCTGAAGCTGGGTCCGGCAGGTGTATTCCTGCGCCACTGACCGCCCGGCTGCGGGCTGCAACCCAGGTAGGCGATCAGGCTCTGGGGCTGGCCCAGCGTACTGCAGAAGGTCACGGCTCCATCGCAGCCTGGGTTCGCCGCAGCGGTCACGTTCACGGTCACCGTGGCGGAATCCGCCGCGCAGCTGAGCGCCCCGGTGAGTCGGTACCGGAATGCGTAGGTGCCCGGCGCGGACACCTGCGTGGCGTTGAAGGACTGCCCGGTGAGCGCGCCCGTGCCGCTGAGGTCGATCCATAGCCCACCGGGCTGAGGGGTGCCGCCCAGCCCGCTGAAGAGGTTCACCGCGCTGTTGCTGCTGCAAGCCGGAAGCGTGCCGCTGGTGCCCGCATCGAGCAGCGCGACGATCACCACCGTGGCATTCGACTCATCGGCAGCGCAGCCGCCGATTCCCGGAACCTCATACCGGAACGTGTACGTGCCAGGCGGCAGGGCTGCGGTGTTGAAGAAGCTGCCGGCGAGCTGCCCCGTGGGCGTGCCCTGTTCCGTCCATGTGCCGGTGAGGTCGAATGGTGCAGTGATCACGCTGAAGAGATCGACGCTCGGGGTTCCTTGGCAAATGGTGATGCTGCCGTCACCTCCTGCGTTCGGTGCCTGGTTGACCACCACGGTCACCGTGGCGCTGGAATCCGCGCAGGGGGCGGTGCCCGCCACGGTATACACATAATCACCCGGGAGATCGGTGCCGGGCGTGAAGACGCCGGAGGGGATGCTCGATGGCCCGCTCCAGGTCCCTCCCGTCTGCGGCGTGCCGCCCAACTGGCCGAAGAGGTTTACCGGCGGCGCATTCGAGCAGCGCGTAACGGTCGCATCGGTGCCCGCATTGGGGCGCTGCGTCACGCTCACGGTCACCACCGCGGTGGCATTGAGGCAGGGGGTCAGGCCCTGAACGGTGTAAGTGTAGCCGCCCGCCGCGCTCTGGCCCGGTGTGAAGATGCCGCTGTGCGGGGTGCCGTTGGGGCGCGTCCACTGCCCGCCTGCATCGGGCGTGCCGCCCAGCACGCCGATCAGGGGAAATGCGGCATCCGTGCTGCACACCACGGTGGAGGCGTTGGTGCCCGCATTCGGCGCCTGGTTCACCACCACGGTCACCGTGGCGGAATCATTCGCGCACGGTGCCGTGCCCGGCACCACGTAGGTGTAAGTGCCGGCCGGCGTGATGCCGGGGGTGAAGGTGCCGCTCACCGGCTGGTTCGTTGCGTTGAGCCAGAAACCGGTGCCATTGGGGTTGCCACCCAGCGCCGTGAGCATATCGAAAGGCCCATTGGTGCTGCACACGGTGATGGTGCCGTTCGTGCCGGCATTCGGCGCGATCACGCGGTTCACCTGTACCACGGCGCTGAGCGGGCCGCAAGGCGTCGTGCCCGCCACGGTATAGGTGTAATTCCCGCCGGCTTGGGTGCCGGGGAGGTAGGTGCCGCTATGGGGCGCACCTCCCGGGGCGGTCCACGTTCCTCCCGGCTGCGGGCTTCCGCCCAGCAAGGCGAAGAGATTCACCGGGGCATCACTGCTGCAGACGGTGATGCTGCCATTGGTGCCGGGGTTCGGCGGAGCCACCACGCCAACAGTGACCGTGGCGATGGCGGGGGCGCAGGGCGCCAGACCGGTCACGGTGTAGGTGTAGACGCCGGCGGGACTGGTGCCCGGGGTGAAGATGCCGGTGCTTGCCCCGCCGCCTGGCGCAGTCCAAGTGCCGGTCGTCCAAGGCGAACCGCCGAGCTCATCAATCAGGTCGAAATCGGCCGCGTTCGCGCACACGGTGCGGCTGCCATCGGTGCCGGCCTGCGGTGCGGGGTTCACCGTCACGTTCACGGTGGCGCTGGCGTTGGCGCACGGGGCGAGGCCGAGCACCGTGTAGGTGTAGGCGCCGGCGGGGTCGCTGGCGGGATTGAAGGTGCCGCTATGCGCACCCAGCGGCCCGGTCCAGGTACCGCCCGCCTGGGGCGATCCCCCGAGCAAGCCGAAGAGGCTGAAGGACGCATCGTTGGAGCAGACCGTGGTGCCTGCCCCAGTTCCGGCGTTTGGTGCCGTGTTCACGGCCACCGTCACCGTGGCGCTGCTGGGGGCGCAGGGCGGCAGGCCGGTTACCGTGTAGGTGTAGGCCCCGGTCGCACTTGTGCCCGGAATGAAAATGCCGGAATGCACGGCATTGCTGGGGTCGCGCCAAGTGCCCCCCACATTCGGGGTACCCCCCAAGGCGCTGAAAAGGTTGAAGCTGCCATCGGTGGTGCAGAGCGTGATGCTCCCGTTGGTCCCGGCACTCGGGCGCTGGCGCACGGTGATGGTGAGGGTGGCGCTGGCATTGGCGCAAGGGCCGGTACCGGCCACCGTGTAGGTATAGGCGCCGGCGGGGTCCACAGCGGGATTGAACTGATCGCCATGGGCGCCAAGCGGCCCCAACCAGGTTCCGCCCGCATCGGGCGACCCGAGCAGCTGACCGACCATGGAGAAGGGTGCATCATCGCTGCAGACCGTGATGCTGCGCGAGATGCCGGCATTGGGCGCCGGGGTCTGCAGCACGGTAACGGTGGAGATGGCGGCCGGGCAGGGCGGCAGACCGGGCACCGTGTAGGTGTACACACCGGGCGTGCTGGTGCCGGGCGTGTAGGTGCCGCTGACAGGAGCGCCGCCGGGGCCGGTCCATGCGCCGGTGAGCTGCGGGCTGCCGCCGAGGATGCCGATGAGCGCGAAGGGGGCGCCGTTGCTGCACACGCTGGTGGAGCCGCTGGTACCTGCATTGGCCGGGGGATTCACCGTCACGATCACCGTGGCAGAGGCGTTCGCGCAGGGCGGTGCGCCCATCACGGTGTAGGTGTAGGTGCCCGCAGGGTCCACTGCGGGATTGAAGGTGCCGCTGTGCGGTCCGTTGGGACCTGACCACGTGCCGCCGGCATCGGGGGTGCCGCCGAGGAAGTTGATGAGGGCAGCAGAGGCCCCGGTGGCGCAGAAGGTGGCAGTGCCGTTGGTGCCCGCGCTAGGTGCCAGAACCCGGGTCACCGTGACGGCAGCGCTGGCATCCGGACAGGGAGGCGCGCCTGCATGGGTATAGGTATAGGTACCCCCGGGGTCGATGGCCGGATTGAGTGTTCCGCTGTGGGAAGCGCCCCCTGGTGCGGTCCAGGACCCACCGGGGTCGGGCAGGGCTCCCAACAGGCTGAAGAGGTCCAGCGTCGGGCCGCTGGAGCAGACTGTAGCGCTGCCTGCCGTGCCTGGCCAAGGGGTGGTCACGATCCGCGCCTGCCAGCCGGCGGCCGTTCCGCTGCCATCGCTCTGGAAACGGAAGGTCAGGCAACCGGTGGCGTCCGTGGCGGTAAAGGTCTGCCCGGCGAGCGAGGTGATGCTGGTGCCAGTGGCCAGCAGCGTGCCGCCGGTGGTTGCTCCGTCAAACACCTCCAAACGGTCGCCAGGCGGCGGTCCGCCGGCCAGGTCCCACGTGATGAACCGTACCGCTGTGAATGGGCCTGCGCCCGGGCCGCCCGTGGGGCAGATGGTGATCGTGACATCGAGGTTGCTAGCGTAGTTGCCGCCCGCACCGCCCGAGTCATAGAAACTCGCCGAGCACGACTCGAACTGCTGGTCCTGGTCGGCGATGCAATCCTGGGCCTGGGCCGTCCGGGGCACCAACGCAAGCGCCGCCAGCAGGAGGGCTGAAAAGGCCAGGGTCAATCTCGGCTGCATCACTCCCACGCGCAACGGGCCACGCCCGAAAAGGGGCGGCAAGGTACTGAGATCGCCCCGGGGCAGGGCAAGGGAAATGCCCACGGCCGTAGGCATTATCGACGATAATGGTGATGCGGTCGACGAAATCCGAGGGTGCCGGCACGCCGGGAGGCCTCACGGACCGCAGCCCGCTACGGTGCAGGCTGCGCGCCAGCCGCCGGGCGGCCCAGCGTGATGGCCAGGGTCACCTCGTGCGTGCCCGTGCTGTAATTGCGCAGGTTGCTGGTGATCACATCGTAGGAATAGCCGAACTGGAACTGCTGCTTGTGCCAGTACCCGATGGTGGCGCTCCACGCGTCGTTGGTGCGGTAGCCGGCGCCGAGCCAAACCGTGTTCCGGTAGCGCATGAGCAGGTTCACGTCCACCTTCATCGGCACCGGCGCAACGTACTTGACCATGAAGGACGGCTCCAGCCTGAAGTCCTCGCCCAAGGGCAGCCGATAGCCGCCCATCGCATAGTAGTGGCGCTCCATGCGGCTCAGCGTTCCCGTGTTCTCGTGCAGGAATACCACCTCGTTGTTCAGCAGCTGCGGCGCGGCGGCGCCCACCCACCAGTTGGGATGGTAGAGCAGGAAGGAGAAGGTGGCATCCGGCTTCAGTTCACCGCGCAGTTGGTCGTCCATGATGGGGTCGCCGGGGTCGCGGAACTGGATCTTGGATCCATCGATGAGGAATTGGAGCAGCCCGCCGGAGAGGGCCATGCCCAAACGGATGTCCTCCGTGAGCCGCAGGTGGTAGGCCCAGGAAAGCTGCACGCCGGTGCGCCGCGTGGGGCCCACGATGTCGGTGAAGAGGTAGCCGCCGAGGCCCATTTTGGCGCCCAGCGGCGAGGAGGCGCTGAGGGTGAAGGTGCGCGGCGCATCCTGCACCCCCACCCATTGGTAGCGGTGCCCGGTGCGCAGCTCGAAGAAAGGCCGGCTGCCAGCGACGGCCTGGTTGAAGATGTAATCGTTGAGCACGTACTGCGTGAGCTGCGGCAGCTGTTGGCCATGGCCCTGCAGCACGGCCATGCCCACCGCTGCGGAAAGGAGGAAGTGGCGAAGGGTCTTCATGGCATCAGCGGATCACGGTGAGCGGACCAGTGAAGGCGTCGGGGAAGCGCGGATCGTTGAGCTTCACCACGTAGTAGTAGGTGCCCACGGGCACGAAGCCGCCGTTGTAGCGCCCATCCCAAGGCGTCCTGTAGCCCACGCTGCGGAAGAGCAGCTCACCCCAGCGGTTGTACACCTCCACCTCGCTCTCCGGGAAGAGGTCGATGAAGTCGATCACCCAGGCATCGTTCCAGCCGTCGCCGTTGGGCGTGAATCCGTTGGGGATGACCACCTCGGGCACTACGGTCACCAGCACCGAGTCGAGCGCCACGCAGCCATTCGGGGCGGTGACAAGCACGGTGAACCAGGTGGTCGACGGCGGGTCGGCCACGGGGTCGGGCACCGTGGCGCTGCTAAGCAGCGAATCGGGCGACCAGAGGAACACCGCTCCTTGCGGGCCGGTGGGCGAACCGCCCAAGGTGGCCGTGCCGCTGAGGAAGATGGTCTGGTCCGGGCCGGCGTCGGCGATGGGCAGGTCGAGAACGGTCACGGTCACCGCATCGCTGTCCGTGCATGGGCCGTCGGCCACGATCAGCGTGAAGGTGTAGGAGCCGTTGGCCAGGCCCGGGAGGGCGAGCACCGGATCGGTGCCGATGACGTCGCCCTGGTCATCGAGCCACTGATAGGTGAGGGCACCTGTGCTCTGCGATCCGTCCAGCGTGATGGCCACGCCGAAGCACTCGGTGAGGTCCGCCCCGGCATCCGCCACCACCGTGCTGAGCGCGGCCACCGTGACCTGCTGCGTGATGGTGCATCCGTTCGCATCCGTGACGGTGATCGAATAGTCACCCGGTGCGAGGCCGCTGATGTCCTCGTCGGTTGACGCGAAGCCGCCGGGACCCGACCATGCGGTTTCGTAGGCGGGTGTGCCGCCGCCAATGGTCACGGCGACGGCGCCATCAGCGGCATCGGCGCAGCTGGCGTCGGTGACCTGGTCCACGTTGAGCGACAGCGGCGACGGCTCGTTGATGGCATAGGTGAAGGTGAATGAACAGCCCACATCGTCACCGATGATCACCTGCCAGGTGCCCGGGCACAGGCCGGTGGCGGAATCGTTGCCCTGGCCGTTCGGCGGCACCGGGCTCCAGTTGTAGGTGAAGTTGCCGATGCCGCCCGTCGGGCTGAGCACGATGCTGCCATCGCAGGCCGCATTGCACTGCACGTCGGTCACCGCGGCGTTGTCCGCGATGTCGGTGTAGGGCAGCACGGTGAACGTGTAGGTGGTGTCGCAGCCCAGCGCATCGGTGATGGTGACGCTGTTGTCACCGGCGCAGAGGCCCGTCACCTGTTCGGTGCCTTGTCCGGTGCCGGGCTCCGGCGACCAGGAGATGGTGAATGGCCCGGTGCCGCCGCTCGGCGCAATGGCGGCTGTTCCATCGCAGGGACCGAAACAGGTCTCGTTGGTCCAAGTGAGGTTGGCCTCGATCGCATCGCCCTGCGTGATGGTGAAGGGGGCGTTGATGGTGCAGCCATTGGCATCGGTCACCTCCAGGCTGTAGTCGCCCGCACACAGCGCACCGAGGTCCGGCACATCCTGCGCAACGATGCTCCCGGCCCCGTCGCGCCAGATGAGCGTGTAGGGCGCAGCGCCGCCGCTCACCACCGAGGTAGCGGTCCCTGTGCAATCGCCGAAGCAGATGTTGTCCGTGGTGGCCACCTGGACCTCGAGCAGCGGCGGATCCGTGATGGCGAAAGTGGCGGAGGTCGTGCATCCGTTGCCGTCGGTGACGGTCACCGTCCAGTCGCCCGCGCAGAGGCCGGTGATCGCCGGCAGCGTGGGGTCGCCCCCCGGCTCCGGCGACCAGCTGTAGGCATAGGGCTGAGTGCCGCCGCTGGCGTCTGCCGTGATGGCACCATCGCACGCGCCGTTGCAGGTGATGGGCACAATGGTGCCCGCCACGGCCAATGGTTGAGGCTCGGTGATGAGCACGTCCTGCGTGATGCTGCAGCCCGCCTGGTCCGTGATGGTGATGCTGTAGGCGCCGGCGCACAGGTCCGTCACCTGCGGCATGTCCTCACCGCCGGGGGCCCAGAGGAACACGTAGGGGGCCTGCCCGCCCGTGGGGCCTACCGTGGCCGATCCGTCGCAAAGGCCCGCGCAGGAGACGGCCGTGGTGCCGAGGTTGGGCACGATCGGGTCGGGCTCGGTAACGAAGGCCGTATCGATGGTGATGCAGCCCAGGCCATTCGTGACCTGCACCAGGTAGAGGCCTGCGCAGAGCCCGGTGGCGGTGCTGCCCGTCTGCCCGAGGTCGGTGCCCGATGCATCGAACCAGGCGATGGAGCACAGCGGCTCCGCACAGGTGAAGTCAACGCTCGCCGTACCGTCGCAATCACCGGGGCAGCTGGTGATCCCATCGGCAAGGGTGAGCTGCTCCCCGTCGGTATCGCTGATGGCCACGAGCACCGTATCCGCGCAGAGGTTGGCATCCGCGACGATGGCCTGATAGAAGCCCGCGCAGAGTCCGCTGATGCTGTCCCCCGTGCCGATGATGGCTCCGCCGCTCAGCCAGGTGGTGAAGTAGGACGCTGTGCCGCCGACCGGCGCAGCGGCCGCCGTGCCGTTGCAGACCCCGCACGCGCTCTCGGTGACGGTGATGACCGCCTGCACGGGTGCGGGCTCGACGAGCACGAAATCCTCTGCGAGGATGCAACCGCCGGCATCGGTCACGGTCAGCGTCCAGGTGCCGGGGCAGAGTCCGCTGATGGCATTGGTGCCCTGGCCGGCCGGGGGCTCAGGTGACCAAGCGTAGGCGTATGGGGCTACGCCACCGGTGACGGCCGCCGTGATGGCCCCGTTGCAGTCGCCCGCGCACTGCACCTCCTGCACCGTGGCCGTCACCGCCAGGGGCTGCGGCTCGGTGATGAGCACCTGCACGGTGGTGTCGCACTGCGAAGCGTCGCTGATGAGCACGGTGTAGACGCCGGTGCACAGGCCCGTCAGCTGCGGGGTGTCCTCACCGCCGGGGCTCCAGAGGAAGGTATAGGGGGCCACGCCTCCCGTGGGGCCAACGGTGGCCGTGCCGTCGCACGCCCCGGCGCAGGTCACTGGCGAACTGCTCAGGTTGGGAATGATGGCCTGCGAGGGCGTGACCTCGGCCGTGGCGAAGCTGACACATCCATTGCCATTGGTCAGCTCAGCCGTGTAAGCGCCGACGCAGAGGCCCGTGAGCGCGCCCTGATTCGTGGCGAGCACGTTGCCCGTGGCATCGTACCACACCAGGTTGCACGGCGGTGCGCTGCAGGTGAAGGACACGCTCACCTCGCCATCGCACGTGTTCCCGCAGGTGGTCTGCCCGTTCACCGGCGTGAGCGGGTCGGCATTGCCGTCGCTCACCTGCACCAGCTGCGTGCTGCTGCAACCGTTGATGTCGGAGACCGCCAGCGTGTAGAGGCCGCCACACAGGCCCGTCGCACTCTCGCCCGTGGCCACCACCGTGCCACCCAGCGACCATTCGGCGGTGTAGGGCGGCGTGCCGCCGGTGATGGCGGCCGTCGCCTGTCCGTCGCAGTTGGGGCAGGTGCTCGGCACGGTGCTCACGGCCACCTGCAGCGGTTGCGGCTCCGTGATGGTATAGGTCTCGGTGTAGGAGCATCCGTTGGCATCGGTGATGACCACCGTCCAATCGCCCGGGCAGAGCCCGAACGCCGCAGGCAATCCGCCCTGGCCGCCCGGCGGCTGCGGAGACCACGCGATGCCGTAGGGTGCGGTGCCGCCGGTGATGTTCAGGGTGATGCTGCCATCGCATTGGCCTGCGCAGGAGGCGCCGATCACCACCGACCCTACTGCAAGCAGCGCGGGCTCCGTGATCAGCACCTGCGCCGTGGTGTCGCATCCGCCGCCATCGCTGATGAGCACGGTGTAGACGCCGGGGCAGAGCTGCGTGGCTTGCGGCGTGCCCTGTCCGCCGCCCGGCTCAGGCGACCATGTGAAGGTATAGGGCGGCGTGCCGCCGCTCACGCCCACCGTGGCAGTGCCATCGCATGCGCCGGCGCAGGAGACCGGTTCGCTGCTCACCAGCAGGTCCGTTGGGGAGGGCGCCGCCACCGTGGCGGTGTCAATGCTCACGCAGCCGGACGCATTGGTCACCTGCACCAGGTAATCGCCGGGGCAAAGCCCGGAGAGCGCGGTGCCGTTCGCATTCAGGTCGTTGCCCTGCCCATCGAACCAGGCGATGACGCACGGTGCATCGGCGCAGACAAGGTCCACGCTCACGCTGCCGTCACAGGCATTGGGGCAGCTGGTGGCACCATCCACGGCGGTGATGTCCTCGCCTGCGGCATCGGTGACGGCCACGGCCTGCTGGACCGAGCATCCGCTGGCATCCGTCAGCACCGCCGTGTACACGCCGGCGCAGAGGTCGCTCACACTGAGGCCGGCGCCGATGAGCGAGCCGGCCGCGCTGTACCATTCCACGGTGAGGGGCGCCGTGCCGCCGGAGACGGTGGCGGCGGCGGTGCCGATGCAGACCTGGCATTCGCTCGGCGTAACGGCTACGCTGAGCGCGAGCGCATCAGGCTCCGTGAGGGTGAACGCGAGCGTGGTGCTGCACCCGGTCGCATCCGTCACCACCGCCTCCCAGGTGCCGGCGCAGAGCCCCGTGGCTGACGCTTGCCCCGGGCCGTTCGGTGGCGTGGGGGTCCATGCATAGGTGTAGGGCGCTACGCCGCCCGTCACGTTGAGCGCAATGGCCCCGTCGCACTCACCGTTGCACGAGATGTCCGAGACGGCCGCATTGCCCGCGATGGGCGCCGGACCGGTGATGAGCACCTGCGCATCGATGCTGCAGCCATTGGCGTCGGTGATCGTCACGGTGTACACCCCTTCGCAGAGGCCGCTCACCTGGGGCGTATCCTGGCCCCCCGGCGACCAGAGGAAGGAGTAGGGGCCGGCTCCGCCCGTGGGACCCACGGTGGCCGTGCCATCGCAGAAGCCCGCGCAGCTCACCGGCGTGCTGCTGCTGTTGGGGGCGATGGGCGTGAAGGGATCCACCGTGAAGGTGAAGGTGCTGTCGCAGCCGCTGGCATCGGTGAGGGTGACCGTGTACGGCGTGCCGGCGCAGAGCCCGGTGGCCGTGGTCGTTCCTTGCCCGCCGCCGGGCTCAGGCGACCAGAGGATGGTGATGGCGCCCGTTCCGCCCGTGGGGGTCACGGTGGCCGATCCGGTGCAGGGTGCCGTGCAATCCTCCGGGCTCACCGCAAGGCCCGCATCGAATGGCGGCGGTGCGCCGATGAAGAATGGCGTGGCGCCCACGCAGCCCACGGCATCGAACACCTGCACCTCCCAGAGCCCGATGCAGAGGCCGCTCACGGCCGTGGTGCCCTGGCCTGTGGGCGGCTCCGGGACCCACACGATGGTGTACGGGGGGATGCCGCCTGCCGGCGTCACCGATGCCGTTCCGCTGCACGTGTTGGGGCAGGTGGCATCGGTCCAGACGAGGTTGTTCGTCACCGGCACCTTGGGCAGCACCTCGAACACCGCGGTGGTGTCGCAGCCGCTGGCATCGGTGATGGTGACGCTCCAGGTCCCCGGGCACAGGCCGCTGCCTGCATTGGTGCCATCGCCCACCGGCGGTGGGGGGTCCCACGTGAAGGTGTAGGGGGCCACGCCGCCCGTGGGGCTCACCGTCACGGTGCCATCGCAGGGGCCATTGCAGGTCTCATCGGTGCTCACCCCGTTGGGCAGGATGGGGTCCGGCTCATCCACCGTGAACAGCAGCACCGTGTCGCATTGCGCCGCATCGGTGATCTGCAGCGTCCAGACCCCGGCGCACAGCCCGCCCGCGTTGGGCGTGCCCTGGCCGGTGCCCGGCTCCGGCGACCATGTGTAGGTGTAGGGCGGAAGCCCGCCCGCCGTCGTCACGGCGATGGCGCCATCGCAGCTGTTGCCGCAGCTGGCATCCGTCACCGTGCCCTGGGCGTCGATTCCCGATGGTGTGCTGATGGTGAAGGGCGTGGCCAAGACGCATCCGTTCGCATCCGTCACCGTAAGCGCATAGGCGCCGGGGCAGAGGCCCGTCGCATCCGGCGTGCCCTGGCCGCTCCCGGGCTCCGGCTGCCAATCGTATTGGTACGGCGCAGCGCCGCCCGTCACGGTTGCTGTGGCCGTGCCGTCGCAGAGTCCGCCGCAGCTGGCCGGCGTTGTCGTCAGGTCCACCACGATGGGCGGCGGCTCTATGATGGTGAAGGTGATGAGCGTGTCGCAGCCCGCCGCATCCGAGACCAGCACCGTATAGTTGCCGGGACAGAGGTCCGCTGCATCCGGCGTACCCTGGCCACTGACCGCGGGTGTCCACAGGAAGGCATAAGGCGGCGTGCCACCGGCCACCGTCACGCTGGCCGCGCCATCGCATGCACCGGCGCATGTGGGGTCAGTCGTGGTCAGTGCGGCATCGATCGGCGGCGGAGCGATGAGCTCGAAAGTGATCGTGGTGTCGCAGCCGCCGCTGGAAACGGTGACCTGGTAGCTGCCCGCGCAGAGCAGCGTGGCATTCGGCGTGCCCTGACCGGTCACCCCAGGCGACCAGAGGTAGGTGAAGGTACCGTCGCCTCCGCTCGCCGACAGGCTGATGCTCCCATCGCACGCACCGCTGCACGAGGGCGGCGTCACCGTGCCGGTCGCAACGATCGGCGGCGGCGCCGGCACCGTGAAGGCAATGGTGGTATCGCAGCCCACCGCATCGGTGATGACCAGGGAATAGGCCTGCGGGCAGAGGCCGGTGACCGCAGCCGTGCCCTGGCCCGCGCCGGGCTCGGGCGACCAGGCAAAGGCATACGGCGCCTGCCCGCCCGTTACGATCACGCCCGCTTCGCCATCACAGGCATCGGGGCAGCTGGCCGGCAGCACCTGCAGCGACACATCCAGCGGCACGGCATCGAGGATGGTGAACGACTGGGTGATGGTGCAGCCGTTCGCATCGGTGATCAGCACACTGTAGCTGCCCGCGCACAGGCCCGTCGCATCCGGCGTGCCCTGCCCGGTGACGGCGGGCGTCCAGGCATAGGTGTAGCCCGGCGAGCCGCCGGAGACCGCCACGCTCGCGGTGCCATCGCACAGGCTGCCGCAGGTCACATCCGTCTGGGCGGGCACCACTACCAAGGGCGGCGGCTCATTGATCGTGAAGGCGATGAGGGTGTCGCAGCCGTTCGCATCGGTGATCAGCAGGGTGTAGCTCCCCGCGCACAGGTCCGTGGCGGTATCGGTGCCCTGCCCCGCACCCGGCGAAGGCGTCCACAGGAAGGCATAGGGCGCGGTTCCGCCGGTGACGCCGGGGGACTGGGCCGCGCCATCGCACACGCCCGCACAGCTCGCATCGGTGGTCTGCACGGCGGCTTGGATCGGCGCGGGCGCGGTGACCGTGAAGGTGAGCGTGGTGTCGCAGCCGTTCGGCGTGGCCACGGTGACGCTGTACACTCCGGGGCAGAGCGCTGTGGCGTTCGGGGTGCCCTGCCCCGTCACCGGCGGCGACCAGGTGATGGTGTACGGCGGCACCGCGCCGTTCACCGTGATGCCGATGGTGCCATCGCAGGCGTCGGAGCAGCTGGCCGGCGTGACCGTGCCCTGCACATCGATGGCGGGCGGCGACGCGATGGTGAAGGCCTGCGTGGTGGTGCAGCCCGTGCCCTGGTCGGTGATGAGGACACTGTACGCGCCTTCGCAGAGCCCTGTCGCCGCGTTGGTGCCCTGGCCCGCTCCGGGCGCGGGCGTCCAGTCGTAGGCATAGGGGCCCACGCCATCCGTCGGATTCACCGTGGCGGTGCCGTCGCACACGCCGAAGCAGCTCGCATCGGTCTGCGCGGGATTGGGCACGATGGGCGGCGGCTGATCGATGGTGAAGGCGACCGTGGTATCGCAGCCGTTGGCATCCACCAGCAGCACGCTGTAGTTGCCGGCGCAGAGGCCCGTGGCCGTGTTGGTGCCCTGGCCCCCGCCGGGCGCGGGCGTCCAGGTGACGGCGATGGGGGGCGTGCCGCCTGCGGGATTCACCGATGCCGTGCCATCGCAGAGGCCGTTGCACGAGGTGCCCGTGAAGCTCAGGTTCGGCTGGATCGGCAGCAGGTTGAAGGTGAAGGTGGTATCGAAGCTGCAATTGTTGGCGTCGGTGATCACCAGGGTATTGGTGCCCGCGCAGAGCTGGTTGAACGACGAGCCGGTGCCCGCGCCATTGTTCCAGCTGTAGCTGTGCGGTGCCACGCCGCCGATGGCCAGGGCCGTGCGCGAGCCGTTGCACACGTCGGCGCAGGCGGGCGGGGTGCCGGCGCCGAAGAAGATCACACCCAAGGGGCCCGGCTCGGTGACGTTGATGGGCACGCCGCAGCTCACCCCCTGGCCCACGTCGGTGACCACCACGATCTGCGGGCCGCCGCATGCCCCCGTCCAGGTCTGCGTGGCCGGGCCGCCGAAGAGCCAGGAGTAGGTGAAGGGACCCACGCCCCCGGTGACGCTCACCGTGATGGTGGCATCGCAGGCACCGCGGCAGCTGACGTTGAATCCGTTGAAGTTGGTCGTCGCCGAGGTGGTGGCGATGAAGGGCGTCTGCCCCGCACCGGTGGCGCACACGGCCACGTCGCGGTCCTCACCGCCCGGGGGGATCGCCTGCGGCAGGCGCACCGGCTCCGCCCCCACCAGCAGCGTGGCCTCCTGGGCCTGTACCACGCGCTCCAGCACACCGGCCTCCGGTGCGCGCGCGAGGCGGATGACGCTGCGGCCGGCCATCAGGCGCTGGGTGGCGCGGCCCTCGCTGCACAGGGTGCGGGCCTGCACCAGGCCGCCCGCGGCGTGCACGGTGCCCGAGCGCCAGGTGAGGTCGCCCTCGGTGAGGTGGAGGTCGCTCAGCAGCGACCAGGAGCCTTCGCCATCGAACCGCAGCTGGCCGGCGAGGGGGATGCCCCGGGTGTCGATCACGCGGCCCTCCCCCGCCCCGGTGAGCCGCACCGTTCCGCCGAAGGCCCATTGCACGCTGCCGCTCATCGACCAATCGCCATGCACTTCCAGCGCATCGCGTCCTCCGCCATCCACGCGCACGAAGGCGGCGGCGCCATCCAGCCGCAGGCTGCGGCAGCGCGCGCGGCCCTCCACCGCCACCACGGTCTCGGCGGCCGGCGCGATCACCGCATCGTCGGTGGCGCCCGGCACGCCGGCACCGCCGGCGCCGCCGGCCATCAGGCTCCAGTGCGCCGCATCGCTCCATGAGCCGTTGCCGCCCACCCAGTGCAGGGTGCGGCCGGTGCCCGCTTGGGCCTGCGCCGGCGCGGCGGGCAGCAGGATCAGCGCGGCGATCGTGAGCGGGAGGAGGGCGTGGATGCGCATCGCGGGTGATTCAAGGGTCTAGTCGAACGCCGGGCAATTGATCATGCGGCGGCTCATGTCCTCCTGCCCGCACGGGGTGATGCCCAGGATGATCTCGTGCGTGTTGGAGCTGCCCACGCGGAGCCGCGATGTGGTGATGTCGTAGCTGTAGCCGAGCTGGAAGTACTTGGCGAAGCTCACCTTCATCAGCACCGATACCGCATCGCCGGCCCGGTAGCCCGCCCCTAGGGCGAACTTGCGGTTCCACTCCACCATGCCATTGATGTCGAGCGCCCAAGGTGCGGCCTTGCTCTTCTTCAGCAGCAGGCTCGGGATGAGCGCGGTCTTGCGCCCGATGCGGTACTTGTAGCCGCCGCTGAGCATGAACTGCCGCGCCAGCCGCGAATCCGTGCCGATGCCGCTGATGCGGTTGCCCAGGGCCTGGTGCATGGAAAGGCCCGCCCAGGCCACCTTGTTGTAGGCCCAGATGCCGGGGGTCACCTCGGGCACCACCAGCGCCGTGGCCCGGCTGTCGAGCGCCGGGTCGTTGTAGTCCACCACGGTGCTGGCGCCCACATCGTACTTCATCTGCTGCGCACCGCCGAAGAAGCCGAAGCTCAGGTGGTAGTCGCGCGCCATCTGCATGTGGTAGGCATAGGCCAGCGCCAGGCGCGTATAGCCCCAGTTGCCCGCGTTGTCGCTCTCGGCGAAGAACCCGATGCCATGGCGGTTGCGGTTGGGCCCGCCCTTCTTGCGGCCCAGCGTGCCGTGCAGGCTGGCCCACCCGTTGCGCGGGGCGCCCTCTAGGCCCACCCACTGCTGGCGGTAGCCGAGGCGCACGTCGAGGCAGTCCTTGCTGCCGGCCACGGCGGGGTTCACGCTGAAGTGGTTGAAGACGTACTGCGTGTACTGCGCCAGCTGCTGCGCCCCGGCGGGCGCGGAGGCCAGCAGGGCCAGGAGCAGCAGCGCGGCGGTCCTCATCGGATGATGGAGATGTAGCCCGTGTAGGGGTCGGAGCGGCCCTCCACCGGGTTCAGCTGGATGTGGTAGTAATAGGTGCCCTCGGAGAGCGGGTTCCCGTTGCGCGTGCCGTCCCACGGCTCGCGGTAGCCGTTGCTGTTGAACACGCGCTGCCCCCAGCGGTCGTAGATCATCACCACGGCGCCGGGGTAGTCCTGGATGCCGGGCACCTCCCACACGTCGTTGCGGCCATCGCCATTGGGCGAGAAGGTGTTGGGCGGCTCGATGAGGCGGATCACGTTCACGCTCACCGAGTCGGTGTAGGTGCAGCCGCCGATCACGGTGGTCACCGCGTAGGTGGTGGAGCTCTGCGGATTGGCGATGGGGTCTGGGATGCCGTTGCCGCTGAGGCCGGTGGTCGGGGTCCAGTCGTAGGTGGTGCCGCCCTGCGCATCGAGCTGCACGGCGCCGCCCTGCGGGATCTCCTCGTCGGGCCCGGCGGTGAAGTCCACGCCCACCACATCCACGCCGGGGCCCGATACGGTGAGGCTGAAGCCGCATTGGGCGGCGATGAGGGCGCCGTCGTTGATGGCGCCGGAGACCACCACCCAGTAGACGGTGCCGGGCATCAGCGATTGGGTGGTGACCGCGAAGGCCATGGAATCCAGCTCGCAGGCCGACACCGCGGTGAAGGATGCCGGGGTACAGCTGCCGTTGCCGGCGAGCACCACCAGGCTCAGCTCGTTGTCCATGCCCCCCACCAAGGGGCAGGCGATGCCCTCCACCGCCACCTGCACGGGGCCGCCCACGCTGTTGGTGGTGAAGGTGTACCACAGCAGGTTGTCCGTGCCGGGGCAGAACCCGGGCAGCGTGCCGTTGGCGCCGGTGTTGTCGCCGCCCACGGGCTGCTGGGCGCACACGAGCGCGGCCGTGGCGCAGTCGCTGTTGGGCGGCTGGGCCCAGGCCGTGGCGGTGGCCGAGAGCAGGCAGGCAAGGAGTGCCAGGCGCATGGGTGCGTGCAGGGGGCGCGCACAGGATGCACGCGGCCCCGCCGAAAGTAGACGCCCGCTTTCCCGCGCCCGGCAAGGGCCGCAGCGCACTTTCACACAGCGCTCTGTTGAGGGCGGCCGCGCCCCGCGGACAAACGAAGAGGGGCCCTGCGACAGCCGGACCCCTCTTCCCCGTGTGACCCCACCAGGAGTCGAACCTGGATCAAGAGTTTAGGAAACTCCTATTCTATCCATTGAACTATGGGGTCGCAAAAGCGGCGCGAAGGTAGAGGGCGACGGGCCACGCCAGCTGTGGCCTTCCGCTCGCATCCGCCAACCGGTGGTCGGTGGAGAGGCCGCCCGCCACACGGCCTTGGATTCCGCCGCATACCGATCTACCTTCAACTTCCGAACCGGTTCGTCAGTGCCATGGACCATGAGTTCCCCAAAACCGGCTACCCGGAATCCCTGGACCCACCGCACGATGGCTTCATCGCCAGCTTCGGTGCGCAACTGTCCGTGGGCCTGCCTGAGGCGGCCATGCCTGCGCAGGTGCAAGGCACCCTGCTGTTGACACCGTATGCACAGAGCGCTTGGATGGCGAGCCTGCCCACCGATGAGCTTTGGGCGATACAGGTCTTCGACGCTGCAGGTCGTGCGGTAGCCATCGCGCAACAGGTCCAGAAGCGGCATGCCATCGATCTGTCCAGGCATGCGAACGGCTTGTATGCGGTGCGCGCGGTCAGTGCCTCGGGCATCGTCCTGTCAGCCAAAGTCGTTCGGCAATGAGGCTTTCGCGCTTTCTTACGGGTATCCTGAGCATATGCTCCAGCACCTTGTTCGCTCAGCCCAACTGGAAGGCCTGTGGACGCGGCACCATCGGGCCGACCGAGGTGCAGACTCTTTATGGGGACAGCATTAGCAATCGACTGCTCGCTGGAGGAACCTTCCTTTATATCAGGAATGTGTCCGATACCGTACTCGGTGTTGGGCAAGCCGCCTGGAACGGCATGCGCTGGGATAGTTTGGCACACCGCATACAACCAATCAACGGCGGGGCTGCCCAACAGACCTTCTGGTTCCTGCGTCATTTAGGCAATCTGTACTCATGCGGCAACTACAACTTCGATGCAGGAGGTGGGGTTGGCAATGCCTCCTTCGCCCGCTTGGATGAGATGAACCAACGATGGGAGGCCTTGGAGTGCGTAAATCCGCCCAGCAGCGGCCTGAACACGCTGGTGCAGAAGACCCCGGGCGCCACCAGCATGTACGCCACCGGCTACTCCGAGAGCCTCTGCGGCTACCCCGAGGCTTGCGTGTACCGCTACGATGGCAGCGCCTTCCACGAGTGGGAGCCCTGGGGGCAGATCCCTCCGGCACCGGACAATGGCGACTATGTGGGTTATGTGTTCGAATTCCAAGGCATGACCTACATGACCGGTGGATTCCAGAATCCGATAGGGCCTGGCATCAGGTACTTCATGCGGTTCAATGGATCTGAATGGGAATACGTGCCCGGCTGGGGCAACGCCTACCACATCCGTGATGTGCTCATCCACGATGACGTGCTCTACGTGTGCGGCACCTTCAAGCAGAGCACCGGCGCGCCCGGCAACTTGGTAGCTGCATTCGATGGCCAGAGCTGGAGCGACATGGGCGGAGGGTTGGCCTATCTGGCAGAGGCCGGCGGAGCAACGGCCATGCGCATGAAATGGCACCATGGCCACCTCTACGTGGGCGGAGTCTTCGACCACGCCGGCGGCCAGGCCCTCAATGGCGGGCTGGCCATCTGGGACGGCAGCCAATGGAGCGGGTTGCCGGGCACATTCCACACCCCGCACCCCTTGGTGCCCGACCTGGCCCGCATCCGCGACATGGCCTTCTGGCGTGACAGCCTGTACATCTGCGGCGGATTCGACCAGATCGACGGCCAGCCGATCAACCAGGTGGCCCAATACCTGGGCGCGCTGCCGGGGGGCGGCACAGCCACAGTCACCGAAGGGCCTGCCCAAGCCTTGGCCGCACCCGGCACCCACGATGGCGGCCTCTCCTGGGAGCTAGCCCTGCCACAGGCCGCAGCCTGGCAATGGCGCCTGAGCGATGCCGCCGGCCGCGAGGTGCAGCGTGGCAGCCTGGCGGCCGACCGCATGCGCATCTCCTTGCACGAACAGCCACCCGGCATCTACCTCCTCCAGGTAAGCAGCCCGGGCCTGGGGGTGCGGTACGCCAAGCTCCACCGACCCTGAGCCGCAGCGCAGCCTGGTACGCTCAGTCCTCCACCAACCGCAGCCTGCGGCTGAAGACCTCCGCGCCGTCGCGCTCCACCTTCACCGTGTAGCGGCCACGCGGCTTGTCGCTCAGGTCGATCGGCAGGATGAGCTCCTTCACCGGCGCGGGGGGCTCGATCAGCGCCGCCTCGGCACCATCCTCGCCCACCACGCGGATGCGCAGGGCGCCCGGGACGTTGGCGAAGTAGTCGAGCACGGTGGGGCCCGTGGTGCGCGTGGGGAAGAGGCCGATATCCGCCGCGGCATCGGGCGCCACGGTGGAGGGCCCGCCCACGCGGAACTGGTACTGGAGGCCATTGCCGCAATCGCTCTGGAAGCGCTTCAGCAGCCGGCCCTGCCCATCGAGCAGGCGCAGGAAGCCGCGCCCGCCCTTGGCGTTGTACCAGAACTCCAGCCCGTCGCCGGCGGTATCGGCCAGCTGCAGCACGTAGCTGGCCGGCGGCAGGCGCAGGGTGTCGGTATAGAGGGTATCGGGGCGCAGCGCGCCCAGCGGCCGGTCGATGTGCAGCCGGCCCCGCGTGGACGCCAGGGAGATCGCGTTGTGCTGCGGCTCGGCGTTGGTGCGCAGCTGCACGATGAGGACGCTGTCCAGCACATCGGCCGCGGTGAAGGTGCTGCGCAGGGCGTTGTCGTGCTTCCAGCCGTCCTTGTGCCCGTTGGGCTCGTGCACGCTCACGGTGAAGGTGTTGCGGCCCGGCTTCATGTCGATGAGGTGGGGCAGCGTCACGGTGTCGGTTGCGCCGAAGGCGATGCGCCTGGCGTGCACGTATGATCGCTCCCGGAAGCCCTCGGTTCCGTAGCGGATCAGCAGCAGGTCCAGCGGGGCTTCGCCGTTGTTGCGCAGCACCACCCGCGGCTCGTGCACGGCGGGGTTGAGCCGGGCATGGCGCGGATCGTCGCTGGGCAGCAGGATGGCCTCCACCGCCGCATCGTGCAGCGCGCGCGGCCGGGCCAATTGCACGGCGTAGGCGGCGATGCTGGTGCGCGCCGTGCTGCTGTCGTGCGCGTAGGGCTCCAGGTCGATGTCCACGGTGTGCTTGTCCAGCGGGCGGCCGCCGCCGGCGATGGGCACGGTGACGGCCTCGGAGGGCTGCAGCTCGCCCGGGCACCAGTTGGCGCGGTCGAAGATCCAGGTGCCGGCCTGCGGGTACAGGGGGTTGTGGCCGCACTCCTTCCAGAGGGCGGTGCGGCTCACCTCGCGGCCGTCCACTTTCACGCTGCGCCACTTGCGGCAGAATTCACCGCAGCCATCGCCCGTGTTCATGCCGTGGCCGGTGTGGTGCATGCGCACCCGCAGCAGGGCTGCGCGCGGATCGGTGGCCACGGCGCGCAGCGGCAGGTCCTCCTCCACGGAGCGCGCCGGGTCGCCATAGGCGAAGTGGCCCCGGTAGAGCTGCTGCACGGCGAGCACCTCGGCGGCGGGCGGTCCCTGCACGAAGCGGAAGTCGAGCGAGAGGGCCCAGCCGCGGTCCTCGTTGGGCTCGTAGCCGCTGTGCACGTAGATCACCTCGGCGCTGTCGCGCAGCACGGGCAGGAAGTCGGTGATGTCGGCCTGCCAGGTGAAGCGCCAGTCCGGGCCGAACTGGCCGCCGTAGGGGGTGAGCACGCGCGCCACCTCGAAGGTATCGGTGCCGCTGAGCGGCCGCACCAGCACGTGGTCCAGGTAGTCCCAATCGGCGCAGCGCAAGCCGGTGGGGCAAGCCAGCGTGAGGGTGAGCAGCGCCTTGCGCACGGCCGTCCGGGCGCTGGGGAAGCGCAGCTTGAGCGGATAGGCGCGCACGCCGGCAGCAGGGTCGGTGACGATGGTGGCGCGCTGGTGGGCGCGGACGAGCAGGGTGTCCTGCGCCGCAAGCGGGGCCGCAGCGAGCAGGGCGACGAGGAGCAGGAGGCGCATGAACGGGCGCAAGCTGCACAGCATCGGCGTAGCGCGCAAATGCCGCACGGGTACTTTCGCCGGGATGGCCCGCCGCTTCCGCACGCACCTGCTGCTGGCCCTGCTGGCGCTGGCCTGCGCGGAGGGCTGGAACCGGTGGAACCTGCGGGCCATGCAGGCCTCGCCCGTGGCGCGCCAGCAGGTGCGCGACGGCTGGTCGGTGATGGCGGTGGACGATGCCTCCTACCTGCAGGGCGCGGAGCGGCTGCTGGGCACGCGTCCCGACCTGGAGCAGGGGCCGATGGCCGTGCGGCCGGACCTGCGGCCACCGGGCTACGGGCTGTTCTACCTGCTGCCCCGCCTGCTGCTGCAGCCGCTGCCGGCGGTACGCGCGCTGGTGTGGCTGCAGGTGCTGCTGTATGCCGCTGCCGTGGCGCTGCTGTGGGAGGCGCTGGTGCGGGCGCGCGTGCGGCCCGCCATCCGCTGGCCGCTGGCCCTCGCCTTCGCGGCCATGCCCACCTTCCACGGCTTCCTGCACTACACGCTCACCGAGGGCGTGACCCCTTCCCTGGCGCTGCTGGTGCTCTGCTGCGCCCTGCGGGCAACGGATGCGCCGCGCCCCTGGCTGCGCGTGGGGCTCATTGCCTGGGGGCTGCTGCTGCTCACGCGCCCGGCGCTGGGGTGGGCGGGCCTGGCCCTGCTGCCCGCGCTGCGCGCGCGCGGGTGGCGGCGCGCGGCCGCCAGTGCGGCACTGGCCGCAGGGCCGCTGCTCGGCTGGTGGGCCTTCAACGCGCTGCGGGCCGGCGCGCCCATCGGCCTGCATCCCGTGTACCGCACCGATGAGCCGGGCATCAACCGCCCCATGCACGGCGCCTTCTGGGCGCTCGCGAAGAGCTGGGGCGCGCGCGGCGATGCCTTCCACGGGGTGATGGAGCCGGCCTTCCGCGCCGCGCTTGCCGGCGACACCGCCGCGCGCTACGCCGATGGCTACCTCGCGCTGGCCCCGCCCGGGCTGCTCACCGCGCCCGAGGAGCAGGCCATCCGCAGCGCCTTCGCCGCGTGGCAGCGCTTCAACGCCACCGAGCTGGCCCCCGCGCTGGGCGGTCCGCACGGCACCGTGGTGGGCCCCACGGCCTCGGAGCAGCGCATCCTGGGCAGCCTGCACGGCATCACCGCCGGCTGGCGCGCCGCGCACCCCTTCCATCATCATGTGCGCGTGCCCCTGCGCGTGCTGCGGGGGATGGTGGCGCACTCGAACCTCAACCTGTGGATGTTCCAGCACACGCTGCGCGGCAAGGCCTGGGCGGAGGCGCTGCGCTGGGCCTCCGCGCTGCTGCACATCGGATTGCTGCTGTGCGTGCCGCTCGCTGCGCTGCTGCGCGTGCCGCGCCCCCTTCGCCTCATGGCGGCTGGTGCGTGCCCCTACCTCTTCTACCTGGCCTATGTGCAACGCGGCGTGGAGGAGCGCTACACCTTGCCGGTGCTGTTCATCGGGGTGGCGTGCGCGGCGTTCGTGATGGGCCGCAGAGACGCAGAGGCGCCGAGAACGCATTGAAACCGTGTTGAGTTCCTTTGCAGGCAGACTGAACAACGCATCGTACGCACGGCTGGCATTGATCCCCTCCGCTTCTCTGCGCCTCTGCGGCCCAATGCATCATCACGCCAACATGACGAAGTCACGCATGCAGCTCCAGGCCGCGCCTCCTGAATGGCGCACGGCGAAGGAGTACACCGACATCACCTACCGCAAGAGCGGCGGCGTGGCCCGCATCGCCTTCAACCGGCCGGAGGTGCGCAACGCCTTCCGCCCGCACACGGTGAGCGAGCTGCTCGATGCCTTCCACGACGCGCACCAGGACACCGACATCGGCGTGGTGCTCTTCAGCGCCGAAGGGCCCAGCCCCAAGGATGGCGTGTGGAGCTTCTGCAGCGGCGGCGACCAGCGCGCGCGCGGCCACCAGGGCTACGTGGACGACAGCGGCATGCCGCGCCTCAACATCCTGGAGGTGCAGCGGCTGATCCGATTCATGCCGAAGGTGGTGATCGCCGTGGTGCCCGGCTGGTGCGTGGGCGGGGGCCACAGCCTGCATGTGGTGTGCGACCTCAGCCTCGCGAGCAAAGAGCACGCGGTGTTCAAGCAGACGGATGCCGACGTGACGAGCTTTGATGGTGGCTACGGCAGCGCCTACCTCGCCAAGATGGTGGGGCAGAAGCGCGCCCGCGAGATCTTCTTCCTGGGCCGCGACATCAGTGCCGACCGCGCCTACGAGATGGGCATGGTGAACGCCAGCGTGCCGCATGCCGAGCTGGAGAGCACGGCCTGGCAATGGGCGCAGGAGATTCTGGCGAAATCGCCCACCGCGATCAAGATGCTGAAGTTCGCCTTCAACCTCACGGACGATGGGCTGGTGGGCCAGCAGGTCTTCGCCGGCGAGGCCACACGGCTGGCCTACATGACCGATGAGGCGAAGGAGGGGCGCAACGCGTTCCTGGAAAAAAGGAAGCCGCAGTTCGGGAAGGGGAAGTGGATTCCGTAGTCACGCTATGTCACTCCGGGCAAGCGAGGCTCTGCGAGCGTGACCCGGAGTCACACCAATGCCGAGTTCAACATTGGTGAGACTCCGGATGGCCGGGACAAGCGATCTGCGATCGCCCGGCCTCCGGAGTGACGACTACAACGCGTTGCGCGTGACGTAGTACCGCCAGGCCACGATCAGCTTCTGGGTCCTCGTGAGCCGCATGAGGTTCTTGTCCCAGAGCTTGGGCAGGAGCAGCTTGTTGAGGCGCGCGAGCAGGCGGAAGACGGTCTTCTTCATGGCTCAGTGGTGCTGGAGGCCGCAATCCTCATCGGCCCATTCGAGCTCGATGGTGGCGTGGTGGATGCCATGCGCCTTGAGCGCTTCCCGGGCTTGGGCCTTGATGCCGAGCGCTCCGCGGTGATCCACACCTTCGACGACGATGTGCACCGTGTGCACGACGAAGCTGCCATCGAGTGTCCAGGTGTGCTGGTCGTGCAGGTCCTTCACGTGCGGGATGGCCATGAGGCGCGTGCGCACGGCCTGCAGGTCGACGCCCGGCGGGATCTCCTGCATGAGGATGCCGGTGCCCTTGCGCAGGGTGCCGATGGCGTTGAGGAGGATGTAGGCGCTGATGCCGATGCTGAGGATCGGGTCCACGATGGCCCAGCCGGTGAAGTGGATGAGGATGCCGCCCACGAGCACCGCGGCCCAGCCGAGCACATCCTCGAGCAGGTGCAGGTAGGCGCCGCGCTCGTTGAGGGTTTCGCCGCCGTGGAGCCTCCACGCCGCGAAGCCGTTCATGGCCAGGCCGAAGAGGGCGAAGCCGATCATGCCCAGTGAATGCGGCATCTCCGGCGCCCAGAGCCTGGGCACGCTCATGCTGAGCATGAAGGCCGCGCCGATGATGAGCACCACGCTGGTGAGCCATCCGCCCAGCATGCTGTAGCGCCCGTAGCCGTAGCTGTAATGCGCATCGCGGCCCTTCATGGCCACGCGCTGCAGGTACCACGCGGTGCCCAGCACGAGGCAGTCGCCGGCGTCGTGCAAGGCATCGGTAAGCACGGCGATGCTGCCGGTCCACCAGCCGCCGACCACCTCCACCAGGGTGAAGGCGAGGTTGACGAAGAAGGCGGTGCGCAGGGCAGCGGCACTGGCAGCGGAGACGTGGCCGTGGGCGTGCTCGGAATGGTGGTGGTGATGGCCCGCGTGCGCGTGGGGGGGCGGGTGGTGGGCCATGGGCGAAAGGTAGCGGAGGCTCACAGCCGCTCCAGTGCATCCATCAGCTCCTGTTTCTTGCGCCTGGACACTGCGATGTTCATGCCGTTGGACATGATCACCTCGCCGCCTTCACCCTTGACGTACTTGCGGATGTGCTTCCTGCTGATGAGGTAGGAATTGTGCACCCGGATAAAATCCTGTTCCCCCAGCAGGTCCTCGAACTCCTTCAGGGTGCGCGAGATCACCATGCGCTTCTCATCGCGCATGTGGAGCGTGGTGTAGTTGGAATCCGACTCGCACACCACGATCTCGTTCACATGGACCAGTTCGAGACCGTCGCTCACCGGCAACGCGATCACCCGGTCGCCGATGGAGCGGTCGATGTTCTTGAGCAGCATGTCCACCATCGGAGGCTTCTCAACCCCTCGCGTGGCTTCAGTGGCCTTGGCGATGGCGTCGGCCAGCTCTGCGGGGTCGATGGGCTTGAGCAGATAGTCGAGGGCACTGAAGCGGATGGCCTTCACGGCATAGCTCTCGTGCGCGGTGGTGAAGATGACGTGCGGGCGGCGGTCGCCCAGGGCGCGGAGCAGATCGAAACCGGTCTTGTCCTTGAGCTCGATGTCGAGGAAGAGCACCTGCGGCGCGGTTCGGCGAATGAGCTCGATGCCGGATGGCACGTCATCCGCCGTGCCGAGCAGTTGGACCTCAGGATGCCTGCGGCCCAACAGGTTCAACAAGAGGGTGCGGGGGGCTTCCTCATCATCGACAATGACGGCGGTCAGTGCTATGGCCATGACGGTTTATTGCTGTGCGGAAGATATCACCTGACCACCAACCGGTCGATACGCGTCGCACCTTGGACCACATACACCCCAGGCAACTGTGGAGCCGCGAACTGCTCCGTTGGGCCTGCGATCGATCGGCCGGAGAGGTCCCTGAGGATGACCCGTTCCGATGCGGTGACCGGCTCGCCGGGGGCCACGGGATTCGGATGGACCAACGGTCGGTCGGACAGGGTGCTGCGGTCCACGACGAGCACGTCCGAGAGTGCCCCACTCCCATCAGCATCCACTTGCCGGAGGCGATAGTAGCCCACCCCTGAGAGAGGCTCAAGGTCGTCCCAGCCATATTCCCGCAGCACGGTGCTGTGGCCTGCCGCCGCAATCTGACCGATCGGTCTCCAATCACTTCCTTCCGCACTGCGCTCAATGATGAAGCGGTCGCTGTTGTGCTCGGAGCCGGTGGACCAGGAAAGCCTGACCGACTGATCGAGCGACTGGGCCGTCCAGGATATCAGCTCCACGGGAAGAACGATAGGTCCGCAATAGTTCGTGGTCAGGAACAGGTCCTGCACGTCGATCCCGGAGTACACCTGAAGGGATGGTGTTCGAGTGGACATGGGCACCATCGTGCATGGAACAGAGGTGCCCGAGATGCTGATCGGACTCGCTGACCATGGCGCGCACGGTCCTCCGAACACGTCATTCCCCGTGAGCGGGTCGAATTGCGCGAATTCGACCGGGTAGGAACCGTTGGGCAAGAAGCCGAATGGCCCACCGCTGGCGACCACCGTGGTGCCATCGCTGGAGAGGGCCATGCTGAAGAAGGAATAGAGGTCCGGGAACGAACGCTCCCAAACAACCGTGTTGGTCGGCAGCGCGATGCGCAGGGCGTACGCCATCCATGCTCGGTTGCCCAAGAGGATGCACTCCTGTGTGGCCGGATCGAAGTACAGACCACCGACCATCTCCAGCTGCATGGGGGTATCGATGGACCAGGCCGGCAAGGAAGTCCCTGGAACGGGTGGCACACGCACGACGAACATGTCGTAGTAGTCCCTGCCGAATGAAATGACCAGCCCCCCCGAGCCATCGGAGGTCATGGCCAAGGGGCGCTCATCGGCCGATGTCCCAACCAAATGGCTGCGGACCAGGGTGCCGTCAGCGGCGAAAGCAAGCAGAGCGAGATCACCTCCGTTCGTGGCCGTGGCCGCAAGCACGTGCAACGTGTCATTCTGGAACAGCAGCCCACTACTATACTGTTGATCCGGCTCGTTCAGGACCCTGGCCCAGATCGGCGCTCCTCCTGGGTCGAACCGCGCCACGACAACGTCTCCATCTGCGGAGTTCCCGACGGTACCGACCGCATAGATGCTGCCATCGGGCGCCTCAACGACGTCGCTGAAGTACTGTTGCCCGGGGCCCACATTCAACGTGGTGCTCCAAAGCAGGGCGCCGGTCTGATCAAGCCGTGCGATGTGGCAGTTCGGGCTATACAAGACCTCCTGACCCACAACAAGGATGTCGCTATCACCGGTAATTGCAAGTCCGAGGTGGAAGGCGTTCGCATAGTACGGTGTGCTGCTCCTCAGCTTCCTGGACCAGTCGATGACCCCATTGCTCATGCGGCAGACGGCCCCGAAGCGGAACCCCTGTTCCACATGCCCACAGGCGATGACATCCGTGCCGATGATGCCCAGGCCATCGAGGAGTAGAAAACCTCCCGGTAACTGGGTCTCCATGCTGTACCGCTGCGCGAAGGCACACGGGCCCGCGAACAGCAACAAGCTGATCGACAGGACACAACGTCTTGCCCGGCTGGAAAGGAAGATTGGTGCGTTCCTATGCTCGTGGCGCCAAGGGGCATGGCGGGTAACCGGCCTGATGGCTGGGAGGACGCATGAAAGAGCAGGAACATGGCTCACCCACCAACACCGTCGTCGGGTACATCCCAGTTCATGGCCCTGCACGCTGCCTGATGACCCGGTTGCTGCGAAGCTGCGCATGGAACTAAGCTGTGATGTGTGTGCAGCATTCGCAATCACCATCCACCTGGTCGCTGGGATGATCGAGCAACCGGTGGCTTTTGGGCGCTGGTTGGCATCGGGCGGGTGTGAACCGTACCTGGATACTCCGTTGATGCATCACGCGGAACGTGGCGGTCTGACCCAACCAAGCGTCAAGGTCGATCGCCCCTGCTTCGATGTAGCGGGTGTCTGACCCATCCGCTGCAACCGGTTCCGATTGAACAAACTCGATGGAGCCGACCGCCATTCCCTGGTAATGGATGATCCACTTGGCCGATGCGCCAAAGCGCGTCCATACACGGAAATCACCGTGCTTGCCGATGCTCGTCGATCGTCCTGTTGCAGCAAGGACCACGCGAACGGCATCCACTCGCGCCGCAACGAAGCGGCCTTGAAGGCACACGCCTCGTTGAGCAGGTATGAGCACGAGGCATAGGGCCGACAGCGAAACAACGCACAGGCCGACAACGACATCGAGGGGCAACTCTTCCATGCCGCAAAGTGCACCGCGCACCAAGGATCCACCAACATCGCTGAGCGCGCGGCGGGGGACGCCGAGCAACTGGCATGGTTCGTCACGCCGCGTGCAGAGCGGGCACCTTCACCTCCACGCGCGTTCCTGTGGGCACTTCTACATAGTTGAACCCTGCCTGCTGACCTCCGGGGCTCCCAAGCGCGGCCAAACGCTCCCGTGTGATGCTGGTTCCCAAGGATGCTTTGCCTCCTTGCACCGATGGATCCGGCACCGGCGCAGCGCTGCGACCTACTCCGTCATCATCGATTGTGATCACCAGCATTTCCCCCGACCGCCGCACGTCGATCTTCAGGCGACCCTCTCCCTGCTTCTTGGATAGTCCGTGCCAGATGGCGTTCTCCACAAAGGGCTGCAGGATGAGCGGCGGCACCAACGTCGCCTCCTGATCGATGCTGGTGTCGATATCCACCTCATAGGTGAACCGGTTGTTCAAGCGCGCGCGCTCCAGGTCCATGTAAAGGCGCAAGGCTTCCATGTCCGAATCCAGGGGCACTTCATTGTGCCTGCTGTTCTCCAGCACCAACCGCATGAGCCGCGCGAACTTGGTGAGGAAGCCACTGGCCAGGTCGCGCTCGTTCTCCTGCACGTAGTGATTGATGCTGTTGAGCGCGTTGAAGATGAAGTGCGGGTTCATCTGGCTCCGTAGCGCCTTCATCTGCAGCAGGGCCGCATCACGTTCGAAGCGCTCCCTGCGGCGCTTGCGGTCGATGCGGTAGATCATGCCGCCTCCGCCAAGGAGCAGGATGCCGCCAATGCCGAACGCCCATGACCGGTTGCGGGCCTGTTCGCCCTCCAGGATGGCGATCTGCCGCTCGCTCTCGAGCTCGGCCATCGCCGTGGCATGGGCGATGCTGTCGGCTAGTTGCTTCCGGTCGAAGTCGTAGCGCATCTGAAGGCGCACGGTCTTCTTGGCATTCTCCGCATTGTTCAGGCTGTCCTTCATCTGTTGGTGCAGCTCCAGCATCTCCAATGCCCGTGACCAGCTTCCCTGCCGGGCAAGCCCCTCGTGCAGCACCTCGGTGGCGCGCAGGATGTTGACCGGATAGCCGCTTTGCTGAGCGATGGATAGCGCCTGTTCAGCCAGCGTGATGGCCTCCTTCGTTCGCCCCTGCTTCAGCTTGGCCTTGGCGATGCTGTAGAGGGCGAATGACTCCCCTTCCCGGTCCTCGATGCTCCGGTCCAATTGCAGTGTGGCCGTGTAGTAGAACAGTGCCGAGTCCACTTGGCCTTCATCCTCGAAATAATGACCCAGCTTGTACAGGGCCGTGGCATGCTCGCGTGGAGAATCAATCTCCTTGCTCAATGCCAGACTGTGCCGAAGCTCCAGCAAGGCGCGGGGGCGATCGCCCTTGTTCTTCCAGAGGTTACCGAGGTGCCCTCGGACCAGGGCCTCACCGCGGCGGTCGCCGGTCGACAGGAAGAGGTCCAGGCTCTTCTGGAACTCCTGTAATGCCATGTCCAACTCACCCTGGGCCTCCAGTGTGGAACCAAGGTTCATGTGGTTGTTGGCCTGCCCGATGCGGTCGCCCAGGGCGATGTTGATATCCAGCGCCTTGTGGTAATAGCGCATGGCCTGCTCGGGCATTCCCTGCTCCTGGTAGATGGCGGCGATATTGTTCTGGCAAGCGGCCAGACCGGGTCGGTCATCGATGCGTTCATAAACATGCTCGCACTCAAGGAAGCGCTCCAAGGCCTCGGCCGGTCGACCGCGCTCCTTGTGGTTCATGCCGATGTTGAGCAAGCTGCTTGCAATGCCGCGATCGTTCCTCAGCGCTTGGAACACATGCAAGCTGCTATCGAGATAGAACAATGCGCTATCCATGTCCCCCAGCGCCGTATGGAACTGGCCGATGTTGTTCAGCGCATAGCCCACACGCTCATTGTCACCAGAGCGACGATAGACGCGCATGGCCTCTGCTAGACAAACCCGTTGCTTGGCGTGGTCACCGCGTGCTTCATGCACCAAGGCTTCGTTGTTCCACGCATCGGCCGCACCCATGGACGACCCATTGGCTTGATGAATGGAACGCGCCTGCCGGAAGCAGAACAGGGCGCTGTCCAAGTCCCCGAACATGTAGTGCGAGGCCGCCAGGTTGTTGATGGCCGTTGCCTTTTGGCGGAGAAGCGTTGAGCGCAAAAGCTTGGCGCCACCTGCCTTGGACAGCGCCTTGTCTGCCAGTTTGACGGCGCTGCGGCAAATGATGGCATTGGTATCCGGGTCCGTAGTGTAGATGTGCTCGGACATCGCGATCAATGCACCGATGCGCGTGGTATCGTTCCGTGCCTTCGTTATCACGCCACGCAAGGAATCCATCACTTCATCCTGCGCCTTCACAGGCACAAAGGCGGAGAAAAGGACGAGAAGAAGCGACCAGCCACATCGGGCGTGTAATCCTCTCCAGACCGGCCTATATGTGGCACGTCCTTTCACCGCTCAAGCCGCCTCGCTAAGCGGAAGTGTTAGTTCAACACGGCGCCCCACGGGCATTGGAATGACCTTGACCGACGCCTGCCGCTTACCCTGCTTCGCGAGCAGTGCCAGTCGGGCCTCGGTGATGACCGTCCCCTCCGACCGGTCTGAGGCTATGCTCGGATCGGTCGCCCCGCTCTGCAGGTCGTCCTCGAGGAGGAGCACCAAAGTGCCCTGCGATCGCTGTACACGGATCACCAGGTGCCCAGGGTCATCCGTTCGGCCCAAGCTGTTCCAAATGGCCTGTTCGGCATAGGGCTGCAGCAGCATGGGCGTGACCATGAGGTCCTCGGGGTCAATGTCAGACCCCACCTCCAACCGGTACTCGAACCGAGCACCCGATCGCAAGCGTTCGAGATCCAGGTAATCACGCAATACGCTCAGGTCCTCGGCCAGGCTGACCTCATCCTTCCGCGTATGCTCCAGCACCGCACGCATCAACCGGGCGAACCCTGTGAGGAAGGAAGAGGCGAGGCCTCGCTCGTTGGCCTGCACGCAATCGTTGGTATTCTGCAGCATAGTGTGATGGCAGTAATGAAATTGGACGAGGAGCACTGCGCCATACTGTAAGCTTCCCCTGTTTTCGGGCCGATCATAACTAGAGGCTCCTGGGGCATAGGTTTAGGATCGGATGGGCGCTGGCGGCCGGTAGCCAAGCGCCTTGTGTGGGCGGTGATGGTTGTAATCGGTCATCCACTCATCGGCCTTCTCGCGCACCTCGTCCAAGGTACGGAACACGTAGGCGCTGAGCAGTTCACGACGGATGCTGCCGTTGAGGCGTTCGATGTAGGCGTTCTGGGTGGGCTTGCCTGGCTGGATGTAGGTCAAGGTAATGCCGTGTTCGCGGCACCAGTGGTCGAGCTTGGCGCTGATGAACTCCGGGCCGTTGTCCACGCGGATCATCTTGGGCAGCGGACGCACTGCTTTGATGCGTTCCAGCACGCGTATCACGCGCAGTGCGGGCAGTGAGGTGTCCACCTCGATCGCGAGCACCTCCCTGTTGTAGTCGTCGATCACATTTAGCAAGCGGTAGGTCCGGCCGTCCCAGAGGCTGTCATGCATGAAGTCGATGCTGTAGACCTGGTCCGGACCAGCAGGACGGAACAGCGCCTGCTTCACCCGTGCAGGCAGCCGTTTCTTGGCCCTGCGACGAATGTTGAGGCCCAGACCGGTGTAGACCCGATACACCCGCTTGAAGTTCCACAGGTGACCCATCAAGCGCATCCGATGATGGCTTTGCCACACCCCGATGGCCGGGTGCTTCTGGGTGAGCTGTTCCAAGACCTGGATAATGGGCGTGTCATCCGCTGGGGTCTTGCAGTACTGCGCGGTGCTGCGCGCCAAGCCCACGCTGCCGCAGGCTTGGCGCTCGGAGATGCTGTGCTCCTGTATCATCGCCTGAACGATCTCGCGCTTCTCGTCAGGCGCCCCACTTCTTTTCCACCACCTGCTTCAAGGCATCATGCACCATGCTCAGCTCGGTGTACATGCGCTTCAGGCGGCTGAGCTCCTCCTGCAGGTCACGCAGCTGCTTGACCTGGTTGGGCTCCATGCCGCCATACTTGGCCTTCCATTGGTAGAACGTGGCGTTGCTGATCCCGTGCTCGCGGCACAGGTCGGCCACCTTCGAGCCAGCCTCGTGACGCTTGAGGATGGCGATGACCTGATGCTCGGTGAACTTGCTCTTTCTCATGGCTACGTGTGGTTGAATGTAGCCCCTGGCCGGCCGAAGCGATCCTTGGCCCCGCGGGGCCAAGGATCACTTCACCTCCAGCAATGAATGGCCGAACTTCGGGGAAGCTTACACACCCGCCTTCGCCAAAACTGACGCTGCAGCCCACGTGTTGCGGAAAGCAGGTCGCCTAGATTATTCGATCGGGTAAATACCTGTATGCCAAAACGCAACCCGATGAACGTGGAGCCAGGAACCCTTACGGTCCGGTCAACCATCTGCCATTCGAAGTTCAGTCGCGGCGCCGTATAGTCAGGGACACTGGTCGTGAAGGACCAACCCGGGAACATGGTGTATTGAGCCATTGCTATGAAATCAACTTGCGCACCTACCGGCAGGTGCGCTCCAACCTGCATTCCCCAGAATTCTGCGCTGAAGTCCAATAACTTCTCAGAGCCAAAACCGCCATAATAGTTCTTATAAATACGGAAACGGTCACCCTGAGCATAGATACCTCCAACAACAAATCGCGCCCCAAGTCTGTCGCTGACCGTATCGGCCTGAGCGTTCATCGTGGTCGTATCCATCACCGGCTGCTGGGCGAGCGCGTGCACGCTGGCCAGAGCGAGGAGCATCATGACAGGATAGCACCGCCACCACCCCTTCGTTGGACGTTCCGCTGACCGGCCTTCCGCCGTCTGCTCCTTCACCGGTTCAATGTCCTCCGCGTTCATTCGTTGCATTCTATCCAAGGACTGCTTCACCCACAATCGCTGCATCCGTCCATGAGCGGAGTTGCACACATGGATCTTTCATACCAGCTTCGTGGTGCATCAGCCTCTCACGAAAGTAATAATTGCTCTGATATTGATACGTACCGTCTCCAATCCGGCTCCATGCGGATGAACCCCGTTGCTCGCGCCGCTCAACTGGGCAAAGGACGCGAGGGTCCAAACGGCCACAATGCTGCAAGGGCCCAATCACTGAACCTCCACCCATGGCAGCACGAGCAAGACACGGGTCCCAACCGGCACCGGAACAAAGGTGAAACTTGCTGGAGCCCTGCACTGCGCCGCCCATAAATCCAGCCGTTCCCTGGTGATGGAGGTGCCCAGGGATGCATGACCGCTCCCTTTGCCCTTGGCCTCTTGGCGACCTACGCCGTCGTCGTCAATGGCGATGTGCAGCGCCCCGTTGGCCCTCCATGCGGAAACCTTCAAGGTGCCCGGCCCGCTCTTTCTCGCCAAACCGTGCCAGACCGCATTCTCCACGAATGGCTGCAGCAGCATCGGAGGCACGGCTACCGCCTCCGGATCCACATCGGGCGAGACTTCGACCGTGTAGCTGAACCGGTCCTTCAAGCGCATCTGTTCCAGCTCTGCGTAAGCCGCCAGAACCTCCAATTCTCGCTTCAGAGGCACATCGTTCAGTCTGCTCATCTCAAGGACCTGCCTCATGAGCTTGGTGAACTTGGCCAGGAAACCCGCCGCTATCTCTGCTTGATTCTCCAGAATGTGCGCGTGGATGCTCGACAAGGCATTGAAAAGGAAGTGCGGATTCATCTGCGCCCTAAGCGCACGCATTTCGAGATCCATCGCCCTGCGCTCCGCACGCCTTTGGCGCCGACGACGGTCGAATCGGTAGTATGCCCAGCCTGCGAGGACGATCACCGTTGACAGGAGCGCAATGGTCAGGGCCAAGCGCTTGTTCACGGTCGCTCTTTCCTGCTCTTCCCTCCAATTCGACTCCAAGGCGCTCTGGGCCCTCTGATGGGTCAGACTGTCCTCCTGACGCGTCCTGAGGAAATCGCTTCGAATCACGTGGATAATCGAGTCCATCGCCCGATCACGCTGAATAATGAACGCACGGATACTCGAGGCCAACTCACCCATCTCATGCGCTTCCTCCAGGCGCCCCAGCTCTGTGTAGATTCCTTGGAGGAGCTCAGCACCATGCCGCTTCAAGTCCGGATCATCCACTTCGGCTGCAAGTTTGAACCCTCGCTGGCCTATTGGTTCAGCCTGAGCTGGCGCACCACCTCTCAGAAGCCCTTCGGTGATTCCGAGGTATCCCCGGGCTTCGGTCCGTCTATCGCCAGCCGCTAGCGCCAGTTCAATGCTCCGGCGATAGAGCTCTGCAGCCCCCCCGCACTCCTCGATTCGCCGACACATGTCACCCATGCCTGCCAGGGCTATGCCCTCCAGATCAGCTCTTCCGATGGTGCGTGCCTTCAGTCGCGCACTATCCAGAGCGGCAAACGCCTCTTCGTGCTCTCCCCGATTCCCAAGCAACTCCCCGATGCGCAACAAGGCCACGCACTCACCCGAGTCGGAGCGCACGGCCCGGAAAAGCGCATAGGACCGCTCGAACGATGTCAGCGCCATGTCCGGTTCGCGAATAAGCTGCCAGGCCTCTCCCATCTCGAACTCATCACGCGCCTGAATAGCCCCGCCCACCCTGCGGACAGGCTGAGCAAGCCGCAGTCGGCGTCGGGCAATCATCGCGGTGTCCACTCCCATCACGGCCAATGCTGCTGCTCCTTCGTTCGCATAGAGCACCTGAACTGGCGCTATCGGCTCCAGATGCACTGCATCTCTCAACGTGTCGACAACCCGGTCACGAGGTGGCGTGTGTGCCGTGCTCGCCTCGCCCGAGCCACCCTGCGGCACTTCAATGGCTGTTCTGGCCGGACTCGTCGGAACAGCCACGGGCTCGTTTACCGGCGTCCGGTCTCCAGGTGGCATCTCGGCGTTTGAATCTGTTTGGGACCGGGCCGAACATTTGGCGATGAAGCCATAGCGAACGGTCGGCGCTCCCTTGTACTCTCTTGCAGTTTGGCCGGCCCATTCAGCTTCAGCTAAATGACCAGTCTCAGTGAACAACGCTGACATAGCCGTTAAGGCATCACGCGCTCCAGGATTGAAGCCCAACCGCTTGAACTCAGAAAACGCCTGGTCATAGCGCTCCATAGCCTTCACCGTCTCCCCTGCTTGATGCGAAAGACAACCCATGTTGAGAATGGCGGTGGCTTGAATCCGACGATAGACCGCCTTCTGGACGCGCATCTGCGCCACCGTTCCGGGTATGGTGCTTGAAAGTGCATGCGTAGCGATTCGCAGCGCCTCGTCACACAGATGCTTCACGCTGTCCGGTCTTGCATCTTGTATCGCCACCGCCAGGAGCAAGGTCGCTTGCGCCTTTGTCGTGTCATGCGGCGCCATTCGGATCAGCGCCCTCAATCCATCGGCATTCGCAGGGTATTGCGCGCTCACTTTCGTGGCCGCCACGAGGAGCAACACCTTCACGATAGAACCAGCAAGAGGGAATACAGCACGCTTCATTGTCGCCACGGCCTTCTAGCAGAGCTTATCGTCACTGGCACCAACCCTCCAAAAATGCAACGAATCATGATGCGGTCGGCACCATCTAATCCGTGAAGCTCTCAACCGAAGAACGGCTATGGAACTTCATGCACCACTTCTCTACTGAAGCGGCGCGAATGAATCCCCGTTCATGTTCGCCGCTGCGCAATCCGGCTTCACCGCAAAATCGTCACATGCCCCCTCATCCGCTTCGCCCCAACGAAGCCCTCCGCGCGAAGGTCGATCTGCCAGATGTACACGCCATCCTGAACCGGTGAGCCGCCACGGGTCCCATCCCATGCATCGGATGCCTGCTCCGTTTCGTAGATCAGCTCGCCCCAGCGGTTCCAGATCGTGAGGTTGTAGTCGCGTACAGCGAAGCCATCCAATGACGGCAGGAAGCTGTCGTTGATGCCGTCCCCGTCGGGTGTGAAGCTGTTGGGGACGTAGATGAGCAGGTCCGGATCGATGACCACCTCCTGGTAAGCGGTGTCCAGACAGCCATGGATGCTGGTGACGATCTGCTGAATGAGGTAGGTGCCGAAGGTGGCATAGGTATGGAGCGGCTCTTGCTCGGTCGAGTAACTGCCATCCCCCATGTCGTAAGCCCACTCCACAGCCAACTGTGCCGTGTCCACCACTTGGATCTCTGGTGAAAGGATGCCGGTGCGGTTGGGACTTGGGTAGAATCCGGCGATGGGCAGCGGATGCACCGTGATCAGGTCCGAGATGGTCAGCGAGTCCTGGCAGCCATTGCCACTGGTCACGACGAGACCGATCGTGTAGACGCCGGCCGCGTTGAAGGAGTGGGTCAGTGTGGGTCCCTCGCCGGTCACCGTTCCATTGATGGACCACAGCCAGGAATTGTTCGTGTAGGGTTCCGGGATCGTGCTGACGTCGGTCAATACGAGCGGGTCGTTCACGCACAACACGGTATCGGTCGGGACGAAAGATACCTGGGGCAGTGGCCAGATCTCCAGGGTGTCGGTGAGCAGGGTGGTGCATCCCTGGTCGCTCACGGTCTGCAGCGTGATGGGGAAGAAGCCTGCGGAGGAGAAGGTGTGCACGGCGGTGGTGCCGGAGTAGGTGGCCGGTCCTGAATCCATGGACCACTGTGTATCCGCGATGCCTCCCTGGGGTGTGCTGGATGTGCTGCTCATCGTGGTGCTCTGCCCGAAGCAGTTGGGGTCCACGACCATGCTGTTCACCGGGGCGGGGTGGATGACCAAGCTGCGTGTGGCGGTATCGGCGCAGCCGAAGGCCGAGGTCACGATGAGCGTATCCGTATAAGCGCCCCAGCCCTGCCACGCATGCGATGGAGCCGGACCCACATCATCAAGGCCATCGCCGAAGTGCCAGACCCAGGTGTCGATCACATCCACACCGCTGTTCCATCCGATGGTGGAGGCATCCGTGTAGAGGACCGTGTCGTACTGGCAGGCATCGTCCGACATGAAGCTGGCCACGGGCACGGGATGGATGATCACTTCCTCGTCCAGAAAGCCCACGCATCCACGGTCCGAGGTGGCCGTGAGGGAAACCGGGATCGTATCAGGAACCGGATAGTCGAACGGTCCCACTTGTTCACTGTCGAGCTGGCCCTGCCCGGCAATGTCCCAGGCCCAACTTTCGATGGTGCCCGAGGTGATCGTGCTCGTGTTGGTGATGGTCAGCGGCGAATAGGTGCAGACATCAGGCGCGCTGAACTGCACCTGGGGCAGTGGATGCACGGTGAGCACCGTATCATTCGTGCTGACGCACCCTTCGGTGTTCTCATAGATGTAGCGGATCCCCACCTGCTGCGCTGCGGTGGGTGCTGGGACCAAGGCTCCGGGGTCGAACAGGGCTGGAAGCAGGGTCCAGACCGTACCATCATAGCGCGCGCTGAACGTTCCTCCGGGCAGGTCCACAAAGGGGTTCAGGTCGAACGGGTCGGCGTTGATGCAGGCATGGATGCTGTCGAAGACCACGGCCGTTGTATCGTGGATGGTGAAGGGGATCGCGAGGGTAGTGCTGCAGCCGTTCGCGTCCGTGTGCGCATACTCCACCTCGTGCGCACCACTACCAATGACAAGCGGGTCCGGACTGTTATCAGGCGAGGGCCAGGTGAAGGTTCCTGGCGATGGGAAGACCACGGGGTCGGGCAGCGTGCCTGCGTTGATGCAGAAAGGGCCGAAGGGGTCTGCCGTGACATCGGGCAACGGGTTCACCGTGATCGCCAGAGTATCCGCATCGATGCATTGGGCGTAGCTGCTGGTGGCGATGAAGGTGCTGCTGACGGCGGGGTGCAGCCCGAATGTCCAAGGTGGTCCGGGTGTCACGGTGGCATTGGGCACGAAGGTGATGCCGTCAATGCCAAAGGGAGCAGCAGCGGTGAACTCCACCCAGGAGGTGTCCGTTTCGCAGATCAAGCTGTCATACGCGGCTTCAATGGCATAGGGCAGCACCTCAATGGGTTGGGTGCATCGAAAGAAGGCATCGCACTGGTTGGGAAAGACGACCTGGAGCGTGGGGCAATAGGTTCCGGTGTCGGTGTAGCAATGGGTCGTGATCGCCCCGGTACCGCCTGTGCCATCATCAAAATCCCAGAGATAGCTGATCCCCGCCGCCAATGGGTTGAACACCTCGAATTCAACGCAATAGGGTGCGCAGTTCACCGTATCGACCGGTACCCAGGACCAGGGTCCGAGCACATCCCCCAGGTCCAGCAGGTCCTCCAGCGTATCAGCTGCCATACAGTTGCTCCAAGCACCGGGGCCGTTAACAATGATCTCCAGGTCATAAACTCCTGCATCCACCGTGAACGACACGGGCGGGTTCGCACTATTCGCAGGTTGGACTTGTGAAGTATCTTCTGGATAGATGTAGTGCAGGATGTACTCGTAGCTGTTCCCTGCGGTGGCGCTCGTATCGCACACCGAGATGATGTACTCGCAGCCATGCGGACTGATGATCACCTCGAATGCCGGAACTGGCGTAAAGACCTCCACCGTCTGGCAGGTGGTGTCCGGGCAGTTGTACTGCATATCAACAACGCTCAGACACACCTCGTACAGGCCGTTCGCCATGAACGCGTGCGCCATGTCCAAAACCCCGGGAACCGACGAACCATCCACCGTCCATGCATGGCCATTGACCCCCGCACCCGTAGCGGTGAACCCCACCTGCTGCTCCACGCATGGCGTGGTATCGTCCACGATGAAGGAGGCCGCTGCCGGCACAGGGAATACCACTTGCACGGTCTGGCCATCAGAGCAGGTGCCTTGATCCCCCTCCAAGCGCACCTCGAGGAAGCCGGGCGGGGCATCCAGGCAGAGCGCCTCCGCATTTGTGTTTCCCGGGATCACCACCCAAGGGCCGAATGGGTTGAGCCGGTATGACCACAGGTAGCTGTCCAAGCTGTTGTCCGCGGTCAGGTCCACACAATACGGACCACATGGGTTGGTGACCGCATAACTGAAGGTGGCGAAATCCGGTGCCGTACTGATGGTGATCGCATCCTGGTACACGGTGGTATCCGCGCAGCCATTGATGTTCGTGGCGATCGCTGTGATCGTATAGATGTCGTCATCCTCGTAGTTCACGCATACTGGAAAAATGTCCCCGCCTTGGAAGGGAACAAGCCAGCTGGTCACTGGTGCCGGGCTATCGGTGTAGCTTACATACCAATTGACACAATCATCGATATCGTCGGGCGGCGGTGTGCACCCCTGCGCCGTGGCCACCAGTGCGTCGCCATTGCCGAAAGCGATCTCCCATTCCACGTTGTAGGTCTCCGTGCTGCTGAACACCACGCAGAGGGGAGGGCATCCGCTGGTCGGTGTGAACTGGAGCTCCGCGCTCGGGACGTCGATGTAGACCTCGAAGCAGCGGGTGTGTGGACAGGAAGAGGTGTCCGCAATGGCCGTTAAGCATACCGTATAGGTGCCCTCGTTCGTGTAGACATGCGTGGGAGTGAGAATACCGGGCGCATCATTCACCACGTCGCCAGTCAATTCGGTGCCGTCGCCGAAATCCCAGAACAAGCTATCGGCGAAGATCGATTGGTCGGAGAAGGATACTTCGAAGGGGGCGGTGCAGCTCTGGGTAATGGTGAAGTCAGCTACCGGCCCCCAGATGCAGATGGCGTCGGTGATGGTGGAATCGGCCATGCAACCGTCGTTGGAAATGGTCAACGTCACATCAAAGCAGCCCGTGTCGTTGTACATGTAGTTCACGGAGGGCCCTGGCGTGGTCACGGTCCAACCATCGCCGAAATCCCAGAGATACTGCGACCCATCGGGATTATCCGCTTGGAGTGAAACACCGGCACCGGCGCACAAGGCCTGTGGCACGGGCCCGAACCCCGCATCCAAGGCGGGTGATACCAGGATGCTCTGGCAATCGGTCACCGTGCAGCCGGATGCGGTGGTCACGGTAAGGCAGATGCTGTAGTTGCCCGTGGCGCTATACGACCAGGTCGGGTTCTGTGCATTGCTGTCCTCCCCGCCGCCATCGAAGTCCCAGGAGTAGGTGTAAGGTGCTTCGTCGGGAATGACTTCCAGATCGAACTGCGGTGCGATGGTCTGGCCCACGCAAACACCAAAGGGAATACCGGTCACATCCAGCTCCGGCAGGTCGATCACGACATTGATCTGCTCAGTCGCGGTACAGCCCTGGTCATTGGTGACCACCAGCTCCACCAAGCTGCTTGCGTAGAAGGCCCACGTGAGATCGGTGGTCGTGGCCTGCTGCACACCATTGACCCGCCAGCTATAGCCCAGCGTGCCACTGCCACTGGATTGGTTCGTGAACGACAGTGTTACCGGAGAGAAGCACACCGTGGTATCGCCCGGCGTGAAGGCTGCAACAAGCGGATCGAACACCTCAATGGTCAACGTGGTGTCGGCGACGCACGTGGATGAATACGCTACTTGGACGCACACCTGGTACGTACCTGCAGGGCTGAACGCGTAGCTCCAGTTCAACCCGCTGCCATCGACGTTCCCGTCGCACCCGATGTCCCATTGCACCGAACTGGGTGATGCCGGTTGGGTGCCGCCCGCCGAGAACGTGACGGGCACGCTGGCACAGGTGGGCGATGGGCTTACGCTGATATCCAGAAGGGGTGCATCGAAGATCACCACGGGGTGGCACACCTCATGGCTGCATCCGCCGCTGTTGGTCACTTCCAAGCAGGCCTCATACTCCCCGGCGATCACACCGGCGCAGAGCAGGTCCGTGGTCTCCGCGTCGCAGACCACCATGCCGGTTGCCGTATTGGTCAGTTCCCAAGAGGACGACAGGCCCTGGCCCGATCCGTTGGTCAAGGTGATGTCCAAGGGGGCTGGACAATCCAACAGGCTTACGGGACTGAACACGGCTGTCGGGTAGCTATCGCTCACGACAATGGCGATGGAATCGAGCACCGCATCCGGACAGCCGTTCGAGAAAACGGTCAGGTCGGGATAGTAGGTCCCGGCATCCGGGAAGCAGCAACTGAACCCAGGGAGCCCATTGGCGGCTTCCGCACAGGGCAGCCCTGTCCAGGTCCAGGTATCTATCTGTCCGGCAGGCGTACTGGCATCGGTGAAGGTGATGCATCCCCCTTCGCAGATCATGGTCTCCGACACGGTGAAAGAGGCCACTGGAAAGGGATTCACACAGAACAGGTCATCGATGACCGGGTAGGTGGTTCCGTTCACCGTCACGGTCGCATCCCAGCAGCCAACACCGAAGGTGGTGGTGAACGTGCAGAGGGGTCCTGGTGGTGGTGCGATATTGACCGATCCATTCGTCAGGAACCACGTGACCGTGCTACCCGCGCCGCAGGCGACGCCATTCACTTGAAGCGTGAGGATCTCCTGACCGCAGTAAGGCGGTTGATTGTTCGGGGCAATGGTCACGTTGAACTGGCCGGCGACGCCAAGCGGAAGGAAGGCCAGGCTCCATAAGAGGAGAGCCCGCCAGCGCCTGATGTCTGTCACTTCTTTCATGGTCGGAACGGCGTTCGCCTTGCACTAACGGGTTCTTCCTTACTTGGACAAGTCGAGGATGAAGGATTATCAAATGTGACAATTGTGATCGAAATGATGCTGATGAATATGGCGTTCAGGACTGTTGATCTGGATCTCATCAGATCATTGAAGCGAACGACCGGCAACGAAAGGGGGCTGCCGGCAAGCCCGGCAGCCCCATTCGGAATGATGTTCTAGCGCGCCACAATCACCGGCACATGGCCGTTATGGCTACTGCTGCGCCACTGGAGAAGGTAGGTTCCGGCTGCGAGGTGCCCCAGTTCCAGGACCAGATCGCCACTTCGGTACTGGAAAGCACCGACCACCTTTCCCAGCATGTCGTGAACACGTACATCGAGCTCGGCGGGTGGGTCATCCATGCGGATGACGAAGCGGCCCTTGCTCGGGTTCGGGAACACCTGCAGCCGGCTCATCCCCGCCTCGGGCTCACCCATGCCCACGGTCACATCCAGCGCCAGGCACACCTCGTTCCCGACGCATCCACCCCCGAAGGCCTGTGCGCATACCTGCACCGCTCCAGCGTCAGCATCCGGAATCACGTAGGCAGAAGCATCGTAAGGGTTGCTGTCGTCCGGGCCCCATGACCAACCGGCTGGGAGGGTCCATAGGATCGAGTCCGCATCAGCCAAGGTGGGCAGCACCCAGAAGAGCAGTTGCTCAATGATGGGAACCGCTGTAGGCCCGTTCATCTCGATGAGCTGGAGGTCCATCACATTCACCTCCAACTCCGCACTCACGTCCGCACATGCTCCGGAACCTAGCACCGTGTAGGTGTACACGCCTTCGGCGCTCTGGCCCGGCGTGAAGATCCCAACGAAAGCAGCCCCGTCCGGTCCTGTCCACGTGCCGTTCAGTGCCGGACTGCCACCAAGGGCGTTGAGCAAGAGCACAGGCACCTCACCGGTGCAGAGCTCAAGCACTCCGCCGATTCCGGCACTGGGTGCCTGATCCAGGGAAATGGTGAGCGTGGCTGAGGCATTGGCACAAGGTGGCGCGCCGGTGACCGTGTACGTGTATACCCCGGCGGACATGGCGGTGGGGTCGAACAGGCCATTGGTGCTGCTTGGGCCAGACCACGATCCGCCGCTATCCGGCGACCCGTTGAGCGCACTGGTCATGTCCTGCGGGCCGTCGCTACTGCACAGCGACAGCGCCGCATCCATGCCCGCATCGGGTGCTGGCGTTTCGGAAACCGTAACGCTGGCCGTGGCATCCGGACAGGGGCCGGTTCCGGTCACGGTATAGGTGTAGGCTCCCGGCTCGTTGATGGCGGGGTTGTAAACGGATGGCACCACTTGGTTTTCGAAGCGCCATTCACCGCCGCTATCAGGCATGCCCTGCAATCCGGTAAACAGGTTGACAGGGGCGGAATTCGAGCATACAGTCAGTGCTCCATTGATCCCGGCGTTGGGCGGTGCGGTCACGGTGATGGCCGCTTCACGAGAGGGACCCGCCACGCCACAGGCATTGAAGGGGGTCACTGAAATGGTCGCATCCGCCGTCCCGATCGTGGTGGTGATCGCCGCATCAGGACCCCCGCTGGCCGTCCAGCCTCCGGTGATGGACCACGCGTAGGTAAGGCCGGGAACAGCCGGTGTGCCGAAGGCGACCGTACTGCCCGCGCACGCCTGCAGCGGACCGGTGATGAAGCCCGGCTGGTCCGGCGGCGGGGCAATGCCCACGGCCAGCGAAGCCGTGGGGCCGGTGCCGCAGAGGTTGCTCGGTGTCACCTGGATGGTGCCGGAGACATCGCCGATGGTGACCACGATGCTGGCGCTGTCCGAAGGCTGGGTGCTCCAGCCATTGCCGGAGGGCACCTGCCAGGTGTAGCTCGTGGGCGTGGCGAAGCCCGGCCCTGAGGGCGGTGTGGCGGTGAAGGTGACCACATCGCCCGGGCAGATGGTGGATGTGGAAGCCGAAATGGTCGGCAACCCAAGGTCGCCTGCGGGGGTGATGTTAACGGGCCGGGTCACCACCGAGCTCCACTGCCCGTGGTTGTCCAGCAGCTGCAGCCTGAGCGTCTGGGCTCCGGTGGGATAGCCGCAGAGCTCCAACAGGCCATTGAAGCTGAGCTCGGTCTGCGGGGTGGTGAACACTTTGGTGCGCACGAGCGGATCGGCGCCATTGGTAGGGTTGCCCACCCAGTAGCGCACGGCCACGATCTCCCACGGTCCAGGCTGGCCCACATGCAGCGCACGGGTCACCACCGGACTCCAGCGCCTGCTGCCGCCGGGGCCCTGGTCTTTCCAACGCAGGTGTACCACGTGCGGGCCGAGCGCGAGCCCGCTGGTGTTCAGGGGCGCATTGTCCAGGTCCACCGTCTGTGCCGGGGTCACGGGCACGTAGGTGCGGTCGGCATCGTTCTGGTCGAACCAGTATTCATAGCCCACCAGCGTGGGGCTCTGCGCGGCGGCGAGGGTGATCGCCGTGGCGGCCAAGAGAAGGGTGAATGGGCGTTGCATGGCCGTTCAGTTCTGTTGGGCCGCGCCCGAGAGGTTCACGTTGATCACACCGCCGTTGGTGCTGCCCAGCGAAGGGGAGAGGCTGATCCAGTGGGGGTTGAAGGGGATTCCGCCTTCCTTCCAGACTGCACCTGTTGGCCCACCGTACACACCCGAATCCGTCCCGCCCATGTTCGCTGCCGGGCTGCCAACAGCGAGCCTGTAGTCGTAGTTGTAGCTGAACTGATTCCAAACGGGAACGTTCCTGAAAACATTGGTGGCCGTGAGGCCAGACGCGGCATTGCCACCCAGGTTGATGGCGTTCGCACCCCAGTTGGGCTGTGCGCCACCGGTTTGGGCGAACAGGCAGCGCTGGAAGGAGGATGGGTTATTTACCGCAGGATAGTTGGCCGTGGCGGCGAAAATGCAGTTGGTGTAGGACAGTCCATTATTGAGCGTTGCCGATGTGAAATCAGGGCCCAAGAGGATGCAATTCGCCACCTGTCCCGTGGTGGGCGAGTTGCCAAAGCTGACCGAACCCGTGATGATGCAGTTCTCCGCAAGGAAGCCCGTGGGGGCATTGAGCGCGTTCGACAAGGGAGCTATGTTGCCGAACGGGACGTTAACCCCGCCGCGGAGCACGCACTGCCGCAATTGACAGTTCGTCGCGGCGAACGCCCCACCTCCGGCGAGGCTCAAGCCTGTGGTGAACTCGCAGCGGGTGAAGCTCACGTTGTCCACGGCCGGGTTGTTCACACCCGTCAATCCCACACGGATCACGCGCTCGAAGCGGATTCCGTGAAACCGGGAGCCAGAGGCTTGCTGGGACATGGACAATTGATTGTTCGGGTGCCAGGCAATCACCGTGGGCGTTGTCACCGTGGTGGTATCCGGCCGGTATCCAGCCCCCACCCAAACAAGCGGCTTATTGAAGGTCAATGAGCTGGGAGGGTCTATGTCCCCGCCTGGCAGAATGATGGTATCGCCTGGCTGCGCCGCCGCCATGACGCCTGCAAGGTCGTGGGGATTGTAGAAGAACGACGAGTTGCCGTTGTGCAACAAGGTGATCACCTGGGCCTTAAGCCCCGCCACCAAAGAGAAAAGCAGAAGGGCGAGTGCGGTACGCATGTTCGTGAGGAGTTAGTGGAGCGGTGTGTTCAGCTATTCACGCAGGTGCAGGTGGTGCCTGCCAGGCGCGCCGCTGTTTGGCATGCGCTCTCTTGGGCTTCACGGTCATTCTTGCTGCCGCACACCTCGGGGAAGGTGTAGGTCTCTTGCTGCCCGTTGCCCACATCGTACTTGTAGGAGCAGGTCTCGCATTTCTTACAGGCCGGAAGCAGGAAGAAGCCGGTGAGCAGCAGCAGGATGGCTCGCTGGATCGGAGGGAAAACAGAACGGTTCATGGTTGAGGGTTTGGGTTGTGGTTCAGTGTGACGGGATGCGGTCGGACGGGCGGGGGCCAGCTTCTCCGATTCCGAACGTGTAGACCGCAATGGGTCCGGCGGGAGCGGTGATCTGATCGGCGGGCACAAGCGCGTACTCGCCCGGTTGGAGCTCGCCCAGCCTGAGCTCCCATTGCAACGGTGCGCACCGAGCGCGCTGGAACGGCATGGACCCACCGGGCTGCCGTACATCGCGGTAGCCGTAGCACGTCTGCTCATGGACCACCAGCGTCCGACCGGTCGAAGCCGGCTGCAAACGCACCAGCAGCAAATCATCGATGGCCTGAGCGGCGGCTGCGGCAGAAGCGGAATCCGATTCCAGGGAAGACACGGCCTCCACGCGCAGCACCATGGATGCGCCCTCTTCCAAGCGCGCGGGAGAGCGCCCTCCTTCGATGCTGTACACCGCGCCAGCGGATTGGACCAGCGAAGGATACTTGTTGCGCACCGAACCGGTTCGCTCCACGGCCAGATTAACCAGCGAATCGGCAGCCCCCCAGGTTACGCGCAGGGTTCCTACGGTAGTCGAATCGCCTTCTGGAGTCGCTTCAGCCATCCTGGACCTTTCCCGCGCGGCTTCCCACCGCCCATGCACTCCCGCTGGTTCGAGGAGGCCCACATTCGCCTTCGCGTTGATCGATACCAAACCGGCCGCGAGGAGGGAGAGCGTGGTAGATGCGCTCCGGAGGTACCTGCGGAGTGCAGCGGCACAAGGGTTATCGAACAAGGTGAGTTCCATGGTCGGTTTCACAGGATGAACACGGTTCGCGTCGTGTGCTACTGCCGGCTGATGACGCCGGTGCCGGAAACCTTGCCCACACCGAAGTCAAAGAGCTTGTTTGGGCCATGGCCATGCGCCGAACCTCCAGCATAGACGAAGCAGTACTCGCCCGCCTCCAGGTTCTGCGGAGTCACCTTGAAGATGCCGGGCGCCAGCTGCTCGATATCGAATGACCGCGCATGCTTCTCGTCGATACCGTCTTCCGAAGAGAAGGCGTTCGCGGAGCCCATCTCAATTTCACGGGCCCCTGCCGTTTCATCCAGCCGGGCCAGGGTGAACTCGTTGGGGCTCGTGGCCTGCTGGAATCCGTAGAATGCGATGCTGTTCTGGTCGAAAGCCGCCTGCTGCTGGTTGAAGTAGAAGTAGAACTCGCGCGCCGCTGGCAACTGCGCACGCGCCTGTGCGCCCGAAATACGGGCCACCACCGTCGTCTTGGCCAGGCCGTAAGTCAGGGCCGTGGCCAGGCGACCCTTGTCCTTGCCCTGCGAGGCCACCGTGGGGAGCAGTTCCACCAGTTGACCGGCTTCATCGAAGTAGTAGATGCCTGGCCGATGGGGCGCCTTGGGGTCATTGGCATCCACCGCCTTGCGGGCGGGATCGTTCGCCGCCTTCACCACAGCGGCCAGCACAGGGTCCGTCAGGCCGGCCCGCTTCAAGGCGATCAGCGCGGAGGTGCTCACATCGAATGTGTTGGCTGCCGTCTCCACCCGGCTGAGAATGATGGACTCCCCCATGCCGAGCTCCGCGAGCTGGATGAGGTCGGCGTTCGTGAGGACCTCCTGCCCTTGGGCTTGGCGTGCAGAGGCGCAGAGCAGGATGGCGAGCAGGACCGTGAGAAGGGCGTTGGTTTTCATCGTGTTCGGTTTTGGGGTTTGGTTCTCTTGATTGTGGGCACCAAGGCGTGCTGCGAGGACAAAACTGCCCAGACCCCACCCGCCCCACCAGCCCGATTGAGCGGATGGCGGCCCGCGATGAGCGGATGGAGGGGAGCTGCACCATATACCATTTCCGACTAGCTTCCGACTCCGTAGCACCCCTACCCATGGTCCGCTTCACCGCCCTTGCCACCGTGCTCTTATCGACAACCCTTGCCTCAGGGCAATTCGGCCCCGAGGAGCAGGTCACTTCGCTATTCCTCTTTCCTGAGGAGATCATGACTGCCGACATGGATGGAGACCTGGACCAGGACCTGGTGATGCGGAACGCAGGGGCCATCGTCTGGGCCCGGAACCTCGGCCAAGGGTCGTTCGACGCACTGGATAGCCTCTACGCCTCGAACTGGGGATCTTGGTCCGCGCGCTCTGAATTCGACCTGGCGGATGTCGACCAGGATGGTGACATGGACCTGGTGGTTTTGGACCGGCAGGACAGCCTGGTGGTTTGGCTTCCCAATGCAAGCGGGTCAGGCGACTTCGGGCCGGCACTGGTCATCGCAGACCTGCATGGCTTCGGCGAGCTCGGCGCCATTCGATGCACCGACATCATGGGGGACGCATCCCCGGATCTGATCGTGAATCACGAGTCCTTCAGCAACCTTAAAGTGTATGTCAATGATGGTGGCACATTCGCCAGCATCGAATCCATCCATACCAATGATATGGGCTCGTTGAGCCGGCTGCTTGTCATAGGTGATATTGACCTGAACGGTACGAACGACATCATTCGCCAGCACTGGAGCGGTCAGCTATGGGCCATGCTCAATCCCGGGGGCATTGGAAATGACTGGACCGATACGCTGCTCATTCAGCAAAGCGGGGGTGGATACATCTTCGGGTCAGGGCACCAGCAACTCATCGATGTGGACGCCGATGGGGATCTTGACTTAGTCGACGCCGCGAACGACAACACACCGGTGTGGGCGGAGTGCTTCGCTGCGGATTCAGGCGGCTTCCATGCGTTCCTTCCGGAATACATCGGGCAACCAGTTCACTACTTCCACACCGGATGGGCGGCCTTTCTCGGCTGCGGCAATACGGCCAGCGCGCTGTGGTGCTCAGGTGCGGATAGCGACAGCCTCAACTGGACCATGTACGACGCCGAGTTGGATGCCTTCGGGCTGCCGGCGAAATGGGCGAGCGAACCTGGAATCCGGTTGATCCGGACCGCCGATCTGGATGGCGATGGCCGGCAGGACCTCATTCTTGCGCACTCCGACTCCGTGCTGAGCTGGTACCCGAATGACCTTCCCGCCTTGCCTTCGTCCGGCATCTCGCTCACCCCCTTCGACACGCTATGCGCATCCGGCGACCCGTATGCGCTGGATCATGCCGAGCCTCCCGGCGGGAACTGGAGCGGCGAGGGCGTGGCGGAAAACAACTTCATGCCGCCCGGGCCGGGTTCATTCACGCTCACCTATCAGGTGGTCGACCCCGTTGCCGGTTGCCCTCTCTCGGCCACGCAAGCCATTACCGTGCTGCTGGAGCCGATCATCACGGTGGTGAGCGGGAGCTTCGACGACTGTGATACGGCCCCGCTCCAGTTGGCAGGCTGGCCAAGCGGAGGTAGCTGGTCAGGCTCGTCGGACGAAAGCGGCTACGTAGATAAATCCTGCGCTGTGCGGCCCCTATCAGGCGAAGTCTACTATAACATGGAGGCAGTGAACGGCGGTTTCTGCCAGGCAAGCACGATCACGTTCGTCCTTCCGGCTTGCACCCCTGTCGATCTAGGCTCGGATATCAACGCCTGCGAGGAGGATGAGCAGGACATCGTCGTTGAACTATTCATGCCATCTTCGTCGTACTTCGTTGAGCTTCAAGGGCCCTTCTACGACATTGTGCAGCCCGTCAACAACCTGGCACAAGGTTTCTTCAATCCTGCAGTCGGTCCTGGGTCCTTCATGATCATCGGAAATGTCATGAACCCGTTCACTTGCCCAGGTTCGGACACCTTGTTCATCATCGTGAATCCTAATCCTGACCCTGGCTTGATTACCACCAATCTCACATTCTGCGCGAATCAGAGCGAAGGCCTGGTTGAGATGAACATGGCCGGTGATTTCAGCGCACCCATCAATGCTGCGTCCACGGCGATTGGAACATTCAATCCTGGGCTGCTCAGTCTGGGATACCACCCCTTTTCCTTCAATGTCGTTGACGCTAACGGATGCGCGGGCTTCCTCATCGATTCCCTGCTCATCGTCGACCCACCGGTCGTTTCGCTCGACATGAGCCCGATCAACATCAATGGCGGCATCGTCATCCTTGAAGGTGGGTCGCCCGAAGGCGGCACCTACACCGTGAACGGCGAGGTGGCCACCGCATTAGACCCGAGCACCTTTCAGGCGGGCGATCTCGTCGATGTGGCATACTCCTATACGGACCCGCTCACGGGATGCACAGGAATGGCAGCGGTGCAGGTCGATATCGTCACCGCCTTGGGTGTCGACCAGCGGGAATCCGGAGTGCACGTCTTCCCTAATCCGGCAACCAGCGAATGCCAGGTCTGGTTCGGCAGCGGTAATTCACGGATCTCTCTCCTTGACGCCCTCGGGCGCGAAGCGCGTAACTGGCCTTCCATGACAAGCCCGGCCTGGCTCAATCTGAATGGGCTGCCAGCAGGCAACTACGTGATGACGATCGAGGCCCCTGACCGGATGGATCGCATACGCCTGACTATCCGATGATGTTGCGCGCGCTAGCCCCAAGTCCCCCCTACCCCACCACCACCCTCCCCGTCTTCTTCGCCAGCTTCTTCTTGGCCTCGTTGAGCTGCTGGATCTCGGCGAGCAGGAGCATCATGGCCGCGTCATCGGCGGCCCTGAGCTGCTCCTGGCGGTCGCGGATCATGCGGTCCACGCGGCGCTCCTTGAGGATGTCCACGGCCTCTTCCAGGGCATCGTAGAGCTGCTCGCTCTCGCGCTTGACGTGGATCTTGTGGCGGGCCTTCCAGTTGGGGCTGAGCACATGGCGCTCGGTGAGCAGGTCGATGGCCATGCGGCGCCAATGCTCGTGCTCGTGGGCCACGTAGCGGGTGGTGTGCACGGACTGGCCCAGGTTGCTGGTGTGCCGGTAGTCCAGGTAGATCTCGCGGAAGAGGGGCTCGTCGAAGAGGATGTCGTCCAGCGCGAGCAGCTCGAACATGAGCTCGGCCACGGAGGTCTCCTCGTCGGTGGTGTTGCCGTCCTCGTCGAGCATGGGCACCTGGATGCGCTCGTGGCCGTAGCTGAGCAGCATGCGCAGCAGGTCGCGCTCCTGCGGCACGGTGCCGTGGTCCTCCACGGTGGGTTGGGGCGGCGCGATGTCCGCAGGAATCACCTCCTCCGGCACCGGCTGGTCACCCCCGAGCTGCTTGCGGTACTGCCTGCGCAGCACCTTGTTCATCTCGCTGATGAGGGCCTGCTCGTTGACGCCGAGCAGTCGCCCGCACTGCTGGATGTAGAGCGAGCGCAGCACCTGGTCGGGCACCAGCGCGATGCTCTCCACGATGTCGTGGATGGCGGCGGCCTTCTTCACGGGGTCGTCGCCCACGTCCTGCATCAGCAGGCCGGCCTTGAACACGAGGAAATCCTGCGCCTGCTGCGTGAGGTAGGCGCTCACCTCGCTGCTGCCATGGCTCTTCGCGAAGCTGTCGGGGTCCTCGCCCTCGGGGAAGGTCACCACCTTCACGTTGAGGCCCTCCTTCAGGACGAGGTCGATGCCGCGCAGGCTGGCCTTCATGCCCGCCGCATCGCCATCGTAGAGGATGCACACCGTGGGGGCGTAGCGCTTGATGAGGCGCACCTGGTCCTCGGTGAGGCTGGTGCCGCTGCTGGCCACCACGTTGGCGATGCCGGCCTGGTGCAGGCTGATCACGTCGGTGTAGCCCTCCACCAGGTAGCAGAGCTGCTGCTCCACGATGGCCTTCTTGGCGTGGTGGATGCCGTAGAGCGATCGGCTCTTGACGTACAGCGCGCTCTCCGGGCTGTTGAAGTACTTGGGCAGCTTCTTGTCGCTCTTGAGCGTGCGCGCGCCGAAGGCGATGGGCTGGCCGCTGAGGCCGAAGACGGGGAAGGTGACGCGGCCGGCGAAGAAATCCCAGGCGGTGCCGTCCTCGCGGCGCTTGATCCAGCCGGCCTTCTCGAGGATCTCCGGATTGAAGCCGTTGGCCTGCGCGGCGATGGCGAAGGCGCTGCCCTGCTCGGGCACATAGCCCAGGTGGAAGGCCTTGATGGTGGTGTCGCTGAAGCCGCGCTCGTGGAAGTAGGAGAGCCCGATGCGCCGGCCCTCATCGGTGTTCCAGAGCTGGTCCTCGCTCCACTGCATGGCCCATTGCTGCGCCACGGCGATGCTCTCGCGCTCGCTCTGCTCCAGCTGCTGCTCGGGCGTCTGCTCCTCCTCGGGCAGATCGATCTGGTAGCGCTTGGCGAGCCAGCGGATGGCCTCCACGTAGCTGAGGTGCTCGTGCTTCTGGAGGAAGGTGATGGCATCGCCCGCCTCGCCGCAGCCGAAGCACTTGAAGATGCCGAGCTGCGGGCTCACATTGAAGCTGGGCGTCTTCTCGTTGTGGAAGGGGCAAAGGCCGAGGTAGCGCGGGCCCTTCCGCTTGAGCGCGACGAAGTCGCCCACCACCTCTTCCACGCGCATGGCGTCCTTCACTTGCTGGATGGCGGCGGGCGAGATCACGGGGGAGCGGTGTCGGGGGGCGGTGAAGGGCAGGGGGCCGCTTGGGGTGGTGTGATGGAACGGATGCCGGCAGGGATGCCCGGCAGCGGAAAGGGGCGTGAAAATAGCCTCCGGGGGCGGGTCGGCCGGGGGGCTGTTGAAAGGATCCGGCGATGAACGGCCGCTAAGCGTTCCGCTCCCGCAAGGGCGCCTGGAGCCCAGCGCCTTGGCCTGTGCGCTCTCCGGAATGGCCACGGGCTATCAACAGCCCGCGGCTGAGGCCGGCACATCCGGACGCCCACCGAGGGAGCTACTGCACCTTCATCCCCAGGCTATCGTACTCCACGCGCTTGAGCTCGTTGCCCTCCTCGTCGTAGAAGATCCAGGTGCCGAAGTTGCGGCCATTCAGGTAGCTGCCGGAATAGTAGGTGAGGCCGCTCGGGTGGAATACCTCTGTCTGGCCCTGCTCCACGCCATCGACGTAGGCGATGCGGCTGCGGATGCCGCCGTCGGCATAGTAGGAGGCCCAGTGGCCCACCCGCTTGCCGTCGCGCAGCATGCCCTCGATGCGGCCGCCGTCCTTCAGGGGAATCACCTGGAAGCCGTCGCGGGGCGCGGCGGTGGCGGCGCTGTCGCGGGCGGGCGGAACCGCAGGGGCGCCCGAGGGCGCAGGAGCGGGTTGCTGGCAGGCGGCCATGGGCGCCAGCGCCAGCAGCAGGGGCGCCAGCAGCAGGGGCAGGCGCCGCACGGGATGGGTCCGGGTGTGCATGGGGTTCACTTGGTGCGTTCCACGGTGAGCTGAACGAGCCCCTCCAGGGCATCGCGGGCCTCGTTGCGCGGGAAGCCGTGCAGGATGGAGAGGGCGGCGTCGCGGTAGTGCAGCATGCGTTCCTGCGCGTGGCGGATGCCGCCGGCACGCACCACCATGTCGATGACGCGCGCCACGGCCTTGCCGTCCTCGTTGCGGTTCTTCACCACGTTCACCATCCAGCGCCGGTCGGCGGCGTCCACCTGTCGCAGCGCGTGGATGAGGGGGAGGGTGAGCTTCTTCTCCTTGATGTCGAGCCCGCTCGGCTTGCCGATGTCCTGGCCGGTGCCGTAGTCGAACAGGTCGTCCTTGATCTGGAAGGCGATGCCGACGTGCTCGCCGAAGAGGCGCATGCGCTCGACCGTGCCGGCATCCTGGCCGGATGCGCTGGCCCCGCTGGCGCAGCAGGCCGCGATGAGGCTGGCGGTCTTCTGGCGGATGATGTCGAAGTAGACCTCCTCGCTGAAGTTGAGGCCGCGCGTCTTCTCGAGCTGGAGCAGCTCGCCCTCGCTCATCTCGCGCACGGCCCGGCTCACGATGCGCAGCAGCTCGAACTCGCCCTTGTCGATGGCCAGCAGCAGGCCCCGGCTCAGCAGGTAGTCGCCCACGAGCACGGCGATCTTGTTCTTCCACAGCGCGTTGATGCTGAAGAAGCCCCGGCGCATGGGGCTGCCGTCCACCACATCGTCGTGCACCAGGGTGGCGGTGTGCAGCAGCTCGATGAGGCTGGCGGCCGTGAAGGCGCTGTCGTTCACCGGCCCGAAGAGGCGGGCGCTGAGCAGGGTGAACATGGGCCGCATCTGCTTGCCCTTGCGCTTCACGATGTAGTGCATGATGCGGTCCAGCAGGGCGGCGCGGCTGCGCATGGCCTCGCGGAAGCGGGGCTCGAAGGCGGCCAGCTCGTCGGCGATGGGCCGTTGCACCTCGGCTAGGGTGGGCATGCGCGGCAAAGATGGTCAACGGGCGCCGCCGCAGGGGACAACCCCCGGGCACGGCGAACGTCCGTAGGGGAGCGGGTGTTCTCCCGCTACCTTTCCGGACCGTCCGCCCATGCGCCCCGCCCGCCTCCTGCTGCTCGCCCTATGCGCCACGGCCGCATTGGGCGCCCATGCCCAGAAGGTGAAGGGCCGCGGCAAGCCCAAGGCCAAGGTGCTGCTCTATAAGGAGCAGCTGGCGGCGCAGTTCGATACGGTGGACTGCGTGAAGAACGCCTTCAAGATCAATCCCCTGCTCTTCTTCCGCGGCGAGATCCCCCTCTACTACGAGCGCGCCCTCACCCCCCGCCTGAGCATGGAGCTGGGCCTGGGCGTCACCCTGCGCAACTACCTGGCCCTCTCCTTCGTGGGCGACGATGCCGACGATTTCGGCGCGGGCACGGACATCATCGCCAACCCCAGCTACCACATCGGGGCGCGCTACTACCTGCAGGACGACCTGGAGCCGAACGGCCTGTACCTGAACCTGGAGTTCGCGCACCTGGTGTACAGCAAGGACATCCGCGCCAAGCGTTCGGACGGCACCTTCACCGATGTGAGCTACCTGGACGAACGCACCTACAACGACCTGCGGCTGCTGCTGGGCTACCAGAGCCTGGGCTACAGCACCAACTGGCTGCTCGATTTCTACGGCGGCGTGGCCTTCCGCGACCGGCAGAACATCATCGTCAAGGAGACGCACATCATCAACGCCGACCCGGAGCCGGACCAGTTCATCTACACCGTGGAGCGGCGCAACGACCGCGTGCCTGCGCTGTTCCTGGGCGTGCGCATCGGCTACGGGTTCTGAGCCGGGGGCGCCTGCTTCAGCCGCCGCTCTCCCTCCTTCAGCGCGGGCTCGTTCTTGTTGGCGAGCTGCCCGCAGGCCGCATCGATGTCGCGCCCGCGGCTGCGGCGGATGCGTGCGATGATGCCCTTCTTGTCCAGGTATTGCTGGAAGGCCTCGGCATCCTTCGCCTCCGTGCGGCCGAACCCGCCCTCGTCGATGGGGTTGTATTCGATCAGGTTCACCTTGGCATGCACGTCGCTGGCGTACTTCACCAGCTCCTGCGCGTCGGCCAGTGAATCGTTGAAGCCGCGCAGCAGGATGTACTCGAAGGTGACCGGCTGGCGCGTGACCCGGGTGTAGTAGCGGAGCGCCTCCTTCAGTTCGCTGAGGGAGTTCTGCTCGTTGATGGGCATGATGCGGTCGCGCTTCGCATCGTTGGCCGCGTGCAGGCTCAGGGCCAGGTTGAACTTCGTGCCGTCATCGGCCAGCTTGCGGATCATCTTGGCGATGCCCGCGGTGCTCACCGTGATGCGCTTGGCGCTCATGCCCAGCCCGTCGGGCGCGGTGACGCGCTCGGCGCTGCGCAGGGTGTTGGCGTAGTTGAGCAGCGGCTCGCCCATGCCCATGTACACGATGTTCGTGAGCCCCTGCTGGTAGTACTCGTGCGCGAGGCGGTCGATCAGCACCACCTGGTCCACGATCTCGCCCGCATCGAGGTTGCGGATGCGCTTCAGCTTGCCGGTGGCGCAGAAGCTGCACGTGAGGCTGCACCCGATCTGGCTGCTGATGCAGGCCGTGAGGCGGGTGGGGGTGGGGATGAGCACGCCTTCCACCACATGACCGTCCCAGGTCCTGAACGCGCACTTCACCGTGCCGTCCTGGCTGCGCTGCTCCTCGGCCAGCACCAGCGGACGCAGCACGCAACGCTCCGCCAGCTGGGCCCGGAAGGCCTTCGGCAGGTCGCTCATGTCGTCCCAGCTCCGCGCCTGCTTCTTCCACAGCCACTCCCACAGCTGCTTGGCGCGGTAGGGCTTCTCACCGAGATCCGCGACGAGCGACTTGATCTCCTCCAAGGAGAGGGAACGGATGTCTGTGAGCGCGGCCATGCGGCGAAGGTACCCCCACCCTAGAGCATCAGCTCCGCCAACCGCATGTCCATGGCCGTGGTCACCTTGATGTTGGCGTCCTCCCCTTCCACCAGGTGCACCTGCACGCCCAGCCGCTCCACCAGGGTGGCCTCATCGGTGAAGGCGGGGTCGTAAGGCTGTTCGAAGGCCTTGCGCAGCAGGTCGGCATGGAAGCATTGCGGCGTCTGCACGGCCAGCAGCCTCGTGCGGTCCAGCGCGCGCGATCCATCGGCGGTGGTTTCGCGGACGCTGGGCACCACCGGCACCACGGGGATGGCTGCGGCGTGGTGATCGGCGGCCTCGAAGCAGCGCCCGATCAGCGCGGCGCTCACCAGCGGGCGCACGCCGTCGTGCACGGCCACCAGGCCGTCGCCCGCCACCTTGGACAGGCCGGCCTTCACGCTGTGCCAGCGCTGCTCGCCGCCGGCCACTACCTCGTGCGGGATGAAGAACCGATGCCCCATGCACAGCGCCTTCCAGATGTCGAAGTGCTCCTGGGGCAGCACCACGATCAGCTGCATGGCCGGGTCGTAGCGGTGGAAGGCCTCAATCGTCCACATCAGCAGCGGCCGGCCCTTCACGGCCTGGAACTGCTTGGGCACGGGGCCGCCCATGCGCTTGCCGGAGCCGCCGGCGACGAGGATGGTGGAGCGATGCATGACTATTGCCGCAGAGGCGCGGAGACGCGGAGAATGCAGGGGCTGTCACAAAGAAAAGAGGCGCAGAGCTTCTCCTCTCTGCGCCTCAGCGTCTCTGCGGCTGGTTGCTTCAGATGATCAGCATCGCATCCCCATAGCTGAAGAAGCGGTACTTGTCCTTGATGGCCACCTTGTAGGCATTCCATACGTGGTCGTAGCCGCCGAAGGCCGCCACCTGCATCAGCAGCGTGCTCTCGGGCATGTGGAAGTTGGTGATCATGCTGTCGGCGATGCTGAAGTCGTAGGGCGGGAAGATGAACTTGTTCGTCCACCCGTTGAACGGCTTCATGTGGTTCTCGGTGCTCACGCTGCTCTCGATGGCGCGCATGGTGGTGGTGCCCACGCAGCACACGCGCTTCTTGCTGTCCTTGGCGCGGTTCACGATGTCGCAGGCCTCCTTGGTGATGATGGCCTGCTCGCTGTCCATCTTGTGCTTGGTGAGGTCCTCCACCTCCACCGGGCGGAAGCTGCCCAGGCCCACGTGCAGGGTCACCTCGGCAAAGTGCATGCCTTGCAGCTCCATGCGCTTCATCAGCTCTCGGCTGAAGTGCAGGCCGGCGGTGGGTGCGGCCACCGCACCCTCGTGCTTGGCGTAGATGGTCTGGTAGCGCTCCGCATCGCTGGCCTCGGTCTCGCGGCGGATGTAGCGCGGCAGCGGCGTCTCGCCCATCTCGGTGATGGTGCGCTTGAACTCCTCATAGGTGCCGTCGAAGAGGAAGCGCAGGGTGCGGCCCCGGCTGGTGGTGTTGTCGATCACCTCGGCCACCAGCTCATCGTCCTTGCCGAAATAGAGCTTGTTGCCGATGCGGATCTTGCGCGCGGGGTCCACGATCACATCCCACAGCAGGCTGTCGCGATTGAGCTCGCGCAGCATGAAGACCTCGATCTTGGCGCCGGTCTTCTCCTTGTTGCCCCACATGCGGGCGGGGAACACCTTGGTGTTGTTGAGGATGAAGGTGTCGCCCTCATTGAAGTAGTCCAGGATGTTCTTGAACTTCTTGTGCTCGATCTTCCCGTCCTTGCGGTGAAGGACCATGAGCTTGCTGCCGTCGCGGTCCTTGGTGGGGTAGAGGGCGATCTGCTCCTTGGGGAGGTTGAACTTGAATGCGTTGAGCTTCATGGGTTTGGGCGGGGTCTTACGGGGCCTCGCTCCCTGTTTGGGGCGCCGAATATAAGCGCGCCGTGAAGCGAACGTCAACGCGATGCGCGCTCGACAGCAGGGCCCGATTTCCGACGGCTGAAAAGGACGTTTCGACGGGCCGGGATCAACCCCTGTCGGGAAGGGGTGCGATGCGCTGCGCCCAGGCCGCCGGCGGGTGTGCCGCCTCCACCCGGTAGGGGCCGATGGCCGTGCGGCGCAGGGCGCTCAGGTAGGCGCCGCAGCCCAGCACCTGCCCCACGTCGTGCGCCAATGAGCGGATGTAGGTGCCCTTGCTCACATGCACCTCGAAGTCGACGTCGGCCCCGCGGATGGCCGTGACCTCCAACCGGGTGATGAGCACCTTCACCGCCGGCATCTCCACCTGAACGCCCTCCCGGGCCAGGAAGTAGCCGCGCTCACCCTGGTGCCGCTTGGCCGAATAGAGCGGTGGGCGCTGCTCCACCTCGCCGTGGAAGCGCTCGAAGGCGGCCCGTATCTCCTCCTCCGACAGCTGCTCCCAAGGCCCCACCGGCTCGGGGGCCGTCTCCAGGTCGTAGCTCGGGGTGGTGGCCCCCAGGGTGACGGTGCCGAGGTAGGCCTTCTCCAGCCCGGTGAGCTGCGGCAGCTCCTTGGTGCGGGGCCCGTAGGCCATGATCAGCAGGCCGCTGGCGAGCGGATCGAGCGTGCCGGCGTGCCCCACCTTGAAGTTCTTGCGCTTCACCACGCTGCGCATGGCCCCGCGGATCTTGCTCACGGCATCGAAGCTGGTCCAGCCCAGCGGCTTGTCCACCAGGATGAGGCCGCCGGTCTCAGGGGTGAATTCGAAGTCGTGCAAAGAAGGAGGAGCATCAGCCGCAGGAGCGCGGCGCTGCAAAGAAAGGCAAGCCCATCGAGCCCTTGGGTGAAGCCGCGCGCCGTCGCGCCGTTCCGGCGGCTCAGAGCATCTGCATGGGCACCCCCAAGAGGTGCAGGGCGATGATGAGGCCGCCCACGGCGATGCGGTACCAGCCGAAGGCCTTGAAGCCGTGCCGGGTGAGGTAGCCGATGAAGCCGCGGATGGCGATGATGGCCACCACGAAGGCCACCAGGTTGCCCACGGCGAACAGCTGCAGGTGCTCGCCGGTGAAGGCGCCGCCGTCATCCAGGTAGTCGTACATGGACTTCACCGTGGCGGCGAACATGGTGGGCACCGCCAGGAAGAAGCTGAACTCGGCCGCATGCCGCCGCGTGAGGCCCTGGGTGAGCCCGCCGATGATGGTGGCCGCCGAGCGGGACACGCCGGGCACCATGGCCAGGCACTGCCACGCGCCGATGATCAGCGCGCGCCGCCAGCCGATGGGCTGCGGGCCCGCCTCGGTGCCGCCGGGCGCCCAGCGGTCGATGAAGAGGAAGACGATGCCGCCGCCGAAGAGCGCCAGCCCCACCACGAAGACGTTCTCCAGCAGCAGGTCGATGGCGTCCTTGAACAGCAGCCCCGCCGCCACGGCCGGCAGGAAGGCCACCAGCAGCTTCAGGTAGAAGTCGATGCTCTGGAAGAAGCGCTTCCAATAGAGCACCACCACGCTGAGGATGGTGCCGAACTGGATGGCCACGGTGAAGAGCTTCACGAACTCGTCCTGCTCGATGCCCATCAGCGTGGAGCCGATGATCATATGCCCCGTGCTGGAGACGGGCAGGAACTCGGTGATGCCCTCGATGATGGCCAGTAGGATGGCCTGCAGCAGCGTCATGCGCGACTAGTCGGCCTTGCTCTTCTTCAGGATGGCAAAGGCCACGAAGAGGTAGCCGATGAGCGTGACGATGGGGGCCACGGTGATCCGGCGCGCGCTGAAGATCTCGTCGGCGTTGAAGGCGTTGGGGTCGCCGCTGCCGCCGCCGCTCATGAGCAGGAAGCCCGCCACGACGATGGCCAGGCCGATGACGAAGAGCTTGTAGTTGGTGGCGGTGAACGCCAGGTCGTTGAAGTGGTTCTGCTTGGACATCGGTTCGGTTCAGCTCCAGTGCAAGGCCTCGTGATCCATGCGAAGGTAGCGGCCCACGGCGATCCAGGTGGCCAGCAGGGCGATGATCAGCCCCACCGCCACCACCCCGGCGAAGAGCAGGCCAAGGGAGACCGCATCCGTGAAGGCCAGCAGGTCGGGCACATGGCGGCGCCCCAGCCACAGCAGGCCGGTGAGCCCGCCCACGGCCAGCACCGCCGCCACCAGGCCCTGCCACAGGCCGGCCAGCAGGAAGGGCCGCTTGATGAACCAGCGCGTGGCCCCCACCAGGTGCATGGTGCGGATGAGGAAACGCTGGCTGTGCACCGCCAGCCGGATGGTGTTGTTGATGAGCGCCACGGCCACCACCAGCAGCAGCACCAGGAAGATGAGCCCGCCCAGGTTGAGGGTGACGAAGTTGCGCTGCATGTTCTCGATCACCGCGGCGTTGTAGGCCACATCGTTGAGCCGCGGGTCCTTGCGCAGCCCCTCCACGATCCACCGCATGCTGTCCGGGTGCGCATAGGCCGGGCGTATGCTCAACTGGATGTTCGGGTCGATCGGGCTCACCCCGCCGAGCAGCTCCAGGAAATCCTCCCCGAGTTCCTCCTCCATCCGCGCGGCCGCCTCCTCCGGCGTCACCAGCACCGTGCCCGCGCACCACGGCTGCACGTCCAGCTCCTTGCGCAGCTTCATCACGTCCACCTCCTTCTGCCCACGCTTCAGGAAGAGCTCCACCCGCACCTGCTCCTTGAAGTAGCGCTCCAGGGCGCGGGCGTTGAGCAGAATGAAGCCCTGGATGCCCAGCATCCACAGCACCAGCGTGATGCCGATGATGGTGCCCACGCTGGTGGTGCGCGTGCGGGACCTGATGCGACGGGCGGCGCTCATCCGGCGGCGAAGGTATCCCGCGCACGGATGCCCGCTACTTTCGCCGATCCATCGCACGGACATGGCTTACGAGCACAAGGACATCGAGCGGAAGTGGCAGGGTGAATGGCGCAAGCGCGGCACCTACCGGGTGACCAACGATCCGTCCAGGCCCAAGTACTACGTGCTCGACATGTTCCCCTACCCCAGCGGTGCCGGCCTGCACGTGGGGCACCCGCTCGGCTACATCGCCAGCGACATCGTGGCGCGCTACAAGCGGCACAGCGGCTTCAACGTGCTGCATCCCATGGGCTACGACAGCTTCGGCCTGCCCGCCGAGCAGTACGCGATCCAGACCGGCCAGCATCCCGCCCAAACGACCAAGACCAATATCGAAGGTGGTTTTGATAAGGAAGGAAGACCGGTTGCCGGGTACAGGAATCAGCTGGACCGTATGGGCTTCAGCTTCGACTGGGACCGCGAGGTGCGCACCAGCGATCCGTCCTTTTACAAGTGGACCCAGTGGATCTTCCTGCAGCTCTTCGACAGCTGGTACGACCACGCGCAGCAGAAGGCCCGTCCCATCAGCGAACTGATCGCCTGTTTCGCCGAGAAGGGCAGCGCCGGCCAGGACACCAGCGTGCTCACGGGCGACATCGAGCGCTTCGTGGGCGGCTTCTCCGCGGCGGAATGGAACGCCTTCGATGAGCGCACCAAGCAGATGGTGCTGCAGCATTTCCGCCTGGCCTACCTCAGCGATGCCTGGGTGAACTGGTGCCCCGCGCTGGGCACCGTGCTCGCCAACGATGAGGTGAAGGACGGCGTGAGCGAGCGCGGCGGCCACCCCGTGGAGCGCAAGCGCATGAAGCAGTGGAGCCTGCGCATCACCGCCTACGCCCAGCGCCTGCTCGATGGGCTCGACGGGCTGGACTGGAGCGAGAGCATCAAGGAAGCCCAGCGCAACTGGATCGGTCGCAGCGAAGGCGCCACCGTGCGCTTCCCCATCGGCGCGGACTTCATCGAGGTCTTCACCACCCGCCCCGACACGCTCTTCGGCGTCACCTTCATCACCCTGGCCCCCGAGCATGTGCTGGTGGACAAGTTCACCACGCCCGACCGCAAGGCCGAGGTGGAGGCCTACGTGAACACCGCCAAGAACCGCAGCGAGCGCGAGCGCCAGGCCGAGGTGGACAAGGTGAGCGGCGTGTTCACCGGCAGCTACGCGAGGCACCCCTTCACCGGTGCGGATGTGCCCGTGTGGGTGGGCGATTACGTGCTGGCCGGCTACGGCACCGGTGCCGTGATGGCCGTGCCCGGCGGCGACCAGCGCGACTGGCGCTTCGCGAAGCACTTCGGTCTGCCCATCATCGCGGTGACCGAGGCTGCCGATATCGAGAAGGAGGCCGACGAGCGCAAGGACGCTACCATCTGCAGCGAGGGCTTCCTCAAGGGCTTGAAGGTGCCGCAGGCCATCACCCGCGCCATCCAAGAGCTGGAGAAGCTCGGCGCCGGCGAGGGCCGCACCAACTTCCGCCTGCGCGATGCCGCCTTCGGCCGCCAGCGCTATTGGGGCGAGCCGATCCCCATCTACTACCAGGACGGAATCCCCTATCCGCTGCCGGAAAGCGAGTTGCCTTTGAAGCTACCCGAAGTGGACAAGTTCCTGCCCACGGAGGACGGTGAACCGCCCCTGGCCCGCGCCGCCAACTGGAGCTATAACGGCTTCCCGTTGGAGACCACCACCATGCCCGGCTGGGCCGGCAGCAGCTGGTACTTCCTGCGCTACATGGACCCGAAGAACGAGGGCCGGTTCGCGTCACCCGAGGCGATCAATTACTGGCAGCAGGTGGACCTCTACGTGGGCGGCAGCGAACACGCCACCGGCCACCTGCTCTACTTCCGCTTCTGGACCAAGTTCCTCTTCGACCGCGGCTGGATCAACTTCGATGAGCCCGCGAAGAAGCTGGTGAACCAGGGGATGATCCAGGGGGTATCTGCCTCAATACACCCGACCGAAGTGTCAATCGGACCAGCTGAAGCTGCTGATCGCATCAAGGTTCCTCAGGTTCTCATTTCTGCAGATCTCTATCAGGACTGGACATCTGGCTCCCGTCAACTTCAAAGCGCTGCTGCAAAGGAGATCAATCAACAACTCACGGTGCTTTCAGAACGAGTTCGGCAGAATGCCAAACTTGGCTCTCTTCAGTTCCTGGTTCCCGAAAACGGACCATTCAACAAAAGGAGTTTGCTCATTCCTATTGATACCCTTCAACCGGATTCTCAAGGTCGTATTTCAAGTGAGGAGACGCGTGTGAATGTCGAGGCTCTTTGTGCATGGCGAGATGAATTCAACGATGCGTTCCTCGTGCTTCGCGGTGATGACTTTCATGCCGAGCGCGCCATTGATAAAATGTCGAAGTCGAAGTGGAACGTAGTGAACCCTGACGAGATCATCGATCGCTACGGCGCCGACACGCTGCGGCTGTACGAAATGTTCCTGGGGCCGCTGGAGCAGAGCAAGCCCTGGGATACCAACGGCATCGAGGGCACCTACCGCTTCCTGCGGAAGTTCTGGAATCTGTTCCACCAGAGTGGAGATAGCGGTAAGGGTGGTGAAAGCGGTGAAAGGGAGGGTGCGGCCTACGCACAACCTGGCCACAGCGCACCTGTAGCGTCGACCCACCGGGTCGACCCGATACAGGTAAGCGAAGAACAACCCACAAAAGCAGAATTGAAGGTCCTGCACGCCACCCTGAAGAAGGTGACCGAGGACATCGAGAAGATGTCGTTCAACACCAGCGTGGCGCAATTCATGATCGCGGTGAACGAGCTGGGCAGCCTGAAGTGCAACAAGCGCGCGGTGCTGGAGCCGCTGGTGATCGCGCTGGCGCCCTTCGCGCCGCACATCGCCGAGGAGCTGTGGGAGAAGCTCGGGCATGCCACGAGCGTTACCACCGCACCCTGGCCGCAGTGGAGCGCCGAGCACCTGGTGGAGGACAGTTTCAGCTACCCCATCAGCTTCAACGGCAAGACACGCCTGCAGCTCGAGTTCCCCATCGCGCTGGATGCCAAGGCGGTGGAGGCTGCCGTATTGGCCAATCCCGAGGTGCAGGCCCGCCTGGAGGGCAAGGCCCCGAAGAAGGTGATCGTGGTGCCTAGGCGCATCGTGAATATCGTGGTGTAATGCACTGTGTATTAGGTCATTAGGGCATGCGCATTGCACGCTCCCGGGCCTAGGGCGCAACACGCAACCCGCCCCCGCGCAAGCCATGCGCACGCTTGGCTCGGCCAACCGCACCGATCGGCATGTACCTTGCGTTATGGGGTGCATGGCACGCACATCCACTTTCCTGTTGGCGGGTCTCGGCCTTCTCACCATGGCCTTCGCCCAGAGCGACCGTCCTGCTGAACCCCCGCCCGCCCCGGCGGCGCCGTCAGGGTTCCGGACGGTGAACCACAGCGCCTTCAAGCCGGGCGAGAAGCTCACCTACATCGTGCACTACGGCATCGTGAATGCCGGTGAGGCGGTGGTGGAGCTGAAGGAGGGCGACCAGGAGATCATGGGCCGCAAGGTGTGGCGCGCCGTGGGACGCGGCCGCAGCCTGGGCGCGTTCAACGCCTTCTACAAGGTCGACGACTACTACGAGAGCCACTTCGATGCACAGGGTGTGTTCCCGTGGATCTTCCAGCGCCGGGTGAGCGAGGGCGGCTTCGAGTTCAGCCAGGACTACATGTACAAGCAGCACCGCGGCGAAGTGACCACGCAGAAGAACCAGACGCACAAGGTGCCCTCCAGCGTGCAGGACATGCTCAGCGCCTTCTACTACGCGCGCACGCTCGACTTCAGCAACGCCAAGCCCGGCGACGTCTACACCATCGAGACCTTCCTCGACGACGAGCTGTGGCCGCTGCAGATGAAGTTCATGGGCAAGGAGACCATCAAGCTGCGCAACGGCAGGTACAAGTGCATGCGCTTCCAGCCGGTGGTGCAGGAGGGCCGCATCTTCAAGACCAACGACGACCTCAACGTGTGGATCACCGACGACGGCAACAAGATCCCCGTGCTGGCGCAGGCCAAGGTGCTGGTGGGCTCGATCAAGATGGAGCTCAGCGACTATGAAGGGCTGAGCCACCCGATCGCGAAGCTGTAACAGCGCATCGTGGAAACGCATCCAACCGCCCCGGCCCCAGCGCCGGGGCGGTTGCTTTTCTTGCCGCCATGAAGCGGTGGGTGAAGTGGGGCATCGGCGGAGCCGTGGCCGCAGCGGCGGTGTATGTGCTCATCGGCGTGGACGTGCGGCCGCATGTGGAGTACGTGGAGGAGCCCGTGGCCGCGGACACCGCCACGCTTCCCCTGCCGGCGCCCACGGTCTTCGGCGTCTCCATGGAGGGCCTCACGCTGCGCGAAAGCAAGGTGCGCCCCGGCGCCACCTTCAGCAGCATCCTCACCGCCGAGGGCGTACCCCTGGCCGTGGCCCATGCCGTGGCCGAGCGCGCCCAAGGGCTCTTCGACGTGCGGCGCCTCCGGGCCGGGCATCCCTTCGCCTTCCTCACGCCCGACACCGCGGGCGCCACGCCGCGCTATTTCATCTACGAGGCCGACCCCGTGCGCTACGTGGTCTTCCACCTGCTGCCCGAGAACCTCTACGTCACCGTGGGCGAGCGACCCGTGGAGACCAGCCAGCACGCCATCGCCTGCACGGTGACCGGCGCGCTGTACAACGACCTCGCTGCGGCGGGCGCCGATCCCGTGCTGGCGGTGCTGCTGAGCGAGGTCTTCGCCTGGACGGTGGATTTCTACCGCATCCAGAAGGGCGATGTGTTCAGCGTGACCTACGCCGAGCGCACCGTGGAAGGGCAGCGCGTGGGCCCGCCCGAGGTCCTGGCGGCCCGCTACACCAGCGGCGGCGTGGCCAAGGCAGCGTTCCGGTTCGGCGAAGGGAAGCAGGCGGCCTACTACGACGAGGACGGCAACAGCCTGCGCAAGGCCTTCCTGAAGGCGCCGCTGAAATTCAGCCGGATCACCAGCGGCTTCACCATGAAGCGGCTGCACCCGGTGCAGAAGGTGATGAAGGCCCACCTCGGCACCGACTACGCCGCACCCTATGGCACGCCCATCCTGGCCGTGGGCGATGGCGTGGTGGAGCAGGCCGGCCGCACCGGGGGCAACGGCAACTTCGTGAAGGTGCGGCACAACAGCGTGTACACCACCCAGTACCTGCACATGCGCCGGATCCTGGTGAAGCAGGGCCAGCGCGTGCAACAGGGTGATGTGATCGGCGAGGTGGGCAGCACCGGGCTGGCCACCGGGCCCCACGTGTGCTTCCGCTTCTGGAAGAACGGCCAGCAGGTGGACCATCGGCGCGAGGAATTCCCCAGCGCCGAGCCGATCGCCGCAGCCGACCGCGCCGCCTTCACCGCCCTGCGCGACAGCCTGGGCACGGGCCTCGATGAGGCCGAACAGGCGCTGGCCCAAGGCCGCCTGGTGAACTTCTAAGCGCCTGCCAGCGCGCGGATCGCCCGGTGCGCATGCGTGCCGCCCGGCTTGCCGATGCAGTTGAGCAGGGCCTTCGCCAGCACATCGTGCGGCATGGGCTTGTACTTGTCCGGCAGCAGCGGGGCCAGGGCTTTCGCCACCACGATGCCGATGCGCTCGCCGGTGCGCTTCTCCTTGCGCGGGCCGGTGAGGATGGAGGGGTGGAAGATGTGCAGCTCGGGGAAGCCCATGCCCTTCAGCTCCTGCTCCATCTCGCCCTTCACCCGGTTGTAGAACACGCGCGACCGCGCATCCGCCCCGATGGCGCTCACCACGGCGAAGCTGCGCACGCCCAGCTGCCTGGCCCAGCGCGCCAGGCCCACCACCAGGTCCTTGTCCACGTGCATGAACCGGGCCTGGTCGCCGCCCACCTTGCGGATGGTTGTTCCCAAACAGCAGATTACCGCGTCCACCGGCTCAGGGCGCAGAGCGGAAAGGAGGTCGCCGTCGCCTGGAATCCATTCCGTGAGCTTGGGGTGCCGGATTCCGCTGGAGCGCCGCGCTAGGGATGCTACGCCCGTGATGCCACCGGCGCTCAGGGCCTGCTCCAGCACCGACCCGCCCACGAGGCCCGAAGCCCCTGCCAAAAGGATGCGCATGACACAAATGTGGGCACCATATTGTTTACTATATAGACTTGTCTATATTTGCCCAAAATTCAACCCGACCATGGAACAGCAACTCACTCCCGACCAGAGCCTGCGGCTCATTGAGAGCATGATCGGCCAGGCCAAGCGCAGCTTCAGCCGCTACAGCTTCTACTTCCTGCTCTGGGGCATCCTGCTCACGGGCGCCATGCTGGCCACCTACTTGCTCAGTGGCCTCAGCCCATCCGTGCGCCACGGCATGCCTTGGGGCGTCGCGGGCATCGCGGGGGGGCTCATCAGCTCCATCCATGGCGCGCGCCAATCGCGCAGCGAGCTGGTGAGCAATCCCATGGACCGCATCGTGGGCTGGGTCTGGGGCAGCTTCGTCATCACCCTGATGCTGGTGCTCTTCGGCACCTTGCGCAATGGCCTGGACCCCGGCCCTGCCGTAACGCTGCTCACCGGCCTCCCCACCTTCCTGACCGGCCAGGTGCTGAGGTTCCGGCCGCTCATCGCCGGAGGCCTGCTCTTCTGGGCGGCGGGCATCGCCATGCACTTCACCGCGGACGCGGGCCTGCTCACCGCGCTCTATTGCGGCGCCATGCTCTTGGGCTACATCATCCCGGGATTCCTGCTGAAGCGACAAGAGGATGCCCTTCGCGCCGCTTGACCCCGTGCTGCACAACCAGCTGCGGCTGGCGGTGATGAGCCTGCTGGTGGGCGTGGACAGCGCGGATTTCAACTTCCTGCTCGAACGCACCGGCGCCACGCGCGGCAACCTGAGCGTTCAGATCTCCAAGCTGAAGGAGGCGGGCTACATCGAAGTGACGAAGAGCTTCAAGGACAACTACCCCAATACCTCCTGCCGGGTCTCGTCAACAGGGCTGGCAGCATTCGAGGCCTATGTAGCCGCTATCAAGGGCTACCTGGGCAAATGAGGCGGGGATGGGCTTGACAAGCTCCGTCGATCACCAGTCGGAATCGGTCGAAAAGCGGGAACCGGGTGCGCCGCGCGCCGTTCACAGGACCCGAAGCACCGACCACCATGGAAACGAAATACCGCACCCTCATCCAAGCCGCCGTGCTCTTCCTGCTGCTCGTCTGCGTATCCGCCACCAATGGCGACGGTGCGCAGGCCGCCGAGGCCACCGCCCAGGTGGCTGCCTCCGAGTGAACCGCATCCATACACCATACACCGAGGCCGTGCCCTGTAAGGCGCGGCCTTGGTGCGTTCACCGGGTCCGCTTCAGGAATACGTAGCCGCCCTTCTCAGCGCCCCACACCTGCCTGCCGTCGGCATTCCAGCCACGGTCCCAGCTCACCATGCGGTCGGCGCTGAGCACCACTTCGCTGGTCGTGTAGCTGGCCCCTTCGCGGGTGCTGGGGCAGCGTCCCTCCTCGGTGCTGCCCACGTAAGTGTCGCCGCGTCGCCGCAGGGTGATGTCGCAACCCTCCAAGGCCACCAGCGAGTCGGGGGAAAGCGTGGCCAGCTTCACAAGGTCCTTGTAGGCACCGAAGAAGGTCGCACCGCCCTTGATGGTGTGGATGCGGCTGATGAAGGTGCTGTCGTTCTCCTCGCGCAGGTGGTAGATCCGCTGGCGGTAGGGTTTCTCCTTGCTGGCGGCCGTGGCCTGCTCCACGTAGAACCAGGCACCATCCCGCCGCTTGGGCCAGATGCGCACCATTTCCAGTTCGATCTCGAAGTAGCTGCTGTCGGCCTGTGCTTGTGCCGCGCTGGTGTAGGAACCGGCCATCGTGTAGGCCAGTTGCTCCAGGGCGCGGGTGCGCTGCGCGTACGACCAGCAGGGCAGCACAAGAAGGGATAGGAGGACGAGGCGGCGCATGGTGGCGGGAAGTTAGCCCTCCGCCTCCACCCACATGCCGTGCTCCTTGATCAGTGCGATCAGTTCATCCACGGCCTGTTCGCTGGGCACGTTGCGCTTCACCACTTCCTTCTCGCGGTACAGGGTGATCACGCCGGGGCCCGTGCCCACGTAGCCGAAGTCGGCGTCGGCCATCTCACCGGGGCCGTTCACGATGCAGCCCATGATGCCGATCTTGACGCCTTTCAGGTGGCTGGTCCGCGCGCGGATCTTGGCCGTGGTCTCCTGCAGGTCGAAGAGCGTGCGCCCGCAGCTGGGGCAGCTGATGTACTCGGTCTTGCTGGTGCGCGTGCGGGTGGCCTGCAGGATCCCGAAGGCCGTGCGGCACACCAGGTCCTCGCGACCGCCTTGCTCATCCGCGATGAAGACCCCATCGCCCAGGCCGTCGATCAGCAACGGACCCATGTCGGTGCTGCTGTGCAGGACCAGCGTATCGTTCGAGATCGCTCCATAGGCCCGGCCGATGATCACCGGTACCGGGCATTCCTGCGCAATCAGTTCGAAGAACAGGCGGCGCTGCTCGGCCATGCCGTGCGCGTTGTGCGTGTCGATGAGCAGCACGGCGGTGGGGTCGGCCTTCAGCGCGGTGATGAAGGCGTCATCCAGGTCTGGCAGTGTGGCGTACACCAGGTTGAACTGCGGGTGGCGTTCCGCACCGCCGAGGTAGTCCTTCTTCGTGAGGAAGGGGTAGTGCCGCTCCTTGCTCTTGTTGGTGAGCCAGGTGGCGTGCTCCTGCACGATTCCCAGCGTGCCCGGGATCTCGAAGTTGATCGTGTGCTTGCCGATGAAGGCGTAGTCGCACGCCTGGTCGGTGATGTTCCACTTGTCCAGCGGCACGCTGTAGCGGTAGCCCCAGGCGAAGAGGGTGGCGGGTGTGATCTCCTTGCGGCCACTGAGATCGGCCATCACCACGGGCACATGCCGCGCGCCGATGTTGAGCACCTCGCGGCTGTGGCGGCGCTGGTGGCTGAAAGGATCAACGGGCACCTGCGCCACCTCGGGGATGGGCGCGTGGCCGCGGCGGTCGTTGTAGCGGTCCACCAAGGCGCGGGCCACGGGGATCTCGAACTCGGGGTCCTCGGTGAGGCTCACGCGCACGGTGTCGCCGATGCCATCTTCCAACAACGCGCCGATGCCCGCCGCGCTCTTCACACGCCCGTCCTCGCCGTCGCCCGCCTCGGTCACGCCCAGGTGCAGCGGGTAGTCCCAGCCTTCGGCCATCATGCGGTGCACCAGCAGGCGGTAGGCCTGTACCATCACCTGCACGTTGCTGGCCTTCATGCTCAGCACGATCTCGTGGTAGTTCTCGTCGCGGCAGATCCGCAGGAACTCGAAGGCGCTCTCCACCATGCCCTCGGGCGTGTCGCCGTAGCGGTTCAGGATCCGGTCGCTGAGGCTCCCGTGGTTGGTGCCGATGCGCATCGCGGTGCCGTGCTCCTTGCAGATGCGCACCAGCGGGGTGAAGCGCTCACGGATGCGCTCCAGTTCCTCCGCGTATTCCGCATCGGTGTACTCGCGCACATCGAACTTCTTCTTGTCGGCGTAGTTGCCGGGGTTCACGCGCACCTTCTCCACGATGCGGGCGGCCACTTCCGCGGCATTGGGCGTGAAGTGGATGTCGGCCACCAAGGGGGCGTTGAAGCCCGCTGCACGGATCCGCTTCTTGATCTCGGCCAGGTTCTCCGCGTCCTTCTTGCTGGGCGCGGTGATGCGCACCAGCTCGCACCCGGCCTCGATCATGCGGATGCTCTGGGCCACGGTGGCGGCCGTGTCCATGGTGTCCGTGGTGGTCATGCTCTGCACCCGGATGGGATTGTGGCCACCTATTCCGATGTCGCCGATGCGGACGGCGCGCGTCCTCCATCGTTCGTAGCGGGTGAGGCTGGGGCAGTACTGCCAGGGGGCGAGGGCGGTCACGGACATGGCTGGGAATCAGGCGCGAAGATACCCGGGAACACGCGGGGCGCCGCTTCGGTTCAGTCCTTGATCCAGGCGCGACCGTCCACGGGCGAAACGCGGTCGTCGAAGGTCCAGCCCGCGTTCTCCACCACAGCCTTCAGCACTTGGAGCATCTCGTTGCGTTGGGCTTCGGCGGCCGCATACAGGCCGCTGGCCGCCACTTTGCCGCGTATCAGCTCCTTGGCCTGCGCGTTGATGCGGGTGTGGTCCGCGGCGGAGAAGGTGTTGAAGGTTCCTTCCTCCAGGTCGTAGTAGTCCACATCGTGCTCCAGGGCGAGCAGCTTCGGCTTGTCCATGCCCAGCAGGCGCACGGTGCGCGATCCTTCGTCGAACTCCAGCTTCATCCCATCGAGGTCGTAGCCCACACTGGCCCGAGCGGTCACCCGCAGGATGGCCTGTTTCTGGTTCCAGCTCAGCTCCTTGGTCCAGTCGAACCAGGCCGCACTATTGTCGCGGTAGGTGTAGAGCTCGGTGAAGTCGCCCTCGACGGTGACCAGCTTCAGCACGGGCCGTACCCGCTCCAGCAGCACCGTGGAGCTCACGGCTTCCGAGGGCGTGTCCGGCCGATAGGCCTCCCGCGTCAGGAAGAAGACAAGCAGGCCGACGGCCAGCAGGATCAACAGGCCCTTGATGCGGTCCATGGGGCAAAGGTCGTCACCCGCGCCCCAGCGGATCGGGCTCGGCCACCTCGGCGATGGCGCTGCGGCGGTGGTACCAGCCGTTGACGAAGAGGCAGATGAGGATGATGGCGATGCCCAGGTAGGAACCCGGCTGCAGCCGCTCCTCCTCGCCCCAAATGAGCAGGGCGATGAGGATGGTGTACACCGGCTCCAGGTTCACGGTGAGCATCACGGTGAAGGGCGAGAGCTGCCGCATGACCACGATGCCGGTGACGAATGCGAAGGAGGTGCAGACGAGGCCGAGCAGCAGGTGGTAAATGATGTCGCTGGTGGGCAGGTCCCAGAGCGGCGGAGGCAGGTCGCCGGCGATGGCCAGGCCCAGGCCCATCACCACCGCCACGCTGGCCATCTCGTAGAAACTGATCCGGAAGGCATTGTCGCGGCGCACGAGCACCGCATTGATGATGTTGAACCAGGCGCTGAGCAGTGCGCTCAGCACCGCCACGGCGATGCCCAGCCGGTGCCCGCTCTCCAGCCCGAAGATGAGCAGCAGGGCCCCGATGACCACCACGCCGAGCACCACCTCGTACGCGCGGATGCGCCGCTTGAACCAGAAGGGCTCGAGCAGGGCGGTGAAGACGGTGCTGGTGCTCAGGCAGGCAGCGGCGATGCTGGCCGTGCTGATCTTGATGGCACCGTAGAAGGTGATCCAATGCCCGGTGATGATGAGCCCGGTGAGGAGGTAGACGCCCAGCTTGGGCGTGCGCCAATGGAGCGACCGCCCCATCCACCAGGCCATGAGGGCCAATCCCGCCACGGCGATCACCGTGCGCGTGTACACCAGGTGCAGGGTGCCCTGCTGGATGAGCTTGCCGAAGATGCCGGTGAAGCCCCAGATGAGCACCGTGAGGTGCAGGAGCCCGAGGGCCTGTTGGCGGCTGCGCATGCGCGGTGCGCCAAGGTAGGCGGGCTCAGCGGATGGCGTCGAGCTTGGCCCGGAGCTGCTGCACCAGCTCCTCCTGCCGCTGCACCTCCACCCGCTTCCGCTCCTGATCCTGGAGGTTCTTCCTGACTTCCTGCGCGAGCTCCTCGGCCCGCTTGCGGGCGGACAGCTCGTCCTCCCCGGCCCGCTTGCGCTTTTCGGCTGCGCGCGCCTGCTGCTTCAGGAGGTCGGCAAGGAGCCGCTCCCCCTCCGCATCGGGCCCTTGGGCATTCTCCTTGCGCTGGGCCTCGGCCTTCCGGCTCACCTCCTCCGCTTCGGCCGCCAGCCGTTCCTGCTCCGTGACCGCCTCTGCGGCCCGCTGCCGGCTGCGCTCGATGCCCGCTTCGGCCCGCTCCTTCTCGCGCTGCAGGCCGTTGAGCTCGCTGATGAGCCGGGCCAGCCCCTTTTCCGCCAGGGTCAGCTCCTGCTGGGCCAGCTGCCGGCGCAGCAGGGTGCTCCGCTCCTGCACGAACGCCTTGGCGGCCTCGAAGGCGCGCGGGTCGCTGGAAGGGGCCATCCAGCCCTCGCGCGTGAGGACGGCGACATGCGCCGTGAGCATGGGCACGCCCTTCCGCTGCTCGGCCTTCACCAGCACGCGCACGGTGTCGGGCGATACCTGGGGGAGCAGTGCGCCGGCGGCGACCACCTCCTTCTTGTTGGAAACGGCCTGGCTGATGCCTTTCAGCTCGTCCTTCCACCACGCCTCCACGAACCGCGCATCGGTGCCCTCGAAGGGGAAGGTGAAGGTGGGATGAACGCCATCGCTGAAGGCGTAGGAACCGATGGAGACGGCTGGCTGGCCCGTGCTGGGCAGGGGGGCTGCAGCCACGAGCAGGAACAGGGCAAGGAAGCGCATGTCCCCAGCGCCTGACAAGCGGCGTGCCGCACCGTTGGGGGTCATTCGTCGGCGACTTTGGAGACCCCTCCGCTCACCACGAACTTCATGACATCGGCCGGCTCCGCATCAATCGGCCTCACATTGGCTCGGGGCACCACCATGAGGTTGCCGCTCCAAGCGAAGGCGTGGGGGAAGTAGACCGCCACCATGTCCGGCCCGATGCCCAGATGCTGCAGGTCCTCCTGGGTGATGAAGCCGAGGCGATGCGCCTCCATGCCCGCGCCAAGCCGCACCATCACCGGCCGGTCGAACTTGCGCTTGCTGCCCACGAGGGCCTCCATCAAGTCCTTCAGGGCGCCGTACATGGTCTTGATCACCGGCACGCGCTGCAGCAATTCATCGCCGAAATCCGCCAAGGGCTGGAAGAGGATGGTACTGCCCAGCCAGCCCACCACGGTGATGATCGCGAGGAGCGTAGCCAGGCCCAGGCCCGGAATGTCGAGCGGGATGATGCCATCGAGGAAGGCCAGCACCCGCCAGAGCGTCCATACGATGACGGTGATGGGCACCAGCAGCAAAAGCCCCCGGAAGAAGAACCCGAGGACGATGCGTCCCGTGCGTCGGCCGTTCAGCGCCATGGGGCGAAGGTATTGGGCCCGCGCAGGCCGTCGGCAATGCGCCGCGGCCCCTTGGTGGGCCACAGGGCGGCCGTGCACCACCTGCTGCGGGCGGCTGCTCGCCGGTCCCGGCCTAATCGAGCTGCTCGCGCACCTTTTTCGGCAGGCTGGCCCGCACCAGCGCATAGCTGTGGTCCACCAGCTCGAGGAGCAGCTTGCGCGGGACGGACCCGGTGACCTCCACCGTGTTCCAATGCCGCTTGTTCATGTGGTAGCCGGGCACGATGCCCGGGTAGCGCTCGCGCAGCTCGATGGCGCGCTCCGGGTCGCACTTCAGGTTGATGGTGGCGAAGACATCGAGCGGTGCCAGTGCAAAGATCTTCCCGGCCACGCGGAACACCAGCACGTCGGGCCCAAAGGGTGCATCCCAGCTCACACCGGACTTGGTGCTGCAATGGGCCTGCAGCTCTTCGATGGTCATGGCAGCACCGCGTAGAGCACCGGACGGCTCGGGGCCGCATCGTTGATGAAGTGCGGCAGTTGCAGCTCCAACAGGTAGTCGCCGTCCGCCGCAGCGGTCGGCACATGGATGAGCTCGGTGATGGTGCGCTCCAGGTCGACCGATGCGGGGAAGTCCCAGAAGGCATGGTGCGCTGCCAGCACCCCGCCGTCCTCCTCGCGGTCCACGCTGGGCAGGTCGAGGAGGAGGTGCTTGACGCCGATGCTGCGCAACCAGGCGCAGGCCGTGCTCTGGAGGTAGCAGGGGTTGCTGCCGCTCCATTGCCGGGTGGCGGCGCCCTCATCATTGGGTAGGGTGCGGATCACGAGTGCCTCGGGCGGACGCTCGCTCACCACGCTGCGCAGCTGTTCCAAGGTGATCACGCGGTCCTCGCGCTGATCGGGGGCCCTCCGGCCCTCCGGCCTCACGCTCACCATCTGGGCCGTGAAGAAATACCGCTTGAGGAGACCGCCCACCGGATGGCACTCGGGGCTGATATGGCCCACGCTCTCGGTGTGGGTGCCATGGCCGTGCGGGTTGAAGCGCACGTCGCGGAAGTTCACCGGCGCACCCTCCCTGACGGCGAAGACGCGGTCGCCCATGCGCACGGGTTCCATGGCCACGGGCCCCACGTGCCAGGCGCGCGGACCGGTATCCCCCGCAGCCAACGGGAGCGAGAGGTCGATCGGCTGGGAAAGGTCGACCTTGAAGCGGCGCCCGCGGTGCATGATATCAGCCAGCATCGTCCACGATGAACAGGTCGCTTGCGATCCGGTCCGCGAAGTGCCTGCCCGCTCCGGTCAAAACTAACCGCCCATCGCGCAGCTCCATATGCCCGGTGCGCATCCATCGGTCAACGGCGGCCCGTTGAAGGCGCAGCACGTCGAGCTCCAGCATCGACAGTTCAACGCCGCGGCTGGTGCGCAGGCCGGTGAGCAGCCGCTCGTTGGTGCGCTGCGCGCGCGTGAGCGCTTCCTCCTCCCAGTAACCGGCGCCGGCGGCCACGCCATGGACGTACCGTGCGTTGTTCGCCACGTTCCAGCGGCGGCGGGTGCCGAAGAAGGAGTGCGCGGAAGGCCCGATGCCCAGGTAGGGCACGCCTTCCCAATAGCTGGTATTGTGCCGTGACCAGTGCCCCGGACGGCCGAAGTTGCTGATTTCGTAATGCTCCAGGCCGGCCTCGCGCATGCGCTGCATCAGCAGCTCGAACTGGTCGCTCTGCGCCTCGTCGCCCGGCATGGCCACCAGGTGCTTCCCCACCTGGTGGGCCAGCGCCGTGCGGGGCTCCACCGTGAGGCAATAGGCGCTGAGGTGCGGCAGGCCGTGGTCGAGGGCGATGCGGAGCTGCTCCTCCCACTCCTGCAAGGTCATGCCCGGCAGCCCGTAGATGAGGTCGATGGTCCAGGAAGCGAATCCGGCCTTTGCGATCAGCCCGATGCTGCGCAGGGCCTGGTCCGCGTCATGCGCGCGGCCCATCCACCGCAACCGGTCCTCGCGGAAGCTCTGTGTACCGAGGCTGATCCGCGTGATGCCGATGGCCCGCCACTGCTCCAGCCGTGCCTCGGTGATGTCATCCGGGTTCGCCTCCAAGGTGACCTCGGCGCCGGCTTCCACGGCGAGCAAGCGGCGCGCCTGCTCCACGAAGGCCCCGATCGCCTGCGGCGCGAGCAGGCTGGGGGTGCCGCCGCCGAAATAGATCGTTCCGAGCGGCGCAGCCGGCTCAGCGCTGCGCGCCTCCAGTTCGCGATGCATGGCACCGAGCACCGCCTCGCGCCCGCGCGTGGAGATGCTGAAGTGGAAGTCGCAGTACGTGCAGGCCTTCCGGCAGAACGGGATGTGCACGTATAGGCCGGCCATGGCCTAGTCCAGCAAGCGCGCCCAGAGGTCGGAGTACGAGGCCTCCAGCCCGGGTGCCGGGAACCGCCAGTAGTGCAGGTCCGCGAGGACGTACACCGTCACCGCCTGCAGCACCAGGGCGGTGATCCAGAGCCTGTTCGTGCGGATCGGGGCGAAGCGATTGAGGAGCATGGTGACCGCCAGGGGCGCCCCCAGGTAGAGGATCATGTCCGTGGTCACGTGCCAGCCCTGCAGGAACGCGGGGCCTCCGATTCCGAAATCGGCGTTGTAACGGTAGCAGGCATAGGCCAGCAGCAGGCCGAAGATCATGGCCGACATGCGGCTCAGTCGCTGCCAGGGCGGTTGCTTGGTGCTCGGTTGCATGGGGGTGTGCTCAGGTCTTGAGGGTGATGCGGAACGTGGTGCCTTTGCCCGGCGCGCTCCGCTTGACGAAGATGCGGCCGCCGTGGTACTGCTCGATGATGCGCTTGCTCAGGGACAGGCCCAGGCCCCAGCCGCGCTTCTTGGTGGTGAAGCCGGGCTGGAAGACGGTGCGGTGCTGCGCGGACGGGATCCCCTTGCCGGAATCGGTCACGTCCACGTGCACCTGCCCGGCCTCGGGAACGATCTCGATGGCGATGGAGCCCTCGCCCTCCATGGCATCGATGGCATTGCGGATGAGGTTCTCGATCACCCAGCTGAAGAGCGGGCGGTTCAGCGGCACCTGCAGTTCGGTGTCCTGCGGAGCGGTCACCTCGATGCGGGCTCGCGCCGGCAGCCGCGGACGCAGGTAGAGCACCGTGGCGCGCAGGGTGTGGTAGAGCTTCTCGGGCGCGAGGGCCGGCGCCGAGCCGATCTTGGAGAAGCGCTCGGTGATCACCTCCAGGCGGTCGAGGTCCTTGCGCATCTCCGCGATGGCCGCCGGGTCGGTATCCTGCTGCTTGAGCAGCTCGATCCAGGCCATGAGCGAGCTGAGGGGCGTGCCCAGCTGGTGCGCCGTCTCCTTGGCCATGCCCACCCACACCTGGTTCTGCTCGGCATTGCGGAACACGCTGAACAGCGCGTAGGCCACCAGCAGGAAGAGGGCGAGGATGGCCAGCTGCACATAGGGGAAGTAGCGGAGCTGCCGGATCACGAGGCTCTCCTCGTAGAAGATGTAGTTGCGCCCCTTGCCGGGCAGGTCGATGGCGATGGGCGCATTCACCTGGGCCATGGCCGCCAGCCGGGCGCCCAGGGCGGCGGTATCCGCACGCACCTCCTCCTCCACGTTCGCCGTCTCCAGGATGCGCGTGCGTGTGCTGTCGGTGTAGATCACCGGCACGGCAGCGGTGCTCATCACGGTCTCGGAGATGAAGCTGCGGATGATGCCATCCATCACCTCCTGCAGCTCGGTGAACACCTTGCTGTCCTTGTAGTAGAGGTACTGCTTCTGATTGCCATGGATGGCGATCTCGATGGCCGGACGCAAGGCGGCCATGCTGTCCACTTCGGCCCGCAGGCGATCGGGGTGGTTGACCACGGCCGTGTCGAGGTTGCGGTGGAACTTCACCTCGCGACGTGCGTCCACGATCACCACGGGCACGGTGGTGTTGTCGCTCACCACGCGGAGGTAGAAGGAGAAGTCGGTCTCCTCGGCGCGCCCCAGGCGCTGCATGGCATCCGCCAGCAGCTGCACCTTTTTCCGCTCCTCATCGCGCAGCCGCTCGAAGAGCCGTTCGGTGTAGTTCACCAGTTCGGCGCGGTTCTGCACGGCCTCGGCCCAGAGCCTCACCTTTCTGCGCTCCTCGGCGCGGATATCCTCCACGATGCGGCTGCTGTACCACAGCGAGGCGCCCACGAGGAGCATGGCCACGGCGGCCAGCACCAGCTTCCAGCGTTGCTTGCGCGAATACAGATCCACGGGGTGAAGGTCGCTATCCGGGACGTTGAATCCCCTTATTCCTCCACCGTCACCTTCCCGCCCTCGTCCCTCTCCTTCTCGTCCTTGAAGAGGCGGTCGATGCCCCTGCGCGGCTTATCCTGCACCAGCGCCGGCGGGGCGGCGCTATCCGGTTCGATGACGATACGGCCATGGGTGCTCTCGCGCTGCTTCTCCGCCAATGTGCCTTCCGGCTTCCTGCCCAGGATGTCCTCCCGGAGGATGGCGCGCAGCTCCTGCTTCTCCTGCTGGAACTGCGCGCGGCGCTTGGTGGCAGCCATGGCGCCATCGTTCTCGAAGATGGGCTGCTGCGCCGTGCCGCGCATGCGCAGGAATACGCGCATGCCGGTGCCATCGTCGGCGATGGGACCGAACTCATCCTTGGCTGGCTTGCCCAGGCGGAAAAGGTCGCTGAGGCGGAAGTTGAGGCGGTGATCGATGCGGTCGTCGAACCAATGCGTGCCGGCCAGCTCGATGTCCAGGGCATTGCTGCGCACGTCCATCAGCGGCACATGCACCGCGCCGTCGCGGATCTCGATGCGGTTCTCGAGCCTGGCGAAGCGGATCTCGGTCAATCGCTTACGCAACTCATCGGTATCCACGAAGGGCGCCACCAGCTTGTTCTTGCGCAGGTAGTCGGCAACGGCGAGCAGTTGCTGCTGCTCCTTGATCGCGCCGTTGTCCACCGCGATGTCGATGGTGCAGGCGATGCGGTCGCGGTCGAGCTTCATGGCAGGCGATAGCGGCGCGCGGAAGACGATGCTGGCGCGGGCGGTGCCGCTGAGGTGCCGATGGCCGATGAAGTCCTGCCCGAAATCCCGGAACTCACGGAAGAGGGCCTTCACCTCGATGTCCTTCACCTGCGCATCGATGGCGAGTGGATAGAAAGCGGATCGCTCACCGCCACGCGCATCCAGTTCCAGGCTGCCCAGTACGGCGCCCTCGGCAGTGCTGAAAGTTACCGGCGATGCACGCAGCACGCGGTCCTTCAGGCGGATGGTTCCGTTGATGCCCGTGGCCCGAAAGTCCTCGAAGAGCAGCTCATCCACTTGCGCGCGCAGGTCGAGCTCGATGGTGGCGGGCAGCACCAGCGCGTAATCGCTGCTGCCGGTCTTGGGCGCATCGCTCTGCAGCAGCGCTGCCAGGTCGAGCCGCTCGCTGCTGCCCTTGGCCTCGATCACCAGGCGCTCCTGCTCGAAGAGCACGAAGGGCAGCAGGTTCCGCAGCGTGCCGCTCAACTCGATGGGACTGCCCTGCACCACGGCCTTCAGCCCACGCACGGTGGCATCGTTGCCCTGGAGGGCCAGCTCGGCGTGCAGCTGCTCCACCCGGTGGCGGATGCCCTTCACCTTTAGCGTGGCGTCGGAGAGCGCCGCGTGGCCGGTGACCTTCAGCGCCCGCAGGTCAGCGGGCCGCAGATCGGCCATGTCGCGCAGGTTGCCCTGCACCTTCAGGTCGGCCGTGAGCCGGCCGGAAGCCAGCTCCAGGGTATCCACGCCCGCGATGCGCAGGAGTTCGGCGATGCCCATGTCGCACCGGATGTCGGCCTTTACCTGGGCATTGCGCACGCCGCCCGATGTCCAGTCGGCGCGCAAGGTTCCACTGCCACTGCGTGCGCTCAGGTCCTTCACCTTCAACCGGCGCACGCTGCCATCAGGCCCCAGGTCAAGGGCCAGCTCTCCGAAAAGATCGGTGACCGCTGCGCCGCTGCGCTTCTCCTTCAGCTTCGCCTTGTTCACCTTGGCGCCGATGGACAGGGCCGGCCCAGGGCCGTCCAGCAGCCCTCCGTAGCGCACTGCAAGGTCCAGCTCGCCGCTCAGGCTGAAGCGGTCGATGGGGGTGCGCAGGGCCGCTGGCAGCTGCTCCACGGTGCGCTCCAGGTCAAGGCCCAGGCCGCTGGCCCGCAGCTCCAGTTCCTTTCCCTTGGGCCCGGCAAGCACGGCCAAGCTGAGCTGCAGCGGCACCCGGCCCAGCTGCACCTCTCCCTCCGTGATGCGGAAGGCGCCTTCGCCGAAGGCCATGCGGAGCGCAAGCTGGGTCTCCCGGTCGCTGAGCAGCACGCGGCCGCCGCGCTCCAACCGGTCAAGATGGGCATCGCCCAGCAGCCGGACCTCGCTGGACGCTCCGAAACGTCCAGCCAGGGCAAGGGCCTTGCTGCGTGCGCGCACCAGCAGGCCCGAGCGCGCATCGGTGTACCGCAGCACCAGCCCATCGACGCTCAGCTCCTCCAGCGCAATGGGCGAATCGGCGGTGGCGCCGGAGTCGACGCGCCAGATGCGGAAGTTCTCGGCTCCATGGCCATCGAGGCCGGGATAGAGCCGCACCGCGCTGCCATGGATGCGCTGCACGGTGTAGTCGCCCCCGAAGAGGTCGAGGAGGTTGAACTCCAGGAAGAGCTCCTCGGCTGCCAGCAGTGTATCGGGGGGGCGCCCATCGGTGCGCACCTCATCCACCTTCACATCGCGCAGCCGGATGCTGGCGCTGGGGAAGCGCGCCAACAGGGTGAGATCGATGCCGCTCACGCTCACGGGGGCGAGCAGGCGCTCATTCACCGCACCCACCAGCCGGGCCTTCACCTCATCCTCATACGCCGTGGCGATGACCGCAAGTACGCCGGCAGCCAGCACGAGCACCGCAGCGAACGCGAGGAGGAAGGTGCGGGCCTTGCGCAGCATGGGGAAGGTGCGCAAGCTACCGGCGCCCTGAAGGGGCTAACGGCAATTCCCGTGCTGTTCGTTCACAGCGCGGTGTTACCTGCAGGCCGAAGGGGGGCTACTTCCGCTTGGTCAGGAACAGCACCTCCTTTTCGCTCAGGTGCCGCCATTTCCCGCGCGGCAGGTCCTTCTTGGTGAGGCCCGCGAAGACCACGCGATCCAGCTTCACCACCTCGTAGCCGAGGGCCTCGAACATGCGGCGTACCACGCGGTTGCGGCCCATGTGGAGCTTAAGGCCCACCTCGCGGCGGCTGGCCCCTTCCACATAACGCGCCTCATCGGCGCGGGCGGGGCCATCTTCCAAGGGCACGCCTTCAACCAGCTGGTCAAGGTCGGCCTTGGTCACGCTCTTGTCCAGCGTCACGTGGTAGATCTTCTCGGCGCCGTGGCTGGGATGGGTGAGCTTCTTGGCCAGGTCGCCGTCGTTGGTGAGCAGCAGCAGGCCGGTGGTGTTGCGGTCCAGGCGGCCCACCGGGTAGATGCGCTCTGCGCAGGCCTGCTCCACCAAGGCCATAACCGTGCGACGATCGCGCGGGTCCTCGGTGGTGGTGAGGAAGTCCTTGGGCTTGTTCAGAAGCACGTAGCGCTTGGTCTCGCGGCTGAGGCGCTGGCCGCCGTAGTGCACCTTGTCGGTGGGCTTCACTTTGGTGCCCAGCTCGGTCACCACCTGGCCGTTCACGGTGACCACGCCGGCCTTGATGAGCGCATCGGCATCGCGCCGGCTGGCTACGCCGCTCATGGCGAGGTAGCGATTCAGGCGGATGCTGCCATCATCCTCTCCGCGCGGCTCGGGCTTGGGCCTTCCCCGGTAGCTGCCGGAACGCTCCTTCGCACCGCCCTTGCCGGGCCCCGGCTTCCTATAGGGCGGCTTGCGTTCACCGCCCTCCCGGTCTGCACGCCGCGTAGCCGGGCGATCGTCCCGGCCGGATGGAGCCGCGGCCTTGCGCCCCCCCTCGAACCGCCGTTCGTCCGTTCGCTTCGGACGCTCCGTGCTTCCTCCTTCGCGCACGGCCTTGGGCGGCCTTTTGCCGAAGCGCTTGGAATGGGGCGTGCCATCGGCCCGGGCGCCGGGGCGCTCGTCGGCTTTCGGCTTGGGCGATGGCTTGCTGCTGCGCTGGCGGCCGCGGCCGGGATTAGAACGGCTTGTCATGGTTGGTGGGATAGAACGCGTCGGGGATGTGGTGGATGTAGGGCTTCCCCGAGGGGTGCAAGATCACGCTCACGATGTCGAATCGGGCCGCAAGGTCGCACCCGGTGGCCAGGATATAGGCATTGGCAGCCTTGATGAGCTTGCCGCGCTTGCCCTTCTTCACCGCCTCTTCGGGCTCGCCGTGCTGGCTGGTGCTGCGGGTCTTCACTTCCACGAACACGATGCAGCGCTCGTGCCGTGCCACGATGTCGATCTCCAGCTTGCCGTGGGTCCAGTTGCGCTCCAGCACCTCGAAGCCGCGCTCCTCCAGGTAACGGCACGCCAGTTGCTCACCCTCGGCGCCGGTGCGGTTATGCTCGGCCATCTGTAGAGAAAAGGTGCGTAACCATGCAGCCACCGCCCCGTTGAAGGCCCTAAAATTGGGCAACATCCGCCCGACCGAGCACTTCAACGACCACGGCCGCGCCGCTCTTCAGCCGGAAAACCGATTGCCCATGCTCCTCCCCCAACGCCTCCTCCTCCTCGCCGCCCTGGCCTTTCCAGGGATGGGCAACTCCCTGAGCGCCCAGGCCTTCGAGGGGGTCATTGAGTTCACCAAGACCACCGGGCCGGTGGTGACCACCTACAAGTACTACGTGAAAGGCGAGCATGTCCGCATCGAGGAGGTGAGCGCCCGCGGCGAGGTGCAGGGCATCATGCTGGTGGATACCCACGACAAGACCGTGACCGCCCTGAGCCCCGAGCGCAAGCTGTACATGGATGTGCCCAACATGCGCCTGCCCAAGGACGTGGAGACGCAGGTGCAGAAAACCTCCGACCTGAAGGACATCGCCGGCTACAAGTGCGAGAAGTGGGTGGTGAAGAGCACCAAGGAGGACCGCGTGATCACCTACTGGGTGGCAGCGGACGAATTCAACTTCTTCATCCCCTTGCTCGAGACACTGAACCGCAAGGACGAGCAGGCGGTGTTCTTCTTGCAGATCAAGGATGCCAAGGGCGTATTCCCCATGCTGGGCGTGGAGCACAAGCTGGATGGGGCCGAGGTGAGCCGCCTGGAGGTGAAGCAGGTCACCAAGGCCGTGCAGAAGCCGGCCCTGTTCGAGATTCCAGCGGGCTTCAACAAGTTCGAGCGGAACTGACGCGCAGCGCACCCGCACTGCGGAACCGGTAGCAGGCAGGTCGGCCCTTCGGGTCGACCTGCCTGCTACCGGCCCATCGCCTGCCTGAGCGGGCGGTTCAATCGCCTGACGATCAGATGGTATGCCCTTGGCTGTAGGTGAGCATCGCGCCCTCCGGCTCAACGGTGAGCCGCGCCTGCTGCCCGAAGATGAGCGCCCTGTTGTCGTCGATGTGGCCGGCGGGGAAGCCGAAGCAGACGGGGTAGGCGGAATCGCCCACGGCATCGGCGATGATCCGCTCAGCGGTCTTCCCAAAGGGATCGTCCGGGTTCTTGTCGAGCATGTCGCTCATGCCGCCCACAATCAGCCCGGCCAGCCCCTTGAACCAGCCCGCCAACCGCAGGTTCTGCAGCATGCGGTCCATGTGGTAGAGCAGCTCGTCGAGGTCCTCGATGAACAGGATCTTGCCACGCGGGTCGATGTCGTAGGGCGTGCCGCGCAGGGCGTAGAGCAGGGAGAGGTTGCCACCGATCAATACGCCTTCGCACTGGCCGACGCGGGCTGTGGGCCATGGGCTGCCGGCCACGGGCTTGGCGTCCCCGCTCAAGCCCGTGGCCCGTGGCCCGAAGCTCGTGGCCACCACTTGGAACATCTCCCCGAACAGCGCGGCCCGCAGCGTCTCCCGCGTGGCCTCTGTCTTCGCCCCGATGTTGAAGGGCATCTGCGCGTGCAGGCTGGCGATGCCGATGTTGTGCAGGGCATTATGCAGCACGGTGATGTCGCTGAAACCCACGATCCATTTGGGGTCGCGGCGCAGCGCCGAAAGATCGAGGTGGTCCAGCAGGTGCACGGTGCCGTAGCCGCCGCGGGCGCACCAGATGGCGCGGACGGCGGGGTCATCCAGCGCGGCTTGGAGATCGGCGGCGCGCTCCTCGGCGGTGCCGGCCTGCTGGAAACGCTTGCGTCCGATGCCCGCGCCCAGCTTCACCCTAAGGCCCCAGCCCTCGGCGAGCGCGATGCCGTCGCGCAGCTCCTCCGCGGTGATGGCGCGCGCAGTGGGGACGATGGCGATGGTGTCGCCGGGGCGCAGGGGGGGCGGCATGAGCACGGACATGGATGCGGTGCTGCGAATGTGCCTGCGGGCTCCGACGATCTTGTGGTAGCGGCGGCTCCAACTGACAACCACCAACTGTTGATACCCGGTACTTTCGCGGTCCGAAGCGCCCGCCCTGTGAAGTCACCCGCCCGCCATACCGTTACCGCCGCCCTTCCCTACGCCAACGGGCCGCTGCACATCGGCCACATCGCCGGGGCCTACCTGCCCGCCGACATCTACGTGCGCAACCTGCGCCAGCGCGGCAAGGAGGTGCTCTTCATCTGCGGCAGCGACGAGCATGGCGCGGCCATCACCATCCGCGCGATGAAGGAGGGCACCACGCCCCGCGCCATCGTGGACACCTACCACGCGCTGATGGGCCATGCCTTCCAGGACTTCGGCATCCACTTCGACATCTACGACCGCACCAGCAGCGAGCTGCATCGCGAGACCTCGCAGGGTTTCTTCCTGAAGCTGCTGGAGAACGGCGCATTCAGCGTGCAGGAGGAGCAGCAGTACTTCGATGAGGAAGCCAAGCAGTTCCTTGCCGACCGCTACATCATGGGCACCTGCCCCACCTGCGGCAACCCCGATGCCTACGGCGACCAGTGCGAGAAGTGCGGCAGCGCCCTCAGCCCCAAGGATCTGATCGATCCGCGCAGCACCCTCAGCGGCGCCAAGCCCGTGCTGAAGCCCACCCAGCACTGGTACCTGAAGATGGACGAGGCCCAGCAATGGGTCGACACCTGGATCAACACCGGCATGCTCGATGGCGCGCAGCACCACGACCCCAAGGAATGGAAGGCGAGCGTGCTGGGCCAGTGCAACAGCTGGCTGAAAGACGGTCTGCGTCCCCGGGCCATGACGCGCGACTTGGACTGGGGCGTGCCCGTGCCACTGCCCGGTGCCGAAGGCAAGGTGCTTTATGTGTGGCTCGACGCGCCCATCGGCTACATCAGCGCCACCAAGCGCTGGGCTGCCCTTCGACAGGCTCAGGGACAGCCAACCGATTGGGAGAAATGGTGGAAGGCTGACGATACTAGGCTCATCCACTTCATCGGCAAGGACAACATCGTCTTCCACGCCATCATCTTCCCGATCCTGCTGAAGCTGCACGGCGGCTACGTGCTGCCGCAGAACGTGCCGGCCAACGAGTTCCTCAACCTCGAAGGGCGGAAGATCAGCACCAGCCGCAACTGGGCCGTGTGGCTGCACGAGTACCTGGAGCGCTGGCCCGGGCGGCAGGACGAGCTGCGGTACTGCCTGGCCACCATCATCCCCGAGCAGAAGGACAGCGAGTTCACGTGGAAGGACTTCCAGGACAAGAACAACAACGAGCTCGTGGCCATCATCGGCAACTTCGTGCAGCGCGTGTTCGTGCTGTGCCACAAGTACTACGAGGGCAAGGCGCCCGCCTCCGGTGAGAAGCTCGACATGGATGTAGCGCTGTGGAGTGCGGTGCACGGCAGCGTGGAGGAGGTGGCAAGGCACATCGACCATTTCCGCCTGCGCGATGCGTTGGGCAGCGCCATGAACGTGGCCCGCGCTGGCAACCGCTACCTCAGCGACAGCGAGCCGTGGAAGCTGGAGAAGTCCGATCCCGAGCGCACGCGCACGATCCTGGCGAATAGCCTGAACATCGCGGCGGTGCTCAGCATCGTGCTCGAACCCTTCCTGCCGCACACCACCGCGAAGCTGCGCCGCATGCTGGGCATCGGTGTGCTGCCGTGGAGCGAGGCCTTCCGCAGTGACCTGATCGGTGAAGGCCAGGCGCTGGGCAAGCCAGAGCACCTCTTCAAGCCCATCACCGACGCGGAGATCCAGCCGGAGATCGATCGCCTGCATGCGAATGCGCCGGTCGAGACAACCCCTGCCTCTGCCCTTGCCCCTGCTCCTGGTTCTGCTCATGCCGCCACAGTGGCTAAGGCGAACATTGCCTTCGACGACTTCGCGAAACTCGACCTCCGCGTGGGAACCATCGTGGCGGCCGAGCGCGTACCCAAGGCCGACAAGCTGTTGAAGCTGAGCATCGACATCGGTGAAGCATCACCACGCACCGTGGTCAGCGGCATCGCCATGCACTACGCGCCGGAGCAACTGCCCGGACAGCAGGTGGTGCTGGTGGCCAACCTCGAGCCCCGGAAGATGCGCGGGGTGGAGAGCCAGGGCATGGTGCTGATGGCCGAGGATGCCACCGGCAAGCTGGTATTCGTGCAGCCGAAGGAGGTGATCGGGCCTGGGGCGGAGGTGCGCTGAGGCACAAGACCAAGCGCTCTACTTTCGGCGCGTGCGAATTGTCCTGGCCGTTTCATTCGGGTTGTCCACCATGCTCGCGCATGGCCAGAGCCTGCTGATCAACGAGCTCTGCGCCAGCAACCACGGCTGCTACGCAGACGCCGAAGGCCGCACGCCCGATTGGATCGAGCTCTTCAACACCAGCGCGAACCCGATTGACCTGCTGGACTGGCGCATCGCCATCAACGGCCGGCAGCACGTGATCGATGCGCCGTTGCGGGTTCAGGCCAAGGGCCATTTGCTCCTGCTGTGCGACGGGCACCCGGAGCGCGGCGGGCAGCACCTGGGCTTCACCTTGGAGAAGCAAGGAGGCGCGGTGCTGCTGATCGCGCCCGATGGGCTCACGATCGCCGACCTCTTCTCCTATCCGGCCCTGCGCGCCAACACCAGCATGGGCCGTGCGCCTGATGGCCAGAAGGCCTGGAGCCTCTTCGCGCAGCCCACACCCGGCGCAGCGAACAAGGCGAGCAACATCGCGCATGGCTTCAGCAACGCGCCGCAGCTCACACTCGATGTCCAAGGCCGCTTGATCGCAACGGCCGAAGGCGAAGTGCGCTTCACAGTTGACGGCAGCGACCCGCGCGGAAGCGCTGCCACCCTTTATGTGGAACCCGTGGATGTCACGCCCGGAAATGTTGTTCGCGCCATCGCGTTGCAGCATGATCGCCTCGTTGGAGAAGAATCCGTTCTCCTGGTGCCGGCGAATGGCCATGTCGGTGAAGGCTTCGCGCTCGCCCTGGATCCGCAGGACCTGTGGGGCGACAGCACCGGCATCTACAACCCTGGCGCGGCACAGAACCACACCCGGCACGGCATGCCCTGGGAGCGCAGCGCCATCGCGCGCATCGACAGCATGGCCACGCCCGTGGGCGTCCGCCTTTTCGGAAGCGGATCGCGCAGCCTGGGCAAGCGCTCCTTCAAGCTCCACGCGCGTAACCGATACGACAGCCCTTCAGCCGGCTTCGCCTTCAGCGACGGCACACGCGTTCAGGAGGGCGTCCTGCGCGCCGATGCCTCACCCAACGCCTTCCTGCGCAATACGGTGATGGAGCAGCTCGTGCAGCGATTCAACCTGCATGCGCTGGTGCAGCCCTCCGTGGCGAAGCCGCTCTACCTCAACGGCGCATACTGGGGCCTCTACCGCTGGATGCCCGCGAAGGATGCCGAATGGCTGAAGCAACGCAGCAACGCCGAAGCCCTCGATGTACTGGAAGGGCCGGCTGCCACCGAGCGCAGCGGCAAGGACGACCACTTCCTCCGGTCGCGCGACCTGCTGGTGCGCGGCGCCTCCATCGACAGCATCGAGGCGGTGATCGACACGCGGAGCCTGATCGACCTCGCGTGCATCGACCTCTGGACGGGCCGTGCCGATCATGAACTGAACGTGCGCTGCTACCGGCCGCGCGAGCGCGATGGCCGCTGGCGCTGGGTGCTCTTCGACCTGGACCTGTGGGCGCCGCCGCACGAGAACAGCGTGCAGCGCATGTCGCTGGCCACGCTGCCCGAAACGCCCTTCGTACCGCAGCTGCTCGCGCATGCGGAATTGCAGCAGCGCTTGCTGGCGCGCATCACCGCGCTGCAAGCAACGGCATTCCTGCAGGTCCCCGCCATCGCTGACAGCCTCTATCACGCGCATACCGACGACCTCGCCGCCGACTTCAAGCGCTGGGACTTGCAGCTCGACATGCCCACGCCGGAAGCATCGCTCACTGAGATGAAGGGCTTCGCAGCGCAACGCCCTGCGCACCTCTTCGCGCACCTGGCTAAAAGCACCAGGCGGCGCCTGCACGAAACGGTGATCGAAGCGCCACGCGCCGATCAAGGCCAACTGCTGCTCGAAGGGCTCGCGCTCTCACCAGGCAAGCATGCTGTACGCTGCTTCGAGGGCGTGCCCATGCGGATCGAGCTGCGTGCCTCCGAAGGACAGGAATTCACGGGCTGGAAAGGCACCGGCCTCAGTACTGCCTCCGGAGCGATCGACCTATGGAAGACCAAGAGCCTGCGGCCCGTGATGCGCAGCCTGGTGCCTTGATCAGGCGGGAACCGCTTTCAGCAAGGACTCGAACAGGCTCCTTCCTTCGGTATTGCCCAGCCGCTCGTCGCAGGCACGCTCCGGGTGCGGCATCATGCCGAAGACATTGCGGCCCTTGTTGCACACGCCGGCGATGTTGTCCTTGCTGCCGTTGGGGTTGGCCTCCTCGGTCACCTTGCCCTGCTCGTCGCAATAGCGGAAGAGGATGCGGTCGCTGTCCTTCAGTGCCTTCAGCGTATCGGCATCCGCGTGGTAGCGGCCTTCGCCGTGAGCGATGGGGATCTTCAGCGCCTTGTCGGGCACCGCGTTGGTGAGCGCGGTATCGGCCGTGCCGCGCCGGATGAAGACATTCTTCGAGATGAACTTCTGTCCGGCGTTGTGCAGCAGCGCGCCGGGCAGCAGCCCCGCCTCACAGAGCACCTGGAAGCCATTGCACACACCGAGCACCAGCCCGCCCTTCCTGGCATGCGCGGCCACCTCCTGCATAATGGGCGAGAAGCGCGCGATGGCACCGCTGCGCAGGTAGTCGCCGTAGCTGAATCCGCCGGGCAGCACCACCATGTCCACGCCCTTCAGGTTGTGCTCCTTGTGCCAGAGGCGCTCCACGGGCTGCTGGAAGAGCGTTTCCAGCACGTGGATCATGTCCTCATCGCAATTGCTGCCAGGGAAGGTGACGACGCCGAACTTCATGCGGCGAAGGTAGCCCGCCGCCTTCACCAGTGCACCCGCAGGCTGATCTGCGCATTGCGCCCTGGTGCGCTCACCCCGCTGGCAAAGGTGCGGTAATGATGGTCGGCGATGTTCTCCATGGCGGCCTGCAGCTGGAGGCGGCTGCTGAGGGCGAAGGAGCAGCGGGCATTGATGGTCCACCAAGCGGGCGTGCCATCGGGCGTGGCATACTGCAGGTTGTCCTCGCTCCCCGGGGTGGCATCCGTATCGGAAAGCCGCTTCCAGCCATTGAAGAGCGCATAGGCCTCCGCCTCCAGCCGGTTCGCGCGCAGGAGCAGGCCGGCCCGGCCATAGGTTGGGGGCACATGGTCCAAGGGGCGGGGTCCGCCTGCGGTCCGCACGCGGCCGTAGGTGTGCGTAAGCCCCGCAGTGAGCAGCAGCGCCTTGGTGACGGCCAGCGAGAGTCTGCCCTGTGCGCCGAGCAAGTAGGCCTGCCGGGCATTCGTTAAGGCTGTTACGCGGCTCAAGGTGCCGTCATAGTCGATGCTATCGAGGCCGTTGTAGCGAAAGGGCTCCACCACCAGCGCATCCATGTACCAGGTGCGGAAGGCGACCGCCTCCACATGCAACCGCTCGCCGATGGTCCTGGCTGCACCCGCCTCGAGATTGACGGTGCGTTCCGGGCGCAGGTCAGGATTAGGGACGACCACCGTGCCCGGCGTGCTGTCGAAGACCTTGGCCAGGTCATCCACGTTGGGCGCGCGGAACCCCGAACTCAGCAGGGCGGTGAAACGCCAGCCGGTGCTGGTGGTGAATACGGCTCCGAGGCGGCCGTTGAGGGCCGCATTGCGCTGCGTGAACCGCCCTTGCAGGAAGCGGTAGCCCTGGTCGTCATCGAAGCGGGCTTGCAGGCCGACGTGACTTGCGCGCAAGCCGCCGGTAAGCACCCAGTGCTCACCCAAGCTCACCGCATCGATGGCATAGGCAGCGAAGCTGCTCATCGCAGCGCCACCGCTGGGATAGCGGGTGCCGAGGTAGGTGCGTTCCCCGGTGCTGATGTGCTCGCGATGCGCCTCGGATCCCACGCTGTTCGCATACGCCTCAGCGCCGTAGCGCAGCTGGTGGCGGCCATGTCGCTTCTCGAAGTCGACGCTCAGGCCCAGCACCTGCACCCGCTCGAAGCGGCGGCCGATGCGGCTGCTCCCGAAGCTCCGGGAGTGCCGGCTCTGAGCGATGGCCTGGTAGGACGGTGTGAGGCGCATCCGGCCGAAGGCCCCCTGTGCGCGCTGGGCCTCCAGGGTGTAGGCCAGCAGGAACCGCTGCTGCGGCCCATAGTACCACTCGCTGTAGGCCGGGATGATCCGGCCCGAGCTGTCTGCGGCGTACTCGCTCAGTCGATCGTAGCGGGGAATGGCGCTGCTCGTGCTCAGCTGAGCGTTCACCGTATGCATCACCGCACCGGTCCGCAGCCGAAGCTTCTGCAGGATGTCGAGCTGCTCATAGCCGGTCGGGGCCTGTACCCGGTGGTCGGGGTTGGCGAACACGGAATCGCGGCCATCGATGGTGCGCACCACGAAGGGCTTCACGCCCCAGTCACCGTAACGGGGATCGCGCACGGAGCCGGCGCGCAGATCGCCGAATCCACTGGCCGTGATGCTGGTGAGCGACGCGATCCGCCTTCTGCGCAGCTCCAGCGTGGCACTGCCGGTGCGCTCCCCATTGGCGGAGCTCAAGCGCAGCAGCGCCGCACCATGGAGGCCCGTGCCCGTGGTGTCGCGGAATCGGGGTTGGCGGGTAATGAGGTGGATGACCCCGCCCAGCGCATCGCTGCCGTACACCACCGAGCCCGGCCCGCTGATCACTTCGATGCGCGCCAAGGCGTTCTGGTCCACGGTCATCAGATCCTGCAAATGGCCGGCGCGGTAAATGGCGTTGTTGAGCCTTACGCCGTCCACGACGAGCAGGACCCTGCTCGCCTCGAAGCCGCGGATCACCGGACTGCCACCGCCCATCTGACTGCGCTGCACGTAGAGCGTGCCGCTGCTCTCCAGCAGGCCAGGCGTGGTCGGCTGGTTCAGGAAGCCCATCCGCTCTCGCCCGATAGCATCCACCTGCTCCGGCACGTCGCGTCTGCGGTCCTCGAAGCGGTTGGCGGAGATGACGACCTCATCCAGCCCAACGGCCTGGCGCTGCAGCCGCACGATCGCGCCGTCCTGCGCATCCGGGGCTATTGATGCCGGCAGGTAGCCGAGGTGCGCAACGCGGATCGCACGCGCTGCTGCGAAGCCTGCGATGGAGGCCCGGCCCTTGGCGTCGGTGGTGGCGGCGGTCCCCGGCAGGTCGCTGGTCAGGTGCGCCCCTTCCAATGGCAGCAGCGAACTGGCATCCACCACCGTTATCGTCTGCGCAGCGATGGGGCCTGAGCCCGCGATGAGCAGCAGGATGCATGCGGCGCGCAGCCGTTCGTGGAAGTTCAGCCCCATCGTATCCAGAGCGCCAGGACCGCAAGGCTCCAGGCTGCCGCCTCGCCCAGCCAGGCTCGGCGGGGATTGAGCAGCAGGTAGGAGACCAGGACCGCTGCCGGCACGGCGGGAAGCACAGCGGGGAACCCACCCTTGAGCAGCGCGAGCAGCGCCATGACCACCGCCAGCGCCAAGGCCAGCGCCATGAGCGCCGACCGCAGGTTCTTCCCGCGCATCACGCTCTGCGCATAGCTGCGGAAGAATGCCGCGAAGCCGAGCAGGAGCAGCAGTGCCAGCAAAGCGATGAATGCGAGACGGATCCCGCCCACGGCCACGAAGGGATGCGGATCGTCCGGCATCACGGTGAGCAGGGGCCGCCAAGGCAGCTCACCGGCCAAGCGGAGCACCCCCCAAGCGAAGTAGAAGACCAGGACCATGGCCAGTACCGGCAACGCATACTCCCGCCAAGCGAAGGGACGGATCACGGAGGTCGATGCCCAGAGGACCGCCAAGAGAAAGGCATAAGGCAGGTAACATAGCGCGGCGAGTCCGAGCAGCAGGCCAGCATCGAACAATGGCGACAAGGCCGTGCCGGTGTTGGTGATGGCCCACCCACGCCGCATGGCCATGAGCACGAACGGCATGCCCAGCAGGGCGGGATCGAAGCAGCCGAGCCCGCCAAGGCCGGCCAGGATCACCGGCAAGAGGACCACGGCGAGGTGATTGCGGCGATCCAGGAGCTCCAAAGCATTGAGCAATGCGGCGAGCTGGATTGCCACCAGCGCTACCAGGACAAGCCCGGCCAGCGTCCTCGACCATGGGGCGGTGAGCCAGCTGCCGACGAGGGCAGCCAGCGGCATGACCGGCTGGGAGACCGTCGGGGCCTGCCAGAACGCCGGGGCGAACAGCAGCGCGGTCACCACTGGCGCCGCCAGCAGCACGGCCGGCTGATTGCTACGGAAGAATGCGGCAAGCATGGCGGGTGCGCGAAGGTCGGCAGCGGGGCGATGCCGCGGAACCGGATTGCGGCGATGGCATGGTGGCCGTTCCAGAAGCCCCGGCCTATCTTCGCCGCGCCTCAAGCGACCAAGCCATGCAAGACTTCGCGTTCGGCCTCGGCCATTTCCTGGAGTGGACCTTCACGTTCATCACCGCGCTCGGCTGGGCGCCCGTCTACATGATCTCCGGCCTGCTCTTCGTGGGCCTGGTGTACTGGCTCAACCAGCAGGGCAGGTACAACCGCAAGGCCAAGGCCGACAATACCCTGGCCTGATTCAGCGGGGCTGCGCAGCCGGCCTGGAGGCGGGCTGCTTCACCAGGTCATGCCCGATGTCATCGCGCATGTACTTCCCTTCATAGGCGATTACCGCTGCGGCGCGATAGGCCGAGGCGATGGCGGACTCCAGGTCCTTCCCCATGCCCGTGACGGCCATGATGCGGCCTCCGCTCGTGACCAGCCGTTCGCCCACCTGCTTCGTGCCGGCCTGGAACACGTAGGCGTCGCGTACCAGTTCCAAGCCCCCCACCTCCATGCCGGTCTCATGCTCCCCGGGGTAGCCTTCCGCTGCCAGCACGATGCTCACCGCCGTCCGGTCATCCACATCCACATGCCGCTCGCTGAGGGTGCCGGTGGCGATGCCTTCGAAGAGGTCGAGAAGATCGCTCTTCAGCCGTGGCAGGATGGCCTGGGTCTCGGGATCGCCCAAGCGCACGTTGTATTCGATCACGTACGGCTCGCCATCCACGTTCATCAGGCCCATGAAGAGGAAGCCGCAATAGGGGATGCCGTCCTTCTTCAGGCCGCGTACCGTTGGGGCGGCGATGCGATCGTGCACCTTCTGCATGAATTCCTTGTCGGCGAACGGCACCGGCGATACGGCACCCATGCCGCCTGTGTTGGGGCCGGTATCCCCGCGGCCGATGCGCTTGTAGTCCTTGGCGGCAGGCAGCATCTTGAATGAGTCCCCATCGGTGATGAGGAAGGCGCTGCACTCGATGCCCTTGAGGTGCTGCTCGATCACCACGCGCTCGCCGGCTTCGCCGAAGCGCCCCTGCTGCAGCATCTCGCGCAGGGCCTTCGCGGCCTCCTTCTTGTCGTTGGTAATCACCACGCCCTTGCCCGCGGCCAGGCCATCGGCCTTCACCACATAGGGCGCATTCACGCGGTCGAGATGATCGAGCGCCTCCTGCAGCTGTCCCTTCACGAAGGTGCGGTGCGCGGCCGTTGGGATGTTGTGACGGAACATGAACTCCTTGGCGAAGTCCTTGCTGCCTTCGAGCCGGGCGCCCTCTGCCTTGGGGCCGATTACGGTGACCCCCTTCAGCTCGGGATCAGCGGCGATCCGGTCGTGCAGCCCGGCAACCAGCGGTGCCTCCGGCCCCACCACCACGATCCGGATGCGCTTCTCGAGCAGGAAGCTCCGCAAGGCCTTCGGATCATGCAGGGCGATCTCCGCGTTGCGGCCATGGCGCACGGTGCCGGGGTTCCCGGGGGCCACATAGAGCTCATCGAGGAGGGAGCTCTGCGCGATCTTCCACGCGAGCGCATGCTCGCGGCCGCCGCTGCCGATCAGAAGGACGTTCATCGGGGATGCCTTTCCTGCAAAGGAAACCCCCAACAGCCGGTCCGGGCGCCCGAATTATCAACGGATCTCCGGAGCCGCCGCGCTGCGCCGCGCCCGGGCCGCGGCGTCGGACACGGTGGAAAACAAGATGCCCGCCCTGCGCAGGCGCGTGGCGGGCATCCATGAAGAGCAGTGCTCAGTGCTTGTGCGGCATGCGCTTGATGCTGCAGCCGATGTTGCGGGTGATGCCCGGATCGATGGCCTTGCCCTCCGCGAGGTTCGCGATGGCATTGTGCAGCCACTTCTCCTTCACCTCCGCAGCCTTTGCCACGTTGTCATCGATGGCGCCCTTGTAAACGAGCTTCATCTCCTTGTCGAAGAGGAAGACATGGGGCGTCGTGCGCGCACCGAAAGCGTCGGCCACGGCATGGCCCTCATCGAGCAGGTACGCGCCACGGTAGCCCTTTTCCTTGTAGCGCGCCTGCATATCCGCGAATGAATCACCGGCATCGCGCTTCGCCTCGTTGCTGTTCACGAAGGCCACGCCCACGCCGTAGCGCTGCGCGAAGGCCGCCAGCTCAGGATAGCGGCCCTCCCATCCCTCGCTGCCCTCGGAGCCCACTACGAACGGACAGGTATTGCATGAGAAGATGACCAGCAAGCCCTTGGAACCGACCAGGTCCTTGAGCGCCATGGATCGGCCGGAGACATCCTTCATGGCGTGCTCGCCCTTGGGCAGGGCAGCGCCCAGCTGGAGATCGGGCAGGGGGTCGTGGGGTGCAACGGCCAGCAGGCCCATGGCAGCGGTGGCAGCGATTTTCAGCAGCATGGTTTGAAGGTGAGATAAGGTGGCAAGTTAACGCGGCCCCCCCGGCTCCCGTTCGGCGCGTTCACAAGGCTTAACGACCAGGGCATGGCACCCGTCCTGGCTACCAGCCCCGGAGAGGGGCCGGTCGCGCACGCAGCGCTTCAGCGTGATGGGCGGCATCGCTTACACCCGCGCTGCGGGAACGGGTGATCCGGTGCAGCTTCAATGGAAGCATGCAGGAGCCTTAAGGCCCCCGGCCATGAACGGTGGCGCTGGGCTGAAGCGGGGGCAGGGCCGATCCACGTGGTGCGCTCAACCACCGCAGCACCGGCGCTGCGCCCGGTCCGCACAGGGTCAGAGCGGGATGTTCCCGTGCTTCTTGCGGGGGAGCTTGTCCACCTTGTTGCGCAGCATGTCCAGGGCGGCCATCACCTTCAAGCGGGTCTGCGATGGGCGGATCACCTCGTCCACATAGCCGCGCGCGGCCGCCTCGTAGGGGTTGGCGAACTGCTCCCTGTACTGGGACTCCTTCTCCTGCCACTTCGCTGCGGGGTCATCGGCCTTGGCAATCTCGCCCTTGAAGATGATCTCGGCAGCGCCCTTGGCGCCCATGACGGCGATCTCCGCACTGGGCCAGGCGAAGTTCATGTCGCAGCCGATGTGCTTGCTGTTCATCACATCGTACGCGCCGCCGTAGGCCTTGCGCGTGATGACCGTGATGCGGGGTACGGTGGCCTCGCTGAACGCATAGAGGAGCTTGGCGCCGTGGTTGATGATGCCGCGCCACTCCTGGTCGGTTCCCGGCAGGAAGCCCGGAACATCCACGAACACGAGCAGGGGGATGTTATAGGCATCGCAGAAGCGGACGAAGCGGGCGGCCTTGATGGAGGCATCGATGTCGAGCACGCCGGCAAGCACCGCGGGCTGGTTGGCCACGCAGCCCACCGTGCGGCCTCCCACCCGGGCGAAGCCGATCACCATGTTGCGGGCGTACTCGGCGTGCACCTCCATGCTGCTGTCCGGGTCGATCACGGCGTTCATCACCTGGCGGATGTCGTAGGGATGATTGGGGTTCTCTGGGATAATCGCATCCAACTCGGGCCGCAGCTCATCGCCCGGCGTGTAGGGCAGCACGGGGGGCTCCTCCTCGCAGTTGCTGGGGATGTAGCCCACCAGCTGGCGCAGCTGCCGGATGGCCTCGATCTCGTTCGCGGCCGTGAAATGGGCCACGCCGCTCTTGCTGGCGTGGGTGCTTGCGCCACCGAGGTCCTCGCTGCTCACTTCCTCGTGCGTAACGGTCTTCACCACATTGGGGCCGGTGACGAACATGTAGCTGGTGCCCTCGGCCATGAGCACGAAATCGGTGAGGGCAGGACTGTAGACGGCCCCACCGGCGCAAGGGCCGAGGATGGCGCTGATCTGCGGGATGACACCGCTCGCCCTGACGTTGCGGAAGAAGATATCGGCATAGCCGCCCAGCGAAACAACGCCCTCCTGGATGCGCGCCCCGCCGCTGTCGTTGAGCCCGATCACTGGGGCACCGTTCTGCATGGCCAGGTCCATCACGCGGCAGATCTTCTGGGCATGCGCCTCTGCCAGCGAGCCGCCCAGGACGGTGAAGTCCTGCGAGAACACGTACACCAGGCGCCCGTCGATGGTGCCATAGCCGGTCACCACGCCATCTCCGAGGAACTTCTGCTTGTCCAGCCCGAAATTGGTGCTGCGGTGGGTCACCAGCTGGCCGATCTCCTGGAAGCTCCCTTCATCCAGGAGGAGGTGCACGCGCTCCCTCGCGGTGAGCTTGCCCTTCCCGTGCTGCGCTTCGATGCGCTCCTTGCCGCCGCCCTCCAGGGCCTTGGCGATCCGTGCCTCCAATGCGTCGAACTGCTCCTTCATGGTCCTATGGTGCCGCGGGGATGGCGGACGCCGCGAATGTAGCCGGGACCGGAACGCCCTTCATATGCCGCTCTCCTGCGTACTTTGGGATCGATGAAGTGGCGGTTCGCCGACCTGCCGGTGCGCACCAAGTTCATGGTGACGCTGGGCATCCCCATGCTGGGCATGGTGCTGCTCATCGGCAAGCAGGTGGACAGCAGCCTGAAGCGGCTGGATGTGATGGAGTACATCAACCAGCAAGGGCGCATCATGGGCCTGCACGCCAACGTGGTGCATGAGATCCAACGCGAGAGCGCCCTTTCCGTTGGCTACCTGAGCGGCATGAACGTGCTGCCCATGAAGCTCGAGCTCCAATACGCGCGCACCGATGGCGCGCTGGGCACCTTGGAGATGCCGGGCATGCCCGCCGGCGCGGCCGTCTCGGGCTCCCGCCCCTTCGATGGGCTCCACATCCTCCGGCAGCGCGTCCGCGACCGACGGATCGACGCCACCTCCGTGAGCTCCGCTTACCGCGCCATGGAGCGGGCGCTGCTCAATGAGCTGGGCCGTACGGGCAAGCTGCAGCTCGACCCCGGTACGAAGGACCGCCTCTATGCCCACCTGCGGCTGCTGAGCGCCAAGGAGGCCCTCAGCGTCCTGCGCGACAAGCTCACGATCGGGTACGCCGCGCGGCCAATCGACATCAACGAGGTGGCGGCCCTCAGCGAGCAGGTGTCCGCCTATGAAACGAACATGCTGCTCTTCGAGCGCGATGCGCCCCCCGAGGTGCTCCGCACCTACCTCGCGGTGTTCCAAGGGGAGGACGTGAACCTCATGCGCTCGCTCATCGGAACAGTGAAGCAGCGCCGATCGCCCGATCTGGAAATCGCGCCGCGCGACTGGTGGGAGCTGTCGCTCGAAGCCTTGGAGAAGCTCCGGGAGGTGGAGGTGCGGTCGCTCGACCTGATCACCCGCAATACGGCCGCCAACTCGCGCGATGCGGAAGTGCGCCTGCTCATCGTGCTGGCGGCCCTGGCCGGGGTGGTCATCGCCGTGTCCATCATGGGCATCCTCATTACGCGCGGGGTGCGCAGCACGGTGGCCGAGGTGGGGCGCGCCGCACGCTCCATGGCGGTGGGCGATGTGGATGTGAAAGTGGCCGTGAACGGGAAGGATGAGATCGGCGAGATGGCCGATGCATTCAACGGCATGGTGGACAACCTGCGGTCCCTGGCCCGCAGCGCCGAGGCCATCGGCAAAGGCGACTACGATGTGCCTGTGAACGTGCGCGGCGCACAGGACAAGCTGGGCCTCGCGCTCGCCCGCATGAAGGAGAACCTGAAGGCCGCGCGCATCCGCGACAACGAGCAGGCGCGCGCCCTCAAGGCGGAGAAGGAGAAGCTGGAAGAGGCGAACCAGCGGATCAGCGTGCTGATCAAGGAGATGCACCATCGGGTGAAGAACAACCTGCAGGTGATCGCCAGCCTGTTGCGCCTGCAGGCCGCGTCATTCACCGATGACCGCCTGCAGGAGGCTTTTGACCAGAGCCAGAGCCGTGTCACATCCATGGCGCTGATCCATGAGAAGCTCTATAAGGGCGATGAGCTGGCCATGGTGGAGGTGGGCACCTATATCGAGGAGCTCTTCTCCGACCTGGTGCGGGTCAACGATGTCGGCGGACGCATCCGCTGGCGCACCGAGGTGGACCAGGGCCTGGCCTTCGGGCTGAGCACCATGGTACCGCTCGGCCTGCTGCTCAACGAGCTCATCACCAACTCCTTCAAGCATGCTTTCCACGGCCGCAGCGAGGGGCTCGTCACCCTTTCGATCCACCGGGCCGATGGGGAGGCGTTCGACCTGTTCTATGCGGACGATGGCACGGGCATCCCACTCGACAAGCTCCAGCCGGATGGCAGCTCGCTGGGCACCTCGCTGATCGAAAGCCTGGTGGAGCAGCTCAACGGGCACATGACCGTGCACGGGGACGAGCGCGGCACGCGTTACCAGATCCGGTTCCGGGGAAGGTGAACCCGGGGCAGCACGAAACGCTGAGCGGCTGCGGGGAGAGCAGCATGAAGAGGATTTCCGCACCCTGCTCGGGATGAAGCAACTCGTTGCACTCCAGTCGTTCGGAACGGGCGACCCGTTCGCCGAGATGAGCCCTGGCGATGCATCCCCCTCCCGCGCCGATCCGGTCCATCCGGTCGGAGCCATCGCCGTGAAGTGCTGTTAATCCGAGCTCGCGGCGTTCGGCCGCTCTTGGGCTCATGCATGAGCCGCCTGCCCTGCGCAAAGGAGGCAGGGCCCTTTCGGGGCCAGGGATCGCGCGCTAACGGGGACCAGCGCCGGCAAAGCATTCCGGCCTTTGCGCCGGTCAGCTCCGGCTCGCGACCAGGTCACTCCTTCTCCAGCTCCGCCTCCACCTCCTCGGTGAGGTCCATGTTGTGGTACACGGCATTCACGTCGTCATCCTCATTGAGCATATCGACGAGCTTGAGCACGGCACGGGCCGTGACGATGTCGGCCGGAGCGGTGACCAAGGGGAAGCGCTTGAGCTCGGCGCTCTTGGCCTCCACGCCCAACTGCTCCAGCTTCTGCTGCATGGCGCCGAAGGATTGGAACGGCGCGTAGATGGTGAAGCCCTCCTCATCACGGAGCACATCATCGGCGCCGGCGTCGATCACCTCCATCTCGAACTCATCGGCATCGCGCCCCTTGAGCGCGGCCGCATCGATCACGAACTCGGCCTTGCGCTCGAAGATGTGGGAGAGCGACCCGCTGGTGCCCAGGTTGGCGCCGCACTTGCTGAAATAGCTGCGCACATTGCCGACGGTGCGGTTGACGTTGTTCGTCGCGGCATCCACGAAGACCGCCACACCGCCCGGCGCATAGCCCTCGTATGTGCTCTCCTGGTAATCGGCCTCCTCGCCCCCTTGGGCCCGTTTGATGGCCCGGTCGATGTTGTCCTTGGGCATGTTCATGCCCCGTGCGTTCTGGATGGCCACCTTCAGCCGCGAATTCGCCTCCGGATTCGGGCCACCTGCCTTCACGGCCATGGCGATCTCCTTGCCGATGCGCGTGAAGAGCTTGCTCAGCTTCGCGTTGCGCGCGAAGATCTTGTGCTTTCGTTTCTCGAAGATGCGGCCCATGCGGTGCGTGCGTTTGGGAAGGCCCGCAAATGTAGCCGACCGGCTCCACGCCGCGGCCGCGGCAGGCAGGCATCGCTTGAAGCCCGCGGCCGGGGTCCAACCCCTCGTAGCGCTGCTGGGCGGCCCTGAGGCCCGCCGTGCATGGCTAGTTGAACCCCACGAGCGTGATTCCCACGGTGACCGGCGTGAGATCCGGGCCCTGCCCTTCACGGAAGAGCGGCGTCAGCGAGTACTCGGCGAAGAGGTTGAGCGCTCCGTAGCCCAATCGCAAAGCGGCGGCCAGCCGGTAGGGCAGTAGGTTGTAGTCGCCCTTGTCCCTGTCCTGCACCATGTCGCCATCCACCTCGTACCGCTGCTTGTACATCGTATCGAAGTACCAGCTGCCCACCACGCCGAAGGCCAGGTGCACATTGCGCGACCGGTCGTAGGAGAATCGCTTGCGCACAGTGCCCGTGGTATCGGACCGCATGGCCCGCACGTCATCGGCCGTTGGCAGGGGCGCCCGGCGGGTGTTGAATTCCAGCATCAACGGCACGCGAATGCCCATCTGGCGGAGCTTGTTCTTGTCCAACCGGGGCTGCTCCAACGGCACACCGAACACCGAGTCGCCCTCATAGGCCAGGATCGCATTGCTCTTCAGCCGGTAGTTGACGAACTCCCACCCAAGCCCGGTGTAGAGCCCGGCGTGATGGCTCCCGAACTCCACCTTGCGCTCGAGCAGGTTCATGGCGAAGAACCGGGAGCGGCCGTGATCGAGCTGCATGAAGTCCGCTGTCGCATCCAGATCGGCGTCCCCATCCGGGCCCACCAGGAAGTTGGCTCCGATGTCGAGCCCGGTCCAGTAGGTGAAGTCACGGCGGCGCTGACGGCGCTTGTCCCTTAGCAATTCAGCGATGCTGTCGCTCTCGGAAGCCCAGGGCCTGGGCGTGCTGGTGATGGTGATGATCTTGTTCTTGGTCTCGATGGTGAATCCGCCGTCCTTCCGGGTGGTATCGCCGGACTCCACCTGCACCCCGATCCCTTCCTTGCTGTTGTACTCGATGCGTACGGCCGACTCCTGCTGGCCGGACGCGCGGGTGGTGTCTGCCTGGGCGATGACCGGGGCGCTGCCCAGCAGGAGGGCAGCGGCGGCACTGATGATGGCTTTCATGGCGATTGTCTCTGTTCCCATGGGACGGCGCCCGGGGTTGCTTGTTACAGCCATCCGGTGAAAAAGCGAGGCCCCCGCTCCCGCGGGGGCCTCCTCACCGGCAGGCGATCGCTCAGCCCTTGGCTTCCGGATGGAAATCGATCACCAGGTGCGTGGTCCGCCAGATGCCATCGGGGTTGTCTCCGATATCCACGCGGGCCAGCTTGCGCAGCACATAGTCCTTGAGGCGCTCGTTGGCGCTGGAGCAGCTGAGCACCTGCACCTTGCCCTCGGTATCGATGTTGAAGCTCACGTAGACCTTCCCGGTCATATCCCCCTGCGCGAGCCAGGGGAAGGTCATGTGGCGGCTCAGGGCGCGCTCCAGCGAGCGGTCGAGAGCGGATGCCTCGGTGCGGGCGACAGGGCGGACGACGGGCTCGGCGGCACGCGCATAGCCCATGGTGAGCACGGAGGCCAGAACGAGCAGGTAGCGGGTGATCGGCGTTTTCATGGCGGTGGTGGTTGTTCGTTGTGCATGGGACGTGGCCGGAGCAGCCATCGTTACAGATTTACGCCCGCTGCGTGATGAGCGGTACGCAGCCCATGATGAGCGGTTGAGCGAGTGACCGGCCCGAACGGGCTCCGGCATGGAAGGGATAAGTCCGATCTCAGCGGCGTGCGCTGATCGCCAGGTTGCGGCCGAGGCGCAGGTTGAAGCTGCGGCTGCGGCCACCTGCATCGCGTGCCACCTGCAGGCCGGCGCGGTCCCCGCCAAGCGTGCGCAGACCCTTGTCCACCGCAGCAATGGCATCGTCGGCATCAAGGGGGCGACCGGCCTCGCTCGGCTGCTCCAGCACACGCTCCCGCAGCGTAGCGGCCAAGGCCTGGCCTAGCGGAAGGGCCTCCGGCTGTGTGGGCCGGAGGAGGCGGATCGCCTGGGAGGGTCCAGCAATGGGCCCCTCGTGGGCCAGCGCTTCCTGACCCATCGGCCGCGTCTCTTCGCGAAGTCCTATCGGCGCAGGCTCTTCCTGGGCAATCATCGGCGCAGGTTCCGGCGAGGGCTCCGGCACGGCCTTGGGGCGCTCGGACCTGCTGGCAGGCGCAGTACCGGGCTCAGGATGGGGCGATGCCGCCGTGCCCAACGCCTGAGAGTCCTCCTGCCCGGCCTTGGGTTGAGCCGCGATGGGAGCCGAGCGCTGCTGCCGGCGAGCCGAGGGCGGGGTAATTGGTGGTATCGATGTACTCACCGATGGTCCGGCTGCGAGCTTCTGCTTCGGCTCCTGCACTTGCCACCAGGCCGTGACCATAGCGGCCAGCACGGCAGCGGCTGCAGCCCACCGGACCAAGGGTCGTACGCTGAAAAGGCTCACCACCCGGGCCTCGCGCTTCAGCGAGGACTTGTCCGGATAGACGATTGCCTCTGGTGCGATGCGCGTGCGCTGCAACAGCAGCCATTCCCGGGCAGCATCCTCGTCCTGCTCCAGGAAGGCGGAAAGCGCGGACTCCTGGCCCGGGTCCAGGTCCCCTTCGAGGCGGGCTACCAGATGGTCCTCAAGCGTGTGGCGGCCGACCGCTCCCTTGGGGGGAAGCTCGCGGACCAGGGAATCCCGCCCCGGAAATGCCTCATAGCCCGGCACCAGCTTGGTGGCCGCTACGAGGCGTGCCAGGCGTGCGTCCTCGGGGTGTGCCATCAGGTGCTGCTCCAATGCCTCTTCCTGAGCCGGGGTGAGATCACCTTCCAGCCGTGCCACAAGGTAGTCCTCGAGGGTAGCGCGGCTGATCGCACCCGTGGGAGGCAGCGTGCGCTTGAGGGCTTCTTTCTCCTCGCCGTGCAGGCTGTCCGCAGCAGCGTCCAGCGTGGGCCACTCTTCGGAGCCCTGATCCAGTTCCGGATGCGCCAATAAGAACACCAGCAGTTCGTGCTCCTGCGCTGGCGTGAGCCGTCCCTCCTGGCGGTCGAGCAGCCAGGCCTCGTAGTTGGTATGGTCGATCCGCTGCTTCATACCACCAGGTCGAGCTGTCCGATGTAGGCCTTGAGCGCCGTGCGGCCGCGGTAGATGTACACCTTCACCTGTGAGAGGTTCAGGCCGGTCAGCTCCGCGATCTCCTCGTAGGCGTAGCCCTCCAGGTCGCGGAGGAGCACTACGCTGCGCTGGATGGCGGGCAGCGTGGCCAAGGCCTCCTCCAAGACCTTCTTCAGGTCCGGCTGCGATGGGCTGGTGTGCCGGATCGCCTCGTGATGCGCTTCCATGGGCCTCGTTCGGCTTCCTTTCCTCACCTCGTCCACCATGACATGGTGCGCCGTGGTGAAGAGGTAGCTCTTCGCTTTGGCGCCTTCCACCTGATCCACCCTGGCCCACAGCCGGGTGAAGCTCTCCTGCACCACATCCTTGGCCAGATCCTCATCGCGCAGGTGCTTCAACGCGAAGCGATAGAGCCCATCGGCATAGGCATCAACGGCAGCGTTGTATTCGGCGACGGTCATCGGCGAGGGACCCGGTGATGATGATGCGACGGCGCAGCGAACGGAAAGTTACAGTCCCGCCTGTTGAAAGATCCGTTCATGCCGAGTGCGCCATCACGTCGGCGCGGCAGTGGCGATCCCCCAGCTTTGCCGGCCATGAGCACATTGCGCGGCGGCCGCCGGGAACGGGGCCTCCATCCATCGGCCAAGGCCGGCAAGCCCGTGGTGAGCATCGTGACCGTGGTATTCAATGGCGCCTTCACCCTTGAACGCACCATCCAGAGCGTGCTGGGCCAATCCTACCCCTTCATCGAGTACATCGTGGTGGACGGCGGCAGCACGGATGGCACCCTCGAGCTGCTGCGCCGCTACGAGGACCGGGTGGACCTATGGGTGAGCGAGCGCGACAAGGGCATCTACGATGCCATGAACAAGGGTGTGGCGCTGGCCACCGGCGAGTGGGTGGCGCTGATCAACGCCGATGACTGGTACGAGCCGGAGGCCGTGGCGCGCGCGATGGAGGCCGCGAAGGACCGTCCGGCGACCAACATCGTGCACGGCGACATCTGGATCCACTATCCAAACGGGCACAGGAAGGTGAAGCGCGCGCGGCAGAGCGGCTTCCTGCTGAAATACTGGGAGATGGTGCTGAACCATCCCAGCTTCTTCGTGCGGCGCAGCTACTACAAGGGCCGCCCGTTCGATGCTGCACTGCGGGTGAGCGGCGACCACAAGTGGACGGTTCAGGCCTGGATGGAATCGAGCGGCCAGTTCCTCTACCTGCCGGAGCCGCTGGCCAACTTCACGGCGGGGGGGGCCAGTATGCGGATACCGCTGAAGAAGGTGCTGGCCGAGGGGCGTCGCGTGAGCCGTGACATCGGCCTGGGACCCGGGGGCATGCTCCTGGGCCAGCTGGTGCGCGTGGCGCTCTACGTTCCGCAGTACCTCAAGCTCCTGTTCAACCAGTACATCTCACCTTTGGCAGGGAAGCGCGCGTGATGATGGGCAAATGGAACATCCTCCAGGACTGGGCCGCGAACAAGGGCAACCCCAAGGGCCGCGTGGTGATGCTCCTTTTCCGCACGGCGCACCTGCTGCGGCAGAACCCGGCGGTGGCGGTCCTTTTCTTCTGGTACTTCCTCCTCTACCGCGTGGGCGTGGAATGGCTGCTGTGCATCGAGCTGCCGTGGAAGACCCGGATCGGCGCAGGGTTCCGCATCGACCACGGGCAGGCATTGGTGGTGAATGACGGCACCGTGTTCGGCGCCGGCTGCACCGTGCGCAACAGCACCACCATCGGCAACAAGCGGTTGCCGGACGGCCGCTACAGCCGCGCGCCGCAATTCGGCGACCGCGTGGACATCGGTGCCAATGCGGTGATCATCGGCCCCATCACCATCGGTGATGACGTGGCCATCGGCGCCGGCGCCGTGGTGGTGAAGGATGTCCCGGCCAACAGCGTGGCGGTGGGCAACCCTGCACGCATCCTGCCGCGACGCGCACCGATCAATCCAGCTTGAGGACGGCCAGGAAGGCTTGCTGGGGCACCTCCACGGTGCCGATCTGCCGCATCCGCTTCTTGCCTTCCTTCTGTTTCTCCAGCAGCTTCCGCTTGCGGCTGATATCCCCGCCGTAGCACTTCGCCGTCACGTCCTTGCGCAGGGCCTTCACCGTCTCTCGCGCGACGATCTTGGCGCCGATGGCGGCCTGGATGGGGATGTCGAACTGTTGGCGGGGCAGCAGCTCCTTCAGCTTGGCGCACATCTTCTTGCCCAGCTCGTGCGCATGGTCGCGGTGGATCAGCGCGCTGAGGGCATCGACCTTCTCGCCGTTCAGCAGGATGTCGAGCTTGATCAGGTCGCTCTCCTTGCGGCCGATCGGATGGTAGTCGAATGACGCATACCCGCGTGAGATGCTCTTCAGCTTGTCGTAGAAGTCGAAGACCACCTCGCCCAGCGGAAGCTCGAAGGTGAGCTCCACGCGGTCCGTGGTGAGGTAGTTCTGGCCGATCAGGATGCCGCGCTTCTCGATGCAGAGCGTCATGATGGCCCCGGTGTACTCGGACTTGGTGATCACCTGCGCCTTGATGTAGGGCTCCTCGATCCGTTCGATGTGCATCACCTCGGGCAGCTCGCTGGGGTTGTGCACCTCCAGCACATCGCCATTGGTCTTGGTCACCAGGTAGCCCACGTTGGGCACGGTGGTGATCACCGTCATGTTGAACTCGCGCTCCAGGCGCTCCTGGATGATCTCCATGTGGAGCAGGCCCAGGAAGCCGCAGCGGAAGCCGAAGCCCAGCGCGGCACTGCTCTCGGGCGTCCAGGTTAGGCTGGCGTCGTTGAGCTTGAGCTTCTCCATGGCGTCGCGCAGCTCCTCGTACTCGTCGGTGTCCACGGGGAAGATGCCCGCCCACACCATGGGCTTCACGTCCTCGAAGCCCTTGATGGCCTCGGCGCAGGGGCGTTCCTTGTGGGTGATGGTGTCGCCCACCTTCACCTCGCTGGCGGTCTTGATGCCGCTGATGATGTAGCCCACATCACCGGCCTTCACCTCGGGCCGCGGACTGATGTCCATCTTCAGGATGCCCACCTCATCGGCGTTGTACTCCACGCCGGTGTTGAAGAACTTCACGCGGTCGCCCTTGCGGATGGTGCCGTTCATCACCCGGAAATAGGCAATGATGCCGCGGAAGGAGTTGAAGACGCTGTCGAAGATCAGGGCCTGCAACGGGGCGTTCACGTCGCCCTTCGGCGCAGGGATGCGTTCCACCACGGCCTCCAGCACCTTGTCCACGCCGAGTCCGGTCTTGCCGCTGGCGCTCAGGATCTCTTCGCGGCGGCAACCCAGCAGGTCCACGATCTGGTCCTTCACCTCCTCCGGGTTCGCCGAGGGCAGGTCCATCTTGTTGAGGATGGGGATGATCTCCAGGTCGTGCTCCAGCGCCAGGTAGAGGTTGCTGATGGTCTGTGCCTGGATGCCCTGGGTGGCGTCCACGATGAGCAGGGCGCCCTCGCAGGCGGCGATGCTGCGGCTCACCTCGTAGCTGAAGTCCACGTGGCCGGGCGTGTCGATCAGGTTCAGGATGTACTTCTTCCCGTTGAGGGAGTAGTCCATCTGAATCGCCTTGCTCTTGATGGTGATGCCCCGCTCACGCTCCAGGTCCATGTCATCCAGGTTCTGGGCCTGCATGTCGCGGTCGGCGATGGTGCCGGTCATCTGCAACAGGCGATCGGCCAGGGTGCTCTTGCCGTGGTCGATGTGGGCGATGATGCAGAAGTTGCGGATATGGTCCATGGCTGGGTCGCACGGCCGGAAGGGTCCGGAACGCGGGCCGCGAAGGTAGCCCTTGGGCTGCCGCGCCGCCATGGGCCGTACCTTCGGCAGGGCCAGGCAACCTCGGGGCCCCGGTTTGCATCATCATACACGGACCGTCATGACCGATGAGCAGCTCGTTTCAGGATGCGTCGCTGGCGACCCCATCGCTCAGAAGGGGCTGTACAAGGCTTATGCACGGAAGATGATGAGCATCTGCATGCGATACGCCGGCAATCGGGAGCAGGCCCAGGACATGCTGCAAGACGGCTTCGTGAAGGTGTTCCAGAAAATCGGACACTACCGTGGAGACGGCCCCTTGGGCGGCTGGATCGCCCGCACCATGGTGAACACCGCGCTGGACCATATCCGACGGAACAAGCCGTACGACCACAGCGTGGACCTGACAGCGGCAGAGCACCTGCACCAGGCTGATGAGCAGGCGGTTATGACCATGTCCACGGATGAACTGATGGACCTGATTCAAGCGCTGCCCACCGGCTACCGAACCGTGTTCAACCTGTTCGCCATCGAAGGGTTCGCCCACAAGGAGATCGCCGAGCAGCTCGGCATATCGGAGAACACCTCGAAATCGCAATTCATGAAAGCGCGGGCCTACCTGCGCAAGCTGCTGCCCAAAGAGACCGCAGCGCCCTATGCACACGACCATGAAGGATGACCTGAGCCACCTGTTCCGGGAGCGCTTCCAGGGCCACGAGGCCCCGGTAGACCCTGCGCTTTGGCAGGTAATCGAAGCACGGCTGCTGACGGCCGCGCCGCCCAGCGATCCGGTGAATGACCACTTCAGGCAACGGTTCGAACAGCACGAGGTGGAGCCCGACCCGGCTGTGTGGGAGAATATCAGCTCGAAGCTCGGGCAACCGGCGGCTGCAGGCAGTGGCATGCTGGGTGGCTACGGCTGGGTGGCCGCTGGCTTGGCTGGGGCCCTGGCCATCGGGGCTGTGGTGCTTGCGCTCACCCTGGGCCCTCCGGATGCCCCTGTAACAGCCGAAGCGGCAGCAGAATCCGTGGAACAGGCAGAGGCCTTGGCCCAACCCACAGCCAACCCGGTGGAACGAGCCCCCGAAATGGCCATGGCGCCCATTCTGGCGCCGAAGCCGGCAGCCAACGAAAAGACTGGGCGACAGGTCAATCCCATCGCCCAAGCACCAGCCCCTGCGCGTACTCCAATTGAGGCCACCGCCGACCCGGTCATATCCACAAGTGCCACACTGCCAGCCGGCGCCGAAGAGGAGCAGGTGGTAGAGCACATCATCCTGGAACTGACGGAGCAGGTGAAGCAGCAGGTTGCCGCCGAAGAGGCTCTGCGTCAATCTGCAGGTTCGCCCGCTACGGTTACAGCCACGGAGCCGGAGGTGGAGACGGCGGAGCCTGCCCCCCTCCCTTCCGCTTCACGGCCTAGGCTTCTGATGCCCAATACATTCACACCGAACGGCGATGGTGTGAACGACGCCTACAAGGTGGTAGCCGATGCCTCCTTGTCCAATGCCCTGATCCGGGTCTACTCCATCCAGACCAACCAATTGGTCTTCAGCGGGAATATGGGTGGGGGAACCGGGTCTGGCGAAATCGTCCTCTGGGATGGCGCCAACTGCGCGGATGGCATGTACATGGTGGCCGTGGAGGCCACCACTTTGGACGGCCAGGTGATTAGCGATGGCAAGGTGGTTTGGCTTAACCGGACTCCCATGAACTAAGGCTGGTGGGTTCCGCCGCCGGCGCATAGATTTGACGGCCTTGCCGGGCCCGTTAAACACCCAGGCAGGCCGCCAGCCCCGCTCGAAGCAACGATCGATGATGAAGATGAAAAAGCTCGCGCTCTTAACAACCCTTCTGCTGGCCACCCAACTCCAGGCGCAGTACACCATTGCAGATGGGACCGTGTCGGCCTGTTCAGGTTCGCTTTTGGACAGTGGGGGGGAAGGGGCAGGTGGTTACCAGAACAACGAGAACTTCACCACCACCATCTGCCCGGACGGCAGCGGGGGGCCGGCGATTTCCCTGCAGTTCTTCACCTTCAACCTCAGCACAGCCGGGTCCGCACCGGGAGATGTGCTCTATATCTATGACGGTGCTGACCTGTCCGCTCCCCTGCTCGGCCAATGGTCGGGCTCTGACTCGCCGGGGATCGTATCCGCCTCATTCTCGAATCCGACTGGCTGCCTGACGTTGGTGTTCGCCAGCAACGAGACCGGGACCGGTGTGTTCGCTTCGCTCATCAGCTGCGTGGTGCCCTGTCAGCCCCCCACGGCGGCTGCCACCTTTGGCAGCCCCGTGCCGTTGCTGGCCTGCCAAGGAGAGGTGATCACCTTCGACGGATCGGGCTCCACTGCGGTGGATCCTTTCACCATCGCGGAATACCGCTGGGACTTCGCGGATGGCGCGCTTGACAGCACGGGCGCGGTGGTCACCCACTCCTTTGCGGAGCCGGGTGAATACGTGGTGCAACTCACCGTGACGGACGATAATGGCTGCTCGAACACGAACCTGGTGGACCTCCAGGTGCTGGTAAGCACCACCCCGGTGTTCAATGGCACGGTTGTCAGCCCCATGGTGATCTGCGAAGGGGAGAGCATCGACCTCACCGCTGTAGCGACACCGGTCATGTGGTCCGCACTCCCAACAGTGAACCTGGGCGATGGCGTGACCATGCCCGACGGTTCCGGGGTGGCGTACACGTCCCAGTTGTTCTACACGCAGTTCGCCCCCGGTGCCACCCTCGCGAACCCGAACGATCTGCTCAGCATCTGTGCCAGCCTGGAACACAGCTACATGGGCGATCTGATCATCTCGATCACCTGCCCCAGTGGACAGACCATGACCCTTCACCAGCAGGGTGGAGGGAGCACATACCTAGGAGCGGCCAATGACACCGACCCGGGTTCCAGCCCCGTGATCGGAGAGTGCTGGGACTACTGCTGGAGCCCCACAGCCACCTTGGGCACCTTCGCTGATTGCGCAGCGTTCGGAATCACACCGAACGTGACACAGGCCGGCACGCCTGCGAGCAATGCACTGATTGCCGGCACCTACAGCAGCGTGCAACCTTGGTCGACCTTGACGGGTTGTGCCTTGAACGGTACGTGGACCTTCACGGTCATCGACAACTGGGCCATCGACAACGGGTTCATCTGCGACTGGGGATTGAACTTCAACCCCTCGCTGTTCCCGAGCCTCACTCAGTTCACCCCTGTGCTGGGAACCAGCACGCTCGACTCGGCCAACTGGGTGGGCAATGGGCTGGTCTCCAACCCCAATGATCCTTTGTCGGCTACCGCGACCCCGGTGGGGGTAGGCACGCACGATTATGTGTTCTCCATTACCGACAACTTCGGCTGCACCTATGACACCACCATCACCGTAACGGTGAACCCCGCACCCCAGGGCCCTATCACCATCGGCGGCAACCCGGTGATCTGCACGGACGGTGTGGCGTACCTGACCGCACCGCAGGGATTTGACAGCTACCTCTGGAGCCCCGGGGGATTCACCGGCACCAACGTGAACGTAGGCGCCGGCACCTATACCGTAACGGTCGCCTTTGGCAACTGCCCGCTGACCTCCGAGCCCATCACGGTCGTCGAGGTGCCGGTACCGACGCCGGTGATCACCGGGCCGCCCTTCAGTTGCGGCGGCGCATCGGCCACTCTTTCCACCACCGAGCCCTATGCCTCCTACCTCTGGAGCACGCAGGAGACGAGCCCCACCATCCTGGCCGGCACCGGTTCCTATACCGTGACGGTGACCACGGCGGAGGGATGCAGCGGCACTTCCGCCCCCTACAGCGTCCTCATCGCGAACAACCCCGTGGCAGGCTTCACCGCCTCGCCGGTGTCGCCCCAGCCCATGGGCACCACCGTTGATTTCACCGATGCCTCCACGGTCAACGGCGGCACCATCGTCTCCTGGTTCTGGGATTTCGACGACCAGGAGGGCTCCAGCACGGACCCGAACCCATCATGGACCTTCAATGATCCAGGGCCCTATGACGTGCTGTTGATCGTGACCACCACCGACGGCTGCACCGACACCATCGTGCAGCGGTACGACATCTTCCCGCCGGACATCACCATCCCAAACGTCATCTCTCCCAACGGCGACCAGATGAACGACTACTTCGTGATACCCAACATCGAGTACTGGGCGAATGAGCTCGTGATCTATGGCCGTTGGGGCAACAAGGTGTACGAGGCCACCAACTACCGCAACCAGTGGAAGGCCGACGATCTGCCGGATGGCACCTACTACTACGTGCTCAAGCTCCACGACAAGTCGGAGTATGCGGGCCACATCACCGTGCTGCGCTGATTCCGCACATCCAGCAGGAAGGCCCTTCGTTCCCGGAAGGGCCTTCCTACTTTTAGCGCCCGCCTGCCCGGCGCAGGCCAACCGGCCAATCCATGAAGGTCATCGACCACCTGCGGCGCGCGGATCGCACGCTCTTCTCCTTCGAGATACTTCCGCCCTTGAAGGGCAAGGACATCCGCTCCATCTACGAAGGCATCGACCCGCTCCTCGAGTTCAAGCCGAGCTTCATCAACGTCACCTACCACCGCGAGGAGGTGCTCTACAAGGACCGCGGCCACGGGCTGCTGCAGAAAGTACGCCTGCGCAAGCGGCCGGGCACCGTGGGCATCTGCGCCACCATCAAGGCGAAGTACAACATCGACACGGTACCCCATCTCATCTGCGGCGGCTTCAGCCAGGAGGATACCGAGGATGCCTTGATCGAATTGAACTTCCTGGGCATCGACAACGTGCTGGCTCTGCGCGGGGATGCCATCAAGAATGAGCCGCACTTCATCCCCGAGCGCGATGGCCATGCCCATGCGGTGGATCTCATCCAGCAGATCGCCAACCTCAACCGGGGCCGGTACCTGCATGATGAAGAGCGCGATGCGGCCGCCACCGACCTGTGCATCGGCGCAGCTTGCTACCCCGAGAAGCACCCGGAGGCCCTCAACCTCAACGTGGACATCGCCTACCTGAAGGCCAAGGTGGATGCGGGAGCCGAATACCTGGTGACGCAGATGTTCTTCGACAATGCGAAGTACTTCCGCTTCGTCGACCTGTGCCGCGAGGCGGGCATCACGGTGCCCATCATCCCCGGGCTGAAGCCCATCACCACCCTGCGGCACATCGCCTTCCTGCCCAAGACCTTCCGGGTGGACCTGCCGGACGAATTCGCCCGTGAGCTCGTGAAATGCCGCACCGACCTGGAGGTGAAGCGCATCGGCATCGAATGGACCATCGCCCAGGCCAAGGAGCTCATCGCCAAGAGCGCCCCCTGCCTCCATTTCTACACCATGGGACGCAGCGAGGCCGTGCGGGCGGTGGCCGCCAGCGTGCTGTAGCGGGTCCCGGCCACCGTAACTTCGGGGACGTGCGGCTCCTGGTGTGGTTATCGGTTGCCCTGTCCCTCGGCGATGCCTTGGGGCAGGTCTGCTTCGATCCTTACGGCATCGAGCGCATCGCAGCGGATGAGGCGGAAGCGCATGCGCGATGGGCGCCGCAGGCGCGCAGCGCGCCGAGCAGGGGCTTCGACATGGGCCACCACCGGCTGGAGCTGGCGGTGGACCCTGCCATCCGCGCCATCAGCGGAACGGCTGTGCACCGCATCACCGCCACGCAGGCGCTCGCTGAGGTCGTCCTCGACCTCAGCGGAGCGCTCGGCGTGACCCAGGTGCTGCGTGACGGGGCACCGGCCCCATTCGCGCACGAAGGCGACTCGCTTCGGATCACGCTGAGCCCGCCGCTGCCGGATGGCGAAGAGGCGGTGGTGAGCATCAGCTATGGCGGCGTGCCCCCTCTTCAATCCGGATTCGGCTCATTCGTGCAGGCAGAGCACGCCGGCTCGCCCATTCTCTGGACGCTGAGCCAACCCTATGGCGCACGCGACTGGTGGCCGTGCAAGCAGGACCTGAATGACAAGGCCGATTCGCTCGACCTGATCGTCACCACCACCGCAGGCAACCGCGTGGCGGGCAACGGGCTCCTGATCGACGAGCAGGATCTCGGCAATGGCCAGGTGATGTTCCATTGGCGCCATCGCCACCCCATCAGCCACTACCTCATCGCCTTCGCCGTGACCAACTATTCGGCGTACAGCGATTTCGCCGCGTTGCCCGGCGGGACCACGGTGGAGGTGCTCAACTACGTCTTCCCCGAAAGCGCAGCCGACTGGCAGGGCAGCACGCCGAACGCCGTGGCGCAGCTCCTGCTCTTCAGCGAGCTCTTCGGCGACTATCCGTTCGCGGATGAGAAATACGGACATGCGCAGTTCGTCTGGGGCGGAGGCATGGAGCACCAGACCATGAGCTTCATGGGCAGCTTCCATTACGAACTGATGGCCCATGAGCTCGCCCACCAGTGGTTCGGCAACCTGGTGACCTGCGGCAGCTGGGAGGACCTCTGGCTCAACGAGGGCTTCGCCACCTACCTCAGCGGCCTATGCTACGAATTCCTGGTGCCCGAATACTGGATGCCCTTCAAGCAGGGCCGCCGAGCCTTCATCACCTCGCAGCCCGGGGGCAGCGTGCTGGTCACCGACACCCTGAGCATCCCGCGGATGTTCGATGGCCGCCTCACCTATGCGAAGGGCGCCTACCTCCTCCACATGCTGCGCTGGGTCTGCGGCGATGAAGCCTTCTTCGCGGCCCTCAACAACTACCTGCTCGACCCGGACCTGCGCGGCGGAAGCGCCCTCACCGGCCAGCTCGTAGCCCATCTGGAGTCGGCCAGCGGAAAGGACCTCACGGGCTTCATGCACGACTGGTACGCGGGCGAGGGCTTCCCCTCCTACCAGCTGACCTGGGCACAGGACGCGGGGGGATCCGTAAGCCTCGCGCTCGACCAGACGTCTTCGCACCCGAGCGTGGAGTTCTTCGAGATGCCTGTGCCCATCCGCTTCACAGGTGGCGGCTCCGACACCACCATCGTGCTCGACCATCAGTACAGCGGCCAGACCTTCAGCCTACCGCTTCCCTTCCAGGCCGACAGCGCGCTCCTCGACCCCGAACTCTGGATCCTGAGCGGTCAGAACCTTGTGCTGAAAGTACCGGTGCAAGCCTTCAGGAACAGGGAGATGCTCCTGGTCCATCCCAACCCGGTCACGGACCGGGCGTGGCTGCACCTCGGCAACCGGTACAACGGCCCGGTTGAGCTGACGATCGTGGATGCCCTTGGCCGCATCGTGGTGCGGGAACAACCGACCGCGCACGAACAGCGCATCGCAATCGAGGCGGTCGACCTTGCTCCCGGTCTCTACACCGCCCGCGTGCAATCAACGGACGGCCGATCGGAGGTGCGCTTCCTGAAGCAGTGATCAGGACGCAGCGAGCATGCGCTGCACGTACTTACCCAGGACATCGTACTCCAGATTCACCGCATCGCCCGCCATGAGCGACCGGAAGGTGGTGTGCTCGAAGGTGTACGGGATGATGGCCACGCTGAAGGAAGAGCCGTCGAGCGCCGCGATGGTGAGGCTGACGCCGTTGATGCAGATACTGCCCTTGTGCACGAGCAGCTGAGGGTGGTCTGGAAGGTCGAACCGGAAGGCCCAGCTGCCGCCCTCGTCCCGGACGCCGATGCACCGCGTCACCGTATCGACGTGACCCTGCACGAGGTGCCCATCAAGCCGATCGCCCAGTCGCAGGCTGCGCTCCAGGTTCACGCCATCGCCCACGGCCAGGGAGCCCAGGCTGCTGCGCTCGAGCGTCTCCCTCACGGCGGTGACCTCGTAGGTCCCCTCGCCCAGGCCCACCACGGTGAGACAAACTCCGTTGTGGGCCACGCTCTGATCGATGCGCAGTTCCGCCGCCATCCGCGCCCGTACGGTGAACGTGCGGTTGCTGCCCGCATCGCGCAGCGCCACCACCTCGCCCACCTCCTCCACGATGCCGGTGAACATCAGTTGGTGCGCGGCGCAGGCCCGCTGCCGCTGATGTGCACGTAGCCGTTCAGCTGGGCCGGCTCATCACCGGCCAACCGGGCGTAGGTGACGGTGCAGGTGTAGTAATAGACGCCATCGGGGCAGGTCTCGCCCTCGTTGTTCAGGGTTCCGTTCCAGCGCACGTCGGGGTCCGTGGTGGTGAAAACCACTTGACCCCAGCGGTTGAAGACCCGGAGGTCGATGGCCTTCACCCCGCGATACGGGAAGGGCACGAACAGGTCATTCACCCGATCGCCGTTGGGCGTGAAGATGTTCGGCAGCGCATAGACAGGGCAATTGTCTCCGCATACCGGCTCGATGAATGCGCTCTCGTTGCCGACGGTGTCGATGGCCGTCACCTGGTAGCAGCCGGCAACGCTGGAGCCATTGACATGGGTGAAGCTGGTGTTGCCGGCTCCCACGATCGTCGCAATCAGCTGGTAGGGCGAGGCTGCGGTCTCCGCGAAGTACACGCGGTACTGGTAGGTATCGTCCGCGCAGCTCTGGTTGGGGTCGTTCCAGGTGAGCGTGTTCAAGGGCTCCTCGCAATCGTTGTCGAGCACCACCAGGGGCGCGCAAGGCGGAGTGAGGTCGCGCGGCGCGGCACAGATCTCCTGGCTGTAGTTGAGCAGTGGCGATGCGATGCCCGGCTCGCTGTAGGCCCCGATGCTCCGCACGCGATAGCAGTAGGTGGTGCCATTGCTCAACCCGGCCTCCGTGAAGCTGCCGCTGGTGCTGGTGCCCACCAGGGACCAGCTCCCGGCGACATTCCGATAGACCTCATAGAGGCTGTTCGTCCACGGCACGTCCAGGCTCCAGCTGATGGTGAGCTGCTCGTCGTTCGGGGCCGCAGCGAGGAAGACCGAGGAAGCCGGGCTGGCACTGCCGATGAAGTCGTTGCCGCCCGCTCCGAAGAGTTCCACACGGTAGACGTGCGCCTGGCCCTCGGTGTCGAGCCCGGTGTCGATGTACTCCGTATCGGGGTGCGCAAGGAACGGGTGGAGCGCGCTGGTGTGGATGAGGGTGCCTGCCGTGGCGAGGCCCGTGCCGCGGTAGAGCTTGAACTGGTAGGGGCCCGGCCGCGCAAGGGTGTCCAGGTCAAAGGCATTGCTCCAGCGCACGGTATCAACGCCGGCCGCTGAGCTGGTTGCGCCGACACTCACATGCGTCATCACCGGCACCTGACGGTCGAGCGTGGCGCAGAATTCCACGCTGGCGTAGCTCTCCGCGCCATCGGCGAAGAAAGCCACCACCATGTAGCAGTACTGATTGCCGATCACAAGCGGTCCGTTGTCGGTGTAGCTGGTCGTGCCCGAGCCCTGCACGGTAGCCAGCAGCGTGTAGCCGGTGTAGGCCGGCACCCCGGTCTCGCAGTTGTCAGGCCCGAACCCGTAGGCGCCCAAGCGCCGGTAGATGCGGTAACCGATGGCATTGGTGCAGATGCTCGGGTCCCAGTCCAGCGCGATGGAGGCGCCGCTGGGCGTGGCCGTGGGGTTGAGGGGCGGCGGTGAGACCACGGTGATGTTCACGGTGCGGTAGTCATGAAGCTCCACCTCGTTGTCATTGTCGCGCGCATCGAAGACCACCTGATAGGGCTGCAGCCGCACATGGGAGCAGTTGGTGTTCCAACTGAACACGCCGTTGACGCTCTGCGCAGGTGATGGGCTGACGAAGGTGGCCGGCGAACTGGGCATCACGAAGGGCTGGCCCAGCGCGGTGAGGGTGACGGCCTGGCCGGGGTCGGGGTCGCTGGCCGGTACGTTGAAGGTGAGGAAGGTGCCGGCCGTGACGCACGTGTCGCGCACCTGGCCGATTACCGGCGGCTGATTGGCGCAGGTGCGGACGGTCACCTGCATGTCGCGGGTCACCCAGCCCATGTTCACCAGCACGCCGTTCACGCGCCGCCACTCGTACACCCGGAAGGCCAGGTTGTATTCGCCCAGCAGGCCCGGATTGAGCCATCGGATGGTGCCGTTCACCGGATCGATGCTGTAGCTGGCTCCGTTGCAGCCCCCCACCTCGTTCGGGTACTGGTACCCTGCGATGGGCTGGCAGTTCAGCCCAAGGCAGACCACCGGCTCATAGCTCAGGCTATCGCCGTCGGGGTCGTACGCCGCGGGGTTGTGGATCCACGGCCGGCAGAAGCAGGCATCCTGGATGGGGGAGTTGAGGAAGCGCGGCGAGCAATTGTTCCCGGCCAGGGGCGAGATCACGAGCTTGGTCTTCACGCAGAAGCTCTGGTCCACCGAGCCGGGGATGTTCACCACACCGGCATTGCGGTTCTGGTCGTCGAACGAGAGGATGAATTCACCCGGGCCCGAGTACTGATGCGTGGCGATGTAGACATTGCGGCGCAGGTCCTGCTGCGGGAAATCCTGCGGCGCTTGGCGTGCCACCGATTGGCTGGTGCCATCGCCCCAGAACAGCGTGAGCTCGGGCCGGTCGGCCGGGGCCGAGAGCTTGCAGTGGGTGATGATGGTCGCCTCGTAGGTGTATCCGCCCACATGGCACACGATGATCTCGCCCGCCCGGTTGTGCGTGGCATGCACCGCCACCGCTCCCGGGAGGAGCAACATCAAGGCAAGCAGGCGCGTGCGCATAGGTAGAGGACAAAGTTCGGTGTTCCGACAGGGCCCACCGATGCCGGTACCGGGGAAATGTGCGCCGTTGGCAGGTGCAGGGCGGCCGCTGCCCACCCCGGCTATCTTCGGCCCATGATCGACCTGGCCAAGGGCAGCCGGCCCGCCGCTGCCCGAGACACCCTGGTGGTGCTCGACGAACCCGCGCAGCTCCGCAACCTGGACCTGGAACGCGCTGACCGTCAATACCTCGCCGAACAACTGAAGGGCGATCCAGCCCTGGCCGTTTGCGACATCAGCGGGCGCCTGGTGATGGCGCACCTCGCCGCCAAAGGCGACCGGAGCGGACAGCTGGAGAAGGCGCGGCGGGCCGGTGATGCCATGGCCGCCCGGCTCAACGGCGCCAAGCGCAGCGAGGCGCAGATCATCAGCCTGCAGGATGATGCCGGCCTGACCCTCGCGCTCGCGGAGGGCGCCGCGCTGGGGTCCTACGCCTTCCGCAAATACAAGACCGAGGCCCAAGGGGCGCCTACGCTGGAGAAGCTCACCGTGGTGGCCAAGGAGGTCTCGGCCGCTGAAGTAGAGGAGCTCGCCGGCCTATGCGATGCCGTCTTCACCGCCCGCGACCTGGTGAACGAGCCGGTGAGCTTCCTGAACGCCAAGCAGCTGGCCGCCGAGCTCCGCAACCTCAGCCGCAACAGCGGCTTCAAGGTGCAGGTGCTGGGCCGGGAACAGATCGAGGCCATGGGCATGGGCGGCCTCATCGCGGTGAACAAGGGCAGCGTGGACGAGCCCACGTTCAGCATCCTCGAATGGAAACCGAAGGCCCCGGTGAACAAGAAGCCGGTGCTGCTCGTGGGCAAGGGCGTGGTGTATGATACCGGCGGACTCAGCCTGAAGCCCACCCCGAACAGCATGGACCAGATGAAATGCGACATGGCTGGCGCCGGTGCGGTGGCCTGCGCCATTGCCGCTGCGGCCCGGCAGGAGCTGCCGGTGCATGTGGTCGGGCTCATCCCTGCAACCGACAACCGCCCCGGCGGCAACGCCTATGCGCCCGGCGATGTCATCCGAATGCACAACGGCCTCACCGTTGAGGTGATGAATACCGATGCCGAGGGACGGCTGATCCTGGCCGATGCACTCAGCTACGGCGAGCGCTACCAGCCCGAGCTCGTGATGACCCTTGCCACCCTGACCGGCGCCGCCATGCGCGCCATCGGCACCTATGGCAGCGCGGTGATGGGCACCGCCCCCGACACGGCCTTCCACCGGCTCGAGGCCGCCGCCGATGCGGTCTATGAACGCGTGGCGCGCCTGCCCTTCTGGGAAGAGTACGGCGAGGAGATCAAGAGCGATGTGGCGGACATCAAGAACCTGGGCAGCGACCTGGCCGGCGCCCAGACGGCGGGCAAATTCCTGGCCCGATTCACCACCCACCCCTACATCCACATCGACATCGCGGGGCCGGCCTTCCTCACCCGGAAGGATGGCTACCGAACCAAGGGCGGCACGGGGGTAGGCGTCCGCCTGCTCTATGAATTCCTGAAGCAACGCGCCAACGCATGACCGAACAGAGCCAACCCGTCCGCGTGGGCATTTCCTGCGGCGACCTCCAAGGCATCGGCCTCGAGGTTGTGCTGAAATGCTTCGAGGATGCACGCATGCTGGCGGACCTCACGCCCATCCTGTACTGTTCGGCCAAGGCGGTGAGCCATCACCGCAAGCTGCTCCAACTGGAGGAGGTGCAGTTCAACCGCGTGAACGATGCCCGCGAGGCCGTGCCGAGGAAATTCAATCTGGTGAACCTGTGGGATGAGGACCTTCCACTGGAGGTGGGGAAGCCCTCCGGGCAACTGGCGAGCTATGCCATCAAGAGCCTGGAAGCCGCTGCACAGGACCTGGCGAGCGGTAAGGTGGATGTGCTGGTGACGGCGCCCATTGACAAGCACAGCATGCAGCAGGCCGGATTCGCCTTCCCGGGGCATACCGAGTTCCTCCAGCATATGGCTGGCGCCGATAGCGAGGTGCTGATGCTGCTGGTGGGGGATGGCCTGAGGGTGGGTACGGTCACGGGCCACATCCCCCTGAAGGACGTGGCAGCGGCCATCACCACCGACCGGATCCTGACCAAGGCCCGATTGCTGCACCAAAGCCTCCTGCGCGACTTCGGCGTACTGGAGCCGCGTATCGCCATCCTGGGCCTCAATCCGCACGCCGGCGATGGCGGGGCGCTCGGCAGCGAGGACCGGGAGCGGATTGCGCCCGCCGTTCGCAGGCTCAGCGAGGAGGGCATCCGGGCCATGGGGCCCTACGCCGCCGATGGCTTCTTCGGCAACGGTAGCTACAAGCATTTCGACGGGGTGCTGGCGATGTACCACGATCAAGGCCTGGCCCCCTTCAAGGCCCTCAGCTTTGGCCATGGCGTCAATTTCACCGCAGGCCTGCCGATCGTGCGCACCAGCCCCGATCATGGCACCGGGCTGGATATCGCAGGCCAAGGCTTGGCTGACGAGGGTTCCTTCCGAGCGGCGGTCTGGCTGGCGGCGGACATCCGGCAGCGCCGGGAGTGGCATAAGTCCATCACTGCCAATCCTTTACAGCCACAGAAGCGGGAAAAGGAGCGGAAGGAAGGCTGACCGCGCCGGCCCGGTCCAGCCCCCGCTTGCCGCTCGCAGGCCGGTGATTGGCGAGCGGTCTTGCCCCCTATTCGTTGGCCCACCGGCTTCCCCCAGGCCTGCGCATGGCCGCAACCGCTACATTTGCCGACCACTTTTCGCAGGGATTCCCTGCCATGGAGCCGCTTCCAGAGCATACCATCCCCTTCACCGGCCTGAAGGACGGCACGCACGAATTCGAGTTCGAGCTGGGACCTTCGTTCTTCGAATCGGCCCATGAGGAGGAGTTCGAAGGCGGGCAGGTGAAGGCCGTGGTGCGGCTGGACAAGACGCCCACCCTGCTGGTGGCGAACATGCACTTGGAAGGCACCGTGGCGGTTCGCTGCGACCATTGCAACGCGCCGATGAACCAGCCGATATCCGGCGACCAGCGGCAGATCTTCCAGCTCCACGGCGAAGAGCAGCCCGACGATGACGAATTGGTGGTGCTGGATGCGCGCGCGCACAGCATCAACCTGACGCACTATTTCTTCGAGTGCCTGCGCCTGTCGCTGCCGGCCCGGCACGTTCACCCTGCCGGGCAATGCGACCCTGAGGTGGATGCCGTGCTGGGCAAGCTGGCGCTGGAACAAGAACCCGTACCCGATCCCCGCTGGGACGCCCTCCAAAAACTGAAACCGAAGCGGCCCTGAGCCGCAATCCCCCGCAGCCATGCCAAATCCGAAACGACGCTTCAGCAAGACCCGCACCGCCAGCCGCCGCAGCACCAAGAAGGCCGCTGCCCCCACGCTGAGCGTGGACAGCACGACCGGCGCCACCCACCTGCGCCACCGGGCCCACATGGAGGGCGACAAGCTCTTCTACAAGGGTCGCGTGGTGGTGGACAAGTCGGCCACGGAGTAAGGCCATAGCCCACCGCCCCAGCCTCGATGAGGATCGGAGTGGACATCATGGGCAGCGACCACGGACCGGTCGTGCCCATCCGCGGCGCAGCCATGGCGGCGAAGGAGCTGCCGGGCGACGTCCGATTGGCGCTCATCGGCAACGCGGAAGCCATCATTCAGGGCCTGCGCGCAGAAGGTGCGGATCCAGGCGGCTTCGACATTGTGGCCAGCCAGGATGACATCACCTTCCAGGACCATCCCACCAAGGCGCTGCAGGCCAAGCCCCGCAGCAGCATCTCCCTCGGCTTCCACCTGCTGAAGGAGGGCAAGCTGGATGCCTTCGCCAGCACCGGGAACACCGGCGCCATGCTGGTGGGCAGCGTATTCAGCGTGAAGCCGATCCCGGGCGTCATCCGCCCCTGCATACCCAGCGTGGTGCCCAAGGAGAACGGGAGCTACGGCATCCTGGTGGATGTGGGCGCGAACGCGGATTGCAAATCGGACGTGCTGGCGCAGTTCGGGCTATTGGGGGCCATGCTCGCGAAGCATGTCTACCACATCGCGGACCCGAAGGTCGGCCTGCTCAACATCGGCGAAGAGGAGAAGAAGGGCGACCTCCTGCGCCAGGCCACCTTTGAGCTGATGCGCGACCAGAAGCAGTTCCGCTTCATCGGCAACGTCGAGGGACGCGACCTCTTCAACGACAAGGCCGATGTGTACGTGACCGACGGCTTCACCGGCAACGTGGTGCTCAAGGCCGTGGAGGCCTTCCATGACCTGCTGGAGCAACGCGGGGTGCATGAGCCCTTCTTCGATCGGTTCAACTACGAGAACTACGGCGGCCTGCCGGTGCTGGGGGTGAACGGGAACGTGATCATCGGCCACGGCATCAGCAACGACCTCACCATCAAGAACATGATCCTCTTCACCCGCGAAGTGGTGGAGAGCCGCCTGAACGACCGCATCCGCGAAGCACTCACGTGAGCATGAAGGTCACCGCCGCCATCACCGCCGTAAACGGCTACCTGCCCGAGTTCCGCCTCACCAACCAGGTGCTGGAGACCATGGTAGACACCAACGATGCGTGGATCACCGAGCGCACGGGCATCAAGGAGCGGCGCATCCTCACCGGAAAGGACCAGGGTTTGAGCACAATGGCCATCGCGGCGGTGAACGGCCTGCTGGAGAAGCGCGGCATCGGTCCTGAGGAGATCGACCTGATGATCGTCGCGAGCGTGACGCCCGACCGTGTATTCCCGGCTACGGCGAACATCATCTGCGATGCCATCGGCGCAAGGAACGCCTGGGGCTTCGACCTTGGCGCCGCGTGCAGCGGATTCCTCTACGCGCTCACCACCGGAGCCCAATTCGTGGAGTCCGGCAAGCACAAGAAGGTAGTGGTGGTGGGCGGCGACAAGATGAGCAGCATCATCGACTACGAGGACCGCGCCACCTGCATCATCTTCGGCGATGGCTGCGGCGCCGTGCTGCTGGAGCCGAACGAGGAAGGCCTCGGCATCCGCGACAGCATCCTGCGCAGCGATGGCAGCGGCTGCCAGTACCTGCACCAGAAGGCCGGCGGCAGCTGGCGCCCCACCACCGAACGCACCGTGGAGCGGAAGGAGCACTACGTGTACCAGGAGGGGAAGGCCGTCTTCAAGTTCGCCGTGACGAACATGGCCGACGTGAGCGCCGAGATCATGGAGAAGAACGGCCTCACCGCCGATGATGTGGCCTGGCTGGTGCCGCACCAGGCCAACAAGCGGATCATCGATGCCACCGCCCACCGCATGGGGCTGGACGACAGCAAGGTGATGGTGAACATCGAGAAGTACGGCAACACCACCAGCGGCACCATCCCGCTCTGCCTGTGGGAATGGGAGCCACGGTTGAAGAAGGGCGACAATGTCATCCTCAGCGCCTTCGGCGGCGGATTCACCTGGGGGGCGGTGTGGGTGAAATGGGCCTATGACGGCTCATACCGGCAAAGGGTGTGACGCGCCGGCCGCTGACCATTGGCTCTGACCATCGATCCTCACACCCCCGCAAGCACCTCTCCCTCCCGCAACTACCTTGGCCGTCCCTTGAACCGGCCGCAATGCCAGAACCGATGAACCTTACCCAGATCCAGGAACTGATCAAGTTCGTCGCCAAGAGCGGCGTGAGTGAAGTGGAGATCGAGCAGAAGGACTTCAAGATCACCATCAAGACCCCGGCCGGCAAGAAGGAAGCCCCGGTGCAGGTGATCGCGCAACCCCTGCCCGCGGCACAGCCCGTGGCCTTGCCTGCGGCCCCGGCCCCTGCGGCCGCCCCGGCTCCCGCACCCGCCGCTCCCGCTCCCGCGGCCGACAGCAAGTACATCACCATCAAGGCACCGATGATCGGCACCTTCTACCGTGCGGCGGGCCCCGGCAAGCCGGTGTTCGTGAACGTGGGCGATGAGGTGAAGCCCGGCAAGACGATCTGCATCATCGAGGCCATGAAGCTCTTCAACGAGATCGAGAGCGAGGTTAGCGGCAAGATCGTGAAGGTGCTGGTGGACGACGCCAAGCCGGTGGAGTACGACCAGCCGTTGTTCCTGGTCGATCCCTCGTAGTGCCATTCACCACAGAGGCACAGAGAGCACAGAGGAATGCTTGACAGGCACGCAAGCGACTTCCTCGGCTCGAACGGCCTGGTGGTAGAGCTCATCTTCTTCTCTGTGTCCTCCGTGCCTCTGTGGTGAACCAGATCAGGAGCCTCTCATGTTCAAGAAGATCCTCATAGCCAACCGCGGCGAGATCGCCCTGCGCGTGATCCGCACCTGCCGCGAGATGGGCATCAAGACCGTGGCCGTGTACAGCACCGCCGATAAGGAGAGCCTGCATGTGCGCTTCGCAGACGAAGCCGTGTGCATCGGTCCGCCGGTGAGCAAGGAGAGCTACCTCAACATGCCGCGCATCATCGCGGCCGCCGAGATCACCAACGCCGATGCCATCCACCCCGGCTATGGCTTCCTCAGCGAGAACGCCAAGTTCAGCAAGCTCTGCCAGCAGCACGGCATCAAATTCATCGGCGCCACGCCCGAGCAGATCGAGGCCATGGGCGACAAAGCCACCGCGAAGGCCACCATGATCAAGGCCGGCGTTCCCGTTGTGCCCGGCACCGAGGGCCTCATCTCCGATGTGTCCGTGGCCAAGAAGGAGGCCAAGCGCATCGGCTACCCTGTGATCCTGAAGGCCACAGCAGGCGGCGGTGGCAAGGGCATGCGCCTGGTGTGGAAGGAGGAGGAGTTCGAGGAGGCCTTCGAGAAGGCGAGCCAGGAGGCCGGGGCGGCCTTCGGCAACCCCGGCATGTACATGGAGAAGTACATCCTGGAGCCGCGCCACATCGAGATCCAGATCGCCGGCGACCAGTATGGTACCTTCTGCCACATGAGCGAGCGCGACTGCAGCATCCAGCGCCGCCACCAGAAGCTCGTGGAAGAGACGCCCAGCCCCTTCATGACCAAGGAGCTGCGCAAGAAGATGGGTGCTGCCGCCATCAAGGCCGCTGCCAGCGTGAGCTACGAGGGCGTGGGTACTGTGGAGTTCCTGGTGGACAAGGACCGGAACTTCTACTTCATGGAGATGAACACCCGGATCCAGGTGGAGCACACGATCACCGAGGAGGTGATCGACTACGACCTGATCCGCGAACAGATCAAGATCGCGGCGGGCATCCCCATCAGCGGCCTCAATTACGAGCCTACGCGCCACAGCATCCAGTGCCGCATCAACGCGGAGGACCCCTTCAACAACTTCCGCCCTACGCCCGGCAAGATCACCAGCTACCACAGCCCCGGAGGCCATGGCGTGCGGGTGGACACGCACGTGTACGCCGGCTACACCATTCCGCCGAACTACGACAGCATGATCGGCAAGCTGATCGTGAGCGCGCAGACGCGCGAGGAGGCGCTGACCAAGATGGAGCGCGCGCTGAGCGAGTACGTGATCGAGGGGGTGCACACCACCATCCCCTTCCACCTGCAGCTGATGCAGAACGAGAAGTTCCGCGAAGGCGTATTCACCACGAAGTTCCTTGAGGACTTCGAGATCAAGAAGCCGGGCTAGGCACGCCGGGGCCGCCGTTGCGCCTCATTTGGCCAGGTACCTCCCCACAGGCCGCAACAGCACTACCTGCACCTCCTGTTCCTCGAAACGGGAGAAGCTCGCTTCCACCTGCTTGTCCGGCCAGATGATCTGCACCCGGCCCTTGGCCACGTCGTAGGCCGCAGTGTACAGCGTGCCGAAGCCGCGCAGGTATTGCTGGCTGTAGAGGGGGGGCTTGAGGAACTGCTTGATGAGCGCCGCGCGGGTGAGCTTCGGCTGTGCGATGCTGTGCTCCAGGTGGTGCTTGCGCTCTATGGTGTGCGTGAAGGCAGCGTACTCATCCCACTCCACCTGGTGCTGGTGGTTGCAAGCCACGGCCTGGTAGATCACCTGGGCCGGACGGTCGTGGTTCATGTACACGGTGGCGTACTTGCCGCTCTTGTCCACCACGGTGACGTTGTAGCCCATGTGCACCGGGATGCGTGAAAGCACCGCGCACGCCTCATCGGTGGTGCTGCAGGTCTCGAGCACGTACCGGATCACCAGCGGAATGCCGAAGCCGGATCCCCACACCTTCCGGCCACCGAAGGCGAGCGACACGGCCAGGCCGTCGATGTTCATGCCGTCGAGCAGGCCCCACGCGCTGTCTTGTATGCCGATCACGGGCTTGCAGTACTCGGTGTAGCGCAGGCGACCATCGAAGTACCGCGGGTCGAAGTCGTAGTTGCGGATGAGCGTGGGCGCTCCCTTGGTCCACGCCACCTGGGAGCAGCCGGCCATGTAAGGCGGCGGGTTCCACATGCTCAGGAAGCGCGCGGCAACATCGTCGTTGTTCGCCAGGCGGCAGAGGCTGTTGTACACCGGGATCAGCTCCGGCATGCGCAACTCCAGCATGCTCCGGCAGGTCGACTGGTCAGGACGCTTCTCCAAGCCTTCGCTCTCGTACCAGATCCTGAACAGGGGCCAGGCGTGGTCGAAGAACTTCTGCCAGCGGTCGCTGGGCCAGGGTTCACGGACGAGTTTCAGGTGGACGTACATCACTCACTTCGTTCGGGCGAATGGTCACTGGTGAATGGCGACTGGCGGACTCAGCGCCGGCACCAATGACCATTCACTATTCACCAAGCACTCTCATTACATCATCTTGAACCCCCCGATCTCCAGAAGGTGCTCGTGACCATTGGCGGCCGTAGCTCCCGGCGCCATGCTCTTGAACTGCCCGCGCATCGCCGCCAGCCACTTCTTGGCGCGCTCGGTGAGCTGGAAATCGTCGGTCATCATGCGGCCGCGCATCACCAGGATGCCCATGTCGGCGCCCTCGTAGAACCAGTCGCCCGGACGCGTGATGCGCAGGAAGAAGGCCTCGTTGTCCTTCTCCACATAGCGGCGGTGCGTGTCCATGCGCCAGAAGTAGATGCTGCCGTCGTCGCGCATGCGCCAGATGCCGCTGCGGGGGGCGTCGGTCACGCGTTGCACATCCTCGGCGGTGTACTTGATCACCATCTGGCCCCAGCTGTCGATGTTGCGCGGGTCGCTCCAGCGGCGGTTCAGCGCGTTCACGCTCAGCTCGTACGGCACGTTCATCCATTCCAGCGTGTGGAAGAGGTGGAGCGGCGCATCGGCCAGGGCGAAGGCGGCGTGGTTGGTGATGGAGCTCGCGCCGGTCACGCGCGGGTTCAGTTCGCCGAGGTAGATCTCGCCGTTGTCGGTGTCGATCAGGAAGTCGAGCTCGAAGTAGCCCTTGTAGCCCTCCTTCAGCAGCTGGTCGCCGAACTTGCGCGCATAGCGGCGTGCCTTCGCGCGGACCTCCGGTGTGAAGGTGTCGGCGTAGATCTCGTTGCCGCACCAGCCGCCCTTGTACGGCGTGAGCTCCTTGAAGCCCACCAGCTCCGTCATCAGCGGGGCCACGATGGTGCCGTGCCGCGTCACACAGGCCTCCATGGCCGCGCCACGGCAGTTGATGCGCTTCATGATCTTGCACTCCTTCTCCGCCTCGATCTCCTTGGCGTACTTGGCATACTCCACCTCGTTCTTGATGAAGAAGGTGGTGTGGCCGCTGTCGCCGTAGGGGGTCTGCACCACCAGGTCGCTGCCCAGTTTCCCTTTCGCCGCGACCTGCAGGAGGTGCGCGTAGTTCTTCACCGGACTAAGCACGTATGGCACGCAGGGCACGCCGGCCTTCTCCGCCACGCGGTTGGTGTTCACCTTGTTGTCCAGCCAGCTGCGCAGCTTGGCGGGTGGGAAGATCACCTCCAGACCGGCCTTCTTCGCAAGCGCTTCCGTCTTCTCGTCGAACATCAGGAAAAGGGCCTTGCCTGCGGTCTTCCCGCTCATTCTCCTGCTCTCGATGAAGTCGCGCACCTCGCTGTGGGTGAGCAGGTAGTTGTTGATGTCCTCGATGCTCTGGAACTCCTCGTGCGGCTCCTCGGTGCGCGGGCTCATCAGGTTGGGGTGCAGCCCATCGAAGCAGTCGATGTAGGTGATGAACTTGAAGCCCTTGATCCACTCGTCGGCACCCAGCAGGTTGAAGTTGGTCGCACTGATGAAGTAGAGCGGCACCTCGTTGCGGTGGAAGAAGCGGCGGATGTCGCTGATGCCCTTGAGCAGGTTCGCGGGCTTCTTCCGTACGACCCGCTTCCTGGCCGGTGCATTCTTCTTTGCGGCGGCCTTCTTCGCTGGGCGCGTCGTCCGTGTGCTGGTCGCCATGCTTGCCGTGCGCGTGGCGGTGGCCTTCTTGGCGGCTTTGCGGCGGGCGGGGGTCTTCTTTTTGGCCATGGTGCTGGTCAGTGGTAGCAAAGTAAGGCGGCCGGTCCGTTGGTCATAGGGTTGGGCGTGCCCCCGTCCCAAATGCGGCCGGGGTCGCGTGCTGCGCTATAGCCGGACTTGTCAGGGCCAGCGGCTGCAGCACTGCGGGGTCTTCCTTCGGTCGCCTCCTCGTTGCTCGCATCCGCAAGGCCCTGCCTGCACCGGGCTGCCGCTGCGCCCGCTCACGCCAATTCGCGGCTATTCCGAATCCATCTCAGGAGGAGGGGACCCACCCGCAACTTCTCTTTGGGTATATACGATGCAACCCTTGACCAAGCGCCTGAGCTCGTCTCTTCGGTACTCATCTATCTGATCTTGCTCGAGATCACTTTGAGTGATAGACGTGACATCTGATTGGACATCCTGCCAATGGATGAGCACATTCATGACCAGCCAGATCTCGAAGCGCTTACGGAATGAGGCACCTAAGGCAATGTCCTTGCGGTCAAACACGTTGGACATTTCAGCATATCGCGGGAAGAGTGTGCTGTAGCGTATGACCAAGGTGTCCTCGGCTGTTACATAATCATAGTCTGCTGCTACGGCGTCAACCTCCTTAGGCCAGTTCAGGGACACCCACTCTTCGCTATCCATGGATTCAACCGGCTGGCAGTCGATCTTGGGCAGATTGATTTGACGAGTGTTGGTCTTGGCGGGAGGCTCCTTGACAATGGTAATGGCTACGCTAGCCGCGATGGTAGGCTGGTCCATTGGGTGTAACTCTACCCTGAATGAACCCGAGGTTCCAACCTGAGCATCAGGTGCGGCGGCCAGGATTACTCGAAGGTGGCCATCGCGCAGTTCACTTGATCCAGCTACTGAAACCCCTTCCAAGTTGACTATGAAACTGAACCTGCTCAGTCGCGGGTCTCTTGCATCGTGGTAGCGTGAATGTGCGTTTGTACGAAGCCTCAGGTATCTTCTTTGACCAGGGAAGAGTTCTATCGGTTCACTGGCGAGGATCTCGAGCAATGACGGGGGCTCGACCACAGGGATCGGGTCCGGCTTCCTAGCCGCCTTTCGATCTCCACTACCGGTTCGCTTTGACTGATCGCCTGTACTCGATTTTGCCCCTCCTGCATCTTCTGCAATTGAATAGCCGAACACCTTGAGCATTCTGGCTACTTCGCGCCGAACCTCTCTCTCCGCTTCTTCGTCCCGCTCTTTGGTTCCGGCCCGCTTAGCCTCCTCCTGTAGTTGGGCAAGTCGGTCGTCACTTTGAAAGGCTTTCAGTAGTTCGTCACGTATGAGATTCTGTACAAGACCCTTGCGAGACTCTTCTCTATTCGAGACGAAGAGCACGCGCTTGGCATCGTCGGACAGATCATCGCAACTGATGTGTACGACCATCCTGGAGGTCAGGTGAGTTAGACCAGCTTCTTTCCGAAGCAGGCCTGATGTCCATTCAGCGTGTGTTTGACCATTGACGGTCAGAACGATAGGTCTCGCTCCATTGACGAATGCTTTGTTCGGTGCTGTTTTCGTGCTGGGCTCAAGCACCCAGTACTCGATTCCAATTCGGCCGAACTCCCCGAGGTCAGGAAAGAACATCGGGCAGGAGTAGCTAAGCTTGGACGACTCATCGTCTTCCTCTCGAGCTCCATTCAGCGCACTTCGAGAACCCTTGATAGTTCTGGAGTACTTGTGAACGTCGTTCTCGAAGTAGAACGGAAGCACGGGATCGAAGAGGATGGACTGAGAGCGACCATAAAGACTATTGGGGCCCAGAGGAGAGGGGTAGTCGTCTAGGTCGTAGCCATAATGGCGCACAACAGTGGAATACTCTCCTAGTTGATCAACTGGTTCGCACGTCAGTACAGATTCGGATCTTGTCAGATAGACGTAGGACCCGAGCTTAACCCCTGCAGGGGGTTGAAGTTTCACAATCGTGAAACCGACTTGGTCTGGTGCTCTAGTATCACGGGAGACGATTAGAGTATAGTCCGATGAGGCAAACGTTGCCGAGCCACCTTGGCCAAAGGCCCCAATGAGATAGAACTTATCCAGCTTGTTCTCCGCATTCAGACTGAGGATCGTCCTGGGTATGGCATCAGGCGCCAAGCCAACACCCTTATCCGCGACTTGGACTGTACGCTTCGCTTTGCCGTCTCCTTCTAATAGTCTGACCGTGACACTCTGCAGAGCAAGTTGGCGTCTGGCAGAAGGGGTCAGTTGATGCAGCCCCTGAATTGGCACATTGAACCATGCCGCAGCCGCTTCTCGTGGCGTTCGACATTCTGGACGCCCGTTATGTTCATTGTACGCCCGTTGAACAACAGCATCAATACCGTTCGTGACCCGCTCAATCAAGGCGCGGGCTGGATCGCCCGCAACTTGAATACTCCCACTGTTGTTCGTTCTACCGCCGACTGGCTTCCATGTGATTACAGCTTCATGGATGGTCACGAACTCTTCAACAAGACGACGCACTTCGTTCGCCTTGTCTGTCAGCAATAGCGCAGTAAGGAACTCTTTCTCGGTCATGGCGTTAGGCCAAGTTGATTTACACAACCTCGGTTTCAATGAGCTTGGGGAAGCGCCCCATCGCCCCTTCCAGATAGCTATCCACAACCTCAGTCGCGAACCATGTTCTGCCCATCTCCTCAGCAGCAGCCCCCGTGGTCATGCTCCCTCCAAACGGATCGAATACGAGGTCCCCAGGCTCCGTGCAAAGACCAATGAAGAACTTGGGCAGGGATATTGGCATGCGCGCGGGATGCTGCTTTAGTCCCTTGGCCTTGCAGTACGCATGGTATGAGTCGGAGCTACCTGTGTTAGAACCTACAAGGAAGTTGTCAGCCTCATGTTGCAGGACATTCGGTGGGATGGCACCACCGTTGTCAGAGAGGAAGGAAGTTGCGGAAATGACGTGTTCCGACGGGCGTGTTCCGGCGTTATAGGATTGCTTCTTGAGCAGCTTGCGCATTGAAGGACTATAGGGCACAAGGACCCCGCGATTGTTCGCCTTCGGCCGTGGTGTTGGACTCAGCCACCAGAGCATTGTGAACGCGTCTTTCACTCTCGTTCGGTCAACTGTTACCCATTGAGCTGGTGTTGGCAGTTTGGCTGGGTTGTACCAAACGAACTGCTGACAGAGGTATAGGTTGGCTGCTTTCTTGAACTCAAGAAGTGCTTCAAGAGCAAGTGTGGACATGACCGGTAGCCCTGGCTCCCATGAATTGCCGATTTCAATAACGATGGAGCCGTCAGGTCGCAAGACATCAGTTAGCAGTACCGCGTATTCGCTCAACCACTTCTTGTAGGCATCACCGGTCTTGTTGTCGTACGCCTTCTTTCGATTCAGGGGAAAGGGAGGCGAGGTGAAGACGAGCTGCACCTGGCCTCGAAGATCCTTCATCGCCTTGGACTTTAGCAGGTCCTCCGATGAGCCATTAACGGCATAGCCATGTTCAGTTTCGAACGAGACCTCCATACCATCAGGGAGTTTACTCTTGAGGATGTTGCGGATTATGGAGTGGCTCTTATTGCGGGCCATGTGATTCCTGAGTTGTGTGTTCGTTCTTCTTGAGATTCTTGACTGCCTGGACGTCTTTCACGTTGTATGCGAAGCATTGTTCTTCTTCGCAGCCGCCTTGGTCTTTTTGCTCATGGCTTACTTCTTCTTGCGTCCAGATGTCTTGAAGCTTGACACTTGAGACTTGGAGCTTGTCACTTGCTTCATCCCCCCCATGGCTGTGGTGGTCCGTTGCCTTCCCAGCGCCGCATCGGTGAACACGCGCAGGCCCAGTTCCGGGCGGTAGCCGTGGATCTCCTTCACGTCGATGGCGATGAGGAAGTCGATGATCTCCTTGTTGATGACCTGCCCCGGTACCAGCACGGGGAAGCCCGGTGGGTAGGGGATCACGAAGGAGGCGGATACCAGCTCGCCCCCCTGTTTCATCTCGGCCAGCGCGGCGTCGAGCTTCACGTGCCGGCAGCGCTTCTCGTCGTAGGCCAGGAAGTAGGCTGATCGCAGGTCGCCGCCGGGCACACCGGGCTGCCCCTGGAAACTGCGGTGGAAGCTGCTGAAATCGGGCAGGGGCGGGATCTCCTCGGTGAGCGCACGGATCCGCGCCAGGTGCGCGCGCTTGTCGTCGTGCTCGAAACCGGCGTTGCGCGCCTCCAGCTCGTCCGCGATGTGCAGCAGCACCTTGGTGAGGTACGCGAGCGAGCCGCGCGTGGTGCCGATGTTGGTCATGAAGAGCACCGAGTTCCGCGAGGTCTTGTTGATCTGGATCTGGTGCTTGTCCATCAGGAACTTGTTCTTGAAGGTGTCCCCGTCGATCCCGGTCTTGCCCGTGTACAGGTTGATCTTGGTGGGGTCCACCGCGAACTCGTCCTCGGCCCACGCCTTCTCGATCTCGTTCCAACCCTGATCCCGCCGGTAGTAGCTGTCCAGGCCGCTCTGCCGGTACTCCGCGGGGATCAGGTCGCCGATGGTGATGATGTCGAACCACTTGTTCAGCCGCGGGTTCTCGCGGATGGTGCGCCGCAGCAGCAGCCCCAGCTCGATGGCCTTCTCCACCAGCTCGAAGCCCTCGAACTCCACCTGCCGCCGGCCCACGTCCATGCTGGCGAGGATCTGGTAGTTGGCGCTGGTGCTGGTGTGCGTCATGTACGCCTCGTGGAAGCTGGCCTCGCTCTTCTTCACGAAGTCCTCGTCCCAGATGTGGATCATGCTGCCCTGGCGCAGCGAGGTGAGCGTCTTGTGCGTGCTCTGCGTGGCGTACACGCGGATGCGCACCTTGTCGGGGTCGGGCAGGCGCGGCTCCTCGCCCTTCTTCAGGCCCTTGATGTGCGCGGCGTATTCGGCGCGGTACTCGGGCGTGCGGTACTTGCGGGCGAGCTTGGCGGCCACGTGCATCGCGGTGCGCTGGCGCAGCACGTAGCTGAATCGCGCGAAGGCCCACCACGCCTCGTCCCACAGGAACACGATGTCGGGTTTGATGGCGAGCACCTCCTCCATCACACGCTCCACGTTGTACACCACGCCGTCGAAGGTGCTGTTGGTGAGCAACAGCATCCTCACCTTGTCCAGCCGCCCGCCCTTCCGCAGCGCGCAGAGCTGTTCGCGGATGTGCGAGAGCGGCACGGCGCCGTACATGCTGTACTTGGTGAGCGGATAGCTGTGCAGGTACACCGGGTACGCGCCGCTCAGCACCATGCCGTAGTGGTGGCTCTTGTGGCAGTCGCGGTCGATGAGCACGATGTCGCCCGGCTCCACCAGCGCCTGCACCACGATCTTGTTGGTGGTGCTGGTGCCGTTGGTGGCGAAGAAGGTGTGCTGGCTGCCGAAGGCGCGCGCGGCCAGCTCCTGCGCCTTCTTCAGCGGACCGGTGGGCTGCAGTAGCGAATCGAGGCCGCCGGTGGTGGCGCTGGTCTCGGCCAGGAAGAGGTTGCGGCCGTAGAACTCGCCGAAGTCCTGGATCCAACGGCTCTTGAACACGCTGTTGCCGCGGCTGATGGGCATGGCGTGGAACACCCCCATGGGCCTGCGGCTGTAGTCCTTCAGCGCGGTGAAGAAGGGCGTTTCGAACTTCTCCATCGTGCCGCGCAGGATGGTGAGGTGCAGCTCGGTGAGGTCCTCGGTGCGGTAGAAGATGCGCCGGAAAGCGGAGAGGGTGTCGTCCTCCAGGCCGTCCACCGGGGTGTCGGTGACGAAATAGCGGTCGACCTCCGGACGGAACCAGCGGCAGATGCGGCCCAGGAAAGGGCCCATGCGAGCCCGACCGATCGCGCCGGGATCGAGCCGGTCGATGGCCCGGGTGAACTCGCGCAGGATGCCCTTGTGATTGGCACTGGCGAAGGGCACACCGAAGCGGACCACCACCGCCTGGATGTTATGGTTGAACAGCAGGGCGATGAGCGCGTCCTGAACCGTGCGCACCATCACCGCATCGTACACGAAGGCATCACCTCTGTCGCGCACCTGCTTCAAGCGCTCCCGCAGCACCGCTTCCTCCGTGTCGTCGAGGTCGTCGACGAACAGCACCTCGAAGTAATTGGAGCGCGGCTTCTCCCCCTCCGCATCAAGCAGCTCGCTCCGGCCCGAGAGCGGGTCCAGCATGGCCGCCGAATCGCTGCGGAAAGCGCCGCTGCTGAGCATGCGCACGATGTGGTTCACGGCCAGGTGAAGGCCATGGTACTCCCTGCTCCGAAGCATTCCCTGCAACTGGCGCACGGTATCGCGGCCCGGAAAGGCCCAGTAGAGCTCGATGGTGTGCAGGTCCCTCAGGGTCGCCTCCACTTCCTGAGCTCCGCCGCGGCCTTCATCGAGGTCCATGACGGCGAGCTTCAGCTGGTCCCAGGTATGCGACCGGAGGCGCGCGGCGTTGTAGTGCTGGCGGAGCTGGAGGGCGGTTTCGGACATGGGGATCGGAGGGGGTAAGCCCGAGTGGGAAAGATAGCCAGGCCCTCGATCCGCCACTCCTGATCCTGGCAGCCTCCGGGATGGCTCAGCGCCGCTTGGCACCGGCCTTCCGTGGCGCGGCCTTCCGCGAGGCCGGCTTGGTCGTCGCCTTGGCTTTCGACGGGCCGGGAGCGCCTTGGTGGAGCGCCACGCGGTTGCCCTCGCTGTCGATGAACAGCGCGAACCAGCCCGCGGCCTCGCTGACCAGCGATTTCGGCATGATCACCCGCCCCCCGGCGAGGTCCACGCGCCCCAGGATGCCATCGAGGTCATTCCCCGCGTTCAGGTAGACCAGTGTGCCGGTGTCGCTGGGCACGCAGCCCGGCCCGTAGATGAGCGCACCGCCGATGCCCTTGTCGACCGGGAAGTAGGCCATGGCGAACTCCCCGTTCACGGCCACCTCCATCTCCATGCTGTAGATGGTGCCATAGAAGCGCGCGGCGCGGTGGATGTCGTACACGGGTATCTCGAACCAGCTGATGAAATCCTTCAGCTTCATATGATGGCGTCCGGCTAGGCTTCCCATGGCTATTCGGTTGGTTCGCTGGGTGGTCGCAACGATGTGACTACATGCTTGGGCGGCTCGTGCGGCATGCGCGTCTCATCCTTCACCTCCAGCTCTGTGAGCTCCTGCACACGTGCCGGCTTGATCAACGGCCCCAGGCCCTCCAGTGCGGGGTGCTTGGCTCCTGGTGCATAGATGCCGAAATCGACCGGCCTGTCGCGGAAGCTCTTCAGCGGCTGGCCCAGCCGGAGGACGCCCAGCTCACGGCTGCGGCGCACCTTCTCCAGATTGATCTCGATGGGGATGAACTCCTCATTGGTATCGGCCTGATAGATGATGCGCCCCTCGGGCCCGCACACGATGCTGCGGCCGCTCCCGCCGGCGTCGAGGCCATTGATGTCGAAGAAGTAGCACTGGTTGGTGGCTGCGCTGGCGCGCGCGATGCTCAATTCGATCTCGCGGTCGATGGTGCCCGTGAGGGTGGGGTGCAGGATCACCTCGGCCCCCATGACGGCCAGGGTACGGGTGGTCTCAGGGAACCACATGTCGTAGCAGATGCTCACGCCGAAGCGGCCCACGTCGGGGATATCGAAGACGCAGAACTCGCTGCCCCCGGTTACGCCCACCTCGTAGGGGTAGAAGGGGAACATCTTCCGGTACCGCGTCACAACGCTGCCCTCGGGGTCGATCACGCTGGCGGTGTTGTACACCTTGCCTTCCTTCTTCTCGAAGACGCTGCCCGGAAGGAGCCAGATGCCGTGCTTGGCAGCCAGCGCGCACATCTCCTGCTCGAATTCGCCGGGCACCGGCTGGGCGTGCTGGATGTGCGGGCCGTACGCGCACAGTTCGCTGAACAGCACCATGTCCACCCATGGATAGATGGCCATGAGCAGCTCCAGCTTGGTCTTCATCGCCTCCACATTGGGGTAGGCGGCGCTGGTGCGCATCTGGATGCCGGCGATCGAGAAGGGCTTCATGGGGAATGCTTCACCATAGAGGCACCGAGCGCACAGAGGAAATGCGCGGTCGCGCATCGCTCTGGCTCATCAACCTCATCGTAGCGTTCATCAGGTGGGTTTCTCCGTGTCCTCCGTGCCTCTATGTTGAACTAGCCACAGATCCTCTCCAGTTCCTCCTCCATGATGTCCAGCCCCTTGTTCAGAAGCTCATCGCTGATCACCAGGGGGCTCAGCACGCGGATCACGTTCTTGTCGGTTCCGGCGGTGATCACCACCAGGTCACGCTTGGCACAGGCGTTCATCAGCTTCGTGCAGGTGTCGGCATCGGGGCGCATGGGGTCGCGCTTCACGTTGAACTCCATGGCCATCATGGCGCCCAGGCCGCGCACGTCGCCGATGCAGTCGTGCTTGGCCTTCATCCTCTCGAAGCGCTGTCGGATCACTTCGCCCACATGGCGCCCCTTGGCGTTGATGTCGATCTCCTCCATGTACTTCAGGGTGGCCAGGGCCGCAGCGCAACTCACCGGGTTGCCGATGTAGGTGCCGCCGATGCTGCTGGGGCCGGCCTTGTCCATGATCTCGGCCCTGCCCATCACGCAGCCGATGGGCATGCCGCTGCCGAGGCTCTTGGCCCAGGTGCTGAGGTCGGGAATCACCCCGAAGTGCTCGAAGGCCGACCAGGCGCCCGTGCGGCCGAAGCCCGCCTGCACCTCGTCGAAGATCAGCAGGATGCCGTGCTTGTCGCACCACTTGCGCAAGCCCTCCACATAGGCCTTCGGCGCCACGTTGAAGCCGCCCTCGCCCTGCACCAGCTCGATGATCACGCAGGCCAGTTGCTTCGGATCCACGGTATTGTGCGACAGCTCCTCCAAGCGGTGCAGCTCGGCCTGCACGAATTCCGCTTCGCTGCGCCCAGCGCCGTACCGGAAGAGGTTCGGGTACTGCGTGCGGTACACTTCCGGGGCGAAGGGTCCGCAATCAGGCTTGTAGCCCACCTTGCTGGTGAGCGTCATGGCCATCATGGTGCGGCCATGGAAGGCGTCGGTGAAGCAGAGCACACCCTGACGCCTGGTTGCCTGGCGTGCGATCTTAATGGCGTTCTCCACCGCCTCGGCACCGGTGTTCACGAGCATGGTCTTGGTGGGGCCACCGTGCGGCAAGAGGGCGTTGAGCTTCTCGCACAGGGCGATGTAGGGCTCGTAGCTGGCCACATTGAAGCTCACATGCAGGAACCTCTCGGCCTGCTCCTGAATGGCCTTCACCACGGGCGGGGGGCAGTGCCCGGCATTCACCACGCCGATCCCTCCGGCGAAGTCGATGAGCTCGCGGCCATCGAGGTCGGTGATGGTGGCGCCGCTGGCCTTGGCAGCGGTGGCGAAGTTGAACATACCCACGCCGTTGGGCACGGCGGCCTTGCGGCGGGCGATGAGTTCCTGGCTCTTGGTGACTTGCTCCGTCATCTTGGGTGCGAAGTTGAGCAATGCATCAGCCGCAGCGGAGTACGGCATGCAGAGAATGCCAACAACGGCCGGCTTGCCGTGGGAGGGGGCGGAATACTCTGAGGCTCAGTCCAACGGATGGGCCAGGGTCACGGTCTTCCGGTAGGTCTCCACGTTGCCATCAAGGTCGAAGGCCTCCAGCACCACCACGTAAGGGCCCATCCTGGCCTTGCTGCCGCCCTCCATGAGCCCGTCCCAGCTGAGTGCCCCTTCCGTGCCGAGCAGCTGGCTGTCCATCAGCCGTCGCGTTTCGCGGCCAGCGATGTCATAGACGATGATGGTTCCCACGAAACCCGGCCGATCGAAGCGATAGGCGATGGTGAGGAGGTCCTGGAAGCCGTCCTGATCGGGGCTGAAGATGCCCGGCTCGATCGTCAGCTCGCCGCTGGCCTCGGGCGCCTCGCTGTACTGGGAGTTGCGGAAGCCCGGAGTGGCGCCCCCGGACACATCTGATGCGGTGTGCCAGTTGGTGGGGTCGTCCGTTCCGCGGTCGGGGTCGACCCGCTCCAGGCTGTAGCCCTCCGGCTTGTTCACCAGGCCGAAGTGCAGGTCGTCATCGTACCGGAAAAGGTCGATCACCGCATTGGCCGCATCGAGCAGCACCACGGTCCCGCTGCCGTTGTTGTAGCTCGGCAGGCTCATCTGGAGGAAGCGGTCCGTGCGGCCCTGCGGATACCGGGCGGCGATATCCGCCGTGCTGGTGGCGAGCAGGATGTACTCGTTGGGCATCAGCAGCAGCGCATCGGGGGTGATCGTGCGCAGGTTCGCGATGGCCCCGTTGGTCTCGTTGGCAAGCTGCATCCCTTGAAGGCTCAGGGTCTTGGCCGAGCGGTTGTAGATCTCCACGAAATCGCTGCCGGTGGCGAAGGGGTCGTAGAGCACCTCGTTGATCACGATGTCACCGGCCACCACCGGTTCAGGCCGCGAAAAGGCGGCTGCATTGCCCGCGCCGATGGCATTCCCGGGGCAATCCGTGGCGCCTGAGACCGTGACCGTGTAGAGCACGCCAACGACGATGGGAGCGGACAGGGTGAGGCGCACCCGGTCAACCGTGCCCGGCACGATGGCCGCTGTGGTCACCGCAATGCCGGGACTGATGGCATAGGATGCCGCCACGAGGCTGGCAGCATCCATGGCTTCGCTGAAGATGAGCTCCACGGTCACACTGTCAACCACGAGCACGGCCACAATCGATGGGGGCATGGCATCCGGCGTGGGGTCGAGGACGGAGTTCGCCTCACCCGGCGTTCCGCCCACCGGGGCATTGCTCCCAGTCCAGTTGCTTGCGCCGCTGCAAGGCGTGAAGGGATTGACCTGCTCCAAGGTCCAGCCGCCCTCCTGCTTCACGGCATCCTGGTACCAGCCCAGGGAATACTCCACCGCATCGATAAGGACATCCCCCGGTGCGGCGAGGGCGAGGTTGTCTGCATCGTTGTTCAAGGAAGGCAGGCTGGCCACCCCGATGCGGTTGGCCACGGTGGCGAAGAGGGCGCTGTTCGCGTTGCTGGTGATGAGCACGTGGCCACCCGGACCCAGCGCGTAGGACGGCAGCGTGGCGGAGCTGCTTCCGTCGCTGAGCTTCCAGCCGGCAAGGTCGAAGGTCTTGTCTGCCGTGGCATTGAACAGCTCCACGAATTCCGCCTCGGGCAGCCCCACCGCGGGCGTGGGATCGGCCATGATCTCGTTGATGACCACATCGCGGTACAGCGGTGCGTCGGGCACCACCCAGGTGAAGGGGAACGGCCCGGTGGCTGCGATGGGATTGCCCGCAAGGTCCTCCACGCCGGTCACGGTGAGCGCGTGCTGCACGTTGGCCGCCAACGGATCCGTGAGCGTCAGATGCACCAGCGCCGCATTGGCCCCGTCCAGCTGCGCAGCGGCAATCGCGATGGGCGGCGCGATTGCATAGTGGGCTGCATCACCCGCGGTGACCGGGTCAAGCGGCTCATTGAAGAGCACGTCCACCGCCGAGGCTGAAACGGCTTGCACGGTCACCACCTCCGGCGCGGCGAGGTCCACCGGGATGCCGCCCACGGCGAAGTCGTCGAAGAAGTGGTTGTTCACCGGACCGGCTGCGGAGCTCTGCACTACCAGCACGCCGAAGGCGATGCTCGAGGCCACCGCCCCATCGTTCACCGGCCCCACGGAGGCGAAGCTGCCTGTGTTGCCGTCGTCGTAGGCGAGGATCCAGTCGTTGGCGGCCGTTCGCTCCACGCGGATGCGCAACGGGTTGCTGCTGCTGCTGTTCACGATGCCATCAGGGCTCGCGAGCACCGATGCATTCGCGCCACCCACGCGCTTGAAGAGCTCCACACGGTCGGCGGTGCCGCCGATCCGCACGAACCATCCGTTCTGCGCGGCGGTGAGCACGGCCTCATCGCTGATGATGTACACGTCCGCATAGTTGGCGCCGCTGGTGGCGAACCGCAGGTCCATGAACCACTCCCACCGGGCATCTGCGGCCAACGTGCTGGGCGTGCTGAGGGCATACGTGGCGGCCCCCGTGCTGTTGCTGCGCAGCATGCGGTCGCCGCTCACGTCGGCTACCGTGAAGAGCGCGGCATCGCCGGCCCAGGCCGGGGCGGCGGTGAAATCGCCGTCCTCGAAATCGTCGTTCACCTGGGCGGGGAGCGCCGCAGGCACCAGCGCTGGAAGCAAGGCCACCAGCAGGCGGAAGCGGAAAGGGATCACAGGCATGGCAGCGGCGGAAAAGGTAGTGCTTCCGCCCGCCGCGCCGGTATGTGCGGCGACGGCACGCCGCACGTACTTTCGACCGCTCTGAAACGTTCGGGGACCAACATGAAAGTCGCGGTCGTAGGCGCCACCGGCCTCGTGGGTGGCATCATGCTCAAGGTGCTCGAGGAGCGCCGCTTCCCCTTGGATGAACTGCTGGCCGTGGCCAGTGAGCGCAGCGTGGGCAAAGCGGTCCGGTTCAGGGGCAAGGAGGTGCCCGTGGTGGGTATGGAAGCCGCCATCGCGGCGCGACCCGATGTGGCGCTGTTCTCCGCCGGTGGGGCCACTTCGCTCGAATGGGCCCCGCGCTTCGCCAAGGCCGGCTGCACCGTGATCGACAACAGCAGCGCCTGGCGGATGATGCCGGACAAGAAGCTGATCGTGCCCGAGATCAACGGCCACCTGCTGCGGCCAGAGGACCGCATCATCGCGAACCCCAACTGCAGCACCATCCAGCTGGTGATGGCACTCGCTCCTCTGCACCGGGCCTATACTGCGAGGCGCGTGGTGGTCTCCACCTACCAGAGCGTGACCGGCACCGGGATAGTGGCCGTACGGCAGCTGGAGAATGAACGCGCCGGCGTCCAGGGCGAGATGGCCTATCCCTTCCGGATCGACCGCAACGTGATACCCCGGTGCGATGCGTTCCTGGCCAACGGCTACACGAAGGAGGAGATGAAAGTGGTGAACGAGACGCACAAGATCCTCGACCCGGCCATCCGGGTAACCTGCACGGCCGTGCGCGTTCCTGTGACCGGAGGCCACAGCGAATCGGTGAACGTGGAGTTCGCACGCGAATTCGAGCTGGACGATGCGAGGCGGCTCCTCCGGGAGGCTCCCGGTGTGCTTCTGCTGGACGATCCGGCAAGGGACGAGTACCCCATGCCCCTGCTGGCCGATGGCCGCGACGAGGTGCTGGTGGGGCGCATACGCCGCGATGAGAGCCAGCCCTGCACGCTGAACCTCTGGATCGTCGCCGATAATCTGCGGAAAGGCGCCGCTACCAATGCCGTGCAGATCGCCGAGCTGGTGGTGGGGGCCGGGGCGCCGATGGTTGTCGGGGCCTGATACCGCAGGCACGACCGAAACCCTTGAATCCATGGAAAAGCATTTTCTGCTCGCTTTGGCCGGACTTCTGGCCCTGCCAGCGCTCCATGCGCAGGATGAAGGCGCCGCTGCACGGCCGCTGATCGCGGAGGCCTACGCGGCCGGCCTCGGCTTCACCTTGCGCGAAAGCAGCCTTCCCGCGGCCGATTGGCGCAGCATGCTGCCGGCCTCCTCGCTGCTCCGGGAGGAGCTGCCGGTGCGTGCCTTCGACTATCCCTGGTACGGCCCCGAGGATGACCGCTTCGATGATGCACCGGGCATGTCCCGGAGCAGCGGTGGCGTCTACCTCGGCATCGGGCTCGACCTGGACCGTGCGGCATCGTCCGAAGCCCGCTTCACGAAGCTCCTGCGGATCGCGGTCGCTTTCGGCGGCGGGCAGCAGTTCAGCTCCAGCTGGGGCCGCTCCACCACAGCGGTGTACGACACCCTGGTTTCCCTCTCCACCGGCGACCGCTATGAGCTCGACTCCACTTGGGCAGAGTCCTACATCGCCACCGTGACACGCTCGCGCATGGCCGTCGACGCCTCCTTCATCCTGAGCCGCAACGCGCGATCGCGCTTCAGCTGGTTCGTTGGCGGCGGGCTCCAGCTCGGCTTCGCCCACGATGCGCGGGCCACGGTTTGGCATGGCGTCACAACCCGACTGGAGCGCCACGATGGCAGCGATGAAACGGAGCGCACCACGATCGCGGAGGAGTCATTCCGCCTTGATCCCGCACTTTCGCTCACCGCCTATGGCGTCGTCGGCATCGACTTCAGGCTCGGACGGACGAGCCCGTTCTGGAGCGGCCTCCACCTTTTCTCGGAGGTGCGGCCGATGCTGCATGCCGGCGCCTACCCTGGGCTGCCAGCGCGATGGAGCCAAGGCACCCAGCAGCTGTTCGGCTTGCGCGTCGATATCCGGTGAACCGCGTCGGCGCTACCGCACCGCCTCCACGCGGAACAGCCGGTAGCTCGTGTTCGCGTACACCAAACGAGCCCGGCCCGGCGGGGTGAAGGCCCCGCTGTCCGTCATCGCCACCACCATCAGCGGCCCGGTGAGCAGGGAGTCCGACAGCTCACCCTTGTGGAAGTAGGCAAGCTGCCGCGGCTCGTAGATGCTCCGTTCCCGGGTCTCGAAGAAGTGCGCCGCGTAGGTGCGATAGGGCGTGTATACCTGCGCAAGGTGGGCCAGGTCCAGGTCCTGGCTCACGAGCAGCTCCTCGCTGCGGTGCAGCTGGCGCAAAGCACCCAGCGCTTCACGGCCATCGGGCGTGAGCCAAACGGATTGCGCCGTTGCCCTCAGCTGGCGGCCGATCTGCGTGCCGAAGAAGAGCGCATTGTCCAATAGCAGCGCCACGGTGGCCACACCGATGAGCGCAGCCGCCGCCATCCTTCCGCGTGACCGGCACCAAGGCAGCGCCTCGGTGAGCAGCCATGGCGCACCCATGAGGAACAGCGCCGACCAGACATAGCCGCGGGCGAAGTGCACCGGTTGGTGGGGCTCCACGGCGAACTCGTGGTTCTCGAGCATGAAGTTGACCACCGCCATCACGGCCAGGAGGCGATGAGCGGGTTGGCCGAGGAAGGCAAGCGTGCGTGAGGGGGTGCGCAGGTTCGCCATCGTCATGAGCGCGACAAGCGCATAGGCTGGAATGAAGGCTTGCGCGGAAAGCGTCCATGCCAGCTGGATGGAACCCACCAGCTCCGGATTGGCATGGGCGGGCACCCAGACGAAGAAATACCAGGCGCAGGAGGCGGCGGTGACGGCAAGCCAAGCGATGAATCCAACCGGGACGGAGCGGTTGCGCACATAGAAGCGCTCCAGCGTGGACCAGGTGATGGATATCGCCAGCAAGCCGACTCCGGCGAAGGGGTGCGACCAGGCGAGCAAGGCCGCAACCGCGCCGGCCATCCAGAAGCGACCGCGTACCATGAGCAGCAGTGCCGCGAAGAGCATGAAATGGTAGTAGGCCTCGTTGGGGTAGATGAGATTGCGGCCCAGATTGAGGAACCACCAGCCGAAGGCGGGGTCGATCTCGAAGAGGTACTCCGCGAGGCCGAGGCCGCGCGCGCCCTTCATCCAGCCGTACGCCGCACCTGCCAGGCAGAGCAATCCCCCACCCCACACGAAGAGCAGCTGCCCCCAGCGGCGCACGCCGCCCTGCACGCTGACGACCGTATCGAAGAGCGCCATGAATACCCGGATGGCCAGGACACCGAAGACCGCCCCGAACAGCACGAAGAGCAGGCCGGGGTCGATCCCCGTGATGCGCCAAACGATGGAGAGGGCCCACAGGTGCACCTGCACCAGGGTGGGCTCGGCATACGGCACCCGCTCACGGGGCAGTGCGTAGAGCAGGCCGCTGCTCGAGCCGTCAATATACTCCCGCGCGCTGGCCATGTACGACGGCTGGTCGTACTGGATGAAGCCGGTGCCGATGCGGTCCGACTCCCACCATCCGGCTGCGAAATGCGCGCCATAGACCAATGCTATCGGGGCATAAAGCAGCAGGGCGAAGGCCCATTCGCGCCACGCGAACCGTGCGGTCATGCTGGCCAATGTATGCGCCCCGGGCCTACCCTGTGCGTGGCCTTCGCCGCGCCTACGCCTGGCCCTTCGTTCCGGGGCCGGTGACATCGGCCCCTGACGGGCCCGGCGGCTCGACCGCAGCCTGAGCGGTGTGCTCCACCGGAGCGAAGCGCTGCGCCACTACGAAGAGCGCGATGCCCACGGTGATCGCCGCATCGGCGATGTTGAACACCGGCTGGAAGAACTCGATGTACTCGCCTCCCCATCCCGGCACCCATTCCGGAAGGCGTCCTCGCCAAATGGGGAAATGGAACATGTCCACCACGGCGCCATGGAAGAGCGCGGCGTAACCGCCCTCCGCCGGCATGAACACCGCTTTCTGGAACGGTGTGCTGGCGCTGAAGATCAGGCCGTAGACGGTGCTGTCGATGATGTTCCCAAGCGCTCCGGCAAGCACCAACGCAACGCTCATCACCTGAAGGCCGTGCACCCGTTGATGGATCATCCGGCGCAAGGCGTAGCCGATGCCGATGACCGCCACGATCCGCAGCAGGGACAGGGTCAATTTCCCCGCTTCCCCGCCGAATTCCATCCCGAACGCCATACCCCTGTTCTCGATGAAGTGGAGGAAGCCCCAGTCACCGAAGAGCGGAACGGACTCGTCATAGTAGAACGACAGCTTGACCCAGACCTTCAGTGCCTGATCGGCCAGCAGCACGAACAGGATGATGAGGAGGGCGCGCTTCATCGGTTCTCGAAGGCGGCTTGGCGTTGCGGTGCCGCTGGGCGTGCCCGCATTGCGCCGAGCAGGGCCTAGCTGCCCATCTGCTGCTTGGCCTCGATGCTCAGCGTAGCATGCGGAACAAGGCGCAGGCGCTCCTTGCTGATCAGACGGCCGGTGACGCGGCAGATACCGTAGGTCTTATTGCGGATGCGCAGCAGTGCGTCCTCCAGGTGCTTGATGAACTTCTCCTGGCGGGCGGCCAGCTGGGCGGTCTCCTCGCGGCTAAGCGTCTCGCTGCCGTCTTCGATCATCTTGAAGGAGGGGCTGGTGTCGTCCGTGCCGTTGTTGTCCGTATTGGCCAGGGTCTGCTTCAGCAGGTCGTAGTCCTTGCGGGCTTCCTCGAGCTTCTTGAGGATCAGCTCCTTGAATTCCGCAAGCTCCTCATCGCTGTAACGTACCTTGTCGGCGCTCTCCAGGGTGGACACCTGTTTCTTCACCACAGGAGCGGCCATCGGCCGCACAGGCGCGGAAACCTGGGTCACCAACGGCTTGTCTGCCGCCTTGGCAGCAGACTCCTTCGCTTCCTTCTTCACGTCCTTCTTCACGGGTTTGGGTTTGGCCACTGGGGCCGGTTTTGCCGCAGGCTTCGCAGCGATGGGCGAGGTTTTGGGTGCCGGAGCCGGTTTTGGTGCAGGGGTCGGTTTGGAGACGGCCTTCACCACAGGTTTCGGTACCGGCTTTGCGACCGGCTTCTTCGTAGCGACAGCAGAAGCCTTTTTGGCAACCGGCTTCACCGGAGCCTTCGGAACGGGCTTCTTCGCCACCGGCTTGGCAGCAGGTTTCTTCACCGCCGGCTTCTTGGCGACCACTTTCTTCGGCGCTGGCTTCTTCACGACCGGCTTGGCCGCTTTCGCTCGCTTCGACTTGGCCTTGGGCTTCGCGGCCGGCTTGCTCACCTTCGCAGGCTTGGCAGCTTTCTTGACGGCAGCCTTTTTCACGGGCTTGGCCGGCTTCTTCGCGGGTTTCTTGGCCATGACGATAGGGGTCGGGTTAAAGATCCGCAAATATAGACGGTCCCCCTTCAGTTCGCTGACCTGACAAGGGAAAGCGCGCAGCGCCGGACCTCGTCCAACTCCACCTCGTGCACTCCCGGGCCTTCCGCAGGCAGGTGGCTCACAAGGAGCTGGTCCTCAGCCGTTAACGCAAGGGTCTCGGAGAGGATCCAGCCGGCATGGCTGCGGACGGCCCGGGCCACCCGTTCGTCCCCGCCCGCGTGGATGTGCAGCTGTACTCGGTCGGTCACCTCGAAGCCGCTCTCCTTCCGGAGGGTCTGGATCCGGCTCACCAGCTCGCGGGCGATGCCCTCCTGCACCAGCTCGTCGGTGAGGGTGATGTCGAGCGCCACGGTGAGCGCCCCATCGCTGGCCACGCTCAGCCCCGGCACGTTCTCGGCGGTGATCTCCACGTCGTCGCGCAGCAGCTCCACCTCCTGGCCCTCCACGCTCAGCTTCATGCGGCCGTTCGCCTCCAGCTCGGCGATCTGCGCTTGCGAAAATCCGTTCACCGCAACGGCCACGCTCTTCATCAGCTTGCCCATGCGCGCACCCAGCTTCTTGAAGTCGGGCTTGATCTTCTTGGTGAGCTTGCTCTCGCTGGCGTCAAGGATCACCAGCTCCTTTACGTTCACCTCGCTCAGCACGAGGTCGCGGATGGCCTCCAAGCGCGTGCGCATCGCCGCGTCGGTCACGGGCACCAGCATCTTCTGCAAGGGCTGGCGCACACGGTGCCCTTCCTTCTTGCGGATGCTGAGCACGAGCGAGGTGAGCTTCTGCGCGAGCGCAGTGCGCTGCTCGAGCTCGGTGTCGATGAGCGACCCGTCGTGCTTCGGCCAATCGCTCAGGTGAACGCTCGTGCCCTTCAGGTCGCGGTACAGGCGGTCGCTGAAGAAGGGCGCGATGGGCGCGCTGAGCATCGCGATCACTTCCAGGCAGCGGTGCAGCGTTCGGAACGCGGCGTTCTTGTCGGCACCGAGCTCGCCTTTCCAGAAGCGGCGGCGGTTGAGGCGCACGTACCAGTTGCTGAGGTCCTCCACCACGAAGTCCTGGATGGCGCGCGCGGCGATGGTGGGCTCGTAGTCGGCGTAGCTGGCATCGGCCAGCTTCAGCACGCTGTTGAGGCGAGACAGGATCCAGCGGTCGCTCTCGGTGAGGGTCGCTTCACCCTTGCCGTCGTAGCCGTCGATGTTGGCGTACAGCGCGAAGAAGTTGTAGGTGTTGAAGAGCGCGCGGAAGAACTTGCGCTGCACCTCGGTGATGCCCTCGGCGTCGAACTTCAGGTTATCCCATGGCGAGGCGTTGCTGATCATGTACCAGCGCACCGCGTCGGCGCCGTACTGGTCCAGCGTCTTGAAGGGATCCACCGCGTTGCCCAGGCGCTTGCTCATCTTCTGGCCCACCTTGTCGAGCACCAAGCCATTGCTCACCACGGTCTTATAGGCCACGCTATCCTGCGTGAGCGTGGCGATGGCGTGGAGCGTGTAGAACCAGCCGCGCGTCTGGTCCACTCCTTCTGCGATGAAGGCTGCGGGGAACTTCTCCTTGAAGGTGGCCTCGTTCTCGAAGGGGTAGTGCCACTGCGCGTAAGGCATCGCGCCGCTGTCGAACCAAACGTCGATCAGGTCCGTCTCGCGGCGCATGGGCTTGCCACTCGGGCTCACCAGCACGATGTGGTCCACGTACGGACGGTGAATGTCGATGCGGTCGTAGTTGGCATCGCTCATGTCGCCGGGAACGAAGGCAGCGTAGGGGTCGGCCGCCATCACGCCGGCCTTCACGGCCTTGGCAATCTCCTCCTTCAACTGCTGCAACGAACCGATGCAGAGCTCCTCGCTACCATCCTCCGTGCGCCAGATAGGCAGCGGGATGCCCCAGTAGCGGCTGCGGCTGAGGTTCCAGTCCTGCAGGTTCTCCAGCCAGTTGCCGAAGCGGCCCGTTCCGGTGCTCTCGGGCTTCCAGGTGATGGTCTTGTTGAGTGCGATCAAGCGGTCCTTTTTCGCGGTGACACGGACGAACCAGCTGTCGAGCGGGTAGTAGAGTACGGGCTTGTCGGTGCGCCAGCAGTGCGGGTAGTTGTGCTCGTACTTCTCCACCTTGAAGGCGCGGCCCTCGGTCTTCAGCTTGATGGCGATGCGCTCGTCCACGCTGAGGTACTTGTCGCGCCCCTGCTTCTTCGCTTCGGCAGCCTGTTCCTCCGCGCTGAGGTATTCGGCCTTCACATACTCGCCCGAGAAGTCGGTCACCTCGGGCTTGAAGCGGCCGCGCAGGTCCACCAACGTCAGCGATCCGATGCCGTGCTGCCGCGCCACGCGCTGGTCGTCCGCGCCGAAGCTGGGTGCCGTATGGACCACGCCGGTGCCGTCCTCCGTGGTCACGAAGTCGCCACCGATCACCTTGAAGGCATCACCGCCTTCCGGTGTCGCGTAAGGAAGAAGCTGTTCGTAGCGGATGCCTTCCAGCTGGTGGCCATAGAACTCATCGAGGATGCTCCAGGGGATGTGCTTCCCGTCCTTCTTGTAGTCCTCGAACGAAGCGTCCTTGTTGTCCTCCTTGAAGTACGCGTTCAACCGGGCCTTCGCCAGTACCACGGTCTGCGGTGCGTGCGTGTAGGGGTTGAAGGTCTTCACGCGCACATAGTCCAGCTTGGGGCCCACGGTGAGCGCGCAGTTGCTGGGCAGGGTCCACGGCGTGGTCGTCCACGCGAGGATGAAGACCTCCCCGAACGCGTCCTTGAAGAGCCATTCGCTGCTGGCATCCTGCTTCACCTTGAACTGCGCCACCACGCTGGTGTCCTTCACCGGCTTGTAGGTGCCGGGCTGGTTCAGCTCGTGCGAAGAAAGCCCGGTACCGGCCGCAGGGCTGTAAGGCTGGATGGTGTAGCCCTTGTACAGCAGGTCCTGGTCGTACAGCTGCTTCAACAGGTGCCACACGCTCTCGATGTACTTGGTGTGGTAGGTGACGTAGGGATGCTCCAGGTCGAGCCAGAAGCCGATGCGCTTGGTGAGGTCGTTCCACACATCGGTGTAGCGCATCACGGCCTTCTTGCACGCGGCATTGTACTCCTCGATGCTGATGGTCTTGCCGATGTCCTCCTTGGTGATGCCCAGCTCCTTCTCCACGCCCAGTTCGATGGGCAGGCCGTGGGTGTCCCAGCCGGCCTTGCGGTCCACGCGGTGGCCCTTCTGCGTCTGGTAGCGGCAGAAGATGTCCTTGATGGTGCGCGCCATCACATGGTGGATGCCGGGCAGGCCGTTGGCGCTGGGCGGGCCCTCGTAGAACACGAAGGGCGGTGCGTCCTTGCGCAGTTCGAGGCTTTGGCCGAAGGTGTCCTCGGCCTCCCACTGGGTCAACACCTCCTCGGCGACCTTGGGCAGGTCGAGCTCGTCGTACTGCGGGAAACGCTTGTCCATCAGGGCTTTTCTACGGGGCCGCAAAGATAGCCGTACGCCCCTCACACGCCCGTCCGCTAGACCCCGAACTGGCGCAGGTGGTAGGCCATGTGCGTGTGCATTAGGCGGCCCCAGTCCGTTGCGCTCATCCGGCCGAACAGGGGATGGCGCCCGGCCCAGCGCTGGTCCCGGATGGCGGCTTCCGTGACGTCCCGCAGCATGCGCCGCTCCTCGTCCAGCCCGCTGGTGGCGATGCCCGAGCGCACCACGTCAATCACCTTGAAGGTCCGCGGTGGGTCCTTCGCCAACGCGGACTTGGGCGGCAGCGCTCCGGCCAGCGTCATCCACCGGAAGAGGGTGCGCGTGCGCCAGGTGCTGCGGTCAGGGGCGTCGAGCTCGCCGGTGTACATGCGGATGGCCTCGCGCAGGTGGCGCACCATCTGCGCCGCGCTCATCACGCCCCACTGCGGCCGGTCCTCGGCGCGCAGTCGGTCGAGGCGGGCGAACAAGGCGCTGCGCTCCCGGTCGTCGAAGATGCTGCCGGCCATGGTGTCACCAAGCTACGGCACACCCTTCACCCCCGGAACCGCACCATCACCGCATTGCCCTTCTCCTCGCGCCGGATGTCGAGTTGGTCCTTCAAGGCGTTCACCAGCGAGGATAAGGAGGCATGGCCGTAGCTTCGCGGGTCGAAGCCGGGGTCGAGGCGGCGCAGGGCCTGGCCGATGAGGCTGAGCGAGGCGACTTCCTCCTCGCCCTTGGCGATGTTGAAGGCCTTCCGCAGCTTGCGCATGAGCTCTGCGTTCTGCGAGAGTTCCACCGGCTGGGCCTTCGCCGAGGAAGTGCTGCGCTTTGAACCGGACCGGGCACCGGCACCCGAGGATATGGCTACTGCACCCAACGGTTCCTGCACATCCAGGTTCTCCACATAGATAAAGCGCTCGCAGGCCTTCACGAAGGCATCCGGGGTCTTCTTCTCGCCCACGCCCATCACGAAGAGGCCGCTCTCTCGCAGCCGGGTCGCCAGCCGCGTGTAGTCACTATCACTGCTCACGATGCAGAAGGCATCCACCAGCTCGCCGTGCAGGATGTCCATGGCGTCGATGATCAGCGCGCTGTCCGTGCTGTTCTTGCCCTTCGTGTAGGCGAACTGCTGTACGGGCTGGATGGCGTTGCTGTTCAGCAGCTCCTTCCACCCGCTCATCCCCTGCGTGGTCCAGTCGCCGTAGATGCGCCGGATGGTGATGGTGCCCTGCTTGCTTACTTCCTCCAGGATCGCGGCCAGCCGCTTGGGTGCCGCGTTGTCACCATCGATCAGCAAGGCGATCGTGGTGTCGTTGATTTTCTTCATGCCCGGTGAAGGTAGGTGCTGGGCGCAGGCCTACATCGTTCCCTTCAGCATCCGGTTCCAGTACAGCCAGGGCAGCACGTGCTTCTTCAGCACCCACATGCTCCACAAGGGCTTGCTGGTATCGAAGAGCTTGCTGAGCAAGGGGTCGCTGTCGCGCACGTTGTCGTACTTGAACTCGGCCAGCAGCATCTTGCCATAGCCGGTCACCAGCGGACAGCTGCTGTAACCCTCGTACTTGGCGGGTGAGAGCAGACCGTCCTTGATGCGCTGCAGGATGTTGGCCACCACCACGGGGGCCTGCTTGCGGATGGCCGCGCCGGTCTTGGCCGTGGGCAGCGCGGCGGCATCGCCCAGCCCGAAGATGTTGGCGTAGCGCTTGTGCTGCAGGGTGTTGATGTCCACCTCCAGCCAGCCCTTGTTGGGTCCGTCGGCATAGGCCAAGGGCGAGTCGCGCACGAAGTCGGGCGCGCTCTGCGGCGGTGCCAGGTGCAGCATGTCGTACTTCATCACAATCGTGCTCTCCCCCTCGATCTTCTCCGGCAGGCCCTGTTCCTCGGTGATCACGCAGTGGTTGTCGCCGGGCTTGCTCCACTTGAAGTGGATCTCCTGCTTCACCGGGTCGATGCGCACGGGGTTGTAGAAAGCCTTGAAGATGATCTCCTTCTTGCGGATCACGTCCTCCAGCGCCGCGCGGAAGGGCTGCACGCCGAAGATCACCGAGCCGGGCGTGGCGAAGACGAGCTTGGTCTTGTCGCGCACGCCACTGCGCCGGAAGAACTCATCCGCCAGGTATACCGCCTTCTGCGGGGCCCCGCCGCATTTGATGGGCGTGCTGGGCTGCGTGAACACGGCCACTCCCCCTTTGAAGGCGGTCATCACCCGCTTCGTCTTCTCCGGATCCAGGTAGTTGCTGCACACCTTGTCGGTGGCCAGCGCCTCGCGGAGGCCGGGCAGGTCATCGATGTTCATCTGAATGCCCGGCGCCACCACCAGGTGGCCGTACGTGTAGGCATTGCCCTCCTTCGTGCGCACGGTATTCGCCTCCGGCTCGAATACGGCCGCATGCTCCTTGATGTGGACCACACCGGGCGGTATGACACCGGCCTCATCGCGGCGCGTGACCTTCATGTCGAAGGCGCCGGCCGCCACAAGCGTCCACGCCGGCTGGTACCAATGGTCCTTGGCAGGGTCCATCACAGCAATGCTGAGCTTCTTCTCCTTGCGGCGCAGTTGGGCAGCGGTCATGATGCCGCCTGTGCCGCCGCCGATGATGAGCACGTCGTGATGCACGGTTGCCATGGTCAGTAGGAATTGGAACCCGAAGATGAGCCCGGCACGGCGCGCGGCGCGTGACGTTCATCACCCTTGGCCACCGGCCTCTGCCCACGCGTGCAGCAGCCGCGTGCAACGGCGAAGCGCCTCCTGATAGCCATGCTCGGTACCCGCGGACCTCAAGGCCAACGCCCGCGCGATGCACCGCCGATCGGCAACAGGCCAGCGCTCCAGGTCATCGATCAGGGCCAGCGGCAGCGCCCAGTCCTCAAGCGCCGCGCGCTTGGCTGCCGCATCCGGAACTCCGAGCATGCGTCGGGCCCTCGCACGGGCATCCCTCAAGGCGCGGGGCCGGTCGCCTGCGGCCCCGGCCAATGCCCCGGCCGCGTGCACCAGAGCGGCGGTATCCACCATCGGCTGACCCTCATCGTCCCGGATGCGCAGGACCAGCCCATCGGCCACCAGCTCCTTGAGCAGTGGCAGCGGAACCTCATAGCCGGGCTGGCTGCCCAAGCGCTTCGCCTCACGGGCCGCGATGCGCGCGAGCCGCTCGTTCCATGGCCTGAATCCGAGCCGGTAGTAGAACCAGTAGGCGCCACTCCTCAGGCCGTCCGGATTGCCATGGCCCAGCTGGTAATTCTCCGCCTCGAAGAGCGGCACGCTGAAGCGCTGATGGTACAGCCGCAGCAGCTGCGCGAAGAACCATGCGCTCTCCCCTCCGCGGAGCGCCGGGAACACGTTGATGCCCACCTTGGTGCGGCCGGGGAAGACCCAGGCGCCACCATAGGCCATCGGCACACCATTCTTGAAGGCCATGAAGCCCACGTAGCTCTCCAGCGAGAGGCGATGCGCAGGATCCATGTGGAAGAGCGCGATGGTGAGACCCCGCCCCATGGCATGCAGCTCAGCGCGTTGCGCATACGTCACCGGATCGGTCTCGCGCTGCATGAGCGCGAGCACCTGCCGGGCGGTGGCGATCAATCGCCGATGGGCGCCGGCCGTCAGCGGCAATGGCGGCTCCACCGGCCGTGCCAGCAGGGCCGGCACATCCACCGACCGCTGCAACGGACCCGGATGGAAGCTTGGCGCTTCCGCCACGAACCGCAAGGTGGACAGCGAGGGGGCCTTCGGGCTCCCAACGATGCGCACGTAACAGGACAGGGCATTGAACAGGGCCTCGCGCTGTCCTTGGCCCATGTCGCCGCCGGCCAGCGCCTGCACCAGGCCCTTTAGCTGGGCCTGTCCGCCAGCGCCGAAGAGCGCGGCCAGCAGTTCGGCCGCATCACCGCCGCACTGATCCAGGGCTTCCTGCTCAGGCGGGGTGAGCAGCGGCCGCACGAGCAGGGATAGCTGCTCCGCCGACGCATCCAGGTCATGCAGGAGCACCGGTGCCGGCCAATGCTTCAACAGCCAGCGGACCATCGTGTAGGAATAGGATCCAACCACATCACCGCCTGCGAGCCCGCTGTCCTGCAGGGCTTCGCGCAGGCGGGCATCATCGGTAATCCGCTCGTGCAGGCGCTGCCGGAAGCGCCGCATGCCGGTCACGGCGATGCGATGCTGCTCGGCGCTCGTGGGATATGCCTCAAGGAACAGCAGCAGATCATGCAGCTCCTTGATGGCTGCCGTGCTTCCCAGGGGCCGCTCCAGCGCGCCGCGCACCGCTTGATCGGCACCATCCGCGCGTGAAACGGCCGCGCGCCGCAGGCGAAGCACCTCATCGCGCGTGAGCGTCCTCGTGCGGGCCATGGCTCAACTTGCGGCCTTTGGTGCCACCTGACGGCCCGATGCCACCAGCACCCAGGCGCAGACCACGAGCAGAAGGCCCTCCGCCAGCAGGATGTCCACCGGCAGGATGGACCAGGCGCCGACGACCAGCCCTGCCGCCACGAGGAGCATTGCATCCAGCATGAAAGGCCTGCGCTGGCCGCCGAGCACCACCAGGAGCGCCGGCGCCACCCAATGCACCAGCTGGTAGTCGAAACGCGGTGTCGGCAGCAGCATCATGAGCACGGTCCACGCGATGAAGCCTAGGAGGAGCAGGTGCTCAGCCGAGGCCCGTGCCGCATTCCGGCGCAGCAGCAGCAGCCCCGTCAGGAGCACCGTGCCGTACGCCACCCATGGCAGCCAGCCGGACAGCGATAGCCCGACCACAGCGAGCAGCACAGCAGCGATGGAGCCGTTCTCGAACTCCATGGCATGATGCTCCCGCAGGTTGGCGAGGCCCTCAATCAGCGAAGGATAGGCGAAGGCCCCGGGGTCGGTGCTGGGGGGCGCGCCGAGGCCTGGCATGGTGCTCCAGATGCGCATGGCCTCCAGATACTCCGACCAGGCGAGCAGGCCATTCGGGATGATCGCGAAGACGGCGGCGCTGGCGCCAACCATCGCCACTGCGCCGATAAGCATGCGCGCATTCACACGAAGCACCAGCGGCAGCAGCAGGAACGCGTAGGTGGGCTTGAAGAGCACGAGGGCCGCGGCCAGCGCGCCGGTGAGCAGATGCCGTGCCTTCGCCAAGCTCCAGAACAGCCCGGCGATCAGGGCGGCGAAGATCACGTACACCTGGCCCCGCTCCACGTGCAGGCGCCATGAAGTGGATGCCAGCAGCGCCACCAGCACGATGCCGGCCACCAAGGCGCCGGGCCATCCGGTTCCGGCGAAGGCGCTGCGGGCCAGGACGACGGTCAGAAGCAGCAGCGCGTACTGCAGCACCAGCCAAGGCAGGCGCGCCGCCCCGAACGGGAGAGCGCCCAGCGGGGCCATCACGAGCGATTGAAACGGCGTGCCGGTATAGCGCGTCATCGTCGCCCCGGGCGGCACCATGGGATCGGCGAATCGCTCGGGTTCACCCGGTCGCCATGGGCTGAAGTACATGGAACGGCCGGCGATCAGGCTACGGGCGCCGACGACCTTGTCGCGCAGGTCAACGCCGCCGTATTTGCGCGTCAATGAGAAGTCGATGGCCAGGCTGAAGAGCAGGGCCGCGCCCAGGATGAGGTTCAGCAAAAGGTGTCGGCTCATGCGGGGGGCGCAATTGCGCTGAGTCAAAGATGCGCGCAAGGGCTCATGCACGGCAACTCCCACTGCAATCCTACGGACCGGGTTGAACCCTGGCACCAGGCTGCGCGAAACGAGCGCACCAGTTTCACGATTGCCAGCATCTTGACTCCGGACGCCTGAGCCGAGCGGAGCAGAAGGCCGCGCAAAACGGAAGGCCCCGGCAGTCGCCGGGGCCTTCCCTGCTCATCAGCGTCCGCTGCGGCTCAGCCCTGCTTGGCCAGCTGCACCTCGCACTGGATGCGCACCTCGTCGCTCACCAGCACGCCGCCCGCTTCCAGGGCCGCGTTCCAGGTGAGGCCCCACTCCTTGCGATCGATCCGGCCGCTGAGCTGCAGACCGGCCTTGGTGTTGCCCCAGGGATCCTTGGCCATGCCGCTCCACTCCACGTCGAGCGTAACGGGCTTGGTCACATCCTTGATGGTGAGCTCGCCGGTCACCTTCCAGCTGCTGCCGCTGCCTTCGATGCGGGTGCTCTTGAAGGTGAGCTTCGGGAATTGCTCGCTATCGAAGAAGTCGGCGCTGCGCAGGTGGCCATCCCGCTTCTCGTCGTTGGTGAAGATGCTGGCGGTATTGGCCCAGAAGCTCACCTTGGCGTTGGCCAGGTCGTCGCCCTCCAGCTCGGCATCGGCACCGAATTCCTTGAAGCTCCCGGTGACGGTGCTGATCATGAGGTGCTTCACCTTGAAAAGCACTTCGCTGTGCGAGGCATCGATGCCCCATTTGGTGGTGGTCGCGGTGGCGGTTTCCATGTTCTGTTGGTTGTTTCGGTTCGTGATGCCGGGCGCATGCGGCCCGATGGTTCGGTTCAGATGCGCTGGGCGATCTCGCTGAGCGGCTTGCGCGAGCGCGGCGTGCGCTCCCGCGTGAGGAATGGCTCGGGCAGGCTGTCCGCATCTCCCAGGCGACCCAGCACCAGCAGGCAGATGAGGCCCTCCTCCGCGGTGTTGATGCCCAGCGCCTCGTTCGCGGCCGCGTGGTTGAAGCCGCCCAGCAGATGGCCGTAGATGCCCATGGCGGTGGCCTGCGCCAGGAGGTTGCCCACGGCCATGCCGGTGTCAAAGGCCCAAGTGGCGTTGGGCGCCTGGTTCCGCGCGTGGAGCTTCATGCCACTGATGGCGATCACTGCCGCGGCATTCGGGGCCCAAGGCTGGTTGCCCGTGGAGAGCGTGGCGCGCAAGGCATCGAAAGCTACCGAACCGCGATGCGCGTAACGGAAGCGCCAGGGCTGCTCATTCATGCTGCTCGGCGCCCAATGGGCGGCCTCGACCAGGGTGAGCAGCTCATCGTCCGTGAGCGGCTCACTGGTGAAGGCGCGCGGGCTGAAACGCCGACGGATCAGCGGAAGCACATCGTGCTCGGTGCGCGCTTCCTTGAGTTCGAGGGTGGGGTTCATAGGGTATAATCAGGTTCATTGCAACGGTATTGGCGAGGCATGCCTCGCCGCTACAGTTGCATCGGGACATCCTGGAGCAGGATCTCCGCTCCGTTCGGGCCCGCCTCCACGCTCAGCGCATCGGTGTCCCAAACGCCCAGCGCGTCGCGCTTGCCGAGGGGCTGCCCGTTGATGGTGGTGCTGCCCTCGATCACGAATGCGTACACCCCGTTGCCGGTGCGCTTCACGGCGTAGCTGGTCTTCTTGTTCGCGTCGAACTTCCCGATGTGGAACCAGGCGTCCTGGTGGATCCACACGCCGGCGTCATCGGGGCTCGGCGAGAGCACCTGCTGCCATTTGTTCACGCGGTCCTTCGGGTCCAGCGTCAGCTGCTGGTAGCGGGGCGTCACCTGCCGCTTCTTGGGGAAGAGCCAGATCTGCAGGGTGTTCGCGTCGCGGTCGTTGTACGGGTTGAACTCGCTGTGCAGGATGCCCGTGCCGGCGCTCATCACCTGCACATCGCCCGCGTGGATGATGCTGGTGTTGCCCATGCTGTCCTTGTGCTGCAGCGCGCCCTTCAGGGGGATCGTGATGATCTCCATGTTGTCGTGCGGGTGCGTGCCGAAGCCCTTCCCGGCGGCGATGATGTCGTCATTCATCACGCGCAGCACGCCGAAGTGCATGCGGGTGGGGTCGTACCAGTTGGCGAAGCTGAAGCTGAAGTTGGCCTTCAGCCAGCCGTGGTCGGCGGTGCCGCGCTCGCTGGCGCGGTGCAATACCATGTTGCCCATGCGTTCAGGGGGTGTTGGCGGGAGGTGGTCGAAGCCCACCGGCTCCAGCGGTTTGATCTCGTCGATGTCGTTCTGCATCAGCTGGGCGGCAGCCGTGCCGCTCACGAGCATGCCTGTGCCCAGAAGGCTCTTGCGGAGGAAATCCTTGCGGTCCATGGCGATGGGTTGGGTTCAGTTCAGTTGCATCGGCACTTCCATCAACAACAGCTCGACTCCGTTGTTCCCGGCCTTCACATCGAAACCGGCCGCATCCCAGAGGCCGAAGCCGTCGCGGCGCTCCAGTTCCTGGCCATTCACCGTGGCGCTGCCCTCGATCACGAAGGCATAGACGCCGTTGCCGGGCCGCTTCAACGCATAGGACGCGCCTTGTCCCGCGTCGAACCGCCCCAGGTGGAACCAGGCATCCTGGTGGATCCATACGCCGGCATCGTCCGCGTTGGGCGAGACGATCTGCTGGAAGCGGTTGCGGCGCGCCTCCGGGTCGAGGGTGATCTGGTCGTAGCGCGGCGCCACGTTGCGCTTGTTGGGGAAGACCCAGATCTGCAAAAAGCGCGTGAGCCGGTCGCGGTTCAGGTTCTTCTCGCTGTGCGTGATGCCGCTGCCGGCGCTCATCACCTGGATGTCGCCGTGGCGGATCACCTGCGTGTTGCCCATGCTGTCCTTGTGCTCCAGATCGCCCTCCAACGGGATGGAGATGATCTCCATGTTGTCGTGCGGGTGCGTGCCGAAGCCCATGCCCGGCGCTACGGTATCATCATTCAGCACGCGCAGGGCTCCGAAGTGCATGCGCTCCGGATCGTAGTAGTGGCCGAAGCTGAAGGTGTGGTAGGTGTCCAGCCAGCCGTGGTTCGCATGCCCGCGGGTGGTGGCTTTGTGCAGGACGGTGTTGGTCATGGCGGCTTCGCCTAGGTGAATGGGATCAACCTTGATGGCGCAAATATATTCCATGGAAAATATTTCGGCGCGACTCCCTCGCCAAAAAGCCTGAATGGCCGGTTCGGTACCCGGGCACGCCTCGGGATTGTTGCTGGTGGCCCTATGGCCTTGCCGCCCTGGGCCCGACCTTCGTGGCATGTCCCTCCCCTGGATGTCCGCCTCTGAGGCCGTGCGCTTGGTGAACAACGGCGACCGCGTCTTCATCCACGGCAGCGCCGCCACCCCCGTGCGCCTGGTGCATGCCCTGTTGGACCGCCATGCCGAGCTGCACGATGTGGAGCTCACCGCCATCAGCACCTTCGGCGACCTCGGCTTCGACCGCCCCGAGGTACAGGGACCCTTCTACCTGAACGCGCTCTTCGTCAGCGCCAACATGCGCAGCACGGTGGATGGGCCTTACGGCGATTACGTGCCCGTCTTCCTGAGCGAGATTCCCCGCCTCTTCGAGAAGGGCATCCTGCCGCTCGACGTGGCATTGGTGCATGTGTCGCCGCCCGATCGCCACGGCTTCTGCTCCCTGGGCGTGAGCGTGGACGTGGCGCGCAGCGCCATGCGCAACGCCCGCACCGTGATCGCGCAGGTGAACCCGAACATGCCCCGCACCCTCGGCGACGGCCATGTGCACATCAGCCGCTTCGCCGCGTTGGTGGAGGTGAACGACTCGCTGCCCGAGGTGGACTATGCCGCGCAGATCGGCCCCAAAGAGCGCCGCGTGGCGGAGCTCGTGAGCGCCTTGGTGGAGGATGGCAGCACCTTGCAGCTGGGCATCGGCGCCATCCCCGACGCCATCCTGGGCGCATTGGGCGGCCACAAGGACCTGGGCATCCACACCGAGATGTGCTCCAACGGCATCATCGACCTGGTGCGCAGCGGCGTGGTCACCAACAAGTTCAAGAAGAAGCACCGCGGCAAGGTGGCCACCGCCTTCGCCTTCGGCATGCGCCGCCTCTACGACCTGGTGGACGACAACCCCTTCTTCACCTTCCTCGACGCGCAGTACGTGAACGATACCAAGGTGATCCGCGAGAACCCCAAGGTGGTGGCCGTCAATAGCGCCATCGAGGTGGACCTCACCGGCCAGGTGTGCGCGGACAGCATCGGCACCTACCAGTTCAGCGGCGTGGGCGGGCAGATGGACTTCATGCGCGGGGCGGCGTTGAGCGAGGGCGGCAAGCCCATCATCGCCCTGTGCAGCACCACCGGCAAGGGCGCCAGCAAGATCGTGCCCTTCCTGAAGCAGGGCGCCGGCGTGGTCACCACCCGGGCCCACGTGCACTACGTGGTCACCGAGCACGGTGTGGCCTACCTCTACGGCAAGAACCTGCAGCAGCGCGCCAAAGCGCTGATCGGCATCGCGGCGCCGGAGCATCGGGAAGGTCTGGAGAAAGCGTATCGGGAGCGGTTCGAGCGGCACGGGATGCACCAGTGACCGCTGCTGGCCTTGCTGTTGTGTCCCTTACACAAGGAGTCCAGGTCGTCCCTCGGGCGATGCTCACACGTGCGAAGGCCGTAATTCCAACTCTGGTCAGGCGTTCGAGCTCCAGCTCCCCCCGAACTTTCAGCCGGTTACCTTTGTTCCATCTGCTGTCACCAGACCGCCCAGCCATGTCCACCCCCTCGTACCCGCTTCTGGAGCGCATCCAGTTCCCAGCCGACCTGCGCGCCCTTCCCGAGGAGCAACTGCAGCAGGTGTGCACCGAGCTGCGCGACTTCATCATCGACGTGGTGAGCGTGAAGGGCGGCCACTTCGGCGCCAGCCTGGGCGTGGTGGAACTGACCGTGGCGCTGCACTACGTGTTCAATACGCCCTACGACCAGCTGGTGTGGGACGTGGGGCACCAGGCCTACGGGCACAAGATCCTCACCGGCCGGCGCGAGGTGTTCCACACCAATCGCATCTACAAGGGCCTCAGCGGCTTCCCCAAGCGCAGCGAAAGCGAGTACGACACGTTCGGCGTGGGGCACAGCAGCACCAGCATCGGCGGTGCGCTGGGCATGGCCGTGGCCAGCAAGCTGAAGGGTGAGAAGGACCGCCAGATGGTGGCCGTGATCGGCGATGGGGCCATGACCGCCGGACAGGCCTTCGAGGCGCTGAACCACGCGGGTGGTGCGGGCACCGACATGCTGGTGGTCCTGAACGACAACTGCATGAGCATCGACCCGAACGTCGGTGCGCTGAAGGAGTACCTCACGGACATCACCACCAGCCACACCTACAACAAGGTGAAGGACGAGGTGTGGAACCTGCTCGGCAAGATGAGCAAGTTCGGTCCGAACGCGCAGAGCATCGTGCAGAAGGTGGAGAACGCCGTGAAGAGCGCGCTGCTGAAGCAGAGCAACCTGTTCGAGAGCCTCAACTTCCGCTACTTCGGTCCGGTGGACGGCCACGATGTGGACCACTTGGTGAAGGTGATGCGCGACCTGCGCGACATCCCCGGCCCGAAGATCCTGCACACGATCACCAAGAAGGGCAAGGGCTACGCACCGGCAGAGGCGGGCAGTCCCACGGTGTGGCACGCGCCGGGCCTCTTCAACAAGGAGACCGGCGAGATCATCAAGGTGGTGCCCAAGAGCCCGCAGCCGCCCAAGTACCAGGACGTGTTCGGCCACAGCATCGTGGAACTGGCCGAGAAGAACCCGAAGATCGTGGGCGTCACGCCGGCCATGCCCACCGGCTGTTCATTGAACATCATGATGAAGGCCATGCCCGACCGCGCCTTCGACGTGGGCATTGCCGAGCAGCACGCGGTGACCTTCAGCGCAGGCATGGCCACGCAGGGTATGGTGCCCTTCTGCAACATCTACAGCTCCTTCATGCAGCGCGCCTACGACCAGGTGGTGCACGATGTGGCGCTGCAGAACCTGAACGTGGTGTTCTGCCTGGACCGCGGCGGCCTGGCCGGTGCCGACGGCCCGACGCACCACGGCAACTTCGATCTCGCCTACTTCCGCTGCATCCCCAACATGGTGGTGAGCGCCCCGATGAACGAGGAGGAGCTGCGCGACCTGATGTACACGGCCCAGCTGCCGGACATGGGACCCTTCAGCATCCGTTACCCGCGCGGCGAGGGCGTGATGACCGAGTGGAAGACGCCCTTCAAGGCCATCAAGGTGGGCACCGGCCGCAAGCTGCGCTCCGGCACGGACATCGCGGTGCTCTCCATAGGCCACATCGGCAACCTGGCCGCCAAGGGCATCGACGCCCTGGAGGCCGAAGGCTACAGCGTGGCGCATTACGACATGCGCTTCGTGAAGCCGATCGACGAGCTGCTGCTGCACGAGGTCTTCAGCAAGTTCAAGCACGTGATCACCGTGGAGGACCACGCCCTGCACGGCGGCATGGGCAGCGCGGTGCTCGAGTTCATGGGCGACCATGGCTATGCCGCCCACGTGAAGCGCCTCGCCATCCCCGACAAGTTCATCGAGCACGGCACGCAACCCGAGCTGTACCGGGAGTGTGGGATCGATGATGTGGCGGTGGTGGAGGCGGTGAAGGAGATGCTGGGGGAGAAGGGCGTGAAGAAGGGGGTGCGGGTGAGCGCGTAGGGCGAAGCCAGTCGCGTTTATCATTCCTTCTTCACTGTTAAAAGCTGACCTAATTTTTTGAAGTTCAGTCCGTCTTGGGCGGCCCGTACAGAGCCATACCCATCTGGACTAAGAGACCACTTGTACAGGGCTTCCCTGTACTCGTATTCCATCTTGGCCAGGCTCACCCCTCGCCTGAAGTTGAATACTGAAGCAGGAGGTGTTGATCCTGCTGTTCGATGGAACTTCTCGAAGCGGCGCCTTGCATAGCCGAAGGGGTCCTTGTCCTTGTTGATCAAAGCATGCTGCAGGAGAATAGCGATCTTCTCAAGGTCCCGATAGTTGCCCGACAGGGGCAGGCTGTCGAGCCAAATGTTGAAAGCTGAATCATCAGCTGGGATCGACTGCTTGAACAGCATGTTCTCCCAGACAGTGGTGAAGGCAGCAGAGGGCTTCACCCCTTGCTCTTGTAGCGAAGGGAGATAGATTGAGAGTTGATTGATCCGGTCGAAGAAATCCGGCAGGAGCAGTTGCTCAAGCTCTTCGATGCTCCGGTTCGACGCAAAGACCGGTTGGAAGCGCACGAACTCTTCTCGAGTATCGGGTCCGACCTTACGGAACCGATACCACCCTGGCGAGCCTTTATGCTCTACTGTTTGTAGTGCGGTCATCAGCTTCTCTTGCACGCGCTTGTTGAGATTATGTATCTCGTCAAAGAAGAGCATGCGTGTTCGCTGTGCAGCATGGAAGACCCCGGACTTTTCCGTGTCCGCTCCAGTGAACGCCCCTTTCATGTGACCAAATAGCTCGCTGAGCGCCATGGTGTCTCCTTCGACACTTGCGCAGTTGAAGTAGGTGGGAGGCGCTTCAAGGACCTTTCCACCGATTTCGTTGATCATCCTGGACTTCCCAATGCCTCGAGCACCGAGAACGAGGACTGAGAATCGGCCGGGGTTCTTGAAGAAGCTTTCGAGCTCCGTTTTGGCGCTGTCCATCGGTTATGATAATATCGCTATGCGATGATAATATCATTCCATTGATTTTCCTGTAGACTGTATAATCGACTGGAATACAAGCTGATAGTCGCGTCGGATTGCTGGCCATGAAGCTATGGCACGGAGTTGCACGAAAGGGGTTACCACAAGTTACCGAGTCCATGCAACCCCGCATCATCGTCCCCAGCCTGCACGCCGTGCAACGAGCCTACGAGCGTGGCATCACCACACCCATGATCCAGGACACACTCCGGTGGGGAAGAAAGCTACATCGCCAAGGCATGCGGTTCCATGTCATGCTTAGACGATGCATCCCGCCTGGCCTTGATGAGCGCTATGCGAAGCGCTTGGTGAACGTGACCGTGGTGATCGCCATGGATGAGACCATCGTAACCGTGTACCGCAACCCCAAGGCTCTCTATCGCATCAAGCGCAAAAGCAAGAGACTCCTATGAAGATCCTCAAGATCATCCACGGCTATCCGCCCCTGTACAGCGCAGGATCGGAGGTATACAGCCAGAGCATCTGTGACGAGCTGGCCAAGCGGCACAAGGTGCTCGTCTTCACCCGGGAAGAGAACCCCTTCGCGCCGGACTTCTCTGTACGGCAGGCATCGAACGGGACGGGGCCCGAACGCATCCTGGTGAACATACCACGCGGCAAGGACGGCTATCGGCACGCCGAGTTGGATAATCGCTTCACTGAGGTATTGCACCGGTTCCGACCGGATGTCGCGCACATCGGCCACCTGAACCATTTGTCCACCGGCATCGTGGATGTACTCAGGGGGGCAGGCATCCCCATCGTATTCACCCTGCACGACTTCTGGCTGATGTGCCCGCGCGGGCAGTTCCTGCACCGCAATTTCGGAGGTGGTGTGGTGCATGCCCTGTGCGAAGGCCAGGAAGACCGCAAGTGTGCCACAGCATGCTACACCTCGCTGATGTCCGGCGCAGAGGGAGCGAATGAGCAGGATGTTGCCTATTGGACATCGTGGATAGCCCGGCGCATGAGCGAGACCAGGGAGATCCGCGATCACGTGGACCTGTTCATCGCTCCTTCCAAGTATCTCCGGAACCGCTTCATCAGCGACTTTGGCCTTCCGGCAGGCAAGGTCGTGCAACTCGACTATGGCTTCCCGCTGCACTACCTGACGCCATCGAAGGATCGCGTTCCATCAGCGCGGTATCGCTTCGGGTACATCGGTACGCACATCCCCGCCAAAGGGGTGAACCTGCTGATTGAAGCGTTCGATGGGCTGGGTGAAGTGGCCGAGTTGCACATCTGGGGCGCCAAGGACGAGCAGAGCACCCGCGCCTTGAGGAGCATGTCCGAAGCACGGTCTGGCATCCACTTCCATGGGCCCTATGTCAACCACAATCTGGCCAACGAGGTCTTCTCGCAGGTGGATTGCATCGTGGTGCCATCGATCTGGATGGAGAATTCGCCGCTGGTGATCCACGAGGCCCAAGCCTGCCATATCCCGGTAATCACGGCGAATGCCGGTGGAATGGCCGAGTATGTGGCGCACCAGGTGAACGGCCTCCTTTTCGAGCATCGATCGGCAGAAAGCCTGCGCGATCGGATACACTGGGCCATCGACCACCCGGACAGGATGGAGCACTTTGGCCGACGCGGCTACCTCCATGCGGCCGATGGCGCAATACCAGGCATCGTGGAGCATTGCAAGTCCCTAGAAGACATCTACGCCCAATTGATCAAGACCCCATGAGCACATTCTGGCGCATCACCCTGGACACCAATCCAGAGGACTGCAATCTGAGCTGTACCATGTGCGAGGAGCACAGCGAGCACAGCGACTTCATGAAGCGCCTGTATGAGCGCACCGGCATCAAGCGGCGCCGCATGCCGTTCGACATGGTCCGCAAGGTGATGGAGGAAGCCGCTGCGATGGGCGTGCGCGAGATCATTCCTTCAACCATGGGAGAGCCGCTGCTGTACCGCCAATTCGATGAGCTGCTCGAACTCGCGGCCCAGTTGGGCATGAAGGTGAACCTGACGACCAACGGCACATTCCCCAAGCGAACCGTCGAGGACTGGGCGGCGCGCATCGTCCCGGTCACATCGGATGTGAAGATCTCTTGGAACGGGGCGACCAAGTCCACGGCCGAGTCGGTGATGAAGGGCCTCAAGTTCGAACAGGCCGTCTCGAACGCGGAGCGCTTCATCAGGGTGCGCGATGCGCATCATGCAGTGAGTGGGCATTACTGCCGCGTGACCTTCCAACTCACGTTCATGCAGAACAACATGCACGAGCTACCGGAAATCATCCGGCTCGCTGCCAAGCTTGGGGTGGACCGCGTGAAGGGTCACCATCTGTGGGCCCATTTCGAGGAGATCGAGCAGCTGAGCTTCAAGAACTCACCCGAGGCCATTGAACGCTGGAACCACATCGTGGACCAGGCCGTGGTCACTGCCGCAGCATATCCGAGGCCTGATGGAACACCGGTCCAGCTGGAGAACATCACTCTCTTGGCGCCACAGAGCGGCCATGAGGTTCCCCATGATCACATGTGCCCCTTTCTTGGCAAGGAGCTCTGGGTGTCCGCCACGGGTGATATCTCCCCCTGCTGCGCGCCCGATGATCTCCGTCGGTCGTTGGGAGACTTCGGGAACGTGAACGAGCGGAGTCTTTCCGAAGTGGTGGCCGATGGGGCATACCAAGGGCTGATGCGCGACTACCGCGACCGGCCGCTTTGTCGCACCTGCAACATGAGGAAGCCATGCTGAAGGTGCTGCTATTCGGTAATCTCGGTTCCGGCAAAAGCCACCTGGCCGAACGATCGCTTCATCGGTTCCCGGCATTTGAGCTGGTGTCCATCGATGTCTACCGCAGGAAGTACGGCGATGGCACCCAAGAGGCCGAGCGCTTGGCCAAGGAGCAATTCCTCCATGGTGTCGTGCAAGGCAGGCAGCAACTGATCGAAGCCACCGGACTTGGCGAAACGGGCCTGCTCCTCGCGGAGCGATTGGAAACGTTCGGCGAACCCCTGCTTGTCGTGCTGTTGACCACACCCTTGAGCGTATGTCTTGCAAGGCTATCGGAACGCAAGTGGGAGGTTCCTTACCCGGCACCACCCGAACAGGCCTTCGACCTGGCGCGAAGGACCGATGAATTGATCCGCGCCGGGGAAGTGGAGGCGATCTGGTCCTTACTACCCGGATCCATCATCATCAAGGGCGATTGCTCCGATAACAGATCCATGAACGAACTGTTGGAACGAATGGCAATTCAACTCACCACATGAAGCAGCATCAGATCATCAAAGCAGTGCAACATACTATCGCCGACATGGAAGGCCTGGATGCCGCAGTGCTCTATGGATCCTTTGCCCGAGGCGATGCAACCCCGAACTCGGACATCGATCTGGGCCTGCTCGTGAACGACCGTTTCCGGCAGGAGGATCTCATCACAACCCTGAAGGACGTGCGGCCCTCACCGGACCATGTCATGCCGGTAGCCATGCGAGGCAAGGTGGTCGCCTGGTTCCACGGCATGCACGTCAAACTGGAAATGGCCATCCATCGGGACCTAGCCACCTTCGGGCGGGACCTGGCGGGGTCGGCGATCCCTGAAGAGCGGCTGCCGGGCGCCATTTTGTTGGACCGTACGGGGAACGTGCTGGATGGTGCCCGAGCGGTGCAGCAGGTGGGATACCGTCCGCATACCATCGATGAGTTGGTGCAGATGTTCATCTATGAGTTCGACAACCTGTCCACGTTCCATCGCAGGAGCGACGGATACCGCGCACTCTATTTCCACCAGATCGCACTGCATTGCCTGGTACAGCTCATGAACATGCGGGCCAACGGCGATTGCTTCCAGTTCCTGCCCAGAAACTTGTTGGTGAACATCACGGACAGGGATCGGAGGAGGCGCATCTACGAGCTCAATGGCTCCATGTACCTCCCCGATATGGACAGGAAGAAGCGGGCGCTACTGGACATGTTCCACAACACCCTCAGCGAATTGGCCTATCCCTTCGCGGAAGAGGTACGCGAAGTCCTGGAACTGATGTACGAAAGGGATCGGTACTGGAACCTGCGGGCCGTAGGTACCCATTCCCCCTTGGTCCGATGGCCGAACCTGTTGCGAAGCAGCTTGCCTGCGCTCATGGAACCGGAAAAGTTGAAGGAGCTGCTCGACAGGAACACCATTCACACCATCATCGATCTGCGCGCACCCCAGGAACTGGAAGAGCACGCATACTCCGATGAAGCGCTGAGCAAGGTCCACTATGTGCATGCCCCATTCGACCCGTGGGCGCAACCCGATTGGTTCAAGGAACCCGCCTATCAGCAGGGTGGCAACCAGGAGATTGCCTATCGCTTCTTCGCGCTGGGGTGCCGGGAGAGCATCAAGGCGGTCGTCGACGCGCTGCGCAGAGTGCCTGAAGGACAGGGAGCGTTGATCCATTGCCATGCCGGCAAGGACAGGACCGGCATTGTGTGCACATTGCTCCATCTCTTGTCCGGGGCAGACAGGGAAGTAGTGTTGGTCGATTACCTCGCCAGCGAGTCCGACACGTACGCCCATAACCTGGAGATCGTGCTCCAGATCATTGAGCGCGAAGGAGGCATTCGGGGATACTTGATCAACTGCGGCGTTGCCGACCACGAGATCGCGGACCTTCAACAACGATTGATCCATGGCTGAACGACTTGAGCACCTCTTCACCGGATACTGGAAGTACCTCGCTGTCAGGGCGGCGTGCAAACTGGACCTCTTCGATCACATCGCTTCGGGCATGCGGAATGTGGCGGACCTCACTTCGGTCATCAACGCAGATGCACGTGCTTTGGATAACCTCATCGGGGCACTTGTGCATGAAGGCTACTTGCGCCGATCGGATATCGGGCTCGGTCTATCACCAGAGGCTGAGCGGCTATGTGCTGACCATCCTGAAAGTGCGAAGCATGCCTGCCTGCTGTGGGGCGCCGAGCACATGGATGCCTGGCAGCAGCTTGACGTCAGCATCCGCTCGGGACAGGCCGTTTTTCCCATACTCTATGGTGCTCCTTTCTTCTGCTACTTGGACGGTCTTCCGGATCGCGCCGTCGAGTACCATAAAGCCATGTTCGCATATGCCTCACAGGACTATAAGGGAATAGCTGATGTCCTGGACCTGTCCCAATACCGATCGGTCATGGACGTGGGAGGCGGCAATGGGGCGCTGATCGGCTCCTTGCGAGCAGCATATCCGGAAGTCACCTTCCGCATCTTCGATATCCAAGACCACCGTACCGAAGGCACCCGCGATGTGGCGTTCCTCCAAGGCGACTTCTTCAAGGGTGTTCCGGAAGGCTCCGATGCCTTGCTCCTGAGCAGGGTCATCCATGATTGGAATGATGCCGAAGCCATGGCGATCCTTGGGAATTGCCACGCAGCACTCCCCCCACATGGAGCCCTCCATCTCATCGAGAACGATCTGTCCCTCTTGGGGGATGGAGGACATCTGCTATCGATGAACATGCTTGCCGTTTGCGGAAGCCGGGAGCGTTCCGTGAAGGAATACGAGCAGCTCCTGGAGCGTTCAGGATTCCTGGTCCTGGACCATGTACATCACGGAAAGCAGGCCATCATCAAAGCGCAACGATCATGAACTGGCGTGATATTAAGCCATCATTGGACGGATCACACTTCCTGCTCGAGGGGAAGCCCCTATGGAGGGATCGCTTCACAGCCGTGATGTCGTTCCATGCACCGGGCGTGGCCCCGGTTCAGGATGCATCCGGATGGTACCACATCGATGCTAATGGGCATCCATTGTACACCGCCCGCTTCCAGAAAGCCTTTGGGTTTTATTTCGCAAGGGCCGCTGTAATGGATCCAGAGGGTTGGTTCCACATCGACCTGAGCGGCAAGGCTTGCTATCCTGAGCGATACCCGTGGTGCGGCAACTATCAGGAGGGCGTCTGTTCGGTACGCTCCAAGGAAGGCTATTTCCACATCGACTCCAAAGGGCGACCGATTTATGCGGCACGGTTCGATTACGCTGGTGATGCCAGGGATGGGATTATTTGCGCAGTAGAGAATAGTGAGGCTTTCCACATCCGGTTCGATGGCAGCCGCCTTTATGCGCACACCTACCGCTTTGTGAACGTATACCACAAGGGCTTTGCGTTGGCTTTGGACGAGAAGGGCTGGTTCCATATCGACCGGTCTGGTCGCCCCTTAGCCGCGCACCGGTTCCCCTACCTGGAACCCTTTTACAATGGGGTCGCTTTTGCGATCGACCAGGAGGGCAATCCCGTTGCCGTATCCGAAGCGGGGTTGGTCACTCGTCTGAGTTGATACTTCACGGCCCACGTGAAGCGCCTCGCCATTCCCGACCGCTTCCTCGAGCACGGCACGCAACCGGAGCTGTACCGAGAATGCGGCATCGATGATATCGCGGTGGTGGAGGCGGTGAAGGAGATGTTGGGTGAGAAGCGAGCCGTGAATGGCATCAAGGCTTCGGCTTGAGGGCCTCGCTGGCATCGTAACGCACATCCGTCTCCCGCACCACCAGCGTATCGCCGTCGTAGGTGACCACCGCTTGGCTCAGGTCTTCGCGCACCAAGGCCACATCCGCAGCACCCCGGCCGCTGAGCTGGAGCGCCTCCGGGAACCCATGGCGGAAGATGTAAGCGCCCCGGTGATCACCCGGCAGATTAAGGACGAGCAGTCTCCCTCCCCGCGGTGGCTCAGGTGTGTCTGCGATGATGCGCTCTATGGTATCGGAAGCGGTGCGCCAATGCCCCAGGCCCTGTCGCAAGAGCAGTGACCATGATGCCACCAGCATCACGAGGGCCATCCGCCATACCGCCTTCGACCGCATACCCTCCATCGCCAGCGCGACCAGCACACACAGGAATGCCGAGGGCATAAATAGGAAACGGTCGCTCTCGCTCGTGCGCGTGCTCACACCACCCACCATGGCGATGATGGAGGCGATCCCGTAGAGCGATGCCACCAGCGCAGCAGCGCGCAGGCGCTCCGGATGGAACCGGTTCGAGCGCCAGAACCAGAGCCCGACGAGCGTAAGCGCAAGGCCGAGCAGCGCGAAGCGCACGGTCTGCACCGCGGGGTCGTCATGCGGCGGCAGGAAGGAGCGCCCGATGACCTTGAAGGCCGCGCTGAGGTAATCGCCCACCGGCTTGACGAAGAAGGCCGCACCATAGTCATTCGCCAGGCCGCCAAGCACCATCCAGCGCAACGCGAGGTTCAGCACGACCACCGCGATTGATGCGAGCAACATCGCGCGCCAGGCCTTCGCGTCCGTGGGCCGAAGGATGAGCCACCACGCGCCGAGCAGCAGGGGCGCCAGCAGCGCGCTCTCATAGCACAGTGAGCCGAGCAGCACCAACAATGCAACCGCGATGGTGCGCTTGGTGGTTGGCGCGTTGCCGGTTGCCACGACCAAGGCCCCCAGCGTGAATGCCGACGCCATGGAAATGCCGCGCCCGATGATCCAGGCCTGCGGCTCGAGGTGGAAGGGGTACAGCACGAAGAACAGACCTGCACCAAGTGCTGCATCGCTGGTGAGCAGCCGCCTGGCCAGTGAGTAGACCAGCCAGCCATTGAGACCCAGGAGGGCCAGGTTCACCACGCGGAAGGCCCACGGATCCGGGCCGGACAGCAGCAGGTTCGCCCTAAGTGATAGGTCGGCCAGCGGCCGGAAGAAGCTGCTGCCCTCGCCGGATCGGATGCGCCAGAGCACCTGGAAATCGTCGCTGAAGAAGGTGCAGGAGAGGATGGATGCATGTACTCCGATGCTGACGGCCACCAGCAAGAGCAGCACGGCCCATGACGGAATCGAACGCTCGCCGCGCGCATCCATGATGCGACCAAGGTAGCCGCGCTATGTTCGTGCGATGCCACGCCGCCATCTGCTCATCCTGCTACTCGCCTTCGCGGTGAGCGTGGTCGTACGCTGGCCCTTGCTCAACCGCCCGCTCAGCGGCCACCACGAGCTCTGCACCGCACTGGTGCTCATCGCGCTGCACAGCTGGCACCACGATGGCTTCCTCCCCCACCACGGCGCGCCGGCCATCACCTTCACCGGCCCCGCCGACCTGATCCCGCCCGGTTACACCGATGCTCCCGCACTGCACGATGGCGTGCTCTACTACCTCTCGCATCCGCCGCTCGCCTTCGACCTGCCGCATGCGCTGTTCGCCATCACGGGCACCGAGCCCAATGCTCTGGGCTTGCAGCTCTTCAATCTGTTCTTCCACCTGCTCACGGCCATCGGCCTGTACCTCGTCGTGCGCGAGTTGCAGCGCGATGGACCGGCGCCGCTCTTCGCCGCGCTGCTCTACGTCTTCATGCCCGCGCCGCTCTGGTTCCACGGCAATGCCTACATGAGCGACATGTTCGTCCAGAACGCATGGGTCTGGCACGTGCTCGTCGCCTTGCGTGCCTTGACGAGAACCGATGGCGTCCCTTGGCGCATGGCGGTGTTGTGCGCGTTGACGCTTTTCCTCACCACGCTCATCAGCTGGCCGGGTGTGTGGGCGGGCGTTGCATTGGGCATGATCGCTATTGTGCAATGGCACCAGCAGCGCGATGCCACGCGATTGCGATTGTTGGCTTCGGCGTTTGCCGGTGTCGGCCTCGCGCTGGCATTCACCGCTTGGCGCTGGCTGCAGGTGGTGGATGTCGATGCCCTGCTCGCCTACTTCAGCGGTCGCTACGCCGAGCGTGGAACCGGCAGCGAGCATGGAGGCATGCTCCGCACGTTGTTGCTCAACTACCGCATCAGCTGGCTGCCGCTCCTGCTGCCCCTCGTGTCGCTGCTGCGGAAGCGCCATTCGGTCATCTCCCAGCGCAACGCACTGTGGCTCTTCGTGGTGCTCACGGCGCTGCCCGTGATCCTGGAGATGGCCTTCCTGCTTGAGTACACGGGCCACGACTTCGCCGCGCTCAAGGCCGGTCTGCTGCTCTGCGGGCTGGGCGGGCTGGGGCTGTCGGCCATGCGCGCTGGTTGGTCATGGGCTGCGCTGGCGGTGACGTGCGTTGCAGGCGTGCTCTACTTCTACCGCACCAATCCGCCCTCATCGAGGACGGACGAGCGATTCACCTGGCAGATGGAGCAAGGCCTCGCCATCGCACGCGAAGCCAGGCCGGACGAGATGGTCTTCACCCTCGGCTTCACCCCGGAGCCGCAGGTGCGGTGGTACGCGAAGCGCACGCTCTTCCGGGTGGATGATACACGGCACGCCCGGGAGCTCCTTCGGGCATCGGGCAACCCCAAGGGCATTCTCTTCCGCCAAGCCGCAGCAGGTCTCTCGCACGAGCGCATCAGGGCGGATTGATCACTTGGGGCCGAAGAGCTCCACCTGCAGGTCGTCCACGATATGCGTACCTCCGGCCTGGTTCCAGATGTACACCTTCAGGTTGTCCTCGGCGGACCGCACCTCGGGCGTGATGTAGTCGAAGCGCTGGGTGCACCATTCGCCGGGGGCCGCAGCGCTGAGGTCCCACTTCACCGCACGGTACTTGTAGGTCTCACCCTTGTGGTGGAAGGTGGCCACGAGGATGGGCGGAGCCGTGGTGCTGTCCGTGACCCATAGGCGGGCGCTGATGCGCAGCCACGCGTGATCCGCACCGGTGAGGCGCCGGAACGGCACATCGGGCCCAGGCGTGAACGGGTCGGCCGGAGAAAGGGCACAGACGCCCTCTGGGCGGTCGTCGAAGGTGTTGCGGTAGAGCAGCGAGCGGTGATAACCCGATTCATCCTTCAGCGCCTCCTCCTCGGTGAGCGGACGGTCGACCAGGAGCAGTGCATCCGCCCCGGCCGGCACCGCGGTACGGCCGAAAACCGCAGCGTAGTAGCCGGCCGTCATCCGCTCCTTGCTGAGGATGCCGTGGCTCCACTGCCAGGTCTGGAACAGGTTCAGCACGACGAGGACCGCGCTTGCCGCGAGCATGGTGCGCCGGCCGGGGCCGGTCAGCGCGAAGCCGAGCGGCACCGCGAGCAATGCATAGGCCGGCATCATGCTCCGTGCGCTGAAGCTGCCGCCAGCATACCACCAGTTCGTCCAGCTGCTCACCACGTAGAGGTCGACGGCCAGGTAGGCGCACAGCGGCCAGAACAGGTGACGGGCGCGCTGCCGCACGGCCCCGAGCCCAGCCACCATGACCAGCGCCAGCGGCGTGTACACGAACCAGCCCTTGCGGAAGCTGAACAGGAAATCCCAGGTATGCGGTGAGCCGAAATCGAAGCCTTCGCCGGGATTGATGTAGGAGTAGAACAGCCACTCGCCCGTCACCTGCCTCCAGTATGCCAGCTGTGGCGAAGCCATGACCACGAAGGCCGTCACCGCCAGCACCGCCTGGGGCCAGCGATCGGCCACCATGCGCCACTTCGCGCGCCATCCCGACGGCTCCGCCCAGAGCAACGGAATCAGCAGGCACACCCCCTCGCTCGGGCGCACCAGGGTGATCCAGCCCGCCAGGGCCCCAACCGCTACCGCCGCCGGCAGGCCCGCATGGTGGTGCCAGCGCTGCGTGGCAAGCGCCAAGGCGGCATAAAGGGTGAAGAGGAGCGGATGCGTCAGCAGCGTGCCGTCCAAAGCAGCCAGGTGGAGGAAGTTGGTTCCCAGTACGACCAGGACTATGAGCACGGCCGTCGTCCGCTCATCGAACCAGTTCAGCAGCAGCCGTCGGAACAGGAAGAGCCCGAGCATCACCCACAGCAGCATGCCGTAGGTGACCGCAACGCGGTAGGGCGCCGAGAAGCCATCCGCAGGAAAGCCCAACGGACCTGCCAGCGCATGCGCAATAGCGAAGAAGGGAGCATAGGCGAGCGCCATGCCCGAGCTGTACTTGATGACGCGCCCGCCTTCCGGGCCATCAACCAGCTGATAGAGCGTGGCCGAGGGCTCATGCTCCGCCACCAACGCTTCCAGCCAAGCGGGGTTGCGCAGCCCGGGATCATGGTGGATGAATGTGGCCGGGAGATAGAGGTAGTACCCGAAGACGTCCCACGTGAAGGCATGGCGCACGGGCTGAGTCGTACGCAGGCCGAGCAGCAGCGCGCACAGGGCCCAAACGGCGACCAACGACCAGCGGCGCTGCGGCATGGGGCCAAGGTAGCCGGGCCATCCGTGCGGCGATACCTTCGCCGCATGTCCCCCACCCCAGCGGAGGCCGCCTCCGCACGCACCCTGTACCGGCCGGCCAACTTCCTGCATGGCCATTGGTCCTCCGAAGGCGATGGCAGCACCCAGGCGGTGCTGGACAAGTACCAAGGCACCGAGATAGCCCGCATCCCGCACGCCAGCGAAGCCCAGATGGAAGCGGCCATCACCGCCGCCCAGCGAGCGTTCCCGGCGTTCCGCAAGCTGAGTGCGGGTGAGCGCAGCGAGCGGCTGGAGCGATTGGCGGGCCTGCTCAAGGAGCACGAGGAGGAACTGGCGCAGCTCATCATGCGCGAGGCGGGCAAGCCGATCGGCTATGCACGCACCGAGATCGCGCGGTGCATCGTCACCGTGCGCACGGCCGCGGCCGAGGCGCTGCGCTTCGGCGGCGAGGTGGTGCCCATCGACTATGGCGCAGGCGCGGGCAGGACGGCATTCACCAAGCGTCACCCGATCGGCATCATCGCCGCCATCACACCGTTCAACTTCCCGCTCAACCTGGTACTGCACAAGGTGGCGCCGGCGCTGGCCATCGGCTGCCCGGTCATCCTGAAGCCCGCGCCGCAGGCCCCGCTCAGCGCCCTGGCGCTCTCCCGCTTCATCGCGCAGCTGGGCTATCCCGACGGGGCATTCAGCTGCATGCTCTGCGGGATCCCGGTGGCGGAGAAGCTCGTGAAGGACCCGCGCATCGCCATGCTCAGCTTCACCGGAAGCGACAAGGTGGGCTGGCACCTGAAAGCCATCTGCGGGAAGAAGAAGGTGGCCCTCGAGCTCGGCGGCAACGCGGCCGTGATCGTGGACGAGGGCGCCGACCTGCCCGCTGTGGCCAAGGCCGTGGCCGCTGGCTCCTTCCTCTACGCCGGCCAGATCTGCATCAGCACCCAGCGCATCTTCGCCGTGGAGCGCGTGTTCGAGCGCTTCCGCGACCTGCTGGTCCAGGAGGTGGGCCGCATTCCCTGCGGCGACCCGGCCGATCCCGGCACCATCGTGGGGCCCATCATCGATAGGGGCCACCTGCTCCGCATCGCTGCATGGGTCGAAGAGGCCCGGCAGGGCGGGGCCCAGGTGCTTGCCGGCGGGCACGCGGTGGATGAGGCGCGCAACGTGTATGCAGCCACCCTGCTCACCGGCACGGACAACTCGATGAAGGTGAGCTGCGCCGAGGCCTTCGGCCCGGTCGCCACCGTGGAACGCGTGCGGGATTTCAAGGCCGCGATCGACGCAGTGAACGACAGCAGCTTCGGGCTTCAGGCGGGCGTCTTCACCGATAGCCTCGCGCATATGCGCATGGCCCACGAGGAGCTCGAGGTGGGAGGCGTCATCATCAACGGAATCCCCGGTTTCCGGGTGGATAGCATGCCCTACGGCGGCATCAAGGACAGCGGCTTGGGGCGCGAGGGCATCCGGTACGCCATCGAGGAGATGAGCGAGCCACGGCTGCTGGTGTACTGACCGCTTGCTTTTCACCCTTCCCGCAGCTAGCTTGCATCGCCCTGCAGGGCCGCGGTGCGAAGGGAGGTGAGTGAGCAGCGGCCGGCACAATCATCCCGCACAGCCATGCGCTTCCTCACCGCCAACCGCAAGTCCATCATTGCGCTCGCCGCGCTTTCGCTCTTCGCCGGCCTCTCGGCCTTCGAGCCGGGGCCTTCCGATGATACCGGCTCCGCCAAGGCGATCGGAGGCGGTGTCCCCGTTTCGGCGTTCACCAACTTCGAGTCGGCGCATGTGAGCCCCATCGCCCTCACGCCCGATGGCACCCGGCTGCTGGCTGTGAACACGGCCAACAACAGCCTGGAGGTGTTCGATGTCACCGCCGCCGGCATCACCCATTCCGCCAGCATCCCCGTGGGCCTCGACCCCGTGACCGTGCGCGCCCGCACCAACAACGAAGCCTGGGTGGTGTGCACCATCAGCGATGAGGTGAGCATCGTGGACCTCACCCTGAAGGCCACCGTGCGCAGCCTGCTCACGGAGAACGAGCCGGCCGATGTGGTCTTCGCGAGCGGGAAGGCCTTCGTGAGCTGCGCCGAGCAGGAGATGGTGCAGGTCTTCGACCTGGCCAACCTGAACTCCGCGCCCACCCAGGTGCTGCTGAAGGGCGAGCAGCCGCGCGCCCTGGCCGTGAGCCCCGACGGCGGCACGGTATACTGCGCCTTCTTCGAGAGCGGGAACCAGACCACTGTCCTCAATGGCAACTCCTTCCATGCCGGGGGCTTCTGCTCTCCGCAAGGCGGATGCACCACCGTGCCGAATGAAGTGACCAATCCGGCAGGGCCCTATGGCGGAGCCGTTCCGGTACCGAACGCCGGCACGGGATTCAACCCGCCCATGAACCCGAACAATCCGCCCATGCAGGCCAATCACAGCCTGGTGGTGCGCAAGAATGCCGCTGGCCAATGGATGGATGACAATGGCGGCAACTGGACGAACCTCGTCTCCGGCAACGCTCCGGGGAAAGCGCGCATCGCCGGCTGGGACATGCCCGACAGGGACGTAGCCATGATCAACGCCAACAGCCCCAGCACCGCCACCGTCACCTACAAGCAGACGCTCGGCAACATCCTCATGGCCATGAGCGTGCGGCCCGGAACGGGCGAGGTATTCGTCGTGGGCACCGATGCCACCAATGAGAAGCGCTTCGAGCCCAACCTGCGCGGCAAATTCCTCACGGTGAACGTGTCGCGATTCCTCGGAGCGGGCGCGGTGACGCGCACCGACCTCAACCCCCACATCAATTACAGCACCCACAGCTCGCCGCCTGCGCTGCGCAAGCAATCCATCGGCGACCCGCGCGGCATCGCTTGGAAGGCCGATGGGAGCACGGCCTATGTCACCGGCATGGGGAGCAACAATGTGATCATGATCAACGCCACGGGCGCGCGCGTGAGCCCCGATCCGATCACCGTGGGAGAAGGGCCCACGGGCGTCGTGCTGCATGAGGGCAGCGGCCGCGCCTTCGTGCTCAACAAGTTCGGCGCCAGCATCAGCACCATCGACCTTGCGACGAACAAGGAGGTGGCCCGCACTTCCTATTTCGATCCCACCCCGCAGGCGATCAAGGTCGGACGGAAGCATCTCTATGATACGCACCTGGGCAGCGGCCACGGTCACATCAGCTGCGGCAGCTGCCATGTGGATAGCCGTTGGGACCGCCTGGCCTGGGACCTCGGCAATCCCGCCGGCGGAATGGTCACCGTGAACGACCCCGCAGGCAATAAGACCTACCATCCGATGAAGGGGCTGAAGACGACCCAGTTCCTCATCGACATCATCAACCGGGGCACGGGCAAGCTTCATTGGCGTGGCGACAAGGGCAGCTTCCACGACTTCGCCGGTGCCTTCGAGGACCTTCAGGGCCTGGATGCTCCGCTAGACGTGGTGGGCATGCAGGAGTTCAGCGATTTCCTCGCGGCCACCTGGTACGTCCCCAACCCCTACCGCACCATCAGGCCGGACACCAACACCGCCGGGGTGGCCGCTACCGTGGAGCGGATGAACAATCCCAACCGCGTGCGCTTCACGGGCACCACGTTCCAGACCATTCCCACTGCCGGGGTGAGCCTCTTCGTCGCCGTGAACATCAACTGCTCGCATTGCCACCAAACTGGGAGCGGACGCGGACACCTGCCCGGCAACGGCTCGAACACCAGCGCCGGCGTGGTGAACATGGCCCTGAACACCAATATGGTGCCCGACCTGCGCAGCACCTACCGGAAGAACGGCTTCTTCTATAACACCACCGAATGCACCAGCGGCTTCGGAATGATGAGCGACGGGGTGATGGAGACCCGGTTCAATCAGAACGGCACCGGGCATTACCTCGGCGACTATGAGCCGGAGCTGCTCAGCTGGAGCGGCGGCATCACACAGGCGAACAGCCCGCAGAGCTACGGCTTCGACCGCGTGCATGCCATCCAGGATGCCATGCCGGCCGTGGGAATGCGCATGACCATCAATGGCAGCGTGGGCAGCGCCGGCCGTGTGGGGACGCTCTTGAACTGGACGAACAAGTACCCGAACGACTACGCGCTCGTTGTGAAGGGCCGCTGGCAGGGGGAGCTGCGGGGCTTCTACTACCTCGGGAGCAACAACTACCAGCCCGACCTCAACGGAGCGCCACCCGTGACGCACGCTCAGCTGGTTGCCCATGCGCAGGCCGGCAACCCGCTCACTTGGACCATCGTCCACCCCAGCACCAAGATCCGCCATGGCGTTGACCGTGACCTGGACGGCATCTTCGACTACTCCGATGGCGATGCAGAACTGGCGCTGAGCATGGTGCTGGAAGGGGCATGGAACGGAACGGCGATGCGGAGCGACCTGCTGACAGCCGGCATCCTGCCCACTTCCGACCCATACGGCCAAGGCGCCACCATGAAGCCGGAGCTCCTCGAGCGTACCGGTGCCGGGGCCCCCGTGGATTGGGTGATGGTGCAGCTGCGCGATGGCGCCAACCATGGGACGGTGGTGGACGAAATGGCCGCCGTGCTGCTCGCTGATGGCCGCGTGGTGACGCCAGACGGAGATGAGCCGCTCTGGTTCCCCGATGCCCCGCGCGCGTCCTACAAGGTGGCCGTCTGGCACCGCAATCACCTCGCCACCATGACCAGCAGCGCCCAGGCCTTCGGCGCCGGCGTGGTGCGCGTGGACCTGGCCGACCCGGCCACGCCCACGTACGGCACCGATGCACGCAAGCTCCTAGGCACCATCGCCGCGCTATGGGCGGGCGACGTGGACGGCAACGGCATCCTGCGGTACACCAACCAGGAGAACGACCGCGACCCCATCCTGGTGCGTGTGGGGGGCAGCCTGCCCACGGCCACCACCACCGGATACCATCCGGAGGATGTGAACCTGGACGGCGTGGTGAAGTACACCGGGCAGGACAACGACCGTGACCCCATCCTGCAGAACATCGGCGGCAGCATTCCAACGAATACGCGCACCGAGCAGCTGCCCTGAGTGTTATGGGGACGGTCCGCCCCGTCGGGCGGCCTACTTTACGTGCCGATCCACATGCGCATCGCCTTCATCGGCTTGGGGCTGCTTGCTGCCGTCGCCCAGGCCCCTGCCCAAGAGAGCGGTTTCTCCTGCCTCGCCAATCACCCCGTCGAACTGGCGCGCCACCTGGCCGAACGGCCGAACGCCGCACAGCACGCGCTGCAAGCCAAGGCGGCCATGGAAGCAGGCGCAGGGGCCTTCACCCGGGGCGGCGGGCAGGCCTACGTGATTCCCGTGGTCTTCCACGTCATCCATGACTTCGGACCGGAGAACATCAGCGATCAGCAGGTTCTTGATGCCGTACGGATCCTCAACGAGGACTTCAATCGGCTCAACCCGGACTGGAGCACCGTCCGTCCCGAATTCCTGGACATCGTAGCCGATGTGGGCATCGAATTCCGCTTGGCCAGGCGAGACCCCGAGGGCAACTGCACCAACGGCATCACGCGCACGGCGAGCATCCGCACCTACGACGGGGACTACGACATGACCCAGCTGATCCAATGGCCGCGCGACCGCTACATGAACGTGTGGGTGGCGGCCAGTGCGAGCGGCGCGGCGGGCTACACCTACTATCCCATGTGGCTGGACGGATGGCCCGAGGCCGACGGAATCGTGATCAAGCACGACTATGTAGGCAGCGTGGGAACAGGCCCCCCCGGCCGGTCGCGGGCGCTCACCCATGAGGTGGGGCACTGGCTGAACCTCAAGCACACCTGGGGCGACAGCAACGAGCCAGGGCTGCCCGAGAATTGCGACTTCGACGACGATGTGGACGACACCCCGCTCACCCGCGGATGGACCTCCTGCCTGCTGAACGGGAACTCCTGCGGCAGCGGCCCAGACAATGTGCAGAACTACATGGAGTACGCCTACTGCAGCCGCATGTTCACCATGGGCCAGGGCGACCGCATGCTGGCAGCGCTCAACTCGGACGTCGCCGAACGCTCCGCCCTGTGGCAGCCCGAGAACCTGGATCTGACGGGGGTTTCCGGCCCCGGCCAGGTTTGCCAGGTCCGCTTCACGGCCGACCGTCGCACCATCTGCGCCGGCGAGACCATCCAGTTCCAGGACCAGAGCTTCTGGGGCATCACCACCCGGTACTGGTCCTTTCCGGGAGGGCAGCCCGCAAACAGCGATGCGGAAACCCCGTCGGTAACCTATACCGAGCCGGGGCTCTATCCGGTGAGCCTCGAAGCAAGCGACGGCACCAATGGAATCACCGGCACGGAGCCGGTTTTCATCCGCGTCCTGCCATCGCCAGGTCAGCCCGTGCCATGGTTGGAAGGATTCGAATCCACTTCAGCGCTGCCTGACGAACGCTGGGCCATCACCGACCGGCAAGGCGATGGCGGGTTCGTGCTCAGCCAGGCCGCAGCCTTCACCGGCTCACGCAGCGCACGCTTGCCGAACGCCATCACCATGTCCGGCAACGTGGATGAACTGCTCTCCGAGACCTTCGACCTCAGCGGCAGCGCTGGAGCCATCGTCACCTTCCGGTACGCCTTTGCCAAGCGATTCCCTACCAACGATGACGCGCTCTTCGTGTGGGTGAGCGCCGATTGCGGCGCCACCTGGGTGCTGCGCAAGGTGATGCGCGCGAGCAATGCGCTGCTCACCGCCGGTGTGATAAACGGCCCCTTCACCCCCTCCGGACCCGACCAATGGCGGCTCGCCGAAATCACCAACATCGGCCCCACGCTGTGCACATCGAGCTTCCGCCTCCGATTCGAGTTCGTGAGCGATGGCGGAAATGACCTCTTCATCGACGACATCAACATCGTGGCGGGCCAAGTGGGCATGCGCGACCAGGCGACTGAGGCACAAGGCCTCGCTGCTGCCTGGGATGCTTCCTCCGGGGATGCTTGGGCCTCCTTCGCCCCTGTCCAGCCAGGGCCCGTCCGGATCGAGGTGCAGGATGCCGCCGGCCGTCGCATCGCAGGGCTACAAGCGGTCGCTCAATCGGGGGGGCTGCAGCGCATGGCCTTGGGCCTGCGTCAGGCAGCCCCCGGGACCTACATCGTGCGGCTCGTCACTGAAACCGGAACACAAGCGGTTAGGTTCATCGTCCCCTGATAGCTCATCGTGCCGACCAGCCCCTTTAACCGGGCCGATGCCGGGTCCGTCGCCGCTCGATTGGATTCTGGGATTCCCAAGCCTCTTTAGGATCCCGATTCCACCGTCCCCTGTGGCATCCCTATGACGTTTGCCAGGGTCTCCATCGGGTATTTTTGACAACCTGCAAGAGAACCCCATGCGTCTTTCCCATACCCTGACCCTGATTACCCTGCTCGTTTTTGCCGTGAACGGGTCGGCCCAGATTCAACCCTGCGGCGCCAACGACCTGACGAAGGTCCTGGCCAACCACCCCGACCCTGCCGGTGAATTGGCGCTGATCGCTGCCGCCGATGCGGAATTGGAGCAGTTCACGTCCGCTTGGGCTGCGGCACAGACCGGAGCCGAGCGAGTGGTGCATACCATCCCGGTGGTTTTCCACATCATCCACAACAACGGGCCGGAGAACATCAGCGACGAGCAGGTGATCGATGCCGTCCGGATCCTCAACGAGGACTTCAACCGCCTGAATCCGGACTGGGACAACGTGCGGCCCGAGTTCCTCCCCATCGTGGCCGATGTGGGCATCTCCTTCAAACTGGCCACGCGCGACCCGAGCGGCAACTGCACCAATGGCATCACCCGCACCGTCTCGCCATTGACCAACGACGGCACCCAGGCCATGAAGAACCTGATCCAATGGCCGCGCAGCAAGTACCTCAACATCTGGGTGGCTGCCAGCGCGGATGGAGCGGCGGGCTACACCTACCGGCCCGGATCCGTGAACAACCAGCCTACGTGGGACGGCATCGTCATCCTGCACACATACACCGGCTCCATAGGTACCGGCACTCCGAGCCGTTCGCGGGCCCTCACGCACGAGGTCGGGCACTGGATCAACCTGGCGCACACTTGGGGAAACAGCAACAATCCCGGGCTCCCGGAGAACTGCAACGGCGATGACGGCGTGAGCGACACGCCCAATACGATCGGTTGGACCAACTGCACGCTTTCGGGCACCAGCTGCGGCTCGCTCGACAATGTGGAGAACTACATGGAGTACTCCTACTGCTGCAAGATGTTCACGGAGGGGCAGAAAACCCGGATGCTTGCCGCGCTCAACAGCGGAACCGCGCAGCGCAACCAGCTCATCACCGCAGCCAACCTGGCAGCCACCGGGGTCGATGACGAGCCCGTGCTCTGCCAGGCCTCCTTCCAGAGCAGTGCTGGGCTCATCTGCGCCGGCAGCGCGGTCACCTTCACCGACCTCAGCTTCCATGGCGTCACAGGGCGGCAGTGGAGCTTCCCTGGAGGCACGCCCTCCAGCATGGAGGATGAGGCCGCCCCCTCCGTGGTCTACAACGAGCCAGGCGTCTATCCCGTCCAGCTTACGGTCACCGATGGCACCAACACCCTCAGTTCCACGGTGCAGGGCATGGTGACCGTGCTGGCCAACCCCGGATCGACGCCCCCGGTCTCGGAGGGCTTCGAGGACCTCACCGCGTTGAACGGCCCCGATTGGTTCGCCGTGAACCCCAATGCCGACAACACCTTCACGGTCTCCACCACGGCCGCCTACTCCGGCTCGAAGAGCGTCCGCATATCAAACAGCTCAGCCATGGCCGGCAACGTGGATGAGCTGCTCTCCCGGACCTTCGATATGAGCGCAGCCGAAGACATCAGCATCACCTTCCGATGGGCCTATGCCCGTCGCACCAGCACCAGCGACGATGTACTGAGCCTCTACATCAGCAACAACTGCGGAGAGACATGGAGCCTGCGCCGCATCTCGCGCGGCAGCACCACGCTTCCCACCGCCCCCGCCACCACGGGCGGCTTCGTCCCTAACGGTCCGGGCCAGTGGGGATTTGCGGAGGTCACCAACATCAGCGCAACCAGCCATATCCCCGACTTCCGATTCAAGTTCGTCTTCGAGAGCGACGGAGGAAACCATCTATACCTCGATGACATCAACATCAATGGCCTGCCTGTGGGCTTGGAGGAGAGCCTCCTTGGCGCCGGAGCCGCATTGCAGGTGCTCCCCAATCCCGCCCAAGGCATGGCGCGAGTCCACCTGAACCTTCCGACTCCCGGCCACACCCGCCTGAGCATCATCGATGCCACCGGCCGCACGATGCAACTGGAGGAGCTCGGCCTTCGCCCCGCGGGCGAGGCCATCGTGCCGCTCGACCTTGGCGCCATGGCCCCGGGAGCCTATGCAGCGGAGCTCTCCGTCGACGGGCGCCGGTCCTTCGCCCGCTTCATCGTGGAGTGACGCGCCGATACCCGCCGCCCAGAACCAGCAATCCGACCCGTTCAGCATCATGCGCTATCTGTTCCCTGCCCTGGCCATCGCCACACTGCCGCTCGCCGCTTCGGCGCAAAGCCCCGCATTCACATGCGGCACCAACGACGACGCGGTGCTCGAGCGCCTGCATGGCAACGACCCCGCCCTCCTCGGCGCTATCGCAGCGGCCAATGCCGAATTGGAGGCATGGACGGCAGGCTTTAGCGAAGGCGCGCGCAGCACCTACGTCATCCCGGTGGTCTTCCACATCATCCACAACCATGGTCCGGAGAACATCTCCGACGAACAGGTGCTTGATGCGATGCGCATCCTGAACGAGGACTTCAACCGCCAGAACCCCGACTGGGACAATGTGCGCGCGGAGTTCCTTCCGCTCGTGGCCAACGTGGACATCGAGTTCCGCCTGGCGCGCAAGGACCCCAATGGGAATTGCACGCGGGGCATCACCCGCACGGTGAGCGCGCTCACGAACGACGGCACACAGGACATGAAGGACCTCATCCAGTGGCCGCGGAACAAGTACCTGAACGTGTGGGTGGCCGCCAGTGCCGCCGGTGCGGCAGGGTATACGCTCACGCCCGGAAGCGTGGCCTTCTTCGCAGCGGCCGACGGTATCGTGATGCAGCACACCTACGTGGGCAGCATCGGCACCGGCAGCCCCTCAAGGAGCCGCGCGCTCACGCATGAGGTGGGGCATTGGATCAATCTCGAGCACACTTGGGGGGGCTCCAACACCCCTGCGGTCTCCACCAACTGCAGCACGGATGATGGCGTGAGCGACACGCCGAACACCATCGGCTGGACGAGCTGCAACCTCAGCGGGACGACCTGCGGCTCATTGGATAACGTGGAGAACTTCATGGAGTACTCCTACTGTTCCAAGATGTTCACACTGGGCCAGAAGACCCGCATGGTGGCCGCCCTCACCTCCTCGACCGCCCAGCGCAACCAGCTCATTACAGCCAACAACCTCACGGCCACGGGCGTCAGCCAGCCGGAGGCGCTCTGCGCGGCGGAATTCACCGCCAGCAACAGGGTGGTCTGCCAAGGGGAGTCCGTCACCTTCACCGATGTGAGCTACAACGCAGTCTCCTCGCGCAGCTGGAGCTTCGCCGGCGGGTCTCCCGCGACCGCCACCTCGGCGACCGCCACCGTGACTTATGATGCGCCGGGCACCTATGCGGTGAGTCTCACCGCCAGCGATGGCAGCACTTCCCTCACCAACAACCAATCCGGCTACATCACCGTGCTGCCCGTGCCCGGCACCGCGGCCCCGTTCGAGGAGGGCTTCGAGGCCATTAGCGCATTCAACGCCCCGGATTGGTTCGTGGAGAACCCTCAGAATGACAATACCTGGACGGTGACCACCGCCGCGGCCTTCACGGGCGCGAAGAGCACGCGGATCGTGAATACGGCCGCGATGGATGGCCGCGTGGATGAGCTGGTATCCCGCACCTACGACATGAGCGGCGCCACCCAGGTCGTCCTTTCTTTCCGGTACGCCTATGCCAAACGCACCTCCAACAGCGATGATGCGCTGCGCGTTTACACCAGCACGAACTGCGGGGACACTTGGAGCCTGCGCAAGGTGATGCGGGGCAGCACCACGCTGACCACCGGAGGAGTGGTGACCAGTAGCTTCATCCCGAACGGCCCAGGCCAATGGAGCTACACCGAGGTCACCAACATCAGCAGCGTGAACCATGTGCCCAACTTCCGGTTCAAGTTCGAATTCGAGAGCGACGGAGGGAACAACCTCTATCTCGATGACATCAATCTGAACGGCTTGCCGGTAGGCTTGGATGAGCTCCAGGCACCCGCCACGGGATTGGCGGTGCTGCCCAACCCGGCCAGCGGCCATGCCCAGGCCCTCGTACATGGCAGCGGGGCCTCCATGCTGCTGGAGATCATCGACCTCACGGGCCGTGTGGTGCATCAGCGCGCTGTCGGCGTGCTGGCTGAAGGCGAGCACCGCATAGACCTACCCATCGCCGCCCTGAGCACCGGCACCTACCTGCTGAGAATCTCCACGGAAGTCCGCCGGAATGCCATCCGATTCACGGTGCAATGAGGGCTCCTCGGCCGATGTTCCTGGCCCTGGTCCTCGCTGCCATTGGCTGCGGCAGGGTGGCAGATGGCACCAAGGAGGCGCTGAACAAGGGCGGTGAGCTGGCCGGGAGCGCCGCCACCGAGGTCATTGAAGGCGTGACCAGCGGCGTGGAGAAGAGCTGGGGCATCGAGGTGCAGCTCTCCGATGCGCTACGCGCGCATGGACTGGCCGTGGGCAAGGTTCTGGTAGAGCCCGACAGCGCTGGCCAGGATAACCGCCTCGTCGTCTATCTCAGCACCTCGGCGGCGCTCCAGGATACCCTGCAGGCGATAGCGGTCGGTCAGGACGGCCTGGAATCCGGCCGGGCTGTTACGGTCGTGTCCTTGCCGGCCAACGGCGCCGACTACTTCGTATTCCGGTTCCAGAGTCGCACGCGGCTGGAGCGGAAAAGCCGGGTAACGCTGAACTGACCGCGCCCGATGCGGAAACGCAGAGGCCCCGGATGAATCCGGGGCCTCTGCGTTTCCGCATCGGGCTTGCTACTCCTTGAAGCCCACCATGATGGCCACGCAGCCCATGTGCACCATGTCGGTCTTGGGCTTGCTTGGCACCCAGACCACTACGCGCAACTGCGTGGTAGCCGCCGCCTTGAAGTCGAAGTGGGTCTTCGGGTCGTCGGCCATGCTCTCGAAGACGATCTTGTTGTTCTGGTCAACCAGCTTCCAATTGACCTCGCCGAGGATCTGGTGCACGCACACCATCACCCGGTACTCCTGGCCGCTGTAGAAAGTGAGGTTCACCTCGGCCTCCTCGCCAGGCGACAGCTGGGCGCCATTGAAGGTCTCATTGAACTTGTAAGGGTGCAGACCCGGCACGCACTTGTTCTTGGCGAACGACTTGCACTGGGCCTGTGCGGAGTGGGCAGCCAGCATCATGCCTGCAGCCAGCAACGCGGTGGCGAGGGTGGTTCGGAGCATGGCGGCGATCAGTTGATGTAGGTATTGCGGATGGCGGCGGCCTTCTCGGTGATGGCTGCGAGCTGGGCGTCTGTGAGGGTGGCGGCCCCGCCTTCAGCGCCGATGACCACGACGCCGTTCTCCTGCGTTGCAGTGACGCCGCCGCCGCCGCCGCCGACATCGGCATAGAGCGCGCTCAGCGCCTTCAGGTCCTCGCGGACGCCGTTCAGCGCCTGGTCATCGGTACCGTAGGTCTCCATCAGCGAGAGGAGGTCGCCCAGGGAGAGCTTCTGCTCGGCGATGCGCTGGCGCAGCTCTGGCGTGGTGTTGGCCTTGGCCACTTGCGTGGCCACGTAGAGCCCTTCCACCCAGCCGCCCGCGATCATCAGGGCGCTGATGTTGTCGCGGTCATTCACCTTCAGGTACCGGTCCATGTCCCAATAGGTCTCGCTGATGATATCGAGCAGCTTGTCGCGGTCATTCTGGTGCTTCTCCATCAGCTCCAGCGTGCTGTCGCTGAATGCGCTGGTGACGCCCAGCTTGTCGGCCAGCCGCCGGGCACAGCTCGTGTAGAACATGCTCTCCTGGGTATGGTTGAAGACGCTGGCGTAGCTAAGGTCAGCGCCATAGACCCCCAGATTGAGTGCTTGCTTGCTGGCGGCCGTGTACTTGTCCACGTTCTTCACATCGTTCAGGATGGCACCCTGGTAGTTCGCACCCGCCTTCTTCAGCAGGGCCGCCGTCTCCATGGGCGAGGGGATGTTGTAGAAGATCTTGCGGGTGCGGCCCATGCGCTCGCTCTGGGCGAGGCTGTCGGCGGCGTCTGTCGTCAGGGTGTCTTGCGGCTGCTGATTCCCACCGCAGCCCGCGAGCAGGGCGAGCAGGGCCATCGGGAGCACGAGGCGCGATATTCGCTTGGTGGTCATGGGACAATGGTGGCGGATGTGGCCGCTCCAAATGTCCCCTTGTTCCCCCTGGGCCTCAGTGCGCCTCAAGCCAGTTTTTCCCCACGCCCATGTCAACAACCAACGGCACATCAAGGGAAAGCGCGCCTTCCATCCGCTCCTTCACCAGCGCCTTCAACTCCTCCGCCTCCTCCTTGAATGCATCGAACACCAGTTCGTCGTGCACCTGCAGCAGCAGCCTGCTCTTCAGCCCCTGCGCCTTGATGTCGCGGTGGATGTTCACCATGGCCACCTTGATGATGTCCGCTGCCGAACCCTGCATGGGCGCGTTGATGGCGATGCGCTCGGCCTGGGCCCGCACGGTGTTGTTGGCGCTGGTGATGTCCGGCAGGTAGCGGCGCCGGCCCATCAGGGTCTTGATGTAGCCGTGTGTGCGGCAGAAGCCGATCATCTCATCCATGTAGTTGCGCACGCCGGGGAACTGCGCGAAGTAGTCGTCGATGATCTGCTTGGCCTCGGCGCGGGGGATGCCCAGGTTCTGGCTGAGACCGAAGGCCCCCTGCCCGTAGGCGATGCCGAAGTTCACGGCCTTGGCGCGGCTGCGCTGCTCGCGCGTCACCTCGGCGATGTCCACGTTGAACACCTTGGCCGCCGTGGCCGCGTGGATGTCCAGCCCGTGCCGGAAGGCCTCCTGCATGTTGCGATCGCCGCTCATGTGGGCGATGATGCGCAGCTCGATCTGGCTGTAGTCCGCACTGAGCAGCTGGTATTCCTCACTGCGCGGCACGAAGGCCTTGCGGATCTCGCGGCCCTTCTCCGTGCGGATGGGAATGTTCTGCAGGTTGGGGTCGTTGCTGGCCAGGCGCCCGGTGGCGGCCACGGTCTGCAGGTAGCTGGTGTGCACGCGGTGCGTGACGGGGTCGGCCGCTTCGGGCAGGGTGTCCACATAGGTGCCCTTCAGCTTGCGCAGGCTGCGGTAGTCCAGGATCAGCGGGATGGCGGGGTGCGCGTTGCTCAGCTCCTGCAGGATGTCCTCGCTGGTCTGGTACTGGCCGGTCTTGGCGGTCTTCTTCACCTTGTCGCCGCCGAGCTTGAGGGTCTCGAAGAGCACATCGCCGAGCTGCTTGGGGCTGTCGATGTTGAAGCTCACCCCGCAGGCCTGGTGGATGGCGTCCTGCAGGCGCACCAGCTCCGTGCCGAGATCCTCGCTGAACTGCCTCAGGGCCGGGATGTCGATGCGGATGCCCTCTGTCTCCATGTCGGCAAGCACATGCACCAACGGCATCTCCACGTCATTGAAGAGGGCGGTGACCTCATCCTGCTTCAGCAGCGGCTCCAGCTTTCCGGCGAGCTGCCAGGTGACGTCCGCGTCCTCGGCGGCGTATTCCTTCACCAGCTCCACCTCCACGTCGCGCATGCTCTTCTGCACCTTCCCGCGGCCTTTCTCACCGATGAGCGTGGTGATGCTCACCGGCCGGTAGCCCAGGTAGGTCTCGCTCAGGTAGTCCATGCCGTGCTTCTGCACATCGGGCTTCAGCAGGAAATGCGCCACCATGGTATCGAAAAGCGGGCCCTTCACCTCCACGCCGTACCGGGCCAGTACGCGGATGTCGTACTTGGCGTTCTGCGCCACCTTGCCGATCGTTTCATTCTCCAGGACGGGCTTGAAGATGTCCACGATGCGCTGGGCCTCGGCCTTGTCCTCGGGCACGGGCACGTAGTGGCCTTCGTGGGGCTTCCAGCTGAAGGCGAGACCCACCAGTTCGGCCACGCGCTCGTCGGTGCTGGTGGTCTCCGTATCGAAGCAGAAGCGCGACTGCTTCTTGAGCTGGGCCGCGAGCATGTAAAGGTCCTCGTTGGTGCGCGCCAGGAAGTAGCGGTGCGGCACGGTGTCGATGGTGGCCAGCTCGGTCAGCTCCACGTTGCCCTCGGCGTCCACCTGGCCGCCGAATAGGTCCACCTGGCCGGGGTGGGTTGCAGCTGCCTTCCCCCGCTTAGCGGCCTTGGGCTCCTCGGCCGCACCATTCACATCGCCCCCCAGCACGCGGTTGGCGAGGGTCTTGAACTCCAGCTCGCTGAATACCTCCAGCACCTTTTCCTTGTCGGGCGGATCGAGGTTCAGGGCATCGTGGTCCAGTTCCACCGGTGCGTTGATGTTGATGGTGGCGAGCTGCTTGCTCAGGCGGCCCTGATCGGCGAATGCGATCACGTTCTCCTGCTGCTTGCCCTTGAGCTTGTCGGTATTCTCCAGCACGCCCTCCAGGCTTCCGAACTGCTGCACGAGCTTGATCGCGGTCTTCTCGCCGATTCCGGGGATGCCGGGGATGTTGTCCACGGCATCACCCATGAGGCCGAGGATGTCCTTCACCTGCTCGGTGCGCTCCAGGCCCCAGCGCTCGCAGATCTCCTTGGGCCCGAGCTTCTCGGGCGGTTCGCCGCCGCGCCCGGGCTTGTACATGATGATCTTGTCGGTCACCAACTGCCCGAAGTCCTTGTCCGGGGTCACCATGTAGGTGGTGTAGCCCTCGGCCTCGGCCTTCTTCGCCAGTGTGCCGATCACGTCGTCGGCCTCGTAGCCGTCGCTCTCCAGCACGGGGATGCGCAGCGCCTCGATGATCCGGCGTATGTAAGGCACGTTGCTGCGGATGTCATCGGGCATCTCCTCGCGGTTGGCCTTGTAGTCCAGCAGCGTCTCGTGACGCTCGGTGGGCGCGGCGGTGTCGAAGACCACCGCGATGTGGGTGGGCTTCTCGCGCCTGATCAGATCGAGCAGCGTAGTGGTGAAGCCGAAGGCCGCGCTCGTGTTGAAGCCCTTGCTGTTCAGCCGCGGGGTGCGTATGAAGCTGAAGTAGGCGCGGTAGATGAGCGCATAGGCGTCGAGCAGAAAAAGGCGCTTGTCGGCGTCGGAGGCCGTTTCGACGGGCCTTTCCGGGGTTCGGTGGGCGGTCATGGGAGTGCGAGGCCGCAAGGTAGCCCAGTCGGGATCCTCATCGAGCACGTGCAATGGCCGAGGCCGAGGGTGCATCCACCCCCTAACTTTCCCACCAGCAATGCAGCGCCGCGCGCTACTTACCCTGCTCGCCATCATGGCGGTGGTGATTGCCTGCCGGCATGAACGGGAGGAGGTCGTTGCGCCCGCCTTCCCATCGGTCCCGGGCGAAGGCGTCTCCGTTGACCTTGACCTGGTTCCCTATCCTTCGCTGTCGCAATACCGCTTCTTCACGGGCGCATTGGCCGACCACGAGCCCAATGCCGGCGTCCTCCCCTACGACGTCATCACCCCGCTCTTCTCGGACTACGCCCATAAGTTCCGCTTCGTGTGGATGCCGCCCGGGAGCAGCGCCTTGTTCAACGGAGAGGATGTGCCGCTCGACTTCCCTGACGGTACCGTCCTGATCAAGACCTTCTACTTCGACCGCGTGCTGCCCGCCGATGAGCGCCGCATCCTGGAGACCCGCCTGCTCATCAAGCGGGGCGGCCAGTGGCTCTTCGCCGACTATATCTGGAACGCCGAGCAGACGGAGGCCACCCTTGACCTGAACGGCAGGTTCGTTCCGCTGTCCTGGCGCGATGAGGCCGGAATCCAGCACGACCTTACCTACCGGATCCCAGCGGCTGCGGAGTGCTTCACCTGCCACAAGCTCAACGACATGGCAATGCCCATCGGTCCCAAATTGCGCAACATGGCGCGTACCATGGACTATCCCGAAGGCCCCCGGGACCAGATCGGGAAGTGGGTGGAAGCCGGATTCCTCCAACCGGGATTCCCGCCCCCGGTGCCCGTGGCACGGTGGAACGACCCTTCTGCATCGCTCAACGAACGGGTGCGCGCCTATGTGGACATGAACTGCGCCCACTGCCATGCGGAGGGGAAGCACTGCGACTACCGGCCTATGCGCTTCGCATGGGAGGAGACCGTAGACCCCATCAACCTCGGCGTGTGCGTGGAGCCCGAGGACCCGCTGCCCGAGAACCCTGAGCTGGCCTACATCGTGGCACCCTCCAACACCTACCGCAGCATGCTGCTGCACCGCCTTTCCAGCACCGAAGAGGCCGTCAGGATGCCCTTGATGGGCCGCACCGTGGTGCACGAGGAAGCCGTGCAGCTCTTCACGGAATGGATTAACTCGCTCCCGGAACCCTGCAACTGAACCAGCAAACACCGACCGAATGATGAACCGTTACGCCTTGGCCCTTGCGGCCGCAATGCCGTGGGCCTTCGCCCAGGCCCAGAACACCTGCTCCACGGCGCTGCCGGTGGTGGCTGGTGTGGTCTATACCGTGGATACCGTGGATGGGACCACGGTGCCCTTGCCCGTGTGCAGCTCCGGTGGCACCGGCGCCACCGCGGGTGAGTGGTACGTCTACACCGCCACGGAATACGTCACTGTGATCATCAGCAGCGACCTGCCCCAGAACGGCAACACCGACACCCGCGTGCAGGTGTACACCGGCGACTGCAACAATCTCACCTGCCTGGTGGGCGATGACGACAGCGGCACGGGCCTCCTAACCGTGGCCATGTTCAACGCCTTCGCGGGCCAGAGCTACCTCATCGCCTGGGACAACCGGTACTCCAGCCTTGGCTTCGACTTCACCCTCACGGAGCAGCCCTGGGACCCCACGGCCATCAGCTTCACCAACCTATCCGTGCCGACCAACGGCTGCTCTGGATGCGGGCAGGCCGCCGTGGACATGAACAACGACGGCTACGATGACGTGGTCACCGTGACCGCCTCCAACATCCGGGTCAACTACCAGCAGCCGGATGGCACCTTCAGCATGGTGGATTACCCCACCACCAACGCCGACTACACCCCGAGCTGGAGCATCGCCGCCGGCGACATCGACGCCAATGGCTACCTCGACCTGCTCTATGGCGGCGGCCAGGGCGTCACGTTCATGTACGCCAGCGACGATGGCACGGCCTTCTCCGAGGTGAGCGGTTCACAGTACGTCTTCTCCCAACGCTCCAACTTCGTGGACATCAACAACGATGGCCATCTCGATGCCTTCGTCTGCCACGATGTGCAGCCGAATGTCTTCTACCTCAATGACGGTACGGGCGCGCTGGACTTCAACCAGGGCGGCTTGGGCAACACGCCCGACGGCGGCAACTACGGCTCCATTTGGATCGACTACAACAACGATCGCCGGATCGACCTCTTCATCGCCAAGTGCCGCGGCGGGGCGGCCGTGCCCGCCTCGGTGGACCAGATGCACCGCAACAACGGTGACGGGACCTTCACGGAGGTCGGCGGAGCGCTGGGGCTGGGCGGCTTTCAGCAGAGCTGGAGCAGCGCTTGGGCCGATTTCGACATGGATGGCGACATGGACGTGCTCATCGGCGCCAGCTCCTTCGCCCAAGGCGGCCACATGCTCATGCGCAACGATGGCGATGTCTTCACCGATGTCACCGAGGGCTCGGGCTTCGATGTGTTCGCTGGAACGAGCGTCGAGTGGGTGGCCCACGACTTCAACAACGATGGCTGGGTTGATGTGCTCGGCGCCTCCAGCACCATCCACTTCAACAATGGCGATATGACCTTCACGCCGATCGCTGTGCCTGCCAGCAGCGGCTCCGTTGCAGACCTGAACAGCGATGGCTTCCTCGACGTGCTCAATGGCGGCACCATCCGCCTGAACACCGGCAACGACAATAACTGGGTCCGCATCAATCTGCAGGGCACCTTGAGCAACATCAACGGTATCGGCGCGCGCGTGGAGCTCACCAGCCCCATGGGCACCCAGATGCGCGATGTGAAGAGCGGCGATGGGTTCCGCCACATGAGCTTCATCGGCGCCCATTTCGGCTTGGGCACGGACGACGTGGTGGAGCAGGTGACCGTGTACTGGCCGAGCGGGCAGGTGGACGTGGTGAAAGGCGTGGCGGTCAACACCGCTACCACGATCACAGAGAGCCTAACCACCGGCCTTCAGGACGTATCCGGCCTTGAACTCCGGATCTCCCCCAACCCAGCCGTGGATCGCATCACCATCGCGGGCGCCGAGGGCGAGACAATCCTTCGCACCCGCCTGATCGATGCATCCGGCAAAGCCATCGCCATGCCCGCCCTACGGCACGGACAGCTGGATGTGTCTGGTCTGGCCAAGGGCAGCTACCTCCTTGAGCTGGAGACCGGCAAGGGCCTTATGCGGGAGCGCTTCAGCAAGCTCTGAGCGCGATTCGCTGCGTTTCCAGCGCCCCCGGTCGGATGGCACGGCCGGGGGCGCTCCTTTCCGGGCTGGACATAACCGGTTGGCGTTCACTACATTTACGGGTAATATAGGCTTGCCATGCCCCGCAGCGCGGCTTCGAGCTCCCTCTTGCGCGCCAAGCGAATGCGCTTGGCATGCGCCATCGGCATGGCCATCGGGTGCATCGAAGCCGCTCACGCCGACCACTTCTCCGGCGCCACCATCACGTACGAATGCCTCACGGGCAATCAATACCGCATCTACCTCGACCTCTACCTGGACTGCGCCGGCTCTGTCATCACGCCGCATACGCTCAACTTCAGCAACAACTGCGGAATCTCCTTCTCCATCACCGGGTTGACGCCTGTGAGCGTCACGGAGGTGTCGCCGCTGTGCCCGACGCAGGTCGCAAACAGCACTTGCAACGGTGGGGCGTTGCCGAGCTTCAAGAAATACCGCTTCCAGACCACGCTCTTCCTGTCGCCGTGCAACAAATGGACGATTGATTGGTACACCTGCTGCAGGAACACCACGCAGAACATCAACCTCACACCCGGCATGTACGTGGTTGCCACCCTGAACAACAGCGGCGGGCTCTGCGACCGATCGCCCACCTTCATCGACGTGGGCGTGCCCTATGTCTGCGTGAACCAGCCCGTGGCCTACAACCTCGGCGTGGTCGACCCCGACGGCAACACGATGAGCTTCGCGCTGGTGAGCGCCCGCTTCGCCACGCCTGCGCCCATGGACGTCACCTATCAGTCGGGGATGTCTGGACCGGTGCCGATTCCGGGGATTACCATCAATGCATTCACGGGCCAGCTCAGCTTCACGCCAACGGCCCAGGGGTACTACGTCGTGGTGGTCGAAGTCAAATCCTTCACGCCGGGTGGCGTGCTCATCGGCACCGTGATGCGCGACCTGATGTTCAGTGTCGTGGTGTGCGATGGCACCCCGCCCGCAACGAGCGGCATATCATCCGCCACCAACAATTTCTCCTTCTGGCCGAGCCAGTTCATCGCCTGCCCCGGGAGCCTTTGTTTCTCCCTGGTCTTCTCAGACCCGCAGGCCGGACAGGCCTTGACCGTGACCTCCAATGCCACTTCCGTGCTGCCGGGCGCCACTTTCTCCGTAACCGGCACCAACCCCGCCACGGCAACCGTCTGCTGGACCGTGACCGGGACCTCCTTCCCCATCAACATCTGGTTCCAGGTCACCGACAATGCGTGCCCCATCGCCAACACCATGTCATTCGCGATCAGCGCCGTGGACTGCTCCTTCCTCCCGGTGGAGCTCCTGTCGCTCGCGGCCGGGTGGGAGGGCAGCGAGGCACGCGTGAACTGGGAGACCGCCACGGAACAGGACAGTTGGCGGTTCACGGTGGAGCGCTCCGCCGATGGTTCGTCCTTCGTACCCTTGGGAACCGTGGATGCTGCGGGCAACTCCCAGTCAGTGAGGAGCTACAGCTGGCTGGATCGCTCCCCCCTGCCCGTCACGGGCTATTACCGGATCGTGGAAACGGCTCTTGACGGCAGTTCCTGGACCAGCCCGGTGGTGGCGCTGCCCCCCTTGGAGCGCCCGGTGCCTGAAGCGCTGCTCGTTGGACCCTCGGAGTGGCTCATTGCCGGGTCCGGAACACAAGGCTATTGGGTCCTGTACGATGCCGTGGGCAGGACCTTGGCCCAGGGGCTCCTCGACCCCGAGTCCGGAGCACGCATTGCTGCCGCCGGCTTCGGCCCGCACCTCCTGCGCGTGGAAACGGATGGGCGCTCTTTCGCCCTGGCACTGCCTGCCGCGCTCGGCCTCCACGAAGGCATCCGGATCCGCGGACGCTGAAGGCCCCTTCGTGAGCAACGCGCCGCCGAGCCGGAGAATCGGCTATCGCTCCTTCCAAACCACCTCGAGCACCACCTGCCCCACTGCTTTCAGCGTGGCGGGGTCAATCACGTCCATGTCGTCATCGTGCGTATGCCAGCTGGGGTGGAAGGCATTGGTGGCCTCGTGGTACTCGATGATGTCGATGGTGGGGATGCGCAGCCGGCGGTTGATGGGCAGGTGGTCGTCCGTGCCTACGAAATGCTTGGTCTCCTGAACGAACCGGTCACCATACCCGATGGCCTCTGCGGTGCGCCACACCTTGGCCACCACGCCGGCTGCATACTGCATGCTGATGGCCTCACGGAAGAAGCGCGCATCCTTGGCCCCGCACATGTCGAGCAGGATGCCGAAGCGCGCCGTGTAGCCTGCCACATGGGGGTTCTTCGCGAAGTACTGCGAGCCCAGCGCCCATGTGTCGATGGTGTTCTCATCCAACTGAAAGGAGCCGCTGGGCTGCCCATAGTCCTCCACATCGGTGAAGAGCATGTCGATGCCCGGGCCGTGGCGCTTGCCGCCGAGGTGCCGCGCGAGCTCCAGCAGGATGCCCACCCCGCTGCCGCCGTCGTTGGCACCCAGGATGGGCTCATGCGGCCGTTCCTCGTCCTTGTCGGCGATGGGCCGCGTATCGTAATGGGCGAGCAGCAGGATGCGCTCATTGGCCTCGGGATTGAACGTGGCGATGATGTTCCGCAACGGGAGCTCCTTGCCGTTGTATGCCTTCACCGTCGCCCGCTGCTCCCTCACGATGGCGCCATGGCTTTTCAGCTTGGCCACGATCCAATCCGCGCAGGCTGCGTGCTGCGGCGTACCGGGCACGCGCGGGCCGAAGCTCACCTGATGGGCGACGAATGCGTAGGCGCTGTCAGGATCGAAGAGCGGGGTGGCAGGCAGGCTGGGCAGCGGCGCCTCCCCGCTACGCGCGTTGGTGGGCGTATCCGTGGAGCACCGTGTCAATGGCAGCGTCAGCAGCGCCATCAGGGCGATGCGCAGCACGCGGGCTGCGGCCCTTCCGCTGGGGTTCATGCGCGTTCCCATGCCGTTCCCTCCTTGGTGTCCTTGAGCACGATGCCGATGGCCGCGAGCCGGTCGCGGATGGCATCGCTGGTGGCGAAGTCCTTCCGGGCCTTGGCCTCAGCACGGAGCCGGATGAACTCCCCGACGAGCGCACCGAGCGCATTGTCTTCGCCCTTCGCATCCCCGGCCTCGTCGCGGATGCCGAGCACATCGCGCACCATGCCCTGCATCAGCTCGCGCAGCCGTTCGATGGAGACGGCGGTGAGCTTCAGCTTGCCGTCGTTCACCGAGTTGATGATGCGCACGGCCTCGAACAGCTCGGCGATCATCACCGGTGTGTTCAGGTCGTCGTTCATGGCCTCGTAGCAGCGCTGCTCGAGCGCGGCGATGTCAGCCTCATCCGCATCAGCGGCCTTCAGCCTCGGCAGCAGGGCCATGGCCTTCATCAGGCGCTCGAGCCCCCTCTCCGAGGCTTGCATGGCCGCGTTGCTGAAGTCGAGGGTGCTGGCATAGTGGCACTGGAGCATGAAGAAGCGCACCGTCATGGCGCTGTAGCCCTTCTCCAGCAGCTTGTGGTTCCCGGTCAGGAGTTCCTCGGGCGTGAAGCCGTTGCCCTCGCTCTTGGCCATCTTGCGGCCATTCACGGTGAGCATGTTGCCGTGCATCCAGTAGCGCACCGGCGCCTGGCCATCGGCGGCCACGCTCTGCGCGATTTCGCACTCGTGGTGCGGGAACTTCAGGTCCATGCCGCCGCCGTGGATGTCGAAGGTCTGGCCCAGGTACTTGGTGCTCATGGCGCTGCACTCCAGGTGCCAGCCGGGGAAGCCCTCGCCCCAGGGGCTGGGCCACTTCATCAGGTGCGAGGGCTCGGCCTTCTTCCAGATGGCGAAATCAAGCGGGCTGCGCTTCTCGTCCATGCCCTCGGTGTCGCGGGTGTTGGCGAGCAACTCGTCGATCCTGCGGCCGCTCAGCTCACCGTAGGCATGCTTCCCCGCGAACCTTGGCACATCGAAGTACACGCTGCCGTTGGCCTCGTAGCCATAGCCGCTCCCGATGATCCGCTTCACCATCTCGATCTGCTCGATCAAGTGGCCCGTGGCGGTGGGCTCGATGCTCGGCGGCAGGATGTTGAAGAGCCGCATCACATCGTGGAAGCCGTTGGTGTACTTCTGCACGATCTCCATGGGCTCCAACTGCTCCAGCCGTGCGCGTTTGGCGATCTTGTCCTCGCCCTCGTCCACATCGCCCACCAGATGGCCCACATCGGTGATGTTGCGCACGTAGCGCACCTTGTAGCCCAGGTGGGTGAGCCAGCGGTAGAGCACATCGAAGGTGAGGAAGCTGCGCACATTGCCCAGGTGCACATCGCTGTAAACGGTGGGCCCGCACACATAGAGGCCCACATGGGGCGGCCGCAGGGGTACGAACTCCTCCTTGCGGCGCGTGAGCGTGTTGGTGATTCGCAGCGGGCCTTTCTTCGTTCCGGACATGTCGCCTCCATGCCCATACGGCATGGCCGCGCGAAGGTAGAGCCCCCGGCAGGAAGGCGAAGTGCCTACTTCCGGTCCTCGTCGGTGATCACCGCATCCCCGAGGTAGCGCCCCTCCTTGTAAAGGCGAATCCGCACGAGCAGGCCATTGGCGTCATACTCGTAGCGCTTGCCCTCCCATAGCCGCCCCCCCTTGAATTCGCCCTGCTGGGAGAGCCTGAGCTGCTTGTCGTACATCGTGTTGTAACCATTCTCCCGGAAGACCACCGCGTTGGTGCGCTCGGTGGGGGCGGGGGGCGGCGCGGGCTCGGCCTTCGGGTCCACCTTGACATCGTCCGCCTTGGGGACCGGCTTGATCCAGCGGCTGTTGGCCGCATCGATCACGCCGTCGTTGAACCGGGCGGTCTGCGTGAGCTGGCCGTTGGCATCGTACCGCTTCAGCGCACCGTCCTCTTTGCCCTCCTCCACCGTCACCAGCACGGCCAGCTGGCCATTCTCGTGGTAGTAGCGCTGCTCCCCGTCGCGCAAGCCATACGCATTGAAGACGAAATCCTGCGCGAGCTTGCCGTTCGGGTGCCAGCGCTGGAACTTGCCGGTGTTGCGGTCCAGGTCCCAGGTTCCCTGCTCCTCCACCGCGCCATTGGGATAGTAGGTCTTGTACTCGCCCTTGGGACGGCCCATCTGGTAGGCGATCTCACTCATCACCTTGCCATTGGGCCAGTACCTCTTCCACAACCCCACGCGCTTGCTGTTGCTGTAGCGTCCCTCCTCGATCAGCTGGCCATCGGCATACTCCGGCTTTTCGGCGCGTGGCGCCAGCACCCGCCAATACCCCTGCTTGCGTCCCAATTCATCCACCACGTTGAGCGTATCCTGGGCGATGGCGGTCACGCGGCCGCCGATGAGCATGAGCAGTGCGAAAGGGAGGGTCCGGAGCATGTCTCGTACAGGGTTCGCGTCCGCGAAACGAGCAGGGGCGGTTGAAGGTTGCGCTTGACCCGGCCCGAGAGGGCGTTGGGGGGCGTTGCCGACTCCGCCTGGCGGGGTCCGCCCGGGGACCGGCCTCACACCACCAGCTGCCGCTTCAGGTTCACCATCATGTCGTCCACCATCGCGCCGAGGTCGTACTGCGGCCTCCACCCCCAGTCGGCGCGGGCGGCGCTGTCGTCGATGCTGCGCGGCCAGCTGTCGGCAATGGCCTGGCGGTGGTCCGGGGCGTAGTCGATGGTGAAGCCGGGGATATGGCGGCGCACCTCAGCGGCGATCTGCTCCGGATCGAAGCTGAAGCCGGCCAGGTTGTAGCTGGTGCGCTGCTTCACCTGTTCGGCCGGAGCCTCCATCAGGTCGATGGTGGCGCGGATGGCGTCCGGCATGTACATCATGGGCAGGGTGCTCTTGGGCCCCAGGAAGCTCGTGTACCTGCCGTGCTTGATCGCCTCGTGGAAGATGTGCACGGCGTAATCGGTGGTGCCGCCGCCCGGGGCGCTCTTCCAGCCGATAAGGCCGGGGTAGCGGATGCTGCGGACATCCACCCCATAGCGCTTGTGGTAGTACTGGCACCAGCCCTCGCCGGCCAGCTTGCTGATGCCGTAGACGGTGGTGGGCTCGGTCACCGTCTGCTGCGGGGTGCCGTCCTTCGGGGTGGTGGGGCCGAACACCGCGATGCTGCTGGGCCAGTAGACCTTCTTCAGCTTCCCCTCCCGGGCCAGTTCCAGCACGATGAAAAGGCTCTCCATGTTCAGCTTCCAGGCGAAGGCGGGGTCCTTCTCCGCGGTGGCGCTGAGCAGGGCGGCCAGGAGGTACACCTCGGTGATGCCGTGCTTGTCGATGATGCGTTCGATGCCCCGGCGGTCCATGGCGTCCACCAGCACGAAGGGACCATCCTGCTTCACTTGGGGCTCCTTGATGTCGGAGGCCACCACGTTCTGGTTGCCAAACCGGGCCCGAAGGCCCTCCACGAGCTCGGTGCCGATCTGGCCCGAGCTGCCGATCACCAGGATCTTCTTGTCGCCCATTGTCGCGCTGGAATGGGCCAAAGCTAGCCCGGAACGGGTTCCTGGGAAGGCCAGCGCCGGGCGCCTTCCCCGTATCTTCGCCACACCACAGCGGCTGCACCGAACATGGATCCCCATCGCCTCCGCAACCTGCACCGTCCGGACATCCTCCGGGCCCGGCTGGAGCGTGAAGGCAGGCCCCGCACCACGCTCTCCTTCTACCGCTACGTGCGGCTAGGCGAGGTGCAGGATCTTCGGAATACCCTCTATGCGGAATGGGAGGCACTGGGCGTGCTGGGCCGCATCTACATCGCGCAGGAGGGCATCAACGCCCAAGTGAGCGTGCCCACGGCCAACCTCGCACGCTTCCGGGCCAACCTGGACGGCCGCGAGGCCTTCCGCGATGTGCCGTGGAAGATCGCGGTGGAGGATGACGGCCGGAGCTTCCTCAAGCTCATCCTCAAGGTGAAGCGGAAGATCGTGGCCGATGGCCTCGCCGATGATGCCTTCGACGTGACCAACGTGGGCGAGCATCTGGACGCTGCCACCTTCAACCGAAAGATGGAGGAGGGCGCCATCGTGGTGGACATGCGCAACAACTACGAGTGCCTGATCGGGCATTTCGAAGGCGCCTACCTGCCCAAGGCCGATACGTTCCGTGGGGCCATCGACGAGGTGGTGGGCATGCTGCGTCAGCAGCCCGCGCAGGGGCCCGATCAGGGCACCCGTAGCGTCGACCCGGTCATCCCGGCCCTGAGCCGGGAGGGTCAACCCAGCACCCACCAACCCGAAGTTCTCCTGTACTGCACCGGCGGCATCCGCTGCGAGAAGGCCAGCGCCTACCTCAAGCACCAGGGCTTCACGAACGTGAGCCAGCTGCACGGCGGCATCATCGACTACGCGCGTCAGCTGAAGGCCGAAGGCTTGAAAAGCAAGTACCTCGGCCAGAACTTCGTGTTCGACGAGCGCCTGGCCGAGCGCATCACGGACGATGTGGTGAGCACATGCATGCAGTGCGGCACCCCCAGCGACCGCATCACCAACTGCCACGAGGCCACCTGCAACATGCTGCTGGTGCAGTGCGAGGCATGCGCCAGGAAGTACGCCGATTGCTGCTCCCCCAACTGCCGCGAGATCCACCAGCTGCCGATCGAAGCCCAGCGCGCCTGGCGCAAGGGCCGCAGCACCCGAAGCACGAAGACCAAAGCCATCAACGACCCCGAGGGCCTGCGCAGGCGCATCCGCGAGGAAGAGGAGCTGCTGGCGCTCAACGGCACGCTGCATCCGGAGTTGAGCAAGATCAGCTCCAACGCCACGCAAGCTTCCTAACGTCGCATCCATGAATTCCGGCGAATGGTCGCTAGCGAATGGTGAATGAGCAACCGCCGCTCTGCCATTCACCATTGACCATTCGCCATTCACCCGCATCCGCACCATGCCCATCTACCACACCCTCGGCAAGATCCCCCACAAGCGCCACACCGTCTTCAAGAACGGCAAGGACCGCTACTACTACGAGCAGCTCTTCGGCACCATCGGCTTCGATGGCATGAGCACCCTGAGCTACCACGTGCACCGTCCCACCATGGTGAAGGAGCTGCGCAAGCCCAAGGACGTCACGCCCAAGATCGCCATCGAGAAGAACATGCGCTCGCTGCGGCTGCACGGCTTCAAGGCCACGCCCGCCAAGGACCACCTGGCCGCCCGCAAGCCCATCCTGGTGAACAGCGATTGTGCCATCGTGCTCGCCGCGCCCCAGGCGAAAAGCGTGGACTACTTCTACAAGAACGCCGACTGCGATGAGATGATCTTCGTGCACAAGGGCAGCGGCACCCTGCGCACCTTCCTGGGCAACATCGACTTCAAGTACGGCGACTACCTGATGATCCCCCGCGGGATGATCTACACGATGGAGTTCAAGGATGCGGACAACCGCCTCTTCATCGTGGAGAGCCACCGCCCCATGTACACGCCCAAGCGCTACCGCAACTGGTTCGGCCAGCTGCTGGAGCACAGCCCCTTCTGCGAGCGCGACATCCGCCGCCCCAAGAAGCTGGAGACGCACGACGAGAAGGGCGACTTCGTGATCAAGGTGAAGAAGCAGGGCCTGCTGCACGAGTTCGTGTACGCCAGCCACCCTTTTGACGTGGTAGGCTGGGACGGCTACAACTACCCCTACGCCTTCAGCATCCACGACTTCGAGCCCATCACCGGCCGCGTGCACCTGCCGCCGCCCATCCACCAGACCTTCGAGACGGATGCCTTCGTGGTGTGCAGCTTCGTGCCGCGCCTGTACGACTACCACCCGCTGGCCATCCCCGCGCCGTACAACCACAGCAACATCGACAGCGATGAGGTGCTCTACTACGTGGATGGCGACTTCATGAGCCGCAACGACATCGGCCCGGGCCACATCAGCCTGCACCCCGCCGGCATCCCCCACGGCCCGCACCCCGGCGCCATGGAGCGCAGCATCGGCAAGAAGGAGACCAACGAGCTCGCCGTGATGGTCGATACCTTCAAACCGCTGATGGTGACCGAGGAGGCGCTGAAGATCGACGATGGGAAGTACTGGAAGAGCTGGCTCGAATGATCAGATGATCGGGCGATCAGATGATCAGATAATGGGAATACCTTGGAAGCGATGAACAGGGTGAAGGACATGGATCTGAAGCAATGGCAGAACGCCATGGCAGAAGGTGAGTTGTTCGCTCCGTTGATGGCGGCCAAAGCGCCGGTTTCCTACAACCCGCGCTACAAGGACAACACCATCGTCACACTCACCTTTCGCTTCGCACAGCACATTTGGGACCTGGCCGAGGAGCTTCAGGACAAGAAGAAATTCGTGGTGGCGAACCAGGTCTTCCGCTCCGGCACAGCCATCGGCGCCTTGGTCCGTGAAGCCCAGAACGGAGAAAGTCTGGCGGACTTCATCCACAAAATGAAGATCGCGTTGAAAGAAGCCGATGAGACGGAGTACTGGCTGCTCCTGTGTATTAGCCGCAACATTGATAGCGCGAAAGCCTGCTTGGAGGAGCTCAGGCCCATCATCCGCATCCTGAACAAGATCATCAGCACCTCCAAGGACAAATTGAACCGCTAACCCCGATCATCTGATCATCTGATCATCTGATCGACAGATCGACAAGCAATGGCAACCGGACTGAAAGACGTGGACTACGGCCTGGAGAAGATCATGGCCGATGCACAGGACTTCCTGCCCCTGCTGGGCACGGACTATGTGGAACTGTACGTGGGCAATGCCAAGCAGAGCGCCCACTATTACAAGAGCGCCTGGGGCTTCCAGAGCGTGGCCTACGCCGGCCTGGAGACGGGCGTGAAGGACCGCACCAGCTACGTGCTGCAGCAGGACAAGATCCGCCTGGTGCTGACCACGCCGATGGGCCCTGACAGCCCGATCAACGAGCACATCCGCAAGCACGGCGACGGCGTGAAGGTGATCGCCCTGTGGGTGCCCGACGCGAAGAAGGCCTGGGAGGAGACCACCAAGCGCGGCGCCAAGAGCTTCATGGAGCCCGTGCGCGAGGAGGATGAGCACGGCTACGTGGTGCGCAGCGGCATCCACACCTATGGGGAGACGGTGCACATCTTCGTGGAGCGCAACGAGTACAAGGGTGTGTTCATGCCCGGCTTCAAGCCCTGGAAGAGCCACTACAACCCGCCGCCCGTGGGCCTGAAGTTCATCGACCACATGGTGGGCAACGTGGGCTGGGGCGAGATGATCCACTGGGTGAAGTTCTATGCCGAGGTGATGGGCTTCGCGCAGCTGGTGAGCTTCGACGACAAGGACATCAGCACCGAGTACACCGCGCTGATGAGCAAGGTGATGAGCAACGGCAACGGCCGCATCAAGTTCCCCATCAACGAGCCGGCCGAGGGCAAGAAGAAGAGCCAGATCGAGGAGTACATCGAGTTCTACAACGGCGCCGGTGTGCAGCACATCGCCGTGGCCACCAACAACATCATTGAAACGGTGGGCGCGCTGAAGGACCGCGGCGTGGAGTTCCTCTACGTGCCGCCCAGCTACTACGACACCGTGCTGGACCGCGTGGGCGAGATCGACGAGGACCTGGCGGTGCTGAAGGAGCACGGCGTGCTGGTGGACCGCGACGATGAGGGCTACCTGCTGCAGCTCTTCACCAAGCCGGTGCTGGACCGCCCCACGATGTTCTTCGAAATCATCCAGCGCAAGGGCGCCAAGAGCTTCGGCAAGGGCAACTTCAAGGCCCTGTTCGAGGCGATCGAACGGGAGCAGGCGAACCGGGGGACGTTGTAGTCCAAGCCACGGCGATTCAGCGAATCACGCAGACGGGCGGTCCTTGGGCCGCCCGTCTTCATTGGGCCGATCCTCCCTCTCCTTCCGCGCCAGGAGCAAGTAAGCCGCCCTGATGCGATCAAGCTCCTCGTCGTCCAGCTCCTCTAGGTCAAGGAGCGCGTTATTGGCCTCCTGCTGAACCCGAATCAGCTCATCCAGCTTGATCTGCAGTGCCTCGGTATCCCGGTTCTGTGTGTTCTGGATCAGGAATACCATGAGGAAGGTGATGATGGTGGTGCCGGTGTTGATCGCCAGCTGCCAGGTATCGCTGAATCCGAACAAAGGGCCTGCGCCACCCCAAGCGATGATGACCCCGACCGCCAGCACGAACGTTATTGGACGGCCGGTGACAAAGGAGATGCGCTTGGCGAAGCGGGTGAAGCGGGAGGTGAGCACAGCGGACATGAGGTCGGATTTCGCTCCCCAAAGATCGCAGGCCGCACCAAGCCCCCGCATTCGCTTGGCACACCCACGCAGATTGGCCGCCCCGGCCGGCGCTCCCGATCTTCGCCCCTGATGTCCTCCCCGATCGACGTCCGCGAGAAGGTCCGACTTCTGCCGCACACCCCCGGCGTGTACCAGTTCTTCGATGCCGAGGGCAAGATCCTCTACGTGGGCAAGGCCAAGAGCCTGCGCCACCGCGTGGGCAGCTACTTCGCCAAGGACCACCCCGACGGCAAGACGCGCCTGCTCGTCAAGCGCATCGCCGACCTGCGCGTGATCCACGTGCCCACCGAGTTCGAGGCGCTGCTGCTGGAGAACAGCCTCATCAAGGAGCTGCAGCCACGCTTCAACATCAACCTGCGCGACGACAAGAGCTTCCCCTTCATCCGCATCCGCAACGAGCGCTTTCCGCGCGTGGAGGGCATGCGCAACCCGGAGGACGACGGCAGCGACTACTTCGGCCCCTACGCCAGCGTGCGCACCATGCGGACGGTACTGGGCCTGGTGCACAAGCTCTACAAGCTCCGCACCTGCAACTACGACCTCACGCCGAAGAACATCGAGCAGAAGAAGTACAAGCGCTGCCTGGAGTACCACATCGGCAACTGCAAGGCGCCATGCGAAGGGCTACAGTCGCAGGCGGAGTACGATGCCAACATGGAGCAGGTGCTGCAGATCGTGAAGGGGCGCGTGAGCGGGCTCATCAAGGTGCTGAAGGAACAGATGCAATTGCACGCCGATCGGCTGGAGTTCGAGGCCGCCGAGGACTACCGCCAGAAGCTGGAGCGGTTGGAGCAGTACCGCGCTAAGAGCGTCGTCGTCAACCCCGACATCGGCGACGTGGACATCTTCGGACTGGTGAGCGACACCGCCAGCACCTACGTCAACTACATGCGCGTGATCGACGGCGCCGTGGTGCACGGCATCACCATCGAGCTGAAGCGCAAGCTGGACGAGAGCGATGTGGAGATGCTGCAGGCCGCAATCGCCGAACTGCGCCAGCGCTACAAGAGCCTTGCCCCCGAGGCCATCGTGCCCTTCGAGCCCGAGATCGAGGTGCCCGGCGTGCGCTTCACCATCCCTCAGCGCGGCGACAAGAAGCAGCTGCTCGACCTCTGCGAGCGGAACGCCCGCTACTTCATGCTGGACAAGCAGAAGCAGGAGAAGCTCACCGACCCCGAGGGCGCCACCACCCGCATCCTGGAGCAGCTCAAGCAGGACCTGCGCCTCAGTGAGCTGCCGCGCCACATCGAGTGCTTCGACAACAGCAACACCCAGGGCACGGACCCCGTGAGCGCCTGCGTGGTCTTCAAGGACGCCAAGCCCAGCAAGAAGGACTACCGCCACTTCAACATCCGCACGGTGGAAGGGCCGGACGATTTCGCCAGCATGACCGAGGCCGTGGAGCGCCGCTACAGCCGGCTCGTCACCGAGGGGGAGCCGCTGCCCCAGCTCATCGTCATCGACGGCGGCAAGGGCCAGCTGGGCGCCGCGCTCAACGCGCTGGAACGGCTGGGCCTGCGCGGCAAGATCGCCATCATCGGCATCGCCAAGAAGCTGGAGGAGATCTACTTCCCTGGCGATCCCTTCCCGCTGCACATCGACAAGCGCAGCTCCTCGCTGAAGGTGATCCAGCACATGCGCAACGAGGCCCACCGCTTCGGAATCACCCACCACCGCGGTAAACGGAGCAAGCGGATCATCCGAACGGGGCTGGAGGAGATCCCGGGCATCGGGCCCGGAACGGCGAAGAAGCTGCTCACCCGTTTCGGCAGCATCAAGGGTATTCGCGAGGCCCTGCCGGAGGATGTAGCGGCGGAGGTGGGGGCGAAGAAGGCGGAGGCGGTGCTGAAGAGGCTGGCGCAAGCGAACTGAGCATACATTCGTTTCACCATGAGGAAACGAGTGGTCCTTCTCCAGCTTGCTGCGGCCTACAGCCTGCTTGCTGCGGCCCAGGCTCCTGTCTGGTGCTGGGCTACCGGGCTCAGCGGCAACGGCACAGTGAGCACCGAGCTCATCGCCGCGAACAGCACCAACGGCAGCTTCGTAACGGGCATGTTCGACGACACCCTTGCCTTGCCCGGCGGCACCTTGGTCAATGATGGAACGCTCGGCAACCGGTTCATCGCAAGGCTCGATAGCCTGGGCAATGTGCTTTGGGCGGTGCAGCATGATGATCCAGTAGTGGCCATGAGCGCTACAGCCACAGGGGGAGTGGTCGGCGTGATTCCTTATTCCGGCAGCTCTGTCTTCAATGGCGTGGAGCATCTCGGTTCAGCAACCGCGACTTCTGCGCTGATCGTGGAGCTGGATGCGGATGGTGCCGTGCTGTCTGAGACGAACATCAGTGACTTGATCGAACCAGCGGTACCCGAGTCCGGCCGGAAGCTCGCACTTGATGCCGATGCAGGATTGGCCGTGCTCGCACAATATGCGGATAGCGTGGCCATCGTGGGCCAATGGGTCCAAACCGACGGCACAGTGCTCGCGCGCCTCTCATTGCAAGGCAACTTGCTTTGGGCTGAACGCATCGGCAAGGGCTCGGTGCAAACCGGGGCACTAGAACTGGATCCAAGTGGCCGCGTGCTCGTGCTCATGAACAATTGCGAACAAGTGCTCGCCACCGATAGTGTGTTCACGGATATGGAGGGGACGCTTGCCTCCTACTCTGCACAAGGGCTGTACGAATGGCGCGTGCAGGGCCTCGGTTACGACGTGTTCGAGCCGTGTGTGGTCGAACGGCGACCGGACGGCGGTGCCTTCGTAGGGGTAAGCCAGCCGTCCCAAGGGCCAATCGGCATTGGAACAGAATTGACCCTGAGGAGCTTTTCGGCCTCAGGCACGGAAGAGTGGGCCTCCTATGCCTACGGATCGTCCCAATGGGGCCACGCGATCCATTCCATCGAATACCTGCCTAGCAACCGCGCACTGGTAGCTGGCTATGCATTGAGCACATTACCACAAGGTGTGCTTAGCATGACCCTGCCAAGCCAGCCAAATGGATTCGCAGGCATTGTGAGCAGCAGCGGCGCATGGGAGTGGTTCGCTTCAGAAACCGCCGGCTACATCATGGGATTCCGTGCCGTGCATGGCAGCGCGAGCAGGGTTTTCGTTACGGGAAGCGCAATCTCTGCCTCAACATTCGGAAGCACTGTGATTCCGATGGTAGATGGCAACTTCAACGGGGTGGTTGGTTGTTTGGGAGACATTGCGATGAGGGGTGCCGAGCGCAATGATGAGCCACGGTCCGGCTTGTGGCCGAACCCCGCAGAGGATCATATTCAATCTCAAGCCCGGCCTGGCGAGTCGTTCAGCATCGTCGATGCCTTCGGCAGAGTAGTTGGAGCAGGACTTGCGACATCCTCCATGCTGCGACTGCCCGTGGGGTTCCTTCCAGCAGGGCATTACGTGCTGCGAGTCGGCGATCGCGCCGCCCGCTTCATCAAAGAGTGATCTCCGTCCTCCTTCCCTTCCGTAATGCAACGGCCACGCTCGATGCCGCCATCGCCAGCATCGCGCAGCAGACCTATTCCAATTGGAATCTGCTGCTCATCGACAACGCGAGCACGGACAACGGTGGGTCCATCGCGCATGAATGGTCCGCCCGTGATCCGCGCATCCAGCTCCTGAACGAGCCCGTGATCGGCATCGCGCACGCGCTCAACACCGGACTCGCAAACGCATGTGGCAAGTACATCGCCCGCATGGATGCCGACGACATCAGCCACCCGGAACGGCTGGCGAAGCAAGTGGCCTACCTGGATGCGCACCCGGAAATTGGGGTGCTGGGCACGCGCACGGCCTTCGCCACCACCGTGCAGAAGAGCAGCGGCATGCGCTGGTTCGTGGATTGGCAGAACGCTATCCTGACGCCGAACGAGCACTATGTGAAGCGCTTCGTGGATGCGCCGCTCGCGCACCCCACGGTGATATTCCGCAGGGAGCTGGTGGAGCAGCACGGCGGCTATGATACCGGCCCGCTGCCCGAGGACCACGAGCTGTGGCTGCGCTGGATGGATGCCGGGGTGCGCTTCGCGAAGCTGCCCGAGGAGCTGCTCACCTGGAACGATCATGCCCACCGCCTCAGCCGCACGCATCCGAACTACAGCGTGGAGGCCTTCTTCACCACCAAAGCGAAGTGGCTGGCGCGATGGCTGAAGCGCACCCTGAACGGCCGTCCGGTGATCATCGCAGGAACCAGCAACCTGTGCCGCGACCGCGCCGCGATGCTGGAGGCGGAGGGCATCGCCATCCAGGCCTTCACGGATGTGAAGCCCCGCGGGCTGGCGGGCCATGCCTTCATCCCGCACGATCGGCTCCCACCAGCGGGTGAGGCCCTCATCGTGTCGTTCATCAGCCAGCGGGGCACGGGCGATCGCATTGCCGCGTTCCTGGCCTCACGCGGATTGGCGGAGGGTGAGGACTTCATCCTCGCGGCCTAGGGCAGCTACCTTGGCCGCATGTCTTCGGTGCTGGACATTCCGGGCCAACTGCGAACCCACTTCGAAAGCGGCGCCACACGCCCCTACGCCGCGCGACGCGACGCGTTGAAGCGCCTGCGCAACAGCTTGCGGAAGCACGAAAAGGAGCTGCTGGCGGCCATGCACGCCGACATGCGCAAGCCGCGCTTCGAGGCCTACATGAGCGACATCGGCCTTGTGTATACGGCCATCGACCATGCCCTGAAGCACCTGAAGGACTGGATGCGGCCTCAGCGCGTGCCTTCGCCCCTGGCCATCCAAGTGGCCGAGAGCCATGTGCACCCTGAACCGCTCGGCGTGGTGCTGATCATCGCGCCGTGGAACTACCCGGTGCTGCTGCTGCTATCGCCGCTGGTGGGAGCCATCGCCGCGGGGAATTGCGCATTGGTGAAGCCCAGCAACGAGACACCGCACACCGCCCTTGTGGTGGAACGACTCCTGGCCGATGCCCTGCCCGAGCAGGTGCGCGTGGTGCAGGGTCCGGGGCGCGAGGTGGGCCCGCGGCTCATCCAGCCCTTCCGATTCGACCACATCTTCTTCACGGGCAGTCCGGCCGTGGGGCGCGAGATCATGGCGCTGGCGGCGCCGCACCTGACGCCCGTGACGCTGGAGCTGGGCGGCAAGAGCCCCGCCATCGTGGACCGCACCGCCGATCTCCGCACCGCCGCGAAGCGCATCGCGTGGAGCAAGTACTTCAACGCGGGGCAGACCTGCATCGCCACGGACCACGCGCTGGTGCACGCCTCAGTGATGGATGAGTTCTTGGACCGCTTCGCGCGCTTCGTGAAGAAGGCCTACGGCGCTGATCCGCAGCAGAGCCCCGACTATGCCCGCCTGGTGAATGATCGCCGCTTCGAGACGGTGAGCGCATACCTCACACAGGGCGAGCGCTTCATGGGCGGCGCCACGGACAAGGACGAACGCTACATCGCGCCTACGGTGCTTACGAACGTCTCACTGGATAGCGCCGTCATGCGCGAGGAAATTTTCGGCCCGGTGCTGCCGGTGGTCCCGTGGACCGAACCGGAGGAGGTGCTGTCCGTGGTGCGCCGCAACCCCTTCCCCCTGGCCACCTACATCTTCAGCAGCAACCGCGCCTCTCAGCGCTTCTTCCAGGAGCGCATCGCCTTCGGCGGCGGCTGCATCAACCACTGCTTCCTGCAGTTCGGACCGGAGGAGCTGCCCTTCGGCGGCGTGGGCTACAGCGGCATGGGGCGCTACCATGGCCGGAACTCCTTTGAGCTGTTCAGCAACCGCAAGGGCATGGTCCGGGCCAGCACGGCCATCGACCACGGCCTTCAGGAGCCGCCGTACGCAAGCCTCAAGGAGAGGATCATGAGGCTGCTGCTGCGCTGAGCTAGGTGACCTTGCTCACATTCCGGGAGCCGGGCATTCACCTGCTTTGCCTGAAGACCTGCTCTCATGCGCCGACTGCTACCCTTCCTCGCATTCATTCCGTTCAGCCTCAACGCCCAGGACCTGGGCGATCGCACCATCGTGCTTCAGGAGGTCACCATCCCCGACATGCCCGGCATCCAGTCCTTCGCTTGGGGCCAGCATGAGGGCGAATGGCTGCTGATCGGCGGCCGCACCGATGGCCTTCACCGTCGCCAGCCCTTCGCCGCCTTCCTCGCCGCGGATAACAACACCAGCGCCTACGTGGTGAACCCGCAGACGCAGCAGGTCTGGAGCGCCTCGCTCAGCACGCTGCCCACGGCCGTGTACATGCAGCTGCAGAGCACCAACCTGGAGCACCAGCAGATCGGCAGCACGCTCTACATCATCGGCGGTTATGGCTACTCCACCATTGCCGCTGACCACATCACGCACCCGCGCCTCACCGCCGTCGATGTGCCCGGCATCATCACGGCCATCAAGAACGCGCAGCCCGTGGCCCCGCACGTGCGCTCCATCGTGGACAACCGCATGGAGGTGACCGGCGGCTACCTCGGCATCCTCAACGGCACCTTCCTGCTCGTGGGCGGGCAGCGCTTCGTGGGCCGATACAATCCGCAGGGCCCCAACTTCGGTCCTGGCTTCATCCAGCAGTACACCAACGCCATCCGCCGCTTCACCATCGAGGATGATGGCACCAACCTCGCGATCGCCAACTATGCGGAGACGGTGGATACGGTGAACCTGCACCGGCGCGATTACAACCTGGTGGCGCAGGTGTTCCCCGATGGCAGCCAGGGCTACACGGCCTTCAGCGGCGTGTTCCAGTACGGCGCCAACCTGCCGTGGCTCAACACGGTGGATGTGAGCGCGACCGGCTACACCGTGGTGCCCGGCTTCGAGCAGCTGCTGAACCAGTACCACACGGCGCACCTGGCCGCCTATGCCACGGCCGATAACCGCATGAGCAGCGTCTTCTTCGGCGGCATCGGGCGCTACTACTTCGATGCGAACGGCCAGCTCATCGACGACACCAACGTGCCCTTCGTGAACACCATCAGCCGGGTGGAACGATTCGCCGATGGCACGATGGAGGAGATGGCCATCGGGGAGATGCCGGCGCTGCTTGGCTCCGGGGCGGAATTCATCATTGATCCCTCTGTGCCTGCGATCGGTGACAACATCATCGACCTGGATGCGCTGGCGGGCGATACCATTCTCGCAGGGCACATCGTGGGAGGCATCCAGAGCACGGCCCGCAACATCTTCTTCATCAACGACGGCACGCAGAGCGATGCCACCGCCCGCGTGTTCCGGGTGCTGCTGGTGAGCGATAACACCACCGGGGTGCATGAAACCGATGCTCCGCGCACCGCGCTGCAGGTCTCAGCCAGCGGCGGTGATCTCTTCATCACCATCGACCTGGCCAACACGGCCATGGCCGACGTGGACCTTCTGGACACGAACGGGCGCTTGGTGCGCACCCTGCTGCACGCCCGTATGGCAGCGGGTCCTCAGCGCATGCGCGCTGACGCCCGCGACCTGGCCCCAGGTGCCTACCTCCTCAGGCTGCGCACCGCGGACCAGATCGAGACCGTGCGCTTCGTGCGCTGATCATTCAAGCACCCGTTCGCCCCGCTTCGGACGGAGCGCATCGCGGATCAGCTTCAGGTGCGCCTCATCGCACTCGAGCGTGGCGGTCACGCGCACGGGCAGAGCGGTGATCCAATGCCGATGCCCGTGGATTCCCTGGCGCGCGCAGAATTCATCCACGTGATGCAGGAAGTGCTCGGCGGTGGTCGACGCGTCGGGGCCGAAGAAGTCCCAATGGAAGCGCAGCAGGGCCATTGCGTTGAAGCGGCTACTTTGCGCAAAGGTGGACACGCTGATCTTCTTCCTCGCTGCCACGCTGGCCAGCTTCATCGGTTCGTTGCAGGCCGGGGTGGTGAACACCGCAGTGCTGGCGCATACCGTGAAGTGGGGGCGGCACGCCGGCCGGCGCATGGCCGTGGGGGGCTCCATACCCGAGTTCATCTATGCGGGCATCGCCTTCCTCGCCGCTGGCTGGCTGGTCGAGGCCTTGGGCATCGGCGCCACAGGCATCACCTACGTGGTGGCGTCCATCCTGCTGCTGCTCGGCATCTACTTCGTCTTCATCTACCGCCCAAAGCCCGCCGAGCCGGGCGAGGACAAGCTCACCGGCGACCTGCGGCGCGGCGTGCTGCTGGGCCTGGCCAACCCGCAACTGCTGCTCTTCTGGTGCGGCGTCAAGCTCATGCTCGTCTCCTTCGGCATGACGAGCGACGCCTTCCGCGATCTGCTGGCCTTCGCGCTGGGGGCCTTCACAGGCGCCATCATCCTGCTCATGATCCTGGTGCGCCTGGGCGTGAAGGCCCAGGAGAAGCTCTCGCCGAAGGGCCTGCGCGTGCTCTTCCGCAGCATCGGCGCGTTCTTACTGGCCAGCGGATGCTATGGCCTGATGCGGGCGGGGGGATGGATGCCGTGAGGAATCACGCGAGCCGCTCGCTCAGCAAGCGCATCTCCATCATCGGCGCCATCTTCTCGTAGAGCATGCGGTAGGTGGCCTCGATGATGGGCATGTCCACCTTCAGCTTCTCGTTGATGGCATGCACGCACTTCACGGCGTAGTAGCCCTCGGCCACCATGTTCATCTCCAGCTGCGCGGCGCGCACGCTGTAGCCCTTGCCCACCATGTTGCCGAATTCGCGGTTGCGGCTGAAGGTGCTGTAGGCCGTGACCAGCAGGTCGCCGAGGTAGGCCGGCTCGTTGATGTCGCGCGCGATGGGATGCACGGCGGCCACGAAGCGCTCGATCTCCTGGATGGCGCGGCTCACGAGCACCGCGCGGAAGTTGTCGCCATAGCCCAGGCCAACGCTGATGCCCGCGCATACCGCGATCACGTTCTTGAGGATGGCCGCGTACTCGGTGCCGTAGATGTCGTCGCTGAGGGTGGTCTTCATGAACCGGCCGTTGAGCGCATCGCCCATGGCCTTCGCCTTGGCCGCATCCTGGCAGGCAATGGTGAGGTAACTGAGGCGCTCCATGGCCACCTCCTCGGCGTGGCAGGGGCCGCAGATCACGCCGAAATCCTGCTCGGTCACGCCCCAGTGCTGGAAGAGGTACTCGCCAACGATCTGGTTGGTCTCGGGCACGATGCCCTTCACCGCGCTGAAGAGCATCTTGCCTTTCAGCTCGGCGGGGTCCAGCTGCTCCAGGGTGGCCTTCAGGAAGGCGCTGGGCACGGCAATGACCAGCACCTCGGCATCGCGCACCACGGCATGGATGTCGTCACTCATAGCGAGACGGCCCGTGTCGAGCTGCGCGGCGCTGATGTAGTCCGGATTGTGGCCGTACTTGCCGATGTGCGCGATGGTGTCGGCGCGGCGGACCCACCAACCCACCCGGGCGGCATTGGTGCTCAGGAGCTTCACCAGGGCGGTGCCCCAGCTGCCGGCGCCGATCACGGCGATGCGTTGCGCGTTGCTCATCGAGGGCGAATATCGCGGTTGAACGGGAGCCCCGGGGGGCGTCATCCTGGCCCGAGCGTCTGATGCCCGGCATGGCACATGCCGCCTGCCGCTCAGAAGGTCACTTCCGCCTCCACCTCCTCATTGCCGCGCAGCACCCGCACTTTCGCCTTGTCTCCTTTATTGAACTGCGCCAGCGCCTTCATGTAGCCCATCATGTCGTTCACCTCCACGGCGCCGAGCCTCAGCACGATATCGCCGGCCTTCAGCCCCGCATTCGCGGCCGGTTTGCCTTCGGTGGTGCCGTCGATCCGCATGCCCTTGCCATCATAGAGGTAGTCGGGCACAACGCCCAGCGTCACCTTGAAGCGCGGCGTGTTCTCGGTGTTCACCTCCTCGGTCTTGGTGAAGGCAAGCTTCCCGTCATCGCTGAGCGTGGCGATCAGGCTCTCGATGTAGCGCGTGATGCGCAGCATCCCTTCGTAATTGATCTTCTCCTCGTCGTCGCTGGGCTTGTGATAGTCGGCGTGCGTGCCCGTGAAGAAATGGATGGCGGGGATGCCCTGCAGGTAGAAACTGGTATGGTCGCTGGGGCCAATGCCGCTCGTGGTGGTCTTCACCTTCAGGTCGCCGACGAGGATGCGCTCCGCCTCGGCCCATGCTGGCGAGGTGCCCACGCCATTGACGCCGATGGTGCCGGTGCTGTCCAGGCGGCCTACCATGTCGAGGTTGATCATGTAATTGAGCTCACCGATCGGCACCGTAGGGTTCTTCGTCCAGTAGTTCGAGCCATACAGGCCCTTCTCCTCGCCGCTGAAGGCAATGAACAGGTAGTCGTTGGCCCGGGCCTGGTCCATCTCGGCAAGGTCGCGCGCCAGCTGCAGCATCACGGCGATTCCGCTCGCATTGTCATCAGCTCCGTTGTGGATGGCACGCTCGCCGCGGTGCAGTGAGCCCTCATCCCCCCAGCCCAGGTGGTCGAGGTGGGCGCCGACCACCACCACGTTGGGCGCGCCATTGTCGAGCATGCCCACCACATTGTAGGCTGTACGCTCCTCACGCACGATGTCCACGTTCACCGCGCACGGATTGTTGTCGATCACCATCTCCGCGTACAGATCGCCCTTCAGGAAGATGACCGGGATGCCCAAGGGCTTGATCTTGGCCGAGAGTTTAGGCTCCGGGGAGGGCGCCGTGGGGTCGTCGTTGTAGAAGAGCACCGCAGCAGCCCCGCGTTCTGCGGCCTTCTGCGCCCTCGCCTGCAGGTCGTGGTGGGCGAGGTACTTGCTGTGCGGATGTATGCCATCGGGGGAGCTGACGCTGAAAGCGACCACCCTGTCCTTCAGGCTCAGGGAGTCCGGGTAATCGGCGTAGTTGAGCTCGGGTGCGACGATGCCGTAGCCGAGCTTCAGCACCTTGCCCCTTGCAGGGCCCGAGCCCGAGCAGGCGAGCGGATGCCACTCCTCCCCGGCCAGGGGCTTCTTGCGGCCGACCTGCAGCGTATTGCCGGCTCCCAGCCGGGGCTCCGCCTGGAAGGTGAAGGGCTGCAGGTAGCCGGCATCGGCTCCATAAGGCATCAGGCCCACGTTGCCGAATTTGGCGGCGATGTAATCCACGGCGAGCCGCTCTCCGGGCGTGCCGGCCTCCCGCCCCTCGAGGAGGTCGCTCGCCAGGTACTTCACGTCATACCGCATCTGGTCAAGCGCATCCGCATCAGGCATGGTCTGTGCATGGATGGGGAGCGCACCGACCAGGAATGCACCGAGGGCTACGAGGGTCTTCATGGCCCGCGAAATTACCCGCATACCTTCGTTGGGCTGCCATGCGTTCGTCATCCGTTCCGGTACCATGAAGACCATCCTCGTTGCCATCGCAGGCCTGTTGGCCTTCTTCTACCTCATCAATCCGACGCTGGGCGTGTTCGAGTTCCTGCCGGACAACATCCCCTTGGTCGGCAATCTCGATGAGGCCACCGCCACCATGGTGCTGCTGGGGGCCCTGCGCTACTTCGGCATGGACCTCACGCGGCTCTTCAGCCGCCATCGCGCATTGGACCTGGGCACCGCCCAGGAGGAACGGCAGCCGAAGGCTTAGGTCCCTGCCGCCCCGGCCCGATGCAGGAGGAATGCGTAGATCAGCGCGACCTCCTTGAGCATCTCGAACCGGCCTGAGGCCCCGCCGTGACCGGCTTCCATATTGGTGTGCAGCAGGATGGGCGCATCGGACTTCTGGTGCTCGCGCAGACGCTGCACCCACTTGGCCGGCTCCCAGTACTGCACCTGGCTGTCGTGGAAGCCCGTGGTGACGAGCAAGGCGGGGTAGTCGGCATCGCGCACATTGTCGTACGGCGAATACCCGAGCATCCGCTCATAGGCTTCCTTCTCCTTCGGATCGCCCCACTCATCGTACTCGCCGGTGGTCAGCGGGATGCTGTCGTCGAGCATGGTGGTCACCACGTCCACGAAGGGCACCTCGGCGCATGCGGCGTTCCAGCGGTCGGGGCGCATGTTGAGCACCGCACCCACCAGCAGCCCGCCGGCGCTGCCGCCCAGGCAGAAGATGCGCTTGGGGTCGGCGTACCGCATGCGCTCCAAATGATCGGCGCAGTCGATGAAGTCATGGAAGGTGTTCAGCTTGTGCTCCATCCTGCCGCTCTCGTACCAGGCCCGGCCGAGCTCCTCGCCTCCGCGGATGTGCGCAATGGCATAGACGAATCCGCGGTTGAGCAGGCTCAGGCGCGCGCTGCTGAACGTGGGGTCGATGCTGTGCCCGTAGCTGCCGTAGCCATAGAGCAGCAGCGGCGCCGTGCCGTCGAGCGGCGTGCCCTTTCGGTACACGATGCTCACGGGGATGCGCGCCCCGTCCCGCGCAGGGGCCCAGATGCGTTCACTGACGTAATCCAGCGGCGAGAAGGGGCCAAGGACCTCCTGCTGCTTGAGCAGCACCGAGGCGTCCGCATTGAGGTCGTGCTCATAGACGCTGCTGGGCGTGGTGAGCGATGCGTAGCCGTACCGCAGCTTGTCACTGTCCCATTCAGGATTGGTGCCCGAATAGGCTACGTATGCGGGATCGTTGAAGGCAATCTCATGCTCGCGGCCGTCGCTCAGCCGTCGGACGCGAAGGTGAGTGAGGCCCTCGCGGCGCTCGGTCACCACCAGGTGGTCGCGGAAGGTGTCCACATCCTCCAGGAGCACCTGCTCCCGGTGCGGCACCACCTCCCTCCACCTGGCCTTGTCCGCCGTGGCATCCTCCGCGCACTCCATGAGGCGGAAGTTGCGCGCCTCCCAGTTCGTAAGGATGTACCATCGGCCGGGAGCACCTGCCTTGCCGGGCACATGCGACACGGAATGCTCATGCTCCGGCTCGCGCGGAAGGAACACCTTGAACGCGCCCATCGGGTCGTCCACGGGCAGGAAGCGATGCTCACTGCTCATCGTGCTCTCACTCACGATCATCACGAAGCGGTCCGAGCGGCTGCGGTACACGTCGCAACTGTAAGCCGGGTCCTTCTCCTCGAACACCACGGGGTCTGTGGAGGGGTCGGTGCCGAGGGCATGCCGGTAGATGCGGTAGCTGCGAAGGGTCTTGTCCTTGCGTGCGTAGAACACGGTGCGGTCGTCCGCCCAGGCGCATCCGCCGCTCGTATTGGTGATCACATCGGGCAGGTCGGCGCCGGTGGCGAGGTCGCGGAACCGGAGCTCATACTTCCGGCGCCCCACGCGATCCACGCTGTATCCGACAAGGCCATTGCCCGGACTCACCTCGAAGTCCCCGAGGTCGAAGTACGCACTGCCCTCTGCCATCCGGTTCTCATCCAGCAGCACGGTCCACGCCGGATCACCTTCGGGGGGCCAGCGGTCTCCGGCAGCCCTTGCGCGCAGATGCACCGCGTATTCCTTGCCTTCGTCGAAGCGGTGACGGTACCAGAAACCGTTCTCCCGGTAGGGCACGCTGAGATCCGTCTCCTTGATGCGCGCCTTCATTTCCTTGAAAAGGCTATCGCGCAGCTCCTTCACCGGCTGCAGGACGGCCTCTGTGTAGGCATTCTCGGCATTGAGATGGTCCATCACCTTGCGCGTTTCGGCATCGGGCTCGGCAGCGTTGCGCTGCTGTTCCGAGAGCCGCATCCAGAAGTACTCGTCGATGCGGGTATGCCCATGGGCCGTGATGGCGTGCGGCCGCTTGGCGGCCTGGGGCGCCGTCAGCCGTGCGGTGGTGTTCATGGATTCGGGGTCGGTGGAGCAGCCCGCGGCCAGCAAGGCGGCTGCGAATATGGAAGGGAGTCGCGCGCGCATGCTCACGGGGCGGCCGAAAGTACGGCCATCAGCTGAGCACCGTGTGAAGCACCGCTGGCGACCGCAGTTCTCCAAGGCCCTCCACATGCATCCGGTAATAGAGCAGCAGATGATCCATCAGGTCCCGCCTGACCTGTGCGGGGAGCCGCACCCGCTCCAGGTCGGCGAAGTCCACGTGGAGCAGGTCGGCCAAGGCCAAGCTGAGCGGCGGGGCCAGCAGGTGGCCGTGCATCGCGCCCGCAGGCATGAAGCAGCCCTCCTGCAGGTCGAAATGGTCCTCGCCGGGCATGGGCGGAGCAGGAAGGAAGCCCAAAGGGGCTGATAGGCGAATCAGCAGCACCAGAGGCAGGCACCTGAGGTCGGCAGCGCTGTCGATGGATTCCAGGGCTTCCTCCACCACGGCATCGATATCCGGATCGGGGCTCTCAGCGCGCAGCGTACGCAGCAGCAGCTCCTGGGTGAAGAGCGCTACCGCTCCACGGATCGGCTCGTATGGGATGCGCAGGTAGGGCCTGTCCACGCGGATCTCACGAACGGAGTGCAGGTCGCGCTCGGGATGCTCATCCGCCACCAGCTCCACGCGACTCAGGGGCTGGGCCACGGCGGCCGAAGCCCCGCGGCGGCCGGTGCGTACCACATAGCTACGCGCCCCGCCACGCCGGGTCCAGGCCTTCAGGACCAGGGTACGGTCACCGTGCGCAATGGCACGGAGCACGACGGCTTGGGTGGTTACGAGCATGGCAGGGGCTGCCGAAGCCTCAGCGCACCACCAGCACCTTGGTGTTGCACTTGTAGCCGCCCTCCCTGTCGCTGGCGAAGATGAGGTAGACCCCCGTGGCGACGCGATTCCCGCTCAGGTCTGTGGCATTCCAGATGGCCTGACCGCCGAGGGAGGTGGTGCGGTACACAAGGTTGCCGCTCACATCGGTGATGCGTACCTCGCTGTCGCGCGCCAACCCGGTCACGGCAATGGGACCCGTATAGGTCTCACGAACGGGATTGGGGAACACTTTGGCGCAATCGGCCGCTTCCGCGGCATCGATCGCATCGGAGCGGTAGCCCATGATGCCCCTGTCCGTGCCGATGAAGACCTCGCCGGTGGTGCCATCGATGGCGATGGCCGTGACGGTGTTGCTGGGCAGCGGGCTGTTCTCCGCCGTGAAGTGGTGTATCTGCTCCCGCCCGTCAGGGCTCACGAGGTAGACTCCGCCCGTTTGCGTGCCGATCCATTTGCGATTGGCGCCGTCCACCGCGATGGCGCTAACGAATTCCGTCTCCAGCAGGATCTGCACATTGCCCTCCTGCTCAATGAGGATCTGCTGGGCATCCGTAGGGCTGTCGGTGAAGAGGTCGGCGGGGGTGTAGAACACGGCGATGCCCTTATTGGTGCCCACCCAGATCTGGCCATCCTTGTCTTCTGCGATGCTCAGCACATCCACCGTGGGTAGCCCGCCGCTGCCTGGGGCATTGTTGATGAGCTTGTAGCTGTCGTCGCCGGGATCGGCGAGCGTGCCATTGTCGTTGAACACGAGCAGGCCATTGCCGCGCGGGCGGATGATCCACTTGAACCCGTTCGATGCAGCCAGGATATCCCCGATCAGCCCGTTGCCCCCGAGTATGGCGCCCGGCGCATAGCTGTACCAGGCGCCCGCCCGGGTGCGGACGGAAATCGGGGCGGCCGCATGGGCATTCGACACCCAGAGGTTGCCTTGGAGGTCAAAGTCGAGCCCGCCCACGTTCACCTTCCCCGAGCCATCATTGGTAGCGATGCCCAAGCTGCTGTTGGTTTCGTTGTGGATGAGGACAGGCTCCCGATTGCGGAGCTCCACCACCCCGTCATCCCAGCTCCCCACGAAGGCGCGCGCCGGGTCGAACGGGTCCACGGCAACGGCAACGATGTCATTCACGGCGCCGGCGAACGCATTGCCGCCCCTGAGCAGCTCGTTATTGTCGGGGTCGTTGGTGCGCCAGGTCTCGTCAATGAAATGGTGCACGCCATCCTTGAGGAAGGTGTTGGCCCAATTGCCGGCTACAGCGCCGGTGGCTACATACACCGCACCGCCGCTGGCATCGATGCGGTACGCGCTGGACGTCTTGGGGCCATTGGGCCTCACGGGCACACCCTGATTATAGGCAACCAGGATCACCAGCCCGACGAAGCGGTCGGCCACCCAGAGCTGCCCGGAGGTGTTGAGGATGGCCCGAATGGGGAAGCTCGGAATCGACCCGTAGGTGTAGGTGTAGTTGACCTCCTCGAAGCTGCTGTTGAATTGGCTCACGCCGAACTCATGGGTGAGCGTGAAGAAGTCGGGGTTGGTGCCGAGCCGAAGATCGAAATTGGGCACGCCGCGTCCGTAGGAGAACTGCTCCCAGGTATTGTCCGGGCGCAGCACGAGCAGCGTATCCTGCTCGCCCACCGGCTTGTTCCAGTTGATGATGGGCCTCCCTTGGAAGGTGATGGCAAGGTCGAACGGGCCGTTCGCCATGCCCGGCCCCATGTCGGTGCGCTTCCGCCAGTTGGTGAAGGAGGCCAGGTTGGACGCATTTCGCGACGCGGTGTATAGCCCCGTGCCCGTGGCTGCATAGATGGAGTCCGCAGTGAACGTGATGCCGCGCACCTGCACCTGGCCGCCTCCCGGCCCGATGAACCAGGTCTCCTTCACCTCGCGCCGCTCCAGGTCGACCACCACGATGCCGAACCCGCAGGCCAGGTAGGCCGTGGTACCTTCCACGTGGGTCCGGTAGATGGCCTTGTCGCCCAGGATAGCGCTGCGCTTGATGTCGCCGAGGTTGAAGCTGCGGTCGCCCTGCACCAGGTCCAGGTTGCCGTTGCCGTAATGGACCAGCAGCATCCGGAGCGGTGCGCACCAGGCCAGGCCTCGGATGTCCACATCATTGAGCAGGTTCACCTTGTTGATGCGCTGGATCTCGCCCGAGCCCACATCGTACCGGAATAGCCCGTTAACCGTGGCGCAGTAGGCCGCTCCATCCCCCTCCACCACATCCACCATCCGCTGGTAGGGCTGATGGTCGCGCCACGCGCCGATGGGGGTTTGCGCGAGGAGGGCTCCTGGTATCAAGGCGGTGACAAGGGAGGCGAGTCGGGTCATGCGGAACTGCCGGTGATCGTTCAATCAATGCCCACAACGCGGTTTGCAGGCGATTGGTATGGGCCAAGGTAACCCCTTGAATGGCAGATCCCCGCTGAAGACGGGGATCTGCCGGAGGTCACGAGCGGAGTCGAACCGCTGTACGAGGTTTTGCAGACCTCTGCCTAGCCACTCGGCCACGTGACCGGAACGGGCGCGAAGATAGGTGCCGGGGCCTTGTCCCGCCGGAACGTTCAACCCTCCACTGTATAGACAGCCTCCTCCACGTCACCGTGAACCGGCGGCCGTTCCTTCACCAGACGCACGCGCCATCGCACCGGACCGGGCCACTCGCGCCGCAGGGCCTCCAGTATCCGGCGCGCAGCATGCTCAATCAGACGGCTGCGAACGGTCATCTGCTCGCGGACAATGGCCGTCACGCGGCCGTAGTCGACCGTTCGCCTTAGGTCATCGCAGGCTTCAGCATCACTGAAATCGCCCTGGGCAGTCACATCCACGCGGAAATGCCCTCCGATGCGCGCCTCCTCCGCCAGGCAGCCGTGGAAGGCGAACACGCGGATGCCATTCACCTCGATCACGCCCATGACCGGCACAGGTCTAAACCGGCCCGCAGGCGCGCCACCACCTCTTCCCTGCCCAGCAGTGCGCTCACCTCGAACATGCCCGGGCCTTGCATGCGGCCGGCCACGAAGAGCCTGTACAGCGGCATCACCTGACCCACCTTCAATCCAGCGCCCAGCAGGACCGCGTTGAACGCCTCTTCAAGCCCTTGCGGGGTGAGGGCCGTAAAGCCTTCGAGCTTGGCGATGTACGCCTCGATGGCCGGTGCGGCCTCCGGCTTCCAGCGCTTGCGCAGCTCGGCCTCTGCCTCTGGGTTGCCGCTGATGGGTGAGCCTAGGGTGAACAGATACAGGCCCTCGAGCATGTCATCCACGAATGTGGCGCGCTCCTTCAGCAACGTTGCTGCGGCAGCCGCCTTCTCGGGGGTGCATGGGATGCCGCGGTCGGCGAGCCGGGCCCGAAGCGCCTCTCCCAGCTCGGCATCGGGGCGCTTGCGCAGGTACTGCTGATTGAACCACTTGGTCTTCTCCGGATCGAAGCGGGCGCCCCCCTTGTGAACCCGCGCCAGGTCGAAATGGGCGACCATTTCCTCCATCGACATCAGCTCAACGTCACCCCCGGGATTCCAGCCCAGCAGCGCCAGCATGTTCACGAAGGCCTCGGGGTAGTAGCCCTTCTCGCGATAGCCGCTGCTCTTCTCCCCTGTCACGGGATCCACCCAGTCCAAGGGGAAGACCGGGAATCCGAGCCGATCGCCATCGCGCTTGCTGAGCTTGCCGTTGCCGTCGGGCTTCAGGATCAGGGGCAGGTGCGCAAAGGCCGGCCGCTCCCACCCGAACGCTTCGTAGATGAGCACGTGCAGCGGCGCACTGGGCAGCCATTCCTCGCCCCGAATGACGTGCGTGATCCTCATCAGGTGGTCATCGACGATGTTGGCCAGGTGATACGTGGGCATGCCATCGCTCTTGAAGAGCACCTTGTCGTCGATGTTGCTGCTGTGCACCACCACCCAGCCGCGGATCAGGTCCTCGAAGCGCACTTCGTGATGGCGCGGCACCTTCAGCCGGACCACGTGCTCATCGCCGCGGGCTAGGCGCTCGCTCACCTCGTCGGCGCTCAGGCTGAGCGAGTTCTTCATGTGCTCGCGCGTCACGGCATTGTAGGCCGGCGCCGCAACGCCTGCCGCCTTCAGGCGCTCCCGCATGGCTTCAAGCTCCTCGGCGGTGTCGAAGGCGTAGTACGCCTTGTCCTCGGCCACGAGCCGATCCGCATACTGCTTGTAAAGCGCCTTGCGCTCGCTCTGCCGGTAGGGCCCATCCGGCCCGCCGGCCCAAGGGCTCTCCTCCGCCACCAGCCCGCACCACTCCAGGCTTCGCCGGATGTAGTCCTCGGCCCCGGGCACGTAGCGCCCCTGATCCGTGTCCTCGATGCGCAGAAGGAACGCGCCCCCGTGCCGCTTGGCGAAGAGGTAGTTGTAGAGCGCGGTACGGACACCGCCCATATGCAATGGACCGGTGGGACTGGGTGCGAAGCGGACGCGGACGGACATGCTGGGACAGCTATGAAGGTCGCGAAAGTAGCCGGATGGCCCTCTACCGGCATATCAGCAACCGGTGCACCGCACGGCCGCGGCCATGGGTGACCCGCACGGCGTACAGACCGGTGCCGAGATCATCGGAGAGCACCACCGCTTGGGGCCGGTCGCATTCCATGAGCCATTGCCGGTGCACGACCCTGCCACCGCCGTCGATCACTTCCAGGTCTGCGGCACCAGCGCCTTCCAGCTGCACGGTGAATGCGCCATCCGTTGGATTGGGCGCAAGCCGGATGCCCTCCGCGCCCAGGTCCGGAAGGCTGCTGCAAACCTCAACGATGAAGCCGGCACCGGCCGCATCCAGGCTGCCGCAGAGCGCGCCGCCGCCCTGAAGGAAGAGCGCAGCCACATCGAAAGCCGTGGTGATGCCCGGCTGAATGAAGCCGGGGTCCAGTACGGCCGGGTCGTACACGAGCGTGTGGATGGCGTAGGAGCCGGGCTCCGAGACGGTGAAAACAGGCACCGAAGCCGCATCGATGATCACCAGGCCGGCGCTTTGGGAGAGCGCATACGCCACGGTGAAGCCGGCGGGTACCACCGCATCGCCATTGGGCGTGGCCTCCAAGGTCGCCTCTCCGTCCTCAAGGCATACGGCGCCTCCCCCGGAGAGGGTGCCCGCATCGGCATCGCAGGAGCTGGAGCAAAGCACGACATCATACGGGGCGCCGATGAGGTCGAGGCTGGCGCAGATGGATCCGCCCCCCACGATGAACAGGGCATTCACCTCGGCCGCGGTGGCGACCCCCCATTCGATCTGGCCGGGGTCGAATGTGGTCGGGTCATAGACCAGGGTATGGATCGCATGCACACCTGTTTCGCTGACCTGGAACACCGGATCGGGGCCGGCGGCAAGGATGGTGAGTCCCGCGCCCTGGGTCAGCACATAGGCCAACGCGTAACCCGCAGGCACCACCGCATCGCCCCCGGGAATACCCACAAGCTCCACGAATCCACCGGGCACCAGGCAAGGAATGAAATCCAATCCGCCCAACGTGCCGGCGTAGGCCGTGCAGCAATCCGCCACCGCGAAATCAATGCTCGTGGATGCATAGCTGAGGCTTGCGCAGGCGCCCTGAGCTTGAATGCTGTCCTCGATGTCCAGTACCGTGGTGACCCCGAGTTCCACGAAGGCGAGGTCGAACGTGGAGGGGTCATATACGATGGGGGTGAGCTGCACGAGCGTGAACGGCTCGGTGAAGGTGACCGTCGGATCATCGAGGATTCCCTGCACCACAGGCGTGAGGCCATTGGAGAAAAGAAAGCGCAATACGTGGCCATCGAGCAGCACAGCATCGCCGTTGGGCACGGCAGCGATGGTGGTGCCGCCGGGATCGCGGCACACCTGAACGTCGCCGATTCGGGTGAGCGTGCCGCTCAGCGCATCGCACGGCGGTGCGCAATCCACCACCTCGATGGCGAGGCTCAGGCTATCGGCGGCCGGGGCGACCGCAGCGCCCTGCTGAGCGCTTACCGCGTACTTCACCACGTGGATGCCGATGCCGGCCACGGCGGGGTCGAACTGGTCGCCTGAAACGCCGGGGCCGCTGAATACACCACCCGTGGTTCCTGTCGGCACAAGATTGAATGGGGCATCGGTCGCGCAGAGCGGTGCCGCAGGAACGATGAAGGAGGGGTCCGGCAGGATCACCAGGCCGCGCGGGAAGCTCACCGGATTGCCGTTCTGAGCAATGGGCCCGAAGCCGCCGCAGGTGAGCGAGAATGGCCACGCATTCACGTTCGCCACCAGGTCCACCGAAGCGGCGAACGTGCCGGCCTCCAGAGGCACGCCGCTCAGCGATCCGCAGCCATTGGCAGGCGGTGTATAGGCGGGGAAATCGGTGGCGCCGGTAAGGCCGGCGGGCAGTTGACTGAATCCGATGCCGGTCACCTGCGTGATCCGCACCGAGACACCGGTAAGCGCGGGATCGAAGAGTGTTGCCGGGGTGCAGGCGTTGGTGATGTGGAAGGAGATCGCATCCGCGTATGGCTGGCCTACGCGCCCGGTGACGAAGCCCTCCGCGCACAGGCCGCCCCATGCGGGCAGCTGGCCCAAGCAGTCAACGGGGGTGCATTGAGGCGTGGCGGAAGCGGCACGCAGCAACAGAGCGGCGAGCACGGTGGTTCGGGAGAAGCGCATGGAATCGGGGGCGCCTGATGCGCCGCCTCACAAGTATAGACGCAGGGAAGCAGAAGGCGAAGCTCAGACCTGAACGCCCTTCAGCAGCAGGCGCTGCCACGCGGTGTGCTTGCGCAGGTAAGCTTTGATCGTGGGGTGGGTCGGTATCAGCTTCAGTCGATTCTCCTCCACCCAGGCCAAGGTCTTCTCCATCACCACGTCGGCAACACCGAGATCGGCCACTGGCCGGGGCACATCCAAGGTACCCAGGAAGATGCGGTCGCCGTCCCGGTCATACTCCAGGCGCGCACGATGCTCCCCCACCCGCAGGACGAACTGACGGGAGTCCGGCTCATCCTGTAGCGGCAATGCGTGAAGGTCGATGGGGTCGCTGGTTGCCTTGCGTGCCATGGTAGCGGGGCGCGAATTTAAGGCGGAATGCCCTCCTGAGCGGGTTCCAGGGCAACGGACCTGCATCGACAGCGCTAACGCGGATGGGAATGCTACCTTGGAGCCATGTTGCGCTGGCTCCACCTTCCGCTCCTTGTGGCCACGGGTCACGCGCTCGCGCAGTGCGGCCCTTGTGTCATCATCGACACCTGCACGGTCGACCCTCCGTTCCCCGCGGTATGCCCAAGCATCACCCCTGTCGGCACGGTGGGCGTACCCTATGAACTGGATGTCACCTTCTGGGTCCCGCCATCATTCCCGGAGCCGAGCACCCAGCTCAACGTGGTGGTGCAGGAATTGGTGGTCACCGGAATCCAAGATATTCCCCTCGGTCTCACCTACCAGGCGAACAGCCCCACCCTCACCTATTATCCGCAGCAGAACGGCTTCGGCTGCGTGAGGGTATGCGGTACGCCCATGCTGCCGGGTGCCGATACCATCCGGGTCCGTGCCACCGTCACCGGCACGGTCGGCGGAATCAACACCACGCAGGCCTACGAGGTGCCGATCCCGATTCAGGTGCTGCCCGATTCAGCAGACACCCTGCCGGGCTTCACACCCGCGCCGGCGCAAGCATGTGTTCCAGCGACCGTCTCATTCAGTCCGGCTAGCGAAGTGCCGGGAATGGAAGGGGAGTTCAACTGGTCGTTCGGCAACGGCGCCAGCCATATAGGTCCTGTGCCGCCGGACCAGACCTACACGGCCGCTGATGCATATGCCGTGGTGCTGGAGCAGGCGTTCTCCGTACCCATGCTCACCCAGGTTCAGATCACGGGCATACCCAATGCTTGGTGCGGAGACCTCGATGAACCGTCTCTGCCCTTCGTGGGCTGCGTAGGGCAGCCTGACCTTTATTTCACCCTGCATGACAGCCGGCTCGGGGAAGAGCGCTCCACCGTCATCAGCAACAGCCAGGCTGGCACGTGGAGCGGGCTTTCCATGGCGCTTGGATTCCCCCCCTTCACCCTTCGGCTGTACGACCAGGATGAACTGAGTGCCGATGATCTGCTCGGCACGTTCACGTTCGATGAAGCCCCGGGCACATTCGCCTTGTCACAAGGCGGCGCCTCGGGGCTGCGCTCCGTGCAGGTACAAACGGTTCTCACGTTGGTCCATCAGGATACGGTGGTGGTCCATCCGGATCCTGACGTGACGCTGTTCTATGACGAGGACGCCGGAACGGTGTGCGCCCAGGACAGCGGCTTGACGCAATATGCCTGGATGCTGGATGGAGAACTGCTGGAAGGCGAGAATGGCCCTTGCGTACAAGCGGTCAATGGCTCATGGACCGTCATGGGTACGAGTGCGGCAGGGTGCACTTCTGGGGCCTCGCTGCTCGTCAATGGTGTCGGGATCTCAGAGGGTGCGGCCCTCCCCTTCGTTAGCCTTGGGCCGGTTCCCTGCGTGGATCGGCTCGAGGTGCGGATTGGCCACCGCGCCTATGGGAAGCCGCTGCAGATCCGTGTGCGGGATGCCCTTGGCCGGCCCGTCATTGCGAGCATGGCCGGCACGGCCGGATCCACCATTCCGATTGACATGTCAGGAACCGCAGCCGGTCTCTACCTCATCACGCTGACCGATGGCGTGCGCACGCTGAGCCGTCCGTTCACGGTGGTTCGCCCCTGAGCCGGAGGCTTCAATCCCGGGGCATGCCCGCGCCTAGAGTCACGGTGCTCACCACCCTTTACAACAAGGGGCCTTACGTGGCGGAAGCCCTGAGCAGCGTGCTGGGCAGTTCGCTCGCTGACCTTGAGCTTCTGGTAATTGACGACGGCAGCACGGACAATGGCCCCGAACTCGTCAAAGCGATTGGCGATCCGCGCGTCCGTTTCCTGCCCCATGCGGTGAACACGGGCCGGGCAGCGGCCGCCAACCGGGGGTTCGATGCGGCCCGCGGGTCGTACATCGCCATCCTGGATGCGGATGACATCGCGGACCGGGAGCGGTTCTCCAAGCAAGCCGCCTTCCTTGATGCGCACCCGGACATCGGTGCCGTTGGCAGCTACGCCCGGATTTTCGGCATCCGGGACCGAATCGCCGAATGGCCCCTCACGGACGAAGAGGCCAGAGGTGTCATGCTGTTCCAGGACCCGATGCTCTACGGTTCCGCCATGTTCCGTGCCAGCGTGATACGTGACCATCGGCTCCGCTGCCGGGAGGACTGGCGCCAACCGGGCATGGACTACCTCTTCCTGCTCAGCGTAGCCAGGCATACGCGGATGGCGAACCTGCCTGAGCCACTCACCAGCTACCGGTTGGGCGAGCAGAATTTCAGGCATGGCCACGACCTGTACGCTGTGCGCGAGCGCATCTGCCGGGAGGCGCTGCGCACCTTCGGCATCGAGGCCTCCCCGGAGGAGCTGGAGGCCCACCTCATGCTCGAGCAGCTGCTGCGCAGCCGCCCGACCCCTGCGCTGATCCGGAGGCTTTGGGCCTGGACGCAACGGCTCAGGATGATCAATCGAAGCCGGCATCTCTTCCCCGAAGCCCCTTTCGAGGCCCGGCTTGCGGCCGATTGGCGGCGTTGGTTCTACATCCTTGCCGACCGCGACATCCCCTCGGCCCTGGCCCACCTTGCCGCTGAGGGGGGCAATCCAGCCCGTAGGCTACTTTACCTGATGAAGACAAGGCTGAGCAGGGCGCGGAGCCATGGTTGAGCCCTGCGCATATGGACGGTTCCTCTAAATTGGCTGGCACAGAAAGCCCCTTGAGCATGATCCCAACCCTACGCGGCGCAATTCTCGCAGCCTTGGTTCCGGCCTTCGCCATTAACCTCTCCGCCCAGTGCGACGGTTGCGTTCCCGATGAGGGCTGCACCACCACCCCGGCATTCCCGACGCTTTGCCCAGCCACTGCCCCCGACGCAACCGCCGGCCTCTACTACGAGTCCGACTTCACGTTCTGGATGCCCGCCAGCTTCACCGATCCGGGAACGGGCTTTGAGGTCACCCTGAACCAGCTCACCATCACCGGAGTCTCCGGGCTGCCCTTCGGCCTCGACTTCACGACGAACTCACCCAGCGGAATCTACTACCCACAGGAGTATGAATTCGGCTGCGCGCGCATCTGCGGCACGCCTTTCGGTGCCGGCACCTATCCGATCAGCATCAGTATCCTGGCCAGCGTGAGCGCCGGCGGGTTCGATCTGGACGTGCCACAGGAGCTCCCCACCTCCATCACGGTGCTGCCAGGCACCGGAGGAACTGCGAGCTTCACTTACGCGCCCCCCAGCGGCTGCGGCTCACTGACCGCGACCTTCCAGGCCCTCATCGATGCCAGCCCGGCCCCCATGAGCTATGCATGGGACTTCGGGAACGGAGCAACAGCATCCGTCCCCAATCCTGCTCAGACCTACACCGGCGCCGGCTCCTACACGGTAACGCTTCAGACCACTATCGGAGGATTCGTCATGCAATCATTGACGCTCAGCAGCGTCAATGGTGATTGGTGCGGCACCGAGGTGGAAGAGCCCAGCGTACCCTTCCTGGGCTGTACGGGCGCGCCCGATCTGTTCTTCGTACTTACCGACGCCTCGGGCGGCACATACACCTCCTCCACGTTCGATGATGTCAGCGCTGCTGCTTGGAGCGACCTTTCCCTGTTGCTGGACAATCCGCCGTATTCGATCAGCTTCTATGATGAGGACCCGGTGAGCTCCAACGACCTCCTGGGCACCTACAACCTGCCCTTGGCGGGCGACGGCAGCTACAGCTTCAACGTGGCCGGGGGTACGATCGGCAGCCTGTCCATCGCCAACATCCCGCAGCAGGTCGTCCTGGACAGCGCCACCATCGTGGTCCTGCCGCTGCCCGAAGTGGTGATCTCGCAGAATGCGCAAACCGGCGAGCTCTGCGCCGAGGACCAGACGCTCAGTGCTTACGCCTGGCTACTGGATGGGCAGCCCGTGGCGGATGCTACAGGGCCATGCGTTATTCCCAGCGGACCCGGAATCTGGCAGGTGGTAGGCTCAAACGCCTTTGCCTGTTCGGATACCAGCAATGCGATCGTGGTATGCCCTGTCTTCAACCTCGTTCAGAACGGAAACGTGCTTTTCGTCCCCAGCGGATACGAGAGCTACGCATGGACACTGGATGGCGAGCCCATCGGCGATGGTTCTGCATTCGTCTTCTTGCAGGGCGACGGCCTGTATGAAGTCTCCGTGGACGCCGGCAATGGCTGCATCATCGAGCTCTCATTCCTCTGGGACACCACCGGAATGCATGAGACTCAGTCGGCAGGACCCGTGCTGGTGGCATTTCCGAACCCGAGCGAAGGTGAGTTCACGGTGGTTGCGCATGGCCTTGGCAGTGGCCCGGTTCAGGTGGAAGTGCTCGACATGACAGGTCGTACCGTCATCCAACGGAATGGCCGTGCCGCATCGGGCGCCCTGCTGGAGCGATTCTCGCTTGATTCCGCTCCCGGGCCTTATCTGGTAAGGGTAAGGACCACCCAAGAGGAGAAAACCATCCGCCTCATCCTTCGGTGACCCCCAAGGCCCGGACCCCTGACGGGCGGACGCGCGGCACTGTCGTGGCTTAGCTTTGTTCCGCAACACGGTTGTTCTCTTCCGCGTTCGGGCGTTATCCATGCAAGGCGACTACGAACTGCTGATATCGAAGCTCGATGCCTTCATCCGGAAGTACTATAAGGACCGGCTGATACGCGGCGCGCTCTATGCCATAGGGCTCGTGGTCGCCGTCTTCCTGGTGGCAGCGTTGCTCGAGTACCTCGGGCGGTTCGGCACCACGGCGCGAACACTGCTCTTCTGGGCATCAATCGCAGCGATGGCCGCCATCCTGGGCAGATTCATCGCGCAGCCCCTGTTCAAGTTGCTGCGCCTAGGACGGGTCATCTCGCATGCGGAAGCGGCGCGCATCGTGGGGGTCCATTTCGAAGAGGTGCGCGACAAGCTGCTCAACACCCTGCAACTGCAGGACATGGCGGCATCCCAGCCCGGACAGCGCGAACTGATCGAGGCTGCGGTCGCCCAGCGAAGCCGGGAGCTGAGTCCATTGCAGTTCGTCGATGCGATTGACCTGCGGCGCAATTCACGCCATCTCCGCCTGGCCTTGCCGCCTGTCGCCATCCTGCTGTTGCTGCTCTTCGCGGCACCGAGCCTGGTGTCCGATCCCGCCCGCAGGATCCTCCTCCACGGCCGGGAGTTCGCACCTGAAGCGCCGTTCCGATTCCGCCTGATGAACGACTCACTGGTCGTGCCCGAGGAACAGGATTTCCACCTTGTGGTCGAGGTGGCGGGGGACGCGCTGCCCAGCCAGGTGGACCTGGTCACAGGCAACGCCCGCATCCCCTTGGTGGATGAAGGCGGCGGACGCTTCTCCCACCGGTTCAGGAATGTGCGTACCGCGGTCGATTTCACGCTCTCAGCGGAAGGGTTCAGCAGCGAGCGCTTCACGCTGACCACGCGTCCGGACCCCCTTGTGCTCGAAATGGCGGTGGACCTGGACTTCCCTGGCTATCTCGGCTTGCCTCCCGAGCGCCAGCGCAGCGTCAGCGACCTCTCCGTGCCCGCCGGCACGCGCATCCGATGGACCATCCGGGCCCGCAGCGCTGACGGGATGACGATGGCATTCGACGACACCCTCATGAGCGCGAAGCCTACGGCGGAGCGGTCGGCGTTCCGTTTCGAGCGCCGGCTGCTGCGCAGCCTGAATTACCAGGTAACACCGACCCACGAAGGCCACGAAGGCGGCACCCCCCTGCGGCACAGGGTGGAGGTCGTCCCGGACCTCCACCCTTCCATCGCTGTGCGGTCCCGCCGCGACAGCAGTGCGCTCAAGCGCGTCTACTTCGATGGGGAGATCGGGGATGATCACGGAATCCGCAGGCTCCTCTTCCATTACCGATTCGTTCAGGGAGGGGACAGCGTTCCCGCCGATCGCCGGTCGGGATCCGAGGCCATCCCCTTCGACCCTGCTGGCCTCCGGCAGCGATTCTACCACGCGTGGGAGTTGTACGGGCTCACCATCCTCCCCGGCGACCGCGTCGAATACTGGTTCGAGGTTTGGGACAACGATGGCGTGAACGGCAGCAAGGTCACGCGCAGCGCAACGGAGGTCTTCGCCGCGCCCACGGCCAAGGAGCTCTCCGAACGGCAGGAGGCCCGCAGCGAGGCCAGCAAGGACCTGCTGCGCGAGAACATCAAGGAGGCACGGGACCTCCAGCGCCAGCTGGATGAGCTGAGGCGCGAGCTCCTCGAGAAGAAAGAGGCCGACTGGCGGGACAAACAGCGGCTGCAGCAGGTGATGGACCGTCAACGGCAGCTTGAGCAGCGCATTGAGCGCAGCACAGAGCTGCTCCGCCAATCACTGCAGGAGCAACGCGAATTCTCCCCGCTCGACGAACGCCTGCTGGAGAAGCAGGAGCGCATCCAGGAGCTGTTCGAGAACGTGCTGAGCGAGGAGATGAAGGAGCTGTACCGGAAGGTGGAGGAGCTCATGCAGAAAGTGGACAAGGAGCAGCTCCAGGAACAGCTCCGGGAGATGAAGCTGGGGCAGGAGGATGTCGAGAAGGAGCTCGACCGTGCATTGGAGATGCTCAAACGAATGGAGGTGGAGCAGCAGGCTGAGGACCTCGCCAACCAGCTCAAGGACCTCGCCGAGAAGCAGGAACGGCTGAGCGAGGAGAGCCGCAAGGGGGAGCGCGATGCCGAGGACCTCAAGCGCGAGCAGGATGCGCTCAACGAGGCGTTCAAGGAGCTGCGCAAGGGCATGGACGAATTGGAGCGGAAGAACGAGGCCCTGGAACAGCCCATGGACCTTCCCGATACCGACCAGCAGGAGCAGGGCATCCAGGATGATCAGCAGCAGAGCAGCGATCAGCTCAACCGCAAACAGAACCAGAAGGCCGCCGGCTCCCAGAAGCAGGCCGCAGAGAAGATGGAGCAGCTGGCCTTCCAGATGGAGAGCGCCATGCAGGCCGGTGCGCAGGAGCAGCAGGAAGAGGACATGGATGCGCTCAGGCAGCTCCTAGAGAACATCGTGGAGCTCAGCTTCGACCAGGAGACCCTGATGGCGGAGCTGGGCAGGACCAGCGTGCGCGACCCGCGGTGGGTGCAGCATGGCCGTGATCAGCGCAAGCTGCGGGACGATGCGAAGGTCATCGAGGACTCCCTTTTCGCGCTGAGCAAGCGCGTTCCGCAGCTGCAAAGCATGGTGAACAGGGAGATGCACGCGGTGAACGACAACATGGATGAAGCCACCCGGCTGCTGGGCGAGGCGCGGGCGAATGAGCGGTTCAAGCCCATGGCGGCAGACAAGCAGCAGCACGCCATGACCTCCCTCAACAACCTGGCCCTCCTGCTCGACGAGGCCCTGCAGCAGATGATGCAGCAGATGAATGCCCAGAGCAAGCCCGGGAGCGGCAATTGCAGCAAGCCCGGCAGCAATCCCAGCCCGGGTCAGGGCAACAAGTCGGGCATGGCCAAGATGCGCGCTCAGCAGGAAGCCCTGCAGAAGCAGCTGGAGCAGATGCGGAAATCCTTGGAGGAAGGGCGCAAGAAAGGCGAGAAGCCCGGACAACAGAGCCCCGGAGGCTCTGGGCTTCCGGGCATGAGCCAGCAGCTCGCCCAACTCGCAGCGCAGCAGGCAGCCATCCGGAAGGAGATGCAGCGCATCTCGCAGGAGCTCAACAAGGATGGCAGCGGAGCCGGCAACGAGCTCAACAAGCTCGCCCAGCAGATGGAGCAGCAGGAAAGGGACATCGTGAACAAGAGCATCACACCGGAGACCATCAGGAGGCAGCAGGACATCCTGACGCGGCTCCTAGAGCACGAGAAGGCCGAACGGGAACGGGAGCTCGACCAGAAGCGCACGAGCAATGAGGGGCGAGAACAGCCCCCCGTCGATCCGGCGCGCGCCTTCGAGATGCAACGTCGCAAGGCGCGCGAAGCGGAGCTTCTCCGCACGGTCCCTCCGGGCCTCAAACCCTATTACAGGGATCGGGTGAATGGCTATTTCGGTACTTTTGACCGACCCTGACCACCATGGCGGCCCTGATTGAAGAATCGGCGCTCACCGAGCGCATAGAGTTCCCCGCGAAGGCCGAGAACATTGCTCTCGCGGAAAAGCTCATCGACGAGGCCTGTTCGCGCTACAGCGTGCATGAGAGCCGCTACGGCAACATCCTGATCGCCCTCACCGAGGCCGTGAACAACGCCATCCACCATGGCAACGGGCTGGACCCCTCAAAGAGCGTCACGCTGGGCTACCAGGCCACGGACGATCAGATCATCTTCGTGGTCCGTGACGAAGGCGCTGGTTTCGACTATCAGCACCTGCCCGACCCCACGGACCCGCAGAACCTGGAGAAACCCCACGGGCGCGGCGTCTTCCTCATGCGGGCATTGGCCGACGCCGTGGAGTTCTCCGACAATGGCGCCACGGTGGCCATGTCTTTCAGCAGGAGCCCCGCACAGGAATAGGCCGTTGTGCGATGATCACCTTCATGGCCCGCGGCGTGCCCAATGCGTACCGTGACCGGATGCGGCTGCGTGCCTGGCTCGAACGCGTGGCCAAGGGACACGGACACGGCATCAATGATCTCGCATTCGTGCTGATGAGCGATGCTGAGCTGCGCTCCTACAACCGCCGCTATCTGGGTCACGATTACCATACTGACGTCATCACCTTCGACGGTCAGACCGGAACCGGCCTCAGCGGCGATGTGCTGATGAGCATCCATCGCATTCGTTACAATGCGAAGCACTACGGCGTACCGATTCAGCAGGAGCTTCGTCGCGTCATGGTGCACGGGCTGCTGCATCTGCTCGGCCATACCGATTCCACCGATGGGGAAAGGGCGGCGATGAAGGCCCAGGAGGACAAGTGGCTCATGCTCTATTGAGTCCCGAGCAAAGCAGAAGCCCCGCTCATTCCAGCGGGGCTTCCATCTCATGCGTTTCAATCAGCGCTTGGCCTTCCTCTCCTCCACAATAGCCAGTGCATTCTTCCGCACAGCTTCGGCCTTGGCCTTGATTTCGGTCCACTGAGCGGCATCTCCGGTGTTCACCGTGCTGAGCATGCCCTCCAGTTGTGCAAGAACAGTGGTCATGCGCTCGCGCATTGCGGTTTGCTCGGGGGTCGCCTTCGTGGCATCCGGACCTACCTCACGCCCCAAATGGGCGAGGTCCTGGCTGAGGATGCCGTAGGCCTCCTTGAGTTGAGCGCTAACCGCGCGCACCTCCTCTTGGGCCACCACGGACGCGTCAGCCTTCACCGGAGTAACGCCGCTCTGTGCGAAAAGGGTACTGCCGCTCATGGCGAGTACCGCCGTCAGAATAATCTGCTTCATCGTGTTCACTATTGGGGTTGATGGGTTGGCCGAAGGTCGGCAAATTCCTGCATGGCTATCCGTCCTGGGCTTTTGATGGACGCACCTGACACGCCCTCGGTTGCCCGCTGGCTCAACCATGCCGTTTCTTTGCGGGCTTTCCCTCATCAAACAGCATGCCCACGCGCGAGCCTTATGATGTAATCGTAGTCGGTGGCGGGCATGCCGGGTGCGAAGCTGCAGCGGCCGCAGCGAACCTCGGCTCCAAAGTGCTGATGGTGACCATGAACATGGGCGTCATCGGTCAAATGAGCTGCAATCCGGCCATGGGCGGCGTTGCTAAGGGTCAGATTATCAGGGAGATAGACGCCATCGGTGGTTACAGCGGCATCGTTAGCGATCGCAGTGCGGTGCAGTTCCGCATGCTGAACCGCAGCAAGGGGCCGGCCATGTGGAGCCCTCGTACGCAGAACGACCGGATGCTATTCGCGTGGGAGTGGCGCAAGTCCTTAGAGGGCATCCCCAATGTTCACTTCCTGCAGGAGAGCGTGGTTCGGCTCCTGACCACTGCGGGTCCCGCCCCAAAGGTCCGAGGCATCGTAACCAGCATGGGTGCGAGCATAAGCTCGCATGCGGTGGTGCTCACCAGCGGCACCTTCATGAACGGTGTAATGCACATCGGCGAGCGGCAGATCGGCGGAGGCCGCGCCGGCGAGAAGGCCAGCCATGGGATAACCGAACAGCTCGTCGAGCTTGGTTTCTCGGCAGGCCGCATGAAGACCGGCACCCCTCCACGTGTGGATGGCCGTAGCCTCGATTACCGCCAAATGGAGGAACAGCCCGGAGATGAGCGTCCTGGAAAATTCAGCTTCTCGGATGCCACCCAGCCGTTGGCCCGTCAACTCAGCTGCTGGATGACCTACACGAGCCCCGAAGTCCATGACATCCTTCGAACCGGATTCGATCGAAGCCCGATGTTCAGCGGCCGAATCAAAGGGGTGGGGCCCCGATATTGCCCTAGCATTGAAGACAAGATTGATCGTTTTGCCGACAAGGACCGGCACCAAGTATTCGTGGAGCCCGAGGGGTGGGACACCGTTGAAACGTACATCAACGGGTTCAGCACCAGTCTGCCGGAAGAGGTGCAGGTAGAAGCCCTGCGACGTATCCCGGGCTTCGCGCAAGCGCGTCTTTTCCGCCCTGGATATGCGGTGGAATACGATTACTTCCCCCCCACTCAGCTTCTGCCAACCCTGGAGACGAAGCTCATTGATGGTCTCTACTTCGCTGGCCAGATTAATGGAACAACCGGCTATGAAGAGGCCGCTTGCCAAGGCTTGATGGCAGGGATTAATGCCCACCTCAAGCAGAAAGAGAAAGAGCCCTTCATCCTTCGAAGGGACGAGGCTTACATCGGGGTGCTGATTGATGATTTGATTACCAAGGGCACGGACGAGCCCTACAGAATGTTCACCAGCCGGGCGGAGTACCGCATCCTGCTGCGACAGGATAATGCCGATTTGCGCCTGACCCCCCGCTCCCATGCGATGGGCTTAGCCGATGATGACCGAATGCGGCGAGTGGAGTTCAAACAGAAGCATGTACGGGACTTGGTTGCGGCCATGCGACGCGAAAGTGTCCATCCCGACGATGCAAACAATCTCCTCGTTCCACGTGGAACATCGCCCTTGAAACAGAAGGTGAAGCTTTACGACATTCTGCTTCGTCCACAGGTTCGGTTCATGGATCTGCCTGGGCTCTCCAAGCCCATTGAAGAACTAACAGCAGCATTGGGCGCTCTCCAAGAAGAGGTGGTCGAACAGGTCGAAATCGACGTGAAATACGAAGGCTACCTCAGTAAGGAGCGCGAAATGGCGGACCGCCTCGGGCAATTGGATTCGGTTCCCCTTGACCCCGAGATGGACTACACGCGCTTAAGCTCGCTTTCGTTCGAAGCACGCCAGAAGCTGCAACAGGTACGACCGAGCACCATGGGACAGGCATCCAGAATAAGTGGGGTGTCGCCAGCCGACCTGAGCGTGCTCCTGATTTACCTCGGACGATAACACCAACCCCGTTCCACGTGGAACATCCACTTGATTCCGCTCCCGCTGCATGCCCGATATGCGGGTCATCCAGCACTCGGAAAGTCCTCGACGTGGTGGACTTCCACCATTCCCAAGAGCGATTCCATCTGCTCGATTGCACCACGTGCGGCTTTAGGATGACCTTTCCTCAGCCCAAGGGGTCGAGCATGGGCCGCTACTATGCCTCCAGCGAATACCTCTCACATGAGTCCGCCGGAAAATCACTCACAGCAGCCATCTACCGTACCGTCCGTTCAGCCAGGCTTGCCACAAAGCATAAGCTCATCAGAGGCTTTGCACCATCAGGACGACTCCTGGACGTAGGCTGCGGAACGGGGGAACTCATCGCCTTCCTGGCTACCAAAGGCTATGCGGTCGAGGGTGTAGAGCCTGGTTCCAAAGCGAGTGCCCGGGCCAAGCAAAACCATCTGCTCAAGGTGTCCCCGAGCCTCGAAGACATCCCATTGCAGGAGCAGTTCCAATGCATCACGCTCTGGCACGTGCTCGAGCATCTTCCCGACCTCCAGGGTTCATTCAAACGCCTGAACGCATTGCTCGCACCGAACGGCTACCTGTTCGTTGCAGTTCCCGACCGCTCAAGCTGGGACGCCCAGCACTATGGCCCATACTGGGCCGCCTGGGATGTGCCGCGCCACCTGTGGCACTTCCGACAACGCGATGTTCATCAGCTTCTCCAAGCCCACGGCTTTACCCTCGTCCGGACCAATCGAATGTGGCTGGATGCCTATTATATAGCCCTACTGAGTGAACAGTATCGAGGAACACCGAAGTGGCTCCGGTGGGTCTTGGCCACGCTAATCGGAACCTTGTCAAATCTGTGCGCTTGGATACAGAACCGCCCATCTTCTAGCACGCTCTACATCGCCCAGAAGACATAGCCTCAGCAAGCTTGTTCTTATCGCCCCTGCCGGGATTTATCCCCCTCTGTCGTGGTCAGGTAAACACACACATGAATCACCCATCCTGAGTAAAATCTCAGCGCCCTCTGCAATCTTGTTAATATTCCTGATTATCAGGGGTTTAACCCCTTAGCCGCACTGCGGTGTGCCCCGCCGAACTGACGGCAACCAGTACCAGGGCGGGATAGAATACCTTTGCCCCCCAAGAACAGATGTGACCCCATGACTACTTCCATCCTCGCCCCTGTCCGAATTGCCGATGCCTTAATGCGTCTTGGTCTGAGTGAGCTGAGCAGCGGCGTATCCACCGGGCAAAACTGGTTGAAGGGGGAGGGCGAGGCGTTGGAGAGCAGGAGCCCGGTTGATGGCGCAATCATCGGCACGGTGCTCGGCGCCAGCCAGGCTGAATACGACCAGGTCATCGACCTAGCACGGCGTGCGTTCCTATCGTGGCGCAACTGGCCGGCCCCAAAGAGAGGAGAAGTGGTTCGTCAAATCGGCGATGAGCTACGCAAGCACAAGGCCGACCTTGGCCAACTGGTGAGCTACGAGATGGGCAAGAGCTACCAGGAAGGCCTGGGCGAAGTGCAGGAGATGATTGACATCTGCGACTTCGCGGTGGGCCTGAGCCGCCAGCTTCACGGCCTCACCATGCACAGCGAACGCCCCGACCACCGCATGTACGAGCAGTGGCATCCCTACGGGCTGGTGGGCATCATCACCGCCTTCAACTTCCCGGTGGCCGTATGGAGCTGGAACGCCGCGCTGGCCTGGGTCTGCGGCGATGTGACCCTGTGGAAGCCGAGCGAGAAGACCCCGCTGTGCAGCATCGCCTGCCAGCACATCACCGCCGAGGTGTTCAAGCGCAACGGCGTTCCCGAGGGCGTGAGCAGCATCATCAACGGTGGTCGTGAAGTAGGGGAGTGGATGAGCCACGATACCCGCATCCCGCTGGTGAGCGCCACGGGCAGCACCCGCATGGGCAAGGCCGTGGGCGCCGCAGTCGGCGAGCGACTGGGCCGCTCCCTGCTGGAGCTGGGCGGTAACAACGCGATCATCATCAGCGACAAGGCCGATCTGGACATGTCCCTCATCGGCTGCGTGTTCGGCGCGGTGGGCACGGCCGGTCAGCGCTGCACCAGCACGCGACGCCTGATCATCCACGACAGCGTCTACGAAGCCTTCAAGCAGAAGCTGGTGAAGGCCTATGGTCAGCTGCGCATCGGCGATCCGCTGAACGAGCAGAACCACGTTGGCCCTCTGATCGACAAGGCCGCGGTGGATATGTACCTGAAGGCCCTGGAGGCCGCGAAAGCACAGGGCGGCAAGCTGGCCGTGGAAGGTGGAGTGCTCACCGGTGCCGGCTTCGAGAGCGGCTGCTACGTGAAGCCCGCCGTGGTGGAGGCTACGCCGGAGATGGCCATCGTGCAGGAGGAGACCTTCGCGCCGATCCTGTACCTGCTGCGCTACAGCGGAGACATACACGAGGCAGTAGCCATCCAGAACAACGTGAAACAGGGCCTGAGCAGCGCCATCATGACGCTGGACCTGCGCGAGGCGGAGCGTTTCCTGAGCGCGTCCGGCAGCGATTGCGGCATTGCCAACGTGAACATCGGCACCAGCGGAGCGGAGATCGGCGGGGCCTTCGGTGGTGAAAAGGAGACCGGTGGCGGCCGCGAGAGCGGAAGCGATGCTTGGAAGGCCTACATGCGCCGCCAGACCAACACGATCAACTACGGCACCAAACTGCCGCTTGCGCAGGGCATTCGATTCGACCTCTGAAGAGCGTTCGGCATTCCTAGCGAACCGGTCCTTTCTCCTGCCGCATTGGAGAGGCGCGGCTAGATTCGCACCTCTTGCATCGGCCATCCATTCTCCTGCTCTTCCTCGCATGCGCCGTGCTCCTTGGCATTGGATGCGAGTCGTCCGTTGACCCACGCCTTCCCCTGTGCGGGAATTGGAGCGCTCAGCTTTCTGTTCCCGGGGGAGGGTTGCCTTTCGGCATGACCATACTACCGGATGATTCCGGAGGCTTGGATATCGTCATCAGCAATGCTGCCGAACGCATCACGCTGAGGCAGGTGGAATTCCGCCGTGATTCGCTCTTCGCCCGTTTCCCCTTGTATGATTCCGAACTGCACGCGCACATAGCCAGCGACAGCCTCCTTTCGGGGCTTTGGGTCAATCACACCAAGGGCCCGGGGTATCGCATCCCGTTCGTTGCCAGGGCCGGCAAGCGGCCAAGGCCCCTTGACAGCCGGGCCCCTCCAGCCAAGGCCTTCACCGGGACATGGGAGACCCGCTTCAGTCACGGAACCTCAGACGCCTATTCCGCTGTCGGTGAGTTCTGGCAGCATCCGGGCGGAACCGTGACGGGCACCTTCCTGACCGAGACAGGCGACTACCGTTTCCTGGAGGGTGCCGCCTATGGTGACTCGCTTCTGCTCTCCTGTTTCGATGGCACTCACGCCTTCCTCTTCGCCGCGGAACACCGGAATGACAGCCTGGTCGGACGCTTTTGGAGCGGCACCCACTGGCAGGAGCCCTGGGTAGCCGTTCCCAACCCCTCGTTCAAGCTCCGCCATCCGGACTCATTGACGCAGCTCACCGAGGATGTAGACCGTGTGCGATTCAGCTTCCCGGACACCGATGGTGTGCTGCGATCAACGGATGACCCGGACATGAGGGGCAAGCCCCTGCTCGTCCACATCATGGGAAGCTGGTGCCCGAACTGCATCGATGAGACGAGCCTGCTCAAGGATATGTACCACAAGTACCATGGCCGCGGCCTCAATGTATTGGCGATAGCATTCGAGAAGCACCGGGAGAAAGACCGGGCGATTGCCGGCCTCCAGCGGTTCAAGGACGTCCTGCACGTGCCCTATCCCATCCTGTATGGCGGCCCTGCCGCCAAATCCGAGGCGTTGGAGCAGCTTCCCTTCCTCAAGCACCTGATGAGCTACCCCACCTGCGTCTTCATCGACCGTTCAGGCGAGGTCAAGCGCATCCGGACAGGGTTCTATGGGCCTGGCACCGGAGCCCATTATGTGCGGTACCGCGAGGACCTGGACCGCTACCTCGAGGAACTCGTGTCGATGCCCTGAACCCTGACGAAGGCCGGGGCCCATTCCTGAACCGGAGCGGTCCGCTCATTCGTCCAAGGCTACCCGATCGGGACGATTCGCCAGCTCCCATGCTGTATGGAAAACGAGCCGGGCGCGCTGCTCCAGCAGTCCGGGCTCGATACGCTCCACATCGTCCCCTGGCTGATGGTAGTCCTCATGCACCCCGCTGAAGTAGAAGATGCAGGGGATGCCCTTCCGAGCGAAGTTGTAATGGTCGCTGCGGTAATAGAACCGGTTCGGGTCGTCCTCGCCATTGAACGCGTAATCGAGCCGAAGACCGACAAAGCGCTCATTGACCGACTCGTTCAATTGATGCAGTTCCTTGCTCAGGCGATCGCTCCCGATGATGTACACGTAGGGGTCCGCCGTAGCATGCGCGCTGTCCCGCCTGCCGATCATGTCGATGTTCAGGTTGGCCACTGTCCGGTCCAATGGCCACACCGGATTGTCGCTGTAATAACGCGATCCCAGCAGCCCCTTTTCCTCTCCGCTCACCGGCATGATGAGCACACTTCGCCTTGGGCCGTGCCCAGCTGATCTGGCCAATGCAAACGCTTCAGCGATCTCAATAAGGGCCACGGTCCCGCTGCCGTCATCGTCTGCGCCATTGTACACCACCCCATCAACCATTCCGACATGGTCATAGTGCGCGGTGAGCACCACCAATTCGTCCTTCAGATCCGTACCTTCGATGAAGGCAAGGACATTCTCCGAAACAATCCGCTGCTCGTTCGGACGCACCACTAGGAACGCACGGGAATCCCAGATCGCTCCTGCAGCCGCATTCCGGAAGGACTTAGCCCTCCGACGCCCGAGCAGCATCGTGAGGCCGCGTTCATCCAGCAGAATGACCTGCGCCCCGGAACGCTCCCTCTGCCGCAGGTCATCATTCGCCAGGCGCATCCTGGTGTCCTCCGCATGGATAAAGCCCAACCAAGGATCGAGGTTCCCCACGTACACGAAAAGCAATTCGGGGCTGAGCCCCCTCAGTTGCTCAAGGCAGGCCCTTATTTCGCGTGGCTCGATGGCAGAGCCATCCACCAGCACGCTCTTAGCCTTCTTATCCGATTCGGCGGCTGCATCCCTGCAATGGCCTGCATAGTGCACTGGGCCGACACGCGAACGCCCCGGACCCAACAGCTCATTGAAATAGACCAGACCATCCCCCAAGCCCAGCTTGCTCCTGCCCCGTTCGAGGGAAATACCACCGGACCGAGTCTCGATGAGATCGAACTCCTGGAAATAGCCTTCCTTCACCCTGGCACCATACGGCTCCGGAACAGGGGGTATGCCCATTGACTCGAATGTCGCTCGCAGATAGGCGGCCGCCATCTTCTGGCCAGGCTTTCCGGTATCCCTTCCCTCCATTGAATCGCTGGCAAGCACCCGCAGGCTGCCCATCAGCTCATCCGCTGTGATGGTATTCCCATAGGCAGCCGCCAGTGAATCGCCTTGGGCAAACCCCGCCACCAGGATGCAGCAGGCCCAGCACACCAGGAAAGCCCTCAACCACCGCGTTATCCCCTTAGTGCGCATTCTCGATCTTCTCCACGCGGCGCTGGTGCCGTCCGCCCTCGAATGAAGCGCCTAGGAAAGCCTCCACGATGCCCTGGGCTTCCGATTCCGTGATATACCTGGCGGGGAGGGACAGGACATTGGCATCATTGTGCTGCCTGGCAAGCGCTGCAATCTCCGCGGTCCACGCCAAGGCCGCCCGCACTCCTTTGTGCTTATTGGCCACGATGTTCACTCCATTCCCGCTCCCGCAGATCAGCAGGCCGACCTCCGCACCACCCGTTGCCACGCAATCCGCCACGCCATGCGCAGGATCGGGGTAGTCCATGCTCTCCTTCGTGAAACCACCGAAATCCCTCACCTCCAATCCTTTATCCCTTAAGTTCCGAATCAGTGCAGCCTTCAGCTCATAGCCTGCATGATCCCCTCCGATTGCGATACGAAGTGCCATGGCGCTAATGTACCCCCTGGCTCATCCACAGGAGGCTTGTCGATATCCCTTCGTTGGTGTTCATAATGCAGTTGAGCCCATCCGCTTTCAACAGGCTCACCTTCCCCTGTCAGGATTCCCTTCGCGCTGCAACAAGATGCACTCGAAATGCCCACATCGATCCCACGCCTGCAACCCGATTCCGGTTCAGGGATTTCTGAACATCCCAACGGACCACTGGTCTTCCACAATTGTTCACATGGCACCTAAAGCCTTGGCATGCAAGGAGGAATCGCACCCGTTACTGTTCATTGTCCTCCCATTAACTTTGAAAACGTGTCCATGGTCCGTTTTGCACCCCAGTTTTCAACATCACTAACAGCCCATATTACATCATCATATATCCTTAAGAGAAGAATGAAATGGCAAAGGCTCTTGATGCTCATGCTTTGCTATTGGGGATTGGTTCACCCCCTCCTTGCACAGGGAGAACTGATGAGGTATTATCATGCGAATGGAAGGCTGAGCAGTGAAGGGAGGCTGGTTGACGGGAAACCGGAGGGCTGGTGGCGGAGCTTCTATGAGGATGGGACGATCCGGTCCGAAGGCGGCCGCAAGGGGGCTCAGCTCGACAGCCTTTGGCGCTTCTATGACCCGAAGGGGCGGCTGCAGAGCGAGATGCTCTATCGGGATAACCTGAAGAACGGGCCATCACGGCGATTCGACACTTTGGGTGTCCTGTTGAGCGAGGAAGTCTTCGTGAACGACCTGAGGGAAGGAATGGCAGTTTACTACGGACCGGGCGGCAGCAAGCACAAAGAGGTTCCCTTCAAGGCAGGTAAAGAGGAGGGTCGCGGTCTGGAGTATGCTCCGGATGGCCGGATCATCGCCTTTCTGAATTACGGCGGAGGAATGCTTCGAAGAAGGGAGGAAATCAATCGTGTGGACGACCGAGGCTTGAAACAAGGACCCTGGAAGGAGTTGCATCCGAATGGTCGTATTCGCTGGGAAGGGTCGTTCCTGGATGACCGGAAGCATGGCATCTTCAAGGAGTACGATGCGCAGGGCAATCTGAAGAGCTTGGTGAAGTATGACGAAGGCGCGGTGGATACCGGCGCTGATGAGAAGCTGCTGGTGGAAATCAAGCGGACCTTCCATCCGAACGGGAAGGTCGCCTCGCTGGGTAGCTACTCCAAGAGCGGAAAGCGGGAGGGCCTATTCAAGGAATTCGATCTTCAGGGCAATGTGACCACGGCGCGCATCTACAACGGTGACCAGTTGGTGAGCGAGGGTGCCGTGAATGACTTGGGCGTGATGGAAGGCCCATGGGTGGAATTCTTCGTCACCGGGGAGAAGCGGGCGGAAGGGACATATAAGGATGGGCGCAAGGAAGGCGAATGGAGTTTCTATCATCGCAGCGGAAAGGTCGAGCAGAAGGGCAGATACATGGGGGGATTGCCGCATGGACCATGGCTGTGGTACTATGAAAGCGGTCAGGTGCATCGGAGGGAGAATTACCGCCGTGGCAAGGAGGACGGCGAATCGGCTGAGTATGCCGAGGATGGCGTTGTGCTCACTGAAGGTTCCTATATCGATGGCCGCAAGGAAGGCAAGTGGGTATATGAAGTGGGAGATCACAAGGAGGTGGGGAGCTACAAGGACGACCTGAAGGATGGTGCATGGACGTATACCTATGGTGATGGCAAGCGTTATTTCACCGGATCGTTCATCAACGGGGAGCCAGAGGGAAAGCACCGTTGGTTCTGGCCGAATGGCAGGGTGAAGGTGGAAGGCCGTTTCTCGGGAGGGCTCGCTCAGGGCGAGCATGTCCACTATGCCGAGGATGGACGGGTCATCATGACGGTGAGGTACCGGGACGGGGCGGAGGTGCGCATTGATGGCGAACGAATTCCACCGCCTTATCAACCAGGGGAGGACCAGCCGTGACCAAGGGCCGCACCAGCAAGACCCGGAAGGGGGGATCGTCCGAGAGCCATGGACCCATGGACTCCAATGATCTGAAGAAGCGCTACGATGATCTGCTCAATCGGAACCTGGCGGGCATCTTCCGCACCACGCTGAAGGGGCGATTCATCGAGTGCAACGATGCCATGGCCCAGGTGCTGGGCTACGCCGACAAGGATGAACTGATGGCCGCGCCGGCCTCAGCGCTCTATTTCACGCCCAAGGACCGGGAGAGGTACCTGGCCGATCTCATGGTGCAGGGCCGGCTGGTGAATTACGGCATCCGCTTGAAGCACAAGACGGGCCGCCCCGTGGAGGTGCTGGAGAACGTCTATCTGGACCAGGAAACCGGCGAGGAAACCACGGTGCTCGGCATGCTCATGGACATCACGGCCGTGAAGCAGGCCGAGGCGGAGCAGCGTGCGCTCATGGCCTCCTACCGGACGCTTGTGGAGCGGACGCAGGATGGCCTTCTGGTGGTGGCGGATGGCATCATCCGCTATGCCAACCCCGCGGCCATGAGCCTGCTCGGCGAAGGGCTGTTGGGAACGTCCTTCGTTGATCGATTCGTGGAGGAGGATAGGGAGCCGATCATAGACGCCATTCATCGCGCGCAGGCCGGCGAAATGCCCGAGGTGCTTGCTCATCCCCCGGGTCCCGATGGCAGGGAGATCGCGCTGCTTTGCGTAGCTACGCTTCACGACGGGCAGGCTGGCGTGCAGGTGACGATGCAGGACCGGAGTTCGCAGCGCCGCATCATCCTCGAGCGTGTGCAGCTGCAGATCGCCAAAGAGGTGAACAAGGTGCTCCGTGACGAGATCGAGCAGCACCGGCGGACGCAGGAAGAGCTGCGGCGATCGCGGCGATTCGCAAGGAACCTCATCGACAGCTCGCTTGACATGATCATGGCGGCGGATGAGGAAGGCCGCATCACCGAGTACAATCCGGCGGCAAGCATCCGGTTCGGCTACGAGCCCGAGGAGGTCCTCGGCAAAAGCACGATCATACTCTATGCGGACCCGGCAGAGTACCAAAGGGTCCAACGGGAACTGGACCGTCATGGGGCATTCTCGGGGGAGGTGATCAATGTGGACCGCTATGGAATCCCATTCACCAGCTACCTCGCGGCCTCGCGGCTGTTCGATGAGGATGGCCAGGTGATCGGGGCCATGGGCGTGTCGAGGGATATCACGCGCATGAAGCGCGACCAGGAAGCCCTACGGGCGAGCGAGGAGCGCTATCGGGATCTGTTCGAGAATGCGACCGACCTGATCCAGAGCGTGCGTCCGGATGGACGGTTCGAGTACGTCAATGCGGCTTGGAGGAATACCCTGGGGTACTCCGAGGAGGACCTCCTGCAGCGCACCATCTGGGACATCGTAGATCCTGCGCACCATGCGGCGTGCCGAGCCTTTCTGGAGGGCATCCTGAGCGGTGATGCCGCAGGGGCCATCCGTACCGTATTCCGCGCCAAGGATGGCAGGCCTGTGACGGTGGAAGGGTCATCCACCGTTCGTCGGACCGCCGGCGTGCCCATGGCCACGCGGAGCATCTTCAGGGACATCAGCGGGGCCTTGGAAGCCAGCCAACGGATCAAGGAGCACGAAGCCAAGTGGAAGGCCCTCTTCGAGAGCAGCGAGCACCTGTTCTGGACAGTGGATCGGGAGATCAAGCTCACCTCGTACAATAAGGCCTATGGCGATGCCATCGAGCGGCTATATGGCCATCGGCCGGAGATCAACAACGACCCGGAGCGCCCCCGCAAGCTCTTCGCATCCCGCACCTACCACGACTTCTGGGAAGGCAAGTATGCCGACGCCTTCTCGGGAAGGGCGATCCGCTTCAACACCGATATCGTGGACCGCCAAGGCAACAGGGTCTGCAACGAGGTCTTCCTGAGCCCCGTCTTCGCTGCGGATGGAACGGTCAAGGAGGTGTTCGGCGTCGGCCATGAGATCACCGAACAGAAGCTTGCAGAGGAGAAGGTGAGGGACCAGGCTGCTCGTCTCCAAGCCATATTCGACAGTTCGGCGAACATGATGATCTGGACGCTGGACAAGGATTTCCGCATCACCTCGTGCAATCACAGATTCCGTCAGGCGCTCCGGTCGGATTTCGGCATCGAGCTCGATGCCGGCGACCTCTTCCTCGGCGCGGCATCCGAGGCGGCCGCGGGCTCGAACCACGGGCGGTACACTGAATACTACCTCAATGCCTTCAAGGGCCGGCCCCAGCAATTCGAGGCGGAGCTCGTGGACCATGATGGCCGCACGATCTGGGTGGAGAACTTCCTCAACCCGATCATCGTCGATGGCGAGGTGCAGGAACTGTCATGCCAGGCTCACCACATCACGGAGCGGAAGGAGGCGCAGCGTGAATTGCTGCGGAGCCTGGCGGAGAAGGAATCACTGCTCAAGGAGGTGCACCACCGGGTCAAGAACAACCTGCAGGTCATCAGCAGTATCACCAAGCTCCAAAGCGAGCACGCCGGCCTCGACCCCAAGGTCCAGGAGATGCTGCACCATAGCCGGGACCGGATCAGGAGCATGGCCCTCATCCACGAAAGCCTCTATCAGAACAAGCAGTTCAGCCGGATCGACCTGGCCGAGTACGTCGATGGCTTGGCGCGCAATCTCATGCTCAGCTACAGCCTCACGGGCCGGATCGACCTGGAGATGGACCTCAGGCCCGTGCACCTGAACATCGACCAGGCCATGCCTTGCGGTCTGATTCTCAACGAGGTCATCAGCAATTCCCTGAAGCATGGGTATCCGGATGGCCGCAGGGGCACCGTGCGCATCGCCATCGGGGCCCTTGACGACCAGGTCTCCATACGGATCAGCGACGATGGTGTAGGGCTTCCACCGGGTTTCGAGGAGGAGCGCCACGGGCGGCTGGGGCTGGAATTGACACGGATGCTCGTGGACCAGTTGGATGGAAGGCTCGAGCGCACCTCGGTTCGAGGGGTGTCCTATTTGCTTACTTTTGAACGTCTCAAGAATTACGCAAATGGCGCAGACGAACGTTCTCGTGGTGGAGGATGAGAGCATTGTGAGCAAGGACATCCAGCACAGCCTGAAGAAGCTGGGCTACAGCGTCGTCGGCGCAGCCAGCACGGGGGAGCAGGCCGTGGCGCTCGCCACGGAGCACATGCCCGACATCATCCTCATGGATATCATGCTCAAGGGGGAGATGAGCGGCATTGAGGCGGCGGAGGCCATCCGGAAGACCGCCAACATCCCCGTGATCTTCCTCACGGCCTATGCCGACGAGAGCACATTGGCCAAGGCCAAAGTGACGCAGCCCTACGGTTACATCATCAAGCCCTTCAAGGAGATCGATATCCACACGTCGATCGAGATGGCCCTCTACAAGCACAAGAAGGAGACCGAGGTGCTCAAGGAGCGCGATATGCTTTACGCGCTGGTGGAGAACAAGGACAGCAACAAGGATATCCTGTTCGTGAAGAGCAATAGCCGTCTGGTGAAGCTAAAGACCAGCGACATCTACTTCATCGAGGCGCTGAAGGACTATGTGGTCATCAACCTGCTCAATACGCGCTATACCGTGCACAGCACCATGAAGGACATCGAGGCCAAGCTGTCCGATGCCGAGTTCATCCGCGTGCACAGGAGCTTCATCGTCCGCGTGGACAAGATCACCGCGATCGAGCAATCGAACCTGATCCTGGAGAACGACAAGAAGGTGATTCCCATCGGTGGCAGCTACAAGGAGGAGTTGCAGAAGCGCCTCAACCTGGTCTGACCGGCGGCCCGGGCCGCCGTCTCAGCGCTTCTTCGCCCGTTTCCCCTGTTCGCTGCGGCGGACGAACTTCCCGCTCGTCGTTACGGGTCCCGCCTCGCCAGCCAGCGCGAAGTCCACGGTGCGGCGGTCCATGTCCACGGCCTTGATGGTCACGGTGAGCTCGTCGCCCAGCCTGAACTTGCGACCGGTGCGGTGTCCGGACACCACGTAGCGGTCCTGGTCGAAGCGGTAGACATCGCCCGGCAGCTCCCGCAAGGCCATCATGCCCTCGCATCTGTTCTCGCGCAGTTCCACATAGATACCCCAGCTGGTTAGGCCGCTGATGATGCCCTCGAACGATTGACCGATACGGGCCAGCAGGTACTCGGCCTGTTTGTAGCGGATGCTCGCCCGCTCGGCGTCGGAAGCCTGCTTCTCCATGCGCGAGCTGTGCTTGCAACTCACCTCCAGCGCATCGCGGTCCAGCGGCCCGCCGCCGCCCAGGTAGTGCGCCATGGCGCGGTGCACCAGCAGGTCGGGATAGCGCCGGATGGGAGAGGTGAAGTGGGTGTAGTGTTCGAAGGCAAGCCCGTAATGGCCGATGTTCTCCGTGCTGTAGATGGCCTTGGCCATGCTGCGGATGGCTACCTGCTTGATGATGTTCTCCTCCTCCTTGCCCCGCACCTCCTGCAGCAACCTGTTGATCGCATGGGGCAGGTCCTCGTCCCGGCCCACGGAAAGGGTGTGGCCGAAGCTCTTGGCGAGGGAGCGCAGCTGCTCTACTTTCTCAGGGTCCGGCAGGTCGTGCACACGGTAGACGAAGGGCGGTGCCGCCCCCCCCTTGCGCCTGTTCACCCAGGCCGCCACGCGCTTGTTGGCCAGCAGCATGAATTCCTCGATCAGCCAGTTGGCGGGCCCCATCACCTTCTCGTACACACCGAGCGGCCGGCCCTGCTCATCCAGCTTGAACTTCACCTCGTTGCCCCCGACCTCCAGTGCGCCGTTCTCCATCCGCTCCTTGCGCATGACCTGGGCGAGCCGATGCAGCGTGAGCACCTCGTCCCTGAAGTCACCATCGCCGCCATCGATGATCGCTTGGGCCTCGGCATAGGCGAAGCGGCGGTGCGAGCGCATCACCGTGCGGCCGAACCACTCGCCCCTGATGCGCGCTTGCTCATCGAGCTCGAAGATGGCGCTGAAGCTGAGCTTGTCGGTGTGCGGATTGAGCGAGCACAGGTCGTTGCTGAGCTTCTCGGGGAGCATGGGCACCACGCGGTCCACGAGATAGACGCTGGTGGCGCGGTTCGCCGCCTCCATGTCGATCACGCTGCGCGGCGTCACATAATGGCTCACATCGGCGATGTGGATGCCCACCTCCCAGTGGCCGTTCTCCAAGCAGCGAAGGCTCAGCGCGTCATCCAGGTCCTTGGCATCATCCGGGTCGATGGTGATCGTGGGGATTGCGCGCACGTCGCGGCGCTTGGCGATCTCCTCTTCCGTGACGCCATTGCCGATCCTTTCGCTGGCCAGCTGAACGCTCTCGGGGAAATCCAGCGGCAGGCCGAATTCCGCCAGGATGGCGTGCATCTCCACGTGGTGCTCTCCGGCCCGGCCCAGCACGCGGGTCACCTTGCCGCGAGGGATGTCGCGGCTGTCCTTCCACTCGCCGAGCGCGATGATCGCCTTGTCTCCCTCCTGTGCATTCAGGCTCTCATGGGGCGGGATGAAGAAGGGCTGCTTCACACGCTGGTCATCGGCCACTAGCAGTAGGCGCCCGGCCTGCTTGTGGATGGTGCCCACGAATTCGGAGCGGCGCCGCTCGAGCACCTGGAGCACTTTGCCCTCTGCACGGGCGCCCCGCCCCCCCATCACTTTCACCAGCACACGATCTCCGTGCAGGGCCACGCCCACGTTGCGGCCGTGCACGTAGATGTCTTCCTCGCCGCCCCCTACACGAACGTAGCCCGCTCCGCTGGCAATGATGTCGATGGTGCCCTCCAAGGTGTCGCGCCCCCCCTGGGCGGTATAGCGCCCCTTCTTGCCCGATTCAATGCGCCCCTCGTCCAGCAGCAGCTCAATGGCATCGAAGAGCAGGTAGCGCTGGCCTTTGTCCTTGAACCCCAGTTGCAGGGCGAGCTGCTGGCTGGTGATGCCCGCATGGCCAGCCCGGCGGATGGCGGACAGCACGTCCTGGGCGAGGCTGGCGGGGGAGGGGGCTGAGCGATGCTTGGGCATGGGGTATGGCTTGTCATATGCCCTTGCAGGGCCGGCGCCGAAGGTACCGGGGCGGTCCTCATGGCACCCCACGAACAGGTGTTGATAACCCGCTGGGGATCTTTACATTTGCGCCCCGTTTCGGGGGAGAACCAGATGCTCGAGAGCGCCAAGATCTTCAGCGGCACCGCCACGCGGTACCTGGCCGAGCAGATTGCTGCGGCCAGCGGCGAGCGCTTGGGCGAGGTTGCCGTGAGCCGGTTCAGCGATGGGGAATTCCAGCCCAGCTTCGAGGAAACGGTGCGCGGGGAGCTGGTCTTCATCGTGCAGAGCACCTTCCCGCCGAGCGACAACCTTTTCGAGCTGCTGCTCATGGTGGATGCCGCCAAGCGCGCCAGCGCCAAGCGCATCGTGGCCGTGATGCCTTATTTCGGCTTTGCCCGGCAGGACCGCAAGGACAAGCCGCGGGTCTCCATTGGCGCCAAGTTGGTGGCCAACATGCTCACGGCGGCCGGCGTGGACCGCATCATGACCATGGACCTGCATGCGGACCAGATCCAGGGATTCTTCGAGGTGCCGGTGGACCATCTGTTCGCCAGCAGCATCTTCCTGCCCCACATCAAGTCGCTGGGCCTAAAGGATTTGGTGATGGCCGCCCCCGACACCGGCGGCACCAAGCGCGCCAATGCGTACAGCAAGCATCTGGGGTGCGATATGGCCATCTGCTACAAGCAGAGGAAGGTGGCCAATCAGATTGAGCGGATGACAGTGATCGGCGACGTCAAGGACAAGGATGTGGTGCTGGTGGACGACATGATCGACACGGCAGGCACCTTGACCAAGGCCGCCGACATGATGACGGACCTCGGTGCCCGCAGCGTCCGTGCGGTATGCACCCATGCCGTGTTGAGCGGGGAGGCCTGCCAGCGCATCGAGCAGAGCTCGCTGACCGAGCTCATCGTCACCGACACCATTCCCATCGGGCCCGAGAAGATCGCCCTCACCAGCAAGATCAAGGTGCTTTCCGTATCGCAGCTGTTCGCCGACGTGATCCGGCGCGTGCGGAGCCACGAGAGCATCAGCAGCCATTTCATCATTGCGTAACACCGTCCGGTCATGAACAAAGTCACTCTCAGCGGCGCTGTCCGCCAACAAGTCGGCACCAAGGATGCCGCTCAATTGCGCCGCGGCAAGCGGGTTCCATGCGTACTCTACGGGGGGCAGGGCGTCGTCCACTTCAGTGTGGATGAAGCTGCGCTCCGCAAGGTGGTCTTCACCCCGGAGGTCAACGGCGTGGAGCTCGAAATCGATGGGAACAAGACGCTGGCCATGGTGCACCAGAAGCAGTTCCACCCGGTGAGCGACCGGGTCATCCACGTCGACTTCATGGAGATGAAGGAGGACCGCGAGGCAAAAGTGCTACTTGCCGTGCGCCTTACCGGCCAGGCTGCCGGGGTGCGGAAAGGAGGGAAGCTCAGCCAGACCATGCGCAAGGTGCGCGTGAAGGGCTTGCCCGCTGCCATCCCTTCGCACCTGGATGTCGATGTGAGCGAACTCGATGTGAACCAGAGCATCTACATCCGCGATCTGAAGCTCAAGGGGCTCACCCCGCTGGAGCGCCCCGATGCAGTGGTGGCGGCGGTGAAGGTGCCCAAGAAGGTGGAGGAAGCTGCTACGGCGGCAGCCCCGGCGGCAGCCCCCGCAGCAGCAGCCAAGACGGCTGAGGCGAAGCCTGCAGCTGCGAAGAAGTGACCCGACCCATCGGCCTGAACCTGAACGGACCCCGATGCGTCGGGGTCCGTTTCTTTTGCAGCGCACATGAAGCTCCTGATTGCAGGTCTCGGTAATCCCGGACCGGAGTACGCCGATACCCGGCACAACATCGGGTTCCACGTCCTCGACCATCTTGCTGCAGCCGGTCAGGCGCGCTTCGCCCCGGAGCGGTATGCGGACCGCGCCGAGGTGCGCCACAAGGGCCGGACCTTCGTGCTCATCAAGCCGAGCACTTACATGAACCTCAGCGGGAAGGCCGTCCGGTACTGGATGGAGCAGGAGAATGTGCCGGTCGAGCGGCTGCTGGTGATCACCGACGACCTGGCCATCCCGTTCGGCGCCATCCGGGTCAGGGCCAAGGGCGGAGCGGGAGGACACAACGGCTTGGCGAGCATCATTGCCATCACCGGCACGGAGGAGTTCCCGCGGCTGCGGTTCGGCATCGGCAGCGATTTCCCCAAGGGCCGGCAGAGCGATTACGTGCTCGGCGGCTGGACCGCGGAGGAACGCAAGACCCTTGCGGAGCGCATCGAATTGGCGGCCAAGGCGGTGCTGCAGTTCGGGCTCCTTGGCGTGGCCAGCGCGATGAACAACTTCAATCAGCGCTGAACCGGCCCTCCGGGGTGGTGGTTGTTACCTTCGCAGCCTCATCATCCCACCATGCTCTCCAAGAAGATCGAAGCCGCGCTCAACGCCCAAGTGGCCGTGGAGGCCGCCAGCAGCCAGGCTTACCTCGCTATGGCCTCCTGGGCCGAGAACCAGGGCCTTAGCGGAACCGCCGCATTCCTCTATCGCCACAGCGATGAGGAGCGCATGCACATGCTCAAGCTCGTGAAGTTCATCAATGAGCGCGGTGGCAGAGCCGTGATACCGGCCCTGAAGCAGCCCGGCACCAACTACAAGGCCATCACCGACGTGTTCCGGGCCCTGCTGGACCACGAGACGAAGGTGACCAACGAGATCAATGGGGTGGTGGACCTGTGCCTGAAGGAGAAGGACTACACCACGCACAACTTCATGCAGTGGTACGTTGGCGAGCAGATCGAGGAAGAGGCGCTTGCCCGCACGCTCATCGACAAGCTGAACCTCATCGGCAATGACAAAGGGGGGCTGTATCTCTTCGACCGCGACCTGGAGGGCATGAAGGGCGCCGATGGCGGCAACGCCAAGGGCGGCAAATAGCGCCGATTCCTGAACCTTTGACCAGGGGCGCATGCAAGTCATGCGCCCCTGGTCATTCCGACCAGGGCCAATCGCCCCCGATGCGCAAGGGCTGTTCGAGCCGGGCCTCAACGAGCCTTCGCCTGAGGTCCTCGGGTTCGAAATGGCCGGGCAGCTCCGGTGCCTCAGCGAGGAGCCAAACCAGTGCCCCCACAAAGCGGACATTGTTCACCATGGCCTGCGGATCCACCAGATGGATGTCGTCGCAGCTGCTGTGGTAGCAGCCGTACACATGCTTGCCGAGGTCGCTGAGCGGGTAGATGACCGGGACACCGGCCAGCAGGAAGGGCTGATGGTCGCTGTGCAGCCAGATCTCCTCGCTCATGCGCCCACCGAATGCGGCTGAGTCCAAGGCTGCGATGGCCTTGCATCCGGCGGCGATGGTCGCGGGCCATCCCTCCGGCCCGCCGACGCCGAATCCCTGCGGATGGCCACTCATATCGAGATTGATCATGCACCTGATGCGGCCCAGTTCGCCTGTGCTCCGGTAGTGCTCCACGAGCGCCCTGGATCCCAGCAGGCCCTGTTCCTCGCCCATGAACAGCACGAAGCGCACCGTGCGTTCCGGCTTGAAGGGCATGGAGGCCATCGCCCGGGCCATGTCAAGGATGGAGAAGGCGCCCAGACCGTTATCCGTGGCGCCGGTAGCCAGGTCCCAGCTATCCAAGTGGCCTCCCACAAGAATCACTTCCTCGGGCCATTTGCTGCCGGGAATCTCGGCGATGATGTCGGCGGCCTCCACCACATCGCTCCTGTTCGCCATCGACAGCCGTGCCGTGAGGCTGCTCCCGGTCCGCAGGCGGTTGCGCAACTGGGCGCCATCCTCGGAGGCGATGCAGGCTGCGGGTACGGGTATCAAGCGACCGTCGATGGAGGCCGTCCCGGTGAGCAGGATGCCTCCTTCGGCCTGATTCACGAAGAGTATGGCCGAGGCTCCGGCCCGCATGGCCAATGCGGCTTTCTCGCTGCGGTGGAGGTTCCGCATGCTGTCCGGCGCGTCCACTAGTCCGATATTGACGAGCGCGACTGCGCCCTGCAGCCGGGTGCCCAGGGCAGCAAGGTCGGAGGGCAGCCCATTGCCGGCATCGACCAAAGCCGCCTCCACCAAGGCATCGAGCGGCGTATTGGCCAGCGCTACGGCGGGGAGGTGGAGGAAGCCCTCTCCATCCCCAATGGTGAGCTGGACCCGTCCACGCGACCAGGCTTGGGCTTTGAAGGGGAATCGCTGGACCTTTTCCAGGCCTGCTGCGCGGAAGAGGCTGTCCGCGGCGGCCTCCGCCCGGGCCCCTTGCGGGCTGCCGGTGAGCCGATGGCCGATGGCGTGGGTGCTCCATTGCAGCCAGCGATAGCCCATGGCGTCCTGCTGCACGGACCGGTCGAAGCGCTGAAGCCGTTCCTGCTGGCCATGCACGTCAACAGCAAGCTGTTGACAGACGCCCCAGAACAGCCAAGGAGCGAAGCGGCAAGCCCGGATACTTTGCGGGAGGAAGGGAGCGATCGGCATGGGATCGGAAAGGGTCGCGACCAAATCTATGCGAAGGGCATCTCCGGCGACCCCTCTTCGGCGCTTATTGCTGGCGCTTCCGCTGCTGCTCTGCTCGGCCGCACAGCAGCCCCGTGATGCCGAGAAGGATACCACTTCCATCCTGCAGGCCAACTACCTCTACAACATCGCCAAGCTGGTGGAGTGGAGGGATGAGGGGATGCGCCAGGGCAACTTCATCATCGGGGTCATCGGTGGGGCGAACCTCTACCAGGAGCTGATCAAGCAGTATAGCACGCGCACGATCGGCAAGCAGCCGATCGAGGTGCGCAAGCTTCCGCGCTCCCCCGATGTAGAGCGCTGCCACATCCTTTTTGTCGGCAAGAGCGAGCTGGCAGTGCTCCCGGAACTGCTCAAAAGGATGCAGGGCAAGCCCACCATGATCGTCACCGAGTATGCCGGTGCCCTGGAGGATGGGGCGGTGGTGAACTTCGTGAAGGTGGACAATCTGCTCAAGTACGAGCTGAGCATGGCCAATGCCCGCCGGCACGGGCTGGTGGTCGGCCTCACCCTGAAGAACCTCGCCCATCGCGTGGAGGAATGACCATGGCACCCCGCATCCTCATCACTTGGGCCGCTGCGCTGCTGGCCTTCGCCCTGAGAGCCCAGGACCCCCTGGTGGAGGCGCTGCGCAAGTATCAGGCCGGGGACCTGCCGGGGGCCCGCACCCTGATCGATGAGGCGGTCTTGACCGATGCGCATGCCCGGGACCCCGAGGCGTGGCTGCTGCGCGGCTTCGTCTACAAGGATTTCTACAAATCGAGGGCCGGGAGCACCGAGGGGGATGCGGCTCGCGACACTGCGCTGGGCAGCCTGTATCGGACAATCGAGCTGGACAGGGACTCCACCTACCGCGAGAATGCGGTTCAGGCCTATGAATTCCTGGCCCGCTCGTGCTACAACGATGCGGCCAAGGCGCTGACGGACGGGAAAGACCCCCGCGCCGTGGAGCTCTTCGATGCCTATCGCGAAGCGGTGCTGCGCCTGGATCCGCGCCAGGACATGCGCGCCCGGGAGACCGAATTCGCGAACGCCTTGGGCACCCTGTATACCCGGCGATTCAACGAGGACCGCACGCACACCGAGTGGTTCGAGAAGGCAGCGGACACCTACAGGGGTGTGCTGCGGATCGACCCCGACAACTACGGCGCGAACTACAACCTGGCCACCCTGTTCTACAACATGGGTGTTTACCGAATCCGTGAGCTGCAGGCGGAGGCGGACATCATCACCATGCAGCAGGTCCAGCAAGTGGCCCGCGAGTACTTCCAGCTCGCGCTGCCCTTCATGCTGAAGGCCCATGATATGAACCCTACCCGCAGGGAGACGCTACTGGGACTGGAGGGCATCTATTACAGCCTGCAGGACGAGATGAACTCCGAGAAGTTCCGCCGGCTGTACGAAGCCCTGCCGCCCCAGGGCGAACGCTGATCCGCCATGGCGATCCGTATGACCATCGGACGCAAGATCGGGCTGGGTTTCGGCCTGTTCATCTTCTTCGCGCTGGTGGTGGTGCTGCTCACCAACCGTACGCTTGAGCGCAGCCGGGAGATCAATGAGGAGATCAACGAGGTGTACTCGCCCTCGGTGGATGCGCTGGTGGAGCTGCGGAACCTCACCGTGAGCTCGCACATGCTCATCAAGCATTGGGCGCTCCTAGAGAGCCGTACGGATGCGCCGGAGAAGACGGCACTGGTGGAGATCACCACCCACGGGCTTCCCGCCGTTCTGGACCGGATCGACACGCTCATGGGCCGATGGAAGCCCGACGAGGTGGCCATCATGAGCGGCGTTTCCATACGGCTCGAGGAGCTTTTCCGGCTCCATGACCAGGTGAAGGAGATGCTGCCCAACCTGGAGAGCTATCGCGACCCGTTCGTGCACATGCAGCGCACGGAGCTGGCCGAGGAGGGCGGGCCCATCGATGTGCAGACGGGCAAGGTGCTCGCCGAGCTGGACCGTCTGCTTGAGCTACAAGAGAGCAAACGCGTGCAGCTGGGCGGCGGCATGATCAAGAGCTTCGACTCGCTGAAGTTCTTCGTGCTGTACATGGGCCTTGGGCTCGTGGTCATCGGCATCATCGTGGCGTTCCTGATCATCCGGGACATCGTGGGCCCGCTGCTGCGGCTGCGCAATGTGCTGCTGAGCCTGGGAAGGGGCGTGTTCCCGCGCACCCGCGTGCGCACCACCAATGACGAGGTCGGCGACATGGGCAAGGCGCTCACCTCGCTCGTGGAGGGCCTGCGCCGGACCACGGAGTTCTCCCACGCCGTGGCGGCTGGCGACTTCACGGCCGATTACCAACCCCTGAGCGAGGAGGATGTTCTGGGCCACGCCCTGCTGAAGATGCGCGATGAGCTCGGTCAGCGCGAGAGGGTGCTGGAGCTCAAGGTGGCCGAGCGCACCGAGGAGGTCGTACGGCAGAAGGAGGAGGTGGAGCGCCAGAGCCGGAAGGTGGTGGAGCTCTACAAGAACGTGACGGATAGCATCCGCTACGCCAAACGGCTGCAGGATTCGATTTTGCCGCCCGAGCGGCGCATCAAGGAGCTCCTTCCGGAGGCCTTCGTGTATTTCCGCCCGAAGGACATCGTCAGCGGTGATTTCTATTGGATGGAGCAGGTCGGCGACCGGGTGCTCTTCGCGGCCGTGGACTGCACTGGTCATGGCGTGCCGGGCGCCTTCATGAGCCTCATCGGCCATAACGGACTGAACCAGGCAGCGAAGGAGCGTGGCCTATCGCGACCAGGAGAGGTCCTGAAGGAGCTCAATCGCATCGCTTACGAGGCGCTCCACAAGGACCGGGAGCAGCACCTGGTGCGCGATGGGATGGACATAGCACTGTGCAGCTACGACCCCGCTTCGGGCATCCTGGAGTTCGCAGGGGCGAACAGCCCGCTCTACATCGTGCGCGGGGGGGAGGTCCTCGTCTTCACGCCTACCAAGAGCGCCATCGGCAGCCTCGACCTCAACGGACAGGCATTCAACGAGCACCGGATCGAGCTGAAGCCGGACGACATGGTCTACATCTTCTCCGATGGGTACGCCGATCAATTCGGGGGGCCGAAGGGCAAGAAGTTCCTGTACCGCCGGTTCCGCGAGCTGCTGGTGGAGATCAGCGCTCAACCGGCCGAGCGCCAGCGCAGGCAGCTTCACGACGCCTTCAACGCCTGGAGGGGCGCCCACGAGCAGGTGGACGACATCCTGGTGATCGGCATGCGGGCGTAAGCCCCCGCTACTGGAATGTCCAGCCCCCCCCGCTGGCGGTTTCCCGTGGGTTCATGCACATCACGGGAATCTGGGCCTCATTGGTGATCACCTCCTGCTCATAAGGTACGCCCAGCACACCGAAGATGTTCCCCTGGGCCAGGTTCATGATGGCGATCAGGTCGGCATCAACGGATACCGCGTGCTTGATGACGGACTTGACGAAATCGCCGCTGTCCTCTTGGGCGATCACCGCATCATGCGTGATGCCGCGCTCGTCGAGGTATTGATTCGCGAACTTGATGTGGTTCATCAGCTGCTTGCGCAGGAACTCATCATTCTCCTTGGGCGTGATGAGATGCACCTTGCTGTTGAAGTACTTGGCCATATCGGCCACAAGCGTCAGCTTCTGGCGCGTCTCCTTGTGGAGGTCCAGCGGCACCACGATGGAATCATAGCCGCCTTCCTTGATGGAGCGCTCCTGCACCACGATGAACGGTACGTTCGAGCTTGTGATCACGCGGAGGGCCCGGCTGCCGGTCAGGAACTGCATGCCGCGCATGCCGTGGGTTCCCATCACGATGAGGTCGGCCCCGATTTCCGCGGCCGCATCGCCGATGTCATCGAAGATCGACCCGATGCGCACGAGCTTGTGCACGGCGATGCCGGTTTCCATGGCCTGGGCGCGCTGCTGCTCGAGTTCGAGCTTCCGACGGGTCTCGTCCACCTCGTCCTGCTTCGCCACCACATGCAGCAGGTAGACCTCGGCGCCGGTGTGCTTGGCCAGGCGCATGGCATGGGCAATCGCGTTGTCTGCCACCTTGGTGAAGTCGGTCGGCACGAGGATCTTGTTGGTCTTTCCGCTCATCGCTCGAATCGTTTTCGTTATGTCTGCTGGAGGCCGGCTGCGAATGTAGAGGCTGCTGCCATGCGATGATATCCCGCATGGGATCCGGAAGCCGCAAAACAAACGGAGGCAAACGCAGGTGAACGCCTGCAAACGGAAATCGGACGGATCAGGACCCGACGACCGGTTCCCTTTGCCGTCGAAAGGGCTGCGGCCCGCGGGACATCAAGAACCAAACGAACAAGCCATGACAACGACGATGAAGAACAAGGTGCAGCTGATGGGACATGTGGGCCAGGAGCCCGAGCTGAAGACCGTTGGGAACGGCCAGTCCGTTCTCCGCTTGCGCTTGGCGACCAATGAGCGCTACAAATCGGCCCAAGGGGAGTGGAAAGAGGACACGCAATGGCATACCGTTGTGGTGTGGGGCAGGCAGGCGGAGCGCATGGCCGCAGTGGTGCGCAAGGGGAGCGGTATCGCGGTGGAGGGCCGGCTGGTGCACGGCTCCTACGAAACGAAGGATGGCACCAAGCGCTTCACGACGGACGTGGTCCTCTCCGATTATCAGCTCCTCGCCGCCAAGCCCGATCAAGGGGCGGCGGCCATGGATTAGGGCAGCTTCACGATCCGGTTGCTACGCACTCCGGCCGGCTCCTGCACGATGATCGTGTAGCAGCCGGCCGGAAGCGTGGAAAGGCGGACCAGTTGCGGCTCGGATGAAGGTGCCAGGGTCTGCTGGTGGACGGTTCGGCCGCGGCTGTCCACCACGGTCAACCACGCGGGTGCCGGCCCGGAAGCCCTCACGCTGACGGCATCGTTGAACGGTGTCGGCCATATCCAGGCTGGGGCATCGTACCATGGCTCTTTCATGCCTACGGCGTTCGGCCAAACCGCCCGGCAGACCGTGGTGGTGCAGGTGTCGCTCAGCAGCGGTCCCCATACCCGGAGCGTACCGCACACATTGTACTCCTGGCTCCAGGCGTAGGCATGCACGGCGATGGTTCCTGTTCCGGTCACTCCGTCGCCGAAATCCCAGTCGACCCGTGCGTTCATGCCCGACGTGCGTGAAGTATCGAGCACCCCAACCAGGTTGCCATAGGTCAGCGCCTCGAAGCCGTGGCTCACCAGCTCGCTGCAGGGTACATCGCCGGGCCCGAGGTAGAGCCACTGGCACCGCGTGGCCGTGCAGCTGGTGGGCGGCGCGCCCACTACCGTAAGGCATATCTGGTAGGGCCCCGTGCCCGTGAACGTGTGCGTTGGCGTTGAAGCCGCCAGTGAGCTACCATCCCCGAAATCCCAATAGGCGTATCCGATCTGTCCACCAGGGAATTGCGAGGTGTTCAGGAAGGTGATGCTACTGCCCTGCACAGCGCTGATGGTGAAGTCGGACGTCAGGCTCGCGCACGCCTGGTATGCGATCGGGGTGACGACCTTGCAAACCGTGGCGCTGCAGGGCTGGAGGGTCGTCTCATTGACCGCTTCGACCGTGTAGCAGATGGGATAGGGTGCGGGTCCCATGTAGGGCACCGTGGGCGATCCGGTGGCCGTCTCCCAGACCGGATCATCGTAGTAGTACCAAGTGGAACCGGTGATGAGGTGATCGCCCGGAATCACATTCGGCAGGAACTGGCAGGAATAGCCGTCGAGGTAGCTCGTGGAGAAGTCGACCTGCAAGGAGCTGTTGCAGGTCTGCACAGAGCCGCTTCCGCGCTGGTCAATGGCATCCGAAAGGACCTGGGCCTGCGTTGGGGCCAAAGGGGCGAGCCCGATGAGGGGCATAAGGAGAAGAAGGAGGTGGGCGGATGGGCGCATCGGTGCTCAGAAGGTGTGGCAGAGCTGGAACCGGAGCGAGAAGCGCTCGGGCAAAGCGACGACATGCCCGGAGGCCATCCCGCGGATCAGGGCAGTGCTGTAGGATGGTGCAGCAATCAGCGTGAATCGTTCCGATAGCATGAAGCCGAGGTCCGCGCCGACCATCGCACTGGCCTGCAACGGGTACCGCATCCTGAGCGCGGCCTGGCTCAATTGCCCGGAACGGATGGCATCCTCCTCCGTGTCCTGATAAAGGCTGGCGGTCGATTGGACGGTCGTGTGCTCGGCAACGATGCTGGCACGAGGGCCAGCGACCCACCGGCGGAACCGCGCATGCCATGCCAGCTCCACCGGGACGCGCATCCTGATGCGGATATCGTGGGCCTCCATCTGCTGCTCACTCGTCTGGAAGGTGACCACCGTATCGATGTCACTGAAGAATACTTCGGTGTTCAGCGTGACCCAACTGCTATAGGTCTCCGATTCTTCGACCTGGCGGCGTTCCGTGTGCCGATACCTCTGGACGGACCGGTCCACCTCGAGCCCCGCACCGAGGCGCAAGCCGGACGGCCATGTCCTCCCGGCGGATAGGCCCCAGGCTATACCGTTATGCCAGCGCTGTTCCCCCTCCAATGCGCGGGCCAGCCGCTCCGGGTGGCCTTGCCAGTGGTACCTGTACCACTGCACCGTCAACGATGGGGCCAGCCACCACTGGCCGCGTGCCCGGTGGTAATCCGCCGGTTGTCTCCGGGTAGGCATGGGCGCATTCGGCGCAGCCGGTCGGACCTCCCGCAAGCTCAGGTATTCCATGGGCGGGCCGCCGTTCCGAACGGTGGCTTCGGTCGATGCCGGCTCGCGGGTAACGACCAAGGCATGCTCCATGGGCGGCACAGCCGGAGGGTCGCGCTGCGCGGCTGCGGTCGTAGAGAGGCGGGAGGTTGCCGGGTATGGTTCCACAGGGGGGCGACCGCTTGCTCCTTCGGACGAGCGGTCGGCCATGGGCGGATGGCCCGAGGGCTGCAACCTGCCGGATTCATCACCCACCGGGGTGGCGGGCTGCTGCAGCGCAGACCGGTGCGCAGAACCTGCATCGCTTCGGGCATCTGCACCAGAGGGATTGACCCCTGTCGGCGCAATGGACCCGCGCTGGAACAGAATGGCGCCCACCAGCAAGCTGGCGCCGACCGCGGCTGTCAGGATTGAGGGCAGAATCCAGAATGGAGCGCGGCGGCGCTTGCGGCGCACATGCGCAAGCACGGCATCGCCGATTTCCGCGGGCGGTTCCACGGAGGCCGAGCTCAGCGCATGCCGGAAAAGGTCGTCAATGGGATGCGTCTCCCGCATGAACCGGTGTGGATTTGGCGTTGATCTTCAGTTGGAGCAGGCGACGGGCCTTGGCCAGTTGGCTCCGGGACGTGCTCTCTCCGCACCCGAGGAGCTCAGCGATCTCCGCGTGGTCATAACCCTCAATGGCGAACAGGTTGAACACCATCCGGTATCCATCCGGCAGGGCCGCTACCATCGCCATCAACTCCGCTTCCCCGAGCCGTCCGAGTGCATCGGCCTCAACGGCGTGTTCCGGCAAGCGCTCAAGCCCGAACCGCTCCTGCTGGAAGCTCTTGCGCCGATACTGGTTGATGGCGGTATGCACCATGATTCGTCTGACCCAGCCCTCCAGCGAACCCTCCATGCGGAAGTCCCTGAGCTTCTCAAACACGCGGATGAAGCCCTCTTGCATCAGGTCCTGCGCCTCCAGTTCATGACGTGCGTACCTCAAGCACACCGCATACATGCGGCGTGCGTACCGTGTGTAAAGCGCTTCCTGGCAGCGGCGTTCGCCCCCCAAGCAGCCCTTTACCAGTTCACGTTCGCTGAGTTCACGCAACCGGAGGCCTCTCTAGCGCCAAGACGCGGGTTGGGATGATTCCGCTGCTTGGGCCCAAGGCAACATGAATGTATGGCGCACGGGGTCCCGCCAGATGAAAGCAAACGACAGCAAACGGCTGCAATCGCATACAAGCGGGGACTGGCCGAATCTGGGAGGGGGGCTGCGAAAAGGTTTGCACCGTCGGTCGGAATCAGCACCGGTCGGCGAAGCAGAAGTCAAACAATTAAAACCCCAATCCCATGAACACGCTGAAGAACAAAGTCCACCTCGTCGGCAACCTCGGCTTCGACCCCGAAGTGCGCGAGATCGCGAAAGGGCGGAAAGTAGCCCGGCTCTCCGTGGCCACCCACGACAGCTACCGCAATGCCAGCGGTGAGCGGGTCACCGATACGCAGTGGCACACCGTGGTGGCCTGGGGCCAGACGGCGGAGATGGCGGAGCGCCTCCTTCGCAAAGGCTCGCCGGTGATGCTCGAGGGCCGATTGGTGCATCGCAGCTACGAGGCCAAGGACGGTACCAAGCGCTACATCACGGAGGTGGTGATGAGCAACTTCCAGCTTCTCCCGGGCAAGCGGGAGGAGGCAGCCGCAGCCTAAGGGCAATCGTCAATCAGGCGGAAGGGGGAGGCCGTGCGGCCTCCCCCTTCCGCATTCTCCCATAACTTGCATGAATGGCGCGGCGTGCGGTGGGATGGCTCATGAGGAAGTGGCACATCTGGCTGGGCGCTGTCCTTCTGGCGTTGGCGGCCGCTGCGTGGCTATTCCCATACCTGCTGAAGCGCTATATCGAGGCACACAGTGAGGAGTGGATCGGTCGGAAGGTGAGCATTGGCCGAATCGTGCTCAACCCCTTCTCTGGGGTGTATGCGGTTGATCGGTTCACCTGCACCGAGCCCGGTACCGATACGGTATTCGTCCGGTTCGACCGGTTGAGCATGAAGGCAGATGTAATAGCAGGCCTCCGCACAGGCCGATGGGGGTTCAAGGAGGCGCGGCTCGAAGCTCCCTATGCGCGGATCGTGCAGCATGGAAACCGGTTCAACTTCAGCGACCTACTGGAGCTTGGCGGGGACGACTCCGTCGATGTGCGGTCAAGAGAGCCGTCCGAGGCCGCCTTCTCCGTGGTGGACATGCTGCTCAGCGACGGAGCAATCGCGTACCAGAGCGATGTGCTGCCAGCGCCGATTGCGGTGCAGGACCTCCGCGTGGCATGCACGGAAATCTCCTCCGGCCAGGCGACCATGGACTTCCTCGTCGGATTCTCCATTGCGGGCGGCGGCCGCGCTGATGGCGGGTTCACGATCAATACCCAAGCCGGGTCCTATGGCGTTGATGCGCGCCTGCGCGACTTCCGCCTCGCACAGCTCCGGCCTTACCTGGAGGAATTCATGCGGTGCGGCGGATTGACCGGTGAGCTGGACCTGGATGTGAGGGTTGATGACAACTACCTGAACACCACAGGATTCGCCCTCGGGGCCTCCATGGACCTGCGCGGCCTGGAACTGAGCGATCCGGATGGCCAGCGCCTGCTTCAGGTGGGACAGCTCCGGGCACGGCTGGATACCCTTATCGCAGCGGAGCGGCGGCTTGAGGTCGGGGAGGTGCTGCTGGACCGCACAGAGGCCTGGTTCACGATGCTCAACGACGGGAGCGACAACTGGACCCGGCTGCTCAAGCTCCGCACGGACTCCGTAGATGCGGGAGGGGCGGTTTCCGTATCGGCAAGCAACGTCTTCGTGATGCTGGCCGACTACATCAGGTACCTGGGCCAGCAGTTCGTGGCCAGCGCCTATTCCGCCCGCAGCATCCGCATCACCGATTGTGCCGTGCACTTCGAGGACTATGCGCCCAGGCGACCGTTCCGGTATGCAATCACCGGGCTCAATCTGGCATCGGACCGCATCACCACGGAGCAGGATACCGGTCGGATTGCGGTATCGGCGAGCCTGAACGGATCCGGAGCGTTGACGGGCGCCGCTGCGTTCGACCCATCCGACCTGCGCAACGTGCGGCTCGATCTTGGTATCGACGGGCTGCTGCTCACGGGGTTCGATTCCTACGGGCGTTGGTATGCGGCTCATCCCGTGCAGGAGGGAGTACTGGCTTATCATACCTCCACCGCAATCCGCGATGGTCGGATCGACTCCCGGAACAGCATCCGGATAGAGGGATTGCGTTTCGGTAAGAAGATTGAGGACCACGCGCCCGACATCCACATCCTGCCGCTACGGCTGGCTGCCGGGCTGCTGAAGGATGTGAAAGGAGCGATTGCCTTCGATGTGCCGGTGAGCGGCGATTTGAATGACCCCGCTTTCAAGCCATGGCCCTTGGTTTGGCAGGTGGTGAAGAACCTGGTGGTGCGGGCGGTAACCGCGCCTGCTCGCCTGCTCGTTAGGGCATTCGATGGAATGGAGGAGAAGGAATTGGAGGGCCTGCGGCTCGAGCCAATGCAGGCCGCACCCGACGAGCGGGCCCTCAAATCCCTTCGGCAGTTGGCACGGGTACTCAAGGCCAAGCCCGATCTGCGCGTCGACCTGGTGCCCTTGGTGGATGCAAGGACGGAGGCCGAGGAGCTTGCCCTGCATGCGGCCAAGTGCCAATACCTATTTGGCAGCCAGGTGGTTACGCCTTCAGATAGCGCGCGCGCCGCCGCGTTGGCGAATGCGGACACGCTGTTCCTCCGATTCGTGGAGGAAGCCGTGCCGGCCACCGCAGGGAAGCCATTGCAGCAGCGGTGCGCCATCCTCATCGGACCCGAGGCCCTAGGCGAGCGTCAGCGGCAACTGGAGCGGACCCGGCAGGAAGCCGTCATGCGCCACCTCGCCTCCCTCGGCGCCGACTCCACCCGCGTCGGAATCAGGACCGGTTCGCCCGAAGAGGTCGGTGGCCGTACCGGTCAACCAGGATACAGGTTCATCTTCGATGCGGCGGAGGTGCCGGAGGCATCGTTGCCATAGGGCACAGGGGGCGCTGCACGGCCCTTTCACGACTAGTCGGGCTGTCCGGCTTCTGGAGGGACTCCAAGGGGCGTTCGGGCATGTGGAGTTTGTCCCATGTCCCGGTCCGTGTTACCTTTGCGCTCCCTTTGAAGAAGGGATCTTCCCTGGTAGCTCAGCTGGTTAGAGCACATGACTGTTAATCATGGGGTCGCTGGTTCAAGTCCAGCCCGGGGAGCCCAGCAAGAGAGCCGCTAGCGCGGCTTTCTTCGTTTTGCATCGCACGGCGCCGCAAGCGCCGCCCACCCGGAACGCACCAACCCCCTCCAAATGCAGCTGATCACCGTAGGTACTGTCGCATTCGACCGCATCGAGACCCCGTTCGGCGTGGCCGAGAAGACTGTGGGCGGAGCGGCCACCTATATCTCCCTGGCCGCCTCGGTCTTCCTGGATAAGATGGGCCTGGTCAGCGTGGTGGGCGATGATTTCCCAGGGGAGGTGATGCAGCAGCTCAAGGACCGCGGAGTGGACCTGCAGGGTCTGGAGGTCCTGAAGGGAAAGGAGAGCTTCTTCTGGGCCGGGCGCTACCACTATGACATGAACACGCGCGATACGCTGGAGACGCGCCTGAACGTCCTGCTGGATCTGGACCCCACCCTTCCCGAGGCATACACCAAGGCCCCATACGTGATGCTGGGCAACCTGGACCCTGGCGTACAGGCCAAGGTACTCGACCAGATGGCGGATCGCCCGGCGCTGGTGGTGATGGACACCATGAATTTCTGGATGGACAGCGCCATGCCGAAGCTGAAGGAGGTGATCGGCCGTGTGGATATCCTGGCCATCAATGATGCCGAAGCCCGGCAGCTGAGCGGCGAGCACAGCCTGGTTAAGGCCGCCCAGCGGATACTGGCCATGGGCCCGAGGTACCTGGTGGTGAAGAAGGGCGAGCATGGCGCGCTGCTGTTCAGCGAGGACCGTGTCTTCTTCGCACCGGCGCTGCCGCTTGAGGACGTGGTGGACCCCACCGGAGCGGGCGACACCTTCGCCGGCGGATTCATCGGCTACCTGGCCCGCACCCAGGACCACAGCTTCGACAACCTGAAGCGTGCGATCATCGTGGGCAGCGCGCTGGCCAGCTTCACATGCGAGAAGTTCGGCATTGAGCGGCTCGTGGAGATCACCCGCGAGGACATCGACGCCCGCATCCAGCAGTTCGTGGACCTCGTGGACTTCGACATCGAGCTGGTGGAGGGCTGATCAAGGCATCCGCTTCGCCACCTCGTCCCAGTTCACCACGTTCCACCAGTTCGCGACGTACTCGTTCCGCTTGTTCTGGTACTTCAGGTAGTAGGCGTGCTCCCAAACATCCAGGGCCAGCAGGGGCCGGCCCTTCAGTTCGCTCAGGTCCATGAGGGGGTTGTCCTGGTTTGGCGTGGAGCCGATGGACAGTTTGCCTTCCTTCTCCACCAGCCAGGCCCAGCCGCTGCCGAAGCGCTTCATGGCGGCGTCGGTGAACAGCTCCTTGAACTTCTCGAACGAGCCGAATCCGGCGCTGAGCGCATCGAGGACCTTACCGGCCGGACCGCCGGGCGCCCCCGGCCCCATCACCTGCCAGAAGAGGCTATGGTTCCACGCGCCCCCGCCATTGTTCCGCGCCTTGGCGCTGAGCTTGGAGATGCCGGCGAAGAAGGCCGCCTCATCAGCAGCTGTGATGCCTTCTGCTGCGATGGCCTCGTTCACATTCTTCACATAGGCGGCGTGATGCTTGGAGTAGTGGATTTCCATCGTCTGCGCATCGATGTAAGGCTCCAGCGCAGCATAGGGATAGGGAAGGGGGGTCTGTGAGAAGGAAAGCGGAGCTGCAACCGGCGCGGCCGCCCCGCTACCCGCTCCGTGTGAAGCAGCGCAGGAGCTGGCCTGCAGCAAGGCGGGGCCCGCCACGAATGCACCAGCGGTTGCCTGAAAGGAGCGCAGGAGGAATTGCTTGCGGTTCATGGATCGGTCGGTTTGACGGGCGTAAAGTACCGCCGAACCCAGCCCGATTCCGCAGCAATGGCCTCAGCCGAAGGCAATGAGCAGCTGGCCCTTTTCCACAGGCCTGCCCTTCTCGGCAGCAACCGCCTTCACAACCCCGTCCCCTGGGGCCTTGATCACGTTCTCCATCTTCATGGCTTCCAGCACCAGCACCGGATCATTCTTCTTCACAGTGTCGCCCGGCTTAACCAGCACATTGAGCACGAGGCCGGGCATGGGGGCTTTCAGGTCGCCGGCCTTGCGCGCTGCCTTATCCAGCCCAAGGGTCTGCATCAACCGATCCTGTTCTTCCTCGAGCCTCACGGTACACGTTCGGCTGCCGATCCTGAGCCGAACGGTGCGGTTCTCGCGGTCCTCCTTCAGCACCAGCACGCGGTGACTGCGCCCGTCGATCACCACGCTGAACTGCGCCGGCCCGATGCGCACCACATCGGCGCCTGACGCACCCTGCAACGTCCAGGGTGAGTGGGGCGTGGAGCGTTCCAGCACAACTTCGTCAGCGGCGCCGGTGATGCAGGCGAAGAGCTTGGCCATGGCGGAGGCCGGCGAAGATAGCAGGCCCGAAGGTCCTCTATTCACCGAAGAGGGCGGCATCGCCCTTCTCATACGCTTCGTCCACTGCCAGCAGGCTCCCGGGCTGCTCGCGTGCGGCAACGGCTAGCCGGTCGCACAGCTCGTTCTGAGGATGGCCGTTGTGGCCGCGTATCCAATGGAAGCGGACCTTGTGCCTGCGGTACGCCTTCAGGAAGCGCTGCCACAGGTCGGGGTTCTTCTTCTTCGCAAAGCCCTTGCGCTCCCAGTCGAACACCCAGCCTTTCTCCACGGCGTCCACCACGTACTTGCTATCGCTCACCACCACTACCTCCGTGCCTGGATGCTTCAGCGCCTCCAGGCCCACGATCACCGCCAGCAGCTCCATGCGGTTGTTGGTGGTCATTCGGTAGCCGCCCCACAGTTCCTTGCGGTGCCGGCCGCTCTCCAGCACCACGCCATAGCCGCCCGGACCGGGATTGCCGCTGGCCGCGCCGTCAGAGTAAAGGGTCACGCTCATGCCCGGGGGAACAGGTAGGTTATGTTCCCGGCAAAGAGCTTCACCGCGATCGCCAGCAGGATGATGCCGAAGGCTTTCTTGATGACGATGAGCCCCACCCGCCCCAGCAGCCGCTCGATGCGGTTGGTGAGCAGCAGCACCAGCACCACGGGAACCATGTTGAGGATGATGGCCACCAGGATGTTGGGGCGGTCGAACTCGGCGCGCAGGGACAGCACCGTGGTGATGGTGCCGGCCCCGGCGATCACCGGGAAGGCCAGGGGCACGACGCTGAAGACCATCTGGTCCTCCTCGGCGGGCGTGAGCCCAGGGGCGCTCAGGTCCTCCTTGAAGAGGCGCACGCCCAGGATCATCTCCAATGCGATGAAGAAGAGCACCAGCGACCCCGCCACGGCGAAGCTCCGCACATCGATGCCCACCACCTTGAGGATCGTCTCGCCCAGGTAAAGGAAGGTGATCATGATGGCCATGCTCACCAGCGTGGCCCTGGCCGGGTAGATCTTACCGGCTTTCTGGCGCACCTGAAGGATGAGCGGAATCCCGCCCACGATGTCGATCACCGCGAAAAGGATCAGGAAGGCTTTGCCGATCTGGGCGAGGTCGAACATGGTTCAGGGGGCGATCAGGGACTCCAGCACGCGCGGATAGTGCTCATGCTCCAGCGCGTGGATCCGTTCGGCCAGCGACGCGGGCGTGTCCTCCTGAAGCACTGGGCACCGCGCCTGGAAGAGGACGCGCCCTTCGTCATAGCGCTCATTCACCAAGTGGATGGTGATGCCGCTCTCGCGCTCTTTGGCGGCGATCACCGCCTCGTGCACATGGTGCCCGTACATTCCTTTGCCACCGAACCGGGGCAGCAATGCCGGATGGATGTTCACGATGCGGTCGGGAAACGCATGCACCACCTCCGCCGGGATGAGCCGCATGAATCCGGCCAGCACCACCAGATCGATGCGCTGCCCTTGCAGCTCGCGCAGAACGGTTCCATCGCGGAGCTGCTGGCCGCTGAAGAGGTAGGAGGGCACGCCGAAACCCCAGGCTCGCTGCAGCACCCCGGCCTTGGGCTGGTCGCTGCCCACGAGCGCCACCAAGGCGGCTGGATGGCCGGCGAAGCGCTCCATGAGCTGTTGGGCATTCGACCCTGAGCCGGAGGCCAGGATGGCGATGCGTACCATGGCGCGAAGGTGCGACCTTCGGCGCAAGCCGGATGCCATGTGCTGTGCAGGCCATCAAGGAGCGGCCCCCAAGCCCCGGAGACCGCCGTCGTGCGGCACCAAGCGGAAGTTGGGACTTTCCCGCTGATAACCAAGGCTTTCCGTCCAGGCCGCTCGGTCGGTCAAGCGCACGCGAGTCCCCTCCGATCAGGCGTTCGCGGTGCATAAGTAGGCCGGCAGGCGCCGGGGCTTGCGCATGTGAAAATGTCTTTCCTTTGGGGCCTCATCACAAAAACGAACGGACATGTCGGACATCAAGTCAAGGGTCATCGCGATCATCGTGGACAAGCTTGGCGTGGACCAGGGCGAAGTCACCATGGAAGCGAGCTTCACCAACGACCTTGGCGCTGACAGCCTCGATACCGTCGAGCTCATCATGGAGTTCGAGAAGGAGTTCAACATCGCCATCCCCGACGACCAGGCCGAAAAGATCCAGACCGTGGGTCAGGCTGTGGAGTACGTGGAGAAGAACGCGAAGTAATCCCTGCGCATGCAGCTCAGGCGTGTGGTCGTCACCGGTCTGGGCGCGCTCACTCCCCTCGGGAACACCCTCAAGGCATACTGGGAGGGCCTGGTGAGCGGCCGTAGCGGAGCCGCGCCCATCACCCGGTTCGACGCCAGCAAGTTCAAGACCCAGTTCGCCTGCGAGGTGAAGGGCTTCAATCCGGAGGACTTCCTTGACCGCAAGGAGGCCCGGAAGATGGACCCCTTCGCGCAGTATGCGCTGGTGTGTTCGGACGAGGCCCTGAAGGACAGCGGCTTGCTGGAGAGCGGCGTGGACCGCGACATGGTGGGCGTGATCTGGGGCAGCGGGATCGGCGGGCTGAAGACCTTCCAGGATGAGTGCATCGGGTACGGCAAGGGCGATGGAACCCCGCGCTTCAACCCCTTCTTCATCCCCAAGATGATTGCCGATAGCGCGGCAGGGCTCATCAGCATGCGACACACGCTGCGGGGCCCCAGCTATGTGACCGTGAGCGCCTGCGCCTCGAGCAACAACTCGATGATCGATGCCTACAACTACATCCGCCTCGGCACCTGCGTGGCCGCGGTGACCGGTGGCAGCGAGGCGGCGATCTACGAGGCCGGTGTGGGGGGCTTCAATGCCTTGCACGCCATGAGCACGCGCAATGACGACCCGGCCACCGCATCGCGGCCCTACGATAAGGACCGTGACGGATTCGTGCTGGGAGAGGGCGGAGCCGCCATCGTGCTCGAGGACCTGGAGCACGCCTTGGCCCGCGGCGCACGCATTTATTGCGAGGTGGTGGGCGGCGGCATGAGCAGCGATGCCTATCACATCACCGCCCCGCACCCCGAGGGCCTCGGCGCAGAGCTGTGCATGAAGCATGCGCTGCGCGATGCCGGAATGCAGCCGGAGGAGATCGACTACATCAACACGCACGGCACCAGCACGCCCATCGGGGACCCGCAGGAGGTGAAGGCCATCCAGCGCCTATTCGGGGAGCACAGCTACAAGCTGAACATCAGCGCCACCAAGAGCATGACCGGCCATCTGCTGGGCGGGGCAGGCGCCATCGAGGGCGTGGCCGCCATCATGGCCGTCCACAGCGACATCGTGCCGCCCACCATCAACCACTTCACGGACGATCCCGAGATCGACCCGCAGCTGAACTTCACCTTCAACCAGGCGCAGCGGCGCACGGTGAATGCAGCGCTGAGCAACACCTTCGGCTTCGGCGGGCACAACACCTCGGTGATCTTCCGCAAGTACCGGTAGGTCCCCTTGATCAAGAGCCTTTTCAGCCGAGCGCGCAACCCCGAGGAGCGTCGGGTGAGGGCTTGGTGCCGCCAGACGCTGGGCCTGACGCCAGGGGACCTGCCTCTCTACCGGCAGGCGCTGCGCCATGTGAGCGCCGTTTCCGAGGAGCGCCCGGACCTGCCCGACAACGAACGCCTGGAGTTCCTCGGCGATGCCGTGCTCGATGCCATCATCGGCAACCTGCTATTCACGACCTATCCGGACCGGGGCGAGGGCTTCCTCACACGTATGCGCAGCAAGCTGGTGAGCCGCGCCCAGCTCAACCAGCTCGCCAAGCGCATCGGCATCGAGCGGGTGATCGAGACCACGGTGGTGCGCGCCCACGAGTCCTCGGTGCCAGGGAATGCGCTTGAGGCACTGATCGGAGCCCTGTTCCTCGACAAGGGGTTCGAGCGCACACGCAAGGTGGTGGTGCGCCTGATCAAGGATCACTTCGACCTGAAGGAGATCGAGAAGGAGGACCGCGATGGCAAGAGCCGGTTGCTCGAGTGGGGCCAGAAGCGCCGCCGGAAGGTGGAGTTCGTGGTGCGTGAGGAGGGCGGCGGCCGTGGGAAGCACTATGTCGCCGAGGTACGCATCAATGGCGAGGTGAAGGGCACGGGGCGCGGCGCCAGCAAGAAGAGCGCTGAGCAGGATGCTGCGCAGAGCGCTTTCCGAGGCATGCGCTCCCGGCGACCGGCGGGTGCCGGAGCCGAGGCCCACCCGGGTGCGCACGGGGCTTCGCGCCGCCCGGCCCGCTGAGCCAGCGCCCCGGCCGAGGGATACCTTTGGCCTGCCCCGCGAACGGGCGCTCCGCATGCCCAAGCACAGGCTCGATGATGCCGCTGCGCTGCCGGATGCCGTGGTTTTCGGCATCAGCTGCCATGTGCCGGATTACCGTCTCTGCTGGTCGCTGAACCGTGCCTTAGGCCTCGAACTCGAGCGCCGCCGCTCCGACATCGTGGAGCACGCCCGGGGCAAGGAGCTGCACTACACGGTGTTCGATCAGCGGGACGAGGAGTCCGAGGTGCGCTGGTCGCTTGTGAGCAACACCTGCGGCAAGCGCCGGCTCATCCCCTCGCAGCGGTCTGCCGATTTCTTCCTGGTGGTCGATCCGGAAGTCGCCGAAGCCCAGGACGGACTCCTCGGGCGCATCCGCGGCGCCGAGTTCGTGCTTACCGCATTCGCCCTGCCGATGAATGAACTGCGGATGGGGCACAAGTTGTTGCTTTGAAGCCCCAATGACAGAGCCCAAGACCAAGATCGTGGCCACCATCGGCCCCGCCAGCAGCTCCCGCGAGGTGCTGCGAGAGATGATGCTGAACGGCATGGACGTGTGCCGGCTCAACTTCAGCCATGGATCCTACGACTTCTACGCCGAGCTGATCGCCAACATCCGCTCGCTCAACGATGAGCTGGGCATGACCACCGCCATCCTGGCCGATCTGCAGGGCCCCAAGCTCCGCGTGGGCGCCATGGAGAGCGGCCCGATCGAGCTGAAGGACGGCGCGCTGCTCACCATCACCACCGATCCAGTTGCGGGCCGGCCGGGGCTGGTGAGCACGGTGTACAAGCAGTTCCCGCAGGATGTGAAGAAGGGCGAGCTGGTGCTGCTCGACGACGGCAAGCTCCGCCTTGAGGTGGTGGGCACCGATGGCCGTACGGAAGTCACCACGCGCGTGATCCATGGCGGGATGCTCAGCGCGAACAAGGGCATCAATCTGCCCAACACGCGCGTAAGCCTCCCCTGCCTCACCGAGAAGGATCGCGCTGACCTGGATTTCGCGCTTGATCATGAGGTGGATTGGATCGGCCTGAGCTTCGTGCGGAGCGCTCGGGACATCATCGAGCTCAAGGGTATCATCCAGCAGCGGGAGAAGCATGCGCGCGTGATTGCCAAGATCGAGAAGCCCGAGGCGCTCCGGGAAATCGACGAGATCATCCGGGAGGCCGATGCCCTGATGGTGGCGCGCGGCGACCTGGGCGTGGAGATACCCATGGAGAAGGTGCCGCTGGTGCAGAAGGATATCATCAAGCGGTGCCTGGCCCAGCACAGGCCCGTCATTGTGGCCACGCAGATGATGGAGAGCATGATCACCTCCATCACCCCCACGCGTGCCGAGGTCAATGACGTGGCCAACGCCGTGCTCGACCACGCCGATGCCGTCATGCTGAGCGCCGAGACGAGCGTGGGCAAGTTCCCGGTGGAGGTGGTGCGGGCGATGAACCGCATCCTCATGGAGATGGAGAGCAGCGACTCCATGTTCAATGTGGAGCAGCCCGACCTGCAGGACAACGACCGCATGGTCACGGACACCATCTGCATGGCCGCGGTGCGCATGGCGGCCGCCATCGACATCAAGGCGATAGTGACCATGACGCACAGCGGCTACACGGCCTTCAAGATCAGCAGCATGCGGCCCAAGGCGCACATCTTCGCCTTCACCAGCAACCGCCGCATCCTCAACATGCTCAACCTGGTCTGGGGCGTGCGCGCCCACTACTACGACAAGACGGTGAGCACGGACCATACCATCGCCGACATCAAGCACATCCTTCGCAGCAAGCGGTTCGTGCAGAAGGGCGAGCTCGTGGTGAACGTGGCCAGCATGCCCATCGCCGATCAGGGCATGGCCAACATGCTCAAGCTGAGCCCGGCCTAGAGCGGCTTCATTCAATGATCAGAAGCTGCCCATAGGCCGATGTGCCCGTGCTGACCCGCACCACATAAGCCCCCGGAGCGAGCTGCTCAACAGACAGGCGGTCTTCCGGCCCCTGCAACAGGAACTCACCCGCTATCCTGCCCCTCGTGTCGCTGATACGGCATTCGGCCGGACCGTTATGCGGCAGCATGATGAACGCCTCGCCCCTCGCCGGATTCGGCCTGACTCCGAACGAATCCTTCCTGGTCTCCGCCATCTGCGTGAAGTCATCGAGGCGCACCGCCCAGGTGTCTGACAAGCCTGCGTTCTGCTCCACATCACCGTTGGAGGAGGTGGTATAGCCCGCGAACAAGGTCCCGCCCAAAGGGTCGCTCGAGACCGCGAATGCGCGTTCGACCTGCGTTCCCCCGAAGCACCGCTCCCACAAGAGGCCGCCGCCCGCATCGACCAGCACCAGCCAACAATCCTCCGAGCCGTGCTGACCAGTCACATTCCCATTCAGGGAGTATGTGCTTCCGGCCAGCAGGTAGCGGCCTCCGGACAGGCCGGCAATCGCATTGAACCGGTCGTTCTGGCTACCGCCGAGCATGCGCTGCCACATCACGCCCCCCGAGTGGCTCAGCCGCAGCACCCATGCATCATAGGCCCCATGGCCGCCGAACACATCCCCGTCACCCGAGCGGGACTCGCCCACCAGGACCGCTCCGCCATCGGGCGTGGCGAAGGCCCCGTACGCCATGTCGTCCAAGGAGCCACCCAGCGCCCGGCACCACAGCAGCTCGCCTGTGGGCCCCAATCGGCAGGCACAGGCGTCCTTCAGGCCGTGAGCGCCTACCACGTCGCCATCTTGCGAGTCGGATTCACCCACCACCAGCATGCCTCCATCGGGCATGGCGCATAGCGCCCATGCGACATCGGTGAGCGAGCCGCCTACCGCGGCCTGCCAGAGCAGTTGGCCATCGGCCGATAGGCGCGCCACCCACATGTCGCTGGTGGTGCCGTCGCCATGAAGCCCGCTCACATCACCATCAACAGAGCGCGTGCTGCCGGCCACGAGCACATCGCCATTGGCCGCCATGGAAACGGCATTCGCCACGTCGCTTCCCGAGCCGCCTAGCGCGCGGAGCCAAACGATGGATCCTAGGGAATCGAGCCTGGCGACCAGGAAATCGGCCATGCCATGGTGCCCGGACACATCCCCATCATTCGACTGCGTTTCCCCGGCGATCACGCAACCGCCATCGGGCATCGCCATGATGGCGCAGCCGCGATCGTTGCCGGAGCCCCCGATGAGTCGTTGCCAGACCACCGCCCCGTCATCGCTCAGACCGAGCACCCATGCGTCCTGCAGGCCATGACCGCCCAGCACCAACCCATCGTTCGAGTTGGAGGTGCCCGCCAGCGCGAAGCCGCCGGGGACCACGCATGCACCGCGGGCCTGGTCCGAGAGGCTGCCGCCGAACGTGCGGCTCCATTGGATGCCGAACATGGGTTGAGCCGAGACCTGAAGGGCCAGGCCGATGGACAGGATTGCTGCGCCGGGCTTCATGCGATGGAGCGCTTGGGCGGATTGAAGGTAGTAAACGCCGGTTTCGCCCATTGCGCAGAACGCCCGTCGCCACCCACCGTCGCATCGCCGACATCAAGCACCTCCTCCGCAGCAACCGGTTCGTGCAGAAGGGCGAGCTCGTGGTGAACGTGGCCAGTATGCCCATCGCTGAGCAGGGCATGGCCAACATGCTGAAGCTGAGCCCGGCCCAGCGTGACGTCAACCAAGGATCGTGGATAGCCGTGCTTCCGCAGGAAGGAGGAAATGCGCGTGATCGGATACCTTGCGGTTTACGAACATATCGCCGTCACGCATCGCCCACCCTCATTGAACGCAGATCCTTCGGCGCGATCGCGGCGGCCCTTACGCTGACGCATGAACGAGCACGATTGGGACCGGGTGGCAGACCGCTTTGAGCAGGAGATCTTCAATGTGCCGGCCAACGATCGCCGCGGCGTCATCCGGGAGGCCTTGGAGGAACTGGCCGGTCCGGACCGCATCGCTGCCGACCTGGGTTGCGGGGTGGGGCGGACGCTGCCGTTGCTATCCACCCTGTTCGGCCGGGTCTATGCGGTGGATATATCCACCAGGTGCCTGGACATCGCACGCGATGCGCATCCGGAGCTCGGGAACATCAGGTATGTGCAGGCCGACCTGAGCGCAACACGCAAGGGCTTCCCTCAGGCCCATGTGGTGCTCTGCATCAATACCTGGCTCAATGGCGACCTGCGCACGCGGATGGGCATCATCAGCAACACGTGCAAGAGCGTGAGGCGCGGCGGTCACTTCGTGCTGGTGGTCCCGGCGCTGGGGTCGGCGTTGCTCGCTGCGTTCAGGCAGGTACAGTGGGAAATGCGGCTCGGCACGGAGCCCGGTGAGCTGGAACAGCAAGCCGCCAGGCGCGGAGGCGCACTGGAGCTCGGCCTGGTGGAGATCGACAAGGTGGCCACCAAGCACTACCTGAAGGAGGAGATCGAGGTCCTGCTGGATGAACAGGGCATGCGCATTGAACGGATGCAGAAGCTCGAGTATCCGTGGACCACCGAGTTCGCGGCGCCGCCGCGATGGATGCGTGAGCCCTATCCGTGGGATTGGTTCGTGGTGGCGCGCCGTGTGCGGTGACCGGGCGGCTGCTGGCTCAGCGGGGCAATCGACGCCCCAGCACCAGGTCCATGTAGAAACCCGGCCTCTTCAGGCGCTCGCGCAGGTCCAGGTCGGTGAACATGCTGCTGATGGTATCGGCCAGCGCCGGGTTGCGATTCGCGCGGTCCACCACGAAGTCGAACAGCCAGGGCTTGTCCGCCAGCTGCTGGAGCCGGGTGCTGATGGCGAGCTCCTTTCCCAGCCGTCGCCAAACGCGTTCATCATGCTCCTTCAGCCGTCCCGCGGAAGCATCGCCGGAGCGAATCGCCTTGGCGGCCACCTCTGCGGCATGCACACCGCTGATCATGGCATGGCTGATGCCCTCGCCCGTGAACGGGTCGATGAGGTGGCCGGCATCGCCCACCAGGAGGTATCCGTCGCCGCTAAGGGCAAGGCGCTTGCTGGCCAAAGGAAGCCCCATGCCCTGGATGGCGCCTTCGATCTGCGCAGCGACGAAGCGATGTCGCAGCTGCGGATGCTCGGTGAGCAGCTTCCTGAGCATGGCCTTCAGGTCCGCCTTGCGGCGCGCTGCCACATCGCTTCGCAGACCTAGCCCCACGTTGGCGCGGCCACCGGGGAGCGGGAACACCCACAGGTAGCCCGGCAGCAGGTCCTTGAGGAAAATGAGCTCGATGAATCCTTGCGGGTCGAGCCCGGTCACTCCCGAGCAGTAGGCCCTTACGCCTGCCGCATGGTGGCGCGGGTCCATGGGAAGCTTGGCCACATGCCTGGCGAAGGCGGAGTTCGCGCCCGCTGCGTCGATGATCAGCTCGGCCTCCACCAGCCGTCCGCGCGAGGTGATGACCCGCCATCCGGTCGGCGTCCGCTCGAATCCGGTGGCGGCTTCGCCCTCCGCTATCGATACCCCGGCGGAGCCCTTCGCCCGCCGGAAGAGGAGATCGTCGAACCGCAGCCTGGGAAGGATGGCGCCAGGGGCCTCGCCAAGGCCGGTGGTCCGGGAGAACGGCACGCGGAGCGACCGGCCGCTCGGAGCTACGAAGACCACTCCCCAGCTGGGCATGGCGAGCGCATCGCGCTTCACCTGCTCGGCCAGTCCCATATCGAGCCGCTCGAGGCTCCGCATCACCTTGCCACTGAGGGCGTCGCCGCAAACCTTGTCGCGCGGGAACACGGCTTTGTCAAGCAGCAGGGCCGGCACTCCGAGGGCCGAAAGCCGGAGGGCGGCGGACGCTCCGCCCGGCCCCCCGCCGATGATGAGGATGCCCGTTCGCACAGCCTCAGCGCTGTGCGAGCCGGTGGTGGGTTGCTCGCTCATGCGGCTTCAGGAAGTCCATTGGCGCTGTCAGCCGCGCAGGGAATCGGCGCTGAACCGGTCCAGGAAGCGGACATCGTTCTCCCAGTACAGGCGGAGATCCGGAACCCGGTAGATGAGCTGCGCGATGCGCTCCACGCCCATGCCCAGCGCGAAGCCGCTGTACCTGTCCGGGTCGATGCCGCAGTTGGCCAGCACGGCGGGGTCCACCATGCCGCAGCCCATGATCTCCACCCAGCCACTGTGCTTGCACACGCCGCATCCGGTGCCGCCGCAAAGGGTGCAGCTCATGTCCACCTCGGCGCTCGGTTCTGTGAAGGGGAAGTAGCTCGGACGCAGCCGGATGGCGACTTCTGGACCGAACATGCTCTTGGCGAAGTAGTCCAAGGTCCCCTTCAGCTCGGCGAAGCTGACGCCCTCGTCCACGTAGAGCGCCTCCACCTGGTGGAACATGCAGTGCGCGCGGGCGCTGATGGCCTCGTTGCGATAGACCCGCCCAGGGGAGATGGTGCGGATGGGCGGTTTGCTGCCCTCCATCACGCGCACCTGAACGCTGCTCGTATGCGTCCGCAGCGCCCGTCCGCCCGGCCCGTCCACGAAAAAGGTGTCCTGCATGTCGCGCGCCGGATGGTCGGGCGGGAAATTGAGCGCACTGAAATTGTGGTGGTCATCCTCCACCTCGGGGCCCTGGCTCACGGTGAAGCCGATGCGCGCGAATGCATCCACGATGCGCTGGCGGATGATCGTAATGGGGTGCAGGGCGCCTGTCGGCCCGGTGAGGGCCGGGGCGGAGGTGTCGAATGCAGCGCGCTCTTCGGCCGTATGCGCACCGAGCCCCGCTTTCAGCTCCTCCAACCGTGCTTGCGCCCGTTGCTTGAGCTGGTTCATGCGCTGACCCAGCACGCGCTTCTCCTCTGCCGCAACCTGCTTGAACGACTCGAACAGTTCGGTTATGGCGCCGTTGCGGCCCAGCATGGCCACACGGAACCGTTCCAGCTCATCGGCGGTGCGGGCTTCGGCCTTGGCCAGTTCGGCTTCCAGCTGGTTGATGCGTTCGGCGAGGCTCATTCGAGTATGCGCATGAACATCCGTATATCCTGAAGCGGCCGGTCGCGGGCATCGCAGGCCGTCTTGGCGATGGCATCCACCGTTTCCAGCCCCTCCACCACTTCACCGAAGACGGTATAGGCACCGTCCAGGTGGGGCGCCCCGCCCTGGGTGGCGTAGATACGCCTCTCCTCCTCGCTGTAGGGAATGGCCTCCGCGCCCTTTCGTGCGTTGAGGCGCTCCAGTTCAGGGCCCTGCCACGCCTTCCCCTGTACGATGTAGAACTGGCTGCCGCTGCTGCGCCGATCGGGATTCACATCATCCGCCAGCCGGGCCGCTGCCAATGCCCCCTGGCGGTGAATCAGCCCAGGAACGATCTCCGCTGGCAGCGTGTATCCAGGACCGCCTTGGCCGAGTGCCGCGCCAGGTGCAGCACGCCTGCTATCGGGGTCGCCCCCCTGCACCATGAAGCCCGGGATGACCCGGTGGAACAAGAGGCTGTCGTAGGCCCCGGCCCTTGCCAGGCGCAGGAAATTGTCGCGGTGGGTGGGCGTTTCGTTGAACAGGGCCACGACGATGGGGCCCAAGTCCGTGCGTATCTCTACGAGCGGGCGGGTGGGCGCCGCCGTGGGCTGCGCGTGCGTCATGGATTGCAGGGCCAGGGCGGCGAACAGGGCCACAGCCCACCCTCGCTTTTGCCGTGCGTGACGGCCCTCGCTTACATTTGACATCCGCAACGCCTTGGACAGAAGGCCCAAAAGTACCCCAATGACCTCATCCCTTCTCCGTAGCGCTCTTGCCAGCGCCATGGTGCTGGTCGTGGCCGCGCTCTTGCTCCCGGCCTGCAACAAGGACAAGCCCACCAAGGCCATCATCACCGTGAAGAAGGAGGATGGCACCGTGGTGCCCGATGCCTTGGTGAAGCTCTATGCGGACCCCGCGTATCCGTTGGGTGACCCCAACCGGCTCAACAAGGAGAGGAACACCGATGGCAGCGGCCGCGCGGAGTTCGACTATTCGGAATTCTACAAGAAGGGCCAGAGCGGATTCGCGGTGCTCGACATCCTCTGCACCTACGACACGCTCGTGGGCGAAGGCATCATCAAGATCGAGGAGGAGAAGGACAACGAGGAGACGGTGATCATCCTTCCCGCTGAGTAGCCGCGCGCCTCACGCCGCTTCGAAATAGGCCAGTACGGCCTCCTTCATCAGCCGCTCCTGCTCCTCGGGGCCCAGCGGCGGCAGTTCCCTCACACGTTCGAAGTGCGGCCACCCATCGGCATCGCGGCCCAGTTCGCGGTAGTACCCGTAGGGCATCAGCACCACGCAGATCGCGATGTGCATGAGGTTCACCTTCTCGTCCTTCTTGAACTCACGCGCTCCCTGGCCGAGTTCCTGCACGCCGATGAGGAAGAGGAGGGCATTCAGGTCCATCGTCCCCGCGTCGAAGCGTTTGGAGAGCGAAGCCACCAAGTCACGCCATCGTTTCTCGAATGCAAGGTCCATGGAGGAGGGGGGTCGGGGCGCGAAGTTCGTCCTCCGCGATTTCATCACCTTCACGGCCCATGAATGGATTGGACCTGGGCATTCTCCTCCTCTTGGCGTTTGCGGCTTGGAGGGGCTTCAGGCGTGGCTTCATCGTGGAATTGGCCTCGCTGCTGGCCCTGGTGGCAGGCCTCTGGGCGGCGGCACGGTACAGCGCAGAGGTCGCTTCGGCGGTCGGCATCGGGGCCAATCAGCCCGCGCTCGGCTTCCTGGTCACCTTCGCTGCGGTGCTGGTGGGGGTGCATCTGCTCGCCCGCCTGATCACCTCGGCTGTCGACCTCGTGGAGTTGGGCCTGCCCAACCGCATCTCGGGAGCGCTGTTCGCCACGGTGCGCTCGGCATTCACCCTTAGTGTGCTGCTGAACCTGGTGCTGGGTTATTCCGATGGCGCCATGCCTCCCGCCGCGGTGCGCGAAGGCTCTGCGCTCCATTCTCCCTTGCAAGCCTTTGCCCCTGTGCTGGTGCCGGCCGTCGGCCAGGCCAAGTGGGTGCAGTGGGCGGTGGAGCAGATTCGCGAGGAAGCGGGCGGGGTGCCATCCGACCCCGTGCCCTGAGCGCTCATTCGGCGGCTGCGGCGCGGCTTGGGCGCGGGTCGTGCGGCCTGTCCCCGAAGCAGCGCCTCCATGAGCGGTGCGAGCCATGCCTCTGCCATCCACGCCACGCCCAGCAGCAGGAACGGCATGGCCGGATTCTTGAACCGGGCGTCGGTGGTGGAGATGCCGCCAAGGAACAGCACAGCGAGCGCGATAGCCGTTACCGCCAACAAGCCTGCCGGGGGGCGGCGGATGATCCACAGCCAGCAGCCCAGGCCGAGCGCCAGGGCCACCAGGCCAGAGTAGATGGCGGAGACCGCCTGCAGCAAGGCCGATCCGCTGCCGTCTCCGAAGAAGGTCTGGATATGGCCCCTTCCGGGCGCGAGCAGGATGAATGCCGATTCGCGCGCCTGCACCCGGAGCCACGCCCAAGGATGTGCCGCGAAGGTGATCCGCAGGTCGCCGCGCAGGGCCGTGAAGTAGCCCGTGACGGCCGTGGCGTCCTCCCAATCGGTGCTGGATGCCCGGGCATCCAGCGTGCTGCGGTAGGCGGTGGCCTGCGGGTCATGGGCGGCGTCGAGCACCTGCGGCACGTGGAAATAGGCCGCAGCCACCGGCCCGCTGTCGGAAAGGATGAATCGACCGGTCTCCCGCTGATTGCGGACCATCCAGGGCAGCACCAGGAGGATGGCGGTGCCCATGAAGACGGCCATGGCGGACACAGGCCTTCGCCACAAGAGCAGCCCTGCCGCGGCGGCACAGGCCGCGAGCGGTAGCCCTGTGGGGCGGAACCAGGCGGCCAGCGCGAAGAGCGCCCCCGCGACCGCCGCGTGGCGAAGGGACGGTGTGCCGGCCAGGACCACCACTCCTGCAAGGAGCGCTGCGGTGAAACAGGCCTCCGTGAGCACGCTGCCCGCCAGCAGGATATCCACGGGCTCCACCGCCATGAGCCCGGCTGCCGCCAGCGCGGCCCGGTTCGGGAACCGGAGGAGACCGGCCAAGCGATGGACGAGCAGCACCTTGGAAGCGGAGACCAGCACCTGCACACCGAGGACCGCCGGGATGGAGCCACCCAGCAGGTGGATGAGCGCCGGGTAGCCCGGCATGCGGGTGGTATCGGGGATATGGCGCGGGTGGAAGAGCGAGTATGTGCCGTGGCCGAGGCTCTCCGCGAGCGCGAGGTAGTAGCCGGGGTCGAACCGGAGCTGCCAGCCCAGCTGCGCGTGGTGCAGCACGAAAGCGGCGCGCAGCACCAGCGCCACCCCGAACAGGAGCCAGAGCGCTCGGCCGGTTCCCGTATTGGTGATGGGTGCCATCAGGCCTCGGCGGCGCGGGCGGAATCAGCGGCAAGGCCGCCTGTCGCGCACCGCACGAAGGTCGGGCATGTCACCCCTGAACCGCCGCGATTCCCGGCAGCACCTTGCCCTCCAGGTACTCGAGCATGGCGCCGCCGCCGGTGCTCACGTAGCTGATCCTCTCGGCGAGGCCGAATTGGTTCACCGCGGCCACGCTGTCACCGCCGCCCACGAGCGAGAATGCGCCCTTGCCGGTGGCTTCGGCGACCGCTTGTGCGATGGCCACGGTGCCTTGCTGGAAGGGCTTCATCTCGAACACGCCCATGGGGCCGTTCCACAGCAGTGTCCTGCTGCGCAGGATGGCGGCGCGGAAGGCGTCCACGCTCTTGGGGCCGATGTCCAGGGCCATCCAGCCGTCTGGCACGGCGTCGGCGGCGCACTGGTCTGTATTGGCCGTCTCGGCGAAGGCGTCGGCCACCACGGCGTCGGTCGGGATGTGCAGTTTCACGCCCTTGGCATCGGCCTCCTTGATGATGCCGCGCGCGGTCTCGAGCAGGTCGTCCTCCACCAGGCTGGCGCCGGTCTGGCCGCCCATGGCCTTCACGAAGGTGTTCGCCATGCCGCCGCCGATGATGAGCTCGTCGCACTTGCCGATGAGGTTCTGCAGCACCTCGATCTTGCTGCTCACCTTGCTGCCGCCCACGATGGCGGTCATGGGGCGTTGGGGGTTGCCAAGCACTTTGCCCACGCTGTCGATCTCGGCCTGCATGAGGTAGCCGAAGAGCTTGGCCGTGGGGAAGAACCTGGCCACGATGGTGGTGCTGGCATGGGCGCGGTGTGCCGTTCCGAAGGCATCGTTCACGTACACGTCACCGAGCTCGCTCAGCGCCTTGCTGAAGGCCTCGTCGCCGCCCTCCTCCTCGGGGTGGAAGCGCAGGTTCTCCAGCACCAGCACCTCGCCGGGCTTCAGCGCTGCTGCTTTGGCCTTGGCATCGGGGCCCACGCAATCGGTGGCGAAGAGAACGGCCTTGCCGAGCAGCCCGCTGAGGTGCTCGGCCACGGGCCTCAGGCTCATGGCCGGGTTCACCTTGCCCTTGGGGCGGCCCAGGTGGCTCATGAGGATGGCGCTTCCGCCGTCGTTGAGGATCTTGTTCACGGTGGGCACGATGGCGCGGGCGCGGGTGTCGTCCGTCACGGTGCCATTGGCATCCTGGGGAACATTGAGGTCAACGCGCACCAGCGCCCTCTTGCCTGCGAAAGAGTAGGAGTCCATCGTCAACATGGCCGCGAAAGTATCCCGCAGGTGCCGTTCACCGAGCGGCGCTCCGGCCTTCCAGTCCGACACGAGGCATTCGGCGCGCGCCTAGCTTTGCTCCGTGCTCTTCTCACAGGTCATCGGCCATGCGGCGCTGAAGGCGAAGCTGATCGGCAACATCCGCGAAGGCCGAGTGCCCCATGCCCAGCTCTTCGTGGGCCCGCGGGGCAGCGGCAACCTGCCCATGGCCATCGCTTATGCGCAATACCTGCTCTGCGAGGCGCGCGGTGCGGCCGATGCCTGCGGACTATGCCAGGCCTGCCTGCAGACGGCCAAGCTGGAGCACCCGGACCTGCACCTGGCCTTCCCCATCTTCTTCACGGAGAAGGTGAAGGCCTGCGAGCCCTTCGTGGCGGACTGGCGCGCGGCGGTGCTGACGGAGCCCTACCTCGACATCGAGCGCTGGCGCGAAGGGCTCGAGAGCGAGAACAAGCAGCTGCGCATGGGGGTGGACATCGCCCAGGAGATCCAGCGCAAGCTGAGCCTGAAGAGCTTCCGCGGCGGCCACAAGGTCATGCTCATCTGGATGCCGGAGCTCATGGATCCCCCTGCGGCGAACAAGCTGCTGAAGGTGCTGGAGGAGCCTGAGCCCAACACCGTCTTCCTGCTCGTCGCCTCGGACCCGGAGCAGCTGCTGGCCACCATCCTCAGCCGGGCACAGCTCGTGAAGGTGCCGACCCTGCCCCCTGATGAGCTGGCAGAAGCCCTGCGCGAGCGGTTCGCGGAGCTCGGGGCGGAGGAGGCGAAGGCCATCGCAGCCCGCAGCGAGGGGGACTTGTTGGAGGCCATGGAGATGGCCGGCAAGGGCGAAGAGGAGCACTTCGTCTTCTTCCGCGACTGGCTGCGGGCATGTTACAAGCGGGAGGTGCCAGTGGCTGTCGACCTGGGCGAGGGCTTCGCCAAGTTCGGCCGCGAATGGCAGAAGGCCCTGATGCGCTACGGCCTGTTCATCATGCGCCAATGCACGCTGCAATGGATGCAGGCGCCGGCCCTGGTGCGCGTGGCGGGCCAGGAGCTGGAGTTCGTGAACAACTTCAGCCGGCTGCTCAACGAGCGCAACGCCGAAGGCATCCGCCGCGAACTGGAGGCCGCCCACACCCACATTGAGCACAACGCCAACCCCAAGGTGATGTTCATGGACATGAGCTACCGGATGATGGGGTTGCTGAGGGGGTGAGGGCTTGGCATGTTGAAGGTTGCCGGTTGAATCTGCGGTTGGGGGTTGCTCAACCCTGAACCAGCAGGGGATAGATGTGCAATGGCGGCAGCATGCAGCACTGCACCGTGCGGCCCGGTTTACACCGTGGGTGGCAAACCTCTACGGGCGCTAGTGCTTCTCAACCGAAGGTCATGGCTGCACGATGAGCCGCTCAGCTGGTAGCAGGCGCTGGCCCTCTTGAAGCAGCTCAGCCATGTATGCGCCAGCAGGCAGTCGCCGCGTATCCACCAGCACTTGGCCGTGTGCTTGCCCGATGGCTTCGGTATGCACCACGCGGCCCAGGGCATCCAGCAGCACCAATTGCGCTTGGCCCTGCAGGGCGGGCAGCTCATAAGAGAAGACCACCCAGGCGTTGGCGGGGTTGGGCTTGATGCTAAGCCGCAGGGCAGGCTTGGCGCGCTCGGAATCCACCACCCCCAGCCCGATCTCCCCGCCATGCAACCGGGTTACCATGCGCTGTAAGGTATCGTTGGTGGTGCCATCGCTGTAGCCGTGGTAGGCGCCCCAGATGTAGTAATCGCCGGAGGGGGCGCGCGCAATGCCGTCGATGGACCCATAGCGCTGGATCATCTGGCCGAGCGGGTAGTCGTAGCTGCCGCAGCCGCCGCCTTGAAAATAGTATGGCACAACGTTCCCCAGCGTATCGAGCATGCAGATTCCGTTGTAGGGCTGGCCCTCCACTTCGGCGAAAAAGCCCGTGACGATGATTAAGCCGGACTCCAAGGGCAGGAGGTCCACAACACCAGCGTCCCAAAACGTGAAACCCTCACCCTTCACCATGTTGAGCCCATTGTTGAAGGTCGGGTCCAAGCTGCCATCGGGCAGCACGCGGATCAGCTGGATCGTGTCCGTCTGATTCTCCAGGCGGAACATCCCGCCCAGGTAGGCCCGGCCATCGGGCAGGGTTTCCATAGCCCACACGTAGCCCCAGGGTATGGGCGCGTTGAAGCTGTTGTCCAAGCTGCCATCGGCATGCACGCGGATCACCTTGCTCACCGGCTGGCCTTCGTACATGGTGCCCCACTGATGCACCAGGAACTTCCCGCCCAGGCCCCCGGCCGTGCCCGCCAGGTACTCCTTGATCCCGAACACCGCCCCGTTGCCCGTGCGGTGCGTGCGCGTGGTGTCCAAGCGGCCATTGTTGAAGAACCAGACCAGGTTGTACCCGCCTTGGTAGCCGAGGTGCGGAGCATTAATGGTGTGGTAGCCGCCCAGCAGCACCCGGCCATCGGGGTACACATGGTAGTCGCCACCCTGGGCCGAATTGAAGTAGGGGTCGAAGTTCATGTGCTGGAAGGACGGGTCGATTTGCCCGTTGGGAAGCAACCGGCGCACCGTCTGGCTGCCCGCCACATAGTAGCGGTCCTGCCACCGGGTGAGCTTTGATCCACCTTCGGAATATGGGAACGACTGGTCGTTTTGCCCATTTGCTGATACCCGCGCGAGGTAGCGTGGGTTGGTTTCGCCAGGAAACTCCATTCTACCGGACAACAACATTTGCCCATTCGCCAAGAACGCGATGGAGTTGACGTTTCGAGCGGGAAGGTCCATCCTGAACTGCGTGTCAACGCTCAATGGAACCTGAGCGCCGCTGCTTGAGGCCGCACTTAGTGCGGCTGCAAGCATGATGTTGCGCCTCATGGTTGCACGATGAGCCGTTCAGCAGGCAGCAGGCGGCTTGCTCCCTGCACCACTTCCACCGTGTATGCGCCGGCTGGCAGCCCACGCGTATCCATGAGCACTTGGCCATTGCCGCGACCGAGGGAGGCACGCCACGCCTCGCGCCCCATCACGTCCCGGACAATCAGCTGCGCTTCCCCGCTCAAGTCGGGCAACTCGCAGGTGAAGACAACCCAAGCATTGGCGGGGTTCGGCTTGATGCCTAGCCGCAGGGCAGGCTTGGCGCGCTCGGCATCCACCACCCCCAACCCGATCTCCCCGCCGTGCAACCGGGTCACCATGCGCTGCAGCGTATCGTTGGTGGTGCCATCGCTGTAGCCGTGGTAGGCGCCCCAGATGTAGTAATCGCCGCTGGGCGCGCGGGTGATGCCCGAGAGTGCGCCATAGGTGACCGTTTGCATGCCCATCTGATAGTCGTAGTTGCCGCACATGGCGCCATCGGCATAGAAGGGAACCACTTGCCCGGTGGTATCGATGATGCAAAGACCACCGCGCGCGTAGCCTTCGACGGTGTTGAAGTCGCCAGCTAGCGCGAGAAGACCGGAGCCCAGCTCACAGACGTCTATCACGCTCGGATGGGTTGCCAAGTGCGCCGTGTCAATTTCAAAAGCTAGCCAGTTGTTGAACGAGGGGTCCAGGCTTCCATCCGGCAGCAGCCGCACCAACTGGACCCTATCGGTGCCATTCTCCAGATGGTACTCGCCCGCGATATACGCCCGCCCATCGGGCAGGGGCAGCATGTCGTAGATGTAGCCCCACGGTATCGGCGCATTGAAGCTGTTGTCCAGGCTGCCATCGGCGTGCACCCGGATCACCTTGCTCACCGGCTGCCCTTCGTACTGCGTGCCCCATTGGTGCACCAGGAACTTGCCGCCCAGGCCTCCGGCCGTGCCCGCCGGGTACTCCTTGATCCGCCAAACCACGCCGTTGCCCGTGCGGTGCGTGCGCGTGGTGTCCAAGCGGCCATTGTTGTAGAACCAAATCAGGTTGTACGCGCCTTGGTAGCCAAGATGCGGGGCATTGATGGTGTGATAGCCGCCCAACAGCACCCGCCCATCGGGGTAAACATGGTAGTCGCCGCCTTGAAGAGAACTGAAGTAGGGGTCGAAGTTCATGTGCTGGAAGCTGTTGTCCAGCGTTCCGTTCGGCAGCAGGCGCCTTACGGTCTGGCTGCCGGCCACATAGTAGCGATCCTGCCATGGGGTGAGCTTGGCGCCTCCGTAGGTGAATGGGAAGCTCAAATCTCGGCTGCCGTCCGGATTGATGCGGGCAAGAGGCCACACATTGGCCTCGCCGGGAAACCGCATATTGCCGGAGAGCAGCAATTGCCCATTCGGCATCGTGACCAAGGAATAGACATTCTGGGCGGGCAGGTCCATTCTGAAGCCAACATCGATGCTCAGCGGCGCTTGCGCCACCGTGCTGCTGGCAGCGCTGAGCGCCGCCAGCAGCATCAAATGGCTCTTCATGGCTGTACAATCAGCCGCTCGGCCGGCAGAAGTCGGCTAGTGCCCTGCACCACCTCTGCGGAATAAGTACCGGCAGGCAGCCCGCGCGTATCCATAAGCACTTGGCCATTGCCACGGCCTATGGCACCGCGCCAAGCCTCGCGCCCCATCATGTCACGCACGATCAGTTGCGCGTCGCCTGTAAGCTCAGGCAACTCACAGGTGAAGACCACCCAGGCGTTGGCCGGGTTGGGCTTGATGCCTAAACGCGGCTGCTCCTTGTTGGCAACCACCGGACGGCGTACACGCGCTTTCGGCTCCGCTCCCGCATCGCCGGTGTAGGGGCTGCGGCAGTTGCCATAGTTGTAGCAGAGCAGATGGCTGGCCCATTGCGTGGGGCGGTCGTGCTCCACATCAATGAACAACTGCAATTGCGCCACCTCTGCGCCAGTGAGCTGCGCCGTGCTGCGGCCATCGGCATGCACCGCTTCCAGGAAGTCGATGTAGGTCAGCATGCGCGCGCGCTCATCCACCTGCTTGCCTTTGAGCTCGTGCTCGCCGGGCAGGGCGGTGATCAGGTCGCGGGCCTGGGCGTACTGGTTGCGGCCCACCAGCAGCAGGGCCTCATCGTAGCGCGCCTCCGCCGTGCGCAGCAATTGCAGCGCGGCCAGCTCTTCGGCCTGATCGGTGCCGTTCTCCTCATCGTCGGCGGCCAGCAGTTCGGCCAGCGCGTAGGCGGCCTCGCTCATGCGCAAGTGCTCCTGCCCCATCTGCATCTCCAGGGTAGCGCGGTAGGTCTTCACGGTCCAACTGGCCTCGACGGCCTCCAACAGCGACTCAGGCAGGGGCTGGGTGCATTCGGTCTCGAGCCATTTCAGGAAGCCCTCCTTCTGGGTGGCTTCGGGATTCGCGATACAGATCTCAGCGCGCATGGCATCGGGGAAGCCCTCCTTCTCCATGGCTTCCTTCAGCACGTCAACGCTCAGGTAGGGGCTCTTGCTCAGCAGGTAGGCGCGCAGGTCCCAGTAGTCCTGCGGCCAGGCTGCCGCGATCTCATCCAGCACCACATCGGTGCTGCCGCCATCGATCAGGTTGGCGTAGAGGAAGCGCAGCCCGGCGTAGGCCTGCCGCGCCTGCTCCACTTCGCCTTGCAGGGCCAGTTGGTCGCTGGCCCAGCTGACGAGGATGGGGCAGCCGTAGAGCACCTGCGGACCGCTGAGCGTGGGCGCCACGAGGCCCTGCACCGTGGTGGGTGCGTAATGGGGCGCGCTCACATGCCAATAGGTGATCAGGCTCTGGGTGCTCACACGGATGTCCAACGCGCTGTTGGTGCCATTGTCCAGGTAGTTCAGCGCGGGCACGTTCTGCCAGCCTTGGTTCAGGCGGATGGTGTGGTTCTGCAACTCGTTTGCTTGCGCCCCTTGCGCCTGCCTGCTCCAGATGTTCCACCCGTTGGCGTTGTTGGTGTTGCAAAGGAATTGCAGCCCAATGGCGGCGGGGTTGCCGGTGTTGGCGCTCACGCCTTCGCCCACGTAGCCGCGGTCCATGCCGCTCACGGTATTGCTGCGGATGCTCTCGCTGGCGGTATTGGTGTAGCCGATCACGATGCCCTCAGTATCAGCGAACGGCTCGCTGGCCTCAGTGAGCGCATTGTCCATAACACGCAAGCCGTTGCAATGCGTGAAGAAGATGCCGCGGTGGAACTGCTCCCAAAAGACTTCATCCGGGGCATCCAGCGTCACCGCCCGCTCGCCCACGTTGAAGGTGCAATGGCGCACCATCGGGTTCCGCAGGCCCTCGCCATACACGCCGCACACGTTGCTGGCGAACTGGGCGCGGTGCACGCTGAGGCGCGGTAGCCCCACGCTGGCCGTGGCATGCACGCCGTGGTCGAGGCCGGTGAAGGTGCAGGGCATCTGGGTGGCCACCGGGCAATTGTAGCCGCCATTGGGGCAAGCCGCCTGTACCCACACCGTGCTGTTGTGCGCCTTGATGCCATAGCCCAGTTGGCTGCTGTATTCTGGGTATTGGCCGCTGTGCTCAAAAGCGCAGGCGCGGAAGCTCACGCGCACGCCGTTGAGGTCGGCCAAGGCGATGGGGTTGTTGTTGCCGTGGATGTTGTCGAAGTCCTCGGTCCACTCGAAACGGGCGTGGGCGAAGGTGCTGCGGTTGTTGAGGGCCACCAGGCCATTGCTGGAAAGGCTGGTGTAGGGATCGAACTTCACACCTGTGCGGCAGTTGCGGATAACGCAGGGCGGGTTGCTCGCCGTGCCCTCGAAGCGGATCACGCCGCCGGCCTTTGTGGGGTCGCCGGGCTTGCCGAGGTAAACGCCGGTCTCGGCGTTCTCGATGATGCCGCCGTTCTTGATGACGACGAGGCCTTGGTGGGCGAGGTTGGTGACCCCGGGCCACCACCATGATTGCAGTCCATCCTGTTGACCCTGATTCGCGTTGCCCCATACCTCGATGCCCCGGAATGGCGCATTGAAGTAGCCCGCCTCCGCATTGTAACTGGCGTTGGTGATGGTGCCGCCATCGATTAGCAAGACGCCACCGGGCTCCACCACGATCTTGGCCTCGCCGACAAGCTCGGTGCGGCAGGTGATCTTCAGCATCTGCTTGTTCCGCACGTGGACGTTCTGATAGAGCTTCAACGGAAAGTCCCAGGCCCAAACAGCGCCGTCGTTGAATTGGGTTGGCCAGCTGAGAATGGCGTCGGCGTTGTAGCCTTCTGCGGCTTTGCTCACTTGAGTGACCGATAGCGTGCGGTGCATCCGGCCCATCTGCAGGTTGCTCGAATGAAAGCCGACGCTCGGCGCCATGACATTGTTGGTACAGATATCGAATTCGTTTGCGGTTGCATCGCAACCATTGAAGCCGCCCATGGGACAATAGTTGATGAAGGGAAGCCCCGAAGCGCATTGCGACGCAACATTCTGAACGGTGCACCACGGTGCTTGCTGGTAACAGGAGAACACGTCTGGCATGAAATCGAACTGTCCACTATTGAGCGGCGCGGACCAGTCATACACGTGCGTAAGATCCATGGCATGCATGAATTCATGCGCCCATTGCTGGGCGACAGCACCCCATTGCCAATCCGTAGGTCCCCAGAAATTCGGGTTCTCTGAGCCATGCACCACAACCCAGGCGGGATTGTCCCAAAAGAAACTACCTGGTGTCGGATTGCAAGCAGTGCCCGAACTCGAGCCGCAGGACCAGGGGCCCACAACGTGCCAGAGCACGGTGTTCTTCAGGTCGGGTCGATCGGCCAGTGCAGCATTGGAGCACGCCTCCATGACTTGCGAGTCAGTGCATCCAATATTGTTAGCGCTCCACCACCATGTGCTGTTCCGGAACACAATATCAGCGAGCTTCAATTGAATGCGGGTGTCCTGCAGGTAATAATCCAGGTCGGGTATGCCGGGATCAGACGGTGGGGCTACGGACTCGAAGTAATTCTCAGAGATGTAGTCGATCATCATGGCCATCCGTTGACGATTCAGCGGTGTGTCCAACCAATTGTAGTCCCCTTCATCGCGCAACCATATGTGCAGGCTGATAGATATCTGCTTGGTCGCGGTTGGTCGATGGTGATACCCTGCTACATCGTTTGACCCGTAGCCAGCTCCGGAGTATCCTGGAGGAAATGGTACATGCCAGACTTGTGTGCTCCATCCTGGGTTTCCACCGTTATTGTAGAACTCGGTGCTCGATTGATTACATCCCGCCCCCCCTCCTCCGCGTTGGTAGAATGGGACTTCTGAACCTGAATATCCGCAGCCCTCTACCTGCGCATATGCACTAGTGATCAGCAATAGCCCCGTTGGGGGGGGGGGAGGCAATAAACGCCGCCGCAAGCGCGGCTAGCCAGAGCCTTCTCGTTCTCATGGTGGAGGGTTTGGATGGTGGTTCTGAAGGGTATGCCGAAGGTAGCAGCACGGTTGAGGTGTGCAACCGGTTTGCAGGGTCAACCCGGGTGTACCCGGGCTCGGCACACCAGCAACCTGCCAAACCTCAACCTTCCAACCCTCAACCTGAGTCCCTTCTATCTTCGCCCCCATGGCATGCGGCAATTGCGGATCGGGGGCTGACGGGAAGCCGGCAGGGTGCAAGAGCAACGGCTATTGCAGCACCAGCGGCTGCAACAAGCTGGGCGTCTTCGATTGGCTCACAGGGGTGCCCCTCCCGCAAGGGCAGCAGCCGTTCGACGGGGTGGAGGTGCGCTTCAAGAACACGCGGAAGGCCTTCTACCGCAACACCTCCGGCCTTACCCTGATGCCGGGCGACCTGGTGACGGTGGATGCCGCTCCGGGCCATGATGTGGGCATGGTGAGCCTCGCCGGTGAGCTCGTGCGCGCCCAGATGGCACGGCGCGGCGCGGCGGCGGAGACCTACGAGCTGCGCAAGATCCTGCGGAAGAGCACCCAGGAGGACATCGACCGCTGGCACGAAGCCCGCAAGCGCGAGGACGACACCCTCTTCGCGGCCCGCCAGATGGTGCGCGATGCCCGGCTGGACATGAAGGTGACCGATGTGGAGTTCCAAGGGGACGGCACCAAGGCCATCGTGTACTACACCGCTGAGGAGCGCATCGACTTCCGCGGCATCGTGCGCACCATGAGCGACCGCTTCAAGGTGCGGCTGGAGATGAAGCAGATCGGCGCGCGGCAGGAGGCCGGCCGCATCGGAGGCATCGGCAGCTGCGGCCGCGAGCTGTGCTGCAGCACCTGGCTCACGGATTTCCGCAGCGTCACCACCAGCGCGGCGCGTTACCAGCAGCTGGCGCTCAACCCGCAGAAGCTCGCTGGCCAGTGCGGCAAGCTGAAATGCTGCCTGAACTACGAGCTGGACATGTACATCGAGGCGATCAAGAGCTATCCCTCGCAGAACGCAAAGCTCAGGACCCAGCAAGGCACCGGCACACATATGAAGACGGACATCTTCGCCGGCAGGATGTGGTACGGGTTCAAGAAGCCGGGCGAGCCTTTCGTCATGGCCGGCTTCCCGGTGGAGGTGGTGCGCGACATCCTGGCCCAGAACAAGCAGGGCGTGGAGCCGGAGGTGGACCTCAACATGACGGATGAGCCCGTGGAGGAGGTGAAGAAGCCGGACTACGAGAACGTGGTGGGGCAGGACGACCTGACGCGCTTCGACAGCAAGATCAAGAGCGGCAAGAAGCGCTCGCGCAGCAAGGGGCGTGACAAGAAGCCAGGCGGCCAGGGCCCTCGCCCGCAGCCGGGTCCCAAGCCGCAGCAGGCGCAGGCGGCCGGCCCCAAGCCGGAGGGAGATGCCGCTGGCCGCAGCGATCGTCGGCGACGGGGCCGCGGCCGCCGCAGCGACCGCCCGCCCGGCGGCAGCGCCCCGCCAACACCGCCCGCCGCGTGAGGCCCGCGTACGCCTTGGTGCCGCTGCTCGCCCTATGGGGCTGCGCCGACAACCTCGTCCACCAGGCCGATGCGCCCATCCCCAACGGGGCGTGGGACAACGGGCTGAAGCCCGCGTTCGCATTCGACATCAGCGACACGGTGAGCAAGCACGACGTGTATATCGATGTACGGCATACCGGCGACTATGCCTACAGCGACCTGTACCTCTTCGTGGACCTCGAGGGGCCCGGCGGCCGCGCGCAGCGCGATACCGTGGAGTGCATCCTGGCCGACCCCACCGGCCGCTGGCTGGGCCGGGGTACGGGCTTCATCTTCGCCAGCCGCACCCGCCATGCCAAGGTGCTCTATCGCCTGGGCAACCGCTTCCCTGCCGCCGGGCGCTACACCATCACGCTCGAGCAGGCCATGCGCGAGAACCCCCTGCCCGGGGTGCTCGATGTAGGCGTGACCGTGGAGCGGAGCGCAGCGCAATAGGGCGGCGGTCACCGCCCGTCTGTTGAAAGCCAGCGGGCACCCCTCCGGCGCCCCCGTCCCGCACGGGTAACTTCGCACGCCGATGAAGAAGCAGACCGAGACGAAGGGCCGGCGCCGCCTGCTCTGGTGGGGCCTGGTGCTGGCGCCGGTGCTGGGCCTCTACCTGATGCTCCTGGCCGCCTCGCTCAGCGACCTGCCCACCATCGAGGACCTGGAGAATCCGCGCAGCGACCTGGCCACGGCCGTGCTCTTCAGCGACGGCACCCAGATGGGCCAGTTCTTCCGCGAGAACCGGATCCCAGTTGACTATGAGCGCATCAGCCCGAACGTGGTGAATGCGCTGGTGGCCACCGAGGACGAGCGCTTCCGCGAGCACAGCGGGGTGGACCTGCGGGGCACCCTGCGCGCTGCTGTCTTCCTGGGCAGGAAGGGGGGGGCCAGCACGCTCACCCAGCAGCTGGCCAAGATGCTCTTCACCGACCGAAGCGGCAATGTGGCGAAGCGCATCTTCCAGAAGTTCCAGGAGTGGATCATCAGCGCCCGGCTCGAGCGCATGTATACCAAGGATGAGATCATCGCCATGTACCTCAACCGCTTCGACTGGATCAACCAGGCGGTGGGCATACACAGCGCGGCGCGCATCTACTTCAGCACCACACCCGATTCGCTCCGCATCGAGGAGGCGGCCATGCTCGTGGGCATGTGCAAGAACCCCGCGCTCTTCAACCCCATCAGGCGCCCCGACACCACCCTGCACCGGCGCATGGTGGTGCTGGACCAGATGCGCAGGAACGGATTCCTCAGCGTGGCGCAGTACGATTCGCTGAAGGCCCTGCCCTTGGGCCTGCGCTTCCAGAGCGTAAGCCATACCGAGGGCCCGGCGCCCTACTTCCGCGAGGTGCTGCGCGAGCGACTGCAGGCCCTGCTCAGCAGCACTGACGAGAATGGTGAGCTGCGCTACCCCAGGCCCGATGGCAAGCCCTACGACCTCTATACCGACGGGCTCAGGGTGTACACCACCATCGACCGGCGCATGCAGGCCTATGCCGAGTGGGGCCTGCGCGAGCACCTGGCCCAGGAGCTCCAGGCGGATTTCTTCAAGGACCTCGCGCGGAAGAAGAACAGGCCATTCGATGCGCGCGTGAGCCAGGACGAGATCAAGGGCATTCTCGCGGCATCCATGAAGCGCACCGCACGCTACAAGGTAATCACCGGCAAGCAGTGCGGCGTGTGCGAGCGACCCGCCTCCTACATCCGCAAGGAGATGCACGATGGCGCGATGCACTATCACTGCGATCCGGCCAAGGGCGGCTGCGACGCCTGGTGGCCCGTGGTGGCCGAGGAGGACATTCCCAAGGTCTTCGACACCCCGGTGAAGATGCGCGTGTTCAGCTGGAAGGGGGAGATCGACACGGTGATGAGCCCGATGGACTCGATCCGCTACTACAAGAGCTTCCTGCGCAGCGGTCTCCTGAGCATGGATCCGCACACGGGCTTCGTGAAGGCATGGGTTGGCGGCCCGGACTTCAAGCACTTCCAGTACGACCATGTGGACAAGGCACGCCGCCAGGTAGGCTCCACCTTCAAGCCCTTCGTCTATGCCACCGCTATCCGCGAGGGTATGGAGCCCTGCCGGGAACTGCCCAACCAGAAGGTGTGCTTCGACATGCCGCCCGGCCAGCCGGACTGGTGCCCGGAGAACAGCGATGGCGAATACGGCGGCATGGTGACGGTGGAGTATGCGATGGCCAACTCGCTCAACACCATCACTGCCTGGCTCATGAAACAGTACGGCCCGCAATCGGTCACCGTGCTGGCCCGCCACATGGGCGTGAAGAGCCCGCTGGAGCCGGTGCCCTCGCTCTGCCTGGGCGTGGCCGACCTCACCCTGATGGAGATGACCGGGGCGTTCAGCTCATTCGCCAACAAGGGGGTCTACATCGAGCCCATCCTCTATACACGCATCGAGGACAAGAACGGGAACACCATCCTGGACGTGGTGCCGAGCACCTATGAGGCGCTGGACGAGCGCACGGCCTACATCATGCTGAAGATGATGAAGGGCGTGGTGGACGGTGCCTACAACCCCAGCACGGGCAAGGTGGTCGGTACGGGCATGCGCCTGCGCACCAGCTGGGGGAACCGGCAGAAATACGCCAACATCCGCTTCCCCACGGCGGGCAAGACGGGCACCACGCAGAACAACAGCGACGGCTGGTTCATCGGTATCACGCCCGACCTGGTGACCGGCGTATGGACGGGTGCCGAGGACCGCAGCGTGCGCTTCAGCACCACCGACAAGGGCCAGGGCGCGAACATGGCGCTGCCGATCTACGGCTACTACATGAACAAGGTGTATGCCGACCCCGCCATCGAGATCAGTACCGGCGATTTCGAGCGGCCGGAAGGCGAGCTGGGGGTGGAGATCGACTGCCGGGCAAAGGCGAAGGCGGGACCGGGCAATGGCAAGCCCAACTGGGGCGACTGACGGAGTGCCATGCCCGCAGCGGATATCTTCGTCGCCACTGACCGGAAAGACATGAACAAGGTGGTGGCCAACGCCGATGCGGCACTCGAAGGCATCGAGGACAACATGACCCTGATGGTGGGCGGCTTCGGGCTGTGCGGCATCCCGGAGAACAGCATCGCTGCGCTCGTGCGGCGGGGCGTGAAAGGGCTCACCTGCATCAGCAACAACGCCGGGGTGGACGACTTCGGCCTGGGGTTGCTGCTGCAGACCCGTCAGATCCGCAAGATGATCAGCAGCTACGTGGGCGAGAATGCCGAGTTCGAGCGGCAGATGCTCAGCGGCGAACTGGAGGTGGAGCTGATCCCGCAGGGCACGCTGGCCGAGCGCTGCCGGGCAGGGGGGGCCGGCATCCCGGCCTTCTTCACGCCGGCCGGCTACGGCACCGAGGTGGGGGACGGCAAGGAGTCGCGCGAGTTCAACGGGAAGATGCACGTGCTGGAGAGCTGGCTGCGCGCCGACTTCGCGCTGGTGAAGGCCTGGAAGGGCGATCGCTTCGGCAACCTGGTGTACAAGCGCACGGCCCGCAATTTCAACCCCATGATGGCCATGGCCGGCAAGGTGACCGTGGCCGAGGTGGAGCAGCTGGTGGAGCCCGGCGAACTCGACCCCGATGAGATCCACACGCCAGGGATCTTCGTGCAGCGCCTCTTCCAAGGCACCGGCTACGAGAAGCGCATCGAGCAGCGCACGGTGCGCAAGCGCGGCTGACCGACCATGGTGCGCGAGCGGGCGGAACGCCTGCTGTTCATGGGATTCGCCCTCGCCGGGTTCACCCTTGTGCTGGTTCGGGCGGCTAAGGTGCCGCTGGTGCACGATGAAGCCACCTCGTTCCTCGCTTACGCGCAGACCGGGCGTTTCCTGCCGTTCGCGTCCATGTGGGATGCGAACAACCACCTCCTCAACAGCGCGGCCGGCCATCTCGGTTACCGGCTGTTCGGCCTGGAGCCCCTCTCCCTGCGGTGGGCCAGCGTACTGAGCTATGGCTTGTTCGCTGGGGTTGTCTTCCGGTTGGGCCGGTCGTTGGCCCACCCCATGGTGCGGTGGAGCTATTGGCTAGCCTGCCTCGGCTGCCCCTTCCTGCTCGATTTCTTCTCGCTGTTCCGCGGGTATGGACCGGCCATGGCGCTTTTCCTGTGCGCCATGCACCAGGCGCACCGATTCACGGTGATGGGCCATGCGCGCCACCTGCGGTGGGCGCTGTCCTGCATGGCACTGGCCACGGGTTTCCTGCTTGCGCTGGTGCCCGTCTGGGCGTTGCTGCTCGGCGTTCTCCTGATGGGCTGCCGCACGCGCGCCGCCCTCGTGCAATGGGGGGTCCTCGGCGGGCTTCCGCTGCTGCTCGCCGGAGCCCTTGCGCTGCAATACGCCCGCCTGGGGCTGCTCTACCACGGCAGCACCGAAGGCTTCATCCCGGTCTCCGTCGGGTCGTTGGCGCTGCGGGTCATCGGCATGGACGGCACCCTGCCGCGTGCCGCACTCCTCGCACCCGCAGCCGCGGCCATCGGCCTCCTGCTCTGGCACGCGTGGCGGCGACGGTCAAGTGCCTCGCCGGGCTTTCTGGCGGCCGTGCTGCTCTTGGGGGAGGCCCTGCTGCGCATCCTGCTGGCCGAGGCGTTCGGGATCAATCATGCCGAGGACCGCGCTGCGCTGCACCTGCTGCTCGCGGCTCTTCTGGCCGTGGCTGCTGCCGCTGACCTCTTGGCAGCGCGCACCGCTTGGGGCGGGCTCGTCGCCATGCCGCTGCTGGCCCTGCCAATATGCACCGTCTCCAGGGCCAACCTGACGCATACGGTGCTCTGGCCCGAGCAGTCTCTGCCGCATCGGTTCGCCGAGCGGGTGGAGCGATTGGAAAGGGTGCTGAGCCGCCCCGCCGTGGTGGGCATGCATCGCCTGGCTGGGCTTCCTTGGAGCTTGGAGCGGCGGATGCGCGGCGGTGAAGGGGATGGCACGGCGCAGGATTGGCCGCTAGGGCTGAACGATGCACGGGTCGTCCAGCACGCGCAGCTTGCTGCAGCCGGTAATGGGTACACGGTGGCGGACAGTGCACCGGACCAGGGCTTGTGGTTGCTCATGCGCCAGCCAGCGATGCGGACGGAACCCGTACATGACACCCTGTTCTCTTGGGAGGCCGCTGGCCAGGAGCGGTCGCCCTCCCTTTGGCTGCCGATAGGGCCGATCCGCAGCGGCGGGGCGTTAGTGGACATCAGTGCGTCTATGCGCACTGGGGTGAATCCGGCGGAGCTTCGCCTGGGAATCGCAGTGCGCGATGACGAGGGCGCCATCATCCACGGGGATCTCGTTTTCCTCAGCACGCGCCGAGCGGTGTGGGCTGGTGAATCCTGGCGTTCGGTGCGGCCGGTTCCCAGGCTGCCCCGCGCCGTGTCGGCAGAAGTGTTTCTCTGGTCGCCGGCAGGAGAAGCTTATCGACTGGATGAGGGGCGCCTCCGGCTGCTGAAGGTCCATTGAGCGAAGGCCTCGTCGCATCTTCGTGCGCTTCCCATGGCCCCGCAACCGCCCATCCGCAGCGCCGAACGGTGGATCTACCTGTGCTGGGCGCTCCTGGTGCTGGCCTACCTCACCTTGCGGGCGGCCTCTGTGCCCTGGGTGAATGATGAGTGCGCCTCCCTTCACTTCTATGTGGAGAAAGGGGAGTTCCTGCCGTACCGTGCTCACTGGGATGCGAACAACCATGTGCTCAGCTCGGCCGTCGGCACCGGTCTATATCAGTTGTTCGGGCTCTCACTGGTCGCGTCGCGCGTTGGCAGCCTGCTCGCTTTCGTGCTCTTCGCGGGGTGCGCTTGGCTTCTCGCCGCGCGGGTGCGTGAGGCGGTGATCCGCTGGGGCCTGCTGCTGGCGCTCACGGCCTGCCCATTCATGCTCGACTTCTTCGCGCTCTTCCGGGGCTATGCGTTTGAGCTGGCCTTCCTGCTGCTTGCCGTTCTAGGCCTGGTGCGCCTGCTGGAGCGCTGGCGCACGCGCAACCTGCTGCTGACGCTGCTGGCGCTCCTGTTGGCGAATGCCTCCGTGCTGGCACTGCTGCCCACATGGGCGGCCCTGGTCGCTCTGCTGGGCGCCGGCATCGGCTGGATGTGGCCGCGCCTGGGAGCGCGGCAGCGTGCCGCACAGTGGGCCGTCTGGCTGCTGGCCGGTGGGCTGCCGGTCGGTGCCGCAGTGCCATATGCCATGGAGCTCCGCGAGCGCGGGCTGCTCTACCACGGCGGCACCGATGGTCTTTTCCGGATCACGGTGGGCCCGCTCAACTACCATGTGCTCGGCGTGGATACGCCCGTGGTGCGGGGGCTCCTGCTCGGGCTGCTAGCTGCGGCCTTCCTTGCCTTGGCCATCAGGGGCGGCAGGGTGCCGGCTTTCGTCGCCATCGGTCTGTTAGGGCTTGATGTGGCGCTCCGTGTCTTCCTCGCCCTGGCCATGGACGTGAACTATCCGAAGGATCGGGCTGCGCTGCACCTCGTCCCCTTGGGCCTGTTGGCCATTGCCTACGGGCTCGACCGCTGGGCCATCCGCCACCGGGCGGTGCGTTTTGCCGCGTTGATCCTGCTGGCGCTTCCGCTACGGTCTGTGGTGGGCGCCAACCTTAGCACGACGCTGCTGTGGCCCGAAGAGGCGCTTCCTGAAGCCTTCCTGCGCGCGGTGGCGAACCGCACTTGGGAGAACCCCGCCGTGCTCCAATGCCCGCCACGCTGGTCGCTGACGCTGCCCATGGGCATCCGGCGCCTTGGCCTAGATGCACCGTTGACAGCCAGTGATGCACACGGCGCGCCGGCAGAGGAGCTGCGCATCACCGACATAGGCGAGGTGCCCGATACCATGGCCTTCGCGCTGCTCGCCAGCGCGGGCCCATCCGGGCCCCATTTGCTGGAACGGCGCCACCCCCTCTCGCTGCTGCCGGTGTGGAGGGGCGAGGGGCCGGTCAGCGAAGGGGATTGGGAATTCCTCGATGCGTGGCGCACCGACTCCCTTGGCCACGGGGATCACGTGGTGGACCTTCTGATCACAGCGGATTCCGACGGCCGTCCCGTGCTCTGCAACCTGGTCGTCGACCTGCATGATGCAAGTGGCGCAAACGTCTACTACCGCACGTACCCGCTCGACCTGCAGCGGCCCGTTTGGACACCGCGGCCGTTCGCCATCCGCGCGCGGATACCCGGCGAGGCAGGGGCCTCGCGCGCTGCGATCTACTTTTGGCAACCTCGCCACCGTCACGCACGCCTGCAACGAGCGCAGATCGGTGTTTCGCGTGTGGCCGACCCCGAACACTGAATCGCCCATGGCGCTCACCAAGGAACAGATGGCCAAGCGCATCGCTCGCGAGCTGCGCGACGGCTACTACGTCAATCTGGGCATCGGCATCCCCACGCTGGTGGCCAACTACATCCCGGAGGGCATCAACGTGGTGCTGCAGAGCGAGAACGGCATCCTCGGCATGGGTCCCTTCCCCTACGAGGGCGAGGAAGACGCCGATCTCATCAACGCCGGCAAGCAGACCGTGACCCTGCTGCCCGGCAGCAGCATCTTCGACAGCGCCACCAGCTTCGCCATGATCCGCGGCCAGCACGTGCAGCTCACCGTGCTCGGCGCCATGGAGGTGGCCGACAACGGGGATATCGCCAATTGGAAGATCCCCGGGAAGATGGTGAAGGGCATGGGCGGCGCCATGGACCTGGTGGCGAGCGCCGAGAACATCATCGTGGTGATGATGCATACCAACAAGGCCGGTGAGAGCAAGCTGCTCAAGCAGTGCACCCTGCCGCTGACCGGCGTGCGGTGCGTGAAGAAGGTGGTGAGCGACCTGGGTGTCTTCGACATCACAGCTGATGGCTTCCGCCTGCTCGAGCGCGCCCCGGGCGTGAGCGTGGAGGAGATCAAGGCCAAGACCGAGGGGCGGCTGGTGACGGAAGGCGAGGTGCCCGAGATGACTTTCTGAGCATGACCATCCGCACCCTTTCCATCGTCATCCCGGCCTACAACGAGGAGCGCACGATCCATCTCATCCTCGACAAGGTGCGCGATGCCGTGCTCGATCAGGGCATCGCCAAGGAGGTGATCATCGTGAACGACGGCAGCACGGATGGCACCGTGCAGGCGGTGAAGCGCTATATGGACGCCAACCCCTCCATGGGCATCAAGTTCTACGAGCAGCCCCGCAACATGGGCAAGGGCGCAGCAATCCACCGCGGCATCCAGGAGGCGAAGGGCGAGTACCTCATCGTGCAGGATGCCGACCTCGAGTACGATCCGCGCGAATACAACCTGCTGCTGCGTCCGGTACTCGAGGGCTTCGCCGATGTGGTGTACGGCTCACGCTTCATGGGCCATCACCCGCACCGCATCCTCTTCTTCTGGCACAGCATCGGCAACAAGTTCCTCACCTTCCTGTCCAATGCGTTCAATAACCTGAACCTAACGGACATGGAGACCTGCTACAAGCTCATCCGCAGCGACATCGCCCAAGGCCTCGACCTGCGCGAGAAACGCTTCGGGTTCGAGCCTGAGGTCACCGCCAAGCTGGCGCGCGTGAAGGGCATCCGGATATACGAGGTGGGCATAAGCTACTACGGCCGAACCTACGCCGAGGGGAAGAAGATCGGCTGGCGGGATGGCTTCAGGGCCATCTGGTGCATCATGAAGTACGGCCTCTGACGGCGCCATCCGGGCTTCCGGCGGGCTCCGGCCGAATGCGGAGGTACACCGCATTGGATGCCACGCGGGCAGCCAGGCGATAGTGGCTGCGGAGCAGCTCGGACAGGGCGCGCCACGGCACGGCCGGTGCGTTGAGCGTGTCACCGGTGATGAGTATGGCATCGGCCCCGCGCACCCAGGCCCCGGGAACGTTGGTGAGCGGGATGAGACCGTCCAAGGGATCCGGTGGCGGCGGGTTCAGGAGGGGGTCGTGAACGGGCGACCAGCGCAGCGGGAAATGCGGATTGATGAACTCGTAGTTCGAGAGCAGCAGCGCATCACGGTCGGCCAGCCCGAGCTCCAAGTGGTGCATGACCATCCAATGGCAGGGCAAGGTTACCACTCGCGCGCCGCGAGGTACCTGTACACTGGCCTCATATGCCTGGCGCTGCTGATGGCTGCGGAGCTCCTGGCCCGGGCGTCGTACTTGCGAGAGGCACAGCAGGAGGGTGATCACGGAAGCGGGAAGCAGGAGTGGGGCGGGTCCCGCACGGAGACGGCGCGCGAGCAGAAGGGCCAGGGCGAGGTAGAGAAGCAAGGCAAGCCGGATCGAAAGGCCGCTGCCCTTGCCGACACGGTCGGGCATGATCACGAACAGGAGCGCGGTGAACGCCACTGCCCAGCCCTCGGCCCCGATCGAGGCTGCGGCCCGCCCCTGCGTGCCGTGTCGCACACGGTTCAGCAAGACCATCACACCCAGCAGCGCGGCAAAGGGCGCCCAGCAGCGCAGCTCGGCCCGGTCGGAGGCGCACAGTGCATCCAGCAGCGGGGCCACCAGGTTGTCCGGAGGCGCCAGCATGGGCTCATTTGCTCCATGCCCAGGGCTCAGCGCAAGGTAGGCGGCCAGGCAGGCAAGGGCCGGCGCAGCCGCGAGGCCGAGCCGTGGAAGCATCTGCCGCAGGGCCCGCCGTTCCTCACTGGCAGGCGGGGCAGTGGAATAGGCCTCCGCCCAATGGAGAAGACCCCATGCCAGTGCAATGGCGAACGGCACCAGATGCGATGCATAGAGGAGCAGTAGCAGTGCCGCGAGCCTAAGCCAACCGAGTGCGGTGGCGCTTCTGGAAAGCATACCCCGCCACATCCTCATCACCAGGAGCAGGCCCACCAAGCCGAGCGAGAAGTTGAGGAAGCCCATCTGGAACGGCCCGTGCATCGCGAGCGGGAGCCCAAGGAAGCCGCCCCAAGGCGGTTGATCGCCCGCTTCGTTCAGACTCCAGCGGAAGGCCAGCGGAAGGCCCAAGAGGCAGAGCAGGTACAGTGCCTTCAGGGCCTCCGGCGCGTCGAGCACCTGCATTGCAGCGGCGAGGACCGCGTGTCCGCTCCAATTCGGCACGGGTACCGGATTGAGCTCCCACTGGCGGTCATCTGCAGCAGTCCCGGAGATCAAGCGGCCCAGGTAGTGCGCATTGAGCGCATGGGAGGGGCCGTCGTGTGTGACGTGGAAGCGCGTGGAGGTGACGGGTTGGATGACCAGTAGGAGGCCTATGGCGAACAGGATCCGCTCCACCCAGGCCATGCCTTGGTGCGAAGCCCATCGCTTCATCCGAGGAAGAAAGCGCGCCCCATTTCCTCCCAGAACCGGGCCCACGTCCAATCAGGTCCGTCCCATGGTGAGGCATAGATGATGCTGAGGCGCAGGTTCATGAACACCAGCACCGCGGCGATGCCTGCGGCCATGCGGCGAGGAGCCGGCTTCAGTGCAACGGCATGCCCTACCAGTCCGGACAATGGCAGCGCGAGGAATGCCGAATACTCGATGAAGCCGCGGTAGCCGAAGGCACCGCCGAGCCACCAGGCCCACCAGCAGCCGTACAGGTACCATGTGATGCACCACACCACGAGGACGGTACGAGCCCCCGTGCCGAGCCGTCGTGCTTGCCAGAGCAGCGTGAGCAGCACGGCGGCCATCAGGGGGGTATAGATGAACCATCCGTTCTGGTGGCTCACCAGCAGGTCGAAGAGGTGCGGCGCGCTGAAATCGAAGGACTCCTGCTTGGTGCCGTAGGTGAAGAGCACCCACTTGCCGGCGATGGCATGCCAGTAAGTGAGCTGTGGCAGGACCAGGGCGGCGACGAATAGCGCTCCCAGCGCCAGCGCCGGTCGCATGGCCAGGAGCGGCCGCCATCGCTCAAGGACTCCCGTGATGCCGGATGTGCGGTAGAGAACCGGCAGCAGCAACGCCACGGCGTTCAACGGCCTCACCAGGATGATGAGGGCGCCCGTCACCATCAGGGCGATGAGGGTCTCCGGTCCAGGCATCCGCATCCAGCGCTCCGTGAGTGCCAGCAGCGCGGCGAAGAGGAAGAAGGAGTAGACATGCGACATGCCCGCTTCGAACGAGCCGTAGTAATAGAGGTTGGTGGCCAGGTAGAGCAGGGCCACGGTGATCAGGGCGGTTCGCGCCTCTGTGCGGCGAGCGAGCACTCCGAAGAGCAGGCGGCATCCGACGGCCAGGTAGGACGCGGCGCCCACCAGCTGCATCACCGCATAGGGGGCGGAATAGCCGTTGGCCTCCGCGCCGGAGGCACTGGCCCATGCATGCCCCAGGAAGAAGAAGGGCAGCTGCAGGTAGGCGACGCCCACGCTGAAGATGCTCAGGCCCTTGCCGTTCTCCAGCAGATGCACCCAGGGCATCCGCCCCAGGTCGTGGTCGATGAGCACCGCGGGCAGGAACTGGTAATAGCCCAAGCTGTCGGATCCCCAGCGAAGCAGCTCGTGCAGGTGGTCCTGGTGCTTGAGCAGGCCGGAGATCAGGGCGAAAGCACCGATGGCAAGGGCAAGCGCGCTTCCGGCGCGGCGGTTGATGGCGGGAGGTGGCATCGGTCGGGGCTTGCTTCGCGCCGCTTGCCGTTCCTTTGAAGGCGACGTTCAGCGCCGCCTCGGCGGAGGCGTGGCAAGATAGAATGCCCCCCAACGAGCACATACGCCTCGTGGTACCCTGCTACAACCCGGCTGCCGGCTGGGTGGACCGGCTTGCGCAGCGCGTCGGCGAACTGCGTGCGGCCCTGCCCGGAATCGCCATTACCGTCACCCTGGTCAACGACGGCTCGCTCAGCGGTATCGCGCCCGGCGACCGCGCCAGATTGGGCGAGGCGCTCCATGGCGTGCACTGGATCGATCATCCGGAGAACCGTGGCAAGGGCGCGGCCCTGAGAACGGGCGTGGCGGCGGCGCCACCGGGCCCCTGCCTGATCACGGACGTGGACCTGCCCTATACCATCCGGAGCATGCGGGAGGCCTGTGCGGAGCTCCTGGCGGGAAGCGATGTGGTGCTCGGGCATCGCCGACCGGACTATTACGCACGTGTGCCGTGGGCCCGCAGGGTCATCTCCCGCACGTTCCGCTGGGTGCTGCGCAACATCATGCGCTTCCCCATCAGCGACACCCAATGCGGACTGAAGGGATTCGGCGACCGGGGCCGCTCCCTGTTCATGGCCACCACCATCGACCGTTTCCTCTTCGACATGGAGTTCGTGATGCTGGTGGCGAGGGAGCGCGGCCTCCGGGTCGGTGTCATCGATGCGCAGCTCAGCGAGGGTGTGCGCTTCTCCCGGATGAACTACCGTATCCTGCTGCGCGAGTCGGCCAACTTCCTCAGCGTGGCGCTGCGGAGCCTCTTGCGCCGCTGAGCGGCGCGTTGTTTAGGAACACCGTGCGCGTGCCCTCCCACGGGCCCTCGCGCCAGGCATCCACATCCAGCGGGCGCAGCAGCACATGGCGCACCACGTATGGCGCATCACTCGCCGCAGGCCCGTTCAGGATGAACCTGTAGGTGCGCTCCGGATGCCGTGGCTTGAAGACGACGGATGCCACCGCGGCCCGGTCGCCGAGCTGCATAGGCATGCCGCGGATGCCATGGAGCGATTCCCATTGCGCATCCCAGCGCTCGCCCATGTAGTGCTCCAGGATGACATTGATGTTGATGGCTGCGGGGTCATCGCATCCATAAAGGAAGCCGAGCTCATAGGTGAGCGCGGTATCCAGTTCGCCGGGTGCCAAGCGGAGCAGTTCGGCGAACTCGTTCACCTTGCCCGAAAGGCTGTCGGCCCCGAACCGGATGCGGGCCATGAGCGCTTCGGGCGCCGGTTCGCCCCGGTGGGAGAAGCGCCAGCCCCTGAGCCCGGGCCAAGCGGCAGCGCGTTGGGCATGCTCCTCGATCCGCGATTCGCGGTCGTTGCGCAAAAGCTCGCCGGCGGTGATCACGCGGAGGTTGCCTTCCGGATTGTTGTACAGATGGGTGGCCCGGAACCAGAGTGACTCCTGGTGCGGCGGCACATCATCCCAATGCCGGAACAGAAGGATCCGCGTGTCGGAAGGGATGCGCTCCGCCAGTCCTTTCGGGAAGTGGAGCGGCGCGAAGAGGGCGAGCAGGTCGCGGGTCTGCTGGAGCGATGTGCGGCTCGTGAGGCCGGCCATCAGGGGCACGCCGCTGTGGTAGGCCATCGGCAGCATGAAGGCCAGCTGCCCGTCAGGGGCGGATACGGAGTAGCGCTCGCTACCGGAGTGCATCCAGGGCAGGGGGATGATGGCCGCCGCGTCAGCGCCCTTGATCGCCTCCACCAGGGCGCGTTGATCGGCATTGAGGGCCTCGGCGCGGAAGGGGTTGGCCGAACGACCGATGACATCACGCATGTGCCGATGGTAGGCCCAGCCCTCCACGGCCATGAAGCCGACCACCCCGGTGAAGGCCGCCACCGCCGCGTACCGCCGAACAAGGGGCTGGTGGAACAGCCCGTGATAGAGCCGCACCGCGGCGAAGGCCGCCGCGGCATGGTAGAATACCCAAGCGAAGCGCCCGCTGCCCCTGAACTGGGCGAGCGCCGGAAGCCAACCGCCGGCCCACTCCTGCCAGATGCCCATGGCGAAGAGCAGCACCAGGAATGCGGAAGCGAGCAGCACCCCGGCGGGGTCGAGCGGCGTTCGCGTGCCTTGAGCCGACCACCGCCTCAGCTGCATCCCGCCGGCCACAGCGATCACCAGGATGGTCGAGAGGCCGAGGTAGCACCAGGTTTCCCAATCGAGCCGGTCGTACCGGAAGAACTCGCGCAGCGGCGTGGCAAAGGGATCGTGCGTGGGCACGATGAGGCTGAGGAAGCGCGTGGCGTACTGGTCAGCGCCAAGGGGAGCCGAAGGACGGTCCGCCACTGTATCGCCCCAGCCGAGGAGCCCGATGAATAGGAGCATTGGGAGCAGGGCCATCACGACGGTGCGGAGCGCGACCTGCCTCATCGCAGGCCACCGCCACGTGCCGAACAACGCTGAACAGGCTCCGTGGGCCACGAGGAAGAGCACGGCCATCAGGCCCATGTAGGGATGCGTGAGGAAGGCGATAAGCACCACGGCAGCGCCAAGGACCCCCGGGTACAGCCAGTGCTCCCGGGCTGCAGCCCGCACCGCGAGGAACAGGACCATGGGCACCATCCAGGCATGGGCCAGTGAGAAGTGACCGCCCATGCGAAGCACCTGCGGCTGCAGGAGGGTGATGCTGAAGGCACCAATGGCCGCCGCCCATGGCGGCAGGCCCAGTTCGCGGAGCAGGGCGAAGACGCACCAGGCACAGAGGAGGAGCCCTGCCAGCATCAGCGTGTTCAGCAGCCCGACCCCATGGTCCGCGAGGGAAGGAGCGAACCGGACGACCCAGCTCAGCAAGGGATGGCCGTCGGTGTAGAACACCCGGTCGCCGAAGGGATATCCGGACCCGCTGTAATGCAGAGCGGAGGCATCATGCTTCACGTGCCAGAGGAAGGTGAAGTAGTTCTTCAGCCCATCGCCGGTGCCGGTGAAGAGGACCCGATCGGGCGCCTCCAGCACATGACCGTAGAAGGAGGCGATGAAGGCCGCCATGCCCGCCGTGAGCAGGGCCGTCCAAACAGAGGTGCGCGCGAAGGGGGATGCGGCTGGCATGCGGCGCCGAAGATCGCACCGGCGGCTACACGAAGGCGATGCGGTCGGCCGGCAGCAGCTCGCGTCCGGTGAGCCGGAGGAAGAGTTGCGCCGTGGCGGCCACGTCCTTCCGGCAATAGGCTGCGATGCGCTCCAGGTCCTGGTCCTCGTAATACACGCGCGCCACGTCCGCGCCGCTGATGTCGTCCTTCGGAGTGGGAATGCCGAGGATGTGTGCCAGTAGCGCAAGGGAGGTGTAGGCCTTGCGGTCGCCGAAGCTCCAGAGCTGCATGGTGTCCACGTGCCCTACCTCCCAGGGCTTCAGGCCGGCGATGTCCAGCAGGCGCGGAAGCTTCACGCGGTTCACCACGCAGCGCCGTGCGATCCAGGGGAAGTCGAACTCTTTGCCGTTGTGTGCGCAGAGCCAGTGCTCCTCCGTAGAGTAGCGGCGCTCCAGCAGGTCGGTGAACCGCGTGAGCAGGTCGTACTCATCGTCGCCATGGTAGGAGGTCACTCGCAGGTGCAGGCCATCGGTATCCTTGTGCAGGCTGCCGACCCCGATGCAAACGATGCGGCCGAACTCCGCGAGGATCCCGCCTTTTTCCTGCCAGAGCTGCGCGGCGTCCTTGCCTTGGCGCTCCTGCTCGTAGCGGGTCTTCTCGCTGAAGAGGGCGGCGCTGCGCTCATCAAGGCCCTCCCAGCGGTAGGCCTGCGGAACGGTCTCGATGTCGAGGAAGAGCAGCTTGGTGAGGTCGCGGATGCTTTCGTGGCGCACGATGCTTTCCGGGACGGCCCTTGATTGGAGCGCGTGCCCGGCTAAGGCGAATATACCGATGGCCTATTCGATCATCACCCCCTTGGCCTGCATGAGCGGCAACGTGGTGAAGTTCGACTCGTCGATGCTGCCCGCGAGGAAGATGTATTTCTTGTCGTGCAGCACGCGGCCCACGTAGAAGCTGAGCCAGTATTGGTTGCTCAGGGGGAAGACGTCCTCCACGATGCGCTCGATCCGGGCCCAGCTCTTGGCCTCGAGCCTGCCCAGGAAGTGCCGCATCTCGCTCGTTCGGCGTGCCTCGCCGCCGAGTTCGCCGTAGCCGCGAGAGCTCACCAGCACATTCTCGATGGCCTCATCACGCTGATTGATGAGGTAGACGTACCAGGCATCGCCGCCCTCAGCGTCCTGCTCGCGCACCACGGCCATGGCGATGCCCTCCACCTTGGGCGGTCGGATGTCGCTGCGCATCGTCAGGCTGGCTGCTGGCGCGCCAGGCTGCGCGCGATGGCGATCCACTTGAACACATCGGTGGGGTGGCCGGTGGCATTCACCTCCTCGCGCTTCATTCCGGTGCGGACCAACACCAGGCGCTCGTGGGGGATCACCACCACGTATTCGCCGTGGAATCCCCGGCAGTACCAGACGGGCTGGCCGTCCAACTGGGCCAGCCACCAGAAGTAGCCGTAGCGCTGGTTCGGCTCGCCCTTGTCCAGGAGTTTGGCCGGTGTGATGCTGGCCTCCCAGTACTCGCGCGGCACGATCTGCTTTCCGCGCCACCTGCCGCTGTCCAGGTAGAGCTGGCCGATGCGCCCGAAGTCGCGCGCCGTGGCGTAGAGGCAGCAGAAGGCCTTGAAATCGCCGTCCGTGCGGTCCTTGCCCCAGTACGCATCGTGCTCGCAGCCCAAAGGCCCCCACACCTTTTGGCGCACCAGCGCATCGAGTGGCTGCCCGTAGGCCGCCTCCAGAACCTCGGCCATGATCTGCGTGCTCCCGCTGATGTAGTCGAACGCCTGCCCGGGCTCTTCGCGGCAGGGCTGGCCAAGGGAGAGCGACCGAACGCTGTAGCCGTAATAGCCCTTGGCATTGTCACTGAAGGGGTCCGCGCCGCTCTCGCTCCAGTCCAGGCCGGTGCTCATGGTGAGCAGGTGCCAGAGGTTGAGCTTGGAATGGCATCCTTCCCGGTATTCGGGCAGAAAGTCGCCCACCGGCTGGAATACGCTGTTGATGCGCCCTTCGCCCATGGCGATGCCGGTGAGCACGCTGATGTAGCTCTTGGCCACGCTGAAGCTGTTGCTCACGCTGTCGGCATCCCATCCGTTCCAGTAGCGCTCGAAGAGGAGGCTGTCGTGCTGGAAGACGGCGAACCCCACGCTATGGAGGTCCTTCAGCTCCTGCTCCTGTCCTGCGGTGAGGGCTACCTGGCCATAGCGGCTGCTCAAGGGCCATGGCTGCGGATCGGTTGCGGGTATCGTGGCGTAGGGGAAGAAGTCCCTGTCGTCGATCTCGGGGCTAGTGCGGCCGATGAGGTAGGTGTAGCGGACGCCGCGCGGTATATGGCCATTGCCGGTGAGGTAGGCCAGGCCCACCAGGCTGGCAAGGACCAGAACGGACCAGAGGAGGAGCTTCTTCAGGGTGCGCATGAGGGTTAGCGAAGGTACGTGCGCCTCCCGGCTAGATTTGGCGGAGCCCGCTACGGGCGCATGGCCATGATCGCCAAGCTGCTGCACATCATGCGGGCGCTGCCCATGCCGGGGAGATGGCGGCCATGGCTGCTGGCCGCCCTGGCGATGAAGCTGTCCTATTTCGCCATTTCCTTGCAGCAGCCCGATGCGGCCTACCCCGGCAGCTTCGCCCGGTGCAACGCGGAGTGCCCGAGCTACACCTGGCCGATGGACTCCCTGGTGGAGAGCGGGGCCTACGCGCCGGACTTCCGCATGCCGGGCTATGCCGTGCACTACCTCCCGCTGCGGCTCATCCTGCCCAAGCCGATGGCGATGAATGCCGTGGTGGTTGCGCAGATGATGCTGGACGTGCTAGCCACGGTTGCCTTGGCGATGGGGGCCTACCTGCTCACCGGCTCACGCGCCGTGCACCTCATCATCTTCCTGCTCTATGGGCTGGCCCCCACGGTATCCGGGTTCAGCATCTTCGCCATGTCCGAGAGCCCGTGCGCATCGGCCATGGCCCTGTCATTCTATGCCGGAGCACGCTACGAACGCAGCGGCGATCCACGCCTGCTTCTGCTGGCATCCGCACTCATGACCTGGGCCTATTTCCTGCGGCCCGTGGCTGCGGTGTTCCTCATGATGGGCGGCCTGGCGCTGGTGCCGCTGATGCTGAGGCAGGGCCGGCGCTCGGCATGGCATCTGGTCGTGGCGGCCGCACCTGTGGTGCTGGCACAGGGTGCATGGACATACCGGAATGCGCAGAAGACGGGACGGCTCTTCCTCTTCACGCGCTCCACCTATCATGAGATGTACAACAGCACCACCTTGGCCATGTGGCGCTTCGTGGGCACGTTCGACGATAAAACGGCCTACTACGGCTTCTACTGCGCCGACTATGCGGCCCCGTGGCGCATCAAGGGCGATCCCGAACGAGAGTTCCCTGACTGGATCTTCACGGAGGCCTTCAACGCGGATAGCCTGCAGGAGCTGCGGAAGCTTTGCCCGTTGCTGCTCGCCGATACGGTGGCTGCGGCCGAACGGGACCGGATCGATGCACAGCTTGCGGAACGGTTCACGCGGTATGCAGATTCCATCCGGGAGGAGCACCCTTGGCGGGTGCGCATCGTTACACCAGCGCGTAGGGTGGCGCAGCAGCTCATCGGCTCCTCCGGCGTGCTTCATCTCTTCCGCGCCACTTTCTCATCCCTAGCGCCATGGGAGAAGGCCGTTAAACTAGGCGGGGCGCTGGTCTACAAGCTCGCGCTGCTCGGGGCCCTGTTCTTCATTCCCTGGGCCTTCTACCGCCGCACGTGGCCGGGCATTCTGCTGGCCGTGGCCATGGCCTATGCCCTGGTGATCCATGCCGGTATCATGGGCTTCGGCGATGTGCGCTACCTCTATGTGTTCTATCCGTTGATGTGCCTGTGTGCGGGCCTGGTCTTCGGGGGATGGCTCAATTCCCGGCGCTCGTCTCCTGCCGCATGAGCAGCTCTGAATCGAACAGGTCCGCGATCTCCAGCTTCAGCCTGTTCTTCACCTCCTCCATGTCCACTTCGCCGCCGAGCTCCTGCGCCATGCTGGTCACGCCCTTGTCCGCGATGCCGCAGGGCACAATGTTCTGGAAGTAGCCCAGGTCGGTGTTCACGTTGAAGGCGAAGCCGTGCATGGTGACCCAGCGGCTGGCGCGGATGCCGAAGGCGCAGATCTTCCGGGCCTTCGCAGGGTCATTCCAGTCGAGCCACACGCCCGTGAGGCCTTCGATTCTCCCCGCCTTGATGCCATAGGCCTCCAGCGTGCCGATGATGGCCTCCTCCAGCGTGCGCAGGTAGCGGTGGATGTCCGTGAAGTGGTGGTCGAGGTCGAAGATGGGATAGCCCACGATCTGCCCCGGCCCGTGGTAGGTGATGTCGCCGCCGCGGTCGATGGGGAAGAACTGGACGCCCTTCTCACGGAGGCCCTGCTCGTTGAGCAGCAAGTGGCTCGGCTTGCCGCTCTTGCCCAAGGTGTACACATGGTTGTGCTCGCAGAAGAGGAGGTGGTCCTCGGTGGGCGCCTGCTCGCTTTCCGGCAGGCTCCGGTTGGCGATCTTCCGGTCGATGGTCTCCTTGAAAAGGCGCGTCTGCAGATCCCACGCGGTGGCGTAGTCGATGAGGCCGAGGTCGCGGAAGTGGATGTGTCTCATAGGGTTTGGCCGCAGAGGCGCAGAGGAGCGGAGAATGCTGATTCAGGACTCATCCAATCCATTCGCAACGCGACGTGCACTGCCGGTAAGCAAGGGCTCGTTGAAGTCGATGAGCAAGCCGAGCTTGCACCCGGTCAGCCTAAGGTAGCTCAAGGGCTGGGCACGGTGGATTCCCTGCAACAGGTCTATGGCCTTGATCTCCACGATGATGCGTTGGTCCACCCAAAGGTCAAGTCGGAAGCCCATGTCCAGCTGCTCGCCCTTGCAGCGGACAGGTACGGGGTGCTGCTGCAGGAAGGGCACTCCTGCCGCCCTCAACTCGCGCGCAAAGCAATGGTCATAAACGCTCTCGGGCAGTCCCGGCCCAAGCTCACGATGCACCTCGATGGCGGCTCCGATGATGGTCCCGGAGGGCTCGAGGTACAGCATGCTTGGGGTTCTCCGCGACTCTGCGCCTCCGCGACAATGACTACTTCACCTCCGCCAGCTTCCCCTTCAGCATGTTGATCACCGCGATCTCGCTCGGGTCCACGCCCTTCTTCTCCGCCCAGTAGTAGCTCACCCAGTCGCCGAGGTTGATCAGGTGCAGCTGGCGCGCGAAGGCCGTGTCGCCCTGGCTCCACACATCGTGGATGTGCGGCGTGTACTTGCGGAATACATCCTTGTTGATCTCCATGCGGATCTGGCTGCGCTCATGGTCCTCCTTGTGGCGGAAGATCACCACCGCGATATCGTCCTTCCCCCCGGCCCAGCCCACCAGCTCGTTGTGGTTCATCTCGGGGATGGCATGGTGCCAGCACAGCTCCTTGCTGTTCTCGTTCACCTGCTGCCGGAAACGGATGCTCACCGCCTCGGTGCTCGCCTCGCTGTAGATGACCAGGCGCTTGCCGAAGAGCTTCTCGGTGAGCTCCTTGGCCGCCGCCTGGATCCGGGTCTTCTCATCCTCGAGCATGTTCGCGGCGGTCTTGATCGCGCCCTCGAAGCCATCGCCGATGATGCCAAAATGATGGAGCACGAAGAACTGCTGCACCAACGAATAGGCCAGCATGGTGCGCGGTGGGTTGCCGCCCGGGATCACGATGTGGTCCAGTCCCTTCGCCTTGGCCATCTCCAGCATGGTGCCGCCACTGGTGATCACCACCACGCGGGCGCCCTTGCCCAGCGCCTGCTCCATGGCGGCGATGGTCTCCTCGGTGTTTCCGCTGTAGCTGCAGGCGATCACCAGGCTCTTGTGGTTCACGTAGCCGGGCAGGTAGTAGTTGTTGTAGACCTCGATGGGGCACCTGGCCTCCTTGGCTACCAGCTGCGCCGCGATGCGTCCGCCGATGCCGCTGCCGCCCAATCCGGTGACGACCACGTTGCCGTAGGGTCCGCCGGGGGCCTTCAGTTGGGCCTTGCGGCCGATCTCCAAGGCTTCCTTCAGTTGCTTGGGGAAGGCATCGATGAGGTTGTACATGGGGTGGGGTATGCGGGGTCGAAATTAGGGGCGTGTTACGCAGCATCGCGTTTCCGGGTTGTTTGGCCCTTGCGCATGGGTTGCTATAGGGATATCATTCCGGAATGAGGACCACGCTCTCCCTTTAGGCGGAGAACGGGATCAAGCGAAAGTCCAAGACTTCGGCCAAGGGGCCCGGGATCGGCGTGCCGCAGCCATTCTCCGGACCCATCGATCTGGAGTCGGAGCGGATTCGCCACCCCTACGGGAAGCTTTGGTAGCATGTGCGCTGGTCGGGACATCGATATGAAGAGGAGCGGCGAGGTGGCGTTTCGCTGTCAATGATGAGGTCACTGGTAGGTGGCCCGTCCCACATGACCACGATGCGATTCCTGTGATACCGATCGGTCAGTAGGCGACGGTTCGATCTGGCGAACAACCTTCGACCCCATCTTTACCCACCCGGTATCTTCGCGGGCCATTTTCCTCATTCCGTCATGTTTCACGCCCTTTCCGATCAGGAAATCGTACGTCGTGAGGCCCTGCAGAAGCTGCGCGCCCTAGGCATCGAACCCTTCCCGGCCGCCGAATACCCGGTTTCGCACACCGCCACCACGGTGAAGAGCGGCTGGCAGGAGCCCACCGGTGAGGACGCCCCCAAGCAGGAGGTGGCCCTGGCCGGCCGCCTGATGAGCGTGCGGTTGATGGGCAAGGCCAGCTTCGCCGTGCTGCGCGACCACACCGGCGACCAGCAGATCTACATCGCCCGCGACGGCATCTGCCCCGGCGAGGACAAGACCCTCTACGACGAGGTATGGAAGCACCTGCTCCACCTCGGCGACTTCATCGGCGTGAAGGGCCATGTGTTCAAGACCCGCACCGGCGAGATCACCGTGCATGTGGAACAGCTCACCGTGCTGAGCAAGGCGCTGCGCCCGCTGCCCGCGGTAAAGACCGACGAGGAAGGCAACGTGCACGATGCCTTCAGCGACCCCGAACTGCGCTACCGCATGCGCTACGTGGACCTGGTGGTGAACCCTCACGTGAGGGAGACCTTCCTGAAGCGGACGCGCATCTTCGACGCCATGCGCAGCGCCTTCCAGCGGGCCGGGTATCTGGAGGTGGATACGCCCGTGCTGCAGGCCATTCCCGGCGGCGCGGCGGCCCGGCCCTTCACCACGCACCACAATGCGCTTGATGTGCCCTTCTACCTGCGCATCGCGAACGAGCTCTACCTGAAGCGCCTGCTGGTGGGTGGATTCGACGGCGTGTTCGAGTTCAGCCGCAACTTCCGGAACGAGGGCATGGACCGCACCCACAACCCGGAGTTCACGGTGATAGAGCTCTACGTGGCTTACAAGGACTACCGCTGGATGATGGACTTCATCGAAGGCGTGTTCCAGCGCGTGGCCACCGCTGCCAACGGATCGCCCAAGGCCAGCTTCCAAAGCAAGGAGATCGATTTCACCGGTCCGTTCCGGCGCATCACCATGGTGGGCAGCATTGAGGAGAAGATCGGCATGAATGTGCTCGACATGGAGGAGGACGACATCCGTGCGCTGTGCATGAAGCATGGGGTCGAGGTGGCGCCCAGCATGGGCAAGGGCAAGTTGATCGACGAGCTGTTCAGCACGTTGGTGCAGCCCGAGCTGATCCAGCCCACCTTCGTCACCGACTTCCCGGTGGAGATGAGCCCCCTTTGCAAGAAGCACCGCGAGGACCCGCGCCTCACCGAACGCTTCGAGCTGTTCGTGGCCGGCTTCGAGGTGGCCAACGCCTACAGCGAGCTCAACGACCCGATCGACCAGCGCGAGCGCTTCGAGGAACAGCTGAAGCTGCAGCAACGCGGCGATGACGAGGCCATGTACATCGATCAGGACTTCCTGCGTGCGCTGGAGTTCGGCATGCCGCCCACCAGCGGCATCGGCATCGGCATGGACCGCCTGGTGATGCTGCTCACGGACAATCCCGCGATCCAGGAGGTGCTGCTGTTCCCGCAGATGCGGCCGGAACGCTTTGAGCAAGGCTAGGGCATCATCTACAACCGCGATCCTCGGGAATTGCACCTGTAGCGTCGACCCACCGGGTCGACCTACCCGAGCGACGGCGTTTCTGAAATGTCAGCCATCGAACATCCCCTGCTGGTATTGACACCACGGCCGTGGAAGTGGCTGGGTGTAATGGCCATTGGCGTGTTGTTCGTGGTCGCGGGCTGGTGGATGGCCCATCACGCCACGGAACCGTTCAAGCGTGGTGTCGGCTGGTTCGGCCAGGTCTTCTTCGGTCTGATCGCCGTGGTGGCGGTGATCCAGCTGATACCCGGGACCTCCCGTGTGGTGATCACCACCCAGGGTCTTTATGTGAAGACCTTCCTGCGGCACAGCCACTATGCGTGGCAGGAGATCGAGCGCTTCGGTGTGGCCGAATGGACCCGGTGGCACGGACCCTTCCGGCAACGGCACCGCTACGTGGGCATCCTGTTCGTCGAAGGCTCAAAGCCCCTGTCAAGCCATCGCCGTTGGCAGGCTTGGAACACGGCCTTCTGGGGTTACCACGCAGCCCTGCCCGACAACTACGGCTACCAGCACCAGGAGTTGGCCGACCTGTTGAACGGCTACCTGGAAGCGAGCCGGAAGGGCTGAACGATCGCCGCATCCCATCAGCTTATTCCACGCGTTCCACGCTCACCATCACATCCCCCACCTGCAGCCGCCACAGCACATCCATGCCCTCCACCACCTCACCGAAGCGGGTGTAGCGGCCATCCAGGTGCGGGGTGGCGCTGTGGGTGATGAAGAACTGGCAGCTCTCGGTGTCGCGGCCTGCGGAAGCGAGCCCCACGGAGCCTGCGGTGAAGGGTTTGCGGCCGATCTCGGTACGTAGCGTCCACGGCATGCCGCCGTAGCCATCGCCGCGTGGGCAGCCGCCCTGCACCACGAAGTTGGGCACCATGCGGTGGAAGGCCTTGCCATTGTAGTACCCTGCGGTGACAAGCGAATCGAAGGCGAGGCTGCTGCCGGGGCATTCGTCCACATCGGTGGCGATGAGGATGATGCCCTTGGTGGTGGTGATGCGGTAGCGCTGGCCCTGCTTCAAGGCGCGCAGCCTCTCCTTGTTGATGGGGTGGTTGAAGGGCGGGCCCGCGTGCGTTGGCGGGGGAAGCCCATCGCGCTTCGCGGCGGCCTGCCTCAACAGCAGGATGGCCTCAAGGTCCCGGATGGGGTGCAGCGGAGCGAGGGCCTTCTCATCCATCGTTGGTGGCAGAAGAAGTCGGATGGTGGCGGCCTCCTCCTGTTGGAGGAACTCGGCCGCGGCGCAGACCAACCCCGCATCCTTCGTATGGATGGCCGATCGGATCACGTTGCCCAGTTGGCGATAATGGTCTTCCACCGTAGCGTATCGTGAGCGCGCCATGATGGACCTGGTGATGCCGACCAGGCCCTCGAATGCCGCTTGCCGCACCGCAGATGGTGCATCGCTCTGCATTACGGATAGCAGCTCCACGTGGTACCCTGGCGCCCATGCTGCGGCCAGTGAGCGCATCGCAGCGGCGCGACGCTGGGGTGCCGAAGCGCTGTCGCAGAGCGCATGAAGCATGTGGCGTGCGCGCTCCACTTCGTTCTCCGCCCCGTGCCGCATGGCAAGGCCGAGCAGCTGAATGCGGAATAGCGTGTCAGCGCCGCTCTCGGCCAAGCGCAGCATGGCCGCAGCATCACCCGATGGCAGGCCCGAGAGCGCTTCGAACGCAGCCTGGCGAACACCGGTCACCCTGTCGGTCAGGGCATCATGCAGCTCCTGCGTGGGCGCTTCAGCGCGCTTCGCCAAAGCCCTGATCGCCGCGATGCGGACACCAGCGTCAGCATCGGCCGCGATCCATCTGCGAAGTGAATCGAGCGAGGCCGGTAGCGATCCGCGGCGCAAGGAGAGGACGAGGGATGCGCGCACTTCCGGATCGTCCTCGACATGCGCCGCGTGCAGCACGCCATGCTCCATGTCATTGAGCGCCGGTGTGCTGCGCGACAGTTTCTGCGCAGCGAGCAGGCGGATCATCGCGTCATCGCTTTCCAGGAAGCCGATGAGCCATTGCGCATCGTGCTCACGGGTGCTGAGCTCGGCGCGGAAGGCCGCATGGAGCAAGGCGCGGCGGGCGGCGCTGTCATGCTCGGCGGTGAAGGCATCACTCAGCAGCCGGGCGACCATGGTATCCGCCACCAATGCCAGCGAGGAGGCGGCAGCAGCGCGAACATGGGGCTCAGGATCGTGCAGCGCGGCCATCAGGCAACGGCGGGCAGCGGAGTCCTGCACGCTTGCGAAGGCCAGCGCAGCGGCCTCGCGCACCGCATGGGTTCCGTGCTTCAGCAGCGCGCACAGGGCTGGCGTATCACGATGCTCCTGTGCTTCGAGCACGGGCCAGAGGCGGTCATCGGCCCATCGGTTGAGTGCCTCGCGCCGCACTGCACCGCACGCGGTGATCAGCAGCAGGAAAAGCAAGGGGCGCATGCACGCTCAGCTCGCCAGGCTCTCCACCGCCACGATCTCCTCGGGCTGCATGGCGATGACCTGTACCGGTGCACCGACGCGCTGCAGGCGTTCGTAGTCGCGCACGCTGGCGAAGAAGAGGCGCTTCACACCCTCGGCGCCGGCGGCTTCGCTGGTCTCCACCTCCCACACCACGCCGAAGACCTCCTTGCCGCTCCGGAGCTTGAAGCGGCAGTGCTGGTGGGCGTATTGGCGGAGGTGGGCGAAATCCATGGGTGCAGCCGAAAAGTAGGCGCAGTGCCTGTGGTCGTCGGCGTTCATTTTTCAACACGCGCGACCGCGCTGTGGATAAAACGCGCCGTGCGGTAGCACTATTGCTTGACGCTCAAGGAGTGGCCCCGGACTCCATGCGGAGCGAGAACAGCAGTGCCTCTAGCTCGCGCACGTAAGGGCGCTTGTCGAATTGGGGCGCATAGGCAAAGCCTTCCACCGTGATGATGCGCGTGCCCGAGGGATCGAGCGTGGAAAGGCTCACGAAGGGGCCGCCCATCTTGGCGCCCTGCATGCCGAAGAGCCCGTGCATGAGGTAGGCGAAGCGGCCATTGAGTTGAACGGCCCTGCCCGTCGGCATCAGGTCAAGCTGCTCGAAGCCGCGCTGCACGATCATGTAGGAGCCTGGGTCGGGGCCTTCCACGTGGGCCCGCGTCACGCTGTCGCGGAGGTCCACCAGGTAGCGCACGTTCCAGGTGCTGTCGCTCGTGTAGGGACGGGAATGGATGAGCACGCCCTCGATGACATTGTGCTCCAGGCCGCTGCCGCTCATGATCCGGTCGCGCTGGAGCCAGGCGAAGCCGTTCTCCTGCTTCACCACGCGATAGCCGCCGGGGATATCGAGCGCGATCCCCATCGCGGAGCGGATGCTGCCGCTCACTGCGGCATCGCGCTCGCGGCGGAGCCGCTCACCGGTCCGGGCGCGCTGGTGGTCCTCCAGGGCGGCCACGGCCTCATGCCCCTTGGCCTGCCAGAGCTCGTTCCATGCCCCGGGCCGGGGAGCGGCCACGCGGATCATCAGCTGCCCGCGGGCGTGCGCATCGCGCAGGGCGGTGAAGGCTGTGCTGTCGCTGCCGATGTCGGCGCGGATGACGCTGTGGTGGACCCGTAGCAGCGTAGAGAAGTCCTCCGGGCGGCAGTGCGCCACGCGGAATCTCGGCTCCGGCTGCGGTACCCCGGCCATGGGCTGTTCGAGCAGGGCCCGCACCGCGGCGCCGGGTTCGCTCTCCCAATGGCCCTTGGGCATCACCACCAGCACTTCATCGGGGCCGCCGGCGCTGTCGGGCAGCCGCTGTTCCCGGCTTCCGCAAGCGAACAGGAGGAGGCACAGGGCCAGTGCGGTCGTTGCCTGCTTCATCCCCGCGGAATGCGCACCTTGATCCGTGCGCCGGGCTTGAGTCCATGCACGAGCCCGTCATTCAGGCGCCGCAGGTCCTCCACGCTCACCCCTGGGTACCGCTGCGCGATGCCCCAGAGCGTATCGCCCGGCTGCACGATGTGGTAGTCGGCCTGCCCCTCGCTCCTGGGCTCGGGATCGGCCGTGCGGTCAACGGCCTTGGCCGCCCCCCGCCGTACGAGGAGCTTCTGGCCCGGATGGATGGTGTTGCTGCGAAGGCCATTGAGCCGCTTCAGTTCGGTGACCGAGAGGCCGTACTTGGCCGCAATGCCGCCCAGCGATTCGCCCCGTCTCACCACGTGACGCTTCTCCTCGGGAGGCGCTGGCGCCAAAGGGGCGGGTGCTGCAGAGCCGGGATTAGCAGCATAATAGCTGTAGCGGAGGGCCTCCTCGTTGCTGAGGAACACGGGAACGGCATCCTTGGGAAGATAGAGGCTCACGGGCTGGTCCACATCCGGCACGATGCCGAGCTTGAAGGTCGGATTGAGGTCCCTGAGCTCCTGCACTGTGCCACCGGTCAGCACGGCGATGGCGGAGAGGTCGAGCGGGTAGCACACGCGTACGGTGTCCACCTCATAGGCGCAATAGGTTGGTGCCACCGGATACAGGTTGTGGTCGGCGTGGTGGTTGAAGATGTAGTTGACCGCGATGAAGGCCGGCACATAGCCCCGGGTCTCGCGCGGGAGATGATCGTAGATGCGCCAGTAATCCTTGGCTCCGCCGCTGCGGCGGATGGCCTTGTTCACGTTGCCGGGGCCGCAGTTGTAAGCGGCCAGGGCCAGCTCCCAATCGTTGTAGATGCCATGGAGGTGCTTGAGGTACCGGCAGGCCGCTTCGGTGCTCTTGAACACATCGTGGCGCTCGTCGATATAGCTGTCGGCCTTCAGGCCGTAGAGACGGCCCGTGGGGAGCATGAATTGCCAGAGGCCCACGGCGCCGGCACGTGAGCGTGCGCTCGGGTTGAGCGCGCTCTCCACCACGGCCAGGTACTTCATCTCCAAGGGAATCCCGTGCCGGTCAAGGTGCTCCTCGAAGGTGGGGAAGTAGAGCTCGGCAAGGCCCAGCATGCGCGAGGTCATCTCCCGCTTGCGCACTGCATAGAGGTCGATGTAGGACTGCACCACGCGGTTGTGCACCAGGTCGAACGGGGTGGCGGCATCGAGCACGGCCAGCCGCTGGCGCACGGTCTCCTCCGGCCAAACGGGCACCTGGTCGGGGGCGAAGCCGTGCACATTGTGGTGGGCGGTGTCGGTGGTGAATGGGGAATGCTTGATCCAGTGCAGTGCGGCCAGGTCGTCGAGCCGGGCGATCACCGGGTCGTCCGAGGGGAGCGTCAGCGGCGCTTCGTGCTGGGCGCTCAGCGCCGGGTGCAGCAGCGCGGCCGCGATGGTGATGCGAAGGTGCAGGGCCATGGCGCCGAAGTTACCCGCATTACGCGCGGGGACCGCTCTTGGTATGCAAGCGGCTCTTCCACAGCGAGGTGTGGACGTCAGGCGCCGAAGAGCGCCTTCGCGGCGGCGAGCAGCAGCGGCTCGCCGAAGGGCCGCGCCATGAGCTGGACTCCGAAGGGGAGGCCGTTGCTGTGCGTTCCGGTGGGGATGCTGATGGCGGGTGTTCCGGCAAGGTTGGCCTGCACCGTGAAGATGTCCTGCAGATACATGGCCACCGGATCGGTGATGGCGCCGTGGGCGAACGCCGTGGTGGGGCAGGTGGGACCCAGCAGCAGGTCGAATCGCTCGAAGGCCTCCAAGGTGCGGTTGCGCAGTATGCGCCGTACACGCTGCGCCTGGGCATAGTAGGCGTCGTAGTACCCGGCGCTGAGCACAAAGGTGCCGAGCAGGATGCGCCGCTTCACCTCGGGGCCGAAGCCTTCCGTTCGGCTTAGGCGATAGGTCTCCTCGACGCCTTGGGCCAGCTTGCTGCGGTGTCCGAAATGGATGCCATCGAAGCGGGCCAGATTGCTGCTGGCCTCCGCTGTGGCCAGGATGTAGTAGGTAGGCACCTGGTGGTCGAGCAGCGGCACATCCACGGGCTCCACGGTGTGGCCTTCGCGGGTGAGCCGGTCGATCTGGGCCTGCAGGTGGGCCACCACCTCGGGGTCCATGCCTTCACGCTCGATGCCCTCGCGGAAGTAGCCGATGCGCAGCTTGCCCGGATCGTTGAGCGGAATGGGGTCGTTCGGCCTGCGGCTGGTGGTGCTGTCGTGCGGGTCGCTGCCGGCGATGACGCTGTATACGGCGGCGGCATCCTCCACAGAGCGCGTGAACGGGCCGATCTGGTCGAAGCTGCTGGCGAAGGCGATGAGACCATGGCGGCTCACGCGGCCGTAAGTGGGCTTGAGGCCCACCGTGCCGGTGAACGATGCCGGTTGTCGGATGCTGCCGCCGGTATCGCTGCCCAGGGCCGCATGCACGATGCCGGCGGCCACACTGGCGGCGGCGCCTCCGCTGCTGCCGCCGGGGACCTTGCCGGGGTCCACGGGGTTCCTCACGCTTCCGTAGGCGCTGTTCTCGTTGCTGCTGCCCATGGCGAACTCGTCGCAGTTGGTGCGGCCGATGATCACCGCATCGGCGGCGAGCAGCCGCTCCACGACCGTGGCGCTGTACAGCGAGGTGAAGCCCTCGAGGATGCGCGAGGATGCACTCACGCGATGGCCCTTGTAACAGATGTTGTCCTTGATGCTCACCAGAAGGCCCGCAAGCGGGCCTGCCGTGCCCGCCTTCAACTTGGCATCCACCTCGGCGGCCTTGGCCAGCGCGCTGTCGGGGAAAAGCTCAAGGAATGCGTTCAGGTCCTTGTGCCGCTCGGCTTCAGACAGCGACCGTTGCGTGAGCGCGGTCGCTGTTGCGCCTTGGGTAAGGGAGTGGCGGGCCTCGGCGAAGGTCTTCGGGATGCTCACCGGTGGCAGGGCTACTTCGCGTCGTCCTTCTTCTCCTCCGCGCCGTCCTTGGCGTTCTTGAACTCCTTCATGCCCTGCCCTAGGCCGCGCATGAGCTCAGGAATCTTCTTGCCCCCGAAGAGCAGTAGCAGCACCGCTACGATCAGGACGATCTGCCAGGGGCCGATGACGCCGAGCAGGATGGAAAGCGGCAGGGTGCTCATGGGGGATGCGTTGATGCGCCGCCAAAGGTATACCGAAAGCGCAGGCCTATTGGCGGAAGAGCCACAGCGCGGGATCCACGTTCACCAGGCCTTCCGCGGTCACCTTCCAGACCTCGATGTGCGCCACAGCACCCTCATCGCCTGTGATGACCGTCCCGATGGGTTGCTTTGTATCCACCTTCTGGCCCTTGGCCACGCTCACGGCGGCCAGGTTGCTGTAGACCGTCCTGTAGGCGCCATGGCTGACGATCACGGCCTTGCCGGCGCCGGGGAGCACGATCACGCTGCTCACCTCCCCGCGGAAAACCGCGCGCACGCCGGCACCCTTCTCCGTGGTGATGTCGATGCCGTTGTTGTCGATGACAATGCCCTTGAGCACCGGGTGCGGCTGCTTGCCGTAGCGGCCGGTGATTACGCCCTTCTCCACGGGCCAGGGCAGTTTGCCTTTGTTCTTCTCGAAATCGGAGCTCAGCTCCCGCGCCTCCGGTGTCAGGGTGATGTCGAGCTTGGCGGTGCCGGCCGCCGCTCCGCCGGGCTTGGGCTTCGGCTTCACCGCTTCCTCGATGGCCTTGCGGATGGCCGCCTCGAGCTCGCGACGCTGGCGCTCCTGCTTCTTCTGCGTCTCACGGAGCCGGCCCTCTTCCTTGCGTAGGGACACCAATGCGCTCTGCTGTCCGGCCCGGTCCGAGTCGAGCCTGCGCTTCTCCTGCACCTGCTCGGTCAGCAGCTGGGCCTTCTCCTGGCGCTGGGCCTTCAGCGCCTCCACCCGCGCATCGAGGGAGGCCTCGGTCTCGGCGATCAGCGCGGCCTGCCGGCGGCGCTGGGCCGCGAGCTGGTTGATATAGCGGCTGCGGCGGTAGGCCTGCTGGAAGCTGCTGCTTGCGAAAAGGTAGCTGAGGCGGTCGTAGGCGCTGCGGTTTCGGTAGGCGGCGGCGATCATTCGGGCGTATCCCTCCTTGAGCGCCTGCAGGTCGGCCTTCAGTGAGGCGATCGCCTCCTCGTCCTGCCGGATCCGGTCATCGGCCGCCCGCACCTCGCTGTCCATGGCCCGGATGAGCTGCGCACGAGCGGCGATCTGGCTCTCCAAGAGGCTCAGCTGCTCCTGTGTCACGCGTTGCTCTTTGCGGGCCTGCTCAATCAGGGCGGTGGTGGTGCGGATCTGCTTGTCCAGCGCATCGCGCCGCTTCTCCAGCTCCTTGCGGCTCTGGGCCAGGAGCAGCGCCGAGGCCAGCACCAGCGGGGCCAGCACCAGCCAGCGCAAGGGGCGTTCAGGGCATGGGCGCATACTTCTCGGGGATCTTGAAGCTCATGGGGAAGGGCCCCTCCAGGTCGATGCGCGATATCTCCAGCGCCCCGCTCACCACGCGGCCGGGCTCGCTGAGGGTGATGCGGATGCGCGTAGGCAGGTGCCTGATGTCGGCGCCGCCGCGCTCCTCATAACGCAGCTCGGCGGTGCGGTCGTGCACCAGGTCGGTGATCTGCACGCGCGCCACGCGGAAGCTGTCGGGGTCGATCCAGTAGCGTTGCACCACGGTCTCCTTCTCTTCGGCGCGCCGCAGGGTCCGTTCCAGCCTCCGCTCGCGCATGTCACGGTCTCGGGCCAGGGTGTCGCTGGGGCTGATGTCCTCTGCAGCGCGGACGAAGCGGCGCTTGGCGCGGCTGGTGAGCACGTAGTAGCCGTCCTCCCGGTCCGAGCGGAAGCGTTCCTGGGGATCGAGCCCGATGGCTTCGCCGTTGATGGCCTGCTGGAAGAGCGCCAGGTCGGGAGGGAGCCCGAAGCGCGCCTTGGCCAGGCCGGTGTCGCCCACGAAGTACCGGTCGTTGAGCTTGTCGAGCACCTTGAGGCTGTCGCGCGTGAGCAGCATACGGGCCACCTCGATCCCGAGGGCGGGCACCACGCTCACCCATGCGGCGCTATCCTGCGTGCTGCGGAGATGCACCTTGAAGGTCCGCGTCTGATCCGGAAGGGTCAGCTCTACGCTGGCCTTGGCCGAATAGTGCGCCACAGGCGGCTGCCTCGCCGCCAGCACGCGTTCCATGAGGCGCTCGGCCGAGCGCGCCGGGAGCTCCCGGTTGATCAGGGCGGTCGGCCTGCCGCTCTTGCACGCCGCTGCGGGGAGCGCTAGGAACAGCAGGGCCTTGGCGGTCGCGTTCATTCCACCCGCCGCCCTTCGTTGATCTTGCGGTCGATGACCTCGCTCGCTCCCCCGCGCTCCTTGGCGCGCTTCCATTCCTCCAGGGCCTTGGCTTGCTCCCCCAACTCGAACAGGATGTCGCCGTAGTGCTCGTGGAGCTCTCCGTCGGGGTCGGGCGATGCGGCCAGCGCCTTCTCCATCCAGATGCGCGCGTCGGCATAGCGCTTCATGCGGAAGAGCACCCAGGCGTAGGTGTCCTGGTAGCTCGGCTGCCCGGGGGCCAGCTCATTGCTGCGCTTGCTCATCCGCTCGGCCTTCTCCAGCTGCTCGCCCCGCAGGCTCAGGTAGTAGGCGTAGTTGTTGAGCGTGGTGGGCTCATCGGGCAGAATCGCCAGGGCGCGGTCGTAGGCCTGGTCGCTCTTGGCATGCTGCTCCGATGCATGGTAGGCCTCCCCGAGGCTGCTCCAGAACTGCGCGGTGAGCGGCGGGTTGTCCACCACCAGGTCGCGGCCGGTGACGAGCGCCTCGATGGCCTCCTCGTGCCGGTCGAGCTGCGAGAGCGCAAGGCCCTTGAAGAGGTAGGCCTCGGGAGCCGTGGGGAAGAGCTCGATGGTGTAGTCGGCATCCTTCACCAGGGCCGCGTGGTCGCCCAGCTGAAGGTCGAGCTGCAGGATCTGGGCATGGATCGGGTAGCGGTCCTTCTCCATCGCCAGGGCCTTGCGGAACTCCTGCCGCGCCTCGTCCAGCTTGCCGTCACGGAGCAGGAAATCGCCGTGGATGGTGTGCGGCTTCCCGCTCTCCGGGTGCGCCTTCTCCAGGGCTTCGATGAGCGTGTAGCTGCGCCGGATCAGATCGGGCCGGTCCTCGGGCTTCTCCCCCTCCTGCTCGGTCATCTCGAAGAAGCCGATGAGCACCTGCATCTTCGCGTCGATGTCCACATCGGGGTCGCGGAAGGCCTCGCCCAGCTCCGCATAGGCCTGCTCCATCTGCCCGGTGGCGTAGTAGTGCTCGGCCAGGGAGATGCGCAGCATGCTGTTCGAGGGGTCGAGCGCCAGCGCCGCGCGGTACTGTTCCAGGGCTTTGTCGTGCATGCCCTGTTCGTCATACACCTCCGCCAGCATGCCGGCGTACTCGGCGCTCGAGGGGTTGGCGGCGATGGCGCGGCTCAGGAGCTTCTGCGCCTCCGCCCACTGCCCCATGGCCATGTAGGTGTTGAAGGCGTGATGGATGAGGTCCTCGCCCAGCCCGAAGCGCTTCTCCACGTCGCTGTAGGCCTTGGCGGCTTCGTCGGCCTTGCCGGCGTAGGCATAGGCCGCAGCCAGGTCCAGGTACACCTCGTACCGCTCCGGCCATTGCTCCAGGATGCCCTTGTAGACACCGATCGCGTCCTCGGCGCGGTTGCCCTGGCGGTAGAGGTCGGCGAGCAGGAAACGGTACCAGATATTGCCCTTGTCGGTGGCGACGGCCTGCTTGGCGTAGCCCACGGCTTGTTCGTAGTTCTGGCCCTGGTGGTAGAGCTTGGCCAGCTCGAACATGCTCGCGGCGTTCTGCGGGTCGGCCTTCAAGCATTGCTGGTAGAGGAGGAGCGCCTTGGGCAGCTGGCCCTGCAGGCGGGCCTGCGTGGCTTCCATGAAGAGGCGCATCACCTCGGCGCGCTTGTCGCTCCCGTTGCCGATGGCAGGTTCGGTGGCGCCGCTCTCCTCGCGGGCAATGGGCTTGGCGCCGGCACACGCCAAGAACAGGGGGAGCAGGAAGAGCAGGGGGAGGCGCATCATGCGGTCTAAGGTGAGCCCAAGGTACTGTCGTCGCTCAGGCTCAGGTCCATGGCCTTCCCGGTCACCTGGGCGCGCTCGCCGATCATGCTGTTGGCGATCACGGCGTCCAGTACACGCACGCCGCCCCGTACGATCGAGTCGCGCACCACGCTGCCGGCGATCACCGTGCCGGCCTCAATGGAGACGTTCGGGCCCACCACGCTGTTCACCAGTTCCACGCCGTCGCCGATGAAACAGGGCGGGATCACCACGCTGTGGGTGCTCTTCAGCTTGGCGCTCACCAGGCCCTTCTCGTCCTTCAGGAAGCCGAGCACCTTGGTGTTGGTGTCCACCATGGCGTTCTTGTTGCCGCAGTCCATCCACACATCCACCGCGCCGGCCTTGAAGCGCGCGCCCTTGCGCTTCATGTTCTCCATGGCGTTGGTGAGCTGGTACTCGCCCTTCTCCTTGATGTCGTTGTCGATCAGGTACTGCATCTCCTTGCGGAGGCGCTCGCCATCGGCGAAGTAGTAGATGCCGATGATGGCCAGGTCGCTCACGAACTCCTGCGGCTTCTCCACGAACTCGGTGATGATGCCGTTCCCATCGAGCTTCACCACGCCGAAGGGACGCGGGTCGTCCACCTTGTTCACCCAGATCACGCCGTCGCAGTCCTTGTCCAGCTTCAGCTGGGCGCGGAAGAGCGTGTCGGCAAAGGCCACGATGATGCGGCCGCTGAGGGCGCTTTCGGCGCAGAGGATGGCATGGGCGGTGCCCAGTGCCACCTCCTGGTAGTGGATGCTGCCCTTGGCGCCGATCTTCTCGGCGATGGCCACCAGGCCCTGCTCCACCTTCACGCCGAAGCTGGGGTGCACCACGAAGGCCACTTCCTCCACGGGTTCACCGGCCACGGCGGCCAGGTCCTCCACGAGGCGTTGCACGATGGGCTTGCCCGCGATGGGCAGCAGGGGCTTGGCGGTGGTGTGGGTGTGCGGACGCATCCGCTTGCCCATGCCCGCCATGGGGACGATGATCTTCATCTCAATGCTGTTTCACCACGGAGGCACAGAGGACACAGAGAAATCCGTCGAGCATCCCCCTCCGTGGCCTCTGTGCCTCTGTGGTGAATGGATTCGCCGCGAAGGTCTTCAATTTGTTCCAGTATGGCCGAAGCCGCCGGCCCCGCGTGCTGACGAGCTCAGGTCAGCAACTTCCTGCCATTCGGCCCGCACGTAACGGGCGATCACGAGCTGTGCCACCCGCTCGCCATCCTTCACCTCGAAGGGCTCATGCCCGTGGTTGATCAGCAGCACGCCCACTTCGCCGCGGTAATCCGCATCGATGGTGCCCGGGCTGTTGAGCACGGTGACCCCGTGCTTGAAGGCCAGTCCGCTGCGGGGCCGCACCTGCGCTTCGGTGCCTTCGGGGAGCTCCAGGAAGAGGCCAGTGGGGATCAGGGCGCGCTGGCCGGGGGCGAGGATGATGGGTGCCTCGAGGTTGGCGCGCAGGTCCATGCCGGCGCTGTGCGGCGTAGCATAGTGGGGCAGGGGGTGCCTGCCTTTGTTGATGATGCGGACGGGGAGCTGCGCTGCGAGGGTCTCAGTCATGGCCTCAAAGGTCGGATGGTGAAGCGCTCGATCCTCCATACCGCAGCTCCGAATGCCAATAGGGCGATACCCCGGATGCCGTAGCCCAGCGCTTCGCCAACGGGAAGCCGCTCGCATGCCCACCAGATCATCACCGCCCCCGCCATGTAAAGCAGCACGCGCGTCACGTTGTAGGGGATGGGGTAGTGCTTCTGCCCCCATGCGTAGCTGATGGCCGCCATGCTCGCGTAGCAGGCCAGCGTGGCCCAGGCGGCGCCCATGTAGCCGAGGCGCGGCACCAGCGCGAAGAGCAGCACCAGCGTGACGGCCGCACCGATGAGGCTGATGGTGCTGCCCGCCTTGGTGCGGTCCGTGAGCTTGTACCACACGCTCTGGTTGTAGTAGATGCCTAGGAACACGTTGGCCAGCATCAGGATGGGCACCACGCGCAGCCCTTCGTGGTAGGCCGGGTTGGGGATGAACCACTTGAACACGTCGAGGAAGAGCATCACCACCAGGAAGGCCGTCATGCACACCGCCACGAAGAGGTTCATGATGCGGGCGAAGGTCTCCCTGCTGTTGGCCTCCTTGGCGTGGCTGAAGAAGAAGGGCTCGGCACCCATGCGGAAGGCCTGGATGAAGAGCGAGATGAGCACCGCCAGCTTGTAGCACGCGCCGTAGATGCCGAGCTGCTCATCGGCCACGTCCGCAGGCAACAGGAACTTGAGCACAGCCCGGTCGGCGGTCTCGTTCACCATGCCGGCCAGGCCCGCGATGGCCAGTGGCCAGGCGAAGGCGCGCATGGGCTTCAGCAAGGCGCGATCGAACTGCGCGATACTTGGCCATTGTGGCACCAACAGCAGGAACTTCGCTCCGCTGGCGATGAGGTTGATCAGGAACACATGGCTCACATCGATGCTGGGATCGTGCGGCATGCGGTAGGCGAAGAAGTAGAGGCTGAGCGCAACGGTGATGCCGATGTTGCTCAGGTTCACCGCCACGAAGCGCCAGGGCTTGCCCTCGTGCCGCAGCCTCGCCATGGGGATGGCCGTGAGGGCGTCGAGGCCCAGGGCCAGTGCGAGCATCCACACCAGGTTGCCGAACTCCGGGTAGCGCATGGCCGCCGCGATGCCGTCCTGGAACAGCGCGCTCAGCCCCATGAAGGGCAGTGCGAGGAAGGCCACGGCGAAGAAGGCGGTGGCATAGGCGCGCTTCGGGTCCAGCTCCTTGCGGTTGGCGAAGCGGAAGAAGGTGGTCTCCATGCCGAAGGTGAGCAACACGGTGAGGAAGGCGGCCCAGGCATAGAATGCGGTGATCACGCCGTACTCCTCGGGCGGGAACACGTCCTTGCTGGTGTACAGCGGGGTGAGCAGGAAGTTGAGGAAGCGGGCAACGATGCTGCTGAGCCCGTAGACGGCCGTTTGGCCGGCGAGTTTGCGGAGGGCGCTCATGAATGCGGCCGCAGATGACGCAGGTGAACGCAGATGATGATCGAACCGGAGATGACCAACGCGGTCGGAAGGGCTCTGACGGTCGATCTGTGGAAGGCGCTCATGGATCCAACCGGTTCTCAATGTCCATTCGACCGTGCAGCACGCGGATGATCTCAATGGTCCGCTCCGCTTCGTTCCGCTTGTAGAAGACCAGATGCGACCCGGCCTTCATGGCAAGGTAGCTCTCGCGTACATGCCCGAAGTCCTTGCCGGCCCATGGGTCACGCAGGATCAGACCGAACGCATCGAGGATCAGGCCCACATACCGGTCGGCCTGCTCCACGGACCAATGCTCGACCGTGTACAGCCAGATGCCCTCAAGGTCATCGGCCGCGGCGCGGCTGACCTTCAGCTTCATCCCTTCCGGACGTGCTTCCGGTGAAGGTCCTTCAGGAATGAGTCCCCATCGAAGTCCGCCACGAAGCCGGAGCGCTCCCCTTTCTTCAGTTCCTTGATCAGGCTCTCCTTCATCGTTTCCTCCACCTCGAATAGCCGTAACGCCGCGCGGATCACTTCGCTCACCGAGGTGTACTTGCCGGACTTCACCAGCCTGGTCACGAAGGCCTCGAAGTGATCGCCCAAGAGGATGGAGGTGTTCTTGCTCATGGTGTCGGAATCAACGCGAATATACCATGCTTTGGTATCCTTGGTTGAATGGTCGGACCACACCTCAGCCCGTAGATGGCCGTCCGGCCGGCGAGTTTGCGGAGGATGCTCACCTCAAGCTAACCACGGATGGACACAGAAAAGTGATCGGAGAACACCATGTCGCACAGGTCCGATCTTCTGCAAAGACGAAGGTCGCATGCCGGAGAAGATGAACGTTATCGGATAGGACAAGTTGTGAATGCGGGGCTGGGGATAGACCGCGGAGGACCGGGTTCGGCTACAACTGAAGGTCAGCATCGTTCAACCGGTGGAAGATCAGGTCAAACGCCAACCACCAGCAGCGCTGACGACTCCGATTCGGGAGCTTGACCCGAACGGTCGCTACCACCCCCACGCCGTTTCCTTTTGATGGATGGGCAATTGAAGCATCCGGGACAATTCCTGGGCAAGGTCCTGCGATGACTGACCATCAGCGTAATACACCAGCACGATACGATCACCATCCCTCGATCGCAGGGACACCCTGAATGACCGCGTCGCATTGTCGCCCCAGATCAAGGTGCGTTCCACGCGTTCAACTTCCTGCAGGGGGATCGCGCGGTCATTGATCGAAAGTCGTTCCCCGTTGATGACCACCACGACATCGCGCTCCTGGAAGAACCTCCGGATGTAGAAGGAACAGAGGGTGATGACAACGAGGAGGACAACGAGGAAAGTTCCCCATCTGAAGAGGAGGGATACCTCTGCCTTAGAGGAGATGATGCCGTTCAACAGGTAACCACCGAAGAGGATGATGGCCAGGACCAGAGGGAAGGTCATCACGCCAAGGAAGATGCGGTTCTTGACGATCGTCAAGGTCCGGTCCTCCCTATGCCAATGGAATCGTTTCATGGAACGGCGGAGAGGAATGATCTTCCGATCACTCCCCCTTGAACTCCGCCTTCCGCTTCTCCATGAAGGCGCTGGTGCCCTCCTTGAAGTCTGCCGTGCCGAAGCATTTGCCGAACTCCTCGATCTCGCGTTGCAGGCCGTTGGCACCGGGCTCGTACCCGGCGTTCACCGCGCGGATGGCAGCGCCCAATGCCGTCGGGCTGTTCTTCGCGATGGCCGCAGCGAGCTCGGTGCACTTGGCCATGAGCTGGTCCTGGGGAACAACGTGGTTCACCAGTCCCCATTGCAGGGCCTCATCGGCCTTGATCATGCCCACGCTGCCCAGGAAGATCATCTCCATGGCTTTGCCCTTGCCCACCAGGCGGGCCAGGCGTTGCGTGCCGCCGTAGCCGGGAATCACCCCCAGGCCCACTTCGGGCAGGCCCAGCTTGGCGTTGTCGCTGGCCACGCGGAAGTGGCAGCTCATGGCCAGCTCCAGTCCGCCGCCGAGAGCAAAGCCGTTCACCGCAGCGATCACGGGCTTGTTCAGGCGCTCCACATGGTCGAATAGCTTGGAATGGCCATCGGCGCTGAGCGCACGGCCCTCCTCCACGCTGAAGTGGGCGAACTCCTTGATGTCGGCCCCCGCTACAAAGGCCTTTGGGCCGCTGCCGGTGATGATCACCACGCGCACGCTGCGGTCGGCCTCGGCCTCGTTGAGTGCGCTGTCCAGCTCGTTGATGGTGGCGCGGTTCAGCGCGTTGAGCTGGTCGGGACGGTTGATGGTGATGGTGCGGATGCCATCGGCATCAGACACCAGGAGGTTGGTGTAGGACATTGGCCCAAATGTATCGGCCTATCGATGCAAGGGCAGCTCCACGACGAACCGCGCGCCCTCGCCCTCCTCGCTCTCGAACCACACGCGGCCGCCGGCCTGTTCCACCATGCGCTTCACCATGGCCAGTCCCAGTCCCATACCGCTGCTCTTGGTGGTGAAGCTGGGCGTGAAGATGCGATCGCGGGCATCCAACGGGATACCGGTGCCGTTGTCGCGCACCTCCACCCTGGCCTGGTCGCCCTCCCGGCTGGCCGTGACCAGGACCCGCCCATGGCGCCCTTCCGGAATGGCCTGTACGGCGTTCTTGAGCAGGTTGTTGATCACCCGCAGCATGTGCTCCCTGTCGGCCAGCACGGGCAGCGGGCCATGCTCCTCGTGGGTGATGCTGACGCCGGGCGTGGCGTGGAACACATCCACGGCAGCGCGTACCGCTTCGCAGAGGTCGAGCTCGCTGGGTGCAGCTGCCGGCATCTGGGCGAACTGCGAGAATGCGGTGGCCACGCCGTTCAGCGCATCGATCTGCTCCACCATGCTCTTCGCGAAGCGGTCCAGGCGCTCCCGGGCGTCGGGCGCCTGCGGATCCCAGGTGCGCTGGAACTGCTGGATGCCCAGCTTCATCGGGGTAAGCGGGTTCTTCACCTCATGGGCCACCTGGCGCGCCATCTCGCGCCAGGCGCTCTCCCGTTCGCTGCGTGCCAGCTTCTCGGCGCTCTCGCGCAGCTCGCCCACCTTGCGGTTGTAGACAGCCACCAATTCGCCCACTTCGTCGCGCCCTCGGTAGAGCAAGGGCTGATTGCTCCCGCGCAGCACCATGCCGGCCAGCGAATGCTTCAGCTGGTCCAAGGGCCGGGTGGTCCAGTTGCTGATGAAGACGGCGAGCAGGACGCTGAGCGCGAAGAGCAGCACGAAGAGGTTCACCACGGCCACGAGCAGTTGCGCGCGCTCCTCTGCCTGCTGCGCCTGGTTGGCGAAGCTGGGCAGGGCCAGGTAGGCGATGAGTCCGCCACGGCTGTCGAGCAGCGGCATGTAGGCGGTGCGGAATACGGCACTGCCCACGGTCTCCTCATGCACCACGGCGCTCCGGCCCTGCAGGGAGAGCTGGGCGAATGCCATGTGGTGCAGTCGCGGGCCGAGCAGCCCGGTGGTGAACATCTGGGGCCGTGAGGAGGCCAGCCAGCGGCCATCGGGCGCATAAAGGGTGAGGTCTGTGAAATAGGCGTTGCCCAATTGGCCGAGCAGGTAGTGCAGGTAGCCGGAATAGGCATCGCCGTCGATGCGCTCATCGCCGATGCGCCTGCGCAGCTCCTGCGACACGGAGCGGGCCTTCTCCAGTGTGGTGGCGGCTTCGCGCTCCTCGAACTGGCGGCTGAGCAGCTGCTGCGAGCCCGCGCCGAAGAAGATGAGCCCGGTGATGGCGAAGAGCACCAGCGCGGCGCGCACCTTGGTACCGATCCCCATGTCGGGAAGCGTGCCGGTGAGCGCGGCGTGAGCGGCGAGCACCAGGAGCAGGAGAAGGCCGAAGAAGGTGAAGAGGTAGCTGAAGGTGGTGGCCCGGTCCACGAGGCTCCGGTGCGGCAGGCCAAGCACCATCACCACATTCCCCCCCACGGGCTTGGCGAGGTAGTCCATGCCATCGGCCAGGTACCATTCCTCCTCCGCCAAGGGCCGCTCCCAGCGCTGGGGCTGCGCCACACGGCCCCGCTGCTCGAACAGCAGCCCGTCCACGTAGCGGGCCTGCACGTAGCGCTCCGTCCGGCGCGAGAGGTCATCGGTGCCCGCAAGGAGTAGCTCGGGGAAGCCGGGCCCTTCTGAAAGGGACCGGGGCTTGAGTTCCACCACCAGCTGCGCTGGGGGTGCGCTATCCGTGGGCATGATGGCGATGCGGGCGTGGTAGAACACCTCGCCGCCAATGCGCTCGTCGATGAACAGGTCCGGCATGTCGCTCACGCCGGAAGGGAAGGAGGCGGTATCCCGTGCGAATCCGCGAGGTGGTTCCATGTCCGTAGCGCAACGCAGCTCGCCATTGGGCGAATAGCCGAACAGACGCTGGTCGTACCGCTCCCAGTAGCCGCTGAAATAGGGTTGGCGGATGCGGCGCAGGAGGTCGCTCGCATCGCAGTAGCTGCCCAAGGCAAGGAGGCGGTAGAGGGCGGTGTCCCGCCGGAGGGCAGGGGCGCTCTCCCGGAATAGCTGCTCCACGACGGGGTCCTCGCGCACCGCCAGCCGCTCGGCAAGCACCACGCGCTCCCTGCGCTCGCGCTGCCCCATGTACTTGGCGATGATGTGCGTGCTGATGCCTGCAAGGGTGGCCAGGAGCAGCACTCCCATGAGGAAGCTATGCGACCGCGCCTGCCCCCAGGCGAGCAGGCCCAGGGCCGGCGCCGGCCAGAGGAAGAGGATGGTGTCGCGGCTGCCCAGCAGGTGATGCAGCACTGCCGAGGCGGCGAGCAGTGCCGCAGCCAGCAGCGCGCCCCGCCGCAGGCCGACTGCTGGGATCAGGAGGCCCACCACCGTCATGGCCGCAAGGCACCAGGCACCCAGCAGCAGTGCCACCACGATGAGCGCCACCGCGCCATAGGCGCCAAGTCCCTGTACGTGGTAGAGGTCGAGGTCGATGCTGCTGTCGTTGACCAGCCCGATGCACAGGTCGGTCACCCAACCGCCCAGGAGGAGCAAGAGCGCAATGGCCAGCCCGGCGCCGGCGAAGGATGCAATCGGCGGCATGCGGAGGGCCAAGGTGCGCAGGAAGGCAGCGCAAAGCGCAAGCAAGGCGGCATTGATCAACAGGTCGCCAAGCGAGGGGAACCAGGTGGATGTGGCGTATACGGCGGGGTCGAACAAGGGCCAACGGTCGAAGGGCGCTACGGTCCCGTAGGCCAGCGTCGCCCATCGGGCCACCACCACCGCGCCGATGAAGCCCAAGGCTGCGGTCCTAGGCCGCTGAGCGGATAGGTGACGGCACGCCTTCCACAAGGCGGTAAGCAGCAGGGCGGAGGCCAAGCCGAGCAGCGCGCCGCGCCACCACAGCCAGTCGCCCAGCTCCAAGGCGCCCTCACGCCAATGCAGGTGGACCAGATCATCGCCCGCAGCCGTGCGAATGGGTATCCCGATACCGCCGCCGCGGTGCGCCACCAGACCATCCGGCACATGGAACGAGGGGTGGAAGGACTCCCGCAGGAAGCGATTCTGCACAGGCGGTGAGATCCAGAGCGGCCTGAAGGCTTCAACGCGGATGCGGTCGATGGCGGCCTCGGAGCGGAGCCAAGAACTGGCTTCCAGCGATGGGTGCTCCCCGGCTGCAGACCGATCGGGCAATCCGGAAAGGTCGCCTGACCACCCGACCAGGCTATCGCCGACCCAGGCGCGAACCGATGCGCCCGTCCTCTTCCGCTCGGACTCCAGCCACGCTGACTGGTGAGCGAGCCAGCCTTTGGCGCTGGAGTCGGTAAGGTAGCGCGCCTGTTCCTGGGCAAGGGCACCCAGCTCGCGCTCCGCCTGCCACACCCGTTTCTGCAGGGCGTCCGCCTCGGTCACCAGCCGCCTGTCGGCATCCGGCTCTTGCACCACCAGCGCCGCCAGGGTGCAGAGCGCGCCGAGCAGCAGCAATGGCAATGGGCGGGACATGGGGCGCGCGGCCGCAAGGGCTGCGCCAAAGTACGGGACGGGATTCCCGGCCTGCCCTTCAAGGCCGCTGCGACTCGGACAGGCATGGGTCAGTTGGTCGACCTAGCGGCGTTGGATGGTGATGGCCCTTGGCCGATGCGCGGCCCTAACCTCAATGCCGGTGCGACTGTGCATCGGGCTGCGGCTGTCCATGCGGGCCATGATTCCTGGGTGCTCATGCCTGAATCACAGGCGATGGAGTGTCGTTGCGGCGGTTTGGGCGTGCCAGAGGCGCTAAAAGCCAGGGGCAGCCGGAACCTCAAAGGTGGATTACGATGGGAGGATTAGTGCCATCAAGTACCTGATAAATAGCACGATATGGATGTGCTGGTGCTTTGAGAACCGCCATGGGGGAGTCGGTGAAACGGCGTGATTCATCGACGAATCAAACCATGTGGTTCTTCTGCCGTACAAACGCCCGGCCCACCACTCATGGGCTGACCTTATCGAATGAAACAGGCACTGCTCTGGGTGCTTGGGGTGCTCCTGACCGGGCTGCTCCATGCACAGACGGGAACCGAGTTCTGGATGGCCCCTCCGGACGTGACCCTGCGGCATAACATGCCGGGGGACGAGCCGATCTTCCTGAATGTCGCCACGGGCAATGCGGCGGCCACGGTCACCGTGTCGCAACCGGCCAATCCGGCCTTCAATGGAGGCAGCCCGATCGTGCTGAACGTGCCGGCCAATGCGGCCGTGCGCTACAACATGACCTCGCTGAAGGCCCAGTTGGAGACGCGCCCCACCAATTCGGTGCGCAACACCGGCCTGCTGATCCAGTCCACGGCCGACATCACCTGCTACTACGAGAGCAGCAACACGAACAACCCGGACATCATGGCGCTGAAGGGCGCCAACGGCCTTGGCACCGAGTTCTACATACCGCTGCACAAGCATGCGCCCTTCTACAACCACAACTTCTCGCCGAACAACGCCGATCTGGCGTTCGCCTCGTTCGATATCGTGGCCACGGAGGACAACACCACGGTGCTCATCTATTCGCCCGTGGCGGTGGATGGCCATCCTGCCCTGACCCCCTTCACGGTCACCCTGAACAGGGGGCAGACCTATTCCTGTGGAAACACCGTTCCCGCCACCCACTTCGATCCCGCCACGCACCCATCTGGCGCGGTGGTCCTGGCCAACAAGCCAGTTGCCGTTTCCATCAAGGATGACTCGAACCACAACCCGTCCGGCGGGTGCTACGACCTTATGCTCGACCAGATCGTGCCGGTGAACATCCTCGGCACGGATTACATCGCCGTGAAGGGCGCTCTGAATCCCACCGGCGATGAGTCGCTCTTCATCATGGCCGTGCAGAACAACACGCAGGTGTTCGTGGACGGAAGCGCCACGCCGGTGGCCACGCTCTTCGCCGGGCAGTACTACCGGCATGACATGGATTACCTCTCCGGGGGAGGGAACAACTCCACCTACATCTCCGCGAGCAAGCCGGTATACGCGATCCACGTGACGGGCTTCGGTTGTGAGCAGGGCATGGCGATCCTGCCGCCCTTGAACTGCGCGGGCAGCACCAACCTGAGCTTCACGCGCTCCACCAGCGAGGCCTTCTTCCTCAATCTGTTGGTGCGCAATGGCTCGCAGGATGACTTCGTGGTGACGGGTCCTGGCACGGCAACGATCCCGGCTTCGGCGTTCCAAGCGGTGCCCGGCACGGCCGGTGCCTGGATGGCGGCCCGGATTCAGTACAACACCACGCAGGTGCCGGTGAACCAAGCCTTCATGGTCACCAATACCTCTGACGTGTTCTCGCTGGCCATCATCAATGGGGGGGGCGCCACGGGTTGCCGCTACGGCTTCTTCTCCGAGTTCTCCGGCCGCATCGATGTGAGCGCCGGGCCGGACGTGACCCTCTGCGCCGATCAGGTGGTGCCCTTGGCGGGTACGGTAAGTGGCGGAAGCACCACCGGCATTTGGACGACGAACGGCAGCGGCACCTTCAGCCCGAGCGCCACCGACCTGAACGCCACCTACGAGCCGAGCCTCGGGGATATCGCCTTGGGCACGGTAACGTTGACGCTCACCTCCACCGGCAACTGCACGCCTGTGAGCGACAGCCGGGTGGTCACCTTCGCTCCGCGACCGCTGCCTGAGGCCGGTCCGGACCAGCTGGTGTGCTCCAACAACCCGCAGGTAACGCTCAACGGATCCGTCCTCAATGCACTTGGCGGCGTATGGACGGGTGGATCGGGCACCTTCCTGCCGGCCAATAGCAACCTGAACGCCACCTACACGCCGACCGCTGCGGAGATCACGGCGGGCTCGGTGCGGCTATACCTCGCCACCACCGGCAACGGCGTGTGCCAGGCCGTTGAGGACAGTGTGCTCATCACCTTCACTGCTTCGCCCACGGTGAATGCCGGCGCGGACCAGTCGCTGTGCTCGAACAACGCCGCAGCAGTCCTGAGCGGCTCGTTCACGGTGGCCACGGGTGTGATCTGGAGCGGCGGTTCTGGCAGTTTCGATCCGAGCACCACCAACCAGAACGTGACCTACACGCCCACCGCAGCCGAGATCGCCAGCGGCAGTGTGACGCTCACCCTCACCACCACGGGTAATGGCAATTGCGTGGCGGTGAGCGACCAGGTCACCCTGACCTTCACGCCGGGCCCCACGGCCAATGCGGGAGCGAACGGTTCGGTCTGCGCCAACAATGCCGCGGTAAGCCTGAACGGGGCCGTCACGGTGGCCACGGGCGGCATCTGGAGCGGCGGCACCGGTGTGTTCACACCGGGCAACACTGCGCTGAACGCCACCTACACGCCGACCGCTGCGGAGATCGCCGCAGGCTCGCTGACACTGACGCTGACCACCACGGGCAACGGCACGTGCGTGGCCGCCACGAGCAACCGGACGATCACCTTCACACCGGCACCGACGGTGAGCGCCGGCGCGAACGGAACCGTATGCGCGAACAACAGCGCCATCAACCTGAACGGCACTGTTTCGGGTGCGGCTGGTGGTGTGTGGAGCGGTGGAACGGGGTCCTTCGCACCGAACAGCAGTGCGCTCAATGCGGTGTATACGCCGAGCGCCGCCGAGGTCACTGCGGGCAGTGCGACGCTCACGCTCACCACCGTCGGCAACGGCACCTGCAACGCTGAGAGCGCGCAGGTCACCTACGCCATCACGTCGGCTCCCACGGCCAACGCAGGCAGCGACCGGGTGGTGTGCGCGAACAATGCGGCGGTCACCCTGAACGGCAGCTTCACGGTCGCCACGGGCGGCGTGTGGAGCGGTGGCGCGGGCACCTTCGACCCCAGCACCACCAACATGAACGCGGTCTATACGCCCACTGCAGCTGAGATCGCCAACGGCAACGTCACGCTCACGCTCACCACCACTGGCAATGGTTCGTGCAGCGCGGTGACGGACAACATGGTGATCAGCTTCACGCCTGCGGCAATGGTGAACGCGGGTGCACCGGTGTCGGTCTGCGCCAACAATGCGGCACTGGCCCTGAACGGCAGCGTTACCGGTGCCACGGGTGGCGCTTGGAGCGGCGGTGCGGGTACGTATGCGCCGAACAACACCATGCTGAACGCCACCTACATGCCCACGGCCTCGGAGATCGCAGCGGGAACGCTGACGCTCACCCTGACGAGCACTGGCAACGGTACGTGCCTGCCCGTGTCAAGCGACCGCATCATCACGTTCACACCGGCTCCCGTGGTAGATGCAGGTGTGAACGGCAGTGTCTGCGCCAACAACAGCGCCATCAGCCTGAACGGTTCGGTGACCGGTGCTGCGGGCGGCACTTGGAGCGGTGGAGGGGGCACCTTCGCCCCCAGCAGCACCGCACTGAACGCCACCTACACACCTACGGCCGCCGAGCGCGCAGCGGGCACGGTGACCCTCACCCTCACCAGTACGGGAAATGGAACCTGCAATCCGGTGAGCGACCAGGTCACTTTCAGCATCACACCGGCCCCCACCGCCAATGCGGGCGCCGATCAGACGTTGTGCAGCAACAACCCCGTGGCCACGCTCAACGGTAGCTTCACAGTGGCCACAGGTGGCGTATGGAGCGGCGGCAACGGCAGCTTCGACCCGAGCACCACCAACATGAACGCGACCTACACGCCCACCGCGGCGGAGATCGCGAACGGCAGCGTGACACTCACGCTCACCACCACCGGCAACGGCAGCTGCAACCCGGTGAGCGACAACATCACCTTGAACTTCACGCCCTCGCCCGTAGTGAACGCCGGGGTGGACGTGTCGCTCTGCGCGAACAATGCAGCCATTGCGCTCAACGGCAGCGTTACCGTGGCAACGGGCGGCGCATGGACCGGCGGACTGGGCAGCTTCACCCCGAACAACAGCGCGCTCAACGCCACCTATACGCCCACTGCGGCGGAGATCGCGGCGGGATCCTTGACGCTCACCCTGACGAGCACAGGCAATGGCACCTGCACTGCGGTATCCGACAGCCGGGTCATCACCTTCACGCCGGCACCTACGGTGGATGCCGGAATGAACGGAACGGTATGCGCCAACAATGCGGCCATTGACCTGAACGGTGCGGTCACCATAGCCACCGGCGCGATCTGGAGCGGCGGCACCGGCAGCTTCAGCCCGAACAACAGCACGTTGACCGCCACTTATACCCCGAGCGCTGCGGAACGTGCGGCTGGTACCGTGACGCTCACCCTGACCAGCATCGGCAACGGCACCTGCAATGCCGTGAGCGACCAGGTCACCTACACCATCACCCCAGCACCCACGGTCACCGCAGGAGCCAACCAGACGCTATGCGGCAACAATGCGAACGCCATCTTGAACGGCGGATACACCGTAGCCGCGGGCATCATCTGGAGCGGCGGTGCGGGCACCTTCACGCCGGGCAACACGGCGGTGAACCCGGTGTACACACCAACGGCAACGGAGATCGCCAATGGCGGTGTGACGCTCACCGCCACGACAACAGGTGTCGGAGCATGTCTCGCCGTGAGCGATGCAATGACGCTGAGCTTCACCCCCTCGCCCACCGCCAACGCAGGTGCTGATGTAACGCTTTGCGCGAACAACTCCAGCGTGGCGTTGAACGGGAGCATCACCCTGGCGACCGGTGGCGTTTGGAGCGGTGGAGCGGGGACCTACACCCCGAACAACACTGCGCTCAACGCCACCTATACACCCACTGCGGCTGAGGTCGCCGGGGGCATCCTCACCTTGACACTGAGCACCACCGGCAACGGCACGTGCAATGCCGCGACCGACAGTCGCATCATCACCTTCACCCCGGCGCCGGTCGTGGATGCCGGAGCCAATGGTGTCGTCTGCTCGAACGCGTCCACCATTGCTCTGAATGGCAGTGTGATCGGAGCAGGCGGTGGTGTATGGAGCGGCGGTACGGGGACCTTCAACCCGAACAGTACCGCGCTGAACGCGACCTATCTGCCCAGTGCTGCAGAGCGCGCAGCAGGCTCGGTGACCCTCACGCTCACCAGCACCGGCAATGGCCTGTGCAATGCGGTGAGCGATGCGGTCACCTACACCATTTCGGCGGCCCCTACGGCCAATGCCGGTGCCGATCAGGCACTGTGCAGCAACAACCCGGCGGCGGCCTTGACCGGGGGCTTCACCGTGGCTACCGGTGGTGTTTGGAGCGGTGGCGCAGGCACCTTCTTCCCCAGCACGACCAACATGAACGCGACCTACACGCCCACTGCGGCAGAGATCGCGAACGGCAGCGTGACCCTCACACTCACCACCACGGGCAACGGCCTGTGCAACCAGGTGAGCGACAACATCACGTTGAACTTCACGCCCTCGCCCACGGTGAACGCCGGTGCCGATGCATCGGTATGCGTGAACAACCCGGTGGTATCCTTGAGCGGGGCCGTCACCATCGCAACGGGCGGTATTTGGAGCGGCGGTGCCGGATCATTCACGCCGAACAACACCGCGCTGAACGGAACCTACACGCCAACCGCAGCTGAACTTGCAGCGGGCACCGTCACATTGACCTTGACCACCACCGGGAATGGCAACTGCACAGCGGTGTCGGATAGCCGCGTAATCACATTCACGCCTGCGCCGATCGTGAACGCAGGAACCGCAGCGTCGGTCTGTGCGAACGCACCAGTGATGAGCTTGAACGGTTCAGTGAGCGGTGCGACCGGTGCCATCTGGAGCGCTGGTGCAGGAACTTTCACGCCGAACAACACCACGCTGAACGCCACCTACACGCCGACCGCAGGGGAGATCGCGAATGGAAGCGTCACCTTCACCCTGACCTCGGCTGGCAACGGTAATTGCAGCGCGGTCAGCAGCCAGGTCACGTACACGATCACGCCGGCACCAACGGCCAACGCCGGGGCGAACATTTCGCTCTGCTCAAACAATGCCAACGCTGCCTTGAACGGTAGTGTCACGGTGGCCACTGGTGGTGTCTGGAGCGGCGGCAACGGCACCTTCGCACCGAGCAACACCAACCTGGGTGCGGTTTACACGCCAAGCCCCGCGGAGATCGCGAACGGAACGGTCACGCTAACCCTCACCACCACGGGCAATGGCCTGTGCGGGGCGGTGAGCGACAACGTTCAGCTCACCTTCACGCCCTCACCCACGGTGAACGCCGGTGCTGACGTAGCCATCTGCGCGAACAACGCTGCGGTGGCCCTGAACGGTGCAGTGGGGGGAGCGACGGGTGGTGTATGGAGCGGTGGCAACGGTTCGTTCACGCCGAACAATACCGCACTGAACGCTGTGTACACACCCACTGCAGCGGAGATCGCGAACGGCATCCTTACGCTCACGCTGACGAGCACGGGCAATGGCAACTGCAACGCGGTGTCCGATGAACGAGTGATCACCTTCACGCCCGCACCGGTGGTCACTGCCGGTGTCAACGGTACGGTATGCGCGAACAACGCCACCATCACGCTGGCCGGTTCCGTCGTAGGTGCGACCGGTGGTGTTTGGAGCGGTGGTGCGGGCACCTATGCCCCCAACAACGCCACCTTGAACGCGGTGTACACACCGACCGCAGCTGAGCGCGCTGCTGGTAGTGTGAACCTCACGTTGACCAGCACGGGTAACGGTAACTGCAGCGCCGTGAGCGATCAGGTATCCTGGACCATCAGCCCTGCACCAATTGCCAACGCTGGTGCGGACCAGACGCTTTGTGCGAACAACCCGGTGGCCACTTTGAACGGGGGCTTCACCGTGGCGTCCGGAGGTTTGTGGAGCGGTGGAGCAGGCACCTTCAGCCCCAGCGCGAGCAACATGAACGCGAGCTACACGCCCGCCGCGGCCGAGATCGTGAGCGGGAATGTCACGCTCACGCTCACCACCACGGGCAACGGTCTGTGCAACCAGGTGAGCGACAACATTTCCTTGAACTTCACGCCGGCACCCACGGTGAACGCAGGATTGGATGCCAGCTTCTGCGCGAACAATGCCGCCATCGGCCTGAACGGCAGCGTCACCATTGCGAGCGGCGGTATCTGGAGCGGTGGTCTGGGCAGCTTCACGCCCAACAATACCACGCTCAACGCCACCTACACGCCGACCCCTGCGGAGATCGCGGCGGGCACGCTTACGCTCACACTGACCAGTACGGGCAACAATACTTGCACGGCGGTATCGGACAGCCGGGTGATCACATTCACGCCGGCACCCACGGTGGATGCTGGGGCGAACGGCACGGTGTGTGCCAACAATGCTTCCATCAACTTGAACGGCAGTGTGACGGTCGCCACAGGTGCCATTTGGAGCGGTGGAACTGGAACGTTCACGCCCAACAACAGCACCTTGAACGCCATCTACCTGCCGAGCGCTGCCGAGCGTGCTGCGGGTACGGTCACCCTCACGCTCACGACCGTGGGCAATGGCACTTGTTCGCCTGTGAGCGATCAGGTCACCTACACCATCACACCGGCCCCCACGGCGAACGCCGGCGCTGACCGCGTGCTCTGCGCCAACAACGCCGTGACCTCGCTGGCGGGTGCTTTCACCGTGGCGACGGGTGGTGTTTGGAGCGGTGGCAACGGGACCTTCGATCCCAGCACGACGAACATGAGCGCGATCTACACGCCCACGGCGGCGGAGATCGGCGCTGGCAGTGTGACGCTCACGCTCACGACCACGGGCAACGGCCTGTGCAACGCAGTGAGCGACCAGGTGCTGCTCACCTTCACCGACGCGCCGACCGCCAATGCAGGTCCGGATGTGACGGTATGCGCCAACAATGCCGCCGTACCCTTGGGCGGTAGCGTGGTCACGGCCACGGGCGGAGTGTGGAGCGGTGGTACGGGAACCTTCAGCCCTAGTGCCAACGCGCTGAACGCGACCTACACACCGGGTGCTGCGGACATTGCCGCCGGTCAGATCACCTTGACGCTGACCTCCACGGGCAACGGGAACTGCGCTGCCGCTACGGATACGCGCGTCATCACGTACACGCCAGCACCGATCGTGAACGCCGGCCCGGATGGCCTGGTGTGCGCGAACGCACCGCTCATCAGTCTGAACGGCGCCGTGAACGGTGCCGCGGGTGGCGTATGGAGCGGTGGGTCCGGCGTGTTCTCGCCGAACAGCATCACGCTCAATGCCACCTACATGCCTACTGCGGCCGAGATCGCCAGCGGCAGCGTGACGCTCACCCTCACCTCGGCAGGCAACGGTCTGTGCAACCCTGTCACGGACCAGGTGACCTATACCATCACTCCGGCACCCACGGTGAGCGCCGGTGCTGACCAGACGCTTTGTGGCAACAACGCCAATGCGGTGCTGAACGCCGCGATCACGGTGGCCACCGGCGTGCAGTGGTCAGGTGGAGCGGGGGTCTACGCTCCTGGGAGCACGGCACAGAACATCACCTACCAGCCTTCGCCGATCGAGGTCGCGAACGGGAGTGTTACGCTGACGGTGACCACCACGGGCAATGGCATCTGCGCGGCTGTTAGCGACCTGGTGACCCTCGACTTCACTCCGGCTCCGATCGCGAACGCAGGCCTGGACCAAACGGTGAGCAGTAACAATGCCAACACCACGCTGGCGGGCTCCTTCAGCATCGCCACGGGGATCATCTGGAGCGGTGGTGCGGGCACCTACGCTCCGAACAACACCACGGCGAACGCGGTATACACGCCCACGGCCGCTGAGATCGCCGCGGGTAGCGTGACCCTGACGATGACCACCACGGGCAACGGTGCCTGCGCGTCATCGAGCGATGCGATGACCATCACCTTCGGTGCAGCGCCCACGGCCAATGCCGGTCCCGACCAGAGCATCTGTGCGAACAACGCAAGTGTGGTGTTGAACGGTCAGGTGACCATTGCCACAGGTGGCATCTGGAGTGGCGGAACGGGCACTTTCACGCCCAACAGCGGCGCCCTGAACGCGACCTATGTGCCGAGCGCTGCTGAGATCGCCGCGGGAACGGTGACACTCACCCTCACCACGGTGGGCAATGGCAACAGCCTGCCCGTGACCGACCAGGTGACCATCACCATCACACCGGCACCGGTGGTGAACGCGGGTACGAACCTCACTGTCTGCGCCAACCAATCGACCGCGCAGCTGGCCGGGACCGTGAACAATGCGACCGGCGGTGTGTGGAGCGGCGGATCGGGCACCTTCAACCCGGGCATTTCCAACTTGAACGCGACCTACACGCCCACCCCGGGTGAGATCTCCGCCGGTACCGTTACCCTCACGCTCACCAGCACGGGCAATGGCTTGTGCAATGCTGTCAGTGACCAGGTGGTGATCACCGTGGCACCTGCACCAGTGGTGAACGCCGGCCTGGACGGAACTGTGTGTGCGAACAACGCCGCAGTGCAGCTGGCAGCTTCGGTTGGCAATGCAGGCGGTGGCATCTGGAGCGGCGGCACCGGTGGCTTCTCGCCGAGCATCACCGCACTGAACGCCGTCTATACCCCGAGCACCACCGAGCTCAACAACGGTTCGGTGACACTGTACCTCACCAGCACCGGCAACGGCACCTGCGCGCAGGTCACGGACGAGGTGTTCATCGTCTTCACACAGGCCCCGGTCGTCAATGCAGGTCCTGATGTGACCGTTTGCGCGAACGGTGCAACGGTCAGCCTGAGCGGTACAGTGAGCATCGCCGGTGGTGGTGTGTGGAGCGGCGGCAGCGGCAGTTTCAGCCCGAACGCCAACACCCTGAATGCGACCTACACACCCAGTCCGGCGGAAGTGGCCCTGGGCACGGTGACCCTCACGCTCACATCCACCCAGAACGGCTTGTGCAACGCAGTGAGCGACCAGATGACCATCAGCATCATCGCCGCTCCGGTGGCGGAAGCAGGCAACAACCTCTTCGTGTGCAGCAACAACGCCAGTGTGCAGCTCGGCGGTAGTGTGGCCGGCGCGGGCGGTGGTCAATGGAGCGGTGGTGCGGGAACGTTCACGCCGTCCATCGCATCGCTGAACGCCGTGTACACGCCGACTCCCACCGAGATCGCAGCAGGTACGCTGAACCTAACCCTCACCACCATCGGCAATGGCAATTGCGTGCCGGTAACGGACAACGTGCTCATCACCTTCACGGCCGCTCCCACGGCGGAAGCGGGTGTCGGCGGTGTATTCTGTGCGAACAATGCCAGCATCCAACTGAACGGTAGTGTTACCGTGGCCAATGGTGGGTCCTGGTCCGGCGCGCAGGGCACCTTCGCCCCGAACGCCAACAGCCTCAGCGCAGTGTACCAACCTTCTGTGGGTGAACTGGCCGCTGGCAGCGTGACCCTGACCCTGACCACCACTGGCAACAACGGCTGCACGGCGGTGAGCGACGAGGTGACCTACACCTTTACGCCTGCGCCTACTGCGAATGCAGGTGTGGACCTGAACAGTTGTGCGAACAGTTCCACCGTACAGCTCAATGGTGCGGTCACCGTGGCCGCTGGAGGGCTGTGGACCGGTGGCACAGGCGGCTTCAGCCCGAACAGTGGTACGCTGAACGCTACCTACACGCCGAGCGCCGCCGAGATCGCAGCGGGTACGGCCACGCTGACGCTTACTACGGTGGGCAATGGCTTGTGCAATGCCGTAAGCGATCAGGTGGTCATCACCATCGCCCCTGCGCCCATCGTGGATGCTGGTGCTGCGATCCAAGTGTGTGCCAACAACGCCAGCGCTGCCCTCAACGGCAATGTGCTCAATGCGGCCGGTGGTGTATGGAGCGGTGCAGGCACGTTCAGCCCCAACGCAACGACGCTGAACGCCATCTACACGCCCACCGCGGCTGAGATCACGGCAGGCAACGCGACCATCACCCTCACCAGCACCGGCAATGGCCTGTGTGCAGCAGTGAGCGACAATGTCGTGATCACCTTTACCCCGGCACCGATCGTGGACGCGGGGGTCGCCCAGACGCTTTGTGCGAACAACGCGAACGCCCAGCTCGCCGGAAATGTGTCGGGTGCCATCGGTGGGACCTGGAGCGGTGGTGCAGGAACGTATGGGCCTGCGGCCAACAGCCTGGGTGCGGTCTACACGCCGACCGCTGCGGAACTCAACGCAGGCAACCTATGGCTGTACCTCACCTCCACGGGTAATGGTGGTTGCAACGCCGCCCTTGATTCGGTGCAGCTGTTCTTCACACAGGCGCCCACCGTGGATGCTGGTATGAACGCCCATGTGTGTGCCAATGCTGCGGAAGTGGCGCTGAATGGCGCGGTGACCGTAGCTACAGGTGGCGTATGGAGCGGTGGTTCGGGCAGCTTCGGCCCGAACGCGAATACGCTGAGTGCGACCTATACCCCGAGCCTCGCTGAGATGGCTGCGGGTAGTGTCACGCTTACGCTCACCACCACAGGCTTCGGCAATTGCACGGCTGTGCAGGACAACATGGTCATCACCATCGATCCTGTACCTGTCGTCAACGCTGGTCCCGACCAGGCCATCTGCGCGAACAACCCCAACATCCAGCTCAATGGCTTTGTGGGCAACGCGCCGGGTGCCATCTGGAGCGGCGGTGCAGGCACGTACGTCTCAGGTGTTACGGCCACGGCCACACAATACATTCCCACGGCGGGTGAGATCGCTGCGGGTGTGATCACCTTCACGCTCACCAGCACGGGCACCACCATCTGCAACGCGATGAGCGACCAGATGACCGTCACCTTCACTGGTGCGCCCATTGTGGATGCCGGTACCGACCTCGCGATCTGTGCCAACAACAGCGATGTACAGCTGAACGGCAACGTGATCAATGCCAACGGTGGAGCCTGGTCCGGCGGTAACGGATCCTTCTCACCGGCCAACAATGTGTTCGCTCCGGTGTACACTCCGACCGCTGCTGAACTGGCTGCTGGTAGTGTGCTCCTCACGCTCACCAGCACAGGCAATGGCAGCTGCTTCGCCGTGAACGATCAAGTGCTCATCACCTTCACGCCGGCACCATCGGTGAATGCTGGTGCGGATCTGACCGTCTGTGCGAACAACCCTACGGTCGACCTCAGTGGTGCACTGACGGTAGCCAACGGCGCCACATGGAGCGGCGGCCTGGGGACCTATTCACCAGACGCCAACGCGCTGAACGCCCAGTACACGCTGACGCCCTTCGAGCTGCAGCAGGGTACCATCACCCTCACCTTGACCAGCACCGGCAATGGCAACTGCCTTGCGGTGAACGATCAACTGAACATCAGCGTGACCCCGGCACCTGTGGTGAACGCTGGTGCGGACATCACGGCTTGCTCCAACGCCCTGGATGTGGCGTTGAACGGAAGCGTGAGCGCTGGTGCGACCACGGGTCAGTGGACCACCTCGGGAACAGGATCGTTCGCGCCGAACGCGAGCGCCCTCACCGCGACCTATCTGGCGAGCAGCCTGGATTCGCTCAATGGCGGTGTACAGCTCATCCTGACGTCCACCGGCAACGGACTCTGCGCAAGCGTGAGCGATACGTTGGACCTGATCATCCTGCCCAACGCGATCGCCAATGCCGGGCCTGATCAAGTGGTGTGCGCGACAGAAGCGACCATTGCATTGAACGGCACCATCACCGGCAACGCCACACAAGGCACATGGACCACTACCGGAGCAGGTTCGTTCGCGCCGAACGCAAGCGCGCCGAACGCGGTGTACACCATTGCTCCCAGCGATGCGCTCGCTGGCAACGTCACCTTCACCTGGAGCGTGAACAGCTGCGACAATGCCATGGATCAGATGACACTGACCATCGTGCCGGAGTCGCAGGTGGACGCAGGCAACGATCTGGTGGTGTGCGTGGACGACCTCGATATCCTCATCAATGGCAGCGTGAGCGGCGCTTCCACCACGGGTGTATGGAGCACGCTCGGCACGGGCACCTTCCAGAACGCCACGAGCGCACTGGCCAACATCTATCGGGCGAGTTCACAGGATTCCCTGGCCACCGGCGTGGACCTGATCCTCACGGCCACCAGTACCAGCGTGTGCCCTGCGGCGATCGATACCATCCACATCGACATTCTGCCCTTCGGGACGGTGAACGCCGGTGCGGACATGACCGCCTGTGCCAACAATGCAGTGGTGCAGCTGAACGGCAGCCTGCTGGGCGATGCCACACAAGTACAGTGGACCACCAGCGGTACCGGCCAGTTCTTCCCGAACAACACGGTACTCACGCCCACTTATGTGCCCAGCGCACTCGACACGTTGATCGGTGAAGTGACCCTGACGCTGAGCGCACTGAACAGCTGCAACAGCGCCAACGATGCCATGGTCTTGAGTCTCACTCCAGCGCCCTACGTGAACGCTGGTCCGGACCAGACCTACTGCGATGGCGTCAGCACGTTCGACCTGCAGGGCATCGTGTCCGGCATCACCGATCTGGGCTTGTGGAGCACCACGGGTACGGGTACGCTGGCTTCGACCACTGACCTCAGCACTGCGTACACCGCAAGTGCCGCCGATATCCAGAACGGGTCTATCACCTTCACACTGACCTCCCAGAACAACGGCACCTGCAATGCCGTCACCGATGCGATGACCATCTACCTCACCGATGGTCTGCAGGCCAATGCAGGTCCTGACATGAGCGTGTGCGTGCTCGATGATCATGCTCAATTGCAAGGTCAGATCGTCAACGGTTCGCCATCGGGTATCTGGTCCAGCACGGGTACCGGTTCCTTCGAGCCCAGTGCCGATGTGCTCAATGCTCAGTACCATTTCTCGCCCGCCGATGTGGCCAATGGGAGCGTAGTACTCACGCTCCTCAGCACCAACACGGGCACCTGCGCTCCTGTGCAGGACCAGTTGGTGCTCACCTTCGGCAACAGCAGCTTCGCCTTTGCCGGGGACGATCAAGTGGTGTGCGCCAATGCGCCCATCGTGCAGCTCGCTGGTAATGTGAGCGGCGCGCAAGGTGGACAGTGGACCACCGGTGGCAGTGGCTTCTTCAGCAACACCACCGCCACCAACAGCACCTACACGCTCAGCGCTGCCGATATCGCCAATGGCGAGGTCCAGCTCACCCTCACCACGGTGGGCAATGGGCTCTGTGCGGCCGCCAGTGATGTGGTCACCATCAGCGTGAACGCATTGCCCCAGGTGAACGCCGGCGCGGACATCGTGGCCTGCACGGCCGCTCCCGTGCAGCTGGTGGCCAATGTGGCGAACGTACCCACCGTGAGCTGGAGCACCAGCGGCACCGGCAGCTTCCTGGATGCCAATGCCTTGGCCACACTCTATACACCGAGCGCTGCTGATAGTACCGCTGGCAGTGTGGTGCTCACCGCCACCACAACGGGTGTGGAGCCCTGTGCCGCGGTCAGCGATCAGCTCGTGATCACCTTTGGTGGTGGACTCGCTGCGACCGCTGGACCGGATGTGGTGGCCTGCAGTACCGATGCCAACATCGTCCTGAACGGTGCAGTGGCCGGAACCACCACGGGCATCTGGAGCAGCACCGGTACGGGTTCCTTCTTGCCCAGCGCCACTGCGCTCAACGCCACTTACGTGCCCGGCCCGGCCGACTTCGTGATCGGTGATGTGTCGCTGGTGCTCTCCACCACCAACAACCAAGGTTGTGCAGCCGGGCGCGATACCCTCGTGGTGAGCTACCATGTGCCCCCCACCGTGGATGCCGGTGCAAGTGTGTTGCTGTGTGATGGGCTGGAGGATGTGTCCCTCAACGGGCAGGTGCAGAACGCCGGCAGCGTGCAGTGGTTCACCACGGGCACGGGCAGCTTCAGCCCCTCGAACACCGTGGCCAACGCGGTCTACACGCCTACAGCGAACGATAGCATCGCAGGCGGCGTGTACCTCATCCTCACCGGATTCGGAACAGGTACGTGCGGCAACGTGAGCGACTCGCTTTTCGTGGACATCGGTCCCACGCGCATCGCCAATGCTGGCACCGACCAAGTGATCTGTGCCGATGGTGGCGCGATCCAACTGAACGGTGCGGTGATCGGTGTGAGCGGTGGCCAATGGAGCACCACCGGTACCGGCACTTTCGCACCGGACCACACCAGCCTCACCAGCACCTACGTACCCAGTGCCACGGACCTGGTCTTCGGCGAACTGCGCTTCGTGCTCAGCACCACCGGAAACCTGGGCTGCCCTGCAGCGCACGATACCCTGGTGGTGGCCCTGCAGCAGATGCCCACGGTGAACGCCGGCCAGGACATCAACGTGTGCGATGCCACTACAGCAGTTCAGCTCGGCGGTTCCTTCACGGGAGCATCGGGTGTGCAATGGTCGAGCAACGGTGCCGGTGTATTCCTGCCGAACACGGCGGATGCCAACGCCACCTACCAGCCGGGCGTCACGGATGGTCAGCTGGGCTCGGTGCGCATGGTCCTCACCACCACCGGCAACGGTGTGTGTGCGGCAGCGCGTGATACCGTGCTCCTGAGCTTCGTGAACCCCCTGACGGCCGACTTCACCTGGAGCAATGCCTGTGCCGGAGGGCAGACGCAGTTCACCAGTACCAGTACCACCTCGGGTGCGCCCATCGTGGGCTGGAACTGGGAATTCAGCAATGGAACCACTGGCAGCGGTCCGCAGACCGGTAGCACCTTTGCCACGCAGGGCCAGTACACCGCCACGCTCACGGTCTTCGCCCAGAACGGCTGCAGCAGCAGTGTCACCCGTACCGTTGATGTGCTGCAAGCGCCTGTGGCGGGCTTCAGCATCAGCGGCGATTCCTTCACCGACACGCCGATCGAGTTCACAGACAGCTCCTTCGGGGCCACCGGCTGGCAGTACGACTTCGGCGATGGCAACGGAGCCCTGGCGGCCGAACCGGTGCATGAGTACACCGAGGCCGGTCAGTACATCATCGTGCAGACCGTGAGCAATGCCAACGGCTGCACCGATCGCGACTCGCTGTTGATGAGCATCGCCGTGAAGGACATCCTGCCACCCAAGCTGCCGAATGCGTTCAGCCCTAACGGCGATGGCGTCAATGATGTGTTCTACGTCCGCGGCGGTCCGTTCGAGACCATCGATCTGAAGATCTACAACGGCTGGGGCGAGCTCATCTTCCAGACCACCGATCCCACCTTCGGCTGGGACGGCACCCACGACGGCCGGCCGGAGATCAACGGGGTCTATGTGTACACGGTCCAGGCCACATTGGTCGATGGCCAGCAGCACGAGCGGTCGGGTAAGGTCACACTCATGCGATAAACGGAAGCCCTGAACAATCATGAGCATCTACAAACGCCTTTGCCACCTGACCATTGCCTTCGGCGTCAGCGCTGCGGCCCATTCTCAGGATGGCCAGCTGTCGCAGTATGAAGCAGCACCGGTATTGCTGAATCCCGCGCTAACAGGGATGTACGAGAATGCGGAGTTCCGCATGGCCTGCAACGTCCGCAGCCAGTGGACCAGCCTGTCGAGCAATTTCCTCACGACGGCGTTCGCCTATGACCTTTCGTTCCAGAAGCGTTTCGGGGCAGGGATGTACCTGACCAATTACAACATGGCAGGAATCGTGAACACCTTCCAAGCGGGCGCCTCGGGGGCCTACAACGTCTTCGACCCGAAGGGGCATCATACCCTGTCCGCGGGGGTGCAGCTGGGCCTTGTCTACAAGAAGATCAATGACCAACAGCTGGTCTGGGATGCCCAGTACAGCAACGGCAACTTTGATTCGGACCTGCCATCCGGGGAGAACCTTCAGCGCGGTGCCCGCCTGATGCCGGACGTATCGCTTGGAATCGCCTATCGCAGCACCAGTCCACGGGCGGCGGTGAAGCCGTTCGCCAACGTTGCGCTGTTCCATGTCACCACGCCCGACGAGTCCATCCTGCGGAGCACGAAGAGCGATCTGCCGATCCGCTATTCGATCAATGCCGGCCTGCGGGTGAATATCAACGAGCAGTTCGTCCTCATTCCGCAGGCCCTAGGCATGCGGCAGGGGGCTGACCAGCAGATCCACGCCGGCATGCTGGCCGAGTTCGTCATCGGTGGTTCGGTGTACAGCGCGCTGTGCGGCGCCTCTTATCGCGTGGACGATGCCGTCGTTGCCCATGTGGGCCTGAAGCACAAGAACAGCGCCTACCGGTTCAGCTACGATGTGAATACGTCTCCCCTGCGCTCGTATTCCCGGAGCAACGGGGCTTTCGAGTTCTCCATCGTGTACTACGGGACGCACGCCGGCCGCGAACGGCGGCTGGTAAGCAACGCGTTCTGAGCAGGGCCTCAGCCCTTCAGCGCCTCAGCGCCGCCTACGATCTCGAGGATCTCGTTCGTGATGCTCGCTTGGCGCGCCTTGTTGTAGGTCAGCTTCAGGTCCTTCAGCAGCGCATCGGCGTTGTCGGTGGCCTTGTGCATGGCGGTCATGCGTGCACCGTGCTCCGCAGCGAAACTGTCGAGCAGCGCCTTATAGAGCTGGATCTTCAGGCTCTTGGGGATGATTCCCTCCACGATGGTGGCCCTGTCGGGTTCCATGATGTGGTCTGCCTTGGTGCTGCCTCCGGATCCCTTCTCGGCGGGCGCGATGGGTAGGTACTGCTCCTCGGTGGTGATCTGCACCGCGGCGTTCTTGAACTTGTTGTAGAAGAGCACCACGCGGTCGTAGCGGCCCTCGGCGAACTGCTTCATGAGGAGCTCCGCAACCGGTGCGGCCTTGTCGAAGCTGAGGCCGTCGAACAGCGAAGCCAGGTCCGTCGGCAGGTTGCCATCCAGCATCCCGCTGCGGCGATAGAGGTCCATGGCCTTCTTTCCGATGGGCAGGATGCTCACCTCCTGGTTGTTCGACCGTGCCTCGGCAATGGCTTTGCGCATCAGGCGGAACACCTGGGTGTTGAATGCGCCAGCCAGCCCGCGGTTGCTCACGATGGGCACCAGCAGCACCTTCTTCACCTCTCGCTGGGCGCTGTACACCCCCTCGCTGCTGTCGAGGCTTGCGCTCACATTGCCCAGGATGGTCTGCAGCTTCTCGGCATAGGGGCGCATGCGCACGATGGCGTCCTGCGCACGGCGCAGCTTTGCCGCACTCACCATCTTCATGGCTGCGGTGATCTGCTTGGTGCTGTTCACCGAGACGATCCTGCTCCGTACCTCCTTCAGGCTGGGCATTGTACAGTGCTGCTGGTTCGGGGCCTCGGGCCGACCCCCAGGGTCGGCCCCATTCGGTCTCCGCTATTAATTGTCGAGGCTTTTCACCAGGTCAGCGGCCACCTTCTCCAGCGTGCCGGTGATCTGGTCGTTGTAATCGCCTTTCTTGAGCGCGGCGAGCACATCGCTGTGCTTGTTGCGCAGCATGGTGATGAACTCGGCCTCGAACTGCTTCACGTTCTTCACGGGCACCTTGCTGAGCAGGCCCTTGGTGCCGCAGTAGATGATGGCGATCTGCTCCTCCACGCGCATGGGGCTGTTCTGGCCCTGCTTGAGGATCTCCACGTTGCGCGCGCCCTTGTCGAGCACGGACTTGGTGGCGGCGTCGAGGTCGGAGCCGAACTTGCTGAAGGCCTCCAGCTCGCGGTACTGAGCCTGGTCGAGCTTCAGCGTGCCGGCCACCTTCTTCATCGACTTGATCTGGGCATTTCCGCCCACGCGGCTCACGCTGATGCCGACGTTGATCGCGGGGCGCACGCCACTGAGGAAGAGGTTGCTCTCCAGGAAGATCTGCCCGTCCGTGATCGAGATCACGTTGGTGGGGATATAGGCGGACACGTCGCCGGCCTGCGTCTCGATGATGGGCAGCGCGGTGAGGGAGCCGCCCCCTTTCACGCGGCCCTTCAATGAGGCGGGCAGGTCGTTCATCTCAGCGGCCACCTTGTCGTCGGCGATCACCTTGGCGGCGCGCTCCAGCAGACGGCTGTGCAGGTAGAACACGTCGCCGGGATAGGCTTCGCGGCCCGGGGGGCGGCGAAGCAGCAGCGACACCTCGCGATAGGCCACGGCCTGCTTCGAGAGATCGTCATACACGATCAGGGCAGGGCGTCCGGTGTCGCGGAAATACTCGCCGATGGCAGCGCCGGTGAAAGGCGCGTAGAACTGCATCGGGGCGGGGTCGCTGGCGTTGGCAGCAACCACGATGGTGTAGGGCATGGCGCCGTTCTCCTCCAGGGTCTTCACCGTGGCCGCCACGGTGCTGCCCTTCTGGCCGATGGCCACATAGATGCAGTACACCGGCTTGCCGGCCTCGTAGAATTCTTTCTGATTGATGATGGTGTCGATGGCCACCGTGCTCTTTCCGGTCTGGCGGTCGCCGATGATGAGCTCGCGTTGGCCGCGACCGATGGGAATCATGGCATCCACGGCCTTGATGCCGGTCTGCAGGGGCTCCTTCACGGGCTCGCGGTAGATAACGCCCGGGGCACGGCGCTCCAACGGCATTTCGAAGAGCTCGCCGCCGATGGGGCCCTTGCCGTCGATGGGCTCGCCAAGGGTGTTCACCACGCGGCCCACCATCTGCTCGCCGACGTTGATGCTGGCGATGCGCTTGGTGCGCTTCACGGTGTCGCCCTCCTTGATGCCCACGCTGGACCCTAGGAGTACGGCGCCCACGTTGTCCTCCTCCAGGTTGAGCACGATGCCGCGGAGGCCGCTGTTGAACTCGATGAGTTCGCCGCTCTGCACGCCCTTGAGGCCGTAGATGCGTGCGATGCCATCACCGACCTGCAGCACCGTTCCGACCTCTTCCAGCTCGGCCTCGCTGCGGAAGCCGGCGAGTTCTTGTTTCAGGATCGCCGTCACTTCGGCGGGTTGCACATGGGCCATGGCCTTCTTGCTTTAGATCTCGGGGATGTACGGGTTCTCGGAGAACTTGCGGCGCAGGTCGCTCAGGCGGCGGCTCACGCTGCCGTCGTACTGCTCGTCTCCGATGCGGATGGTGAGCCCGCCGATGAGTGCGGCGTCCACCTGCTCCTGCAGTTCAATGGTCTTTCCGGGGTGCTGCTTCTCCGCAAGGGCGCGCACCTTGGCACGCGTGGCATCGCTGATCGGCGCGGCGCTAGTCACCTGCGCGGTGACGATGCCCTTATGCTGCCGGTACAGCTCGCCGAACGCTTCGGCCACGTGCGGAAGGAGCTCTTCCCGGCCCTTGCGCGCCAGCACGCCCATGAAGGCGTTGGTGATCTGGCCCACCTTGCCGGCGAACACCTGCTCCAGGATGCGCTCCTTCTTGTCCGTCTTCACCACCGGGCTTTTCAGCAGCACCACCAGGTCGCGGCTGCCGGTGCATGTGGCGGCCACCAGGCGCATGTCCTCGTGCACGCCTGCGAGCACGCCCCTCTCTTGGGCGAGCTCCATGAGCGAGCGGGCATAGCGGTAGGCTACCGGGGCGACGTTCATGACTTGCGCAGCTCGGCTTCGGCCATCACCTTGTCCACCAGGCCCTGTTGGGCGGCGGCGTCCCCGAGCTTCTCCCGCAGGATGCGCTCGGCCACCAGGATGCTCAGCTCGGCCACCTGGTTCTTCATGTCGGTGATGGCGGCGTTCTTCTCGTTCTGGATGTCGGTGCGGGCGCGCGCCAGCAGCGCGTCCGCCTCGGCTTTCGCCTTCGCTTTCGCCTCGGCGATCTCCTTGTCGCGGATGTCGCGGGCCTCCTTCAGCAGCAGCTCCCGCTCCTCGCGCGCCTGGCGCATCAGCTCCTCGTTGCGGGCATTCAGGGCCGTCATCTCCTCGCGCGCCTTCTTCGCTTCGTTGAGCGCGTCGGCAATGGAGGACTCTCGGTCCTTGAGTCCCTTGAGGATCGGCTTCCACGCGAACTTGGCCAGGATGAACAGCACCGTCAGGAACGATACCATCATCCAGAAGATGAGGCCATAGGAGAACTCGATGAGCATGACGCTGAGGTTGGGTCGATGACGAGGCGTTGCCGTGCGGCGCCCTTAGAGCACCATGGCCAGCAGGCCCACCACGATGCCGAACATGGCGGCGCCTTCCACGAGGGCGGCGGCGAGGATCATGTTGGCGCGGATGTCGTTGGTGGCTTCGGGCTGGCGGGCGATGGCCTGCATGGCGTCACCACCGATGCGGCCGATGCCGATGCCGGCGGCCAGGGCGGCCACGCCTGCGCCGATGGCGGCGAAACCGAAGTGACCATTCTCAGCGACGGCTTGCAGGAGGAACGAGAGGAACATGACGTTGTTGGGTTTGCGGGTTGTTCTAGTGGTGATGGGGCTCTTCGATGGCGGCCCCGAAGTACATCGCGGAGAGGAAGGTGAACACGAAGGCCTGGATGAAGGCCACCAGGAGCTCCAGCATGCTCATGAACACGGTGAAGAGCAGGCTGAAGATGCTCACGCCCCAGCCAAGCCCGGCGTTGATCTCACCGAAGATGAAGATGAGCGCGAAGAAGCTTAGCACGATGATGTGGCCCGCCGTGATGTTCGCGAAGAGTCGGATCATCAGGATGGCCGGGCGCAGGAACACGCCCAGTATCTCCACCGGGGTGAGGATCAGCAGCACGGGCTTCGGTACGCCCGGCATGGCCAGGATGTGGCCCCAGTAATGCCGGTTGCCGTTCAGCAGGGTGATGATGAAGGTGATGGCCGCCAGCGCGAAGGTGACAGAGATGCTGCCGGTTACGTTGGCACCGAAGGGGAAGAGTGGGATAAGCCCCATCAGGTTGTTGATGAGGATGAAGAAGAACACCGTGAGCAGGTACGGCATGAAGCGCTCGTACTTGGGCCCGATGTTCGCTCTGGCCACGTCATCGCGCACGAAGAGGATGATGGGCTCGATGAGGTTCTGCAGGCCAGTGGGAGCCTGGCCGGGGCGGCGGGCGTAGGCCTTGGCCACGCTCAGGAAGATCAGCAGCATGAGCGCCGCGCTCACGAAGATGGCCAGCACATTCTTGGTGATGCTGAAGTCGATGGTGGCCTGCGTCAGCTCCTCGTTCACTGTTGCCGCATGCACCGGTGTGCCATCAGCCGCGTCGGTGGCCACGATCTTCTTGCCCTGCAGCATGTACCCGCCATAAGCTTCCTCGCCGTGGTGGAACTTTCCGCTGCTGAAGATGCTCAGGCCGCGCTGGCTGTTGTACACGATAACCGGGAGCGGGAGCGAAGTGTGCCCCCACAGGTGCCAGCCGTGCTCGTCGGTCACGTGGCCCATGATCATCTCGCCCGGGTTGAACTTGGCATGGGCGGCCTCCTCATGGGAGCCGTGTTCGACGGCCGTCATCGCAACGGCGGCGGAATCCACCTGGCCATGGCTGTGCCCGTCGTGCTCATGACCTTCGTGCTGCGCGGCGACGGGGCCCAACGCAAGGGCTCCGAACATCAGGGAAATCAGGCGCAGCAAGGCTTTCAGCGGCATCACGGACAAGGGGCACCCCTTCTTTGCGGCCGCGAAGGTAGGGATCCGCGCGGAACAACAAGGAATCCGCGCAAAACGATCGGTGGCGCCCGAAGGGCCCAGGCCGTCAGCGGGGCCTGGTCTCTTTGAAGAGGTGCAGCATGGCGCCGGCGATGCCAATCAGGCTCAGCCCGAGCGTGAACACCGGGAAGCGCCAGGCCAGCTGCTTGTCCGCCCACATGCCCAGGAAGGTGAAGGCCAGCACGATGCCGATCATGGTGAGGCCGAGCCCCATGAAGCGCAGGTAGCCGCCATAGGCCTTGCGCGCCTTGCGCAGGTCGTCGGGCCCCTTCATGTCCTCGGAAGCCGGCGCGACAGCCCGCTCAAACGAACCGTGCTGAACGCCAGGTAGGCGAGGTACAGCGCCGCGAACGTGATGCCCGCCGTGAGCACCGACTCCTTCGGTGAGCGCAGGAGCACCAGGACGAGCATGCCCAGGGAAAGGAGCATCTTGATGCCCAGTCCCGCCATGAAGCGCCTTGCGAAGCCCTTGGGATCCGCGGCCATCGCATGTTCCTGCCACAGGTGCAGCCCGATGGCGAGCAGGGTGAACCACGCCAACATGAGCCCATGCACGGGTTCGAACGGCAGGCGCAGGGCGAACAGCACCAGCCATTGCAGCAAGCCCAAGGTGGCTGCGAAGAGCAGGATGGGAATGAGGAAGGACCAGCGGCGCGGTGCCATCGGCTAAGCTCCGGCTGGGACGCCCGGCATCATCAGCGCGATGCCTGAGCGGGTTGGGCGGCGCTTCCCGCGGCGTTCTCCGTGCGCAGGCGAACGGGGTCCATTTCCTTCACCACGCCGCCTGCCATGCTGCAGTTGCCGGTGAAGACGGCCCCCGGCTCGATGGCCAGCTTCTTGGTGTTGATGTCGCCCTGGAGCTTGGCGGTGGCTTTCAGGCTCAGCAGGTCCTGGCAATTGATGCGGCCCAGCACGGTGCCCTCGATATCACTGCTCTGGCAGACCACCTCGCCCTCGATCACGCCCGTTTGACCGACGATCACCCGTCCGCGGGCATGCACGGTGCCCTTCACCCGGCCATCGATACGGATGTTGCTGTCGCTCTGGATCTCGCCCACGATGGAGGTGCCCTCCATGATGCTGTTGATCTTGCCGGGGCTAACGGGTTCGTTGGGCTTGCTCATGGTCGTTGGGGCGGGTTTATCGCTGCGGAACATGGTCCCTTGGCTGGGTGTTAACGATGGCCTTCGCGGCAAAGATAGCCGTGCCGGCCACTTATCCTACTGACGATCAAGGTAATTCTGCTGGAAGAAGGCCCGGTAGCCCGCCACATCCTTCGCCTTGTAGAAGAGGGTGTAATTCGCCTGGGTGATGGCAAAGGCCGGATAGCCTTGGTCGGAGAGACCCTGGAGCATGTCCTCGTTTCCCGTGAAGAGCGCATGGTACTCCATGGCCTTGGCCTTGTTGGGGAGCGGGCTGATGAGCACCAGTTGCTGGTCGCTGCCCAGGATACTGCTGGTCACCTGTAGCGGCGTATGGCCGAAATAAGCCCCATTGAAGTCCGAGACCGCTGCGCGGATGGTGCTCATGTCCGTGCCGGCGTTGGGTACCACCACCACATACGTGTGCGGGCCATCGTCCTTGGAGTAGGGCGTGGCTTCGGCCGCCCTGGGCTTGGGCGCACCGCCACCGCTCCCATCAAGGCCGGCAAGCAGTTCCTCGGCGCGCGAGGCCTCCTCCGTACCGGGGAACTGGGACTTCACGGCGAGGAGCGCGGTACGGTATTCAGGGATGTTGCGCGTGCCGCCGATGGCCATGGCGCGCAGGAAGTGGTATTTCGGGCGGTAGTGGTTGTTGGGCTCCTCCGCGATCACCCTGTCGCAGGCGGCGATCACAGGGTAATAGGAGTATTGGCGGAACAGGCGGTACACCTCCTTGTAAGCGGCTTCCTCCTCCTTCTTGCGGGCCTCGTCGGCCATGAGGATGTTGGGGTCGCGCACGAGCCGCGCGAACTCCGACTCGGGCCAGCGGTCGAGGATGATGTTGGCGTAGGTCTGGGAGCCGCTGCCGCCCATGAGGTCCACCCACCCGTTGGCTTCCTTCTCCAGGTAGATGCGGTAGAGCTGATAGTGGCTCTCAGGGGTGTACCGGCATTCATCGAACCGGTTGTTGAGCACCTCGAAGCTCTCGATGGCATTGTCGATGTCGCGCAGCTGCTCCTTGTAGATCATGCCGCTGGCGTAGAGTGCACCGCAGATCCGCCCGTTCGAGGCCGCCAGCGCGGAGTCGCCGCGCGGGATGTCCCGGAGGTAGAAGGAGGGGTCCTTCCATTCCGCCTCGGCTTTATCGCCCGCACCATCATCGCCCCCTTCCTCCTCTTCCTCGTCATCGCCCATGGCCAGGGCGCTGCCGCTGCGGTCCTGCCGGCGCCAGTCGTCCTCCAGCTTGCGGCTGCCCCACTTCTTGCGAAAGCTGGCCATGCCCCGGCTGATCTGCTGCGGGTCGTAGAAGTACCAGTTCCCGCGGCTTCCCGGAGGGCCACCCGGCGGTTTGGCCGCCGGCGTCTCGGGCAGGGCGCGCGCCTCCGCCTCGCGCCGGGCGCGGTCTTCCTCGGCGTTCTCCCGCTCGCGGATGATTCCGCGGATCTTCTTCTCCAGCTCGGATTCATCCAGCCCCATCAGCCCTTGCAGGCTGTCCTCCCGAGCGATGATATCGAGCTGTTGCACCAGGTCGCCCAGTACCCTGGCGCGGGTCTCCACCTCTCCGTAGCGCACATGCGTTTCGGCCAGCAGCACCTTGGTGCTGTCGTAGTACTGCTGCGCGGGCACGTATCTGCGGTCCTCGAAGAACAGGTCCGCGAGCCTCAGGAAGCTCTTGGCCTTCTGCTTGGTGTCCGTGGTGCTCGCCTGCACGCTCTGCTTCAGCCGGGCAATGGCCTCGTCGCGCTTCCGCTCCTTCAGGTCCAGGTCCGCCAGCGCGTAGTGGATCATGTCGAAGTGGTCGATGTGCTTGTCGTCGCGGAGCATGGCATTGAGCCGTTTGCGCAGCGTCTTGGTGTCGCCCTTGTTGAAGGAGAGCGCCTGGAAGATCTGCGCATGGAACGCCATCTCATAGGGCGGCGCCATCTTCACCACGGCCGCGAACTGGTCGATGGCCTTCTTCTCCTGGCCCTTGATGCCGTAGAGCTGCGCCAGTACGAAGGCCCACCGCACCTTCTCGCGCTTCCGCTTGGCGAGCGGGACGGCACGCTCCAGATGCATGATGGCATCATCCACCTTGCCGCGCTTGAGCTCCAGTTCAGCCTGCACGGCGGCCAGCTCGCCCTCGTCGAGATGCTTCGGGCGGTCCTTGGCGTTGGCTACATTATCCAACGCGCTCTGGGCCTTGGCGAACTGCTCGAGCTGGATTGCGGTGCGCGCCACCCAGACCAGCGCGTCGTGCTCGCGGTCGCTGCCCTTGTAGGCCCTGGTAATGTGCGTGAAGCCGCGCTCCGCCTCGGAGAAGTTGCGCTTGTAGAACTGGCTGCGCGCGATCACGAACCAGGCATCGTCCACCCAGGTGTTCTTCTCCTTGCCCTTGATCTCCATGCTGTGCCGCTCGATGACCAGCGAGCACTTGTCGATGCACTTCTCCAGGTCGGGCGTTGCGGATTTGGCCTGCTGCTCGCTGCCATAGACGAAGAGCGGCAGCACCTGGTCGAAGTCGTCCACGTGCGCGTCCTCGATGCCCATCACCACCTCCTTCAGCTTCTCGTTCGCGTTGAACCAGCCGTTGTCGCGTGCGGTGAGCCGGTGGTAGGTGCGATTGGCGAACGCGTCCTTTTCCGTGGAGCAGCCCCCATGCAGCAGGGCCAGCGCCCCCCCGAAAAGGAGGGCGTGCGGAAGCAGGGACGTGCGGGGAAGGGCCACTCGGCGTGGATAACTGCGGGCGGCCGAAGTTATTTCATGGCGCCCTAAGGCGCGCGCGCGAACTTTGCGCCCATGGCGGTGGATGCCGGAACCCGGAAGCGAACCCAACGGCGGAGCCTGTGGCAGCGGCTGCGCAGCCGCTACCGGCTGGTGCTCATCGACGAGCGGGATTTCCGGGAGCGCTTCTCCTTCAGGCTCAACCGACTGAGCTTCCTGGTGTTCACGGTCGTGGCCTTCGTGCTCTACGGCACCATGGTGGCAGCCGTGATCGTGCTCACGCCGCTCAAACGGTACATTCCCGGCTACTCCGACCAGGAGACGAAGCTCAACGCCTATCGGAGCACTATGCTGGCCGATTCGCTGGAAGCCGTGGCGGGTGCCCAGCGCGCCTACATCGAGAACCTGCGCGCGGTGCTTACCGGCGATGTGGCGGCCGACAGCGTGCAGCTGCGTCCCTCGCTGCTGAAGCCCGGTCCGCAGGACCTGAAGCCAGGCGCTGCGGATAGCGCCCTGCGCGCCAAGGTGGCGCAGGAGGAGCGGTACAGTCTGGTGGAGGGACGCGCTACCACCGAGCGGCGCGAGCTCGCCAGCGTGCTCTTCGTGCCGCCGGTGACCGGTGTCATCACCGCTGAATTCGACCGGGCGCTCGGCCACTATGGCATCGATGTGGTCACCACGGCCGATGCCGCGGTGAAGTCGTGCCTGGCCGGCACCGTTACCCTCGCCAGCTGGACCACCGATGCCGGGTATGTGCTGCAGGTGCAGCACACCAACGGTGTGACCAGCCTCTACAAGCACAATCGCGTGCTGCTGAAGAAGGTGGGCGACCGCGTGAAGGCCGGGGAGGCGCTGGCCATTGTCGGCAACACCGGGGAGAACAGCACCGGCCCGCACCTGCACTTCGAGCTGTGGCACAATGGGGAGCCGGTGGATCCCCAGGCCTACATGGCGTTCAAATGAACATACTCCCCGCCACCGCCGCCGGGCAGCGTCACTGACTGTGCCATGTCACTGAAAGCAGCCATTGCAAGGCCCTATGCGCAATCGGTGACCGGTGCCGTGATGCGGCGGGCCTTGGACCCCCCCGCCACGCAGCTGGCCGTGCTGCGCGGCCTGGTGCGCTTCGGCGGCGACACGGCCTTCGGGCGCGAGCACCGCATCCACGATGTGCGCGACCACGCCGGGCTTGTGCAGGCTGTTCCCCTGCGCGACTACGAGGGCTTCAGGCCTTATGTGGACCGCATCCTCTTCGGGGAGGACGACGTGCTCTGGCCCGGCCGCCCGCTCTACTTCTGCAAAACAAGCGGCACTACCAGCGGGGCCAAGTACATCCCCATCACGCGTGAGAGCCTGCCCAACCACATCGGCAGCGCCCGGCGCGCCCTGCTGGCCTACATCGCCCACAGTGGCCGGGCCGACTTCGTGGATGGCAAGATGATCTTCCTCCAGGGCAGCCCGGTGCTCGACCGATCGCGCCGCATCCCCATCGGGCGCCTCAGCGGCATCGTGGCCAACCACGTGCCCGCCTACCTGCTCAAGAACCGCATGCCCAGTTTCGCCACTAACAGCATCCCCGACTGGGAGACGAAGGTGGAGGCCATCGTGGGCGAGACGATGACCGCGGACATGCGCCTTATCAGCGGCATCCCCGCCTGGGTGCAGATGTACTTCGAGCGGCTGCTGGCACGCACCGGCAAGGCCACCGTGAAGGAGGTGTTCCCGAGATTCTCCCTCTTCGTCTACGGCGGCGTCAACTACGCGCCCTATCGCTCGCGGATGGAGGCGCTCATCGGCGGCAGCGTGCCCAGCGTGGAGCTCTTTCCTGCGAGCGAGGGCTTCATCGCTTATCAGGACAAGGACAACGACGACGGCCTGCTGCTGGTGCTGGACAACGGCATCTACTTCGGCTTCGTGCCCATGCAGGGCAACGACCGCCGCCCGCGATCCATCGCCGAGGTGGAACTGGACACGCAGTATGCGCTGGTGCTCTACACCAATGCCGGGCTTTGGGGCTACGAGATCGGCGATACGGTGAAGTTCACCTCGCTCACCCCGCCACGGATCAAGGTCACCGGCCGCACCAAGCACTTCACCAGTGCCTTCGGTGAGCACGTGATCGCCGAGGAGGTGGAGGGCGCGCTGAAGGACGCCATCGCCGCCGTGCCCTGCGAGGTGGCCGAGTTCACCGTGGCCCCGCAGACCGATCCTGCCGAGGGCCTGCCCTACCACGAGTGGTTCATCGAGTTCGCAGCGCTGCCGGCGGACATGGCCCGGTTCGCTGCAGCGATGGACGAGGCACTGCAGAAGCGCAACCCCTACTACAAGGACCTCATCACCGGCAAGGTACTGCGGCCGCTCGTGATCACGACCGTGGCGCGTGGCGGCTTCGCGGCGTGGATGAAGGCCCGTGGCATGAACGACGCCCAGAGCAAAGTGCCGCGGCTGGCCAACGATCGGCGGTACGTGGAGGGATTGGGGTGATTACCCCACGGTTACCCGCAGCATGTCCCCTTCCACGGTGGCCGGAAAGCGCTTCAGGTCGTGCTTGCTGGGCCCCTTGGTCACCTTGCCGTCGCGGTCGAAGGTGCTGCCGTGCCACTCGCAGGTGAGCACGCCGCCCTTCTCCTTCACCGGGCCGTTCTTGTGCGGGCAGTTCAACAGGAGCGCGGCGTAGGAGCCATCGTCGCGTCGCACCACCATCAGCTTGGCGTCCAGTCCTTGTGCCCGCAGCACGGTAGTGCCGCTCTTTCCCAGGTCAGCCAGCGGAACGCTCAGGGTGCCATTGCTCACGGCGAGGCCTTTGGCGCCGGAACAGCTTTCCAGCGATGCAGCGGCGGGCACCACCGCCAGCGCGGCGCAAGCCTGGCAGGCGGTACGGAGGAATCGTCGACGGTCCATCATGCGGTGAATTTAGCTGGCGGATCAATCCGTCCGCCGCGGCGCGCCATGCACCCGCCAGTGCGCGTCCTCGTGCAGCACCGGCCATGGCACGGCCGCATCCGTTTCGCGCCGCTCCACGAACACCGCGCGCAGGCCCAGGGCCGCCAAGCTGTCCAGGGTGTGCCGCTGCTGCGCTTCTTCCGCTGTCAGGTTCCAGCCGGAACGGTGCAGGTAGTACATGGGTCGGGGGTCCAGGCCGGACGAGGTGGCCACCAGGTCGTGGGGGCCGGTGAAGCGGTCCGCGAGGCCCTCGGCTTCCAGGAGGTAGGCGCGCTCACTTCCCCCGGTGAGGTCGTGCCAGCGCATGCCCGCGCCCTCCGCCACCACCAGCGCCAGCACCGCCGCCGTGGCCGCCCCTCGCGGGAGGCACTCCAGCCCCAGCCCCGCCAGCAGGGCCAGGAGCGGCACCAGTGGGATGATGTAGTAGGCATGCAGGGCGAACACATCGCCGGCCTTGACCATGATCAGCGCGAAGGGCAGCAGGATGCCAAGCGCCACGCCCGCCGTTCGGGTATCGCGGTTGCGCATGGCCCTCCAGATGCCGACGCATACGCCGAGGAAGGCGGCATGGCTCATCAGTGCGGAGAAACGGAAGCGCTCGGCGGCCTTGCCGGCATGCGCCCAGAGCTGCTGCAGCCCCTCCGCGAGGGGGTAGGGGAAGTAGAGCGGGTTGCCGTATGCGGTGAGCAGGTGGGGCTGCCAGACGAAGTACCACCAGGCCACGGGCGCGATTGCCAGGGCCAGCGACGCGAGGGCCAACACGCGCCGACCCTGCGTGAAGCCGCGCTCAAGTGTCATCAGCGCCCAGGGCGCCAGCAGAACCACCGCTGGAATCTTGCAGAGGCCGCCGATCGCTGCCATGGGAATGGCCAGGGCGAACCACCAAGCGCTGGTTCGCAGCGCCCGGTCCACGGCCCATAGGGCGATGAGCACCAGCGCCGCGCTGAAGACGTCCGGCATGGACTTGCGGCCATAGACGAACCAGGAGGACCACAGCAGGATGAAGGCGGCAAGGAATGCCACGCGCTCCCCGTAGCGCTGCCGAACAAGCGCATGAAAGGCCCAGGCTCCGAGGGCGGAAGCGATCAAGGCCACCAGGCGCCCATACCAGTGCGCAGGCCCGAACGCCCGGTAGAGAAGCGCCACCGCTGCATTGAACCCCGGGAATTCGCTGGCCACCACACCGGGTCGCTCGCCGGAGAGGTCCGTTCGTGGGTGCAGCAGGTCGATGCCCTCCTCGGCCATGTTGCGCGCCACCATATTGGTGAACGCCTGGCGCCAGCTGTGCGCGGTCTCCAGCGGCGGGGAGGTGATGCCGATCAGCCGCACCAGCGTGGTGAGCAGGATCCACAGGCGGATGTCGCCGAGACGCTTGGGCATGCGGCCAAAGTAGGCGGCGCAGCGCGCGTTGACGTCGCACATTTGCAGCATGCAATCGGCCATCGGCACCGATTTGGAGCATGCCGCACGACTGCTCGAGGCGGGAGGCATCGTGGCGATACCCACCGAAACGGTGTATGGGCTCGCCGCCAATGCCTTCGATGAGTCCGCGGTGCTGAAGGTCTTCGAGGCGAAGCAGCGCCCGGCCTTCGACCCGCTGATCGTGCATGTGGGCGCCTTGGGCGATGCGCACAAGGTGGTCCGCGAGCTGCCTCCCGGCGCGGAGGCCCTCATGCACGCCTTCTGGCCGGGACCCCTTACCCTGGTGCTGCCCAAGCGCCCTGCGGTGCCCGACCTGGTGACCAGCGGGCTCGACACCGTGGGCGTGCGCATGCCGCGCCACCCGCTCACACGCGCGCTGCTCGAGCGGCTCCCCTTCCCCCTGGCCGCGCCCAGCGCCAACCCCTTCGGCTACGTTAGCCCCACCACCGCGCAGCACGTGGCCGACCAGCTCGGCGCGCGCATTCCGTACATCCTCGATGGCGGCCCGTGCGCGGTGGGCGTGGAATCCACCATCCTCGGCTGGGAGGGCGATCGCTGGGTGCTCTACCGCCCGGGCGGCATCGCGCTGGAGGATATCGAGCGCGTGATTGGCACCGTGGCGCAGGCGGTGAAGCAGGTGCTGCCCGCGGCGCCCGGCATGCTCGAGAGCCATTACGCTCCCCGTAAGCCGGTGCACGTGGGCGACATCGATGCACTGCTGCGCCGCTTCGCGGGAAGGCGCATCGGCATCATCAGCTTCCGGAACGAGTACCCGGGCCACCGCTGCGAGTTGCTCAGCGAGCGCGGCGACCTGGCCGAGGCCGCGCGCAACCTCTTCGCGGTGCTGCGCGACCTGGACGGCGGCGATTGCACGGTGATCCTCGCCGAGCGCTTCCCCGACGAGGGCCTTGGCCGAGCCATCAACGACCGGCTGCGGCGGGCATCGGCGGCACGCTGATACCTTTCGCGGAAACCGCCGCATGAGGATCCTGGTATCGATGGTCTTGTTGCTGCTAGTCGGCGACGCTTCTGCGCAAGCGCCCGGCAGGGAGCCGGGCCACCAGCTCAGGCTGATCAGGGCCGCCTACCTGAATAAGGACCATCCACACTCGGTTGGTGCCTTGTTCATGGTCACAGCTACGGACACGGCTCACTTCCCGCCCGTTCTGAGCATGGGTATCAGCTACGCGGTGAATGGCGATAGTGCGATGCAGCGGATCGACATTCAGAAGGACCCCTTGGGGCGTGTTTCGATTGAGATTTTCGACAAGAACATCAAGGAGAAGGCGCCGAACCTCTACTCCCGCATCAAGCACAGGGTTGACATGGATGCGCACGAGCATCTGCTCTTCCTGTTCATCCGGATGCGGAACATCTCCGAGGAGCCGATAAAGGAGATCGAGCTCGCGTATGGCCTATGGGAGAAGCAGGACCTGAGCGTCCGGGTTGAACAGCGCTTCAAGGCGCGTCTCGCCGATTGAGTCGCGCGGCCGATCGCGCACGGCTCAGCCACGTCGATCCGCAGGCTCGACCGGTCGAAAAGCAGGCGCGCGGGGCACATTTCCCCCGCAACACGGCACCAATCGGCGCGTTCGCCACTAACTTCACCGTGCCACCAAATCCTCTTCGCCATGAGCACCACCCTCAACTCGAAGGAACTGACGCTCGTGTACGACAGCAGCACCCCGGAGGGCCGCAAGGCATTGGCCTATGCCTACACGCTGGCGCCCCGGGTGAACAAGCAGGATGTGAGCGAGGTGAGCCTGAGCACGACCTTCGTGCGCCAGGTGCTGAAGCAGTTGAACCTGAGGCCCAAGGACCTGCTGAACCGTGCGCATCCGTACTACCAGCAGCACCTGCGCGGCCGTGACCTGGACGGCGAGGGCTGGCTGAACGTGCTCGCGCACAATCCCGGCCTGCTCAAGGCGCCCATCGCGCTCCAGGGTGACAGGGCCGTGCTCTGCGAGCCGGCCTCCCTGATCTGCACCATCACGGAGGCGCAGCGCAAGGCCGGTTAGCAGCAGCCCTGCCAACACCGATCTTCGCGCCCCGGTCGCGCGCCCCTTGGCCCATGCGCAGACGGCCGCATGAGCACATGAAGCGTATCGCCATACTCGGCTCCACCGGCTCCATCGGCACGCAAGCGCTGGAGGTGGTGCGTGAGCAACCGGACCATTTCCAGGTGGAGCTGCTCACCTGCGGCAACCGCGTGGACCTGCTGATCGAGCAGGCGCTCACCTTCAAGCCCAATGCGGTGGTGATCGGCGACCCCGCCCAATTGCCGCGCGTGAAGGACGCCCTCTTCCCGCACGGTATCAAGGCCTATGCGGGCACGGAGGCGCTGGAGCAGGCGGTGACCATGGAGGACATCGATGTGGTGCTTACCGCGCTGGTGGGCTATGCCGGCCTGAAGCCTACACTGGCCGCCATCGAGGCCGGCAAATCCATCGCGCTCGCGAACAAGGAGACGCTGGTCGTGGCCGGCGCGCTCGTCACCAAGGCCGCCCGCGAGAAGGCGGTGAACATCTACCCGGTGGACAGCGAGCACAGTGCGATCTTCCAGTGCCTCGCGGGCGAATGGGAGAACCCCATCGAGAAGATCGTGCTCACCGCCAGCGGCGGGCCCTTCCGGGGCAAGAGCCGGCAGGAGCTGGCCGCAGTGACCAAGGCGCAGGCCCTGAAGCACCCCAATTGGGACATGGGCGCGAAGATCACCATCGACAGCGCCAGCCTCATGAACAAGGGGCTGGAGGCCATCGAGGCGAAGTGGCTCTTCAACCTGGGCAAGGAGCAGATCGAGATCGTGGTGCATCCACAGAGCATCATCCACAGCGTGGTCCAGTTCCGCGACGGCAGCATGAAGGCGCAGATGGGCCTGCCGGACATGAAGCTGCCCATCCAGTACGCGCTCTCGTACCCGCAGCGCCTTCAAACAACCTGGCCGCGCTTCGATTTCACCAAGTACCCCGCGCTCACCTTCGAGCAGCCCGACCTCGCCACCTTCCGCAACCTGGCGCTCGCCCTCGATGCCATGGACCGCGGGGGCAACGCGCCCTGCGTGCTCAACGCCGCCAACGAGGTGGCCGTGGAGCTCTTCCTCAAGGACGCCATCGGGTTCCTCGCGATGAGCGACCTGGTGGAGGACTGCCTGGCCCGCGTCCCATTCACCCCCGATCCGCAACTTGCCGACCTCATGGCCAGCGATGCCGAGGCCCGGCGCCTGGCGCGTGAGCTTGCCCGCCGCTAGACAGGCGCGACCGAACGAACATGGAGATCCTGATCAAAGGAGCACAGCTCATCCTCAGCCTCAGCATCCTCGTCACGCTGCACGAGCTGGGGCATTTCCTGCCCGCCCGCTGGTTCAAGACCCGCGTGGAGAAGTTCTACCTCTTCTTCGACCCTTGGTTCTCGCTGGTGAAGAAGAAGATCGGCGACACCGAGTTCGGCATCGGCTGGATCCCCTTCGGCGGCTACGTGAAGATTAGCGGGATGGTCGACGAGAGCATGGACAAGGCCCAGATGGCCAAGCCTGCCGAGCCGTGGGAGTTCCGCAGCAAGCCCGCCTGGCAGCGGCTCATCATCATGGTGGGCGGCGTCACCGTGAACCTGCTACTGGGCATGGTGATCTACATCATGATCCTGTGGGTATGGGGCAAGGACTATCTGCCGATCGATGCCGTGCGCTTCGGGGTGCACCCGAGCGAGGTGATGGCCGAGATGGGCGTGGAGGAGGGTGATCGCCCGGTGGCGGTGAACGGGCAGCGGCCCCGCAGCCTGGAGGACCTGAACAGGGCTCTTACCAAGGCGATCCTGGATGAGGGCACGGCATCCCTCACCGTGCTGCGCGGCGGCGCCGAGGTGGAGATTCCGCTGCACGGCGACATGCACGAGCGGATCAGCAAGAAGGGCAAGCAGATGCACTTCATGCCGCGGATGCCCTTCGTGGTGGATACCCTGGTGCGCGGCGGCAATGCGGCACGCAGTACATTGCAGAAGGGCGACAGCATCGTGGCCGTGGATGGCGCTCCAGCCGCCTATTTCGGCGATTTCGTGAAGGCAGTGCAGGCGCGGAGGGGCCAATGGGTCCTCGTCGATGCCGTGCGGCAGGGGCAGCGGACCTCCCACGTGGTGCAGGTCAATGGAAACGGACAGGTCGGAATCGGCCCCAAGGTCGATACGGCCTGGTTCGCGCATGGCCACGAGGAGTTCACCTTCCTGCAGTCCATACCGCTGGGAATCGCCAGCGGCGTGGAGACACTGGGACTCTACGTGAGTTCGCTGAAGCTCCTCTTCACCCCCAGCGGCGCCGGGCAGATTGGCGGTTTCGGTGCCATCGGTGGCCTGTTCAGCCCCACGTGGGATTGGCAGGTCTTCTGGAACATGACGGCCTTCCTGAGCATCATCCTGGCGTTCATGAACATACTGCCCATTCCGGCGCTTGATGGGGGGCACGTGGTCTTCCTGCTCTATGAGATGGTCACCGGCCGGCCGCCGCACCAGCGCGTACTGGAGGTGGCGCAGATGATCGGCATGGTGCTGCTGCTGGGCCTCATCATCTTCGCCAACGGCAACGACCTGTTCAAGGCTCTTTTCGAGTAGGGCGGCAAGGTGTTCCATGGGGGTCGGAAAGGGCAGGTCGGTCCAGCCTTGGCCGGCTTTCCGTTGAACCCGGAACCCGCTGCCCGCGGCAGCCGTAAGAGCGGCCATGCCGCGCGTGATACTGGTGGAGGACGATGCCTTGGTGCGCAAGCTGCTGGAGATGCGGCTCGTGCGTGCCGGCTGGGAGGTGACCGCATTGCGGGATGGCCGGGACCTGCTGGCTTTGACCAGAGAGCACCCCCCGGATCTGGTGCTCGTTGACCTAGGCCTGCCGGGCGTGGATGGCCTCTCCTTGGTGGAGCGGCTGCGTGCACAGGGCGTGACGGCACCCATCCTCGTGCTCACCGCCTACGAGCTCCCACACCTGCATGCCACGGTGCGTGGTGCCGGGGCCAACGACCTGGTGCAGAAGCCCTACGACCAGGAGGAGCTCTTGGCCCGGATGGAGCGCTTGCTGGCGGCTTGACCGCTTGAAAGGTCGGGTTGTCACAGGCTTACGTTGGGTACAACCGGTGCCGCTGACTAGGGCAATCGCCGGGCCGCGGTAGAATCCGGCAACCGAACGGCGCAATCCGTGAAGCCCGGAGCCTCCCGCCTTCGGACCTTAGCATCCGCTTGACCCACACGCATGACATCCTGATCCTCGGTCGCGGCATCGCGGGCGTGGTGCTGAGCGAGACGCTCGCGGCGCGCGGCCTGCGCGCCTGCGTGATCGACGCACCGCAGGAGGGACGCGCGAGCTGGGTGGCCGCCGGGGTGGTCAACCCCATCGTGCTGCGCCGCACCGTTCCCAGCTGGCGCGCTTCCGAGCTGCTCGCCATCGCGGGCCCATTCTATCGCGAACTGCAGCAGAAGTACGAGGCGCCGCTTTGGCACCAGCTGCCCTTGGCGGAGATCTTCCCCACGGCGAATGAGGCCGGCCTCTGGCAGCTACGCATGCGTGAAGAAGAGCTGTCGCGCATGATGGGCCGGGGCCCCCTGAGCGATGGCGGACTCGCCCGCCTGCCGCAGCCCTATGGCCATGGCGTGGTGCTGCGTGCGGCATGGCTCGACATGAAAGGGCTGCTGCAGCTGCACCGCGAGCGCTGGCTGGCGGAAGGGGCCTTGCTTGAGCACGAGCTGCGCATCGAGCACATCCGCGAGGATGAGGGCGGAGTGGAAGCGGCAGGCTGTGCTGCTCCGCTGCTCGTGCATTGTACCGGCCCCTTCGCGCAACAGAAAGGGCTCGTGCCCGTGCGCGGCGAGGGTCTCACCGTGCGCATGCCGGGCCTCGGCCTGGGGGCGATCGTGCACCGTGGCGTGTTCATCGTGCCGCTCGGCGACGACCTATATCGCATCGGCGCCACCTTCGCCTGGGATGATGTGTGGAGCGGCCCTACGGAGGAGGGCCGGCGCCATCTGCTGGACAAGCTCAGACGGCTCTGGAGCGGTGAGGTGCAAGTGGTTGAGCACTGGGCCGGCGTGCGCCCTGCTTCAGCGGACCGCAGGCCTATCCTCGGCCGCATCACGCCAAGGCAGGCCGTATTCAATGGCCTGGGCTCGCGCGGGGCCCTGCTCGCGCCTTGGTGCGCGGCGCACTTGGCCGATCACCTGTACGGCAGCAGGCCGCTGGACCCGGAGGTGGATGCAGCGCGCTTTGGCTGATTCGTCGTTTGCGGCCGAGCGACACCCCGAAGTCGTCAGGCGTTCCCGTGATGCGTAGATTGAGTTTGCGCAGGGGGGTGCTCCGTTCGCCACCGGGCCGCCGCGCATCTCGCGCACGAACCGGAGCTTTGCGCCGTTCATTCAGCCCATGCGCCACTCCGTTCTCCGAGCCTCACGCCTCCTTGTCCCAATCATGCTGATCGGGTTCGTGGCCGCGTGCCGAAGCAAGAAACCCATCGCAGCGGGGTCGCTGCCCGACCCGCGCTGGGCCGTGATCGACTCCCTCGCCGGAATCGCGCAGTACGCCACGGCGCTGGAGCGCACGGACGCGCTGCTCGACGAGGCGCGGGTTGCCGGCGATTGGCGCACCGAGTTCATGGCATGGACGCGCCGCGCCACCTACCAGGAGCTGATCGGCGTGGGGCCCGACAGCATCATCGACCCCATGGATCGACGCGCGGCCGAGGCCGGGCCGCCGCTCGCGCAGCTGCTGCGCTCAGCGCTCATGGACCGCTGGTGGCAGCGCTACCAACGCGAGCGCTGGCGGATCATGGAGCGCACCGAGCTCGCCGGCTCCTTCGACGCGGCCGACCCGGAGACCTGGACGCAGGGCCGTTTCATGGAACGGGTGATCCGCGAGGCGCGCGCCTCCATTGAGCCCTTCGACACGCTGCGGCGCATCCCTGTCGGCGAGCTGCGCGAACTGCTCGTGGGCGATACCGGTGCCTTCTACCTGCGTCCCACGATCTACGATGTGCTGGCCCATCGCGCGCTGCGCATCTTCAGCAATACGGAGACGCGCCTGGCAGAACCGTCATGGCGCTTCGCCCTCAACGACCCGAAGGACTTCGAGCTCTTCGAGCCCTTCCTCTTCCGGCCCCTTGTGCACCGCGACAGCACCGCTTGGGAGTTCCAGGCCATGCGCATCCACCAGCGGCTGGAGCGCGCGCACATCAACGCCGACAAGCTCGATGCGTACGTGGACGCGGTGCTGCAGCGGCTCGCCTATGTGCGCGAGCACAGCGTGCTGCCGGAGAAGGACAGCCTCTATCTCGGCGCGCTCGAACTCCTGCGCACGCGCCTGCCTGTGGATGCCTGCGAGGCCGAGGTGATGGTGGCCATCGCGCGCTGGCACGAGGAGCAGTCCGGCAGGTACGATCGCCTGCGCGGCGACGACTGGAAGTGGGAGCGCCGCACGGCCATTGAGCTTTGCCGCGAAGCGAACGCCAAGTGGCCCGGCACCTTCGGCGCGCGGAGCGCGTCGGCGCTGCTGGCCCGTGTGCAGCATCCCTCGCTGAGCATCTCCTCGGAGCAGGCGGTCCCGCCGGGGAAGGATTTCCTCGCGCTGGTGAAGTACCAGAATACCACGAAGGCGTGGCTGCGCGTGGTGGCCGATCCCGAGCGCGACGAGAACGACCGGCGCTACGACCCCGACCGCAACGCCTGGCTGCTGAAGCAGAGCGCCATCAAGGAGTGGAGCATCGAGCTGCCCGATGACGGCGACCACAATGAACATGCGGTGGAGGTCGCCATCGATGCGCTGCCGCTGGGGCGATACGCCATCCTCATCTCCAATGGCGCATCGTTCGCTGCCGGTGAGGACGCGATAAGCTGGTGCGAGGTGCGGGTCACCGACCTCGCGCTCGTGCATCGAGACGATGGCAGCATGCACGAATTGCTCGTGCTTGACCGGACAACGGGACGGCCCATCGAAGGGGCGATCGTGCGGGTCTTGATCGCCTTGTGGGAAGACGGCCAGCAGCGGAGGAAGGAGATCGCCAGCCGCACCACGGCCGAAGATGGGTCCGTGCGATTCAACCTTGCCCAGCAGCGCGGCAGCATCAGCTTCCACGTGAAGCGCGGCGAGGACCAATACACCAGCAGCGGCCATTACACCTACGACCCTTACCGGGAAGAACCGGACTCCATCCGCACCTTCCTCTTCACGGACCGCGCCATCTACCGGCCGGGGCAGGAGGTGCGCTTCAAGGGCATCGCCACCGTGAAGCGCGGCAAGCGCACCGAGGTGCTGCCCGGCTACGAGACCGAGGTGTGGCTGAGCGACGCCAACGGTGAGGAAGTGGACACCATGACCGTGACCACCGACCGCTTCGGCGCATTCCAAGGTCGCTTCACCATTCCGCAGGGCCGGCTTACGGGCCATTGGTCGCTGGAGGCCGATGACGGCGCGAAGGGCCTCCGTGTCGAGGAGTACAAGCGGCCCAGCTTCGAGGTGGTCTTCGATCCGGTGAGCGCAACGCCCAAGCTCGGGGAAGAGGCCACCGTGACCGGTGTGGCGAAGAGCTATGCCGGTGCGCCGCTCGATGGCGCCGCTGTGCGGTACACCGTGAGCCGCAGCGCGCGCATGCCGTGGTGGTGCGGCTGGCGCTGGGGCGGATTGCCTTGGGGCCGCAGCACCGAGATCGCCAGCGGTGAGGCCATCTGCGACGCGCAGGGCCGATTCAGCGTGAAGTTCAAGGCCGAGCCCGATCGCGCCTTCCCGCGCGGCGCCGACCCCAGCTTCAGCTACACGGTGAGCGCCTCAGTCACCGACGTCACCGGCGAGACGCACGATGCGGGCATGGATCTCGTGGTGGGCTACCGCAGCATCGACCTGGAGCTGGGCATCGACGCGGCAATCGACCGGAGCACAGCCGACAGCGCGCTCATCCGCGTGGTGAACCTGAACGGCCAAGAGCAGCGAATGCCCTTCAACCTGCGCATCGCGAAGCTCGTCATGCCTGCCGGCGGCGCGAAGCGCGAGCGCCTGTGGGAGCGACCTGACCGCTTCGTGATGACGAAGGCGGAGTTCGAGCGACGCTTCCCGCAAGATCAATACGTCAACGAGCGCGACCCGGAGACCTGGGCGCGCGGCGCGGAAGAGATGCGCCGAGACTCGATAAACGCACAGGGCAGGCGCACGGCGTTGGGCGGCATACGCGACTGGGAGGTGGGCACCTACCTGGTCGAGATGGAAGCGCGCGATCCATCGGGCGAAGCGGTGAAGGCCTTCAAGGTGTGCACGCTCTACGATCCCGACATCCAGAACACGGGTTTCGAGAATGAAGCGTTCCATGCTCAGGCGGTGAAGGACCGCTGCGAGCCGGGCGAGAAGGCCATCATCCTGCTGAGCACGGCGCTGCCCGAGTGCCGCGTGCTCATGGAGGTGGAGCGCGATGGCCGCATCGCCGTGGTGCGTCCCCTCCAGCTGAAGCGCGGCCAACAGCGCGTGGAGCTGCCTGTTTTGGAGGACGATCGTGGCGGATTCACCGTGCATTTCGTGTGCGTGGAGCGCGGCCGGCCGCACACCTCCAGCCAGCGCATCGAGGTGCCGTGGACCAACAAGCAACTGAAGGTGGAATGGACGAGCTTCCGCGACAAGCTGCTGCCCGGCGCGAAGGAGGAATGGCGCCTGAGGATCACCGGTCCCAAGAAGGAGCAGGTGGCCGCGCAGGTACTGGCCACGATGTACGATGCCTCACTCGACCGGTTCGCGCTGCCGGAGTGGTGGATGAGCGTATGGGGCTCCAATCGCGAACGCATGGCATGGGGCCGCTCATTGCCTTTTGGCGCGGCTGGCGCCAGGCAGATGGCACGCGCCCACCAAGCCGTTTCGGATAGCGCACGGCGGTATCCGCAGCTGTCCAGTGATATCTACTTGGGCCGGGGCAGCTATCGCGGCGCGGGAATCATGGGCAATGTGGCACGCGGCGACGGCGAGCGTGAGTTGCAGGCCCTGCCAGGCGTCGCTATGGCTGCGCGGAAGCAGGAAGAGGGCGTCTTTGGCTTCGCGGAAGATGCGGATTCAGGGGTTGTACTGGAGGAGGTCGTTATGTACGACATGGAGCGTCCAGGACCTCCATCCGCATCATCCTCACCATCTCCCCTCCGCACCGATTTCCGCGAGACCGCGTTCTTCTTCCCCGATCTGCTCACCGACCGCGACGGCAACGTGGTGCTGCGCTTCAGCATGCCCGATGCGCTCACGCGCTGGAACCTCATGGGCCTGGCGCACACCACCGACCTGAGGACCGCGCAGTTCACGCGCAGCACCATCACGCAGAAGCCGCTGATGGTGGTGCCGAACCTGCCGCGCTTCCTCCGCCAGGGCGATCAGATCACGCTAACCGCCAAGATGAACGCGATCGAGGGCGGCACGCTCAATGGCTCGGCACGCCTCGAGCTCTTCGACCCGACGACGAACAAGCCGGTGAACGAGCTCTTCAATCTGAAGAAGGCCGAGCGTGCATTCAGTGCAGCTCCGGGCAGCAGTGCCGTGGTGTCCTGGAGCATTGCGGTGCCGGAGCGGATGGATGCCGTGGCGGTGCGCATCACGGCCAGCGCGGGCGGCATGAGCGATGGTGAGGAGCGCGCGCTGCCCATTCTCACGGATCGCGTCCTCGTCACCGAGAGCGTGCCGATCAGCATCACCAGGGCCGGGACAAAGTCCTTCGAGCTGAAGAACCTCGTGAACGCGGAATCAACCACGCTGCGCCATCAGAGCCTGAAGCTGGAATTCACCCCCAACCCCGCATGGTATGCGGTGCAGGCACTGCCCTACCTCATGGAGTTCCCGCACGAATGCGCCGAACAGGTATTCAGCCGCTACTATGCCAACCGGCTCGCAGGGCACTTCGTGCAGCAGCGCCCGCAGGTGAAGAAGGTCTTTGAAGCGTGGAGCAAGGGCGGCCCGGGCAACGAGCAGGCCTTCCTGAGCAACCTCGAGAAGAACCCCGAACTGAAGGGCATCGTGCTTGAGGAGACGCCCTGGCTGCTCAACGCGAAGGATGAAGGCGGGCGCAAGCGCCGCATTGCGCTCTTCTTCGACCTGCACCGCATGGCCAACGAGGAGGCCGCATCGTTGAAGAAGCTGGCCGAGCAGCAGTTGCCGCAAGGCGGCTGGGGCTGGTGGAGCGGCATGCAGCCCTCACGCTACATCACGCAGCACATCGTGGCGGGCTTCGGGCATCTGCTCCAAGTGGACGCGCTCAATCCGGACCCCGACACCGAAGCGCGCCGCATGGCCAAGCGCGCCATCGACTGGCTCGACCAGGAAGTGGAGCGCGAGCACCAACGCCAGTTGCGCGGCACCAAGGCCGACAGCCTGCCGGACCCATCCGCGGAGGACATCCAGTACCTCTATGCGCGCAGCCACTTCGCGCAGCATGCCTTGGACCGCAAGAAGGGCAGCGCCGCGCAGTTCATCATCGAGCGCGCGCAGCGCAACTGGCTTCGCTACGGCTTGCAGGAGCAGGCCATGATCGCCATCGCGCTGCATCGCCTGGCTGACGACTTGGCGGCGCCGGCGCTCATCCTGGAGTCGCTCAGCCAGCGCGCCACCCTGAGCGAGGAGCTGGGCATGCACTGGAAGGACTTCCGCGCCGGCTATTCCTGGAGCAGCTTCCCCACAGAGACGCACGCGCTGATGATCGAGGCCTTCGAGCTGGTGGCACGCGATAGGCCCAAGGTGAACGCGCTGCGCCAGTACCTGCTCACCCTGAAGCGCACCACCGACTGGGGCACCACCAAGGCCACGGCCGACGCGTGCTTTGCGCTGCTGCTCACCGGCGAAGATTGGCTGGAGCCGAAGTCGGCCCCCGTGATCAAGGTGGGTGCGGAAGAGGTGAAGGCCACGAAGATTGAAGCAGGCACCGGCTACTTCGAGCGCAGCTGGAAAGGCGAGGACGTGAAGCCCGCCATGGGCCGCGTGTCGGTGACCACCGCGAGCGATGGCGTGCAATGGGGCGCGCTGCATTGGCAGTACTTCGAGCGGATGGACCAGGTGACGCCGCATGAATCGCCCTTCAGCCTGAAGCGGAACGTGATGCTGCGCGAGCAGACCGATGCGGGAGCGCGCCTGATCGAGCTGGACAAGGGCCGGGCGTTGAAGCCGGGCGACCGCCTCGCCGTGCGCGTGGAGCTCCGCACCGACCGCTGGCTCGACTTCGTGCACCTGAAGGACCTGCGCGCCGCCGGCCTCGAGCCCGTTGACGCGCTCAGCGGCTACGAATGGAAGGGCGGCCTGGGCTACTACCGCAGCATCCGCGACGCGGCCATGCACTTCTTCTTCGACCGCATCAGCCCGGGCACCTACGTGTTCGAGTACGAGCTGAAGGTGACCCACGCGGGCGAGTTCAGCAACGGCATCACCACGGCCCTCTGCATGTACGCGCCGGAGTTCTCTTCGCACAGCGAAGGCTTGCGCATGAAGGTTGGCGAATAGCAGGACTACCTTAGCGCCATGCGTGCCACCATCCTGTTCACGATAGCGCTCTCGCTCGCCGCCTGCACCGGTGGGGGCGAGGCCGAAGCCACCGCGGAGCAGAGCCCCGCTGCCACCAGCCTGGCCGTGGATCTGGCAGGCCATGACATACCGCTTTCCATCGAGCTCGGCGACCCGGCCACCTTGGGCGTTGACAGCGCCACGGTGCGCTGGAGCGAGGAGTCCGGGCAGCTTTCCGTGCTGGCGGGCGAGCGCTTCAGCATCCTCGTCACAGAGGAGCGGGGCGACATCGCGCGCCTCAAGGCCGACCTGGCGCGCGATCAGCTGCGGACAAGCACCATCATCGAGGAGCAGCCTGACCGCATCGTGTGGCGGTCGGTCTTCCCCGACGACGAGATCGTCTTCGTGCACTTCTACCGCATTGTTGAGGCGGATGGGCGCACCTTCATCGTGCAGGACGATGACCGCGGCCGGTACAGCGAGGCCGATGTGGCCCGCATGATGGGTAGCGTCCGCACCAGGCAGCCGGTATGATGCGTTGGTTCGCCGCAGTGCTCGGGGTGAGCATGGCCCTCGGCCTTTCCGCCCAGGCCGAGGATGCGGCATGGGCCGACAGCCTCACGGCCTATTGGGCCCGCATCAACGCCGACTACCGCGACCCCGGCCACTCGCCCCTGCTGCCCCAGGACCGGGAGCGGTTCACCGAGCTGGAGCGCTTCGCCCCGGATGTGCGCTTCCGCGTGCTGGCCACCTTCAGGCCCAAGGCCGGCAGGCCCTTCGGCATGAGGACCACAACAGACCGACTGCCGCAGTACCAGGCCGTGGGTCAGCTGCGCTTCACCGTGGCAGGGAGGAGGGAGCGCCTCACCGTGTTCCAGAACATCGACCTGGCCAGGAAGCCGGGCTACGAGGACTACCTCTTCGTGCCCTTCACCGACCTGACCAATGGCGAGGAGACCTACGGCGGGGGCCGTTACCTCGACCTCCGCGCCCCGCTCGGGAAGCGGGTTGAACTGGACTTCAACAAGGCTTACAACCCCTATTGCGCCTACGGCGGCAAGTATTCCTGCCCCATCCCGCCCATGGAGAACCACTTGGAGGTGCGCATCGGAGCCGGCGTGAAGGCCTTCGCGCACTGAGCATCAGGGGAGTGCAACCCCGGGCGCTACCATCCGTAAACAGCCTCCCCACAGCCCTACGGCTCGAATGAACGACTATCTTCGCCTGCCGAAGCCCTCCAAGAACATGCGCCTTCATTCCGCCTTCCTTGCTGCGCTCCTCGCGGTGCCCGCCTTCGCCGGTACCATCGTAATCGAGGGTCACTACCAAGGCAAGAACCTGTTCATCCAGAACCCCTTCTCCGAGGCCGGGGTCGGCTTCTGCGTGTTCGAGGTCACGGTGAACGACCAGATCGCCACCGACGAGATCAACTCCAGCGCCTTCGAGGTTGATATGAACAACTTCGGGCTGAAACTGGGCGATCCCGTGGTGGTGAAGATCCGGCACAAGGACGGCTGCACCCCCGTGGTGCTCAACCCCGAGGTGCTGAAGCCCAAAAGCACCTTCGACATCGTGCGCCAGGCCATCGGAAGCGATGGCGTATATAAATGGACGGCGACCAATGAGACGGGCGAGCTGCCTTTCATCGTGGAGCAGAAGCGCTGGAACAAATGGGTGAAGGTGGGCGAGGTGATGGGCGTCGGCAAGCCGGGTGAGAACAGCTACGAATTCAAGGTGACGCCCCACAGCGGCGAGAACACCTTCCGTGTGCGCCAGGTGGACCTCACCCGGAAGTCGCGCTACAGCGAGTCCGTGAAGTACACGGACCCCAGCGTGCAGCCGGTGACCTGGAGCCCCGCCAAGCCGAAGGACGAGATCGTGTTCTCGGCCAACACCCTCTACGAGATCTACGACCAATACGGGAATATCGTGAAGCGGGGCTATGCCAGCAAGATCGACATCACCGGTCTGAAGAAGGACCTCTACTACCTGAACTACGACAACAAGATGGGTGAGAGCTTCCTGAAGCGCTGAGCCCTCCTGAGATCGACCTTCGAGGCCCTCCTACGACGGAGGGCTTCGCGTTTCTAACCTTGCCGCATGGAACACCTCATCCGCATCGAGCACATCGGCATCGCCGTGAAGGACCTGGGCGCTGCGGAAGCGCTCTACACCAAGCTGCTGGGCCAAGCCCCCTACAAGCGCGAGGAGGTGGAGAGCGAGGGCGTCATCACTTCCTTCTTCCGCACCGGGCCCAACAAGATCGAACTGTTGGAGAGCACCCGGCCTGATGGGCCCATCGCCAAGGCCATCGAGAAGCGGGGCGAAGGCATCCACCACATCGCCTTCGAGGTGGCCGATATCCGCGCGGAGATGGCGCGCCTGAAGGCCGAGGGCTTCACCCTGCTGAATGAGGAGCCCAAGCGCGGCGCGGACAACAAGCTGGTGTGCTTCGTGCATCCGAAGAGCGCCGGCGGCGTGCTGCTGGAGCTGTGCCAGGAGATCAGCTGAACCATGGCCACACGGAAGGAGACGGCGGCTTTCATCCTCGCCCAGCTGGGCCATGCGGATCGATTCAGCGTGAAAGCGATGTTCGGTGAGTTCGCGCTCTACGCTGATGGCAAGCCGGTGGCCTTCATCTGCGATGATCAGCTCTTCGTGAAGATCCTGCCTGAGAGCGCCGCATTGGATGCGCGCTGCGAGCGCGCGCCGGCCTATCCCGGGAGCAAGGACTACTACCTGGTGCCGGAAGAACTCATCACCGGCGACCGCAAGCTGCCGGAGCTGTTGCTGCGGATGGCGGAAGTGCTGCCGTTGCCGAAAGGGAAGAAGCCGCGCCGGAAGCCTTAAGCCGCCCTCACAGCCCCAGCCTCCGCACCATCCCGATCACATCCTCCTTCTCCAGCTCCAGGTGCTCGGCATGGAGCCCGGCCTCGCGCGCGCCGACCACATGCTGGATGCTGTCGTCGATGAAGAGCGTGCGCGCGGGGTCCGCATGGTGCTGCGCCACCACATGCTGGAAGATGCCGGCGTTGGGCTTGCGCATGCCGAGCTCGCAGCTGTAGTAGGCCCCGTGGAAGATCCCTTTGAAGTCGCCGATGCCCAGGTCGCGCGCGATGATGGCCTCGAAGGCGGGCACATGGATGGCGTTGGTGTTGCTGAGCAGCAGCAGCCGGTAGCGTTGCTTCAGCTCCCTCACCAGGGCTATGCGCTCCCGCGGGATGGTGCCGAGCATGGCGTTCCAGCCGGCGTCGATGTCGGTATCGGAGAGGTCGGCGTGCAGCAGGGCGCGCACCTCGTCGCGGAAGCCGGCAGGCGTGAGCTCGCCCGTCTCGAAGCGATCGAAGAGGTCGGTCTGCTTCGCCTTGGAGTAGAGCGCTCCGAAATCGGGGAATCCGAGCGCGGCGAAGTGGCGGGCGCTGGCGGCGTAGTCCACATCGATGAGCACCCCGCCGAGGTCGAGGATGAGGGTGTCGGTCGACTCCTTCATGGGGCCAAAGCTATCGGGGCGGTTCATCGGCACACCGACAAGTGGTAGCAGGCCTGGCGGGCCTCGCGCGTGGCGAACAGCTGCTTATCGCGTGCACGGTGCCCGGCAATCACTTCGGCGAGCGTTTCGGCCAGGAAGACCTGTTGGCAGCCGGCGAGCGGCAGTTCCTTGCCGTCCTTGTCCACGAACCTCATGTACGACAGGTCCATGGAGGTGCCATGCGTGTGCGGCGCATCCGCATCCCGCGTCGCATTCACGTTACCCCGCCCCAAGTTGCGCTGGTCCTGCCGCGTCCGGAACAGGCTGGTGACCTTAATGCGCGCCCCGGCCAGGTCGGTGCGGGCGATGCGGCCCTTGAAGTCATCGGCAATGGCGTGCAGCACCTGCTTCGCTGCCGGTGTGAGGTAGGGCCGGCCATGCGCCATGGGCGCCACCCAGAAGGCAGCGGTGCTTTCCACCGGAACAAGTCCGATCGCCCCTTTCGCCAAGTGCTGATCCAGGGCCTTTGCGTCGGCAATGGGTTTCACGCCGGCCATCTGGGAGCGCTTCTTGTAGGCGGGCAGGAGGTCCTTGAGCTTGCCGCTGTGATGCTTGAAGGGGTAGCGAGAGCAGTCTACAGGTGCCGGGGCCCGGTTCTCCGCCCGTGGGGATGGTGGGGGCGGCGCAGGCTCACCCCAGTAGGCAAGGAGGACCAGGAAGAGGCCGGCCAGCAACGCCCCGACCAGGAGGATGAGGCGTCGCCGCCGGCGTCGCCGGCGCTTCGGCGGCAGGGGAGAAGGCGCTGGCGCGGTGCGCAGGCGATTGATCGGTGGCTGGCCGGAGGGGTGGGAACGGGACATGCGGTCCGCGGTGCGCGCAAGGTAGCCCGCAGGTACTTTTGCGGCCTGCCTCCAGGGACGGCTCACGTTCTTCGGGTAAATGACCGGGCCTGTAGCTCAGCGGTCAGAGCAGGGGACTCATAATCCCTTGGTCGCAGGTTCAAATCCTGCCAGGCCCACAACAGAGCCCGTCAATAGGGATTCACCGCGCTCACGCGGATGAACACGTCATCGATGAGCGCCCTAGAACTGCGCTCACGGTCCCAGAAATAGAAGCTGAGGCGGTCTCCGGACTCCAGCGCAGGCACGGGAATCCGGTATTCGATCTGCTCCCATTTCCCCGGGGACCCGGGCATCGGATTCATGCGGAACGGCTCGTAGAACGCGGTGCTGCCATCGGGGCGCTTCACATCGGTGACGCCCATGAGCGCTTGCGAGTCGCGGCTCTCCCTTTCGTAGCGCTGCAGTCCCACCTCAAGGAAGAGGTCGCGCCCGGTGGGCAGCCGGTCCGTGCCTGCCTCGAATTTCAGCCCGAATTCGTCGGTTCCATCGAAGACCACCGCGTTGGAGCCGCTGTAGGCATCCTTCCGGTGGCGGATGCCGCCCCCGCTCCAGTGCGCGCAGCGATGCTCGAAGTCGCAGCTCTCCTCCAGCACAGGCGTCATGCCGTTGGGGTTGAAGGGCGGGGCTTGGTAGTTGCCTCCGAATTGCCCCCGATGCCGGTCATCCCAGCGCAGGAAGGCCCGCACGTATTTCGCACGGTCCATGCTCTCGTGGTGCAGGATGAAGGCATGGTACTGCCACATCTGGAAGAGCAGCAACGCGCTGCACAGCACGATGAAGGCCCGGATGGCCAGCCACGCCCGGCCGTGCAGGGTATGGAGCAGGAGGGCCAGCGGAACAGCCAGCACCGGATAGTGGTCCACGAAGACCCGGCTGCCGAATCCGCTGCCGTAGTACCAGATCCACCAAGCGCTGATCACGTAGGTGTTGGCCGCCCAGTACAGCAGCATGGACCAGCCGCGCACGCGGTCATGCCTGAGCAGACGCACGGTTCCCACAAGGGTGAGCAGAAGGACGGGGGCCCACAGGAAGAGGCCGCGGCGGAACCCGAACAGCACCTTGATGACCTCCGGCCGGTCCCAATGGAAGCCTTCCCCGCGGTAGCCGTAGGCGTACCATTGGCCGATCTGCGCATGCCAGAGGATCGGCTGGATGGCCATCACGGCGAAGCATGCCAGCAATGCGGCGAAGAGCACGGCCGGTCGCTGCATCACGCGCCGGATGGCGGGCCGCCAGGCCTCACCCAGCACCACGGGCACGGCCAGGATCACCAGGCTATTCACCGGCCGGATGAGGATGATGAGCCCCAACAGCGCAGCTGCAGGGACGGCCCACCAGCTTCGGCCCTCCTCGCCCAGCCGATGCACGAGGAGCAGGAAGACGGCCACGGCGCAGAAGGAGTAGACATGGGACCATCCCGGCTGCAGCGCGCTGTATTGGAGCAGCTGGGTGCCCAGTCCGATGGCCGCAATTGACCAGGCCACGGCGCCTTCTCGCACCCCAAGGCGCAGAAGCAGTGCGCGCAAGGCTAAAAGGCCGATGAGCAGATAGGCCCAGGCCCCGATGCTCAGTGCGCGCATCTCATGCTCGCTGAGGCCATCGCGCGGGGCCCTAGGGTCGCTCAGTGCGATGTCGTGCCCGATGGCGAACCATGGCGCCATCATCAAGGAGGTGCCGCAGAAGTACTTGTTGAGCGTCCCGGTGGGGGTCTGCCTCACATACTCCCATTGATAGGGCTCGCGGCCCAGATCGTGCCGGATGAATAGCGCCTGCAAGTAGCCGTAGTAGCCCTTCACATCGCTCCTTACCACCGTGTTCGCCAAGCCGTCCTTCGGCCCAGGCCAAAGGCCCCTCAGGGCGATGAAGGCGTTCACCGCCATCACGAGCAGCACGAGGAGCAGGGAGGGGCTGGGACGGGGCATGACGGGGGCGTGAAGATGGCGAACGGGCTACTTTCGCCCGATGCTACGGGGAGCCGCATGAAGAAGGTGATCGTTACGGGCGGGGCAGGGTTCATCGGGTCACACACGGTGGTTGAACTGGCTGCGGCCGGCTTCGAGCCGGTGCTTGTGGACGATCTGCGCAACAGCGAGGAGCGGGTGCTCGATGGCATCGTGGCCATTGCCGGGCATCGGCCCGCCCTCCACCGCGTGGATTGCACGGATGAACGGGCCATGCGTGCCGTGCTGGCGCAAGAGGGCAGGGTCCATGGGGTCATTCACTTCGCGGCTGACAAGGCCGTGGGCGAGAGCGTGCAGGACCCGGTGAAATACTACCTGAACAACATCGGCTCGCTTGCCGTGCTCCTGAGGGTGATGCGCGACCACGGTGTGGATCGGCTGGTGTTCTCCTCCAGCTGCACGGTTTACGGGCAGCCGGAGGAATTGCCGGTGAGCGAGCGCGCCCCCGACCGGAATGCCGCCTCCCCCTACGGCTTCACCAAGGTGGCGTGCGAGCAGTTGGTGAGGGACCAGAGCGCGGCTGTTGCCGGGCTGAAGGCCGTGATGCTCCGGTATTTCAATCCCATTGGCGCCCATCCCTCCGGGCTCATCGGCGAACTGCCGCGCGGAGTGCCCAGCAACCTGGTACCGTACATCACGCAGACAGCGGCCGGTCTCCGCGAGCGCCTGCGGATCAATGGGGATGATTATGCCACCGCCGACGGAACCTGCGTGCGGGACTACATCCATGTGGTGGACCTGGCCCAGGCGCATGTAGCGGCACTCTCGTGGATGGAGCCGAGGCCGGCACCGGTCTGCGAAGTCTTCAATCTGGGCACCGGCACCGGGCATACGGTGATGGAGGTGGTGACCACCTTCATCCGTGAAACAGGCGTGCAGCTGCCATACGAGATTGGCCCTCGACGCCCCGGCGATGTGGAGGCGGTGTATGCCGACACCACGCGGAGCCGCGAGGTGCTGGGCTGGCAGACCAGGCGCACGCTGGCCGATGCGCTGCGTGATGCGTGGAGGTGGCAGCAGGCATTGGCTGCGCGATAGGCCCGCCGCATCGTGCGTAGGCCGCCCCCACGTGGAAGTGCCATCGATTCGCGCCGCGTATTCCCGGTCGATCATCCGTTCCCGGCCAGGGGACCGTGCGGGCCATCCAAGGGCAAGCATGATCTTTGGAGCATGCGCCAGCTGCTCCTCGTCGTACTCTGCTCCACCAACGTGTTGCACGCCCAGCAATGGAATTGGGCAGCCGGTGCGGGTGCTGGCGGTAATGTGGACTTCTGTTACGACATCGCCACCGACAGCCAGGGCAATGCCTACTGGGTAGGCAGCCTGGCCGGCACGGTGGACTTCGGCTGCGGCACGATCACCGATGGATCGAGCGATGTGATGGGCTTCATCGCCAAGCGAAGCCCGGACGGCACGTGCCAGTGGGTGCGTGCGATTACGGTGGGCTTCAACGATGCGTGGGCCTATGGTGTGGCCATCGACGCGGCGGACCGCATCTACGTGACGGGCAGCTACAACGGCAACGCTGATTTCGGCAATGGCGTCACGCTGAACAGCCTGGGTATCGATGACATCTTCCTGGCGCGGTACGACACGGTGGGTACCTGCCTGTGGGCGCGGCGCGCCGGCAGCAGTGCCAGCAACGATGAGGCGCGCGGCGTGGCGGTGTCGCCCGATGGCGGGATCTTCATAGCGGGTTTCAGCGGGGGCACCACCATCGCGTTCGACGGGATCAGCATCCCCAATGCGGGCAACTTCCGCCAGTTGGTGATCGCGCGCTATGATAGCCTGGGCACCGTGCAGTGGGCACGCGCCAGCACGGGCAACGGCCAGGGCAAGAGCTGCCAGGACATCAGCGTGGCGGGTGACCGCGTGTTCGTGACCGGACAGGTCGGTTCCACCGTTGCGAGCTACGATGGAATTGCCCTTACGCCCGGGAGTGCCGGTTCCTATCTCTACGTGCTGGCCACCGATCTGGACGGCAACGGTGTCTGGGCCCGCAGCTATGGCAACGGCGACAATGAGGGCATGGGCATCAGCGCCGATACCCTGGGCAATGTGTTCGTGGCGGCACGCCTGTGGGGGAACCTGTTCCTGCCGGACGATACGCTCACCTCGGCGAGCAGCAACGATGATATCCTGGTGATGAAGCTGGACCGAGAGGGCGCCTTCCACTGGGCGCAGAGCACTGGTTCCGCCCAGCGCGACCTGGCGTGGGACGTGGACGCCGATGGCATGGGCAATGTGCTGGTGGCCGCACATTTCCAACAGAGCATCGACTTCTTCGGCACGCCGTTCACGGCGCTGGGTGGTGAGGATGCGCTGATCGCGAAGCTGGATGGCGATGGGAACGTTGTGTGGGCTTCACGCCCAAGTGGCTTCCAGCGCGACATTCCGCTGTGCATCCATCGCCAGGCCACGGCGCCGAACAGTATCTTCTTCGGTGGGTACTACTGGGGAGTCATCACCTATGGCGGCAGCACCATCGACGATGTGGGCAATGGCGATGCGATGCTGGTAGCCGGTGTTGATACCACCTTCGCGGTGAGCGCGTATGCCACCCCTGTCTGCCCCGGTGCATGCGATGGTGTGGCATACGCCGTCGTCAATGGTGATCAGCCCTTCACTTATGCCTGGAGCACCGGTGCCACCACGTCATCGGTGGCGGGATTGTGCGCGGGCACGTATGTGGTGGAAGTGGCGGATGCAGGTGGCCATTTACTGGTCGATACGGTAATTGTGACGGAGCATGGCCCCCTCGATCTCTCCATCCAAGTGGACGGGGATTCACTTTGGGTGGAAGGCGGAAGCGATTGGATCTGGGAACTGGATGGGTTCCAGGTCGGCGCGGGCCAACCCTACCACATTGCTTGGGCGAGCGGCACCTACATGGTGCATTTCCAGGATGCGTACGGATGCATGAACGGTTCGCCCACCATCATCGTGGTCTTGGGTGTGGGAGTGGAAGAAGATGCCCTAGGGGCGCTCCGCGCCTGGCCCAACCCGATGGCGGATCTGCTGCACGTGCAGGGCCTGTCGCCGGGCATGGGGGTGGAGCTCCGCGATGCCTTGGGCCGGTTGATCTGGCAGGGACAGGCCGCAGCGGATCGCATGGAGATCCCCACGCATGGGCTGCCGCACGGTAGCTATCTGCTGCGAACGGAAAGCGGTGCAGCGATACGGCTGATGCGGTAAGATCCCGCCGCTATTCTTCCGATGATCCGATGGCCTCATCATCTGATCATCTGATCGACCGATCATCCGTTCGCCTTACTCCACCTTCTTCACGTTGTCATCCGGCACCCGGTCGAAGAAGAGGTGCATGGGATCTATGGCAGCGCGCACGGGCTTCGTGCGGCTAACGAGGGTGACGGTGTTCTCACCGGTCTTCAGCCGTACGCGTTGCTGCACCAGGATGGCACCTTCATCCTCATCCTCGCCGGGTTCCGCCAGCAGCCCCACATCGATCCAGTCGTTCATGGGCACAGGGGTCTCGCGACCCAGCGTATCGGCGTGGTTCTTCTCAGCATGCAGCGTGATAGTGACGCGGTAGCTGCTATCGGCCTGTTGCTGGGACCTGGCGGACAGCACGCGGTTGTTGTATAGGGTGATGTACTTGAAGTGGTCCTCCAGGAGGTAGGTGAGACTGTCCGGCGTCACGTGGTCCAGCTCGCGGTACATGTCAAGCGCAGTGGGGTAGGGCGGCGGGCGGTAGGCGAAGGAATCCACCAGCGCCTTGAAGGCCTTGTTGAGCGTGTCCTCGCCGAGGAAGCTGCGCATGGAGTACAGCACCACACTGCCCTTGTTGTAGTGCACGTAACCCTGGCTCTCCACTTCTAGGATGGGCAGTTCGCGCTGGCTCTCGAAGCCGCGTGCGCGCTGGTACTTGTCGCTCTCCAGCTTGAGGAACTTGCGCATGTGGTCCATGCCGTACTCCTTCTCCATCACCATGAGGGCGCTGTACTGGCTCATGCTCTCGCTGAGCAGCGTGGCGCCCTGCATGTCGGCGCCGATCACCTGATGGGCCCACCACTGGTGCCCCATCTCGTGCGCCACCACATAGAATACCATGTCGATGTCCTTTTGCGCGCTGAGGTCGGTGATGAAGCCGATGGCCTCGCTGTACGGCATGGTACCGGGGAAGGCCTGCGCGAAGGTGAAGTAGCGCGGGAACTCCAGGATCCGCACCTGCCGGTGGCGGTAAGGACCGAAATGGCGCGTGTAGTAGTCCAGCGCCTTCTTCATGCTGTTCACCATACGCGGCACGTTCACGGCATGGGCGGGATCGTAGTACACCTCCACGTCCACGGGCTGTCCGCCACCGGGTGGTTCCCAGCGCTCGCGTTCCACGGCATAGCGGGCGCTCAGGAAGCTGTAGAAGTTCATGCTGGGGTGGTCCAGCTCATACTGGAAGTAGCGGCGCCCGTCGGCGGTCCATTCCTTGCGCAGGGAGCCGGGCGCCACGGCCACCTGATTGGCTTCGGTGCTGATGGTGGTGCGCACGTTCACCCAGTCGCTGTATGGCAAGAGATAGGTGTGCCGGCGCTGCGCCGGATCTTCCGTCAGGCGCGGCATGCGCTGCTTCTCCGGTAGCCCGCGCTTGCGCCGTTCGTTGCGGTCGCCCAGTTCGCCGTCCGCCGAGTAGCCGATCTGCGGCAGCAGGTCCATGTTGTTGAAGAAGGTGCCGTTCTCCACCAGTTGGATGAAGGAGACCTCGTTCTCGAAGCCCTTCTCCGCGTAGCCACCCTTCACGGTGAAGCGCAGTTCCTCACCGGGCTGCAGCGGTCGCGCCAAACGGTAGATCAGGTAGTCGAGCTTCTCATCATGGAGCACACGTTCGGCGTCCTGGATCTCCAGCGTGATGCGCTCATCATCGGGCAGGATGAAGTGCACCGAGTCGATGGCCACATCGTACACGTTGCGCGTGATGACCTCCGTCTCGTAGTTCAGGCGGCGCTCGCTTGGCCACAGCTCGATGGCGAAGGTGATGTCCTGGTAGTGCGGCTGTGGGATGCCCTGGTACTTCTTGTAGGTTCGCTCGTAGCGCTCGGCCTCGTCCTCCTGCACATCGGCGGTGGTGTAGGTGTTCAGCACCTTGGTGTTGTAATAGCCCCAGGCACCGAGCAGCACCCACAGTATGAACAGCGGTAGGGCAATGGCCTTGTTGGCACGGAAGCGCACACCGGCCGCGCTGAACCGCCAGCGCGCTCCTTCCTCACGTCCGCGCACCGTGAAGAGGAAGGCCACGAACAGCAGGAGCAGGCCGAAGACCCACCAGTAGGTCTTGAAGAAGATCCACCCCGGGATGGTGGGACCGTAGCCCGCCATGTCGGAGTACCGGATACCGGGTGAGCCGCCCATGATCACCAGGTTGCTCGATACGTCGATGCCGTTCCAGAGGAAGATGTTCAGCGTGACGAGGAGGATGAACACGAAGAAGCCGAGGTACTTGTTGTTCACCAGGGTGTGCACGCAGAGGGCGAGCATGGTGAGGAAGCCGAAGCTGACGAGCGCGGGACCGATGAGGTAGAACAGGTAGACCGAGGGCTGCAGGTCGGTCCATCCGTTCAGCAGCTGGGTGATCATGCCTGCGGCCGTGCTCAACAGCATCACGATGGTGAGGAGCGCCAGCATGGTGGTGAACTTCGCCAGCAGGCCCAGGCCGGTGGGCAGGGGAAGCGCATCATGGATGTCCTGCATGCCGGCATCACGTTCGCGCCACACGAGTATGCCGCTGTAGAAGGTGACGATGATGATGACGTAGAGGAATAGGTTGCCCTCGATGAGGTCGATGACGTTGTAGGTGACCGGATAGGTCACGTTGTCGTACATCTCGGTGACCACGCTGAGCGAGGTGAACAACTGGATCACGCCGAGCAGCATAACGATGATGAAGACCGGTCCCGTGACCACGGCGCGCAGGTCGCTGCCCACCTGCCGCATGAACTGGCGCCAGCGGTCCGATGCGCCATAGCTGCGGGCGGCCTTGGGCAGCACGGTGGCCTTCGTCACCACGCCTTCCTGTTCAACGGCAACGGCGCCGGCCTTCTGCTTGCGTTCGTGGAAGCTGAAGCGCCAGTAGCCGAAGAGGAACACGCCGATGGAGATGGCGATCCACAGCAGCCGGTTCCACAACAGCACACCGTCCATGGGCAGCAGCAGCGTGTTCTTCTCGCTCACGGTCCAGTACTTGGTCACCTTGTCGGCCGCATTGCCGCCGAAGGGGTCCAGCAGGGCGCCGACCAGCTCGTTGTCCAGGTCGCTCATCAGGCTCTGCGAGATCAGGTAACCCACGATGAGGACGATGGCCGTGACGAAGCTGGCGATGGTGCTGCGCGTGAGCGAGGCCACCGCGAAGATCACGGCCGCTGCGAAGAGCACGTTGGGCGCGGCGATGAGCAGGAAGCCCTGCAGATGTGGCGCCAACAAGTTGGGGCCGATGCGCAGGGGGTCCAGCCATGGCATCCAGCTGCCCACCACGATGCCTAGGCTGATGCCCAGCATGGGGATCAGCGCGATGAGCGTGCTGCCGATGAACTTGCCCACCAGGTACTGGGTTTTCGTCACCGGGGTGCTGAAGACGATCTGCGCCGTGCGGTAGTGGAAGTCGCGGATGGCGGCGGCATTGACGAACGCGGTGACCATGAGCAGCCCGAGGAAGCTCATGATCGTGTAGAAGTTGTAGACCACGTTCGGGGCATTGCGGTACACATTGCCCGAACTGCCGCCGATCACGATGTTCTCCGTGGCCGTGGCCCCGAAGGTCATCAGGGCCAGCAGCAGCAGGAAGATGTACACCATGGGCTGCCTGAGCGCATGGCGCACCTCGAAGGCGAGGATCCGGTACAGCATCAGGCAGCGGGTTGAAGGTCTGCGGTGCGGATGGCGCTGAAAAAGACGTCCTCCAGGTTGGGCTCAGCCGGGGCGAAGCCTTCCTCCGGACGCGTATCGCTGAGCACGTGGATGATGGGGCGCCCGGCCACGAGCTTGTTGCTGATCAGCAGGTGCCGGCGGTCGTGGTCCTCCAACTCGCTCTTGGCGATGGCCTTCTCCCACACCCGTCCGTTCAGTTCCTTCAGGGCATCGGCGGGGGCACCGGAGTACAGCAACCGGCCCTTGTTGATGATGGCCATGCGCGAGCACAGCTCCTGCACATCCTGCACGATGTGGGTGCTGAGGATCACCACCACGTTCTCGCCAATCTCGGTGAGCAGGTTGTAGAAGCGGTTGCGCTCACCGGGATCGAGGCCGGCGGTGGGCTCGTCCACGATGATGAGCTTCGGTTCGCCGATGAGCGCCTGGGCGATGCCGAAGCGCTGCTTCATGCCACCGCTGAAGCCCGCGATCTTCCGCTTGCGCTGCTCCCACAGGTTCACCTTCTGGAGCAGTGCCTCCACCAGGGCCTTGCGCTCGCCGTTGTGCGTGATGCCCTTCAGCAGGGCGATGTGGTCCAGCATGTCGGCGGCGCTCACCCGGGGGTAGACCCCGAACTCCTGGGGCAGGTAGCCGAGCACCTTGCGCACCTCGTCCTTTCGCTTCAGCACGTCAAGGTCACCGAGCATCGCGGTACCGGCATCGGCCTCCTGCAGGGTGGCCAGGATACGCATCAGGGTGCTCTTGCCTGCGCCGTTGGGCCCCAGCAGGCCGAACATGCCGGTGGGGATGGTGAGGCTCACGTTGTCCAGCGCTTTCACACCGTTGCCGTAGGTCTTGCTGAGGCCGTTGATGACGAGTTGCATGCAGAGGTGGGGGTTATGCAGGTGTGAAGATGGAGCGCTCCCCCGAACCGTCAAGTCGGCCGTGTATGGGCGGTGGAGGCTTGGGATGGACGGTGAGGAGTGGCGCATGCGGGAGGGAGCGACGACGGCACTCCCACTCAAGGGATGTGGTGCCCTTTTTTGCCCCCTCGGTGGACGTTTACTGATCAGCACGTGTCTTATGGCCAATCGGATGCCCATGCGCTTACCAAGTACCCTCCTCGTAGGCTTGATGGCAGTCTCTTCCACCACCCAACAGGTCGATTGGATGACCAGCTCACCGGTGGGCTACATCATGAACCCCGGTATGCCGCGGCACACGCTGGCATCTGCCCCCGGGCATCTGGTGGCCGCGCGCATGGTGGATGTGCACTTCATCTATGGCGTAACGCCCTACGGCTCGGTGGCGCTCGATGCGCTCGATCCTGCCACGGGCGGCACGCTGCTTTCGTGCCTGCTCCTGGATTCGGTATCGGTCCGTGCGGTCGTTGTGGACCCGGCCGGCATCGCCTACATCGCCGGCCGCTTCATGGGTGATGTGCTCGAGTTCTGCGATGGTTCACAGCTGGCCGGCGTGGGCGGGACCCTGTTCACGGAGAACCACTTCCTGCTCTCTTGGGACCTTGCCAGCGGTGCCCCCCTGTGGATGCGGAACCTCTCCGCCACCTACCCCCAGTGCGAGGACGTGCCCTCCCTGGCACTGGATCCCGAGGGCCACCTGTGGTACATCATGCAGAATTTCCTCGATGGGTACTTGGTACGCGTGGATGTTGCGGGCAACGACGTGGATGCCCGTGCGATCGATGGCATCCGTCGGTTCGGCACCATCAGTTTCGACCCCTGGGGTGGTGCGTATGTGAGCGGCTCCTGCGAGAACGGTACGCTCACCTTCGGCGGTCAGGGATTCCCGGTGGAGAGCGACGAGGGCTACAACATGTTCCTGCTGCGCTACAGGCCGGATGGCACGGCGGGCTTCGCGCAGTTCGCGGCGGATGCCACCTTCCAGGACCCGACCGTGGTGGCCACCACTGATGGGCATGCGTACCTGGCCGGGGTGCTGATGCAGCCGGAGGCCAGCTGGGGCGGGTTGCCCTTCACGGGGTCGAACTGGGGAAGCGATCTCTATCTGGTGAAGGTGGACAGCACGGGCCAGTTCCTTTGGGGCGTGGAGAGCAACCCCATGACCGGTGTCATTACAGGTGATATGGAGCGCGCCGCTGGACCTTGTATCACAGTGGATGCTGACGACAATGTGTACCTCATGGGTGCCATCCGGGGTGTGGTGGATTGGGGCAATGGCGTGGTGAGCGATGGACAGATCATCAGCCAGCGGAGCCTCACAGTGGTGGCCTTCGAGCCCTCGGGCATGCCGCAATGGGCGGTCACCAGCGAGCCTTCCGCGTGGTACGTATCGGCGCAGACCGCCACGGTCATGGCCGAACCGGGTTCGGTGCATTTCAGCGCTCATGCGGCCGATCCCTTCACGATGGGTCCCTTCACGGTAGGTGCGGAGGATCAGCAATCCGTCGTGCTGGGCCGGATCACGGAGGTGACCACGGGGCTGGAGGCTGTGGTGGCCTCAACAGGCCTGCAGGGCTGGCCGAACCCGGCCTCGGACGTGCTCTTCGTTGAGTGGCCAGGGAGCACCGCGATGAGCGGGACCCTGCTGAATGCCGCAGGTCAACAAGTGGAGCGCGTCACCTTGCAGCCTGGCCGGAACTCAGTGGATGTCCATGGGCTGCCTGCGGGTCTGTATCTGTTGCGCCTTGCGGATGGGGCCGCAACGCGGGTGGTGGTGGAATAGGGCCCTGGGGGAGTATCCAAGGATCAATATTCAATGGTCAATGACCAATTGGCGCTCGCGGACAATTGGTCATTGGAAATTAAGGATCGGATATTGATGATTCTCGATCTCACTCCTCTCAGAAGAAGTCGCTGTCGATGCGCTTCACAGCGTAGGTGCGTTGGGTGGTTACGCTGAGGTCGTGGTCGATACCTTGGTGCCATGATCAACTGGCAGCTCTTTCCCAAGTCCAATTCGATCCCAGAGCATCTGCTTCGAGTAGTTGAGGTTTTCAGGGGTGCTGAGTCCAAGATCGGTTCAAGCAGCAAGAAGCTCAGCAGCGATGACGTCTTGTCCAAAGATGCGGATGGATTGGAGGGATGTGGATTCAAGGTTGAGCGCAGCAAGCGAGGACCGGATAAGATACGTGTTCCTGTACTGTTCGGAAGGAACGGAAGGCTTGAGAAGGCATTCGATGCTGATGGGTATAACATGGACACTCGAACGGTGATCGAGGTGGAGGCTGGTCGAGGCGTGTTGAACAATCAATTCCTGAAGGACTTGTTCCAAGCCTGCATGATGCATGATGTGGACAATCTGGTGATAGCCGTTCGGAATACCTATCAGAAGGTGGAGGACTTTGAGGTCGTGACGACCTTTTTCGAGACCCTGTATGCCAGTGGTAGACTTCAGCTTCCCTTGAAGAACATTCTGATCATCGGATACTGATATCCTTTCTTGTTCAGTGGGATCCCCCGCGTGAGGGAGCGCAGCGGCAGCCTGCTGAAGGCGAGCCGTTGGCGTGGCCCGAGCGAGGAGGCTGCGAGGAACGAGCAGCCCCCGGAGCTGCTGTCCACGCCCGGCGAGACGAAGCAGCTACAGCGAAGCACCCGACCCCGCTGCTCTTGAGCGGGGGCACGCCCAGGATCCTCAATCCCTGTTCCTCGCCTGTATCTCCTTGCGGACCCTGTACAACCGCTCGCTGAAGCCGCCTTCCTTTTCGAAGGCAAGCACCTGGCTTTCCACCTGCTTATCCAATAGGTGGATGGCGATCTTGCAGAGCGTCTGGCCTGCGTTGGCGCTGATCTCCGCGTAGGCCCGGTCCTTCACGGTGCGCGGCGTGCGTGCGGTGCGCGGCCCTTCGACAGCCTGCATGCGCTGTTCCTTCTCGCGCTCCCACACCGCTTTGATCCAGCGGGCCACTTCGTCGGCATCCTTGCAACGCGCATTGCTCAGTTCCTTGCGGCGTGGGTCCATCGGCTCCCACAGCGGTAGCTTGCGGTGCTCCAGGAACGACTCGTAGTCCTTCCGCAGTTCATCAATGCTGGCCCGCGCCACATTGGTCAGGTTCAATTCCAATTTCCTGGTGGTGGCACTCAGCTTGCTGCCCTCGGCGATGTTGCGCTCGCCGCTGCGCGCAGCCTGCTCCATCTGGTCATCCGTGCGGCTGCCCGCCGGGATATAGCGGTCCACGAAGCGCACGGTCACATCGTAGAGCAGCTTGGCCACCTGGTAGCTCACCAGCTTCTCATATCCGCCGCTGGGTTGGAGGATTTGCGGGCGTTGGGGCGCGGGCTTCTCCATGGTTCTAAATGTAGTTCTGGTTCTTCAGAATGGACTCGAATGGACGCAAATGGCCCACCTCCCACCTACCATCCCCACAGGTCCATTTCCGTCCATTCGAGTCCATTGAATTTGTGCCCGCCCTTAGGTTCTGCGGTTCGCCAGCAGCACCGGCGCCTGCCCGTCGAAGGGGTTGTCCATCCGCCCGATGCTCTTCGCATCCATGCCGGCGGCGCGCATCACGGTGCGGTCGCCGAAGCGCTTGCGGATCTTGTCCATGGCCTGGTAGAGGTTCATCGCCTCCTCGGTGTCGGTGAACACGTTCATCTGGTGCCCGCCGCCCACCAGGTGACTGAAGCGCACGCCGATCATGCGGATGCGCTGCCGCCGGTCATACAGCGTGCGGAACTGCTCGTGCACCACGGGCAGGATCAGGTGGTCGCACGCCGTGTAGGGGATGCGCTGCTGCTTCAGGTGCGTGTTGAAGTCGGCGTAGCGGATCTTCACGGCCACGCAGCTGGTGAGCTTGCCGCCCTTGCGCAGCTGGAAGGCGAGGCTCTCGGCCATGGCGGTGAGCATGCCCTTCAGCTTCACTACATCGATGGTGTCGCGCTCGAAGGTGCGCTCGGTGCTGATGCTCTTGCGCTCGTGCCAGGCCACCACGGGACTGTCGTCAATGCCGTTGGCCTTGCGCCACAGCACCGGCCCGTGCTCGCCCAGCAGCCGTTGCATCAGGTCCATGGGCACCTCCTGCAGGGTGTGGATCTTCGCCACGCCCATGCTGCGCAACAGGTGCGCCGTCTTCTCGCCCACGCCGGGGATGCGCTCGATGGGCATCGGCGCCAGGAAGGGCTTCTCGGTGCCGCGCTCCACGTACCATTCGCCGGCGCCGTTCTTGGCCTCGCCGGTGGCCACCTTGCTCACCGTCTTGTTGATGCTCAGCCCGAAGCTGTTCGGGAGCCCGCTCTCCTTCATGATGCGTTGCCGGAGCTCGGCCGCCAGCTTGCGGCTGCCGTGGAACCGGTCGGTGCCGCTCAGGTCCACGTAGAACTCGTCCACGCTGCTCTTCTCGAAGAGCGGCACGCTGGCGCGGATGATCTCGGTCACCTCGTCGCTCTTCTTCAGGTAAGCGCCGCTGTCGCCGCGCAGGATGATCGCCTCGGGGCACAGCTGCTTGGCCATCTTCATGGGCATGGCGCTGCGCACTCCGAAGGCGCGGGCCTCGTAGCTGCAGCTGGCCACCACGCCGCGGTCGCTGTCGCTGCCGATGAGAACGGGCTTTCCATTCAGCTTCGGCTCGTGCAGGCGTTCCACGGAAACGAAGAAGGTATTGAGGTCGAGGTGGAGGATGGTGCGCTCGCTGTTCTTCATTCGTCAGGTCGATGACGTGCGTCGACGTTACAGGTGCGTTGGATGGGAGTCGATGGTTGGCCGCCAGCCGGGCTGTCCGCGTTAGCTGCCTCGGCTCAACGGGCGTGCTTGCCGCTCCGGTGGCTTCTCCCGGGCCTTGGTCCGGGATGGTCGCCTCCTCGCCGGCAGCACGCCTGCGCTTCGCCTTCGGCAGGCTATCACTTCCACCCCTGACGGATTGACGCATAAGCCGTCAAGGAAGCGGCGAATAAGATAGCAGGCCGGTCCGCCTCCAGCAACGCCCGTCGCCGGCGAACCTCTTGATGGCTTGGTTGTTCGCCCTCCGTTCGCACCCAACCAGCGCCTACCTTTGCCACGCAATCTTGTTTAGACGAATTCTAAATAAGGTCGACAAGCGATGATCAAGGTCTCCGAACCCGCCAAGGCGGAAGTCACCAAGCTCCTGGGCCAGGAGGGCCGCGGCCCCAACCACTTCGTGCGCGTGGGCGTGAAGGGCGGCGGATGCAGCGGCCTGATGTACGACCTCACCTTCGACGACCAGCTGAAGGATGGCGACAAGGTCTTCGAGGACAACGGCGTGAAGGTGGTGGTGGACAAGAAGAGCCTGCTCTATCTGTTGGGCACCACCCTCGATTTCAGCGGCGGCCTCAATGGCAAGGGCTTCCAGTTCATCAACCCCAACGCCAACCGTACGTGCGGCTGTGGCGAGAGCTTCTCTATTTGAGGTTCACTACAGAGGCACTAAGAGCACAGAGGAAATCCAATGACAAAGTCCACAAGAGCAGCACGGTCGAACAGGGAATTCGCATTCTCTGTGTCCTCTGTGCCTCTGTGGTAAAGTACTCATGGCACAAGACACCGACGATATCCTCCGCGAGGTCACCGAAAAGGAGTACGCCTACGGTTTCGTCACGGACATCGAGAGCGAAAAGGCGCCCAAGGGCCTCAGCGAGGACATCGTGCGCTTCATCAGCGCCAAGAAGAACGAGCCCGAATGGATGCTCGAGTGGCGCTTGGATGCCTTCCGCCTGTGGCAGAAGATGGAAGAGCCCGAGTGGGCGCACATCCACTATCCCAAGATCGACTACCAGAACGCCTACTACTACAGCGCGCCGAAAAAGAAGCCCCAGCTCAACAGCCTGGATGAGGCCGACCCCGAGCTGGTGAAGACCTTCGAGAAGCTGGGCATCAGCCTCGAAGAGCAGAAGCGCCTGGTGGGCGTGGCGGTGGACGTGGTGTTCGACAGCGTGAGCGTGAAGACGACCTTCAAGGAGACGCTGAAGGAGAAGGGCATCATCTTCTGCGCGTTCAGCGAGGCCGTACACGAGCACCCCGAACTGGTGAAGAAGTACATCGGCAGCGTGGTGCCGCGCACGGACAACTACTTCGCCGCGCTCAACAGCGCCGTGTTCAGCGATGGCAGCTTCTGCTACATCCCGCCGGGCGTGCGCTGCCCCATGGAGCTCAGCACCTACTTCCGCATCAACGAGGCCATGACCGGCCAGTTCGAGCGCACGCTGCTGATCGCCGATGAGGGCGCGTACGTGAGCTACCTCGAAGGCTGCACCGCCCCCATCCGCGACGAGCACCAGTTGCACGCCGCCGTGGTGGAACTGGTGGCGTTGAAGGACGCCGAGATCAAGTACAGCACCGTCCAGAACTGGTACCCCGGCGACAAGGAGGGCAAGGGCGGCATCTACAACTTCGTCACCAAGCGCGGCCTCTGCCTGGGCGAACGCAGCAAGATCAGCTGGACGCAGGTGGAGACCGGCAGCGCCATCACCTGGAAGTACCCGAGCTGCGTGCTCAAAGGCGACTATAGCACCGGCGAGTTCTACAGCGTGGCGGTGACCAACAACCGCCAGCAGGCCGACACCGGCACCAAGATGGTCCACATCGGCAAGGGCACGAAGAGCACCATCGTGAGCAAGGGCATCAGCGCCGGCCTCAGCAACAACAGCTACCGCGGCCTGGTGAAGATCGGCCGGGGCGCGAAGGGCGCGCGCAACTTCAGCCAGTGCGATTCGTTGCTGCTCGGCGACCGCTGCGGCGCGCACACCTTCCCCTACATCGAGAGCGAGAACCCGACCGCCATGGTGGAGCACGAGGCCACCACGAGCAAGATCGGCGAGGACCAGATCTTCTACCTCAACCAGCGGGGCATCGAGACGGAGAAGGCCGTGAGCCTGATCGTGAACGGCTATTGCAAGGAGGTGCTGAACCAGTTGCCGATGGAATTCGCGGTGGAAGCGCAGAAGCTTCTTGCCGTTTCTCTCGAAGGGTCGGTTGGATAGGTAGTTGGGCGTACCCCCGTCCCAAATGCGGCCGGGGTCGCGTGCTTCGCTGTAGTTGCCTCGGTTCAGCGGGCATGGCTCCGTCTCCGGTGGCTTCCTCCGGTCGCCTCCTCGCTCGCGCCATGCCTGCGCTTCACCTTCGGCAAGCTGCCGCTCCGCCCGCTCACGCGCCACACCAAGACTTACTGCACTACCCAAGCCCGAGCGGTTCCACTACCTTTGTTACATCATGGAATGGCGCGATCACATCGTATCCGATAAAGAGGTGCTGCATGGTAAGCCGGTGATCAAAGGCACACGCATCTCCGTGGAGCTGATCCTGGAACTGCTCGCCGAAGGATGGTCCGAGGCGCAGGTGCTCGAAAGTTACCCGAACATCACAGCGGAAGACCTGAAGGCCGTGTTCGCTTATCTCCGTGATGGGATGCACCAAGCGATGTATCTGCCCCTGCGCCGCACTGCCTGATGCACTTCCTGGCCAACGAGAACTTCCCCGCTCCGGGCATCGCCCTGCTCCGCAGTGCAGGGTACGACCTCACCAGCATTCGCGAGACGGCTCCGGGTGTCTCGGACCATGTGGTGATAGCCATGGCACGAACCGAAAGCCGTGTGATCCTGACGTTTGACAAAGACTACGGGGAGATCATCTTCAAGGAAGGGATCGAAAACCCGCCTGCTGTCGTGTTCTTCCGTCATCGCGGCAAGGACCCATTGGCCGCAGCCACCCTGTTGCTCGATCTGTTGGCACAAGGCACTGCTATCCTTGGCCGGTTCACGGTGATCGAAGAAGGCGGTCTGCGGCAACGTACCTATTGAGCATGCCTGGGCCGCGATGTTCATTGAGCGCTTGTAGGCCGAATACACAGGCAATGCGATCTGGTGGTAACGAGCATGCCTCACGGTCGTTGAGTCAGTGATGACTCCTCGCAACGTACACCCGTTGCATATCTTCGATATACCGGAGACCCTTGCCGTCCTCGGTTCTTGGCATGAAACGAATGATCATGTTGTGCGTTGGCATTGCGACCTTGTATGTCGCCGGTGCTGCCAAAGTGCTGACTGCCGAAGGGGTGAAGACGGCCAATGCCAATATCACCGCCTCCGAATTGATCGAGACCAACGAGAAGGCGGTGAACGAGGTGTACCTGGCCACCATTGGTAAGGATGTGGATGGCTTCACGACCACCCAAGCCGTTGACCTATTCGCGATCGCCAACCAATGCCCGATGGTTGGCGGCAACGCAGTGTTCAAAGCCCGCTCGCTCTACTGGCTCATCGATGACAGCTACGACTTCGATGACCAGGCACTCTGTCTCCAACATGGTATCCTTGTCAAGAGCCTGACCGCTCTGCCGATCAATGCGGTCACCGTGGTGCCTAACCCCGCCGTTGACGAAGCCACACTGGTGCTCGACCGCGAATTGGATGAACCCGGAAGCTTCGTCGTGTATGATGCCGTGGGAGCCGAGGTGATGCGGCAGGTCGTGCCGATCGAGATGCCCCGCTTGGCGTTCAGCACGGCATCACTTGCTCCGGCCCTTTATCACTACCAAGTGCGAGGTCCTTCTGGGGTCATTGGTGTGGGTAAGCTCACGATCGTCCGCTGAGGTCGGCGCTGCGCGATGGTCCGGCTGGCGTTTCGTGTTTGTTTCTGCTTCGGTTTGATACAAGGGTTGATGCCCTTGCATCAAATTCAGGCCCAGCAAGGTTTGAACAACCTGTGGACCGGAGGGTACGCCAGTTGGGCTCCTCCCCCTTCGGGTGGAGTTGACATGGATTTCCAGAGTGGAGCCCTAACCATTACGACATTGAGCAGGACTGTTGACTATCAACGGACCGTAGCCAATATCAGCGATGCTAATGGCAATTTGTTGTTCAGCACAAATGGACTCATTGTGGCCGACGCAAATGGTGACACCATGTTCAATGGGGCTGGGCTGAACCCAGGCAACTACGCTGACAACAGTCCCTACGGACTAGTTCTCGCTCAAGGCGCTTTGATACTTCCCAGGCCAGATTCACCAAGTGAGTACTACATACTGCACATGACCGTGGACAATGAATTGGTGATCAACGCGGAACAATTGTACTTGACCACGGTCGATATGAGTTTGGGAGGTGGCTTGGGTGCCGTGGTGAACAAGAACCAGGTGATCCTGAGTGATGATTTGAACTTGGGATACTTGACCGCAGTGCGGCATGCCAATGGCCGCGATTGGTGGGCCTTCTGTCACAAACTGAACACTAACGCTTACTACAGATTCATCGTCACTCCTTCAGGTATAAGTTTGGATGGCACCCAATCAATTGGCATGACACGACCTGCGGATAATGGACAGGCGTGCTTTTCTCCAGATGGCAGCAAGTTCGCCTATTATTGGGGTGAGCAGGACCTGGACATCTTTGATTTCGATCGATGCACGGGCCTGTTTTCAAACCCGGTCTTTATCCCGATCAATGACTACAACGGGGCAGGTGGTGTGGCCTTCTCCTCTAATGGGCGCTATGTGTATGTGTCCTCGTTCTTCGACATGTACCAGTTCGATACGGAGGCTGCTGATGTGGCCTCATCCATGGTGCACATCGCCGTATGGGACAGTACCTATTCACCCAGCCCACCCTTCGCCACTTTATTCAATATCGCCCAACTCGCACCTGACGGAAAGATCTATGTCAGTACAGACAACACGACTCTAGTCTTACACGTGATCCACTCGCCTGATTCGGCAGGCGTGGCTTGCAACATCGAACAGCACGGCATAGACCTTCCGCGCTACTTCGGCAACTCACTGCCCAACCACCCCAACTACCACCTGGGCCCAGTGGATGGCAGCGTGTGCGACAGTTTGGGGATCAACAATGGTATGTCTTCCCTGGCTGCAGAAGGGCTGCGCATTCAGGCCTACCCGAACCCGAGCATTGGCGCGTTCACCCTAAGCTACCCTTCCATTGGGCAGATCGGCGTCATGGAAGTGCGCGACCTGGAGGGCAAGCTCATCCTACACGAGCGCTTACCACCCTGGAGCCAGGTGCATCAGGTGCAACTCGTCGGGGCATCCCCTGGCATGTACCATTGCAGGATCAGCTGGGGTCCGCGTTCGGTATCCACCCGCATAATGGTCGTTGAGCCATGAACCCGCGCTTAATGCTCTTCCTGCTGGTGCTTTGTCCGTTCACGGCCTTTGCACAAGCTCCTACCATGACGGATACTGACAGCTCGGCGACCGCGCTCGAATGGAACTCGCCCACACGGGCCGTGCTGCTGGCCAACAAGCCCGAGCGCTTGACCCAGGCGGTGTGGCTGGAGATGATGCGGAAGCCGCTGAACAGGAGCTTGTACCCCTTGCGGGTAACGCGGGAGATGCTGGATACACTGGATACGAAAGCGTTGGATCTGCGCTTCCGGTACGAGATGACCCCATAAGTGGCGCATATTGCGGCCCATGGACAGGCTCAGCGTTGAGCGTGGGGCCTGGCGAACCTCCGGGTAGTTCAGCTTGTTCTTCGGCCACCTTGGCCGCTCTCCTGCAACAGCCTACCTTTGCGCCACACTAATAGTTTAGAATCGTTCTAAACAAGACCGCATGCTAAAGATCAAAAACCTCCACGCCAACATCGACGGCAAGGAGATCCTCAAAGGCCTCAACCTGGAAGTGAAGGCCGGTGAAGTGCACGCCATCATGGGCCCCAACGGCTCAGGCAAGAGCACCCTGGCCAATGTGCTGGCAGGCCGTGAAGAGTACGAGGTCACCGAAGGTTCCGTGACCTACCTCGGCGAGGACCTGCTGGAGCTGGCACCGGAAAAGCGCGCCTGGAAAGGCATCTTCCTCGCCTTCCAATACCCGGTGGAGATCCCCGGCGTGAGCAACATGACCTTTCTGCGCACGGCGCTGAACGAGACCCGCAAGGCGAACGGCCTCGAGGAGCTCGGCGGCAAGGACTTCCTGGCCCTGGTGCGCGAACGTGCCAAGTTCGTGGAGATGGACGCCGACCTGATGAACCGCAACCTGAACGTGGGCTTCAGCGGTGGCGAGAAGAAGCGCAACGAGATCTTCCAGATGGCGATGCTCCAGCCCAAGCTCGGCATCCTCGACGAGACCGACAGCGGCCTGGACATCGACGCGCTGCGCATCGTGGCCGGCGGGGTGAACAAACTGCGCTCCAAGGATAACGCCTTTATCGTGGTAACGCACTACCAGCGCCTGCTGGACTACATCGTGCCCGACGTGGTACACGTGATGGCCGACGGCCGCATCATCAAAAGCGGACAGAAGGAACTGGCACTGGAGCTGGAGGCGAAGGGCTACGACTGGGTGAAGGAGCACGCGTGATCGATCCGATGATCAGAAAATCAGACGATCAGATGATCACTGCTACATCGACCGATACCAAGGCCACCGTGCTCCCGCAGCTCGAGGGAAGCACCTGGCCCGGTGCCGCCGAAGCACTCGCCCAGGTGCACACGCTGCCTGTCCCCACCAGCAAGACCGAAGCGTGGAAATACACCCGCGTGGGCAAGCTGTTCAACCAGCCCTATGCCGCACCGACGGGTGATGCGAACGTGGCGCTACCCGCCCGCCTTCCCTTCGAGGCCGCACGCGTGGTCTTCGTGAACGGGCACTTCCGCGCCGATCTGAGCGATGACCTGAAAACGCAGAAAGGCCTCGTCATCGACAGCCTGAAGCATCACCTCACGCACGGCCCCGTGAAGGAGCACTACGGCACGCTGGCACCCACTGGCGAGCGCCTCTTCACCGCCATGAACACCGCCGCACCCACGGACGGCATGATCCTGCTGGTGACCAAGGGCGTGAAGGTGGAGCGGCCGATCCACGTCCTGCATGTCACCACGTGGGAGCGCCAGCTGGTGCAGCCCCGCGACCTGTTCATGCTGCACGAAGGCGCCGAGGCGGAGGTGATCGTCGAACATGTAGCGGCGCCCTTCGACTCCGCTCAGGGAACGCCGCAGTCTCTCGTCAACAGCGTGCGCGAATGTGTGGTGAGTGAAGGCGCGCGCCTCACGATCCATAAGCTGCAGCACGAGGTGAACGGGCCGGCGAACATCAGCTTCGAGGGTGTGCGCGTGGCATCGAAAGGCCACTTCAGCCTGAGCACCACGACACTCAATGGCGCACTGATCCGCAATGACGTGAGCGTCTCCCTCGCCGGTCCTGAGGCGCATGCGGAACTGAACGGCGTGTACCTGCTGAACGGCACCACGCACTGCGACAACCACACCTACATCGGTCACGACGTGCCGGACTGCACCAGCGACGAGCTCTACAAGGGCATCGTGGCCGGCAAGGGCACCAGCGTGTTCAATGGCAAGGTGTACGTGAAACAGGACGCGCAGCGCACGCGGGCCTACCAGAGCAACGCGAACATCCTGCTGGGCGACGACGCCAAGGTGTACACCAAGCCCGAGCTGGAGATCTACGCCGACGACGTGAAGTGCAGCCACGGGTGCACGATCGGTCGCCTGGACGAGAAGGGACTGTTCTACCTGCGCAGCCGTGGGGTGAGCGAGGCCGAGGCGCGCAAGCTCATGGCCCATGCCTTCATCACTGAGGTGGTGGAGCGGGTGCAGAACGAGGAGTGGAAGGCGGTGTTGACGGCGCTGATCGACAACAAACTCGCACACCTGTGAGCACCAAAGCGGCACCGGTCTCCCAAGCGCTCAACATCGAGGAGCTCCGTGCGCAGTTCCCGATCCTGAAGGAACTGGTGCACGGCAAGCCGCTGGTCTACTTCGACAACGCCGCGACCAGCCAGAAGCCGCGCCGTGTGATCAAGGCCGAGAGCGCCTACTACGCCACGATCAACGCCAACGTGCACCGGGGCGTACACACACTGAGCACCAAGGCCACCGAAGCGCAGGAGGCCGCGCGGGAGATCATCCGCAAGCACATCAACGCGAAGCACGCGCACGAGGTGATCTTCACCAGCGGAACCACCGCGAGCCTGAACCTGGCGGCGTTCAGCCTAGGACAGTTGCTCTTGAAGAAGGGTGACGAGGTGCTGATCAGCGGGATGGAGCACCACGCGAACATCGTCCCCTGGCAGCTGGCCTGCGAGCGGCAGGGGGCGAAGCTGAAGGTGATCCCGGTGACCGACTCCGGAGAACTGGCATTGGGGTCATCTGATCATCTGATCGACCAATTATCTGATCGCACCCGCGTCCTCGCGGTGAGCCACGTCAGTAACACGCTGGGCACCATCAACCCAGTGAAGGAGCTGATCGCCGAGGCGAAGAAGCGCGGCATCGTCACCGTGGTGGACGGAGCGCAGGCCATCGCGCACCTGGATGTCGACGTGCAGGACCTCGGCTGCGACCTCTATGCCTTCAGCGGGCACAAGGCCTACGGACCAACTGGTACCGGCATTCTCTACGGTCGCGAGGAATTGCTGGAGCAGATGCCTCCGGGGCAGGGCGGCGGCGAGATGATCGATGTGGTCACCTTCGAGAAGACCACCTACGCCAAGCTGCCCTTCAAGTTCGAGGCGGGCACGCCGCACATCGCCGGCATCATCGGCCTGGGCGAGGCATTCCGCTGGATGGAGGACTACGACAAGGCGGCGATGGCGAAGCACGAGCACGCGCTGCTCGAGCATGCCACCAAGGAGCTGCTCACCATCAATGGCCTGCGCATCATCGGCACGGCGAAGGAGAAGGTGGGCGTGATCAGCTTCGTGATCGACCCTTCGAGTGCCTCAGGGTCTGGCGTTCACCACTACGACCTCGGCACGCTGCTCGACCAGCAGGGCATCGCCGTGCGCACGGGCCACCATTGCACCCAGCCGCTGATGGAGCGCTTCGGCGTGAGCGGAACCACGCGGGCCAGCTTCGCGTGTTTCAATACGAAGGAGGAGGTGGATGTGATGGTGGCGGCGACCAGGAAGGCTGTGAAGATGCTGCGTTGACCCTTAGACAAGCTCAGGGTGACATGACCAACGCTTCCACATTGACCCAGACCCAACAAGAGCTCATCGACGAGTTCGCCATGTTCACTGACTGGCAAGACCGCTACGAGCACCTGATCGAGCTGGGCAAGGAACTGCCGCTGATCGCGCCGGAGCACAAGACCGATGACAACCTGGTGCGGGGGTGCCAGAGCCGGGTATGGCTTTACGCGGAACCAAAGAATGATCTCATCCACTTCACCGCCGACAGCGATGCGATGATCACCAAGGGCATCGTGGCGCTGCTGGTGCGCGTGTTCAACGACCGTACACCGCAGGAGATCATTGGCGCGTCCACCGAGTTCATCGATCAGATCGGCCTGCGTGCGCACCTGAGCCCCAACCGCGCGAACGGGCTCAGCGCGATGATCGATCAGATGAAACGGTACGCCCTCGCTTACTCGTCCAAGTCATGACACCCGAGGAGAAGAAACAACTGGAGGAGAGCATCATCAACTCCCTCAAGTCGGTGTACGACCCGGAGATCCCGGTGGACATCTACGAGCTGGGACTGATCTACGACGTGGTGATCCACGACGATGCCAGCGTGTACATCAAGATGACCCTGACCAGTCCGGCGTGCCCGGTGGCGGGGACCCTGCCCGGCGAGGTGGAGCAGAAGGTGGCCGGTGTGCAGGGCGTGAAGAGCGCCAAGGTGGAGATCACCTTCGAACCGCCCTGGGACCGCACGATGATGAGCGAGGCGGCGCAGCTGGAGCTGGGGTTCATGTGATTCTGTAGCGATGATCCCGCGAACTGGCATCGCTATCCTGTTGATCGGTCTGTGGTCATGCACATCCTTCAGCGAGTTCATCCCGGTCCTCAGGGTGGGTGATGAGTTGATCGACCGTCCCGAGCTCATGAGCGATTCGCTTCGTGCCAACGTCGTGCTGGTGCTCTCGTACTACAACGAAGACTGGAAGATGGAAGGTGAGCGGCTGCTGGTTTCCCAGACTGATCGCGAGTTACTTTGGAACTATACGATGAAAGCCATGGATCGCACATGGATGGCGACCCATACTCCGACCCAGACCAAGCCATGAGCGACGAAAGCCCCATCATCAACAAGGTCGCTTCGAGCGGGATCATCACCCTCGACCTGGAAGAGCTGTACCCGGCCGGTGAGCGCGTGGTCTTCGACCTGAAGCCGCTGTTGTGGCAGGAGATCGCGCTGAAGGAGGATGACCTGCGCGCCTTCTGCAAGGAACACGACTGGTCGCAGTATGCAGGGAAGCTCGTGAGCGTGCATTGCAGCGCCGATGCCATCGTGCCCACCTGGGCCTTCATGCTGGTGGCCACCCACCTGCAGCCGCACGCGGCCTTCGTCACGCAGGGCGATGCGGACCAGTTGGAACGCGCCGTGTTCACCCGTTTCGTGCAGCAGCTGGATGTGGAGCCCTACCGCAATGCCCGCGTGGTAGTGAAGGGCTGCAGCAAGCTGCCCGTGCCGCTGAACGCCTACGTGGAGCTGAGCGCGAAGCTGCTGCCTGTGGTGAAGAGCCTGATGTTCGGGGAACCGTGCAGCACGGTGCCGCTGTACAAGGCACCGAAGCCGTAGCGCTACCTTCGGGGCATGCGTTGGGTGTCCCTGACCATTGCACTGCTGGTGGCGTTGACTACTGCCGCCCAACCGGACACCGTGAACGTGCCCAATAGCACGAACGGGTGGTACCTCTCGCCGCATGGCACCATTCGCGTGCTGGTCCTATTCTGCGAGTTGGAATACGACAAGAACCCAGCACGAGACCCACAGCCGGATGGCGCATCGCATTGGCGGAAGGGACAGCTCCCCAATTGGAGGGATGAGCTTTTCGACCCGCAACCCGCAGCGGCGTACCTCGGCCAGATCACACGCTATTACCATGACATGTCCTTGGGGCGGTATACCGTTCTGGGGGATTACATCGATACGATCCTCACCATTCGCGAGAGCGAGCATCCCGGGCTGGGCAATGCGCACGGAATCGGCGCCCTTGCCGTGAAGGAGGCCAACGAGCTCGGTGCGCTGCGCACACGGCACCGCCTGGCCATCGCTGATTTCGACCTCTGGCAGCGGGGCGGGAAGCCGGGGCTGCCGAAGCGGCCGGGACCGGACAGCCCGCACAGCTACGATCATGTGATGGTGATTGCCCGCAACAGCGGACTCACGCACAACCAGGGCAGCACGGACCCCGGGAGTCCGGGCAAGCTGTTCGGCTTCGAGAGCGATTCGCAGAGCCGGTTCGGAGGCATGTACGCGTTGCCGTACGAGATTCTTCAGCACGAGTTCAACCATTTGCTCTTCGGAGGCAACAACTTTCACGCGGGCGGCGGCAATGCTTCGCAGTTCGCCAGCTATTTCCCTTGGCTGCAGGGCGGTTGGAGCATGATGGGCGGCAGCAACAGCGCCCTGCTCACCGGGAATGCCTGGGACCGTGACCGGCTCGGCTGGGCACCAGAAGGTGCCGCACACCGGATCAGGGCACGGGGCGCCGACGGTCGGGAGGTCAATGGCGATATCGATCCGTACAACGGCGACACCGGCGTCTTCGTGCTGCGCGATTTCATGACCACGGGCGATGCGCTGCGGATTCGGCTGCCCTTCCTCGGCGATGATGAATACCCTCAATGGATCTGGCTCGAGAACCACCAGGGCCACAAGCGGAATGGCGTGCTGAGCGACCAGTTCCACTACGAGAGCGTGGCCGAGTGCACCGCCCCGCTGGTGCCGGGCCTCTTCGCCTATGTGCAGGTGGACCGCGACAACCGGTACGGACGCGATGTCTACGGTCAGCACTCCGATTACCTGCGCGCACTGTGCGCCAGCGGGCACCACGATTACGAGCTGCGCGGAGACACCGTGCCCTTCGAGTGCCTGTGGCCCAAGCCGACCACGCCCTACAAGGTGGGCCGGGCCTCGGCCAACCCGCTCACCGGCCAGCAGGACCTGGAGCTGCCGCTGACCCCGAGCCCTCAGGGCCGGCTGGATCGCGGCAAGCACTATGTGCCCCGAATCGAGTTCCGTGACGGTCAGCGGATCGACCAGGGCCACTTCTTCGGGCATTCCCGGCAGGTCTTCACCCCGCAGGGCAATCGCAAGCTGGGCATGTGCACCAACCCGTCCACGGCGAACATGGTCACCCTGCTCAATCAGGGCGGGAATGCGGTCAACCGGGCTGCTCCGCCGGACAACCGCGTGGTGCACTTGAACGGCATTGCCGCTGAGGTCCTGGAGCAGCGCGAGGGTGGCGATCTGGTGGTGCGCATCACGAATGACGACCGGCGACTCAGTAATACACTGCGCTGGTGCGCGGATAGCATCGTGCTGCACCATCCGCCGCATCAGGGCCGCCCGGCGCTGGTGCTTGAGAAGGGGTCGGAGCTCATCCTGGACCGCTCGGGCACGCCCACGCGGCTCGATCGGCCGGAACGTGCAGGGGGGCGCACCTGGTACGCAGCGCCCACGCGTCTCGTGATGAGCCCAGGCGCCCACGTGACGGGCGAGGCGAGAAGCGCGCTCACCCTGCGGAACGGCAGCGAGCTGCATGTGCTGCCCGGAGCTCGGCTGGAGCTGCACCGCAAGGCGCGCCTCACGGTGGAGCGCGACTCCCGCATCGTGCTGCATGGCTCAGCGGAGGCGAAGGCCAGGCCGCGCGCGCTCCGCAAGCTCCGGAAGCAGGGCCGGCTCGTGACGGCTCAGTAGGCCCGCACGTTCTTCCCCTCCATGTAGTTGATGAAGGCGCGGTTCACCACGCGGTTGCCGCCCGGTGTGGGGTAGTCGCCGGTGAAATACCAGTCGCCGCGGTGGCCGGGGCAGGCGGCATGCAGGCCCTCGATGCTCTGGTACACGAGGCGCACCTCGGCTCCGATGTCCTCGGGGGTGAGGAGCTCGGCGATGCGGTCGCTGATCTGCTGTGCGGTGAACGGCGCGTAGATGTCCTTCACCACGTTCGCCTGCTCGGACAGCGGCAGACCCACCATGGCCTGGGCCCGGTCGTACACGTCATCGATGACGTTGGCCTGCTTGGTCTCCTTCAGCAACGAGATGGCGGCGCGGAAGGCCACCAGGTCGCCGAGCTTGGCCATGTCGATGCCGTAGCAGTCGGGGTAGCGGATCTGCGGGGCGCTGCTCACCACCACGATGCGCTTCGGTCCGAGGCGATCGAGCATGCGCAGGATGCTCTGCTTGAGCGTGGTGCCGCGCACGATGCTGTCGTCGATCACCACCAGGCTGTCGATGCCGGGCCTCACGGTGCCGTAAGTGATGTCGTACACGTGCGCCACCAGGTCGTCGCGGGCGTCATCGGCGGTGATGAAGGTGCGCAGCTTGGCATCCTTGATCGCCACTTTCTCCAGGCGCGGCCGGAGGGCGAGGATGGCGCGCAGCTTCGCAGCATCCGGCGAGGGCCCGAGCTCCAGGATGCGCCGCTCCTTCAGCGCATTCAAGCGGTCCTCCATCTCCTTGAGCATGCCGTAGCAGGCCACCTCGGCGGTGTTGGGGATGAAGCTGAAGACGGTGTTCTCCAGGTCGTGATCCACGGTCTCCAGGATGGCGGGGCAGACCGAACGGCCCAGCGCGATCCGCTCCTGGTAGACATCGCGGTCGCTGCCGCGGCTGAAATAGATGCGCTCGAAGCTGCACGCGCGCTTCTCCATCGGCTCCCGCACCAGTTGCTCGGCGAAGGAGCCGTCCTTGCGGATGATGAGGGCGTGGCCCGGCGTGAGCTCCTGCACCTGCTCGGTGCGCACGTTGAAGGCCGTCTGGATGGCGGGGCGCTCGCTGGCCACCACCACCACCTCGTCGTCGGCGTACCAATAGGCCGGCCGGATGCCGGCGGGATCGCGCAGCACGAAGGCATCGCCATGGCCCATCATGCCGGCCAGGGCATACCCGCCGTCGAAGTCCAGCGCGCTGTTCACCAGGATCTGGCGCACATCGAGCTTTTCGGCGATCACCTGGGTGATCTGCCGCTCGGTGTAGCCCAGCTGCCGGTGAATGGTGGCCAGGCGCTCGTTCTCCACATCGAGGAAGTGGCCGATCTTCTCGAGCACCGTCATGGTGTCGCTGCGCTCCTTGGGGTGCTGGCCGATGGAGACGAGCAGGTCGAACAGCTCGTCCACATTGGTCATGTTGAAGTTGCCGGCGACCACCAGATTGCGCGTCATCCAGTTGTTGAGGCGCCGGCGCGGGTGGCAATTCTCCAGGCTATCGCGACCGAATGTGGCGTAGCGCAGGTGCCCGAGCAGCACTTCGCCGGCGAAGGGCATGAGCTGCTTGAGCAGATGCGGGTTGCCTGCCGCGGCCGGATCCTGGGCCAAGGCCTCGGCGTAGCCCCGGTCCACCTTGCCGAAGATCCGCTGGATGGCCTGCTTGTCGGTGCTTCGCTCCCGGTCGATGTAGTTGAGGCCGGGGGCCGGGTCGAGCTTGATGGAGGCGATGCCGGCACCATCCTGCCCGCGGTTGTGCTGCTTCTCCATCAGCAGGTACAGCCGCTTGAGGCCGTAGAGGGGTGAGCCGTAGCGCTCCTGGTAGTAGGAGAGGGGCTTGCGGAGGCGGATGAGCGCGATGCCGCACTCGTGCTTGATGGCGTCGCTCATGGGGGATGCCCCGGGGGGCGCGCAAAGGTACCCATCCGCCGGGAGGGGCCGTTTCGGCGTCTGCCGGGCCCGGCCAAGCAACTTCGGCGGTGCAAGGGCTGTCTACACCCTGTACCTTGGCGCATACGCTCCGGCACCGTGCGGGCCCTGCTCCTCATATCGTTCCTGGCCTCGGCCATGGGTGCGCTTGCTGGCGCGCAAGGGGCCCTCTTCACCGAGAACAGGGGACAATGGCCCGACCATGTGCTTTACCGTGCCCTGGTCCCCGGCGGCGCGCTCTTCGTGGAGCGGGAGGCCCTTACCTACGTGCAGTTCAGCGAGAGCCCGCTGCGGCGCCACGGCCATGCGCACCCGGGTCAAGGCCCTGCTGATGAAGGCAAGGCCCATGCCTATCGGGTCCATTTTACGGGCGGCCGGGCCCAAGGCTGGGAGGGTGCCCACCGGCAGCCGCACTACGAGAACCACTTCGTGGGCAACGACCCCATGGGCTGGGGCGCTGGTTGTGCCGTCTACGGCGAGGTGCTGCTGCGCCAAGTCTGGCCGGGCATCGACCTGCGCTTGAGCGGCAAGGAGGGGCTGAAGTACGACCTGCTCGTGGCGCCCGGCGCCGATCCCGGCCTGATCCGGCTCCGCTATGAGGGGCAGGATGGACTGGAACTGAAGCAGGGTGCGCTGCACGTGGTGCTCTCCACCGGCACCGTGGTGGAGCAGCAGCCGGTCTCCTTCATCCCGGCGTCAGCGTCGGGCCGGTCCGCACAGCGAGCGGTACCATCGGCCTACCGGCTGGAAGGCGATGTGCTCAGCTTCGCGGTGGAGGGTGCCACCGGCCTGGGGCTCGTGATCGATCCGGTGCTCACCTTCGGAAGCTACAGCGGCAGCTCGGCGGACAACTTCGGCTTCACGGCCACCTATGATGGCAGCGGCCACCTCTACGGCGGGGGCATCGTGTTCAACACCGGCTATCCGCTCACGGTGGGGGCGCTGCAGGGCTTCTTCGCAGGCGGCAATATGGACGTGGGCATCAGCAAATGGAGCCCCGATGGCAGCACCTTGGTCTGGAGCACCTATCTCGGCGGCAGCGGCAGTGAGAGCCCGCACAGCCTGGTGGTGAACGACCAGGACGAGCTCTTCGTGATGGGCGCCACGGGCTCAGCGGACTTCCCCACCACCCCAGGGGCCTATGACGCCACCTTCAATCCCGGGGGCGGTTCCGTCACCTGGACCAACATCAGCGGCGGGTACGGCTTCTTCCACAACAACGGCACCGACATCTTCGTGGCGCATTTCAACGCCGGTGCCACAGCCCTTGCCGGATGCACCTACATAGGCGGCTCGGGGCACGATGGGCTCAACAACTCCGGTGTGCTCACCCACAACTACGGCGATCACTTCCGCGGGGAGATCGTGCTGGATGCCGCCGGCAATTGCCTGGTAGCCACCACCACGCGCAGCCCGGATATGCCGACATCGGCCGGTGCGCCTCAGCCCGCATCGGGCGGCGGGCAGGACGCCTACCTCTTCCGCCTCAACCCAGGGCTGACCACGCTGCTTTGGGGCACCTACTATGGCGGCAGCGGCGATGAGAACGGGCTGGGCGTTCAGCTGGACGGGAACGGGCGCATCTTCATCAGCGGCGGCACCACCAGCGCCGACCTGCCCATGGCAGGAACGCCGGCCGACAACAGCCACAACGGGGATGCCGACGGCTATCTCGCCCGCTACAATGCCGCCGGCACGGCGCTCCTTTCCGCCACCTACTTAGGCACCGGGGCTTACGACCAGGCCTATTTCGTGCAGCTCAACACGGCGGATGAGGTGTTCGCCGTCGGGCAGACGCGCGGCGCCTATCCCGTGACTCCGGGCAAGTATTCCAACCCGGGCAGCACGCAGTTCGTGCACAAGCTCAGCAACGACCTCTCCGCTTCGCTCTGGAGCACCCGCCTGGGCAATGGCAATCCGGGGCAGGACCTCTCGCCAACGGCCTTCCTCGTGAGCGATTGCGGCCAGATCTACCTGAGCGGCTGGGCCGGCATCACCAACGGCAATGCCGGCAACGGCAGCAGCTCCACCACGGGTTCCCCGCTCACGCCGGATGCCTTCCAGGCCACCACCAACGGCAGCGATGTGCACCTGATGGTGCTGGAGCCCGAGGCGGTGGCGCTGGCCTATGCCACCTACTTCGGCGGCGCAACGAGCTCCGAGCATGTAGATGGCGGCACCAGCCGTTTCGACAAGAACGGCACGGTATACCACGCGGTATGCGCGGGCTGCGGCAGCCAGGATGACTTCCCCACCACGCCAGGCGCCTGGAGTACCACCAATGGCAGCTTCAACTGCAACCTCGGGGTGTTCAAGTTCGACCTCTCCCCGGCTCAGGCGATCATCGGCATCAACGGGCCATCGTCGATCTGCGCGGGTGCCACGGCGCAGTTCACCAACAGCAGCGTCGGGGGCACCGATTACCTGTGGGACTTCGGCGACGGGAGCCCCACCAGCACCGTGCAGGCGCCGGCTCATGCGTTCGCTTCCGCCGGGGAGTACACGGTAACGATGGTGCTGAGCAACAGCGCAGGCTGCGTCACTTCCGACACCGCTACGCTCACGGTCACTGTGCTGCCGCCACCCGTGGTCGCGGTGGACGCCGTGGCGCCGGTCTGCCCGGGGGACAGCGTTCAGCTCTCAGCCAGCGGCGGTGCTTCCTACCTCTGGTCGCCGGCAGCAGGGCTGAGCGATCCGGGCGCGGCCGACCCGTGGGCCTCGCCGGTACAGACCACCACGTACACGGTCACCGCCACCGATGCCTGCGGCAATGACAGTGAGCCCGTCACCGTCACCATCATCGTTCCGGCCTATGGGCTCTCGCCGGATACCTCCACCTGTTTGGGGGGCAGCGTGGTGCTCACGGCCTCGGGTGGCGTGGATTATCTATGGAGCCCGGCTGCCACGCTCAGCGACCCATCGGCTGCAGCGCCTACGGCCACGCCCGTGGCGCCCACCACCTACACCGTGGTCCTGACCACGCCGGAAGGCTGCGTGGTGACGGACAGCGTGACGGTGAACGTGTACGATGCCCCTCCGCTGCCCCAGCTGCAGGACACCACCATCTGCTTCGGCACCAGCGCTCAGCTCGTGGCAACACCGGCCGATGCCTACGCCTGGCAGCCGGCCAATGGCATCACATCCCTGGATGTCCAATCACCGACGGTGACGCCCACCGTGCCCACGCTCTACATCGTCACCTTGGTGAATGCCTGCGGCACACTTACCGACAGCGCCTTCGTGGACCTCATCTACGTGACGGCGGATGCCTGGCCGGATACGCTCGTCTGCCCGGGCTATCCTGTGCCGCTGGGCGCGAACGGCGGCGTGCGCTATATATGGTCACCAGCTGCCGGGCTCACCAGTGATACCATCCCCGATCCCGTGGCCGTGCCGGCGCAGAGCACGCTCTATCGTGTGGTGGCATTCGATGCCAACGGCTGCTCCGATACCGCGTTCGCGCAGGTCGACCTGCTGCCATGGCCGTTCATCGATGCCGGTCGCGACCGACTCATCGAGTACGGCGATGCCGTTCAGCTGACGGCCACCGGCAGCGGCACCTGGACCTGGTCGCCCAGCGAGGGGTTCGATGACCCGCTGAGCGAATCGCCCTGGGTGCGGCCCGAGCAGACCACCACCTACACGGTGACCATCACCGACAGCCTGGGCTGCACGAAGACCGATGCGGTCACGATCACCGTCACGGGCAGCCTTTACCTGCCCAACACCTTCACGCCCAACGGCGACGGGTTCAATGACGGCTTCGGCGCGCTCGGCAAGGACATCCGCGATTTCGAGCTGCTGGTTTTCAACCGTTGGGGCGAGCTCATCTGGCGCACCGAGCAGCTGCAGGGCCGCTGGGACGGCACCTACAAGGGCCGCGAATCGCCCATCGACACCTACGTGTGGAAGGTGAAGGCCACCGAGCTCAGCGGCCGGCTGCACGAGGCGATCGGCCATGTGAACCTGGTGCGGTAACGCCCTCAGAAGGGCAGGGGTGGCATCCATGTCACCATGCCGAATACGCACGCGAAGCCCAGCAGCGCACCGGCATAGACCTGGGCGGGGGTGTGGTCGCTGGTGAGCAGCCGCGCCGTGCCGAGGGCGCCCGCCACCACCACGAGCAGGCAGAGCGGCAGGAAGGCTCCCAGCCGGTGCATCAGGTCGAGTGCGGCCACCGCGCCCAGGCAACCGCCGATGCCGATCATATGTGCGCTCACCTTCCACCGCAGGGTGATGAGGGTGGCCATCAACAAGGCCAGCACCGCGCCGCTGAAGAGCGCCAACGCCAGCGGATGCAGCGGCGAGCGCGCGAGCAGGTACCAGGTCATGCCGTAGTACAGCAAGGTCATGGCGTAGGGCGCGATGCGCTCGCTTCGCCGAGGCATCTCCAGGCTGGTGATGAGCCCAGCCCGGCGCAGCAGCAGCGCGCTGGTGAGCGGGAAGGCCACCGTCATCAGCCCCACCATGGCGAGCAGCAGCCAGCGCGCCTGATCGTCGAGGAAGTAGCCCAGGTGCGCATCGAGCTCCAGCGCGAGCCAGAGCGTGAGCAAGGGCATCAGCAGCGGGTGAAGGGCGTAGGAGAGTGCGAGGGCGATGGGGCGCATCGGGAGGGCATCAGTGCATCAAGCGCAGCGCTCCTGGGCGGGCACTTCCCCCCGTCCGGCGAAGCAGCCGCCCTTGGAACTCGACCGAGACCCGTGCCATGCGCTGCCGTCGTTCACAGCTCTTTGCGGAGGCGCGCCACGGGCAGGGCCAGCTGCTCACGGTACTTGGCCACCGTGCGCCGCGCGATGTTGTAGCCTTTCTCCTTCAGCAGGGCTGTGAGCTCATCGTCGGTGAGCGGCTTGCGCTTGTCCTCCGCCTCGATGGCGTCCTTCAGGATCTTCTTCACCTCGCGTGTGCTCACCTCCTCGCCTTCCTGGGTGGTGAGGCTCTCGCTGAAGAAGAACTTGAGCAGGAAGGTGCCGTGATTGGTCTGCACGTATTTGCTGTTGGCCACCCGGCTGATGGTGCTGATGTCGAGCCCCACCTTCTCAGCGATGTCCTTCAGGATCATCGGCTTCAGCTTGGTCTCGTCGCCGGTGAGGAAGAAATCGCGCTGGTGCTCCATGATGGCCTCCATGGTCACGAGAAGCGTATGCTGCCGCTGCTTGATGGCGTCGATGAACCACTTGGCGCTGTCCAGCTTCTGCTTGATGAAGACCAGCGCTTCCTTGGCGGCCTTGTCCTTCTTGTTGCGCTGGTACTCCTGCATCATGTCGCGGTAGGCGCGGCTCACGCGGAGCTCCGGCGCATTACGGCCGTTGATGGAGAGCTCGAGCTGCCCATCGATGGCCAGCACGCTGAAGTCGGGCACGATTTCCTGGCTGGGCGCGGCGGTCTCACGCAGTGTGTTTCCAGGCTTCGGGTTGAGTCGGGTGATGAGGTCGATGGCCTCCTTCAGGGCCTCCTCATCGATCTCGAGCCGTTCCAGTATGCGGTCGTAATGCTTCTTGCTGAAGGCATCGAAGTGCTTCTCCAGGATCTCCTCCGCGATCCGCTGGTCCAGGCTGTGCGGCATGCGGCGCACCTGCAGCAGCAGGCATTCCTGGAGGCTGCGCGCGCCGGTGCCCGCGGGGTCGAGGTCCTGCACCTCCTTCAGCGCCTTATGCAGCTCCTCGCGGGTGGCGCTGATGTTCTGCGTGAAGGCCAGGTCGTTGACGATGGCATCCAGCTCGCGGCGCAGGTAGCCGTCCTCGTCGAGGTTGCCGATCAGGTGCTCGGCGAGCAGCTCGGTGCGATCGTCGCAATCGCGCAGGGCCAGTTGCTGGCGTAAGGCATCCTGGAAAGTGGTGCCGCCGGCCAGTGGGATCTCGCGCTCCTCCTCGTCCGGGCCGCTGTTCTTCACGCTCAGCTTGTAGTCGGGCGTGTCGTCATCGGGGAAGTAGTCGCTCAGGTCGAAGTCGTCCCGCTCGTTCTCCTCGTTGGCGTCGGTGTCGAGCTCGCTGCTCTCGGCGATGGCCTGCTCCTCCGTGGGAGCCTCCTCGGCATGCTCCTCCTCGCCGCTTTCCAGTGCGGGATTCTCCTCGATTTCTTGCCGGATCCGCTCCTCCATCTCCACGGTCGGCAGCTGCAGCATCTTCATCAGCTGGATCTGCTGCGGGGAGAGCTTTTGCTGGAGCTTCTGATATAGGCCTTGTTTCAGCATCGCAGGGCAAAAGTACGGGTGGCATGGCTCTGCGTGCCCCTCGGTGCGCCCTGCCAGCTCAACTGGGGCGAGCAGTCGCCGCCGTTGCAGCACCCTTGTCATACACCAGCAAGGGTGCGGCGGTGTCACCATCGACAACATTCGTGCTGCTCACTTTGAACATCTGAATACGTGTTATTTAATCACGGGCGTACGCAGTAGGGACGAACGGGCAGCTGACCGTTCTCAGGCACCATGCCGGAAAACGGGTACTTTGGCCCTATGCTGCGCGCCGGCCTGCTGTGGACCTTCATATCGATTGCCTGTCTGGTGAGGGCCCAGCAAGCGATCGCACCGGCCAGTGCCGAAAGCGCGGGTGGCGGCGGAACGGTGAGCTGGACCGTGGGCCAGGTGGCCTATGAAGCCACGCTGGCGCCCGGTGGCAGCGTGCAACGCGGCGTGCAGCAGCCTTACGAATGGCTGGTGACCAGCGCACCGGAAGCCCAGGAGCCCCACGTGAACGTGTGGCCCAACCCGGCCGGGGAAGCGGTGCAGGTCAGTTGGGATGCTCCCCTGCCCGGACCAGCGCACTACGCCTTGTACAGCGCCTCGGGTGCCTTGGTGCAGCAGGGCGCGGTGACCGGCACCTCGTTGACGGTCCCTCTGGCGGCACAGGCCTCCGGCACCTACCTCTTGCTCATCACCGCTCAAGGCGGCCCCTACAACCGCATCACCCTCCAGAAACGATGAGAACGCACCTCCTCCTTTCAGCGGCGACCCTGACGCTCGCCCTGCACCTGAACGCGCAAGCCCCCCAGCGCATGAGCTACCAGGCCGTGGTGCGCGACGAGGCCAATGCCCTGGTGACCAACGCCACGGTGGGCATGCGGCTCAGCATCCTGCAGGGCAGTGCCACAGGCACCGCGGTGTATGTGGAGACCCACAGCGCCCCCACCAACGCCAACGGACTGGTGAGCGTGGAGGTGGGCGGCGGCGCGGTGCAGAGCGGCAGCATGGAGGCCATCGATTGGGCCAGCGGCCCCTACTTCCTGCGCAGCGAGACCGACCCCAACGGCGGTGGCAACTACACCATCGCAGGCACCAGCCAATTGCTGAGCGTGCCCTATGCCTTGTATGCCGCCAATAGCGAGCCCGGCCCTCCCGGTCCGCAAGGCATGCCCGGTGCCGATGGCTGCGCACCCACCAACACGGACAGCCTCATCGTGCTCTACAACAGCAGCACGGCCTATGGCTATTACCAGACCCCCGAGGGGCAGGGCACCTGGCTCACCCAACAACTGGGCAACACCAATCACCTCGGCATTGCCTCCAAGCGCGCCGTGGTGCTCTACAACAGCAGCAACGCCTATGCCTTTTACCTGGACAACAGCGGCGTGGGGCACTGGAGCGTGCAGGCACTGGGCAACACCAACCACATCGGCGTGGCCACGGACCGTTCCATCGTGCTCTACAACAACAGCAACGCCTACGCCTTCCATGTGGATGGCGGCGGGGCAGGCACCTGGACCGTGCAACCACTGGGCAGCACCAACCACAGCAACGTGGCCCACGGCGACAAGATCGTGGTGTGGAACTTCAGCACTGCCTACGCCTTTGCAGTGGATGAGAGTGGCGCCGGCGCCTGGACCACACAGGCCCTGGGCAATACCAACCACAACGTGATCACCACCCGGTGAGGCGATGAGCCGCGGCTTCGTCAAAGAGGACGACCAGGAGGAGGCACCCTTCATCCCGCCGCGTGCCGCGCTGCCCGAAGGCGTGCCGAACTACGTGACCCGGCGCGGGCTGCAGCTGCTGCAGGAGGAACGCAGCGCATTGGAGGCCGAACGCGCCACCGTGGTGGGCAGCGAGGACGAACGCCGACGCGCCCATGCCGTGATCGATGGCCGGCTTGCCCTGCTGAACGAACGCATCGTGACCGCACGGCTTGTGGAACCCGCTGCGGACACGGAGGAGGTGCGCTTCGGCAGCACGGTGACCTTCACCCATGAGGCCGGGCGGATGACGGGCACCACGCTCACCTTCACCATCGTGGGCGTGGACGAGGCCGATGTGAAACAGGGCCGCATCGCCTTCACCGCACCGCTGGCCAGAGCACTGATGGGCAGGCGTGCGGGTGAGGTGGCAACGCTGCAACTCGGTGCAGAGCACCAACGGTTACGGGTGGAACGCATCGGATAGGTCTTCGCACCGCGTCCATCCCCAATCGCTCTACGCCGGATCGGTGGGATGGCACGTTCATTAGATGGAGCCGGACAGACGTATCCTGGCGCTTCACCTTTGACCTCATCTATTCCACACACATGCTGAATAAAAGGCTCTTCTTCGCGTTGGTCATGGTCCTCACGACCACGGCGGTCTGGACCCAGCCCCCCGAGTTCGCCTATGCAAGACAGTTCGGTGGCGTGCAGCCCGGCAATGGCGACGACAGCGCCGTGCGCGCGGCCTATGCGCCGGATGGAAGCATCTACGTGGTCGGCAACTTCTACGGTGCGTTCGACCTGGATCCCGGTTCCACCTCGGCACCGTTGACCAGTGCCGGTGATGCCGACATCTATGTGGTGAAGCTCAACAGTGTGGGCGACTTCCTATGGGGCAAGCGGGTGGGTGGCACGGGCACGGACGGCGCCCGCGATTTGACCGTGGCGGCCAATGGCGACCTGATCATCACCGGCCGCTTCGATGGCACGGTGGATTTCAACCCGAACGCGGGTACACTGAACATCGGGGTGGGGGCCTCGGGCCAATACGGCTTCGTGTGGCGCTTGAGCGGTGCGGGCAATACGGTATGGGCCAAGTTCTGGCGCGGCTCGGGCGCCGGCGTGAGCGTGGATGAGGCCCCCGACGGTTCCATCTACGTTGCCGGTTCCTTCGAGGGCACCATTAACGGCGCCGTCACCAACGAGCTCGCCCTGAACATGACCAGCCTCGGCGATCGCGATGCGTGCTTCTTCAAGCTGACGAGCAATGGGGTGCTGCTCTGGGCCGGCCGCGTGGGCGGTGCCCCGGAGAACGACTATGCGCACGTGATCCGTGCCACAACGGACGGGGTGGTGGTCGGTGGGGACTTCTCGCCCGGTGGCTTCGGCTCGGTGGTGGACTTCAACCCCGGCCCCGGTACGGTGAACCGCCAGGGCATCGGCAACAGCGATGGTTATGTACTGAAGCTCGACGAGGACGGCAACTACATGTGGGTGGACATCCTCGGCAGCCCGCAGCCCGATCACCTGTACGGCATGGACGTGGATGCCGATGACAACATCTGGATCACGGGCAACTTCCGCGATGTGATGGACGCCAACCCCGGCGCCGGTGTGAACAACCTTACCTCCGCCGGTAGCGATGATGGTTTCCTCATCAAGCTCACCAGCGCGGGCGGCTACCTCTGGAGTGGACGCGTCGGAGGTACGGTGGTGGACAACTCCACCAATGCGCTCGTGGGTGCTGACGGCGGGGTGTATGTGACGGGTTCCTTCTACGGCACAGCGGACTTCGATCCCACGATCGGCACCTCCAACCTCACCAGCTCCGGCACCAACGACGGCTTCGTCTACAAGGTGAACACCGACGGCACTTTCGCATGGGCACGCCGCGTGGGCGGATCACAGAGCGATGGCATCAGCGGGATCGACGTGAGCGCCACCGGCGGTGTGGTGCTCACCGGCAGCTTCCGCGGCAACGTGGACCTGGACCCGACCGCGGGCGAGAGCTTCTTCGATACCGAGGACCTGGCCGATGGGGATGCCTTCCTCATCAAGCTGGACCAATGCGACCACCAGTACGCTGACCTCACCGTGACCGCCTGCGGCAGCTACACCATCGGTGGACAGACCTTCACCGAGAGCGGGGACTACGTGGTGAACCTGCTCAGCACCGCGAATTGCGACAGCACCGTGTTCCTCGTGCTCACCATCCAGGATGGTGTGGTGGGCAGCACCACCACTGTGAGCAACTGTGACGCCTACACGTGGAACGGGACAACCTACACCACCAGCGGCACCTACACCGCCACCTTCACCACGGCCGCCGGATGCGACAGCACCGCCACGCTGCAGCTCACCATCAGCCAGCCCACCAGCTCCACCACCACGGTGAGCAACTGCGGTGCCTACTCCTGGAACGGCAACACCTACGCCACCAGCGGCACCTACATGGCCTCGCTGATCAATGCCATTGGTTGCGACAGTACGGCCACGCTGCAGCTCACGATCGTGGATGTCGATGCCTCGGTACAGGTGGAAGACCCTGTCCTGACCGCCGTGCTCAGCGGCGCTTCCTATCAATGGATCGATTGCCTGCAAGGCAACGCCCCGATCACGGGTGCCACCGCTCAAAGCTTCGTGGCCTCACAGAACGGCAGCTACGCCGTGATCATCACGGACCAAGGCTGCACTGTCACCAGCGATTGCTTCTCCATCATCTCCACGGACCTCACCGAAGTGACCGGACCCGCATGGCGCATCTTCCCTGTGCCAGCCAGTGACCACCTCATCATTGAAGAAACGACGGGTAACGAGCGGATCCAACTCATCGATGCGCAGGGGCGCACGGTGCGTGAGCTCCGCTCCAGCGATGAACGCACGCGGATGGAACTGGATGGCGTGGCCCCGGGCACCTACCATGTTCGTTCGATCGGACCGTACGGCACACGCCTGGCACGCGTTGCCGTGCGATGATGCACTTTTGATCGGTGATCAACAGGCTGTTCCTCTTCGCGGTGATGACCTACCTGGTCGCCTGCGGTGACCCGGTGACCTCCCGCCACACCGCGGAACACGTCCAACTGGATACGCTGACCTTCCGCACCGAACTGGACAGCGCGTTGACCTACTTCCGCACCGGCAGGACCGGTGAAGCGGATAGCGTGCTGCGTCCCATTCTGCTGGCCAGTGATGGCGTGCCCGAACTGCAGAAGCAGCGGCTGCATGCCCTCTCGATGAAGGGCCAAATACACCAGCGGAACTCGCAGTTGGACAGTGCCCTGGCCTGCTACCAGGAGGTGATGTCCCTGGCGACGACAGCCAGGGACACCTTCTGGATCGGCAGTGCGCACACCAACATCGGCGTGGTGCGGCAGATTCAGGGTGACTACGCGGGTGCGCTCCAGGAAGGGCTGGCCTCCCTTCACCTGAAGGAGTTGCGTGGCGACAGCATGGGCATGGCACGTACCCTGCACAACCTCAGCCTGCTGCAATGGCGCCGCGATAGTCTCGACCAAGCGATGTCGTATCTATTGCGCAGCATCACCCTCAAACGCAGGCATGACCCCGGCGCCGTGCACAGCAGCTTGAACGGGTTGGGCGTACTGCTGATCGAGGCCGGCCAGCTCGATACCGCCGTGGTGGTGCTGAAGGAAAGCCTGGCATGCGAGGACAGCCTGGACCACGGCGCCGAACGCGAGATGCAGCTCAGCAACATCGGTCTTGCCTTCGAGCGCATGGGACAACTGGATAGTGCAGCCCAGTACTATATCGATGCCTTGGATAAAGCACGCTCGAACGGGAACTACGAGGTGGAGATCCGTTGTCTTTACGGACTGGGTGATGTCCGTCGCGCACAGGGCCGCCATGCGGAAGCGAAGCCCCTGCTCGACAGCAGCCTGGCCATTTCAGAACGCATCGGTTCCCTGGAGGACATGAAGGAGGCCCATGCCTCGCTGGCGAACCTGCATGAGCAGATGAACGACCACGCGAACGCGCTGGTGCACTACCGCACCTACCATGTGCTCAGCGACTCCCTGATGAACGCCGGTGTGAGCAGTGCGATGTCGGAACTGCGGTTGCGTTACGACACCGAGCGCAAGGACCGCGAGAACGCGGGCCTGCGTGCCCAGCAGGACCTGGCCGAACTGCGGGCCGACCGCAACCGGTGGATCGCCGTGGGCATCGGTGTGCTGGCCCTCGCCATTGCGACGCTGGCGTGGGCCGTGGTGCAACGCAACCGCCAACGTGCGCTCCAGCGTGAGGCCGAACTGGAGCAGCAGGCCCTGCGCCTGCAGATGGACCCCCACTTCCTCTTCAATGCGCTCAACACCATTCCCGGCCTCTATGCCGGCGGCGATGCCACCCTGGCCAACGACCACGTGGGCCACCTGAGCAAGTACCTCCGCCTGGTGCTGGAGACCAGCCGGCGGCGCACCATTCCCCTGGCCCAGGAGATCGAGCTGGTGGAGCACTACCTGCAGATCAGCGCCAACCGCCGACCCGGCCAGTTCACCTGGAACCTGAAAGTGCAGCCCTACGTGCGTCCGGAACGCGTGGCCGTGCCACCCATGCTGGTGCAACCTCTGGTGGAGAACGCGCTGGAGCACGCGTTCCCTTCAGGGCGCAACGGCCATGTGCAGGTGCTCATCGACCAGGCCGGGTCCGTGCTGCACATCGAGGTGACCGACAATGGCGTGGGCCGCGCGGCGGCCGCGCAACGACCATCCCGACGCGGCGGCACTTCCATGGGCCTGGACCTGGTGCGGCGGCGTGTGCAGCTCTTCGACCAACGGAGCAACCTGAGCGACACGGTCCTTGTGACCGATCTTCACGATCCGGAAGGAACACCTTCGGGGACCACCATCACCATGCGCATGCAGGTGAGAACACTTGACGAGCATGCTGCGGCTGGCGATCGTGGATGATGAGGCACCCGCCCGTGCGAGCCTGCGGGCCGCTCTGGCCGGCATCCCCTTGGAGCTGAAGGTGGTGGGCGAGGCCGAGAACGTGGTCACCGCGGTGGAGCTCATCGGCAGGGAAAGGCCCGATGTGCTGCTGCTCGACATCTGGCTGGGCGATGGCACCGGCTTCGATGTGCTTGACCAGCTCGAGGGCCATCGGCCGCGCGTGATCTTCATCACAGCCTTCGACCATTATGCGGTGGACGCCTTCAAGCACGGAGCCGCCCACTACCTGCTGAAGCCCGTGGTCCGCGCGGACCTGCAGGAAGCCTTGGAACGTATTGCGACCGTGGAGGACCGCTCCGCCGAGCAGGTGCAAGCGCTCCGCCTTGCGCTCACCGACCGGCTCACGCTGCCCACCGCGGAAGGCTTCCACCTCCTCTCCCCCGCCGAGATCGTGCGGTGCGAGAGCGATGGCAACTACACCCGCTTCCACCTGGCGAACGGGGACAAGGTGCTTGCCTCACGCACGCTGAAGGAGTTCGAGGCGGCCTTGGAGCCGCACGGCTTCCTGCGCGTCCACCTCTCCCACCTGGTGAACATGTCCCAGGTGCGCATGTACCTGCATCGGGATGGGGGCACACTGGTGCTCACCAACGGCCAGGAGGTGCCCGTGAGCCACCGGCGCCGGCAGGATGTGATGGAGGCCCTCGGCCGGAAGAACGCCAAAGGCTGAACTTCGCGCATATGCGATCGCCGGTCTTTGCCATATCGTTCCTCCTGACCACGTTGTCCACCAACGCCCAGCGAACGGACACGCTGCGCTTCCATTCCACCGCGTTCAATGGCCACCGCGAGGTGGTGGTGCACCTGCCGGAGTTCCACCGCTACGCGAGCAATGAGGTCCGCATGCCGGTGTTCGTCGTGCTCGATGGCCAGCATGAGTGGTTCCTCGACCCGGTGCTGAACGACATCCGCTTCCTGCAGTACACGCACGAAGTACCGCAGGCCATCGTGGTCACGGTGCCCCATGCGGATCGGGTGCAGGAAAGCGCACCGGACAGCATCGACCAGCCCACCATGCCGTTGCTGGAGCTGCTCACCAAGGAGCTGCCTCCGTTGTTGAAGCCCTACAAACCTGGTGACCTCACGGTGCTGGTGGGGCATTCCTTCACGGCCAGCTTCGCCCTGTACGCCTCGTTGGCCGCGCCGGGTGCGTTCGATGCGGTGATCGCGCTCTCTCCCTTGCACCAGGTGAAGCAGTCGCTGCCCCTGGTCATTGAACGCCTCATCAGCCATCCCAACGAACGCGTGCTGGTGGCCGTGGGAGGTCCCCAGCGGCTAAAGGATGGTGGTCATCATGCGGAGCTCACCGCGGCGGTCCGAGCTGCGGATGCCTCGCGCACCGAAGGCCGTTTCGTGTTCAAGGAGTATCCCAGCGCAGGTCACACCTCGCTGCCCATCATCGCCTTCCCGGAACTGCTCTCCACCCTGTTAATGCCCTACGCCCTGCGCGACACGTTGGCCGCAGTGGACAGCAACTACAAGCTGACCGCGCCACCACCTCCCCCTGAAGAACTACTGTGGGAACTGGAACAGAGCTGGCGCTTCCTCGGGGACACCCTTCCTTGGGACCTGGCCGAGGCGAACGGCCTGATCTCCCGGCTGGAGAACAGCGGCTACACGGACCATGTGATCGTGCTGCTGCGACGCGCCATCGAACTCTATCCGAACGACTACTACCTCCATGCCTGGTTGGGCGAGGCCCTGCTGGAGCGTGATCCTGCGCAGGCTCGTGCGAGCTTGCTGAAGGCGCTGGACGTACAGGCCGCGTTCGCCAGGGATGAAGCGGACTACGAGGAGATGAAGGCCGAGATCGAAGGGATGCTGAAGCCGTGATCGGCCGCCGTAGCGTCGTGCTGGCCTCTCCTTTTTCCGGTGATCACTTCGCCTTCGCCGCCGCCTCCACCATCGCCTTCACCACCTTCGGTGCACTGCCGATGAAGACCTGCTTACCGATGATGATCGTGGGCCGCTTCAGGAAGGTGTACTCCTGCAGGATGTACTTGCGGTAGTCCTTCTCGCTCAGCTTCATCTCGTTCAGACCCATGCTGCGGTACTTCATGGCGATCTTGCTGAAGAGCGCCTCGTAGCTGCCGGCGAGCTTCTGCAGGGCATCCAGTTCCTTGGCGGTGATGGGCTCGCTCTTGATCTCGCGCAGGGTGAACCTCTTCAGGTCCGGGATCTCCTTGAGGATGCGTTGACAGGTGCCGCAATTGGCGAGGTGGTAGATGGTCATGGGGTGTGAAGGTCGTGAGGTTGGAGTGGATGGAACATCCATGACAATGGAATGTTTGCGTTGACGGCGACGAACATGCCCGCAATGGGAAGACTTAGCTTGGTGCCATGGATGCCCTCTTTCGACTATTCCGTGTGGATGCCGCCGAGGCGGATCGCATCGCGCAAGCGCCTGATGAGCCGCACCAGCACGACTTCGAGGAGCTCATCCTCGGTGTGGAAGGGCAGCTGGAACATTTCATCGACTTCCGCACCACCACCATCCCCGCGCCTTTTGTCAGCTTCGTCACCAAGGGCAAGGTGCATCGCGTGGTGCCGCGCACGAAGGACGGCCGCTGCGACATGTGGGTGATGCGCTTCCGCAGCGAGTTCATCCCCGAGACTACCTTCCAGCTCTATTCCTTCTTCCACGCCAACGCGGACATCCCGCTGCCCGATGCGTTCTGCTTCAAGCGGCTGCTCACCGTGTGCGAGCTGATCGACGGCGAGATGGGGCAACCCGAACCCGACCTGGCCGTGGTGCGGCAACTGCTCGGCGCGCTCTTCACCCTGATCCGCAGCGAGCATCGGCGGCAGCATCCGGATGCGGAAGCGCCCAGCGACACGCAGAACGAGACCTTCCGCAACTTCCTCCGCATCCTCGAGGAGAACTTCCGCCAGCCGCACGATGTGGAGTTCTATGCCTCTAAGCTCTTCATGAGCCCGCGCAACCTGAACCTGATCACGCAGCACATCCTGCAGCAGAGCGTGAGCCGCATCATCGAGACGCGCAAGCTGATAGAGGCGAAGAGCCTGCTAGTGGCCACGGACAAGCCGGTGAGCGAGATCGGGTACGAGCTCGGGTACAACGAGAAGGCCTATTTCACCCGCGTGTTCAAGAAGAATACGGGCCAGACGCCCACCGAGTTCCGCGAGGAGATGCGCAGGCTGGTGGCTTAGGGGGCACGCCGAACGGTGGCTACAACTACCCCCTGGTCTCGGGCATGACCACATACCCGGTCTCGCCGGGAATCCCAGGGAACTGCTGGTCGCGCCACCGCTGTTTCGCCGCCTCGAGCTTCTCCTGGCTGGTGGCGACGAAATTCCAGTAGATGAAGCGCTCCTCGGGGAAGGGCTCGCCGCCAAAGAGATAGACCGTGGTGCCAGGGGACATGGTGAACGCACAGAGGCGCGACTCCTTGGCCACCAGGATCTGGCGCTCTCCGAATTCGGCTCCTCCGTCCGCACCCTCGCGCACGGAGCCGCGCAGGATGTACAGGCCCACTTCGCCGTAGAGGGCATCACCGATCCGGACCTCCCCGCCGGACAGGCTGTGGATCTCGAGCATGTAAAGCGGGCTGTGCACGGGCACGGGCGAGCGGTGCCCCATCACCTCGCCGGCCACCAGTTTGAAGCGCGCATTCCCCTCCTCCCACACTGGCAGGGCCTCCGCATCGATGTGGTGGAAGCTGGGCGCGATATCCTCCAGCTCCTTCGGCAGCGCCACCCAGATCTGCAGGCCGTGCATGTGCTTGTCCACGTGGCGCAACCGCTCTGGGGTGCGTTCACTGTGCACGATGCCGCTACCGGCGGTCATCCAGTTCACGGCGCCAGGTGTGATCTCAACAGCGGTGCCCAGACTGTCGCGGTGCATCAATGCACCCTCGAAGATGAACGTGAGGGTGCTGAGACCGGTGTGCGGATGCGGACCCACATCCATGTTCTGATGGTCGTTCATGGCTACAGGCCCCATATGATCGATGAAGATGAAGGGGCCCACCATGCGTTTGCTGTGGAAGGGCAGCAGGCGGCCGACCAGGAAGTTGCCGATGTCGCGCGGGCGCTCGGGTATGATGATGCCGATGTTGGACATGGATGCGGACGGTAGGGTGAACGGGGATGAAGCTAGCACCCGCCGAACGCTTCTTCCCGCACGGATCAACGATCGGAAGCCACCAGCGCTGGCAACGAGAATAGTCCAACGCTTCTGCCAGAATGTGTTACCCGCCGGGCAGGGCACGAAGGGACCTTTGTGCCGTAGCAGAAATGAACATCCCAACACACACGACCATGGAACTGAAAGGACAAGCCCTCATCATCACCGGCGGTGCCAGCGGCATCGGATACCAAGCCGCGTTGCAATTGGCCGACAAAGGCGCCGACCTCATCATCGCCGACTTCAACTTGGAAGGCGCCGAGCAGGTGGCCCAGGAGATCGCCGCGAAAGGCGTGAAGGCCTTCGCCTACAAAGTGGACGTGTCCAAAGCCGCCGAGGTGGAAGCCCTCGTGGATTTCGCCGTGGAGAAGCTCGGCACGCTGAACGGCATCTTCAACAACGCGGGCATCGGGTTGGTGAAACCCTTCCTGGACATGGACCCCGCCAGCTACCACAAGGTGATCGAGGTGGACCAGCACAGTGTGTACTACGGCATGTACTACGCCGCGAAGAAGATGGTGAAGCTCGGCGCGAAAGGCACCTTCGTGAACACGGCCTCCATCTACGGCTTCCAGGCCGCGGTGGGCAGCTTCAACTACAACGCCGCCAAGGCCGCGGTGGTGATGATGAGCAAGAGCGGCGCGCTGGAACTGGCGCCCCATGGCATCCGCGTGGTGGGCGTGGCGCCCGGCTTCATCAACACGCCGATCCTGGGCAACGATGCCGCCATGAAGAAGATGCTCGGCGACATGCACCTGCACAAGCAGCTCATCGAACCCGCCAAGGTGGCCGCCGTGGTGGCCTTCCTCTTCACCGATGCCGCCAGCGCCATCAACGGCAGCACCCTGCCGGTGGACGATGGCTTCCTGATCCACAGGAACGGATAAGCGAGGCCACGCAGCAGGAACAAGGCCCCTGGGAATTGCCGGGGGTCGTTGCGTTGGGGAGCGTGGATGCACTTGTGCAACCCCTCTACCGGAAAGTGTTACCCCACCCCTCCCCGCTGCGGGACCTTTGTGTCAACATAAACGAACAGCCATGACACCTTCAGCAACTGCCACAACAACAAGCACCGACACCCGCACGAAATGGACCCTGGACCCCACGCACAGCGAGGTCACCTTCAAGGTGAAGCACCTGATGATCGCGAACGTGAAGGGTGAATTCCAGAAGTTCAATGCCAGCATCGAGGCGGAAGGCAACGACTTCGTCAACGCCCGTGTGCAGGCCACGCTGGACGCCTCCTCCATCTTCACCAACGAGGAGAACCGCGACAAGCACCTGCGCAGCGCCGACTTCTTCGATGTGGAGAAGCACCCCCACCTGCAGTTCAATGGCACGGAAATGAAGCATGTGAGCGGCGACGACTACACGCTCACCGGCGACCTCACCATTAAAGGCATCACAAAGCCCGTGACGCTGGAGGTGGAGTTCGGCGGCATGAACACGGACCCCTGGGGCAACGAGAAGCTGGCCTTCGCCCTCAACGGCCGCATCAACCGCAAGGACTGGGGCCTGAACTGGAACGCCGCGCTGGAGACGGGCGGTGTGCTGGTGAGCGATGAAGTGCGCATCAGCGCCGAAGTGCAGTTCGTGAAGCAGTGAATACATTCACCACAGAGGCACGGAGGCCACAAAGGATCAAGCAGAAGGATCGGGTTCGCGTTCTCTCTGAGCTCTCTGTGCCTCTGTGGTGATTAATCACCTCCAATGGACCGCAAGAAATTCCTCCTCTCCCTAGCCACACTGCCCCTGGCAGGCGCTGCCATGAAACTCACCGACTTCACCCGCATCACCGACACTCTGCAGCCCAGCCCGCGAATGCCCGTGCTCTTTCTGGGCCACGGCAGCCCCATGAACGCCATCGAGGAGAACGAGTTCGTGCAGGGCTTTCGCAAGGCGGCCGCCGAGCTTCCGCGTCCGCAGGCCATCCTGGTGGTGAGCGCGCATTGGGAAACACGCGGCACGCAGGTGACCGCCATGGCCCATCCGCGCACCATACACGACTTCGGCGGCTTCCCCAAGGCCCTGTTTGAGGTGCAATACCCGGCGCCCGGCAGTCCGGAACTGGCGGAGGAGGTGAAGCGTTCCATCACCAGCACCACCGTGGGGCTGGACCACAGCTGGGGGCTGGACCATGGCGCGTGGAGCGTGGTGAAGCACCTGTACCCGAACGCCGATGTGCCCGTGATCCAGATGAGCATCGACTACAGCTTGAAGCCCGAGCAGCACTACGCCTTGGCGAAGGCGATCGCCCGGCTGCGCGACAAGGGCGTGCTCATCATCGGCAGCGGCAACATGGTGCACAACCTGGGCCTGGTGGCCTGGGACAAGCTGAGCGAGAGCTACGCCTTCGATTGGGCGGTGGAGGCGCGCGCCCGCATGAACCAGGCGATCCTCACCGGCGACCACACCCCGCTGGTGAACTTCCACGCCCAGGGCAAGGCCTTCGACCTGGCCATCAATTCCGGCGAGCACTTCATCCCACTGCTCTACACCCTCGCACTGCAGGGGAAGGACGAACGCGCCATGCTCTTCAACGACAAGCCCCTGGCCGGTTCGCTGACGATGACCAGCGTGAAGATCGACAAGGCCTGAAGCATGCCACGCACCGCACTCGCCGCACTGGCCCTTTCCACACTCACCGCAACGGGCTGCGCACAACCCACCACCGACATGACCAACACGACCAATCCCCTGTTCTGCGACCCTGACACCGGCGTGTGTGCCGTGCCCGGCACGGACCCCGAAGCGATCGTCACCAGCGATGAGCCACGGACCAAGACCGTGAAGCCCATCACCCTGCTCTACTTCACCGACCCCATCTGCAGCAGCTGCTGGGGCGCCGAGCCGCAACTGCGCAGGCTAAAGGCGGAGTACGGCGACGCGATCGACATCCAGTACCACATGGGCGGCCTGCTGCCCTCGTGGGACGTGTATAACAGCGGCGGCATCGGCAAGCCCAGCGATGTGGCCGGCCATTGGGACGAGGTGAGCCCGCACTACCACATGCCCATCATCGGCGATGTGTGGCTGGAGGATCCGCTGCCCAGCAGCTATCCGCCCAGCATCGCCTTCAAGGCCGCCCAGCTGCAGGACCCCGCCAAGGCGCTCGTGTTCCTGCGCCGCCTCCGCGAGCAGGTGCTGGTGGAGAAGAAGAACATCACCAAGTGGCCCGTGATCGCCGAATCGGCCGCCTTCGCGGGGCTGGATGTAACGCGCCTGGAGGCCGACTACACCGGTGCCGCCAACGCGCTCTTCCAAGCCGACCTCACGCTGGCGCGATCGCTCGGCGTGCGCGGCTTCCCCACCTACATCTTCAGCAACGAGGCGGGTGAACGGCAGCTGGTGTACGGTGCGCGGCCCTATGCCACCTTCGAGGAGGCGGTGAGGAAGCTTTTGCCTGCAGCAGCTCCGAACCCACGCCCCAGCACCTTGCCGGAGCTCTTCGCAACACAGCATTCCTGGTGTGCCGAAGAGGTGGCGGTGATGCTGGGCATCACGCACGCCCAGGCCCTGAGGCAGCTGCAGGCCGCGGAAGAGGCCGGCACCGTACGCGCCGTGCATACACGGAACGGAAGCGTGTGGCGCAGAAAGTAGCGGCTAGAACTCCGCGCTCTTCGGGGTCCGCGGGAACGGGATCACATCCCGGATGTTCCCCATGCCCGTAACGAAGAGCACGAAGCGCTCCAATCCGAGGCCAAAGCCTGCGTGGGGCACGGTGCCGAAGCGGCGCGTGTCCAGGTACCACCAGAGCTCTTCGGCGGGTACGTTCATCGCCTTCATGCGTGATTCGAGCACATCGAGACGCTCCTCGCGCTGGCTGCCGCCGATGATCTCGCCGATGCCGGGGAAGAGCACGTCCATGGCGGCCACGGTGGTGCCCTTGTCGCTATAGCCGAAGTCGCCGGGGCCGTTTGTGCGCATGTAGAAGGCCTTGATCTGGCCCGGATAGCCCGTGACGATCACCGGTTTCTTGAAGTGCTTCTCCACCAGGTAGCGCTCGTGCTCGCTCTGCAGGTCGATGCCCCATTCCACTGGGAACTGGAACTGCTTTTTCTGGTTGGGCTTGCTCTTCAGCAGGATGTCGATGGCGTCCGTGTAGGTGATGCGCTCGAAGGGGTTGTCCAGCACGAACTTCAGGCGGTCGATGAGGCCGAGCTCGCTGCGCTGCTCCTTCGGCTTCTGCGCCTCCTCTTCCTTCAGGCGTGCATCCAGGAACTGCAAATCGTCCATGCTGTTCTTCAGCACGCGGGCGATCAGGTGCTTGCACAGGCCCTCGGCCAGGTCCATGTCGCCCTTCAGGTCGAGGAAGGCGGCCTCGGGCTCGATCATCCAGAACTCGGCGAGGTGGCGGGCGGTGTTGCTGTTCTCCGCGCGGAAGGTGGGCCCGAAGGTGTAGACCTTGCCCAAGGCGAGCGCGGCCAGCTCCGCCTGCAGCTGCCCGCTCACGGTGAGGCGGCTCTCTGCGCCGAAGAAGTCCTCTTTCCAATTGACGCTGCCGTCCTCGTTCAGCGGCGGGTTCTTCGCGTCCAGGGTGCTCACCCGGAACATCTCGCCGGCGCCTTCGGCATCGCTGGCGGTGATGATGGGGCTGTGGAAGTAGTTGTAGCCCTGCTGGTCGAAGTACTCGTGGATGCCGAAACTCACCTGGTGGCGGATGCGGAAGATGGCGCTGTACGTGTTCGTGCGGAAGCGCAGATGGGCGTTCTCGCGCAGGAACTCCAGGCTGTGCTTCTTGGGCTGGATGGGGTACTTCTCCGCATCGCTGTCGCCCAGCACTTCCACAGCGGTCACCTGCATTTCCACGCGCTGGCCAGTGCCCTTGCTCTCCACGATCACGCCGGTGCATTTCACGGCCGAGCTGGTGGTGAAACGCGCGCGTGTGGCAGCATCCACTTGCTCCTGATCGATCACACACTGCAGGTTGCGGATGGTGCTGCCATCGTTGAGGGCGATGAAGCGGTCGTTGCGGAAGGTGCGTACCCAGCCGGCCACGGTGAGGGTGGTGCCGGTGAGGGCGGTGTCGTCGAGGACGTGCTTGATGGAGTGCATGGATCAGAAGATCAGAGGATCAGGGATCAGACAATGGGAATGCCTGCTTCCGACCGAACTGGCCGCAAAGGAACGAAGGCGGCGCGTCACCGAACGGATCGCTGCTACCGCTGGGCCGTCAGCGCTTGATCACGCGTTCGGCGGCCAGTGCCTCGCCTCCATCGTTCAGGATCAGCAGGATATAGGCACCTTGGGGCAAGGAGGCCAGGGAGATGGGCGTTGGCGCTTCGGCGAGGGACAACGAACCACTGCGCACTGTGCGGCCCTGATCATCGATCACCGAGTACCGAGCACCATCTTCGCTCATGGCAGCCGCGTCGACCCGGATGAGGTCCTCGGTTGGATTGGGGAAGATCCGTATCGTGTTCGAGATACACGAGACGCTGGTCGTTGGGAGCGTGGTGCTCTGGCTGTCCTGGTCGACCTGCAGAAGGCGGTAGTAGAGCACGGCCGCTGGTGTGCGTGCGGGATCATGGTGGGCATAGTCCACCTGTTGATGGCTGTGGCCTGCTGCTGTCACCTGGCCGATATCCGTCCAATGGGAACCATCCGCACTGCGTTGCACCACGAAGTGGGAGCTGTTCGCTTCACTGGCGGTGGCCCACGCCAATTGCACCGTACCATTCGAACAGGTCGCGTCGAGGCGCAATAGCTCCACCGGCAGCGGCACGTTGTTGTGTGTGCCCAGACCGTCGAGGTAGCCGGGCATATAGCGCCATGGGCCGAAGACCTGGCCTGTTATGGCCGTGGCAGGATCGAAGCGCACACGGGCGCGCACTTTGGTGGCGGTGATCCCCGTTCCGCCGCCGGGTTTGTCGATCAGGTTCTTCAGCTCCACGCCGGCCACAGCACCGGGGGTGAAGGTGGCCTGCTCGGCCGTGAGCGCGGTGCTGTTGTTCACAAGGCCATTGCTGCCGGTGCTGAAGGCGGCTCCCTGGATCCGGGTCTCCCAAACGAGTTTCGTTCTCGTGCGGCCCAGGAAGGGGCGTGCGAACAGCCCGGCCCCGAATTGTGGGATGGGGATGTTCGCTGCAGTGATCGGTGTGGTAAGGTCCGTCTCATAGAGCCTGAAGTGGCCTCGGGCAAGGTTTGTGCTGGTATTGCCGAAGTGGACGAATGCGAGGCTCGGCCCGTACTGTCCGATCACCACATCGCTGTACCCGTCCCCGTTCACATCGCCCGCCCCAGCCGCACTGTGCATGCTGGAGCCATAGATGGTCAAGTCCGGCAAGTTGGTGGGCGCGCCGAAAATGGGGCCGCCCAGACCCCATTGCCCGCCGAAGTAGATCCTGGCTCCCAATGCGCACTCAGTGACCACCACATCGCTGTAGCCATCGGCGTTCAGATCGCCCGCGCTGGCCACCGTGGCCCCATAGAAACCACCACCGGAGATGCTTGAACTCCAAGAGGGGGATGCGGAAGCCCCGGCGGGTCCGCCATGATGGATGTGCGCCTGGAAGCCCATCCGCGCCATGATCACATCGCTGTAGCCATCCCCGTTCACATCACCGGCGCCACTGGCACAGGCGCCGCTGTGGGGGTTCGAGCCGAATCGTTGCCCGGAGACCGTATGGTCGTAGATGGACGCGGGCATTGCGTGCAAGCCACCTGGTCCGCCATGGAAGATCACCACCCGCCCACGGTCCGAGTTGTAGCCGCCTGCACCGATGATCACATCGCTGTAGCCGTCGCCGTTCACGTCCCCGGCCCCATCCACGCCTTCTCCGTAGTAGCTGTTCGGCAGGTGCGGTGCGTCGAACGGCGCTGAGATCCAATCGGGTGTGACGCTAAGCCCTGTGGGGCTTCCGTGGTACACCGTTACACGGCCTGCGCCGGTATTGTGGTCCGGTTGCCCGATGATGACATCGGCATAGCCGTCGGCATTCACATCGCCCGCACAGCTCACACTGAACCCGAAGCGGGTGTTCACCGTGCCTGAAACCGTCCAGTTCGGCGTGGTGGGAAGGCCAGCGGAAGAGCCATGGTAAACATGCACTATATCTCCTGCCTCAGTGCCGATGATGATGTCGCTGAACCCGTCGCCGTTCACATCGCCTGCGCCGGATACGCAGTACCCGAAGCCGGCGATCGCCATCTGATAGTAAACACGGTCAGGCACGAACGAGGGGCCCACCGGAGACCCATAATGGACATATGCTCTATTTCCCCCCGGTGCACCGATGATGACATCGCTGTATCCATCGCCATTGACATCCCCGGCACTGGCCACGGTCCTGCCGTAGAATGATCCGGCAGACCCTGCGAGCGTGCGGTCGGCCGTGCTGCTGATGGACGCGGCAGCACCGGGATAACACCGTACGCGTCCCTCGTTGGTGAGGGTGCCATCGTGGAATTGGGCACCAATGATCACATCACTGAGGCCGTCGCCGTTGAAGTCACCTGCACTGGCCACGCTGCGTCCGAAGCGGGCATTGGGCTGTGTGCTGAGGACCGTGGTGGGTGCGGTGCTGATCCCCGCCGCGATGCCGTTGAACAGGTCGATCCTGCCCCCGCTGGCGTGCAGCGGCGAGCCGGAGATCACGTCGGCGTAACCATCGCCGTTCACATCACCCGCACAAGCCACGCTGGTCCCGCGCTGTTCGCCAGCATTATTGGACTCAAGGCTGTGATGCACCGCTGTCAGACCGGAGGCGCCGCCACGGGCGATCTGAATACGGCCTTCGTCCGTTTGACCGCCATCCCAAAGCGGTGTACCCACCACCACATCGCTGTACCCATCGTTGTCCACATCGCCAGCGCTGGCCACGCTGGTGCCGGCATTGGCGCTGGCCTGGTTGCTTTCCACGGTCCAGTGCGCGGCCGCCAGCAGACCGGTGGCGCTGCCCAGGTGTACCACCGCTCGTCCTTCATCGGTCTGGCCGTTGTCGTAGAGCGGTGCGCCGTAGATGATGTCGCTGTACCCATCACCGTTCACATCACCGGCGGATGCCACGCTGGCTCCGGCGTTCGCACCATCCTGGTTGCCTTCGGTGATCCAGGTGACCGAGCTGGGCAGTCCGGTAGCGCCGCCGTGGAAGACGAAGACCCTGCCTTCGTTGGTGTTGCCCGAGTCGAAGAACGGTGCTCCGAAGATGATGTCGCTGTACCCATCGCCGTTCACATCGCCGGCGCATGCCACGCTGCGCCCCAGATAGGATGTCGCCTGATCGCGCTCGTAAGTCCAGTTCGGCGTGGCCGATAGCCCACTGCTGCTGCCATGGAACACATAAACACGTCCTTCATCGGTCTGGCCGTTGTCCAGGTAGGGCGCGCCCACGATCACATCGCTGTATCCGTCGCCGTTCACATCACCGGCCGTGGATACGCTATACCCGAACTGCGCCGATGCGGAATTGGATTCGTAGGTCCAGCTGGGGGTTGTGGATGGCCCCGAAGCGCTGCCATGGTACACCACCACGCGGCCTTCATTGGTCTGGCCATTGTCGTAGAGGTGCTGCCCCACGATGATGTCGCTGTATCCGTCGCCGTTCACATCACCGGCGGAGGCTACGCTCCAGCCGAACTCGCTGTTGGACTGTCCACCGTCCATGGTCCACACCGGTGTGGTCACCAGTGGATCCACGGTCACGGGGTAGTGTGCCAACGCATCATCCACGGTGATGCGGATGGTATCACCGCTAAGGGTCATCTGGGCGGGCAACGTATCGCCATCGGCGTCCCAAACGCACAGTTCGCTGTAGTGAAGGACCTTGACCGATCGGGCGTTGGTGAACGAGATCGAGTTCTGCCCATCATCCATGGGGTGAAGGCCACCGGCCACGGACAGGAACAGTTCCACAGGTCCGGTGCCGTGCAGCCGTTCATGCAGGATGAAATTCTGGCGAATGCCTTCGGCGGTGTTCACATGCTCCACATCGAAAGGGCCGTGCCGTGCCAGCGTGCGCTGTTCCGATCGCTCCACCACGGGCGTGGTCACCGGAAGGAACCGATCATCGGAGCGACCGATGCGATGCAGCAGGATGGACACGGACCATGGCGCCTCCCATTCATCTGTGGGCGAAAGGAGCATGCCGTCGTTCCGAATGGAGGCCTTTAGCCCTTGCGGATCGGTCCACTCCACATGCTTGGGCGAGGACCCACTGACCGACCGTTCCTCCAGGGCTGGCAACGCGGGCAAGTCGGGCTGGGCTGCCAGGTGTTCCGATAGGCCTTGTTGAAGCGGATCCGGTTCCTCGGTCACGCTACGCACGGCCGGAGGTGCCGTTCTGGCGCACGCAGTCAAGGCCAACAACAGCCCTGTGGACCAAAGCAACGAAGTCGAAGATGATCGCGGGCGCATGGCCTTGCAGGTCCGGTCTGATCCGGGTGCAAGCTCCGTTAGCGCACAGCGCGGGGCAATAACCCGTGCGGGTTAACGTCGCTCCAGCTCTGCGATGCGCTTCTCCAGCCGTTCAATGATCGCTTGCTGCTCCTGCACCGCTTTCACCAGGGGAACTACGAATTCGGCGTAGCGGAGGCCGAGCATGGCGTCGCCGTCGCTCATCTTGTCCACCCCGCTGAAGTCGAAGCCCACGGCTTGTGCGGCAGCATCCACCTCTTGGGCGATGAAGCCGGTTTGGCGCACGGCGGCTTTCTCCGCTCGGGCGGCGATAGTCTCCGGACTTGGCAGCACGGTCTCCACCTTGCCGTTGGCATCCACTCGGCGGTCTTCACCGAGGTGTTCTGCCAGCGCCTGCACATTCACGTTGTAGGTCACAGGTCGCAGGCGCAGGATGAAGTCGAGGCCCTTCACATCGGCGAGCACATTGCTCTTGAAACGGCCATCGCTCGGCAGGGTGGTCCAGCTCGCGTAGCCGCCGATGCTGGTGACGGCGGTGTTGCCCACGCGCGCTGAGTTGCTTGCAGTGGGCCGTGCTTGGTAGCCAAGTCCTGTGGCATTGCTCAGTCCTGCAACGGTCGGATAAGCATTGTTGCCCACATAAGAGCTGTTCGTCATGGTAAGGCCACTGCCCGCGTAAGATCCCAGGGCGGTATTCCCGCTCTGTGTTGCCACGCTGCTCAATGCGTTGATCCCAATACCCGTATTGGAGCCGCCGCTGGTGTTCAGGCGCAAGGCATTGCGGCCCACCGCCACGTTGGCATCGCCGCTTACGTTGTTGCGTAGGGCTTCAAAGCCCACGGCCACGTTGCGCGTACCCGTTGTGTTCGCATACAGCGCCTTGCTTCCGACCGCGGTCTGCTCCACTGCTTCTGCAGGGCCGTCGATCGGGTCGTAGGTGGCGCCGATGCCGTTATTGAGCAGTGCACTATCGCCAACAGCAACGCAATTCCAGCGTGCTACGGCGTTGCGCATGGCACCTGCTCCAACCGCCACGTTGGAGAATCCATCCACGTTGCTGCGTAGCGCGTTGCTGCCGAGTGCCGTGTTGTTTGCACCGGTGATGTTGCCCTCTTGGGCGAATGCACCCATGGCCGTATTCCCTGATGATGTGGTATTGGCCATCAGCGTGTTCTTGCCTACGGCGGTGTTGTTGCTTCCGCTGTTCGCCATCAGCGCGCGGTGACCGAAGGATGTTGAAGTGCCGCTGGGCGTCACGAAGCCGCCGCGTTCATTGTTCACGCGGAACTCGAGCTGTGCATTGTCCGTGTTACCAATGAAGTTGGTGCCCAACACCATGCCCGTGTTGCCCGTGATGCCCCATGCGTTCGAGCTGCCAGCAGGTCCAGCAGGGCCTTGCGGACCAACAGGCCCGATGAGCGCAACACCGGCAGGCCAAGCGCCCGCTGCCTTCGGGCCGAAGAGTGTGCTGGTGGTGGTGTTGAGGTAGAAGTCCCCATTGGAACCAACAGCGCTGGCCGGGTTCGTCGTACCATTCAGCACAGTCTTTCCATCCGTTCCGTTGGAACCATTAGTACCCGGAGTTCCTTGTGGGCCTGTTGCACCAGTAGGGCCTGCAACACCTTGTGGGCCTTGTGCTCCGGTCGCGCCTGTGGCACCCGGAGGGCCTTGTGCTCCCGTGGCACCAGCAGCACCCTGTGGACCTTGAGGGCCGGTAGCACCCGGAGTTCCAATAGGACCTTGCGGCCCTTGTGGACCCACAAGAGAAGTTCCGACGCCCCAGTTGCCAGCCGTCTTCGGGCCGTAGATCATAGTGCTCGCGGTGTTGATGTAGAAGTCGCCGTTGGCACCGATGGCACTGGCTGGTGCGGTTGTTCCGTTGAGCACGGTGCGGCCGTCAGCGCCGGCGGCCCCGGTCGCACCCGTAGCACCTTGTGGACCGGTAGCCCCGATGGGCCCTGTCGGTCCTGTTGCTCCGGCCGGGCCTGTATTTCCCGTAACCCCCTGTGGACCTTGAGGACCAGTAGCACCCGCAGTACCAGTAGGACCTTGCGGCCCCTGTGGACCCACAAGCGATGTTCCGACGCCCCAGCCACCAGCGGTCTTCGGGCCGTAGATCATAGTGCTCGTGGTATTGATGTAGAAGTCGCCGATGGCACCGAGGGCACTGGCCGGTACCGTCGTTCCATTGAGCACGGTGCGGCCGTCAGCACCCGCGGCCCCGGTCGCACCTGTGGCGCCGGTCGCCCCTTGCTGGCCCGCTGGCCCTGTGGCGCCCGTGGCACCGGTAGCACCGGCTGGCCCCGTGGCTCCTTGTGGTCCCGCAGGTCCTTGCGGCCCGGTCGGCCCTTGAATGGAGCCGACATTCTCCCATGTATTGGTGTTGTTGCTCCACACATACAGGCTGCCGTTCACCAGGTAGGCATCACCGGGGTCGCCCGTACCAGGTAGTTGGTTCACGTTGGTGAGCGAGCCGAGGATGGTTACCCCGGTCCCATCCGCGCCTGCGGGTCCTTGCGGCCCTGCAGGTCCTTGGGCACCTTGAGGCCCCTGTGGTCCTTGCGCACCTGTGGCGCCTGTGGGTCCAGTAGCGCCGGCGGGCCCGGTAGCGCCTGTTGCTCCGGCGACCCCCTGCGGACCTGGAGGGCCTGCAGGACCTATCGGCCCGGGTGTGTTGCTGGTCTCTGCGAACAAGGCGTAGGGCACGCTCATCAGTTGTGTGGTGCCCATCGGTGTGCCGTTCACGCTAGTGCGGACGAACCAGGGTCCATTGCTCCAATCGATACTGGCGAACGAGCCACTGACCACCGTGCCACCACCGATCGCCACGTTGGCCAGGCCGAAGGTGTTGGTGGTCACCGCATGGTTCTCGTTGTACACCACGGTGCCGCTACTGCTGCCCTGCAGCACGGCGATGCCCAGCGTCGCGGCGGTGTTCGCTTGAATGGTACCACTTGCATCGCGCAGGATCGCTTGGTAGTTGATGCGTTGCGGTGCTTGGGCCCACATGGCCGTAGCGAGTGCGAAGGCGAAGAGGAGGGAAATAGACTTCTTCATGGCTTAGTGGGTGATGGAGATCTTGAAGGACTTCAGGGTGGTATCGTCGTTGCCTAGCACACGCAGGATGTAACCTCCACTAGCGTAGGCTTCCATATCGAGATCGGTGATCGCGGATGTGATGCGTCCTTCGTTCACCAAGCGTCCTGCAGCGTCGTGCAGGAAGTACTGCTGTGCGTCCGCAGCGTCTTCACATGCGATGTGCAGGGTGTGCGATACCGGGTTCGGGTACACGTTGATGACGCTGGTGTTCGCCGGGGTATCATGGACAGGGGTGGAGATGTCGGCCCAGGGTTGATGAAAGCCTTGGGTGAGAACCACATTGCTGGCACCTGCCGTGGCGATCACCGGTTCCCCGATGGTGTAGGAGATACGGGTCGTGGCATTGGCATGATGACCACCACCGCCGGAGACCACGGTCTGTGCAGTTCCGGCGATCGGAGCTGCGAGCGGAAGGAGAACGAGTAGGGATCGCATGGTACTTCGCTTTGGATGATGCGAAGTACCCGGGTTGCCGAGAGCGCATCAATACCACATGCGTAGTACATGCTATTTCACCTCTACGGGGCCGGGCATTTCAACGATGCGAGATGAGCCGCCATCAGCATACACGGCTTTGACGGCATAGCGGTAGCTACCGTTACCGGGCACGCGCACATCGGCGAAGGTGGTGGCATCCGATCCGGCCGAACCCACCGTGTTGGCCATCGCGCCGTTCTTGGAGCGGTAGATCACATAGTGCTTCACCGGTCTGGTCGGTGGCGCCCAGCTCACTTGTATGACATCATCGACCACCACTGCTTTGACCGCTTCAGCCGCAGGATGCTCCTGGCGCTGCGGAATGCGCACTTCCAAGGGCACCGAACGTGGCGATCGGTTGCCGGCGCTATCCACGGCCTGCATCAGATAGGTGTATGCTGCGGCAGCCGTCACCGTTCGGTCGGTCCAGGTGCGCCGCTGTTCACTGGCATTCCAAGCGACCACCTCGCGCCATGTGGTGTCCACTGGGGAGCGGCGCAGCAGAATGTGCCTTGCAACGTCATCGCTACTACTGGGGATGAAATGGATCACCACTGCACTGTCGTTCACCGCATAGCGCTCGATAACGGGGGCGACCGGTGCCACCTGGTCCGGCTTCACCAGATGGAGAACCGCGCTGAGTGGGCTATGGTTGAAGTTCCTGTCCACTGCCACCACCTTGTAGTAGATGTGTTTGGTGAGCGTGCGCAGTGGAATGGTATCGTGGAACACGGTGTCCTGCTGAGGTTCGGGTGAAAGGTTGTTGAAGTTGTGATCGGCGGCGTTGGCGAAGAAGACACGGTAGCCCAAGAGGTCCTGCTCTTTCCCCCATGGCCAATGGACCGTCACCACGCCAGCGGTGTCTATGCTTCCCTTCAGGCCGATGGGTGGTGCGGGCGCGACGGAGTCCGCAAGCACACCATATCCACTCATGGAAACGGAGGCATTGCCTGCGGTATCCACGGCCCACACCCTGAAATGGTTCTGGCCGATCAGGAAGGAGGAGGTGTCCGTGAATTGCCGGGTGGAAGGTGGTAGCAGGTCCCGGTGCAAGGGCTGGTAGGCAGCATTGGTATGGTAGGTCTTCTCCACGCGGAAGCCTTTCAGGTCCGCTGTTGTTCCGGGCAGATCCCAATACACCACCAGTTTGCCCTTCTCATCGTTCACGCGCTGCATCACTGGGTTCGGTGGCGCGGTGCGATCGCGGCCCATCGCGGTCACCACCGGTGCTTCACTGCTGATCATCCCGAAAGGCGTGATGCCCAGCACCCTGTACTGGTAGGCAACATAGTCGCGAATGATGGTGGTGTCCGTATACGCATGGTGGGTGGCCGCACCGCGTTCATTGTCCATGGGCACGAAGGGCACATTGTTCAAGCGCTGCCAGGCGCCGGTCCCTTGTCGGCGTTCGATCCAGAAGGCGCTGAACGAACTCTTCACCTGCTCGCGCTCCCAGCGCAGGGTGATTGTGTGTTCCTTCTCCTGCGCGCTGAGCGCGGGCCCATGCGGTATGGTATGCGCACCGTCTTTCCGGTCGATGGCGATCATGGCCGTGTCCGCTTGTTGGGGGTCCAGTGTGATCACCCGGTACAGGTAGTAGCCGGTCGCGCTCATGTTCTTGTCCACCCAACGATAGCCAAGTGCATTGGCGATCTCGGGATCGATATCGGCATACAACGCACACAGCGACCAGCGCATGGTGGCCTGGTCGGCGGCGTCCATCTGCGCGCGCACATCACCGGTGTTGGGTCGTATATCAGCGCCATAAAGGGCTTGTGCGATGATGGGTGCATGGCTGTTGGCAGCGAGGCGTTGTTTCAATGCCTCCAAGGACATTGGTTTGAGCGTGTCGGCATTCAGTCGTTGGACCTTCCGCTCTGGAGTGGCCACGTCCACACGTTCGATACGGCAGCCGTAGCGGTTGAAGCGCTCCCAAGCCTGTACGCTGCTAGGTGCCCAGCGCACGATGACGGAATCGGCGGTGTTGAAGGCCGTGGTCTGTAAGCTTTGACCGGCGACCGTTCGGCAAAGTGCGAAGCAGAGGAGGGCAAGGATGGAAGGGCGCATGATCAAGGTGCTGTTTGCATGACGCCACTGCCCGGCGGTGAGAGCGGTGACTGGCTCACGGGTGCCACTGGACCCAGCGTGTGGTTGAACACCGCTTCGCCGTGGCTAACCGCCGCCTGCTGGTTCCAGTCGGTGAAGGGCATGCATGTGGGTGGAGGGTGGAAGCTGAAGCGCACGCGGTAGTTGCCGCGATAGGCGCGCTTGAACCCGGAGTTCTGGAAGCGGATGACCATGCTGCGGAGAGGCTCCTGCATCGTTCCGTAATCCTCAGCGGGCGGCGGTGGTGCTTGCAGAGGGCCACAGTTCGCGATGACGTCGGCTGTGATCGTGAGCAACCGTTGATGGTCGTTGCGTACCACAATGGCCGTGGTGTGGTCCAGCCGCACGGATGCTGTAGAAGCCCCGGTGCTTACTGCGAGGTTGTTCGTGTTCTGGGCCACAAGGCCATTGGCGGGTAACGGCACGGTCTCGTCAGGTGTGAGCGGCTGTCGGGTCGGGTTTCCAACGCGCCATTTCACTGTCTGGAACGGCGGGATCCCCGGAGCGGAAGGTGTATCGCTGTGGCGCGGTACACCGAATGCGTTATAGGTGACACTGCGCATCAGATCGATGGAGCTGCAATTGCGTGCTTCGATCTCCGCGTAATAGTCATACAACACGGGGTCGCTCCATTGCATGGACCATACATCGGTCAACGCATCGCTGAGAGAGATCAGCGGGGGTAGAATGAAGCTGGTGTTCTGGGGTGAGGTATAGCCGTTGACATCGAACACATCGAAGGACTCACCTTGGAGATCCGGGCGCAGTGTCTCCCTAGGTGGTGTTGCGCCATCGCTTTCGAGGAAGGTGGTGCTGTTGGTGAGCGCGGCCGCCTTGGCAGCGATGGTGTTGTGCGCCGATGTGCGGAAGTAATAGGTGAAGAGCAGCTTCTCGTTCGCCCTCACGGAGTACCCGGTCAACCTTCGCTGCCGAAGGTGGAAGGTGTGGCCTTGTTGACTGGTGGTGCTCGTGCTGCTGGATGCGGTGGACATCATGCCCAGGTCGGCCAACGGGACGTACGCTTGTGGCCCGGTGCCAGACTGCACCAGACTATCCCGGTAGATCACCTGCGCCACATAGGTCTTGCTGTTCAGCAATTGCGGCAATGCGAAGGAGAGCGTGGTCGGTGTGTTCTCGTTCAGGTAAGGCGCAATGGGGCAGGTGATCGTTGGCCCGCCGGCGAGCGGTGTCAACATCATCTTGTAGATCCGGACCCGGCCCGCTACCGCCTGTCCGAAGATCGCATCCTGCCCGGACAGATCGGCCTTGCAATGGATGATCGCGGAGCGGCATTCGTCCTGAAGCACATAGCGTTGGCCGATGAAGGGATAAGTGTACAGCAGGTCCTGTTCGCGGATCTCCTTCAAACCTTCGCCGGTCTTGAACGTGACGGTGGTGTCCCAAATGGCCTGCTCACCTTGGGTGATTGCCGTTGCCCAAACACCTTCGCTGTTGCGCTCTTCTGCACGCAGCCGCACGTTGAACGTGTATCTGGTCAGTGGGTCGAGGTAACGAGAGGGGATGGCCAGGACTTGATCCTTCGAAGGAGCTATCGCCTGGGTGGTCTGCTGTTCGCTACCCGACTTCTTCAAGCTCACACCATCGAGCACCAATCGGAACGTACGCCAGTATGAGCTTCCATTGGAGCGATATTCCTTCATGTTGAACGGTGTGTCGAGCTTCATGTTCAACGCTACTTCACAATTCACGCCCACATCCACGGGTGTGCTGCCCGGTGTGATGCCGTCGTTGTGTCGTGGAGTGATGTCGCCTATGGGATCAAGACCTGCTAAAGCGCCCGCACCGAAATTGTCGCAGGGATGGCCCGCGGAGAACGGGAAGTTGAACGATCCGTCGATCATTCCGCCCAGGATGCTGTAGCGTCCGCCCACTTCGCCCCGTACCCAGTTGGGGTCCGCGAAGCCTCCTTGCAGCAGGGTTGCGGCAGCGATGTTCATGATCTCAAAATCGCCCTCGGCGAACCACACGTCCACATGAAGGCTCACACTTCCGCCGAGGTAGGCGAATACTTGACCGGTGGCGTAGAATCCCGCAATGCCTGGATCGGCGATGCCCTCACAGGTCATGTTGGCGGCTGAAACGAAGGCCATGTCGAAGCCCAGGCCTGCTTGCAAATGCATGCGGAGGAGGTAGAAGTCGAACTGCTGGTCCAGGGCACCACGCGCGCCGAATGCGATGCCATTCGCTTCATCCACGCCAGCAGGCCAGTTGAAGTCGGTGCTGCCGAGCAACGCGAGCACGGCGGCTGAGTCCGGTGGCAGCGGATCGGGGAGCCCTTTGCCTACCATGAAATAGCTGGTGGTGGAGAACAGACCGAGGAAGTCCAGCCCCACCGGCGTCTGCGGTGTGCCCACGAAGAGGTGCCAGGTATCGGGCGTGATCAACAATTCTGCCGCACCTGCGAGGTCGTCCGGCCCGGTCCCCGTGACAAGGCCGCTGCCGATGGTGACCTTCATGGCGAAGTTGGCCTGGAAGACATCATTGGGGAAGTCGAAGGTGATCTCCGCGCTGCCACGAATGGGCACGTAGGTGCGATCGTTCCGTTCGCTCATCATGTACACGTTGCCGTTGAGGAAGGCCGTGTTCACGCCACCGCTTTCGCTGAAGGACATGCCAGCTGTGAGATCGCCATTGTACGCGAGACCACTGGCGCCATCGCCGAAGATGACGGTGGCCTGGAATCCGAAGCTGATGGCGGCGTCGGGCACGAACCGGATGCTGGTGAGCGTGAGGCCAGGAGTGTAGTCGTCATCATCCTGAGCGGCGATCGTCGCTTGTGTAACCTGTTGTGCGCTCGGCAGGTCAGTGGTCCGGCGCATATGGTACCACGCACCACCACCGAAGCCGTACACGTTGAAAGGTTGCCCGGGCGAGAAGCCACCCTCCTTGGCGAACATGGCATCGGCGTACCAGTAACGCATGCTGTTCACCGTTCCGAATTGCGCGGCGGCACGCACTTGCAAAGCCCCTTTCATGAACCAGGCGTTCACCAGCCCGTTGATGCCGTTGCCATAGACGGGATCATCGTGGTACCAGCGCAGGCCACCGATGATCTTCACCGCACCGGTCTCGCCGGTCACACCGATCGAATCCAACTCGATGCTGTGATGGCCCCATTGGTGGATGGCCGTGGTGTTGAGCTGCCCGAGCACCGCGATGCGCGTGGTGGCCACGAAGATGTTGGTCTGCCCGCTTAGGTCCAGGTTGATATCGAACCCGATGCCTGCCATCACGCCCCCTTCGGAATTGCGCCGTTCGGTGGTCACCCGGGTGATGCTTACCGGGAAACCGCCGGAACTTCCGCCGGAGCTGTCTTCCTCGTCATCCAGTTCCGGACTGTCATCCGCCAGGAATTTCTGCGGGCTCACAAGCGAGAATACACCGCTCTGGTCCACGTTCGTGTACGGGTCGTTGGTCTGGAAGTAGAGTTGTTGGAAACCGATGTCGCGGAAGTTGATCTTCAGTTGAGCGGGTGCGTTCACATCGATGCTCAACTTCCCGTTCAGTTCGGCACGCGCGCTGTTGCCGGTGCTGGCATCTCCGAAGATGGCGCGCACGGTGCTGGTTTCGTGAAGTTCGGCGTGCGCCACGTACATCGGAACGTTCAGCGTACCATCCGGGTGCAGCAGGAATTCCATGCGCACATCCTCCGTCTGCGGATCGTGCTGGATCATACCGGTGTACACGAGCAACGTATCGGTGAAGGGCATCTTGATGCGTCCTTTGAATCCGCCTTGGCTGAAGGTGTTCACCACGATGTCCATCTGCAACGTGTCAAGCGAGAAACCCCAACCATCGAGGTTGCCTTCGTTGGCGTCGAGGATGTTGGCCACCTTGAACTGCGCCGAAACACCTGTTCCGAACTCGTAGATGAAGTCGTCCACCTGCGCGGTGACGCGACCGGTGCCTTGGAAACGTTCGATGGTCGGTGGCAGGCGCAGCATGGTGCGTTCCACGTACACGCCGGTCCACGCGGGATCCACGGTGCCATCCTCCTGCATGTGCGCGCTGGCCAGGAAGTGTGCAGGTGGCAACTGCATGTCCGGTGGGTTGGTGTAGCTCGCCAGATCGATCCACGCTTCCTGGACATCGAATCCCCAACTCTTCGCCTCATTCAGATGGAAGGCTGTGTTCATGTCCATGCGACCCATGAGACCACCACGTCCGGTGCGCACACGTAGCGCACCGATCACTTTACGCGGTCCATCTTCGCCGTTCGCGAGGTCTTCGCGCAGCTTCTCACGGCTGAAACGGTATTCCGCATCGAACGTCACGGCGCGGAAGCCGTTGCAGTCCCACGCCACGAAGGTGCCGCTATCCTGTACGGTGGTGAAACCGTCGGAGAAGCGGGCGCCTTTGAACTTCAATGTGTCGTCGCCGAGGTCGATGTTAAGGTCGCTCAGTAGGTAGAGCGTGGCTTCTTCGGTGAGGTCGCCGAAGCCGCCTGGGTGGAAGGGCATCGCCATGTTGCCCAAGCTGAGCGAGGTGCCCAGTTCATGCACGGGTAAGGACATGCCTGCGTTCATCCGCGCGATGGAGTCCGTGAACTGCATGCCAAGGATGCCGATGACCACGCGACCGATGCCTGGTACTTCCTTATCCACGCCGAGCGGCAACCCCATGGGTGCAGCACCGCTGAATTGGCTGATCAAACGGCCGGCGGTATTCAGGTAGTCGTCCAACGCCTGCGCAGCTTGCGGACTGAAGCCCGCTGCCAACGAGCCACCTTGGATGAAGGCCGGCGGGATCACGCCTTCGTTGTCGTACAATGCGTTCACTTCGCCCTGATACAGCCGTTTGTTCGCGTTGATGAGCGCCTGGCTGAACCGGACACGGAGCAGCGCGTCCATCACTGGCACGGAGATCAAACCTTCGCCAGAAGCCAGGTTGCCAGCCCCGTGCAGGATGCTGGTGATGCGCATGTGGAACTTGCCCACCTGCACCGAGTCGCCCACCTGGGTGGTATTCACGGCGTTGCGCTCAATGATGGGCGTTGGTGCGCGTCGGCTTTCGGCCAGGCATTCCGCTGCGGGGATCTCTTCTTCTTGCGCCGCTCCTCCACCTCCGTCAGTGTCCCCGTCCTCTGGTTCGCCGATGGTGAAACTATACGTGGGACCAGCGCGGTAGTGAGCGCTGAACGCGTTGTTGTGGTCGGTCACCCAGACGATACGCCAGTAATAGGTGCCCTCCGCGTTCGGTGTGAAATCGTAGGTGACCTCCTTGTACAGTTCGGCCAGCATGCAGGGCAGGTCGCAACTGCTGTTGAGCAGGCTCAATGTGTTCCCGATACGCTCGCTGTGCGTGGCTTCGGTCTGGTCGAAATCAGCGGTCCTCGAAACATCGATGCGCCAGCGTTGGTAGATGCGGCCGTCGGTCTGGGTGCTCAGCCCATCCACGTTCTGGATGATCGGGAAGGGCGGAAGCAGGCTTACTGGTGGTTCGGCGGTCTTGAAGCGCAAGGGCACAGCGGCGAAGCCGGACTGTTCTGCATTACCGCCGTTGCGTGGCAGCACGGCTTGGTGCGCGGGGCTGATCATGCGTGGCGTGCCCATGCCGGAGGCGAACCCTCCATCGATGTATCCGCTGATGGGATCACCGTTGTCTGGGCTCAGCGTGATCTGTGCGTTCATCACGTGTTCCTCGCCGCTCTCGAAGTACATCACGCTCTCTTCTCCAGGCCGTTTGTACACGTTGATGTGGCGCGCTTGGTCCTCGGTCACAGGGGTGCCAAGCACATCCTCCTGCGACTCGCGCGGCCCATCGGCCCAGATCACCTCGCGTTGGTAAGTGGCTTGTTCACCGCCCACATGGATCAACGTGAGCTCGCTATTGAACTGTGTGATGTCATCGCGGTACGGATCGAAGCGGGCTACGATGGGCAGGAAGTCCCAGGGGAGCGTATCACCAACGACAGGAAAGGCGAACGAGAAACCGGCATCGCCGCTCCACGTGAAGGTGCAGGGCTCGGACCAGCCATCGTTCTGGAACACATGCACTCCGCTCACGTCCACCGCGCGCACGTACCACGCGTACCGACGACCGGTCAACAACGCGGGCATGAGCTGTGTATACAGCACCTGCGCACTCATCACATCATCCTCCCAGACCGGATCATTGGAGCTTTGCAAAGCCGACAGGGGATCGATGGCGTTCTCCTCTGACAGCAGTACGAGTTTGAAGTGGTACTGCATGATGGCCCCCATCGGCGGACCGGAGGGTAGGATCCAGTTGAAGAGCAGCGATTGGGGTTGGGCACCCTGCACCATTTGGTCGCATGCCGGAGCGAGCAACTGTGGCGGTGGGGGATAGGCCACGGTGAATACATTGGAGCAGCCATTGCTGGGCGCACCTGCACTCAGCGGGGCGTTGGTGAAATAGTCGAATGCTTGGAGGCAGATCTGGTATTCACCTTCCGGGAGGAGCCCGAGCCGGATATCCTCTTCGGTGATGCCGGTATACTGGAGTTGGCCGCCTGCATTGGAAACGAAGGGTTGGAGGTCCGTGCCCGAGATCGCTGTGAACCCGACCGGGACGTTGAGCGGTGGAGCGTTCCACGGCTGGCCACCCTCGATGATGACCGAGATGCTGCCATCCATGGTGCTGATGGAACCAGCGAGGTAGATATCGTGCGCAACGGCTCCTGGCAGATCGTTGTGGATCAAGACCGAGATCTGCTGCGGGTTCTGGAAGTATTGTACGTAGCTCGCGGTGTACGGCGGGTTCACCGTGGTGCTCAACGTCAGCGGGTTCAGCTGAGCTCGCACGCCGATGATGGTGAGGAGCGCGAGAGCGGTCAGCGAAGAGCGCAAGGCATCTCGGTAGGCCATGGCACTAGGTCTTGGGTTGGAACACGAACACATAACCGGCCAGCAGGCGTATTTCGGTGAATTCGCGGGAGGCCACGAACGTGGTACTGTTCAACAGGCCGTTCACCGTGAGTTGAAAGCGATGCATCGCCGTTACACGATACTGCCAAGTGGTGTTGGCGTTCACGGTGTTGCCCGCGTTGGCGCCATCCTGCAGGGCGGCGTTCCATGAAGCGGAGAGCGCACCGGTGAGCCTCTGCCTGGCCATGGTGCGGGAGATGCCGAATGTGGGCCCTACGAGGATGTAGCTGCTGATGGCCGAGGTGTTGCGGCTGAAGTTGATGCCCCCGTTCACCGAAAGGTTGTCTGCATTTCGGGTGCGATTGAGGAAGAGGTTGCCGTAGATCACTTCATTCTCGGCGGTGGCGAAGGTGTTGTAGGGATTGAGGTCCTGCAGTTGTTGCAGGCCACCGGTGAGGCTGATGGTGAACGTGCGGTGGCTGTTGGTGCGCACATAGCGCTGCGAAAGCGTCATGCTCCGGTTCACCTGTGCTACGCGGAACGTATCGCTGAGCGCGCGCAGACCGGCTTGTTGTTCAATGCCGTAGTTGCTGAGGTTGATATCCGCACCGTACGTGCGTGAAGGGTTCCAGCTCACGTTGGCCGAGCCGATGCGACGGACCGAGGTGGCCATTTTGCGGCCGCTCAAGTTGTCCTGCTGCTGGCCGTAGCTGCCGCTCAGGCGTAGTTTGTTCTTCCACAGGCGGAGGCTCGGTGCAACGGTGATGGCGCGCAGATCGGCCGCTTGGTAGTAGGCGCCGAGTGAACGGTAGTCCGGATCCACTTGCTTCACTTCGCCGCGCAAGCTGAAGATCTTGTACGCATAGGTGAGGGAGGTGTGGCCGGCGAACAACAGTTTCGCACCCAGGCGTGGGTTGAAGATGCCCTGCAAGGAAGCGGGCACATCGGTGGCCACGATGGCTGGTGCGCGCAGGTCCTCGTTCATGGCGCTGCCTCCTGCATCGAATTGCCAGGTGATGCGTTTGCCTAGAGTGAGTCTGCCGCTAACGCCGAGCGCCACGTTCTGTTTAGGTGCCGATGCGGGATCGTTGCTCACCACCTCGGGAATGGAGGTGGTGTCATCCTCGGCCTGGAAGACCATCACGTCGAAGTAGTTCCGCCGGTTGCCTACACCCACCTTGACACCGTAGCCGGTGCGTTCGTAAGCCGGCCGTGGTGCGATGGAGGCGAGCGTATCCTGCGCCACAGGCTTGTTGAAGCGGCCGTAGAACGCGGCGAAGCGGAACCCCTTCGGCTCCAGCTCCACGCCTGCGCCGAAGAACTGCACCCCGGCCATGGTGTACGGGTTGAAACGAATGCTGCGGTAGCCCAAGTGCAGCTTTGCCCACTTGTAATAGGGGCTCATGCCATAGCGGTTGAAGGGCTGTGTCCACGTGCGCTGTTGCGAACCCACGTTGAAGCTCACCGGCACCTGCCAGCCATAGAGGCTCAGGGTAACAGCACCGGTGGTGTTCCACCAGAAGGGCTCGTTGCGCGGGGTGCCGTCACCGCTGTAGAAGTAGGGCCCGCCCATCACCGAAAGGCTGCCGTTGATCCGCACCGGCTTCTCCTTGCCGATGGCGCCCAGGTCCTGTGCGGTAACGCTCAGCACCATGGCCCATGCGAGGAGGGCGGCTAGGAGGTGGTGCCGGGTACGACGGTACATGCTGGCCTTGGTGGATGATCCACGCTTGGCCAAAAGTGCCTGCGCCGTGCTGGCCCGGCAATACCCCGTGTGTAGTACGCGCTATCGCCCGGGGTAGACCTTGCGCACGGCCTCCATACGCCCGTTCACCTGCAGTTTGCTGTAGATGCGCCGCACGTGCACACGTACGGTCTCCGTGCTGATACCCGCTTTTGCGGCGATCTCTTTATACTGCAATCCGGAGGCGAGGCCATCGAGTACGCCTTTCTCCCGGTCGGTGAGCAGCTCGTCGTTGATCTGTTGCCGGGTCTCCTGCTGGAAGCTGCTCACCACCAAACGAGCGATGGCGCTGTTCATGGGCGATCCTCCATTGTGGATGTCGTGGATCGCTTCGAGCAGTTCTTCTGTGGTGGTGCTTTTCAACAGGTAACCCGTGGCACCGGCACAGAGGGCCTGGAAGATGTAGGCCGGGTTCTCGAAGATGGTGAGCATCAGGTATTGCACCTCGGGCTTCACCACCTTGGCTTCGCGCACGCAATCGATCCCGCTCTTACCGGGCATATTGATGTCCATCAGCACCACCTGCGCCGTCAGCTCTTCGATGTGTTCCAGGAACGCATCGCCACTGGCATACGTACGCACGAGTTGAAGCCCATCGGCCCGTTCGATACGGCGACGTAGCAATTCGCGCAGTTCATCATCGTCCTCCACGATGACGATACGGACCGGGGCGCTTGCCATGTGGGCAAGATAGCGTTTCCCGCTGGATATCAAGTGGTGAGGGCAAGGTCCAGCTGGAGCCGGGTGCCCTTGGTACCATCTAAGCTCAAGCGTGCACCGATGCGTTCGGCACGTGCCCGCATATTGGACAGACCATGACCACTCGCCTGTTCCTTGTCGCCCATTCCTTTGCCATCATCCTCCACCACCAGGCGAATGGACCGTTGGTCGGTACGCATCACCACCCCGATATGCTCCGCCTTGGCATATTTGATCGCATTGTTCAGCCCTTCCCGCAGGATGAGGTAGACGTCCCTTTTCGTTCCTGGATCAAGGGTCACATCGGGCCCTTCATGCACGCAGTCTATCGTGTACTTGACGTGGCTCCATTCGAGCATCCGTTCGGCATGGGCACGCACCCGTTCGGTAAGCCCGGCGAGCGAGTCGTGGTGCGGGTCGATGGCCCAAACGATATCGCCGAGCGATCGATTGGCTTCGGCAGCGACACGTTCGATATCCCGTGCGGTACGTGCCAGCGCAACGGGATCGTTCTTCAGTACGATGCCCACCTCACTGCTCAGCATGGCGAGTTTGGTAAGGTCGCTGCCGAGTTGGTCGTGCACGTCGCGGGCGATACGGGTGCGCACTTCGGAGGCTTCACGTTCCTTTTCGCTGATGATCAATTGCTCCTGTGCGCGCACCAGTTCTTCATTCTTGGCGCGCATGGCAAGGGCGCTGCGTGCGCTGTTGCGGTAGAGGCCGAACCCGAGCGCGGCGATGACAAGAATTAGACCGCCGCCGAGCAGTGCATTGCGCTTCTTGCGCTTTTCCTCAGCCAGTTCAGCGGCCACCCTCTCGGCCTCGCGTTCCTGCTCCGCCTTCATGCGCACTTCGGTGATCGCCTGTGTCTTTTCGATATCGAGGTCGTTCGTGTGAGCTGTTCGGGCTTTGTCCAGATAGGACAAGGCCTGTGCACTTTCTCCGGTGGCGCTTGCCACCAGCGCGAGCAGTTCGTAGGTACGGGATCGGTACTCGTTGTTCTCCAGCTCAAGGGCGATACGTTCGGCTTCCAGCAGTATCGAACGCGCCTCTTGATACTTGCCGACGCCACAAAGGGCTCGTGCCAACTGACCGAGGTAGATGCACCGTTGGCCGAGATTCTCATCGTTCCGGAGCTCCGCGGCGGCCATTCGCAAGTAGTGCAAGGCACTGTCGAAGCGCTCCTCTTTCATGTGGATCTCGGCGATGTCCATGCGGCACAGCGCCGCATGGTTGAGGAGCTCCATACGCTCGGTGATGGCGAGAGTCTTGCGTTGAATGAGCAATGCGCTATCCCGGTCCGCCTCATCGAAGAGGATGGTCCCGAGTCCCGAATAGGTGTTGGCCAGGTTACCATCCTCGGGCAGCTTGTCCAGGATGGCCAACGCTTGGAGCGTGAGTGATTTCGCACGGGGGATGTCGTCCGTGGCGCGGTATTGATAGGCCTGGTAGTTCATGGCGGCCGCCCGCAACTTGTCATTGCCCATGCGCTCGGCCACACGTTCCATGGTGGTGAAGGCCGCCAAGGCTTCGGCATACCGGCCGGCATAGTGGTGGGCGACCCCTTCGACCTTGGCGGCTTGCAAGGCGCGCTGGTCCAGCAGCCTCTTGTCACCGCCGTCGTCGATGGCGGTGATCGCGTCGGCAGCGAGGCGCGCTGCCCTGTACGATCGTTCCGTTTCGCCGGTGGCCACCCACGCTTTCGCACTGTCCAACAGCTGATCGACCCGCACGGTATCGGTCCATCGGCCCGCCTTTCCGTTCGCGGGGAAAAGCGACTCCACTGCGATGAGGGTACTGTCCTGTGCAAGGACTGATGCTGCTGCGCAAAGCAGGAACAGGACAGGAGCGAGCATCCTCATGGTCGGTGGTCGGATCTTACACGTCGGATGCAACGAAGGTCCAACTTCATTCCGATCGTGGAAATAACCCACGTGGGTTAAGCGGGCGATAGGTCCACGCGGAACCGTATGCACGTTCCTGATCCGGCATCGCTGGCAATGGTCAATGAGCCGCCGATGTGTTCAGCCCGATGGCGCATGTTCTTGAGTCCATGACCGCTCATGGGGGCACCGCTCATTCCAATGCCATCATCGCACACCTCGAACTGGACGAACGATGCGGATGTCTTGAAGACCACACGGATGTGTTCTGCATTCGCGTATTTGATGGCATTGTTCAGGGCCTCGCGGAGGATCAAGTAGATATCGCGTTTGGTGGCAGGGTCCAAGGATGTGTCGGGACCTTCATGCCCGCAATCGATGGTATGGGCCACATGGCTCCACTGGAGCATACGTTCACAATGGGCGCGCACACGTTCGGTGAGTCCCGCCAGCGAATCGTGATGGGGGTCCACGGCCCAGACGATGTCGCCAAGTGAGCGGTTCGCTTCAGTGGAAACGCGTTCCATGTCTGCGGCCAATTCGGAAAGCGCCGTCGGGTCCTCGTTGGCCAAGGCCTTCGCTTCACTGCTGAGCAGGGCGAGTTTCGTGAGGTCGCTACCCAATTGGTCATGTACATCACGAGCGATGCGCGTTCGCACTTCGGCGGCTTCGCGTGCGCGTTCGCTCACCACGAGTTTCTCCTGTGCGGCTTCGATGGCGCGTTTGGCCCGGGCCGTGTACCGCCAGCGCAGCCAGGCTGCAGTGCCCAGTATTGCGGCGATCGCCAGCAAGGCGAGTAGCCACGTCCGTTGTTCACGATGCTTCGCTTCGGTCCACCTTCGTTCGGCCACATGGCGCAGGCTGTCAGATTCCGCAGCGCGCTCATAGGCGTACTTGAACCCGCTGCGCAACAATTCGCGCTGGTTCTCTTCGCGGAGGATGCTATCGTTCAGCAGCACGACCCGCTCGTGCACCGTTAGTGCTTCTTGCCAGCGACCGAGCGCCTTCAAGGCCGCATATCGCGCAGCGGCAGCATCGCGCTGCAGGTTCAGCTCCTCGGCGCGTGTAGCGGCGCTATCGGCGGCTTCGGCCATTGCGAGCGCACGGGCGGGGTTGCCTTCCCGAAGCAGCATAGTGCTCAAGCCCACCAGCGCATTGCCCAACCCGTATGGCAGGTCTTCTGCACGGGCCATCGCCACGTTCTGCTCGAAGAGGGCTTTGGCTTCACTGGGCCGGTGTTGTTCGAGCAGAAGCGTTGCCAAGCGGTTGCGCACGTTCACCAGTCCGTGGTGGTCGCCGATGGCCAGTCTGATCACTTCGCTGCGGCGGTAGGCTTGCATCGATCCGGTGGTATCGCCCAGCTCTTCGAGGCATGAGCCGATCTCCTCCAGTTGCTTGCCCAGTTGATGCTGGTCATCGAGTTCCTCCGCCATCGCTGCTGCACGACGGTAGTACCCGAGCGCCTCGTTCCAGTCGCTCTGATTGAGGTACAGGCCGCCGAGGTTGGCCAGCGAGGTGCAGATGCCGCGCTTGTTGCCAAGCAGTTCCTGGATATGCAGGCTTTGTTGGTAGAGGTCCACGGCCTTGCCATGATCGCCGCGGAGCATTTGCACGCGTCCGATAGCGTTGAGGTCGTTGGCGATGCTGGTGCTGTCGGCCAAACGCTCATGAAGTGCGAGGCCTTCTTCGTAGAGCGTAAGCGCGGAGTCCAATTCCCCGAGGTACGAGAGCATACTGCCCATGTTGCTGATCACGTCGGCCTGTCCTTCGGCATCGCCATTGCGCCGATGGAGTACGAGCGCCGTGTCGTAATGCGACAATGCCGTGCGCATATCGCCACGCACGTACCACACGGCAGCGAGGAGTTCACTGGCCCTGGCTTCGAAGACGGTGTTGCCCTTCGTCCGGGCATCGCGTTGCAGGTTGCGCGCCATCACCTCGGCGGTATCCGGAGCGTTGAAGAGGTAACCGTCCCAGGTGAGGTCGTAGAATGCGGTGAATCGGATGCTGTCCGGCCTGGACCGGTCCAAAAACACCGATCGGAGGGAATCGAGGTCAGCTTGAGCGTTGCAGCACAACGCTGCGATGAGCCAAAGCGCAGTGATCAACGAGCGGCACGGTTCACGCATGCGGTTCGGGCGGCAAAACGACCGCGAAGGTGAGCAATGTTCCAGTTCCAGCCCCGCTCCGTACCTGGAGCGTTCCACCCAGGCGCTCTGCCCGCGCCCGCATGTTCCCCATGCCGTTCCCGTGACCGCGGTTCGCATCCATTCCGATCCCGTCGTCCTCCACCTGGAACTCGGCGCGCGTGGCCGAGGTTCGGAACATCACGCGGATATGCGCGGCCTTGGCATACTTGATCGCGTTGTTCAGTGCTTCGCGGATGATCAGGTAGATGTCGCGCTTCACCGCCGGGTCCAGCGTCCGATCCGCGCCTTCGTGCGTGCATTCGATGCTGTGCAGCACCTTGCTCCACTTGAGCATGCGCTCGGCATGGGCGCGCACGCGCTCGGTGAGCCCCGCGACCGAGTCGTGGTGCGGGTCGATGGACCAGACGATGTCGCCCAGGGAGCGGTTGGCCTCCCCGGCGATGCGCTCGATGTCGTCGGCCAGGGCGGGCACGGCCCGTACATCGCTCTGCGCGAGCTCCCTGGCCTCGGTGCTCAGCAGCACAAGCTTGGTGAGGTCGCTGCCGAGCTGGTCGTGCACGTCGCGCGCGATGCGTGTGCGTACTTCGGAGGCCTCGCGCGCCCGCTCGCTCTCCAACAGCCGGGCCTGCGCCTCCAGGATGGCCGCGTTCTTCTCCGCGAGCGCACGGCGGCTGCGGCGTGCGTTGCGCAGGAGCAGGAAGAGGAGCGCACCCACCACGGCCACCACGCCGAAGCCCGCGGCAAGCACGAGGTTACGCCGGCGGTGGGCCGCGAGCTCGCTTTCCTGCGCGGCGTTCGTGGCGGACAGCTCTTCCAGTTCGGCATCCTTGCGTTCCGAGGCGAAGCGGACGTTCAAGGCGTTCAGGTCCTTGATGCGTTCGAGGTCCAACAGGCTGTCCTTGGCGGTGAGGTAAAGCCGCAGGGAAGCGAGTGCCTCCGGCGCGCTGCCATTCGCCTGGTGCACTTCGTGCTGTGCGAACAGGGCATCGCGCCAGGTCTCCAGCCAGCCTTCGCGGGCAGCTAGGGTGATGAGGGTGTCCAGGTCGCCAAGCGCGGCACGGCGATCGGCCGCATCGCCATGCGCCAGGATCCGCGCTTGTTCCACCCGCAGCCACGCCCGATCGATGCGCAGCCCGGGATGTTGGGCGAGCGCGAGGCCCTCCTCGATGTAGGCCCGGGCCTGCCCGAAGCGCCCCAGCCGACGGCATACCTTGCCCAGGTCCAACAGGATGGCCGCTTCCTCCACGCGCTCGCCCTGCACCATGTAGATCGCCTGCGGGCCGCGCACCAGTTCCAGCGCCCGCTGCAGGGACCGCAACGCGGTATCCAGCCTGCCCAGCTCCAGGAGGCAGGCACCATAGGTGCCCAGCAGCGTCGCCTTGACGTGCGCCTGTTCGACCCCCTCCAGGAGGTCGAGCGCCTCCTTCAGATGCTCCAGCGCTGAGGCGCGATCACCGAAGTCGATGTGGAGCTCCGCGAGCTCCCGGCCGGTCTCCACGATCATGGCGTTCGACCGCAGCGCCTTGGACAGTGTGTGTGCCCGAAGGGCGTTCCGCAGGGCCAGGTCCTGATCGGCCAGTTCGTTCGCGGCGAAGGCGCGCATGCGGCAGGCCGCGCGCTCGTGCAGGAGCGCGCCGGTGCGCTGGATGAGCGCTTCCGCAACGGCGCAATGGTGCAGGGTGCGCATGAACGCCTCGGTGGTGATGGCCTCCATGGCACTGTCCAGCTGCAGCTGGATGAGCAGGAAGGTGTCGCGCGAGGCGGTGATGACCTCCGCGATGCGATCGCTGGCACGTTGCACCGTTTCCGGGTCGGCCGATCCACCATACTTGGTAACGCTCAGTGCCCAGTAGAGGCCCGTGGCCGAACGGTGGCGCTCGAACGCTTCGAGCGCCTTGGCGTAGTGCACAAGCGCCACGCTGTCCTCGCCAGCTTCCTCGCAGCGGTCGATGTGCAGGCACCAATGCGCGTAACCCAGGTCCTCCTGTGGTCCGTGCTGGGTGAGCAGTTGCACGGCCCGTGCCAGCTCCGCCGCCTCGCCGCCATAGTATCCGCTCGTCTGCCTGGCCGCCACCCGGCGCGTGATCGCACTACCCAGCAACGAAGGGTCGTTGAGGCGCTCGGCTAGCGCGATCGCCTCCTGTGCGGCCTCCATCGCGCTCACCGGGTCCGTATCGCGCTGGTACCACGCCAGGCGTTCCAGCTTGCGCGTCCGGTCGGCATCGCTCAGGCGCGTGTTGGCCAGCTCTCGTTGCAACCGGCCGATGTTGCCGGCTTGCGACCTTACGCCGTTCCAGGGTGTTAGCAGAAGCAGGAGTAGGAGGGCACGACCGGTCACGCTGCGAAGGTGCGTGGGCCGAGCGGTACCGTCAATAACCCACCGGGGTTAGTGCCACGATCGCCGGCCATGCCATGATGGGGCCGATGGGGCGGCTTGTTCCGGATCGATCACGCACGGCAGGTTGCGGATGGTGCTGCCGTCGTTGAGCGCGATGAAGCAGTCGTTGCGGAAGGTGCGCACCCAGCCGGCCACAGCAAGGGTGGTGCCGGTGAGGGCGATGTCGTCGAGGACGGACTTGATGGGCGTGGGCTGCATGGGGTTGGCCGCGCGCTCAACGCGCATGGCCGGCAAAGATGCTGACGCGCGGGCGACCGGCGAAGGCGGGTCCGCGCTGCCCCGTTGCCACGGGCCTTGTCGAAATCCGTTGCCTTTTGGTCTAATGCCCTTGCGGTTGGCCGGCTGGGGGCGTATCGTTGCGGTGGCTTCCGGTGCAGGCAGGAGCGGCGGCCGCGGTACTTAACCCAGATCACAGCATGCCGGTACGGATCCTGGTGGTGGAGGATGAGGCCATCGTGCGCCGCGACATCGAGCAGACCCTGCGGCAGCTGGGCCATGCGGTGGTAGGCACGGCTGCTGACGGGCAGGGGGCCATTGACCGGGCGGAGGCCGACCGGCCTGACCTGGTGCTCATGGACATCATGCTCAAGGGCGACATGAGCGGCATCGAGGCGGCCATGGTCATCGGCGAGCAGCTGGGGATCCCCGTCATCTTCCTCACGGCCTATAGCGACGAGACGACCATCAGCCGGGCGCGCATCGCCGAGCCCTATGGATATATGGTGAAGCCTTTCAAGGCGGTGGAGGTGCAGGCGAGCATCGAGATGGCCCTCCACAAGCACGCCCACGATGCGGAGCTGCGCCGGGAGCGCGATCAGCTGCACGAGCTGGCCACCCGGGAGGCCGCCGGTCCGCTCTTCCTCAAGCACGGCGGCCGCCAGGTGCGGGTACCGCTTGAGGATGTCTACTACATCTCGGCCCTGAAGGACTACTTCTCGGTGCATGTGAAGGACAAGCGCTACATCGTGCATGGCACCATGAAGAGCATCGAGTCGCGGCTGCCAGCGGACAAGTTCTTGCGGGTGCACCGCAGCTTCATCGTTCGGCTCGACCGCATCGAGGCCATCGAGGCACCCCATGTGATCATGGAGGATGGCAAGGGCTCCATCCCCATCGGCGACTCCTACTACGCCAAGCTCCTGGAGCGGGTGGCGGGCTCCTGAGCCATCGCTCCCGCTCCTGCTGGCGCGCCGGCCCCGCCCCGGAGGCGCTGGCCTGCCTTGGAATGTGATGAGCGGCGGAAACGAATGATGGGGTAAAACGTTTCCATCGTGTTTTGCGGTCTACTTTTGCGCCCGCTTTCGCCGGACCTCCCTTCCGCCGCACCTGCAACCTGAACGCATGGACCCCAAGAAACAGGAGATCCTGGACCAGGCGCTGAAGCTGTTCATGCGCCTGGGAATCAAGAGCCTGACCATGGATGACGTGGCCACGCAGCTGCGCGTGAGCAAGAAGACGCTTTACGGGCACTTCACGGACAAGAACGACCTGGTGGAGCAGGTGGTGACGGCGGTGTGCGGCTTCCATCGCGACACCATCAACGCCATCTGCGCGCGCGGGCTCAACGCCATCGATGAGAACGAGGAGATCACCCGCTTCATCGTGGCGCAGGTGGGCAACATGCACCCCAGCGTGCAGTTCGACCTGCAGAAGTACCACCCCAGGGCCTGGGAGATCATGGAGCAGCGCGAGCAGGAAGACATCCACACCTGCGTGAGCACCAACCTGCGCAAGGGCATCGCCGAAGGGCTATACCGCGAGGACCTCGATGTGGAGGTGATCACGCGCCTCTACATCGCCCGCATCGATTCCACCTGGGACGGCCGGGTGTTCCCCACCGACCGGTTCAACCTGAGCGACGTGCTCTGGAAGCACTTCGAGTATCACATCCGCGGCATCGCCAGCAAGAAGGGCGTAGCCTACCTGGAGAAGAAAGCCAAGAAAGAACGCGCCTGATGAGAACGCCATTGACCACGATCGTGATCGCAGCCGGCCTCGCCGCCAGCGCCCAGGGCCCCGTGCGGCTGAGCCTGCAGCAGGCGCAGGACATGGCCGCGAAGCAGGCCTATGCCGTGCAGGCAAGCGAGCTGGAGGCCGAGAAGGCCCGCCACAAGGTGAAGGAGATCACCGCCATCGGCCTGCCGCAGATCAACGGCGAGGCGCAGCTGCAGAACTTCATCGATGTGCCCACGCAGCTCATCCCGAATTTCTTCGCACCGGGCCAGGGCCCCGATTACATCGCGGCGCAGTTCGGCCTGCCCTGGAATGCCAGCGCGGGCGTCACCCTCTCGCAGCTCATATTCGATGGCAGCTACCTCGTGGGCCTGCAGGCCACCAAGGCGCTGGCGCAGCAGAGCCGCGAGGACCTGGAGAAGGCCCGCGCCGATGCGCGCAACCAGGCGGCCAAGGCCTATTTCGGGGTGCTCGCCGCCGAGGAGGGCGCGCGCCTGGCCGGCGAAGGGATCCCCCTGATCGAGCAGAGCCTGCGCGAGGCACAGGCCATGCTCGACGCCGGCTTCATGGAGAGCACCGATGTGGACCGCCTCACCATCCAGCTGGATCAGACCAAGGCGCAGCAGCGCAGCTTCCAGCAGCAGGCCCAGGTGGCGCGTATGCTCCTGGCCCTCACCCTCGGGGTTCCGCAGGGCACGCCCATCGAGCTCTCCGACGACCTGCGCACCATCGTGAACGACCCGGGTGAATCCGCATTGAGCGAACAGGACTTCAATGCCGGCCAGCACATCGAACTGCAGGGCGCTGAGACGACCATACGCCTGCAGACGCTCAATATGCGCAACGAGCGCGCGAAGGCGCTGCCCAGCCTTGCCGGTTTCCTCAACCACCAGCAGGTGTGGAACGGCCCCGATTTCGACCCCGGAGGCGCCTATCCGTTCTATCCTACCACGCTCTGGGGCATGAAGCTGACCGTACCCATCTTCAGCAGCGGCAACCGCCACCACAAGGTGAAGCAGGCCCAGGTGGCGCTGAAGCAGGTGGAGGTGAACCGCACGGCCACCGAGCAGCGCCTGCTGGCCGAGGTGGAGCGCACCCGCAGCCAGGCCCGCACCGCCTTCGACAACTACCGCGCGGAGGAGCGCAGCCTGCTGCTCTCGCAGAGCATCCTGGACCGCACCAGCATCAAGTTCACCAATGGCGCGGCCAGCAGCTTCGAGCTCACGCAGGAGCGCGCCAACAACCTCATCGCCCAGCAGCAGTATGTGCAGCGCCTGGTGGAGCTGCTCACCGCGCGCGCCGACCTGCGCAAGGCCCTCGACCTCTACTGAACCGGACAATGAACATCCACATGACCATGCGTCGTTCACTCCTCATGCTCCCGCTCGTGGCGCTCATCGCTGCCTGTGGCGGCGGCAACGCCGATGCTGATGCGCGGCTCTCGGCGAAGCGGGCCCAACGAGATTCGCTGAAGGCCGAGCGCGACAAGCTCAACAAGGCCATCGCGGAGATCGATGGCTGGCTGGCGGTCAATGACCCCAGTTTGAAGCGCACCCTCCCCACCGTGACGACCTACGCGCTGCAGGCACGGCCCTTCGCGCACTGGACCGAGGCGCATGGCAGCGTGCGGGCCGATCAGAACGCCTTGGTGTACACCACCGCGGGCGGCGAGGTGCGCCGCATCCTGGTGCAGCAGGGCCAGAGCGTGGCCAAGGGCCAGCTCATCGTGGACATCGACACCGATGCGCTGCGTGAGAGCATCCGCCAGGCCGAGGCGCAGGTGGAGCTTGCGCGCAAGGTGTACGAGAAGCAGGCCGGCCTGTGGCAGCAGAAGATCGGCAGCGAGGTGCAATACCTGCAGGCCAAGGCGAACAAGGATGCGGGCGAGGCGCAGCTCCTCTCCCTGAAGGAGCAGCTGCGCGGCGCCGAGGTGCGCGCCCCCTTCGCCGGCGTGGTGGACGAGATCTTCCCGAACCTGGGCGATATGGCCAACCCCATGCAGCCCGTGGCGCGCGTGGTGGCGCTGGGCAAGGCGAGCATCGAGGTGGACCTCGCCGAGGACCTGCTCACCAAGGTGAAGGCCGGCGATCCGGTGGAGGTGCTGATCCCCGAGACGCGCGAGAAGCTCACGGCCGCCATCGATCAGTGCGGACAGTACATCAACCCCAACAACCGCACCTTCAAGGTCACCCTGCGCTTCAGCGACAATGCCAAGCTGCGCCCCAACCAGCTGGTGAACGTGCGCATCCGCGACCTGGATGAGCCCGCGGCGCTGGTGGTGCCCAGCCGCCTGGTGATGGAGAACAGTGCGGGACAGCCTTACGTGTTCGTGCTCGAGGAGAAGGATGGCCAGGCCCGCACGCGCAAGCAGTTCGTGAAGGTCCTGAGCACACAGGGCGGCGAGCTGCTGCTGCAGCGCGAGGAGAACGGCCTCAAAGGCGGTGAGCTGCTCATCGATCAGGGCGCGCGCCTGGTGGTGGACCAGCAGGAGGTGCAGGTGATGAAGGGCGCATGAGCTTCACCGCAGAGGCACAGGGAACACAGGGAAAGCACAAGAAAGATGACCGCAGCGAGGACAGGCCATGTGCGGAGGGATGGATTCCCTCCGTGCCCTCCGTGCCTCTGTGGTGAAAAGTAGGACCCCATGTCACAGGACAACGGACAACACATCACGGACGACAAGCGCTTCGGCATCGCCTCCTGGGCGGTGGACAACCGCGCCACGGTGATGGTGCTCACCATCCTCATCGCCCTCATCGGCTGGAACGCCTATCAGGGCATGCCCCGGGAGGCCTTCCCCGAGGTGGTGACCCCGGAGATCTTCGTGAGCACCGTGTACCCGGGCAACTCGCCGGAGGACATGGAGAAGCTCATCACCCGTCCGCTCGAGAAGGAGATCAAGACCATCTCCGGGATCGATGAGGTGCTCAGCACCAGCGTTCAGGGCTACAGCACCGTGCACATCAAGTTCGATTTCAACGTGACGCCCACCGAGGCGCTGCGCAAGGTGAAGGACGCGGTGGACAAGGCGAAGTCGGATCCCGATTTCCCCACCGACCTGCCCGCCGACCCGAGCGTGTTCGAGATGAACTTCTCGGAGATGATGCCGGTGATGAACATCAACCTCAGCGGCGACTACAGCCTGGACCAGCTGAACAAATGGGCGGAGCAGCTGGAGGACAAGCTGGAGGACCTGGAAGAGGTGAACAAGGTGGAGATCCGTGGGGTGCCCAAGAAGGAGCTGCGCATCAGCCTGGACCTGCCGAAGATGGAGGCGCGCCAGATCAGCTTCCAGGATGTGGCCGGCGCGGTGCAGAGCGAGAACGTGAGCGTGAGCGGCGGCGAGGTGCTGGTGGATGGCTTGCGCCGCACCGTGAGCGTGAGCGGCGAGTTCACCGACCCCGAGGAGGTGAAGCAGATCATCGTGAAGCAGGAGAACCTCGACATCGTGCGCCTGGGCGAGATCGCCGATGTGGCCTTCACCTACGTGGAGCCCACCAGCTTCGCACGTGAGTTCGGCCAGCCCGTGGTGATGGTGGATGTGATCAAGCGCAGCGGCCGCAACCTGCTGGTGCTGAGCGACAGCGTGAAGGCGCAGCTCTCCCGTTTCCAGCGCGACGTGCTCCCGCGCGACCTCCATGTCACCATCACCGGCGACCTGAGCGACCAGACCCGCACGCAGGTGGACGAGCTGGAGAACTCGATCATCTTCGGCATCCTGCTCGTGGTGGGCGTGCTCATGTTCTTCCTGGGCCTTCGCAACGCCATCTTCGTGGGCATCGCCATCCCCATGAGCATGCTGCTGAGCTTCATCGTGCTCAACAGCATGGGCTATACGCTCAACATGATGGTGCTCTTCAGCCTCGTGCTCGCCCTGGGCATGCTGGTGGACAACGGCATCGTGGTGATCGAGAACACACACCGCCTCATGAGCGAGGGGCAGGATGCCATCCGGGCGGCCAAGAACGGCATCGGGGAGGTGGCCTGGCCCATCATTGCCAGCACGGCCACCACCGTGGCGGTGTTCATCCCGCTCCTGATGTGGCCCGGCATCATGGGCGAGTTCATGAAGTTCCTGCCCATCACCCTCATGGTGGTGCTGGCCAGCTCGCTCTTCGTGGGCCTCATCATCAACCCCATGCTCGCCGCGCGCTACATGAAGGTTGACCAGCCGGGGCCCACGCGCTTCCTCACCTTCAAGGTGGGCGGGTGGATGACCGGCCTTGGCCTCCTATTCAGCCTCACCGGGCATTTCGCCGGCAATACCTTCCTCTTCACCCTGGGCAACCTCGCCTTCGCCTTCGGCCTGTTCGGCTACCTGAACCATTACGTACTGTACCCGGCCAGCGTGCGCTTCCAAACCGTCACCATGCCGCGGCTGGAACAGCGCTACCGCAGCTTCCTCGTGTGGGCCCTCCAAGGCAAGCGGCCGCGCTGGATGTTCCTGGGCACCATCGGGCTGCTCATCTTCTCCTTCGTGCTCACGGGCATCTTCCCGCCCAACACGCTCTTCTTCCCGGTGAACGAGCCGCTCTACGTGAACGTGTTCATCGAGAAGCCCATCGGCACGGACATCACCGAGACCGATGCCACCGCGCGCGAGGTGGAGCGGCGGGTATTCGATGTGCTCTCGCGACCCGAGTACAACGACGAGGTGACCGACACCCTGCCCGACGGCCGGACGGAGAAGCGCTTGCGGAACTTCATGGTGAGCAGCGTGATCGCCCAGGTGGGCGAGGGGACCAGCGACCCCATGGCCGGGCCCAGCTTCGATGCCACGCCCCACAAGGCGCGCGTGCAGGTGAGCTTCGTGAAGTTCGCCGAGCGACGCGACAAGCGCTCGCTCGATGTGATGGAGGAGATCCGCGAGGCGCTGCGCGGCGTGCCGGGTGTGACGGTTGTGGTGGACAAGGATGCCGCCGGCCCGCCGGTGGGCAAGGCCATCAACCTGGAGATCAAGGGCGACGACGTGCTGGCGCTCATCGCCGAGGGCGAGAAAGTGCGCGAGTTCCTCAAGGAGCAGCACATCGACATGGTGGAGGAGCTGAAGCTCGATATCGAGCTGGGCAAGCCCGAGATGCCCATCGCCATCGACCGCGCGAAGGCGCGCCGGTACAACGTGAGCACCTATGCCATCGGCGATGCGCTGCGCACAGCCCTCTACGGCCGCGAGGTGAGCACCTACAAGCAGGGCGAGGATGACTACCCCGTCAATATCCGCCTGAAGGATGAGTACCGCTACGACCCCGAGGTGCTCACCAGCATGCGCGTCACCTTCCGAGATCAGACGAACGGCCAGATCCGGCAGGTGCCGATCAGCGCGCTGGCCACGCCCCGCTACACCAGCACTTACAGCGCCGTGAAGCGCAAGGACCTGAAGCGGATGGTGCAGGTGCAGAGCAACGTCACGGACGAGTTCGCCAAGGAGCAGGTGGTGAAGAACGTGATTGCCGCATTCGAGAGCTACCCCAGGGACCCGCGCTTCACGTATGAGTTCACGGGGGAGCTCGCCGAGCAGGCCAAGCAGATGAGCTTCCTGAGCACCGCGCTGCTGGTCGCCGTGTTCCTGGTGTTCATGATCATCGTGGCCCAGTTCAACAGCGCGGCCATCCCGGCGATCATCGTGAGCAGCGTGGTGTTCTCGTTGATCGGCGTGTTCCTCGGCCTGGTCATCTTCCGCATGGAGTTCGTGATCATGATGACCATGGTGGGCATCATCTCGCTGGCGGGCATCGTGGTGAACAACGCCATCGTGCTGGTGGACTTCATGCTGCTGCTGCAGAGCCGCCGCAAGGCGGAGCTCGGCCTGCGGCCCGATCAGCGCCTGCCCATGCCGGAGGTGCTGACCACCATTGAGGATGCGGGGGCGCGCCGCCTGCGCCCCGTGCTGCTCACGGCCATCACCACGGTGCTGGGCCTTGTGCCGCTCGCCATCGGCCTCAACATCAACTTCTTCACGCTCTTCAGCGAGCTCGACCCGCAGTTCGTGCTCGGGGGCGACAACACCATCTTCTGGGGCCCCATGAGCTGGACGGTGATCTTCGGCCTCGTCTTCGCCACCTTCCTCACCCTGGTGATCGTGCCCATCATGTTCCTGCTGCTCACCAAGGTGCTCTACCGCTGGGTGCCGGTGCGCGACTACACCACAGGACCCAACGGAGGCGCGGTGAAGCCTGTTCAGGCCCTGGCCGAGTGAGGAGGCACCAATGGGAATGGAACGGCCCCGGTCATAGCCGGGGCCGTTCCTCATTCAGAGGCCGATGCGCTACGGCAGCTGCTCCGGCCGCGTGCTGGTGGGCACTGCGCCTCCGATGTTCACCAGGATGGGGTCGCGGTCGTTGCCATCGCCCACGTACTTCACCGTACCATCGAGGTTCACGTCCTCAGTGCGGTAGCCGGTGATGGTGCTGGTGGGCACTGCGCCGCCGATGGCCACCAGGATGGGATCGCGGTCGTTGCCGTTGCCCACGTACTGGAGAAGCCCATCGAAGCTCACATCGCCGGCCCAGAGCACCTGCTTCGGGTAGGCGCCTGCAATGCTCTTGCGGGCGTCGGTGCCGTAGGCCGCCGCCGTGCTCAGGTCAACGCTTGAGGGGGCGGCGTTGAGGGCCACCGGGCCAGCGGTCATCATGCCGAGGTGGTTGCGATGCCGCACGGCCAGGTAGTAGCTGCCCGGTCCGCGCGGGAAGCTCACCGCACTTGCCCCATCGGTGGATACGATATCGCCATCGCGTTGCAGCAAGGCGCTGCGGGTGCTGAGCACATCGGCGGGATCAAGGGGATTGCGCAGCTCCAGCACCACCCAGTCCACGATGGCATTGGAACCGGTCGCTGCCAGCACGGGTGCGGGCACGGATTCGCCGCCACCGCCGTTGTGGGTATAACCGAGCGCGGTGAACGGCTCGGTGAGCGGGAAGGAGGGGAGCGTGCGGAGCTGATCACGCATCTGGCCCGTGGCTGCGTCATAGGGCCCTTCGAGGAAGACCCGCGCGGCCACCTGCACCTCGTTGGAGCCGGTGATCAGGATGTCATCGATGGCCATGTCGCTGGTGGCACCGTTGCCCGTCACGCCGCGGAAGCGTATGCGGATGGCGTTGCCCACCCACGGGTCAAGGGACAACGAGCCCTGTTGCCAGCTGTTGCCCTGGTTGCCGGTGCGGCTCCACGCCGCCTGCGTCCAGGCGTTGCCGTTCCAGACATCCACGGACAGGCTGCCCATTGCCGTGCCCCACATGTGGTACCAGAAACTCAGCTCCGCGCTGGCATAGGGCTCAAGGTCGATGCAAGGGCTGAAGAGCTCTGCGGTGCGGCTGGGGTTGTTGGGGCTGCTGGATTCGGTGAAGATGTAGTTGCCCGTGCCGGAGGTATGATCGCCTGTGGGACCGGTATTGTTGGTCGGGGTGCTGCCCGACTGCAGCGTCCAGTCGAAGAAATCCGTTGCCCCCTGCACCCAGGCGCCCAGGCCGTTGGTGAAATCCTCGCTGTAGGGCAGGGCACCGATGCAGGCAGTCGGCAGGCAGAGGCTGACACTCGCCGTGCTCGTGAAGGAGGAGGCCGCTGCGTAGGGCGCACCGCTGGCGTCGAGCACGGCGACGAAGCCTCTGCCGTACTGGCAGCACAGCCCATCACCGTAGCTGTCGTTCACGATGAGCGTGTAGCAACCTGCAGGCAGGCACAGGTTCACATCAGGCTGCGGGTAGGCGCCAGCGGAGCCCTGATCGGTGTACGGTCCTCCGCTGGCGACAACGTCCCCGGTGCTGTTCTCGAGGCGCCAGGTGGTCTCGGAGCCGTACTGATCCAGCACGATGCGGATGGTCGCTGGCTGGCAATCGCTGGTGGTGTAGGACCAGATGGCCGATGGTGTGCCGAAGCCGCAGGCGTTGCTCGACTGCACGCTCCAATAGTAGGTGGTGAGCGGCTGCGTGGCGACTGCCGTGGAATAGCTGGTTCCCGTGAGCCCGTTGCCGGTCTCCACGATGTTGACCATGCCCGGGTCGGTGGCGATCTGGATGGCATACGAAGTCGCATTCGGATCGGCGTTCCAGGTCAGGGCCGCTCCGCCCGCCACGCCTGAGGCGCCATTGGCGGGCGATGACAGTGAGACCACTCCCGCCGGCGCCAGCACCTGCAGGGTGAGCGCCAGGTTCTTGTTGCCGCTCACGCTGGCGGCGGTGAGCGTGAAGTTGTAGCTGCCGGGCGCCACGTTGCCAGTGCCGCTGATGGTGAGCGTGCTGCTGCCACCGGGCGTGACCGGATTGGGGCTGAATGATGCGTTCAGTCCTGGCGCGAGGCCCGTGGTGCCCAAGGTGACCGCGCTGCTGTAGCCGAGGATGCTGCCTACTTGCACCGTATAAGTGGCGGAGCCCGGCTGGCATGCGATGGCCGAAGGGCTCGTCACGCCCAAGGAATAGTCGGGCGTGGCGGGCACGGTGATGGTGAAGTTCGTGTTGCTGATGTCGTAGAAGATGTTGCCGTTGGCGCGCACCATCACGCGGGCCGTGGTGGTGGCATTGTTAGGCACGGTGATGCTCTGGCTCCCGTCGTTGGGCGTGGCAGTGGCCAGCACGATGGGATACGTGAGCCCGCCGTCGGTGCTGAGCAGGATGTCGACGGCGGCGCAGCTCACGGGGGAGGCCGTGGTGCCGGCCACATCCCAGGTCACGGTCTGCGTGGTGAGCGCCGTCCAGGTCACTGCGGTATTGGGCGCCGTCACCAGGAAGGGGCCCGCCGAGCCGCTCACCGTCACTACCATGTTATCCTGCTTGGCGCAGCCGCCGCCCACGGCGTTGTCGCGCACGGTGAGGCGGAAGTTGTAGGTGCGCGCCACGCTGCTGAGCACCTCCCAGGTGGGCGTGGTGTTGGCGATCACGGCGGGCAGGTTGGGCATGTAGCGCACGGGCGTGCTCTGGGGCAGCAGCGGCACCCATGCGGGCCCCCCGGTGTTGGTGGCCAGCGGTGGCTGCGTGGCCACTGCATTATCCATCTGCTCCCAGCTGTAGGTGAGCACGTTGCCGGGGTTGGCGTCGGTGGCGCTGCCGGTGAGAATGAAGGGCGTGGAACGGGGGATGGCGCGGTCCGGACCGGCGTTCGCCGTTGGTTGGGAGTTCACGATCGCGGTGATCGTGGGGCATCCGCTGCTGGCGCCGGTGGTGATGTTGGCGGCGATCTCCTGCATACTGTATCCGCCGAACATGGCGATGCTGTTGGAGGCCACATCGGGCGAGCAGATGCCGGCGTAGCCCATGATGGTGATGCCGCTGCCCACCTCCACCGCAGCGCTGGAGGCTCGGTTGCAGTTGTTGTTCTGGCTGTGGTTCCCGCCGTACTGGTGGCCCATCTCATGCGCCACGTAGTCGATGTCGAAGGGGTCGTTCACCGGCGCACCCGAGCCGGTGACGCCGCCGGCCTTGTTGCTGGTGCAGGGGCTGTTGAGGTAGGCCACGCCGCCGCCGCCCGTGCTGAACACGTGCCCGATGTCGTAATTGGCCGAGCCGATCACGCTGTTGCACGTGCTGATGTTCTCGCCCAGCATGGTGCCCCCGTTGTTGTTGGTGTAGGGATCGGTGGCGCCATTGAGGTAGATGAGGTTGTCGTTGTTGGCCACCAGCACCATGGTGAGCGTGGCATCGCGCTCGTAGATGCCGTTGACGCGGTTGAGGCTCGTGGCCATGGCCGCCGCCGCGAAGCTCTTGTTATTGTTGGTGGTGTTGCTGCCGTGGAAGTTGGCGTACTCCCCGGTGCAGGCCAGGGCCAGGTCGTAGCGCCGCAGCTGGCAATCGCCCACGCGGTCGGCGCCCATCTGCGCGATCCAAGCACGCGTCTGCTTCTGCGATGCATCGATATCGTTCACCTCCTCGTAGTGACAGGCCTGGAAGCCCTCCGGCAGCACCTTGGTGAAATGGCGCTTGCGATAGCTCTGGTGGTGCATGTCGTTGCCGAATACGAGCGGGTCGATGAACCAGTCATCCCCATCCGGAGGCATCACCATGGCATGGAAACCATGCGGAGTCAGGTCGAGCTTCGCCAGTGCACCATCCTCAACGCCTACGCCGGTGTAGGTGCGGATCATGGGGTAGCGCGCTTGCAGGTCGGGGTGCATCACGGGCGTCTCCACGAAGCGGAAAGCCACGAAGCCGCCCTCCGGGGCGGGAAGCTCTAGGACATGCCCGGAAGCGGCAGCCTCGTGCGCATCGGTCACCGGTGCCTGCCTGAGCAACTGGGCCATGGCGCGCGTATCGAGGACCAGGATCCGGGCCTGGCGGGGATGAATCCGGCGTTCGCCCGCCACCGAGGCGGCGCGGTCCGCAGGGAGGTCCGTCCAAGGCTGGGCCCCTTGGGCAGCGGCCAGCGTCGGGCAGAGCAGTACAGTTGAGAGCAGAAGAACGTAAGGCTTTTTCATGGATTTGCGGCTTCTGATTCCAAGGCAGGTGCTTGCAGACACACCATACTTGGCCGAAGGTTCGGCAATACAAGCCTTTGCCGCAAGGACGAAAGTCACCCTGCGCTGGGATTCGTGCCGGCCTGGTAGCTAGGCAGAAGCCCCTGCGCCATGGGTGCAGGGGCTCCTCGGATCACATGGATGCCTACTTCTGGATCACCAGCCGCTCATTGTAGCTGTCGGCACCTGCGGTGATGCTCACCACATACATGCCGTTGGCGAGTTCGCCGTTCAGTTCCAGCATGGTGTTCACGAAGCCGTCCTGCACGGGGATGGTGCGGGCCGCCACGCGCTTGCCGAACACATCGAAGAGGTCCACGCTCACCGTGTTCACGCCCTGGGCCACCGCGCTCAGGCCCAGCATCAGCTGGTCGCCCTGGTTGGGGTTGGGGTAGAGGCGCAGGGTGCCGGCGGCGGTGCCGGTGCCGGTGGGCTGCCCGGCGAGCGCATTGGTGCAGGTGGTGGTGAGCAGGCACACATCGCCCCAGGGATCGCTGCTGTGGCACCAGGTGGCGCCGCCATCGAAGCTGGCGCGCACGTCCACCTCGTAGGTCTTGCTGCAGGCGAGTCCGTTGGTGTTCACCCAGTACTGCCCGACGGCGCTGTTCTTCACCAGCTCGAAGTTCTCGGCGGGCAGGCGGAAGCGGAACTGGTAGCGGTTGGCGCTCACCCAGTTGCAGTTGGCGTTCATGCGGCGCAGGGGTTTGGCATGCACCAGGCTGGCCTGGCTGGTGCCCACCGGGCGGGTCTGTCCGCAGCTCAGGTATTGGTTGCCGGGGATGTCCATGAGCTTGGTGCGGGGGCATTGCGAAGCGGCGTTGTTCACCACCAGGCGGCAGGCGGGCCCCCAGGGCAGGTAGTTGCCGGCGATGCGTCCGCGGACCTTCACGTTGTAGAGCACGCCCTCCTGGAGCTGGTTTCCGCTCCAGCTGTTGAGCTGGAAGTGGCAGGCGCGGGTGGCGCTGGCGGGCAGGCCGTTGGAAGTGCTGTGGCTCTGGAAGCGCTTGAAGCTGTAGCCGCCGTTGGGGTTGTAGAGCCACATCTGGTAGCCGCTGTTGGCGTTGCTCACGCCGTACTGGGCGCTCACGGCCGGGTTGTCATTGGCCACCACGAACTCGCCGCCGCAGGGGCTGGTCTTCCAGTCCACGCGGTCGCAGCTGGTGAAGATCAGGCGGTCGCTTCCCAGGGGGAGGCAGAAGCCCTCGAGGCCATCGATCTCGCTGTAGACGCCGCTGGTGAATCCGCCGCTGCCGAAGGCATCGGTGAGGTTGTCGATGAGGCGTGCGCCGCTGTTGATCTTCAGCTGGTAGCCGCCGCCGGCGATGCCGTCGCCGCCCTCGTCCATCACGGTGAGGTAGAAGCAGCCATCGGGCAGGCAGGTGGCCTCGCTGTACTGGCTCACATCGGGGTAGATGCCGCCGCCGGCCTGCACCAGGTTGTTGGTGCCCTGCTCGCGCAGCTCCCAGGTGATCAGGCTCACGCCATCGGGCTGCCAGATCAGGTCCAGGTCGGTGGTGCAGGCCTGGCCGGCGCACACGCAGCTGCCGTTGACCACGTCGAGCACCGTGCTCGGGTTGCTGTCGTCGCAGGCGTCGCCGGGATTGCCGTTGGCAAGCGCGGGGCAGGCATCGGCGTCATTGGTGACGTGCCCGGAGGGCTGCTCACAGGCTTCCATCGAAGAGCCGGGGTCACCGAGCCCGTCGCCATCGGTATCGGCGTACCACAGGACGGGAGAGGCGATCGTGAGGTCCGCGCCATTGTCGCTGGCCACCAGCGGCGGGTCGCTGCTCATCACGCGTAACCGGTAGCCGGTGCCGGGCGGTGTGCTTGGTGGAATGGTGCAATTGATGCTGCCGCTTACCATGGCATTCGCACTTCCGATTGCCACGGGATTCGCGAACGAGCCGAATGAATCACTCAGTTCCACTGTGAAGATGTTGCCGAGGTCGAATGCACCCGCTGCGGTATAGGGTACGTTCAGCGGAGTGCCGATGCACAGGTCAGTGGCGACCGATCCAATGGATAGCTCTGCCTCGCTGTAGGCGCGTGCGAAGAGCCCCGGCGTCCGATAGGCGACGACGAGGCGGCCGGTGCTGCTGCGGGCGATCCATCGCCCGGCACCGGAGCTCAGCGGTGTCGTGAAGCCGCTCGGGCCCACCGGCGCCCACTCGGTGCCATTCCAGCGGTCGACATTCGCACGAAAGCCGTTTGCGCCATCGTGGTAGGCCACGATTGGGGCATCGTCAGTATCCAGCACGAGCTGGGGCACTTGCGCGAATGCTGCGGTGAAGCCCGGTGGCCCGATGAGCTCCCACGCTGTTCCGCTCCAGCGCTTCACGGTTGGCCTGCTCCCTGCGCTGGCATCCATGTAGACCACGACCGGGTTGTTCTGGGCGTTGATCGCCACGGAAGGCGATCCGGAGTTCGCCACGGAGATGGGCCCGCCGCCCAGCATGGTCCACCCCGATCCGTTCCACTGCTCCACCACGATGGTGTTCGTGGCTACATCGCGATAGGCCACCGCGGGATCGCCGGCGGCCGTCAAGGCCATGGAGAGGTCGAAGATGGGGCCGCTGGTGAAGCCCGTGCCACCCAGCGCCTCCCATGTGCTGCCGGTCCAGCGCAGCACGGATAAGCGGCCGCCCAGTGCGTCGTCCCTGAAAGCCACCACCGGTCGCGCATCGGGCGTCATGCACAGGGTGGTGTACTGTGCGCTGCCCACCGAAAGGTTGGGGGCGCCCACGGACTCCCAGGCCGCTCCGGTCCAGCGCAGCACCTGCACGCGGTCGCCGGTTGCCGGAAGTCGATAGGCGATAGCCGTTTCACCGTTGGGCGCGATGGCGATGGCGTGGAAGTAGGCGTTCGCAGGCCCCAGCAGCGGATTGCCGAGGAGCACCCAGGCACTGCCGTTCCACCGCTTCACCGTGGTGCGGTTGCCGTTGCCCTGGTCCATGAATATCACCGTGGGGTTCCCGTCCGGACCAACGGCCAGGTCCTGGTAGAAAACGGTGCCGGTCGAGATTGGAAGGTCGCTGTAGGGAATCCAGGCACTGCCGTTCCACCGCTGTGCCACCGCTTTGTTCCCAAAGCCATTGTCCAGATAGCCAATGACGGGGTGGCCGGCTGGCGAAAGACCGGCGCACACGCCACTCACCACGCTGGCGGAGAAGCCCGAAGAGCCGACTCCCAGCCAGGCGGATCCATCCCAGCGTTGCACCGTGATGAGGCTGCCTGTGGATCCATCGGCGAACGCGACTGCAGGCAGATCCAGGTCGTTCAGCACGACGGCCACCTGATCAACGTAGCTAGGGGTGAAGCCCAGCGCGCCCACCGGTGCCCAAGCGGTCCCGTTCCAGCGCTGCACGGATAGTTGGCCGCCAAGGCTGCCATCCCCGTAGCCCACCACCGGTTCGCCTGCACTCGTCAGCGCCATGCTCGGGGGAGATGCGAACGAACCGGTGAAGGCGGGTGCCCCCACCGCCGCCCAAGCGCTGCCGTCCCATCGCCGAACGGAGACCCCGAAGTTGGCCGACGCATCGCGGTACGCCACCACGGGGTCATCTTCCCCATCCAGTTGCAGGCTGGGGTCATAGGCTCCGCCTGCGGTGAATCCGGTGCTCCCCAGCGGTTGCCATGCGGCACCGCTCCAGCGGAGCACGGTTAGCCGGCCCGATGCACTCCAGTCGGTATAGGCCACCACAGGCTGCCCATCCGTGCCTACGGCCAGGCTGGGGCCGGCAATCTGGCCGGCACTGATGCCCAATGCACCGATCACTTGCCAAGCACTGCCATTCCAGCGCTGCACCGTGAGCCGTTGCGAGACGCTGTGGTCCACATACGCCACCACAGGTTGCCCATCGGGCCCCATGTCGATGCTGTGCTCGGAGGCCTGACCAGCTGAAAGCCCCGGAGCGCCCACTGTCTGCCATGCTCCGAGGGCCCATCGCTTCACCGTGGTGCGGTTGCCTTGGCTCGGGTCGCGGAAGGCGATCACCGGATGGCCGTCGGCATCAACCGCCATGCTATGATGATCGGCGGATTCGCGCGTGGGCCAAGTGCTATCGTCCGGACCGAGCGGAGCCCAGGTCTGGGCCTTCGCCAGCGGTGCGATGGAGGGCAGCAGCGAGGCGAGCAGGATGATCCGCAACGGGTTCACAGGAGTCCTGCGCATGGGATGTTGGGCGGTTGGTGGCATGGAGGCGGTCGTGTTCCTGTTTGCATGGGGGGCGCTGGTGTCCTTCCGGCCGGGGCGCTGGCAGTGCCCAACGCACCAAGGGCCACGTGCGCTCCAATGCGCGTCCGCGGGGCGCTGAGGGGTGGCTTCGGCGTCTGCTTACGGCACGAGGGCTCCGCTGCGACAGGCATCTCAATTCGTGCGGTACATCATCACCTTCGGATTGTCGAAGCGGATGAAGCGGTCGCCGGTCATATCGAACCGGGGCCTGTAGCAGCCTTCCAGCTTGCCCATGATGGCGCCCGAGGCGGGGTCGAAGCGGATGAACTCGTTGCGGTCGTCCGGCTTCTTCCCGGTCCAAACGATGAACGCATCGCCGCGCATCTCCGTGAGGAGGCATTGCCCGGTATTGGTGGCGTACTTGAGCTTCAGTCCGGCATCGAGCTGCGCGATCCCCTTGCTGCCCTCGATCATGAAGCTGTCCTCATAGGGGTACAAGGCCTGGGCGGCACCGATGGCCTTGGCGTTGTACTCGCCCTGCTTCTCAACCTTGCCCGTGGCGGCGTCGAACACGTACATGTTCTTGGCGCCGCACGCATAGACGCGTCCGTTCCCGCTGAGGATGTTGCATTCGCTCGCCCTGAAGTTGTCCGGCAGGTCCATGGATTCGGTGCTCCACACGGGCTTGCCGGTGGCCGCATCGTAGGCGCGCAGGCTGGTGCTGCCCTCGAAGGCGTGCTCCACCTTGTAGGTGCCGTCGCCCACGCCGCCGTTCGTGGAGGGGATGAAGCGCTCCACGCGGATGAGCCCGCCGAAACGGGCGATGAGGTTGCCGCCATCCACCACGAGTTCCGATACGATATCGTCCTTCTTCAGCGCATCGGCCTGCCAGATCACGCTGCCGGTGTTCAGGTCGAGCTTCTTGATGGTGCGCTCCCCCTTGCTGAAGTCGCACACGTACACGCCGTCGGCAGCGGGCAAGGGCATGGCGGCGCGGCCGATCTCCTGCCGGGCTGCCAGCCCGATGCTGGTCTGCGTGTTGTCGAACGAGCTGCTCCAGAGCACCCTGCCGGTGGCCAGGTCGATGCAGGTGATGCCCTCGTAGACCACGAAGACCTTGCCCTGGCCGGTGGTCACGTTCAGGATCATGGGGCCGTCGTCCGCCGGCAGCATGTCGTGCACCAAGTGGGCCACCACGCGCCCGGTGAAGGTGGCCGTCCAGCTGTGACCCCCGCTGGCGCGAACGGTCAGCTCCATGTCCTGCCCGCCGATCGCGTTGCGCACCACCCGATCCGCGTAGCTCACGCGGATCGTGGTGCGGCTCGCCTCGTCAAAGCAGTTCACACGGTTGATGCGGCGGCTCACGGCCGCCTTGCGCTTCTGCTCGGGCGCTTCTTTGGTGCGCGCGGCCATCTGCTCGGTGGCCACGGGCTGGCCCGTGGCATAGTCCAGGTGGGTGATCTCCCGCGGCTCGTTCTTGCCCTTCTGGATGATGACCTCGATGGTCTGGCTGTCGTGGTGGGCGATCCAATCCTCGCACTTCTTCACGCCGTGCTTCTCCTTGAAGTTGTAGGTCCACAGCGGCTTCCCGGTACTCCCGTCGAGCATCTCGATCTCCGACATGTCACCGGCCACCACATGGGCCAGGTCGGGCGAAACGGCGTTCCATTCCGGGTTCACCGAGAACTTGGCCTCCCACACCTTGGGGAACTCCTTCTGGGCGAGGAGCAGGCTGGGGAGGAGGACAGGGAGAAGAGCGGTGCAGCGCATGGTTCGGAATGGATATGCAGTGCGGGCAAAGGTTCCCCTGCGTCCGTCCGGAGGCAATACCACATTTGTGCGAGGCCCTCCGGACCCTGCGCTCAGCGCGGATAGAGCTTGTTCAGCGCATCGGTGCGCGAGCTCACCTGCAGCTTCTCGTAGAGGTTGCGGATGTGGGTGCGCACGGTGTCCATGCTCACCTGCAGCCGCGCAGCGATTTCCTTGTAGCGGTAGCCCTGAGCTAGCTGGTCCAGCACTTCCCGCTCCCGGTCCGTGAGGCGCATGATCTCCGGGCTGGGCGACCGCTGACGCTGCAGCGCGTGGATGACCCTGCGTGCGATGCCCGCGCTCATCGGTGAGCCGCCGCCATGCAGGTCCTTCACCGCCGCAATCACCTGCTGGGGGTCGGCATCCTTCACCAGGTAGCCGGTTGCGCCGGCGCAGAGGGCCTCGAAGAGGTGGTCGTCGTCATCCTGCACGGTGCACATCAAGAATTGCGCGGCCGGCCGCTTCGCCTTGGCGCGGCGCACCGCCTCGATGCCGCTGAAGCCCGGCAGGTTGATGTCCATGATGGCCACATCGGGGGCCTCGGCCTCCAGTTGGGCCAGGAAGGACTCGCCGGTTGGGTGCAGGCCCACCACCTGCATCGCCGGATCATCGCCGATGGCATCGGCCATCGCATCGCGCAGGATGGCGTCGTCCTCGATCACGCTCACTCGGATGGGCATGCCTCAAAGGTCGAGGGCCGGGAGCGGTCCTGCAACGCGCACGGATGTCCCGCCATCAACAGCGGCGGCGATGGCGCAGTCCGCACCCAGCTCCGCGGCCCGCTGGCGCATGTTCGCCAGGCCATGCCCGCCCTGCGGGGCCACGCCAGCGTCCAGCCCCTTCCCGTTGTCCGCCAGCTCCAGGGCGAATCCCGTCGCGTCCAGCTCGAAGCGGACGGTGACCCTGCGGGCCCCGCTGTACTTGAACGCGTTGTGCGCGGCTTCCTTGGCGATGAGGAAGAGGTTGCGACGGGCCTGGCTGCCGATGCGGCGTTCGGGCAGTGGATCCGGGAAATCGAACACGCAGTCTGCGCCGGTGGGCTCGAACAGGTCCTGCACGTAGGCCCGCAGCCGCAGCAGCAGCGCTGCCAGGTCGCCATCGCGCGGATCGTTCACCCAGACCACATCGCGCAGGTCCTGCATCAATTCCTGCGAGAGTGCACGCACGCGTTGCACGTCGCCTGCGGCATCCTCGCCTTTGGCGCCCTTGCGCTCGGCGGTGCGAGCAAGGGCGGTGATGCGGGCCAAACCGCTGCCCACATCGTCGTGCAAGTCGTGCGCGATGCGGGCGCGGATGCGCATTTCCTTCAGTTCCTGCTCCGCGCGTTGCTGCCGGCGGCGCACGTGCTGCCGGTAGAGGAGGAAGCCTGCCGCGCCTAGGCCGCCGATCAGCAGTCCTCCCAGCAGCACGAAGAACCCCGGTGATGCCGTGAAGGGCAGGGGGACGGCAATGGCGAGGACTGTGCGCGGTGCGGAAGCGATGCCGTCGCCATTGACGCCGATCACCTCGAGGGTGAAGCGGCCTGCGGGCATGTTCGTGAGCGTAATGGGCCGGTCGGCCGGCTGCTCGGCCCAATCGCTGTAGCCCGTGATGCGCCAGCGGTAATGGTTGCGCTCCGGCGCAGTCATCTCCAGCACGGCAAGGTCGATGAGCAGCTGGTTGCGGCCGAAGGGCAGCACTATGGCCGGTGCATCGCCGAGCGCTGCGGCATCGACCACGGAGTCCTGTGCAACGAGCCCGATGAGCGCCACCAAGGGCGTATCGGGGTCGATGCGAAGCGATGCGGGCCGGAAGTGGTTGAACCCGTTGATGCCACCGAAGTAGAGCCGTCCGCTGGCCGACCGGAGGAAGGCGCCCGAGTTGAATTCGGTGCTTTGCAGGCCGTCCATGGGCCCGAAGGCGGTGAACGCGTCCCTGGCCGGATCGAAGCGGCAGAGGCCCTTGTTCGAGGATATCCACCAAGCGCCATCATCGCCCTGGAGCATGCCATAGAGGAATTGGTCGGGAAGGCCGTCGTGCACCGTCCAGTGGCGTTTGACTGAAAGGTCCTTGCCGCTGAGCAGGTAGAGGCCCTCATTGGTGGTCATCCAGAGGTCCCCTTCGGCGCCTTGCGCAACAGCGGTGAACCGGGTGCTGGAGGGGAAGGGTCCGGCAGGGATCGGGCGGTCATCTTGCCACACTGCGATCGGCATGGTGGATTGGCATGCGAGCAATCGCCCTCGGTGATCGAAGGCGAGGCGCGAGGGGACCGTTTTCACCGCGCTCATCCAGCGCCGTAGGCTGTCGCTGGGCAGGGGCAAGGCCCTGATGCCGTCCGGCCCATGGCGCATGGCGTGCAGACCTTCGCGCGAGATTACCACGGCATCGCCATCCGGGCCGATGGCCAAGGCATTGCCATGGGTGGTGCGGTGCGGAAGCAGCAGTCGGCCGGTTCCGGGTTCCAGAGCGGTCACCGAGTAGATGTCGCGGAGCCACAGTATGCCCTGCGCATCGGTCCAAGGCCCGGAATACTCCGGGTCGGCGAGCGCGGCGCGCGTGGAGTGCGGAAGGTCCAGCGGCTGCAGCGCATCCGTCCGCTCATCGAACAGGGCGAATCCGCCTTGGTAGAGATGGACCAGGACCTGGTGCGCATCCCATTGCGCGAAGCCGCGGACGAACCAGGAGGGCGGCTCCCAGCCCATGCCCTGCCCTGGCATGCACCGGCCGAACCGGATGCGCTGCGGGGCGATCCGGAAGACGCCCTTGCCATCGGTGCCCACCCAGGCATTGCCTTGCCGGTCGAAGGCGATCACCGTGATGTCCAGCGGCCGTTCATGCTCAGGCAGGAGCGGGTACCGCTGCACGATGCGCAGGTCCCGGTCAAGCACGGCCACGCCGGCGCCCGATTGGCTCACCCAGATCCCTCCGTCAGGACCGATAGCGCCGCGCTTCCCCTTCGATGCGCGATCCATCCATGCCTGCGTCTCCGGAGGCAAGGGCCTGCGGCCCTCTTCCGGTGACCATGTCCACGCGCTGAGGTCCGTGAGCATCAGCCAGCGGCTGCCCAGGGGCAGCAATCCCGTGATCTGCTCCTGTCGGGGGTTCGGCAGCCGATCGATGCGCTCCTGGCCGTCGGGCAGCAGGGTGAGCAGGGTGTCGGGCCAGAGCACCTGCGTGATGGTGCCCGAGCCAGGGTCGGCGTGCATGGCGTAGCTGGCAGTGTGCCTCAGCTGCTGCAAGCTGCTGCTGCCCTCCTGCACATGGAGCAGTGTGCGCGTAAGCGGCGAATACAGGAGTGCACCGTCAGCGCGCCGCCAGACCGGCTGCCAGCATCCGTCCTGCTTCTCCGGAAGCGATGTGGCCGCGTGCACAAAGCGGCCAGTGCGGCGGTCCAGCACGTCGAGCCCGGTGCGCGTGCCGATGAGCAGGTGGCGCTCATCCTGCTCCATGATGCCCCAGATGCTGTTGTGCGAAAGGCTCTCTGCAGCGCGGGGATCGTGTTTGTAGCTGATGAAGCGATGACCATCGAAACGCGCCAGGCCATCGCCGGTGCCCAGCCAGATGAAGCCGTCGGCATCTTGAAGCACATGGTTCACCATGCTCTGCGGCAGCCCCTGGTCCACGTCATACCGGGTCACCTCTGTCTGCTGCGCGGTGGCACAGGCAGAGCCGAACATGACGGCGAAAAGGGAGCTGTTGCGCATGCGAAAGGGCAAGGTACCGGAAGGGCCCGAAGCAGGCGCGGCGCCCCAATGGAGCGCCGCGCCTGCTTCATCATGTGATGCCGCTACCTCTGGATCACCAGTCGCTCGGTGTAGCTGTCGGCACCGGCGGTGATGCTCACCATGTAGAGGCCGTTGGCGAGCTCGCCGTTGAGTTCCAGCATGGTGTTCACGAAGCCGTCCTGCACGGGGATGGTGCGGGCCGCCACGCGCTTGCCGAACAGATCGAAGAGGTCCACGCTCACCGTCTGCACGCCCTGGGCCACCGCGCTCAGGCTCAGCATCAGCTGGTCGCCCTGGTTGGGGTTGGGGTAGAGGGCCATGCGCACGTTCTCGACCGCTTCGCCCGAAGCGTTCTCCATGTTCATGGAGGAGCTGCCGCCGATGATGGTGAGGGTGCAGAACTCGCCCCAGGGGTCCACGCTGGGCTGGATAAAGTCCGTGCACCAGGTGGCGCCACCATCGAAGCTGGCACGCACGTCCACCAGGTAGGTGTTGCCGGGCTGCAGCGGGGTGTTGCCCCAGTTGAGCTGGAGGAGGTAGGTGGTGGCGGTGCGGACGGTCACCACGCTCTCATCGGGGAGGCGGAAGCGGAACTGGTAGCGGTTGGCGTTCTGGGTTCCACCGTTGGCGTTCAGGCGGCTCACCGGGCGGGCAGCGATCCAGTTGCCGGCGCCCCAGTTGCGGCTCTGTCCGCAGCTCAGGTACTGGTTGTTGGGGATGTCCATGAGCTTGGTGAGTGGGCACTGGGCGCGCAGGGGGTCGAGCACGAAGCGGCAGGCACGCCCCCAAGGGAGGTAGGTGCCGGCTACGCGGCCGCGGACCTTCACATTGTAGAGGACATTGGGCTGCAGCTGGTTACCGCTCCAGCCGTTCACCTGGAAGTGGCAGGCGCGGGTGGCGTTGGCCGCAAGGCCGTTGGTGGTGTTGTGGCTCTGGAAGCGCTTGAAGCTGTAGCCGCCGTTGGGGTCGAACCACCACATCTGGTAGCCGCTGTTGGCGTTGCTCGCACCGAACTGGGCGGAGACTGCTGCATTGGGGTTGGCCACCACGAACTGGTTCTGGCGCCAGTCGGTCTTGTCGCAGCTGCTCCAGAGCAGCTTGTCCTCGCCCAAGGGCAGGCAGAAGCCCTCGTTAGCGGCGATCTGGCTGACGCCGACGGTCATGTTGCCGGTGTTGTCGATCAGGCGCTCGCCAGTGGCCAGGCGCAGCACGTAGCCGCCGCCGGCGATGCCGTCGCCGCCGTCGTCGGTCACCACCAGGTAGTAGCAGCCGTCGGGCAGGCAGATGTCGAGGGTGTAGGTGCCGGCAGGCGGGTTCACCGCGCCGTTGGCGATGAGCGTACCGGTGCCCTGTGCGCGGACCTCCCATTGCACGCTGCTCACGGCATCATTCACCACTACGAGCTCCACCTCATTGAAGTCGCAGCCGGGGCCCACGGGCGTGCCCACGCAGTTGCAGTTGCCATCGAGCTGGTCGTTGATGGTGCTGGCATTGCCATCGTTGCAGGCCGAGCCGATCTGGCCGGGTACGGTGGGGCAGGTGTCATCCGCATCGCACACGCCGTCGCTGTCGGTGTCCTGGAGGGTGCCGTCGCAGTTGCAGTTGGCGTCGTACACGTCGTTGATGGTGCAGTCGTTGTTGTCGTTGCACGCGGTGCCGGGCTGGGCCGGGCCGCCGGGCACGCCTTCGCAGTCGTCGTTGAGCAGCGTACCGGCGCAGATGCAGTTGGTCACCACATCGTTGACCGTGTTCGCGTTGCCGTCATCGCAGGGGTCGCCGTTCACCAGGTTGGGCAGCAGCGGGCAGGCATCGTTGGCATCGCATACCCCATCGCTGTCGCTGTCCTGGAAGGTGCCTGCGCAGTTGCAGTTGGCGTCGTACACGTCGTTGATGGTGCAGTCGTTGTTGTCGTTGCACGCGGTGCCGGGCTGGGCCGGGCCGCCGGGCACGCCTTCGCAGTCGTCGTTGAGCAGCGTACCGGCGCAGATGCAGTTGATCACCACATCGTTGACCGTGTTCGCGTTGCCGTCATCGCAGGGGTCGCCGTTCACCAGGTTGGGCAGCAGCGGGCAGGCATCGTTGGCATCGCATACCCCATCGCTGTCGCTATCCTGGAAGGTGCCTGCGCAGTTGCAGTTGGCGTCGTACACGTCGTTGATGGTGCAGTCGTTGTTGTCGTTGCACGCGGTGCCGGGCTGGGCCGGGCCGCCGGGCACGCCTTCGCAGTCGTCGTTGAGCAGCGTGCCGGCGCAGATGCAGTTGGTCACCACATCGTTGACTGTGTTCGCGTTGCCGTCATCGCAGGGGTCGCCGTTCACCAGGTTGGGCAGCAGTGGGCAGGCATCGATGCAGTCAGCCGTTCCATCGTTGTCGGTATCCACATCGCTCACGCCGCAGCCGCAGATGCCGGGTGCGATCTTGTTCGGATCATTCGGGCAGCCATCGTTGCAGTCGGCGGTGAGGTCACCATCTGTATCCGTATCAGGCACACCGCAACCGCATTGGCCCGGCGCGATCTTGTTCGGGTCGTTTGGGCAACCATCGAAAAAGTCGCAGGTGCCATCGTTGTCAGCATCCTGGAAGATGTTCGACACCCCGCTGATCGGATCACAACTGTCCAATGTGCAGGGATCCCCGTCATCCGGGTCCACAGGTGTGCCGTCGCAACCACAGTCGGATTGTATCACATCGTTGATGGTGCAGGCGGAGCCGTCATCACACGGCGTTCCAGGTTCCGGTCCACCGGGACACAAGTCGAAGTAGTTGCACGTGCCATCCGCATCGGTATCGTTGCATAGGAATCTGTAGCTGACCCCGCACGAGTTAGCACTGATCGCGCGCAGATAATAGATGCCAGCGGGCAGCCCGACGAAGTTCACCGCACTGTTCGTCGGAACATGATCACCTCCTATGGGGAAGGTGGTCCATGTGACCTGGCCTCCACCGCTATTGTACAGGTCTACCCTAAGACTGCCTGCGGTGGCTGCCTCGGCGAGCAGGCCAAAGGCGATGCTGCCGGCCGCAGGAAGGACTATCTTGTAGAAGTCGTTGTTGTCGCCGTAGTTCGCGAAGTTCAGATGCCCTTCTGCCTGGGATGAATCGGGGTTGAAGACGACAGCGGAAGGGAGGCTGTTGTTGGGCTCCATGTCGTTCCCGAAGACCGGCGCTGTCACCGTATAACTGAGCTGGTAGCTTACGCCGCATGGCCCGTTGCTGAAGACTCTCACATAATAGTCCCCTGCTCCGTAGCAGCTGAACGACCGTGTATGCGAGGCTGGAGTTCCTCCAGTGCCTATCGGGGTCAAGTACCAGTCCGTCTGCGAACCGGTTCCATTGTACACGTCTATCCGGAGATCGCCTGCGGCGAAGGCCTCCGAGTTGGTTGTGATGTTCAGCGTCCCATTGGTCGGTGTCTGGATACGGTAGAAGTCGAAGTTGTCACCGTAGTGGCTGAAGTTCAGATGTCCCTCCGTGATCGATCCATGGGGGAGTATCGGATTGGCGTCAGCCTGGCTGAAGTTATCGTTGTCTTCCAAGTCGTTCGCGAACAAGGGCGGTGTCACCGAATAACTGAGCTGGTAGCTTACGCCGCATGGTGCATTGCTGATGACGCGCAGGTAGTATACTCCGGCTCCATAGCAGTTGTACGACTGTGTATGGGTGGCGGGAGTTCCATCGGTGCCTACGGGGGTCAAATAGAAGTTGGTTTGCACGACGGAACCATTGTAGATATCGATGCGAATGTTGCCGGCTGCGACGGCCTCCGAGGTGGTCGTGATGCTCAGCGTGCCATTGACCGGTGTCTCGATCCGATAGAAGTCAGCGTTGTCGCCATAATGGCTGAAGTTCACATGGCCTTCGGTGATCGCGGCAGGGGCGAGTAGCGGATTGGCGTCCGCCTGCGCGGCATTGTTGTTCGGTTCGATATCATCCGCGAAGAGTGGCGCTGTCAGGGTAAGGGTCAACGCGTAGGTGTAGCACAGACTCGCATTGCCCCTTTGGACCCTGAAGTAGTAGAGTCCCTTGTTCAGGCAGTTCACCGTCGTGTTCACGCTGCTCGGAGCGCCTGCGGGTCCAGTGGCATGGGTGAACCAAGTGATCTGCGAACCACCTGAATTGTAGACATCGATCCGTATGGTCGAACTGCCCGTGCCGGTGTTCTCAGTGTTCGTGTTGATGGTCAATTGTCCATCCGCCATCAGGTTCAGGCTGAAGAAGTCATCGCTGGTACCTGTCACACAGGGCGGTCCGCCCATATCGCCGTTCATAGCCACACCAAGCGAGACGGTGTTGGCGTTGGCGATGTTGTCATTCGGTTCGCTTTCCGTTTGTGCCCAGGTGCACAAGGGCACCATAAGGGCCATCGCGCAGGCAAGCAGTTTGTTCAGTGGTCGCATGGGGCTGGGGTTTTGGTTCAGGGGATTTCGTGAGGTTGGTTCCAAGGCACATCGGTGTGGCCGGCCATTTGTGAACAGCCGTGCCGCTCACTGCTTGATGAAGCGCCCCACCTGTCCGCCGATCTCGAGCAGATAGGCGCCGGGCGCCAGGGCCTCCACGCCGATGGTGCGCGGCGTGCCGGGGGCGAGGCGCCCGCTCAGCAGCACGCGGCCCTGCGCATCGCGGATGGAGTAGGGTGCCGCTGGGCTGCTCTGCGACAGCACGTGCAGGGTCTGTTCGCAAGGCACCGGGAAGAGCAGGAGCGCTTCGGGGTCTTCAGTGCGCATGCCCAGCCCGATGGCCTGATCGAGCCGGCGCACATAGAACTCCTCCGTCTGCACCACCTGCACGGTGAGGACATCATCCCCGCCCAAGGGGTTCATGTCCGTGCTCGCGCGGAAGGCGCCCGTGGTGAGGATGGCACCGTTCTCCGAGAGCGCCAGGCTGCGTGCCGTGATGTAGCCGGTTGCTCCATCGCTGGCCGGAAAGGCGTGCATGAAGCTGCCGTCCGCGCCATCGAGCTTCAGGTGGTAGGCGTTGGTGAAGCTGCTCTGCACGATGGATGTCCCAGGGCCGGGATCCAGGTCAACCGGGCCGCTGAGGGCGCCGATGATGTACGCGTCGCCGTAGCCATCGAGGGCCAGGGCGGTAACGCCGGCGTCCCAGGTCTGGCCCCACACGAGCTCCAGGCCCGCATCGATCTTCATGGCGTATGCGTCGTAGCCGGCGGCTGCCGTGAACGACAGCTCACCGGTGCCTGGGTCCAGGTCGGTGGTGCCTGTATACTCGCCCAGGATGATGATGGAGCCATCCGGTGCGAGCGCGGACCCGTCCACCAGCTCGGTGCCCGTGCCACCGTAAGAGACGCCCTCCACCGGCAGGCCCTGGTCATCGAGGCGGAGCACGAAGCCATCGGTCAAGGATGGATTGCCGGTGAGCGTGATCGTGTTGGGCGCGGTGCCGATGAGCTGCGTGCCGCCGAAGGTGCCCACGACGATGATGCCGCCGGTGCTCGGTGCATGCACGGTGATCGGATTCACCAGGCCGATGCGGCGCACCCATTGGAAGCTCCAATCCGGGCCCAGCTTTACCAGGATGCGCTCGCCCGATGGGTTTGGACCATACGAGACCGCATTGGGCCCAGGGTCCACATCAAGGGTGCCCGAAGGGCTCAGCATGATATAAAGGCTGCCATCGGGGGCGACCGCCATCACGCCATAGTTCAGATCGCCGCTGTTGCCCCAGCTCACCGCCCGGATCAGGTTGCCATCGGCATCGTAGTGCCCCACGAATTGGTCGAACGAGGAGCCGGCATTGAACTGCAACTCGCCGCCCGGAGCGGGATCGGCATCCAGGATGCCCCGGAAGTTCCCGTGCGCGATCAAGCTGCCGTCGGGGTTCACATGCAGGCTGGTCGTATTCACATTGGTGGTGCTGGAAAGCGCGATGGCCCAGGCTAGCGTGCCATCCGCTTCGGCGGTGGCCACGAAGGCGCCATAGCTGCTGCCCGATTCGGAGACGATCAATTGCCCCGGGCCCAGGTCCAGGTCGTGGTTGCCATTGAAGGTGCCAAAGACATGGACGCGGCCGTCGGCACCGGCCTTCACGTGGTCCAGATTGTTCAGCGTGCCCAGCGATCGGGCCCATCCGTAAGTGGGCAGTTGGGCGAACAGGCTGGCGGCGTGCAGCAGGCCCGCGAGGAGGAGAAGTCGTTGCATGGGCATGGGTTTGGTTCAAGGGCACATCGGGGAAGCCGTCCCGATGTGAACGATCACCGCGCCCCCGCCTTTAGCGGCTCAGTGCCGGATGATGCCGATGGTGCTGGTGCCGCTCCCGGCCACCACGCGCGCGGTGTAGCGCCCGGCGGGCCAGCGCGCCGCCTGGATCGTGAGCAGCTGGGCCGTGCTGCGCTCCGCGTGGATCACCCGCCCTAGGGGGTCGATGACCTCCACGATGGCGCCTGGCTCCAATCCGGCCAGATGCAGCAGATCCTGCACGGGATTCGGATAGGCCACGGCCTCGGCGGTCTTCACCTCCACGGCCACCACCTCGCTGAGCATGGTGGTGCCATCATGGTCCGTCTGCCGCAAGCGGTAGAAGCTCAGGCCGCGCAGCGGTGCGCGGTCCACGGTCTCGTAGCTGGTCAACTGCTGCGTGGTACCCATGCCTTCCACTTCCGCGATGGGCTCGAATCGCAAGCCATCGCTGCTGCGCTCCACATGGAAGCCCGCATTGTTCAGTTCGGTGGCTGTGGCCCAGGAGAGGAGCACATGCTCGCCTTCCACCTTGACCGTGAAGTGCAGCAGTTCTACAGGCAGCATGGCGAAGGCTGCGGAGCAGTTCGTTGCACCTCCGCCACCAGTGCCACCGAGGTACTGCGCAGGGCAAGTGAGCGTGATCAGGAGACCTGCTATGGAGATTGCGGTTCTCATGGCATGGTGCGCACGCCGCGGCCGCCGTAGTATCGGTTGCGGTTCGCCGCTGAGCTGTTCATCCCTTCTAGTACCGCGCTCCGGTCCGACGTTCTGCATTGCGCCTGCGACGAGTACCAGTGCCCGCCTCGAAAGCCGGTACCCGCTGTTGCTGTCGGCCAGGCAGCGGCATCGTGATTGCCTGCTGCCGTCAACAGCCCGTTCCCATGGGTCCCCGTGTATGCCCTGCCTTGGCTAACACCGATTGTTATAATCAGTTCTGCAACATTTCCCGATAGATCCAAGGCGCCGTAATAGCCAGCTCCAGCTCGCACGCGGCCATTGTTCGAGGCATGGTGCGCGGTGATGCCGACCCTTGCTGGCCCGTTGATCGTAGGCTGCACCACTCCGCCTGCGCCACCGACCATGGTGGTTCCTGTACCGAGGTATATCGCATTGCCGCCGACCGTTGAATAATTGGTCGTGATCTGCTCGTTGGCCGAGCCCAGGTTGACGAATACGTAGCCGGTTGTCCCGATGGCCGCTGTTCCCCACGGATGTTCGTTCAGCACTTGCACGGCCGGACCTCTGCACGCTTTCTCGTATTCCAGGTCCGATAATGGCCTTAGTCCCGACCAGTCCAGGAATGCTGCCACATCGTACCATGTCAAGAAGTTGCAGGCCACCCAGCGGCCATCATTGGCTTCGTTCGCCACCCCGTCCTGGTCGAGGTCGCAGTAGAACGAGATGGGATCCGTCGCACTGATCGCAGCTGGGCAGCGTATGCCATTGCGATGGCTCACAGCGGCGGCATTTGATAGGACGTAGCGGTTCGTAACAGCGGTGGTGCCTTCAGCCAGGGCGGTTGCTGTCCGTGCATTCTGTTGGGCGCGCGTTAGCTTGTTGAGGAAGTCCACGTAGTCCCCTTGAGCGATCTCGTACTTCATGCAATAGAATGCGGTAAAGCCCTTCGGGAAGGCTGCTGGTACGGGGCCGCTTTGGTCGCCTCCTTCGCCGTTGTTATTGCTGTACCAAAGGTTCCCCGTGCCAGCGCCTATGGAGATTGCCGCTTCGCTTGCGACCAGATAGATGCCGCTGAAATTCGGCTGCATGAAGAAGTCGTTGTTGGAAGTGGATGCCGCTCCAGAACCGAGTCGGAAGCTCCCCCCCGTCACGTACACCATCTCGTGCCCGAAGGCGCACACCTCGATGGGGCCGCCGCTGCCGAGCCCTTGCGTGCCCAGGTTCCAGCGCAGCTCCACGTTGCTGGCCGTGAAAGTGCCCGTGCCGTTCGCGCTGCGGTGGATGAAGGCGCCCACGCCATAGTTGGTGGTGGCGTTGTAGGCAGCGGCCGGGTTCAGCAGGCCCGTGCGGATGGTGCTGCCCGCGGGCGCGAAGTGGGCGGCATCGTTGGCCAGGCGCGCATGCTCCCAGATGCGGATGAAGCGCACCGAAGCTCCCGCAAGTGCCGTGGTGGGCGCCGCGCTGATGGTGACCTGCGTGGCGTTCGGGATGGCGGTGATCACCGTGTTGGCGGCCAGCGCGCCCGTTCCGCCCGTGCGGATCACAGGCATGCCCACGCGCAGCAGGGCCGTGCTGCCCACGTTCAGCGTGGTGCCGGTGCTGCTCACCCCGGTGCGCACGGGGTCGGCGGTGCCCACGCGGAACTTCAGGAAGACCCACGCCGCGTCCCAGTTGCCGGGGGCCACGCTGGTGCGCCAGCTGTTCTGCCAGCTCACCGTGAAACGGGCGTCCACCGTGCCCGCTGTGGTGTTGAAGTCAACCAGCAGGGGCTGCGTGATGGTGAGGTTGTTCGCCCGCGCGCCGGCGAGTGCCAGGCCGGCCAGCAGCAGGGCCCTGCAACGGTTCATGGAGCGGGCGCGCGCGTGCTTCACGCATCCACATCGGGGTCCCCCTCCGGATGTGAACGATCCCGATCCCCGCTTCACCCGCTGTTCACATTCGCCGCGCTCCCCGATGAAGCGGTCGGAGGGCAGGCCAGGCGCCTGTTCGCACCCCCGAACCATGCGTCACCAAGGGCGATCTCCGTATTATCGTGCTCCGCTTCGCTCCCCAAGTGGAAGTCAGAGCCGCCCCTTCGATCGCGGAGCCCGCCTGGGCCTCGGGACTTCGCCGCAACGATGCGGCCACGGTGCGCGCGCTCTACAAGCAGCACCTCCCGGCGGTGCGGCACTACGTGGTGGGCAACAGCGGCACCGCGGACGATGCGCAGGATGTGTTCCAGGAGGCCATGGCCGTGCTCTGGCTCAAGGTGAAGGAGGGCGCCTTGGTGCCCGACAGCGACCCCGGCGCGTTCCTGTTCCGCGTGGCCAAGAACAAATGGCTGGACCAGGTCCGGTCAGCAGCGCACAAGCACATGAAAGTGGTGCACGATGACCGCCTGCACGATGCCCGCATCGATGAGCCGGACGACACCGAGGAGAGGCTCGTGCGGCTGCGGGGCATCTATGCGAAGCTCGACGACAAGTGCCGCACCGTGCTCGACCAGTTCTACTTCGAGCGCAAGGACCTCGCGGCCATCGCGCATGAAATGGGCGTGGAGGAGGAGAGCATCCGCACCATCAAGTACCGCTGCATGATGAAGCTGCGCGCCTTCCGCAAGGCCATCAGCGGCGACGACCAACAAGCGATCTGAAATGCGTTCACCACAGAGGCATAGCGAGCACAGAGGAATACAAGGCAGGAGGGTCGCATGCCTTTGCGCGCTTTCTGCTCCGTGTCCTCTGTGCCTCTGTGGTGAACCGTATTCTCTTTCCGCATGAGCCTGGGCGCATTGGACAGACCCACCTTCGAGGCCATCGAGGCCTACGTGCTGGATCGCATGGCCCCTGCGGAGCGGGCGGCCTTCGAGCAGCGCATGGCCGATGACGCCGCGCTGCGGGCCGAGGTGGAGCTGGAGCGGGAGAACATCCGCGCGGTGGAGCTGGGCGGCATGGAGCGCATCATTCGGCGCGTGCGTGAGGAGCATGCGGTGCGGCGAGAGCAAGGCGGCGGATGGACCACTTGGCTGAAATACGCGGCGGTGGTGGCCGTCCTGTTGGGCGGCGCCCTGTGGTTCATCCTGCGACCCAGCACCAACGAGCGCCTCTTCGCGGAGCACTTCGCGCCCGATCCCGGCCTGCCCGTGGCCATGGGCGCCACCGACGATCCGGCCTTCGCCGATGCCATGGTCTCCTACAAGGAGGGCAAGTACGCCGAGGCGCGCGCCAAGTGGGAGCCGATGGCCTTGGCCCACCCGGGCAATGACACGTTGCGCTACTACCTGGCATCGGCCGCGCTCGGCATGGGCGACGTTGACTTCGCGGTCCCGTTATTGGAAGGCGTGGCCGCCGATCCGGCTTCGGCATTCGCCGGCAAGGCCCGCTGGTATCTGTTCCTGGCCTACATCAGGAAGGGTGAGCGCCAGCAAGCCTTGTCCGTGCCGCTCGACGATGATCCTGTCTATGGGGAGCGCGTGCGGAAGCTGAAAACCCAACTGGCCAAGTGATGCGCTTCATCCTCGCTTTGGGGATGTACGTCTGCTGCGCGGGATACGCGTTCGCTCAGGCGGACCAACTCACCGCGCGCCACGGGCGCATCGGCAAGCTCTACGAGGAGAAGCAGTACGCCGCGCTGGTCGCCGAGATCGATGCGCAGGTGGCGGCTTCAGCAGGCACCCCCTGGGCCGATTCGCTGCACCGCTACCTCTACAAGTACGGACGCGCGCACCGCAAGCTGAAGGACGCTGCGGCCGGCACCGCCGCGGCCGAGCGCATCTACGCCCTGGTGAAAGTGCGCGGCAAGGCCGCCCACGAGCTCGAGGCGCTCTTCGACCTGAGCTGGACCTACTACGACGTGGGCGAGCTGAAGCAGTGCGCGCGCGTGGATTCCATCGCCGTCACCGTGGCCGATCGCGACCCCGCGATTCCCTTGGGCCAGCGCGGACGCGCGCGCCAATACCTCGCGTTCGATTACAGCGTGCTCGGCGATCATCGCAATTCGGCCAAGTGGGCCTTGGCGGCCATCGCGCAATACGAGCAGGCCGATTCCATCCCGCCCGCCCAATGGGCCGAGTCGTACACCGCCGTGGGCGTGGCCAACTGGCACCTGGGGCGCATCCGCGATGCCGAGCGCTACTACCGGAAGGCGCTGGAGAAGCTCGGCGATGGCGAGGACGAGGCCATCCTGATGCGCAAGGTGAGCGCCTACGGCAACCTGGGCGTGCTGTGGCAGAACGCCGGCGACTTCACGCGGGCCAAGCTGAACTACCAGGAGAGCCTCCGCCACAGCGACCGCATCATCGCGGCCACGCAGGACCAATTCACGCGCGATGAGGCCATCGTGAACCGCTCGCGCACCTACCTGAACCTGGCCACGGTCTATTTCCAATCGGGCGATGATGGCCGCGCGCGGGAGCTGCTCGACCGCGCCTGGCGCGATCGCAGCGGCGTGCTCGAGGCCGACGACCCGCAGCTGATCGCCGTGAAGGAGCGCTTCGCCGACCTGGAGCTCAACGCCGGCCACCTCGCCAAGGCGCACGCGCTCCTGCGCGATTACCTCGTGGCATGCGAGCGGAAGTTCGGCCCGCGCAGCGAGGAGTACGTCCGCGCCGCCTCCAAGCTGGGCGAGGTCCTCGCGCGGCAGGAGCGCCATGCCCAGGCCGATTCGCTCTTCGCCCTCAGCATCGCGGCGGGCCGGGCCGCGGGGAACGAGGCCACCGATGCCAACCTGGCGGGCACATTGCTGCGGCGCGCGCGCATGCGCATGCGCACCGGCCGGTGGGCGGAGGCGCTCGCCGACCTGGAGCGGGCGCGCGCCGTCTTCGTGAACACCTACGACAGCCTCCACCACCAGGTGGCGCTGGTGGACGCGCTGCGCGCGGAGGCCGCCTTCGGCGCGGGCGATGCGCGCGCGGCGCTGGACCACGCCACCCGCGCCCTGCGCATCCTCGACGACCGCGCGCGCGCCTTGCGGGCCAACACCCTGCCGCGCGCCTTCCCCGAGCCGCACATCCTGCCCGACGCCGTGTACTGGAAGGTGCGCGCGGCCATGGCCCTGGCGGGCCCCGCGCCCGAGGCCGCGCAATGGACAAGCTGGAACGCCGACCTCGACCTCGCCATCCTCTCCCTGGCGCGCAACAAGGCCGCCGTGGACGACGAGGCCTCCAAGCTCCTGCTCGTGGCCGCGCAGAAACGCCTCTTCGAGCTCGCCATCGATTGCGCCTTCGCTTCTCGCGATGCGCTCGGGGCCGAGACCGCCGCGGAGCGCTTCCTCGCCGTCTCCGAGGCCAGCCGCTCCACCTTGCTGAAAGGACGCTTGAACGCGTTCAAGGGGCTGCGCTTCGCGGGCCTGCCCGATTCGCTGGCCACGCGGGAGCAGGAGATCATCGCCAGCCTCGCGGTCGGCGCCGATGAGGAGCATGGGGCCGCCCGGCTCCTGGAGGCGGAGCAGGCCTATGCCGCCTTCCTCCAGCGCCTGGAGCGCGATCATCCCGCCTACTTCGCGCTGCGCTATGGCGAGGCCACGGTGACCGTGGATGAAGCGCGCCGCAGCCTGCTGAAGCCCGGTCGCGCGCTGGTGGCCTACGCGCGGACCGCCGCCAACCTCTACGCCCTGGTGGTGACCGCCGAGCGGGCCGACCTCGTGCGGCTCGACGCGGCCGACCTCGACGATCGCGTGTCCGCGCTGAGCCAGGCCATCGCGGAGCGCGATGCGGAGCGCTACGTCCGCACCGCGCACGCGCTGCACGCGCAAGTGATCGCGCCCTTGTCCGAGCGCATCAGCGGGCAGGAGCTGCTCATCATCCCTGATGGGCCGCTGCACCTGCTCAGCTTCGAGTGCCTGCTCACCGCGCCGGGCGGCCCGAATGATTTCAGCCAGCATTTGCTGCTGCGGCGCCATGCCATCGCCTATCTGCTCAGTGCCACCACGGCCGTGCAGTTCGCGCAGTTGGCGCGCCACCGGGCCCATGGCGCGCTCGCCATCGCGCCGGGCTTCACCGACGAGGTGAAGCAGGCCTACCTGGCGCGCGTGCGCGACAGCAGCTTGGTGGACCGCGATTACCTGCGCTACGTGCGCCAGCCCTTCGCCCTGCGCACGGCCGAGGGCTTGGGCAGCTCGATGCGCGCGCAGTTGCTGCTGGGCGCACAGGCCACGGAGCAGGGCTTCCGTGAGAAGGCCGCGCAGCATGGGATTCTGCACCTGGGCACGCACGCCGAGATGAACGCGACGAACCCCATGTACTCGCGCCTCGTGCTCAGCAAGGACGGCGCCGGTGCGGACCCCGACGCCGATGGCTACCTGCACGCGTACGAGATCTACGAGCTCGACCTGCGCGCCCAGCTGGCCGTGCTCACCGCCTGCGAGACCGGCACCGGCACGCTCGATGCCGGCGAGGGCGTGCGCTCGCTGGGCTACAGCTTCGCCTACGCGGGCTGCCCCAGCCTGGTGATGTCGCTCTGGAGCATCGATGAGCAGAGCTCCTCCGCCATCATCGCGCGTTTCTATGAGCTGCTTGCCGATGGCCTGCCGAAGCACGAGGCCCTGCGCCAGGCCAAGCTCGATCATCTCGCGAAGGCGGATGGAGAGCTCGCGCTGCCCTACTACTGGGCGGGGCTGGTGCTGGTGGGCGATGCGGAGCCGGTCGAGGTCGGCCGGCCGGCGTGGCCGTGGTATCTCCTTGCTGCGCTCGCGCTGTCGGCTGCGGTGCTCCTTTGGCGACGATGCGCACGGGGCGGGGTGTGAGCAGGAACCGCCGGAGCCGTCCGCTGTTCGCTGCAGGCTCCATGACCGGCGCGTGCACCGATGGACCGCCTCGTTTCCTGATCGACCGATCGCTAACGCAGCGGCCCCCACCGTTTCCGATGGGGGCCGCGCTCCAGGGGTCCGTTCAGCCGAGGCCTACTTCTGGATCACCAGGCGCTCGGTGTAGCTGTCGGCACCGGCGGTGATGCTCACCACATACATGCCGTTGGCGAGTTCGCCGTTCAGTTCCAGCATGGTGTTCACGAAGCCGTCCTGCACGGGGATGGTGCGGGCGGCCACGCGCTTGCCGAACAGGTCGAAGATGTCGATGCTCACCGTCTGCACGCCCTGGGCCACCGCGCTCAGGCTGAGCATCAGCTGGTCGCCCTGGTTGGGGTTGGGGTAGAGGCGCAGGGTGCCGGCGGCGGTGCCGGTGCCGGTGGGCTGCCCGGCCAGCGCATTGGTGCAGGTGGTGGTGAGCAGGCACACATCGCCCCAGGGATCGCTGCTGTGGCACCAGGTGGCGCCGCCATCGAAGCTGGCGCGCACGTCCACCTCGTAGGTCTTGCTGCAGGCGAGTCCGTTGGTGTTCACCCAGTACTGCCCGACGGCGCTGTTCTTCACCAGCTCGAAGTTCTCGGCGGGCAGGCGGAAGCGGAACTGGTAGCGGTTGGCGCTCACCCAGTTGCAGTTGGCGTTCATGCGGCGCACGGGCTTGGCATGCACCAGGCTGGCCTGGCTGGTGCCCACCGGGCGGGTCTGTCCGCAGCTCAGGTATTGGTTGCCGGGGATGTCCATGAGCTTGGTGCGGGGGCATTGCGCAGCGGCGTTGTTCACCACCAGGCGGCAGGCGGGCCCCCAGGGCAGGTAGTTGCCGGCGATGCGTCCGCGCACCTTCACGTTGTAGAGCACGCCCTCCTGGAGCTGGTTTCCGCTCCAGCTGTTGAGCTGGAAGTGGCAGGCGCGGGTGGCGCTGGCGGGCAGGCCGTTGGAGGCATTGTGACTCTGGAAGCGCTTGAAGCTGTAGCCGCCGTTGGGGTTGTAGAGCCACATCTGGTAGCCGCTGTTGGCGTTGCTCACGCCGTACTGGGCGCTCACGGCCGGGTTGTCATTGGCCACCACGAACTCGCCGCCGCAGGGGCTGGTCTTCCAGTCCACGCGGTCGCAGCTGGTGAAGATCAGGCGGTCGCTTCCCAGGGGGAGGCAGAAGCCCTCGAGGCCGTCGATCTCGCTGTAGACGCCGCTGGTGAATCCGCCGTTGCCGAAGGCATCGGTGAGGTTGTCGATGAGGCGTGCGCCGCTGTTGATCTTCAGCTGGTAGCCGCCGCCGGCGATGCCGTCGCCGCCCTCATCCATCACGGTGAGGTAGAAGCAGCCATCGGGCAGGCAGGTGGCCTCGCTGTACTGGCTCACATCGGGGTAGATGCCGCCGCCGGCCTGCACCAGGTTGTTGGTGCCTTGCTCGCGGAGCTCCCAGGTGATCAGGCTCACGCCATCGGGCTGCCAGATCAGGTCCAGGTCGGTGGTGCAGGCGTTGTTCGGCGTTCCGGCGCAAACACAGCCGGCCTGCAACACGTCGTTGGTCGTGTTCGAGTTGCCATCATCGCATGGGCTTCCGATTACCCCAGGCTCCCCGGCGCAGTCATCCGCATCATTCGCCACGAAACCTGGCGGCGCAGCGCAGGTGAGCACGCTCTCGCTCGGATCGCCGAAGCCATCGCCATCGTTGTCGGCATACCACAAGGTGGGCGCCACCACGGTGAGGTCCACGCCATTGTCCGAGCTGATCACCGCCGGATCGGTGCTGCGCACACGGATGCGATAGCCCGTCCCCGCAGGAGTGTTCAAGGGAACTTGGAACACCAATTCGCCGAAGAGCGCATTGAAGCCGGCGAACGCGACAACGGTGGGCGAAGCAAAACTTCCAGCAACATCGCTCAACTCCACCACCCAGTTGTTCCCCGGGAAATTGTAGCTGCCCGTGGCCGTCATGAACACGGAGTAGTTGGTCGTGTTGTCCGCGCAGAGGGGTGTGGGCTCGAAGGTGAAGCTGATGGTATTGATGGGCTGACCGATGCAATTGCAATTGCTGTCGAGCACATCGTTCGATGTGTTCGGGTCTCCATCATCACAGGCGGCGCCCGGCTCCAGCACGGTCACCGTCACCGGCACGCGCTGGCTCTGCAGCTGGCCGTTGAAGTTGGCCACGTAGTAGGTGGTGGAGCTGGTGAGCACCGGCGTGGTGAAGGTGGCCGTGGTGGCCAGCGGCACGGTGGCCTCGGGGCTGTCGTACCAGCGGTAGTCGTCGCCACCGGTGGCGGTCAGCGTGACCGATCCGTTCCCGCAGACCGTGGCTCCCTGCGCGGTGGGCAAGGGGACATCGCCATTGAAGAAGTACTTGTCGGCGAGGTAGGTGTTCACCTGTTCGAGCTCCTCTGCGGTGAGCTCCCTGTCGTAGTAGATGATCTCGGCGATATCCCCGTTCAGCACCTCTGAGATGCCGGGATAGCCGCTGTAGCCGATGTGCTGGGGGAAGGAGGCGGGCTGGTTGTCGGCGACCGTGCTGGTCGTCGCCAATATGCCGCTTTTATAGAAGTCGAAGGAGGTGTCGGCGTTGCGGTGCAGGGTGACGATGCCCCATGCGTTGGGCGGTAGCGGTGCCACACTGAAGCCAACGGTCCCCACGCCATCGAAATAGGCATAGTTCGATGTGGTGGCGCCGAACTGCCAAGTGACGCCGGGGCTGTTGTACCAGGTACCGCAGATGTGACCGAAGCCCTGTCCGCTGGTGGAGCTCGGGCCGTTCACCCGTGCTACGGCGAACACGGCGCCCCGCTTGTTCGGGAAGGTGACGAAGGCCGGTGTGGCCAGACCGTTGTTCAAGCCGTTGAAGCGGACAACAGGAAGGTCATTGACCTCGTTGTTCACCACCACCGGAGGCACCCCGAAGGAGGGGGAGGCGTGGTTGGCGCTGCCGCTCTGATCCAGCCATTGGGTCACGGTGCTGCCGTCGCGCAGCAGTCCTCGGTCGGCGCGCAGCCACAGACGAAGGCCATTGGTGGGTACCTCAGCAGGCTGGAGGCCGATGCGACGTACGGCGCCCCCGAACTGGCAGATCCAGATGTTACCGTCAGGGTCCACGGTAATGCCGGAAGGCTCGGAGAACCGGGCCAGGTTCAGCGGGCCATCCAATGTGGCGTTCGTGCCATCGCCGGTCACAATGCTCAGGGCCCCTTGGGGGGTAAGGCTCAGTATGCGGTGGCCGGTGACCCCGGTGATGTAGATGTTGCCGGTGCTCTGGTTCACGTTGATGGCGAATGAACCGGCCAGGTCGGGGCTGGTAGCCAGCAGGGAGGGGGTTCCGGAGGGCAGCGCGATGCGATACACGCGTCCGGGGGAGCTGTATCCGATCGTGGCGATCAGGTTACCGGTGGGTTCGATCGCAAGGTGCTCCAATCGGTTGCTCGGGCCGGATACCCCGGTGATGCCGAGATTGCCAACGACGACGGTCACGGCGCCACCCGGTGCCACCTTGAGGATGCGCTGGGAAGAGTACTCGCCCACATACAGGTTCCCCTGTGCATCCGCAGTGAGCCCACGGGGCAGACTGAAGCCCGAGGCATAGACCGTGGCCGGACCACCGCCCGGCGGTATCAAGGAGACCGTTCCGGCCAGGTGGTTCGTTACATAGATCTCCCCACCGGGCATCCTCACCAGTCCGGCGGGTAGGTTGAACCCCGAGCCCGAATACACCGTGGGCGTGTTGTTGGCATCGAGCTTCAGCACGCGGTTGCCCGTGCGGTCGCACACATACCGGTTACCCTGGGGGTCCACCGCCAGGCTTTCCAGCTGGCCAAGGCCGGTGTTGGTGGTGGAGACGAACTGGGCGGACAGGCTGCCGACCAATGTGAAACCAGCAATTGCAGCAAGGAGAGGTCTGAGCATCATGGGATTCGCTGATCCGCGAAGGTCCTCGTTTTCGGCTTCTTCGTCAATACCCCAGGTCCCGCGTGACGCTGCAGCGGACATCTGCGCAATGCCTGCGATCGAGCACCGTTCCGCCCCTGGATGGAGCGGCGGCCGGTTGCTGCGCCCCGGTGCTGACGCGCCTAGTGGTATACCGTTACGCCCTTCTCCGTGGCCAGGTAGACCGAGCCCGTGAAGGCATCCACCTCGTAGCGCGGCGAGCGATCGCGGCCCAAGGGTACGGTGCCCAGTTCGGCGCCATCCGATTTGCGCAGCGCGCGCAGCACGTAGCTGCCCTTCTCCGCCTCGCTCATCAGGTAGTGCGTTTCGGCGGTGCTGGCGGAGGCCTTGAAACGGGCATTGGCCTCCTGAATGAAGCGCGCCGTGGCCCCGGCAGCGGCCGTGGCTCCGGCGCCGTACACATCGCTCAGGGCCCCTGTCACCTCCTTGGCCGCGGCGCTGCCGGCATCCTGCACCTGGATGCTCTGGCTGGCAGCACCGAAGGCCGCGCTGGTGTAGCCGAAGGCGGCGGTGTAGTAGGCCGCGCGCACAGCGCTGGCGTATTTCAGGGCGCGAGTCAGGCCGCTTTCGCGCGGCGCGGCATGGTAGCGGCGATACACGAGCTGACCCTCCGGACTGATCAAGGCGAGGTTCTGGTCGCTGCTCGCCACCAAGCCCTGTGGCGTCCACTCCAATTGCGTGGGACGCTCCTTCCCCTCGAAGCCCAATTGTACCACGGCAACGGGCTTCGCCGTGCCATCGGCCGGATCGATCCGTAGCAACTGGCCGCTGCGCGCATCGAGGGCCCAGAAGGCGCCGCCGCCATTGGCCAGTAGGCCGGCTCCGCCTTGGAGCGGCTTCTCCAGCCGTGACAGCCCGGTGCCCAGCTCCACCATGTCCAATTCGCTTTCCGAGGCGATCAGCACCGCCGAGCCGAGCAACGCTACACGGCGCACCGCGCCCTCCAAGCGTACAGGCTTCTTCCAGGCCTCCGCGCCGCTGGCGTCCACCAGGGTCACCACGCCGTCGCTTCCCGTGCTGGTGAGCAAGGTGTGCTCATCCACCTCCACGGCGCCCGCCAGGATGCCCTTCACGTTGATGCCCTTGCCGCCCTTGCCCCATCGCCCCGCGCCGGTGGCGTAGTCGAGCAGGTCCACGCTGCGGTTGTCACCGGCACCCACCAACAGCCCATGCTGCAACGGCACCAGCGTGCCCAGCTGCTGGGGCATCCGCAGGGGCTCGGCCCAGGCGTAGCTGCCATCGCTGATGCGGAAGGCGTTGATGAAGGTGCTGTACGTCACCGTCACGGTCTTCTTCCCCTGTGCGTCGGTGGTTTCCTTGCGCCGTTCGGTCTGCATGCCCATGAAGCAGAGTTCGGGTGCGTGGGGTGTGGTGAGGAAGACCCCGTGCACCCCCGGCAGATTGATGTTGGCTCCGCCCTTGTCGAGCAATGCGGCCATGCCAGACATCTTCTCGAAGCCCGGGTCGGGACTTCTTTTCCAGAGCTCCGCGCCAGTGGAGGAATCCAGCTTGTAGGCGAAGAAGAGCGTGCTCAGCAGGATGGCATCGCTCCCGGCGCTGTTGCATGCCGTGATGCGGCTGAAGGAATCGTCCTTGGTCCACCGCACTTTGCCGGTGCCCATGTCCACGCAGGCCATCACCGCTTTGCGGCCGGCGTCCTGCCCCACCACGATGATGGCCTCGTTGGCGTAGAGGAAGTGCGTACTGGTGACATTGGTGATGCCAGCGGCATCGCTGCTGAAGACCACCTGCCCGGTGAAGGGCTCCAGGATGAAGAGCGCCTCGGGGTGGCCATTGGGAGCCACGCTCACGAAAGGCGTGCGCTCGACCTCGCGGTAGCCATCCACTGGCGCACCGCCGAGCTCCTTCACGGTCCATGCCACCGTTCCGGCCTTGGGATCCACGCCCTTGAGCCCTTCGGCGGTGCCCACTACCAGCGCTCCTGCACTGGTGATGCGCATCCAGTCCACGGGACCGGTGGCTGCTGTCCAATCGGGCTTGAGCTGGGCATGGCCAGCGGTGTGGAGAAGGATGAGCCCGAGGGTGGGCAGCCAGGGTAGGGGTCGGCGCATGGGTGGAGTGTTGAAGGGTCGACAACGAACAAGGTACGTGCCGTGATGGGTCTTGGGACGTGGCAGTTACCGCCACCGCCGCCTTCGCTTGGAATGCTGCGGGCGTTGCGTCCCGCGACGAATGCAGCGGCCCCCACCGTTTCGGGTGGGGGCCGCGCTCAAGGGGTCGGTTCAGCCGAGGCCTACTTCTGGATCACCAGCCGCTCGGTGTAGCTGTCGGCACCGGCGGTGATGCTCACCATGTAGAGGCCGTTGGCGAGCTCGCCGTTCAGTTCCAGCATGGTGTTCACGAAGCCGTCCTGCACGGGGATGGTGCGGGCCGCCACGCGCTTGCCGAACAGATCGAAGATGTCCACGCTCACCGTCTGCACGCCCTGGGCCACCGCGCTCAGGCCCAGCATCAGCTGGTCGCCCTGGTTGGGGTTGGGGTAGAGGCGCAGGGTGCCGGCGGCGGTGCCGGTGCCCGTGCCCTGCCCGGCCAGCGCATTGCTGCAGGTGGTGGTGAGCAGGCACACCTCGCCCCAGGGATCGCTGCTGTGGCACCAGGTGGCGCCGCCATCGAAGCTGGCGCGCACGTCCACCTCGTAGGTCTTGCTGCAGGCGAGTCCGTTGGTGTTCACCCAGTACTGCCCGACGGCGCTGTTCTTCACCAGCTCGAAGTTCTCGGCGGGCAGGCGGAAGCGGAACTGGTAGCGGTTGGCGCTCACCCAGTTGCAGTTGTTGTTCATGCGGCGCACGGGCTTGGCATGCACCAGGCTGGCCTGGCTGGTGCCCACCGGGCGGGTCTGTCCGCAGCTCAGGTATTGGTTGCCGGGCACGTCCATCAGCTTGGTGCGGGGGCATTGCGCAGCGGCGTTGTTCACCACCAGGCGGCAGGCGGGCCCCCAGGGCAGGTAGTTGCCGGCGATGCGTCCGCGGACCTTCACGTTGTAGAGCACGCCCTCCTGGAGCTGGTTTCCGCTCCAGCTGTTGAGCTGGAAGTGGCAGGCGCGGGTGGCGCTGGCGGGCAGGCCGTTGCTCGTGCTGTGGCTCTGGAAGCGCTTGAAGCTGTAGCCGCCGTTGGGGTTGTAGAGCCACATCTGGTAGCCGCTGTTGGCGTTGCTCACGCCGTACTGGGCGCTCACGGCCGGGTTGTCATTGGCCACCACGAACTCGCCGCCGCAGGGGCTGGTCTTCCAGTCCACGCGGTCGCAGCTGGTGAAGATCAGGCGGTCGCTTCCCAGGGGGAGGCAGAAGCCCTCGAGGCCGTCGATCTCGCTGTAGACGCCGCTGGTGAATCCGCCGCTGCCGAAGGCATCGGTGAGGTTGTCGATGAGGCGTGCGCCGCTGTTGATCTTCAGCTGGTAGCCGCCGCCGGCGATGCCGTCGCCGCCCTCATCCATCACGGTGAGGTAGAAGCAGCCATCGGGCAGGCAGGTGGCCTCGCTGTACTGGCTCACATCGGGGTAGATGCCGCCGCCGGCCTGCACCAAGGCGTTGGTGCCCTGCTCGCGGAGCTCCCAGCTGATGAGGCTCACGCCATCGGGCTGCCAGATCAGGTCCAGGTCGGTGGTGCAGGCCTGGCTGGGTGAGCACGCCGTGGCGCCCTCGCCGCTGGTTTGGCCGATGGGACAAGCGGGACATTCCGTCTGGGCCTCAAATGGGTTGTAGGTGTTGGCCGGACACAAGGTGCAGGATGCCGAACCGATCGCATCGCTGAACGCTCCTGGCGGACAGGCGAGGCAGTCCGTGGCCGCCGTGGTGGGATTGTAGTAGCCGGCTGCGCAGCTCTGGCATGCAACGGATCCTGTTGCGGCACTGAACTGTCCGGCTGGGCATGCAAGGCATTCCGTTGCAGCGGTGACCGGATTATAGTAGCCGGCAGCGCAGGCCGTGCAGGAGGTGGAGGCGACCGCATCGCTGAAGGAGCCTGCGGCGCACGCTTGGCAACTGGTGGCCCCTGCATCATCACTGAAGTAGCCAGCGGCGCAGGCCTGGCAAGCAGCCTGCCCGGCAAGTGCGTTGAAGTAACCGGCCGGGCAGGGGAGTTGCTGCACCCCGTCCGGGCAGTACGAGCCCGGCGGGCAGGTGGTGCAGACCCCGTCGTTGTTGTAGTAGCCCGGAGCGCAAGGACAGGTGGAGCCGTTCATGACAGCGACCACCGGAGCAGGCGTGACCCGTTTTCTCGTGAAATACCAGAGGTCCGGATAGCCATAATGGAAGTTGGTGAGAACAGCTGTGGGGAAACTGTTCTGAGAGCAATTGTTGCAGTACCTCATATCGTAATAGGTCAGATGCTGGCCGATTTGCGAAGAGCCTCCGAAGTAGTAGCCGTCATTCGCGCCTTGGTACAGCTGGAGCAGGTATTGGGTTCCTTGCGTGAGCCAGATGGGTTCTCCGATCGTGCCATAGCTGTACTGTGCCGCTGGCCCCGCTACCTGTATCTGTCGCAGGATGGCCGTTGTATTGAAGTCGAAGAGCGTAACGTACCTGGTCGTGCCATTGGGCTCACGCTTGCCGAAGCCGGTCACCAGGATGTCCTCGGTCGGCGCGAAGCGGAAGCCGCGCTGTGAATTCGCGACACCGCCCGGTCCGCCGCTGCTCACGCTATCGGTCGCGGAATGAGGGCCGACGAATGTGCCTGCCACGGCCGAGACGGCCGATGCAGTGGGGTTGCCGTAGAACATATGGAATGTGCGCTGACCCGATGCCGGAATGCTGTCGACCCTGACCCAGATGACCGTGGAAGGCGTGTTGATGCCCGATTCGATCCAATAGCTGTACTGATTCAACCCTTCACAGTCCTTGCCGAACCGGATATCCGCACCGCTTGGCTGCATATCGCCCGATCCGATCGGAGACTGGGTGTCGAGCTCCAGTCGCGCCTGGTAATCCACGATCAACGAAGCCGTGGGGTTGGAGATGACGATCGACCTGATGTACGACCATCCCGAAGGCTGCGCCTGTGCGTGCATGCCGGACATCAAGCAGAGCAGACCGAGCAGCGCGGCGCGTGGTGCGGAGAGGAGGCGATTCGTGGGCGGCAAGGGGTTCATGGGTGGAGCCTGGGGCCGTTGATGGTTTGTTCGGATGCGCGAGGAGGCCATTCCGTGCAACAGGGGCAGGGGGTGGCATTCGACGAAACGAAAGAAGGAGTTCCGCCCACCCACCGCGCACGGCAAAAGCACAGGTGCGCACCACGTCTTTTTCACCTTGTGCGGATGCGCCCCGGCCCCTGATGCACCAACCGGCACGGGGTCCTACGCCACGGGGCCTCACCTTCGCGGCATGCGCCTGCGCTTCACGCTGATGCTCGGATTGCGCCGTTGCGCACGCGGTGTGGTAGACGCGTTGAACGATGCGGCGGAGTGCGCAGCCGCCCGGGTGGAGGCCTTGGGCGACGCGGGGCAGCGGGCGCTGCAACGGCGCAGCCGCTGGGCCGGCGGCCTGCCGGTGGGCCTTGCGCAATTGTGCGGTGCGTTGATCAAGGGCGGAGCAGACCTGCTGGCGGCGGTGCTCGCTGCGCCGCTGCGGAGCGTGTGCGGCCTGCTCGGTCATCGCGCCGGACTATGGCGCGGACTGCTCCATCCATGCGCGGCGCTCGCCGGCGGCGCCCTGGTGGCGGCGGGGCAGCTGGTGGCTCTGGTGCAGCGGCTGGTGGGCGCCCAGGCCGCCGACCGGCCGCTCACGCCAGCCGAATATGCTCTGCTGCGCACGGTGTTCGGTGATGCGCTGGCGCCCGCCGGCATCCGCATCGTGGACGGCCGCGCCGGGCTCTTCGGCCTCAGCGCGCGCCCCTTCGCGCTGGGCAATTCGATCTACCTCAAGCGGCGCGGCGGGCGCACCGATGGCGCGCTGCTGGTGCACGAAGCCGTGCACGTGTGGCAGTACCGGCGCTGGGGCCCGCGCTATGCCGCGGAGGCCTTGGCCGCCCAGGCGGCGCATGGCCGTGCGGCCTACGATTGGATGCTGGAGCCGGTGCGCGGCCGCATCGGCTGGCGGCGCTTCAACCGCGAGGCGCAGGCGCAATGCATCGAGGACCTTTGGCGCGGCCGCGCGTGCTTCACCCCGGGCGCCGGCGCTCACCGCTTCGTGCACCGCGGCGCCGACCGCACCGTCTTCGCGCATGCGGCCTTGGCCGCGTTGCGCAGCCGGGGTGAGGGGCACCGCCGGAGCCGATCGATCCGGCCGGTTCCGGCGCATCGGTAGCCGCAGCGCACGGTCAGTCCCCGGCCGGACGCTTGCGGCCCTTCAGCCGCACCTTGGCGCCGAAGTAGAGGTCCGCTCCGCGCAGGTCGTTCAGGCCGAAGAGCCCGCCGATGCGGTCCGTGCCGATCATGAAACCGGCCGCACGCAGCATGAGCCCGATGCCCCAGTTGCCGAAGGCATCGGCGCTCACCGGCAGCGCTGCGCAGAAGTTGCGCGTCTCGAAGCGCAGCGTGAGGCTGAGCTGGTCGCGCACGGAAGGGCCGTCGATCGGTGCGGTGGTGCCGCGCACGGCCTCCATCCGCAGCGCGAGGTGCTTGATCGGGCTGTAGTCCACGCTCAGGTGCACCGCCGTGGGGAGCATCTGCGTGAATGCGCGGCCCGTCCGGGAGGCCTGCGGGTCGCCCAGCAAGAGGCTGCTCAGCGCGGTGTCCACCTCGTTCATGCCGCCTATGTCAAGCCCTTCCAGGGCGCTCACGGTGGTGCTCCCGTTGGCGATCGCATGGCTGGCGGCCTTCCGGTTGAACCGGATGCGGCCGATATCGGTGACCGCCGCACCGATGCGGAGGGCATGGTGCCCGGGCGCTCCCGCATCCTGGCCGCCGGGCCGGCGCAGCACCGCATACACCGCTCCCGCATCGAGCCCCCATCCGTGGCCATGCACCCAGCCGCCCGATCCGCCGGCCCATGGGGCCTCGGTGAGCTGCACGAGCCCGTAGCGCATGCTCACCTCCGTCACCGTCTGTACGCTGTCGTTGAGCGCGCTCAACAGCGGGGCCCGGTTGTCCGCATACAGGCCGAAGATCCCGAGCAGGTACTTGGCCGTGATGCCCGTGTGCAGCTGCCGGCGCCCGCCCAGCGGGAAGAGGCGCCCGTAGGTGAGGCCATGCTCGGTCCAGCTCATGGCGCTCGACCGCACGGTGGCCTCGTCCACGCGCCGGGCCTCGCCGGGGTTGAGCGCGATGGTGTCGATGCCGAATTTCCGCGCCAGGTCGTTCAGGTCCAATGCGGTGAGGGACGCGCGCACGCTGTTGGTGAAGGCAATGGCCTGGCGCTCGCCGATGCGCAGGGAGAAGGAGGGCCCCATCACCCGCAGGTCGAGCGATACGGCGCGCTCGCGGTCCGTGGTGAGGTCGCCCAGCTCGATCGCCGTGGTGTCCACGCGGATGCGGCGGCCGAAGCCGAAGAGGCCGAGCTGCTCCCTGCCCAGGAAGAGGAAGCTGTTGTCCAGGTCGACGCCCGCACGGACCAGCGCGATCTCGGCCCGGTCGGCATTCAGCGTCAGGCACGCCGGCTGGCTGCCGACGCCCCAGACCCCTTCCCAGGTGCTTCCTGCGATGCCCTGGCCGTATTGGGCGCGGCACGGGGCCGCGGCGAGCAGCAGCGCAGCGGCGATCGGGATCACGGACCGCATCGCGGGCATGGATCGTTCGGCGGGCGCCTCAGAGCCGCACCACCACCCGGCCGCCAAGGTCGGCCCGCATCAGCACCGGCTCGGCAAAGGTGCCATGCACCTCAGCGACCATCTTCAGCGCAACGTCGGAGCTGCGCAGGATGCCGGCTGCGTTCACGTTCGCCAGCTCAAGGGACAGCTCGCGCACGCCATCGGGGACGGGGTTGAGGGAAGCGATGGTCCGCGCATCGGCACCCGATGCGCTCAGTCGCATCTCCACCATGTCCACCGGATCGAAGTTCTGCTCGTCGGGCGAGAGGATGCGCAGGTCGGCCTTCGTGAACGTGAACTCCTGCAGCTGGTCCATGGTGTAGCCGTTGTTGCTCAGCAGGGTGTTCAGCTCCTGGCCATTGAAGGTGAGGTTGAGCTCCACCTGCCCGTCGTAGGCGCCGGGCTCCACGGTGAATTCAATGGCGTTGTACTGCAGCAACAGCTCGGCCTCCACGGCCAGTTGCTCCTGCTCCTCCTTGGTGCATCCGGTGCTCAGCAGGGCGCACAGCGCTGCCGCAATGACAGGGTAGGTCTTCATGGCGTGATGGTTTTTTTATTGTTCTTCAGTGAAGGTGGGAGGGTGGTTGTAACGGGGACAGGTCTTTTCCTCAGGTTCCGGCGCTGTTCGTTCGGCGCGGATGCCCGGTCAGGGGTGCGGCCGCCTCACGGCGTCACCATCACCCGCGTGCGATGCAACGCGTTTCCGGTGGCGAGCACGGCGTGGTAGATGCCCGCCGGCAGGTCGTGCACGTCCAGCTGCAGGCGCTCGGTGCCGGCGGGCCAGCGCACCAGCCTCAGCTGGGCCCCGGAGGCCGCATACAGGGAGAGCATGCCAGGCCCCATGCCAGCCGTGCGGGTCAGCGTAAGCCGGTGCTGCGCGGGGTTCGGGAAGGCCTGCAGGCCGGCCGCATCAGCCGCCTCCGCCACCCCGGAGATGATGTCCTCCACCTCCCCGCAGGTCCATTGCTGCGCGGTGTACCAGTTCTTCACCGCCTGCGCCCGGGTGCGGAGGGCCTCCAGGCTCTCCAACGGGTCGCCGCTCGCCGCGCGTGCCCATGGATAGGCCAGGTCCACGCACAGGGTATCGCCGGCATTGAGCATGAATGGACCGGCCGAGCCCACCGCGTAGCGGTCGGGGCTGGCGAGGTTGAGCTGATCCACCCAGGCACCACCGGGGTATTCGAAGTGCGTGGGGTAGTCCAAGGGACTGATCGGCTGGGCGAAGGGCGCCCCCTGCCAGGTGCCATTGATGGCATCCTCCAGCGGAGTGTTAAAGGGTGCAGTGCGGCTGATCGCATTGTGCGCGCTCATCGCCTGGTTCAGGAAGAGCACCCCCTGGGCCGGGATGTCGGCACCATACCCAGCAGCACTGGATGTGGTCTGATCGTCACCGTCGCCGTTATAGGTGAAGAAAAGGCCCAGCAGCGAGTCGCAGCCGGCCAGGTCATCGTCGTAGAATCCCAGGTCCATGTCCGTGAAGGCGCCGAAGCGCACACCGGTGAAGTCCAGGCTGCCGCGGTTCACGATGCGGTAGTTGGTGAAAACGGTGCGTTGCAGGTCCGTGTTGCCGCCCGTGTTGTAGGCGTAGTGCATCACATGCAGGTCCAGCAGCATGGGCGGGTGCAGGCTGTCGGCATCCTGCTCGCTGTGGAGGATGAAGTACACGGCCTGGTCCCCGCGGATCAGCGGGTATTCACCGCTGGCAGGCTCGTACAGCCCGTCGTTGTCCAGGTCCTTGTAAGGCGCCAGCTGGGCGGGCTCCCCGTTGCTCACATCGCCGTTGCCCGGCCAGGTGGCGATGGCGTACGGCATCACATAGCCACTCTGATCCCATTGCTGGGCATGCTGGCTGATGGTGGCCTGGTCCAGCTTCCACACCTGGTAGTAGCGCTCGTAGAAGTCGGCATCCATCACCGTAGCGTGCGGCCCCGCCGTGGGCGCCGGCTGATTGTCGTAGGTGGGTGCCGCGCTGTGGAGGGTTCCGCTGTGGAAGCCGGTGACCCAGGGGGATGCCGAGTAGATGCTGTGCACGCCGCTCCCCTGTGGCACTTCGAAGCCGGGCCGGAGCCCCGAGCCGTCGTTGAAGAGGTACGTGGAGGGGATCGCGGCCGCTTTGATCTGGTTCGCATCCACATGCTCCAGGTCGCTGCCGTCCGTCAAGTGGCCCACGATGCCCACCGGGGCATAGGAGTTGCCGTTGAGCCCGCCCACCAACAGCTTGCCACCGAAGGGAACGGCCGCGCGCAAGGAGTTGTAACGGATGTTCCGCACCGCGGCACCGTTCACCCAAAGAGAGCCGGAGCCACTTCCGAGCAGGTAGCCACCGTCAGGGTGCGCGCAAACAGCCTCGATGCTCACGACGTTGGGGATGGATGCGGTCGGCTCGGAGAAGTCCGCACCATCATACACAGTCCATAGCGGCAGCTGCAAGGCGCCATCACCGCGGGTGGTGAATGAGCCGACGACCACCAGGCCCTCCGGGGTGGAGAGCAGGTCGGAGACCGCGTTGTTCAGGCCGGTGGCCACCTCCTCCCACGCCGTTCCCGTCCAGCGGGCCAGCCGCCGGAGCTGCTGGGTGGAATCGGCATCGAAGTCGAACGCGCCACCGGCGTACAGCTGCCCGTTGTGCGACTGCAGGGAGGCGACCGCTGCGTTGAAGGCCGCACCCACCGGTTGCCAGGCGGCACCGTCCCACCGGTTCACCGCGCCATCGTTCGCCGCCACGTAGAGTTCGCCGTTGTGGATGCACAATGCGCGGCCCTGCGCGGCCAGCCCGGCGCCCATGGGCTGCCAGGCGGCACCGTCCCAGCGCCCCACATGGCCAAAGGCGGCGTCGTTGCCCGTGGCGATGACCTCGCCGTTGTACACTTCCAGGTCACGCACCCGCTGGGAAGCGCTGGTGAAGGCCCCCGGCAGGTCGTGGAAGGTGGTGCCGTCCCACGCCTGGATGTTCCGGCGTGGATTGCCGAGGAAGGAGGTGTAGAGCCCGCCCACATAGAGCCGGCCTTCGTGCTCGACCAGGTCGAACACGCCCAAGCCGCCGACGCTGCCTTCGCCAAAGGGCAGCACGCGTTGGGCCATGGAATCGGTGCCGATCAGGAGGGCGACGGGCAGGACCAGGAGGGCGGTGAGGGGGCGCATGGGACCGTGCGGTGTTGGTGAGGGGATCGATCAGGGCATCGCTGTTGGCAGTGCGCCAACGCAAGGCGAAGCAAGGCGTGCAGCGGATGCGCCACAAGGTGAAAAAGACGTGGCCCCGGCAGCGTTCTCCTGCTGCCGCGCGATCACGCCCCAGGCTTGGCAGAGGCAAGGCGGAAGGCGAAGGCGGCGAGCAGGTAGCGCAGGGTGCCCAGCAGCAGCGGCACGCTCCAGAGCGCTCGGGCCAGGGCCGGATCCCCGGGGGCGACCAGCTGCGCCAGCGCCGTCACCGGCGGCAGCGCGATGAAGTGGAGGAGCATGCCGGCGAAGAGCCAGAAGGCGGGCACGCGCTGCACCGGTGCCACGCTCCTCGTGGCGAGGCGCCAGAGCTGTGCGCCGAGCACGGCGGCCAGCAGCGCGGCGTTCACCGCCAGGCCCACGGTGAGCGGATGATTCAGGCTGCCCAGCACCGACAGGTCGATCGCCAGGGCGGCGATGCCCGCTGCGCCCACCGCGGCGAGGCGCGGCCCCCACGCGGGCTGCTGCGCGCGCACCGCCGCCAGCACCAGCAGCGCTTCGGCGGCGATGAAGGCGTTGCAGATCGCGCTGCCGTTCACCTGCAGCCCTGCGGCGATGAGCCCTGCGGCCGCCGCGGCCAGCGATAGCGCGGTGAGCAGCCCCGCCAGCCGGTACACGCGCTGGCGGGGCCACGGCACGCGCGTGTAGGCGAGCAGGGCCAGCGCCATGGCGGCGATCAGGAGCGTGGCGCAGAACTGGTACAGGGTCATGGCGGTGGCGTGGATCACGGGCCTCAGTGCCGCTCCGCGCCGTGCCCTGCGGCGGATGGCGGGAGGGGCGGACAGAGGGGCGGGCACGGCGCGCCCTTGCCCAGCGCCTTGTGGCGGTAGGGCGCTGCGGGATGCAGGCTATCGCTGAGGGGCACGCCCACGGGCACCCAGGCGATGCCGGGCAGCAGGTCGGAAGTGGCGTCGCCGCCAGCTTTCGGCCCGGCATCGTGCACCGCGATGGGCACCAGCGCCAGCCTTCCTTCGGCCAGCGCGTTGTCCGCGATCAGCGCGCGCAGCGCTTCCTCGGGGAACACGGCCGGGTGCGGTGCGGTGCCGACGGGCCGCCATGCGCTGTCGGCGATCACCGGGCGCAGCAGCAGGCGGCTGCGGTAGCGGTGGCCGGGGCCGCCAGGAGCGTACCAGGCCGTGAGGCCCCCGGAATCGGGGTGCAGGCGGCCGTCGGCGCCGATGCGCAGGCAGTGGTCGGGCCCGGCGGGGCACAGCGGCTGCAGCCGCACGGTGTAGGCGCCGGCGCTGTCCAGCCCATGGTGCACGGCCATGGCGCGGGGCGCGGCATCGGGGCAGCGGTCCCAGGCGGCCAGCAGGTCCGCGGCCAGCACGGCGAAGCCGCCGCTGGGCACAGCGATGGGGCGCGGGTCGGCGGGCAGGCCATGGCCCACGTGCTGCGCGAAGCGCGCCGTGGCGCGGATGAGCCCGCTGCGCGAGAGCCCCTGCCCATCGTAGAGGGCGGGGAGTGCGGCCTTGAGCGCCGAATCGAGCTGCGGCAGCCCCAGGGCATGCGGTGATTCATGCATCGCACCGTCGGCGCCGCACGAGGCCAGCGCGATCAGCGCGGCGGCGCTGAGGCCGAAGGCCCAGCAGGCGGGGATGCGGATCGCGGCGGCCATGGTTCAAGGGCCGAAGCAAGGCCCCCGGCACCGCCGCGAACAGCGTTGTTTTCACAGCCGGGCCCTGTGAATTTTCACAGGTGCCGCCCGTCGCCGTTGCCGAGCAGGCCCCAGCGGAGCGCGAAGAGCACCAGCCCGGTCTTGCTCTTGATGCTGAACTTCTCGAACAGCCCGATGCGGAAGTTGTCCACCGTGCGCCGGTGCACGCCCATGCGCTCGGCCATCTGCTCGTAGGTGTACTCGGCCTCGTCGCACACCAGCTGCAGGAATTCCATCTCGCGCGGGGTGATCTGCGCCAGCACGCGTTCGCGCTCGCGCTCGGCGCGCGTCTTCATGTCAGGGTGCCGCTGCAGCGCCCCGCTCAGGTCGTCGGAGTAGTAGTAGCCGGTCTGCGCCAGGCTGTCGAGCGCGCGCTTGAGCACCTCGGGCCGCGCGTTCTTCAGCAGGAAGCCGCGCGCGCCGGCGCGCACGGCGCGCACCATGGCGTCCTCGGCGGCATCGAAGGTGAGGGCGAGCGGCAGCACCTGCGGGGCGTTGGCGCGCAGCCAGGCGATGGTCTCGAAGCCGTCCATCACGGGCATGTTGAGGTCCACGATGGCGATGCGGGGCTCGGCGCCGCGCTCCAGCTCGGCGATGAGCTCGCGGCCGTTGGCGGCCTCCACGCGCACGGCATAGCCGCCCAGCGCGTTCACGGTGGCGGCCAGCCCGCTGCGTACCAGGTGGTGGTCATCCACCAGGGCGATCGGGAGTTCCATGGGGTTGGGTTTGGGTGAGGGTCCAGATGCAGCCGCGGCCCGGGGTGCTGGCGCACCACGCATCGAAGCCGATGAGCGCGCAGCGCCGGCGGATGGCCTGCAGGCCGCCGTTGCCCGCGGTGGCGGCGGCATCGAAGCCGCGGCCGTTGTCGGCGATGGAGAGGGTGACGGGCGCATCGCCGTAGAGCGTGATGGTGAGGGTGTCGGCGCCGCTGTGCTTCAGCGCGTTGTTCACCGCCTCCTGGAACACGCGGAAGAGGATGGTGCTGCTGTCCGCGTCGAGGGCCAGCGGCGCGCCGGAGCGCAGCACATGGGCGCGCACGCGGCTCACGCGCTCGATGCGCTCGGCCTCGGCCACGATGGCGTCGGTGAGCGAGCGCCGCGCCCACAGGTCGGCGTCGAGCCCGTGCGCCACGCGCCGCAGCTCCTCCACGCTGCGGTCCATGGCATCCTGCACCGCGGTGAGCCGCGCATCGGGGTGCTCGGCCAGCGCCTGGTTCACGCCGATCTGCGCCACTGTGAGCAGCTGCCCCACGTTGTCGTGCAGCTCGCGCGCCACCTCGCGCAGGGTGTGGCGCACCGCCTCGCGCTCGGCATGCGCCACCTCGCTCTGCCGCGCGCGCCCGGCCTCGGCCAGCTCGGCGCGGTGGCGCATGCGGCGCGTGCTGTTGAGCACCAGCAGCGCCACCACGAAGGCCGCCATGGCCAGCAGCACCAATGTGCTCACCACCACGGCCCAGGCGATGTCAGCCTTTTCCATGGGCGGGTGCAATGGGCGTGGGCCGCAGCAGCAGGCCGGCCACGCCGAGCGCCGCGAACTGCACCAGGAAGAGCACATCCACGATCACGAAGAGCGTGTCGGCCAGGTGGCGGTCGGCGGCGTAGAGGCGGTTGAGCAGGCCGAGGTAGGGGATGGCGGGGCCCAGCGAGGCGAAGAAGGCCAGGTGCACCCAGAAGGCCGGCAGCCGCCACAGCACGCTGTCGGCCGTGGTGGCCAGCCGCAGCAGCTCCGCGGCGCACAGCGCGCTGATGAAGGCATAGCCGAAGAGCACGCTGCGGGCGAAGAGGAGGCGCTCGGCGCTCACGGTGGCGGCCTCCCAGCCGAGCAGCCCCAGGTAGACGGCGAGCGCCCCGGCGATCACCGCCGTGGCCCAGGGGCGCGCCATGCTGCGCCAGAGCCAGTAGCTGAGCAGCACGATGAGCGCAGGCACATAGGCCTTGTAGAGCCAGGTGTTGTTGCCGGTGAAATGGCCCAGGAGCAGGGCCACGTTCTCCACCGCCACGCTCAGCGCCAGGAAGGCCGCGATGGGGCGCAGGGCGGGCGCCGCCCGGCGCAGGTGCAGCACCCAGGCCAGCAGCGCTGCGGCTTGCACCGCGATCTTCAGCAGGGTGAGGGGTTCCATGGCGCGGGCGCTGGCACCGAAGCTATCCACCGGGGCGTATCACCGTGCGGCGCGCAGGGCCTAGCGGCAGCGCGGCGGGCACAGGTGGCCCAGGTCCACGGCGCGGCGCAGGTAGAGCTTGCCGTCGGGTTGCGGCGCGTCCAGGTCGTCCTCGCTCAACTGCGGCTGGTTGCCGTGCGCCACGTGCCAGGCGATGAGGTGGCGGTATTCCTCGCCCTGGCCGGGCACGAAGCCCAGCGCTGCCGAGTAGCACACGGGCTCGCTGATGCAGGTGAGCACGAGCGCCATGTCGTCGCCGTTGTTCTCCGCCACCAGGCGGTCCAGCTCCAGGGGGAAGCGGAACCACTCGCCGAGCGGGTCGGGGAAGTCGCTGGGCGCGAGGATGGCGCTCGTCCAGGCGGGGTCGATGGTGCGGCGGATGCGGATGCTGCTCGCGTAGTTGTCCATCAGGTCCTGCGCCGAGGGGCCGGCGATACCGGGCAGCACGAGTTCGCCGTTCACCGCCACGTACAGGTCGCCCACGGGCACGGCATAGACCCCATCGGCCGAGAGCTCCATGAACTGGAACACCGGCGCGAAGCGATCCTCGTGCAGGCCGTAGTGCACCATCAATGCCACGGGCTTCGGGTTCATGTTGTCGCGCAGGTCCTTCAGCTTGTCCACCAGCAGCGGCACCGACGTGCCGGTGATGTCCTTGTTGCTGCCGTCCACCCATGCCTTGAAGTGGACATTGAAGGTGTCGACCGCGTTCTTCAGGGTGCTCTCGTTGTAGAGCTTCGAGCGCTTGCCCAGGTCGCCGTTGGCGCAGAGCGAATCGGGCGACTGGAGAGCGGCCGCAGCGGCTGGCTGCTGTTCATCGCGCTGCTTCCATTCGCAGCCGCTGAGGGCGAGCAGCAGGGCGCCGAGCGCAGCGGCGCCGAGGAGGGGATGGGTGTGCTTCATGGCAGGGAGGTGGGTTTGCAGCAAAGGAAGACGGATGCGGTGCAGCCGGTGCAGGTGAAAAAGACGTGGGGGCCGGGTGTGAAAAGGACGTTCGCGGTGCTGCGCACCCATCCGCAGCGCTCCGGTGCAGTGAGCCGGGTGCGGCGCGGCCGGTGCGGAATGGCGCAGGGATGGGTTCCGATCCGCCCCAGGGGAGCGTTCCGCGCGCCGCATCAGCGGCGCGCGGAACGCCATGCCCTCAGGGCAGTTGGGCGGCCCGTGTGCTGGTGGGCACGCTGCCGCCGATGTTCACCAGGATGGGGTCGCGGTCGTTGTCCTCGCCCACATAGCGCACCACGCCGTCCAGGTTCACGTCGTCGTTGAGGTAGCCGGTGGCGGTGTTGGTGGGCACGCTGCCGCCGATGGTGACCAGGATGGGGTCGCGGTCGTTGTTCTCACCCACATACTGCAGCAGGCCGTTGAAGGTGACATCACCCGCCCAGAGGGCATGCACAGGGAAGGCGCCGGTGATCGACTTGCGCGCGGCAGTGCCGTAGGTGGCCGTGCCGGGGTCGCTGAGGTCGAGGGGGGTGGACGATGCGGACAGGCTCACCGGCAGGGCCGCCATGCAGCCCAGGTGGTTGCGGTGCCGCACGGCCACGTAGTAGTCGCCCGGCGGCGCCGCGAAGGTGACCGGCGAGCGGCCGTCCACCTCCACGATGTCGCCATCGCGCTGCAGCAGGGCGCTGCGCGTGGCCACCACGGTGGCGTTGTTGCCGGAGGCGCGCAGCTCCAGCAGCACCCAATCCACGATGGCATCGCTGCCGGCGGCCGCCAGCACCGTGGGCGTGGTGAACTCGCTGCCGCCGCCGCTGTGCGCCACGCCAAGGGCGGTGTAGGGCTCCGTGATCGGGAGGAGGCCCGCCGTGCGGAGCGCATCGCCCATGAGCCCGGTATCGCTGTCGTAGGGGCCTTCGAGGCGCACCCTGGCCTGCAGCGCCACTTCCTGGCCTTGTGGCAGCGTGAAGGCGGCGATGCCCGCCCGCGGCTGCAGCCCCATGAAGCCGAAGCGTCCACCGACGAAGAGCCGGTCGCCGCTCACCAGCAGGGCTTCCACCCCACCGTTGGAGGCCTCCGGGTTCCACGGCGAAGCAAGGCCGTCATAGGTGCCCACCGAGCCGAGGAACCACCGCGACCCTCCGCCGATGCTGGTGAAGTAGCCGCCGGCGTAGATGCCGGAGGCGTGTGCGCCCACCCCGCTCACCTGGCTGTCCGGGTTCGGCGCCCAAGGTGATACCGCGCCGGACACCCGGTCGAGCAGGGACAGGTTGCTGCGCGGCTGGCCGTTGATGGTGCTGTACCAGCCCGCCACGTAGAGCCGGTCGCCTTGCAGGTGAAGGTCATGCACAGTGCCATCCGCATCGGCGCTCCAGGGCAGCGTGACGCCACCGCTCCGGCTGAGCGCGGCCAGGCGCGACCGGGGCGCTCCGCCGATGGTGGTGAAGGCGCCGCCGGCATAGAGCGTATCGCCATGCAGGGCGAAGTCCAGCACACTGCCATTGGCGCCGGGGTTCCATGCGGTGGGCACGCCCGTGGCGGCATCCACGCAGGCGATGCGCTCGCGGGATTGTCCGGCCAGGGTGGTGAAGGAGCCGCCCACATACACCTGATTGCCGCTGCGCACGATGGCCGAGGCCAGGGAGCTCGCTGCCGGGGCCCAGCCCGTGGCCGTGCCGTCGGAGGTGCGCAGCGCGGCCAGGTGCTGGCGGGGCTGCCCGCCCACTGCATTGAACTGGCCCGCCACATAGACCAGTGAGTCGCCGCTGAGGTGGATGTCGTACACATCGGGAAAGGACGTGTGCTGGACATTCGGATTCCACGGGAGCACCGCACCGGTGGCGGCATCGATCGCCGCCAGGTTGTTGCGCACGGCGCCACCCAAAGTCGCGAAGGTGCCGCCGATGTAGACCGCCGATCCGCTGCGGCACACCGCGCTCAGCGATGCCCCGGGCGCGGGATCCCAAGCGGTCACCGCACCGCTGGTGAGGTCCACTTCCACCGCATTCTGGCGTTGCTGTCCGCCTATGGAAGCGATGTTGCCCACCAGGTAGGCGCTGTTGCCGCTCACGGAGAGGTCGAGGACGCCGCCCAAGAGGTTCGCGTTCCACGGGGTGCTGGTGGCGGTGGTGGTGCTCACCAACGCGATGCCCATCCGGAAGTTGCCGCCGATCTGGTAGTACTGGCCGCCCACCAGCAGGTTGCCGCCGTGCAGGGCCAGTGCGTTCACAGAAGCGAATCCGCCCGAGCCGACCACCCCAGGATCCCAGCTCGTTGCCGCGCCGGTGGTGCTGTTCAGTGCGGCCAGCGCCGTGCGGGGCTGCCCGCCGATGCTGGTGAACTGACCGCCTGCATAGACGACACCGCCGGCCGCCAGCATGGTGAGCACGGCCTCATTCGGGGCGGGGTCCCAGGCCGTGGCGGCACCCGTCACGGTGCTCACCGCACCGGCGTTGGTGCGCGGCTGGCCCGCCACGCTGGTGAGGAAGCCGCCCACGTACAGGGTGGTGCCGTCCAACGCGAGGGAGAGCACGGAGGAGCCGGTGGCGCCGGGGTTCCAGCTGGTGGGCACGCCCGTGGTGGCATCCACGGCGGCGAGCCTGGCCCGCGGCTGGCCGCCCACGGTGGAGAAGGCACCGCCCAGGTACACCGTGGAGCCGGAGACCACGATGGCATTGACGCCCCAGCTGGCATTCGGGTTCCACGGGTGCAGGCTGCCGTCGGCGTTGATGCGCGCCGCGCGGTTGCGCTCCACGCCGCCGATGCGGGTGAAGAACCCGCCGATGTACCAGCCCCCGGCGCCATCGGGCACCGCCACCTCCACCGGGCCATTGGGGGCCGGGAAGGCCGGGTCGTAGGCACCATCCGTGGTGTTCACCCGGGCGCCGTAGGGCACTGCGGGTCCCAGGCGCGTGAAGCTGCCGCCGAGGTAGACGATGTCGTTGATGGTGTCGTGCGCAAGGGCGCGCACCAAGCCATTCACCAGGGGCCAGTTGGCGGCCAGGGTGACGCCGCCGCTGCTCACCGTGCCGCTGCAGGTGCAGCCGCTCACCACGTCGCCGATGGTGGCGGGGTTGCCGTCGTCGCAGGGGTCGCCGTTGTTCAGGTCGGCCAGGTAGGGGCAGGCATCCAGCCCGTCGCAGGTGCCGTCGCCGTCGGAATCGGGCGCACTGGTGCCCACGCACAGGCAGTCGGCACCGAGGGCATCGTTCAAGGTGCAGGGGTCGTTGTCATCGCACGGGCTGCCCACGGTGCCGGGCACCAAGGGGCAGCTGTCCTGCGCGTCGCAGAGGCCGTCGTTGTCGCTGTCGGGCAGCGGCGTGCCCACGCACTGGCAGCTGGGGTTCCAGGTGTCGCCGGTGGTGCAGGCGTTGTTGTCGTTGCAGGGCGTTCCCGGCAGCGCGGAGCCGCCCAGCACCCCGAGGCAGTCGAAGACCGGGGGCGGATAGTTCGCGCAGATGGAGAAGCCGCCCGCGCCGCTGCTGAACACCTTCACGTAGTAGTTCTGGAAGGGCGCCACGCTCACCGTGTGGGAGGTGCCGCTACCGCAATACACGGCGCTCCCGGGGCAGCCGTCGAACACCTCAATGCCGGTGCCGGTGGCGCCCAGCTCGGCGATGCTCACCTCGATGGCCGCTGCGCTGCCGCTGTAGAGCACGTACCACACGTCGTAGGATGCGCTGCCGTTGCAGCCGTTGGCGCCGCTCTGCGTGCTGCCCGCGGTGGTGCCGGGGTTGGCATTGGCGGGGCAGTCGCCGTCGTTGAACACGCCCAGGACCGTGGCGAAGTCGCACTCGTTGTTGGCCACCGGTGTGCTGGCGCAGATGGTGAAGTCGCCCGGCGCGGTGCTGAAGACCTTGATGGAGTAGGTGGTGTAGAGCGTGGTGGGCACGGTATGCGCGGTGCCCGTGGCGCAGTACACCGGCGTGCCGCCGCAGGCATCGAAGACCTCGATGCCGATGCCCGCCGCGGTGACGTCACCGAGGTTGACGAAGAGGGCGCTGCCGCTGCCGGAGCCCACCGTGTACCACACGTCGTGCACGGCGCCTGGGGCGCATGAGTTGGCGCCGCTCTGCGTGCTGCCCGCGGTGGTGCCGGGGGTGGCGTTCACGGGGCAGTCGGTGTAGTTGTAGAGGCCCAGGCCTGCGGCGAAGTCGCACTCGTTGTTGTACACCGGCGTGCTGGCGCAGATGGTGAAATCGCCCGGCGCGGTGCTGAAGACCTTGATGAAGTACGTGGTGTTGAGCGTGGTGGGCACTGTATGCGTGGTGCCGTTGCCGCAGTACACCGGCGTACTGCCGCAGGCATCGAAGACCTCGATGCCGATGCCCGCCGCGGTGACGTCACCGAGGTTGACGAAGATGGCGCTGCCGCTGCCGGAGCCCACGGTGTACCACACGTCGTGCACGGCGCCTGGGGCGCATGAGTTGGCGCCGCTCTGCGTGCTGCCCGTGGTGGTGCCGGGGGTGGCGTTCACGGGGCAGTCGGCGTAGTTGTAGAGGCCCAGGCCGGTGGCGAAGTCGCACTCGTTGTTGTACACCGGCGTGCTGGCGCAGATGCTGAAATCGCCCGGCGCAGTGCTGAAGACCTTGATGTAGTAAGTGGTGTAGAGCGTGGTGGGCACGGTGTGCGCAGCGCCGTTGGCGCAGTACACCGGGGTGCCGCCGCAGGCATCGAAGACCTCGATGCCGATGCCCGTTGCGGTGACGTCACCGAGGTTGACGAAGAGGGAGCTGCCGGTGCCGGAGCCCACGGTGTACCACACGTCGTAGGTGGCGCCGCCGTTGCAGCTGTTGGCGCCGCTCTGCGTGCTGCCCGTGGTGGTGCCGGGGGTGGCGTTCACAGGGCAGTCGGCGTAGTTGTAGAGGCTCAGGCCCGCGGCGAAGTCGCACTCGTTGTTGTACACCGGCGTGCTGGCGCAGATGGTGAAATCGCCCGGCGTGGTGCTGAAGACCTTGATGACGTAGTTGGCATTGATCGCGGTGGGCACGGTGTGCGCAGTGCCCATGGCGCAGTAAACCGGGGCGCCGCCGCAGGCATCGAAGACCTCGATGCCGATGCCCGTGGCGGTGACGTCACCGAGGTGGATGAAGATGGAGCTGCCGCTGCTCGAGTAGGCGCTGTACCACACATCCTGCGTGGCGCCGGCACTGCAGCTGTTGGTGCCGCTCGGGGTGGCGCCCGCGGTGGTGCCGGGGGTGGCGTTCACGGGGCAGTCGGCGTAGTTGTAGAGGCCCAGTCCGGTGGCGTTGCTGCAGTCGTCGTTCGAAGGGGGCGCGCTCACGCAGATGGTGAAGCTGCCCGGCGTGGCCGTGAAGACGCGGATGGCGTAGAGCTGGCTGGGCACCATCGGCACGGTGTGGCTGTTGCCACTGGCGCAGTAGATGCTGTTGGCGTTCACGCAGCCGTCCCACTCGATCACCTCGATGCCCATGCCGCCGGCCGTGCCGGGCACCAGGTCCACGAAGGTGCTGCTGCTGCCGCTGGCGCTCACGTAATACCACACATCGTTCGCGCTGGCGCTGCATGCGCCGCCGCTGGCGCTGGCGCCCAGCGTGGTGCCGCTGGTGGCGGAGCAGCTGCCGAAGGGCTGTGCCCCGCCCAGGTAGGTGGAGTTCGCGCAGTCGTCGTTGCCCGGCTGCACGATGCTGCTCACGCAGACGGTGAAGTCGCCGGGGGTGCTGGAGAAGATGCGCAGGTAGTAGTTCTGCCCGGGCGTCACCGGCACGGCGTGGCTGGTGCCGGCGGCGCAATAGATGCTGCTGCCGCCGCAGCTGGCCTCAACCACCTCGATGCCCAGGCCGGCGGCGGTGAGGGCGCCGAGGTCCACCTGGGCGGAGAGCGAGGTGCCGGAGTAGAAGTAGTACCAGGCGTCGGCATTGGCCGCGCCGCAAGCACCGCCGCTGGGGGTGGTGCCGGAGGTGGTGCCGGTGACGGCGTTGGCGGGGCAGTTGGCGGCCTCGTTGTTGTCGATGTACACGGCGCCGGCGCAGTCATCGTTGGTCTGGGGCGCGCTCACGCAGATGGTGAAGCTGCCCGGGGTGGCGGTGAAGACGCGGATGGCGTAGAGCTGGCTGGGCAGCATGGGCACCGTGTGGCTGTTGCCGCTGGCGCAATAGATGCTGTTGGCGTTCACGCAGCCGTCCCACTCGATCACCTCGATGCCCAAGCCGCCGGCCGTGCCGGGCACCAGGTCCACGAAGGTGCTGCTGCTGCCGCTGGCGTAGACATAGTACCACACGTCGTTCGCGGTGGCGCTGCACGCGCCGCCGCTGGCGCTGGCGCCGATGGTGGTGCCGCTGGTGGCGGAGCAGGCGCCGAAGGGCTGTGCCCCGCCCAGGTAGGTGGAGTTCGCGCAGTCGTCGTTGCCCGGCTGCACGATGCTGCTCACGCACACGGTGAAGTCGCCGGGGGTGCTGGAGAAGATGCGCAGGTAGTAGTACTGCGCGGGCGTCACCGGCACGGCGTGGCTGGTGCCGGCGGCGCAATAGATGCTGCTGCCTGCGCAGCTGGCCTCGACCACCTCGATGCCCAGGCCGGCGGCGGTGAGGGCGCCGAGGTCCACCTGGGCGGAGAGCGAGGTGCCGGAGTAGAAGTAGTACCAGGCGTCGGCATTGGCCGCGCCGCAAGCACCGCCGCTGGGGGTGGTGCCGGAGGTGGTGCCGGTGACGGCGTTGGCGGGGCAGTTGGCGGCCTCGTTGTTGTCGATGTACACGGCGCCGGCGCAGTCATCGTTGGTCTGGGGCGCGCTCACGCAGATGGTGAAGCTGCCGGGGGTGGCGGTGAAGACCCGGATGGCGTAGGTCTGGCTGGGCAGCATGGGCACCGTGTGGCTGTTGCCGCTGGCGCAATAGATGCTGTTGGCGTTCACGCAGCCATCCCACTCGATCACCTCGATGCCCAAGCCGCCGGCCGTGCCGGGCACCAGGTCCACGAAGGTGCTGCTGCTGCCGCTGGCGCTCACGTAATACCACACATCGTTCGCGCTGGCGCTGCACGCGCCGCCGCTGGCGCTGGCGCCGATGGTGGTGCCGCTGGTGGCGGAGCAGCTGCCGAAGGGCTGTGCCCCGCCCAGGTAGGTGGAGCCCGCGCAGTCGTCGTTGCCCGGCTGCACGATGCTGCTCACGCACACGGTGAAGTCGCCGGGGGTGCTGGAGAAGATGCGCAGGTAGTAGTACTGCGCGGGCGTCACCGGCACGGCGTGGCTGGTGCCGGCGGCGCAATAGATGCTGCTGCCTGCGCAGCTGGCCTCGACCACCTCGATGCCCAGGCCGGCGGCGGTGAGGGCGCCGAGGTCCACCTGGGCGGAGAGCGAGGTGCCGGAGTAGAAGTAGTACCAGGCGTCGGCATTGGCCGCGCCGCAAGCACCGCCGCTGGGGGTGGTGCCGGAGGTGGTGCCGGTGACGGCGTTGGCGGGGCAGTTGGCGGCCTCGTTGTTGTCGATGTACACGGCGCCGGCGCAGTCATCGTTGGCCTGCGGCGCGCTCACGCAGATGGTGAAGCTGCCCGGGGTGGCGGTGAAGACCCGGATGGCGTAGGTCTGGCTGGGCAGCATGGGCACGGTGTGGCTGTTGCCGCTGGCGCAGTAGATGCTGTTGGCGTTCACGCAGCCATCCCACTCGATCACCTCGATGCCCATGCCGCCGGCCGTGCCGGGCACCAGGTCCACGAAGGTGCTGCTGCTGCCGCTGGCGCCCACGTAATACCACGCGTCGTTCGCGGAGGCGCTGCACGCGCCGCCGCTGGCGGTGAGCCCCACGGTGGAGCCGGCCGTGGGCGTGCAGCTGCCATAAGGCTGCGCGCTGCCCAGGTAGGCGCTCTGGGCGCATTCGTCATTCCCCATCGGTTCGCGCACGCACACCGTGAAGGTGCCCGGCGTGCTGGTGAACACGCGGAACCAGAAGTACTGGCCAGGCTGCACGGACAGGGTGTGACTGTTGCCCGTTCCGCAATAGGTGACCGCGCCGTCGCAGTCGATGTCGCGCACCTCCACCCCGAGGCCGGCCGCCGTGCCCGGCACCAGGTCGATGAAGGCCACGCCCTGGGGGTTGGTCGCGTAGCTGTAGTACCACACATCGGCCGGCGTGCCGCCGGTGCAGCCCAAGGGGCCGCTCGACGTGGCCCCCTCGCTGGAGCCCAGCGTGGCGCTGCAGCTCAGGGTGGGTTGCGCCGCCCCCAGCCAGGTGGCCACGTTGCACTCATCGCTCACGAAGATGCCCTGGCACACGCAGCTGTTGTTCACCTCGTCATTCACGGTGCCGGGGTTGCCATCATCGCAGGCATTGCCGGGCACCAGATTGGCCAGGTAGGGGCAGGGGTCCGTATCGTCCGGGGTGCCGTCCTGATCGCTGTCCAGCGTGCCGTCCACGGTGATGTCATCGAAGGCGAGTGCGCTGCTGTTGCCCGTTTCCGTGCCGCGCCAGATGGCCCAGCGCACCTGCACCACCGGCTGGTAGTTGCAGGCGGCGGGCAGGGTGGCGCTCACGGTGGTCTTCAGCCCCGTGCCGACAGCACCGGCCTGAGAGTAGGGGTTGGAGCCGCTCGTGGGGCTGATGCTCGTCCAGCCGCCGCTGGTGCCCACGCGGTACTGGCACACCACGCCGATGGTGCGCGGCTGGGCCAGCTGGCTGTACACCGCATACTCCAGGGTGATGTCGGCGTAGCTGGTGGCATCGAAGGCCATCATCAGCTGGTTCACCCCGTTGGTGGCATTGCCGCTGGTGTTCACCGCGATGCGCCCGCTGGTGCCGAAGAGCCCGGCCGTGCCGCCCGCGGTGGGCGCGGCGGCCGTGAGCGTGGCATTGCCCGTGGGGGTGCTGGCCGCCGCCAGCGCCAGCGTGGTGGTGCTGCCGCCGTTCACGCCGTTCCATCCCTGGAAGCCGCTGGGGTAGGTGTTGAAGGTGCCGGACGGGAACGCCTCCGTGAAGGGGAGGCTCCGCGGGCTGGGGTTGGTCTGGGCCTGCGCGCAGAGCGCAGCACCGGTGAGCGCAGCCCCAAGGAGGGCCCGCAACGGCAGGGACGAGAACAGCATGGAAGGTAGGGGGTAGGGTATGGTTTTGTTGCGCCAGGCCAGGGACAAGGGCGTTGGCCGGACGCAGGGTAGGCGGAGCAAATTAGAAGAATGCTCCGTGGGCCACAAGCCCCTGCGCATTTCATGGGGCGTGCCGTGGGCCGATGGGGGCTGTGGGGCGGGCATGGCGGGAGGCTGTGCGAAGGAACCGGGACCCGCCCCGCGCGGCAAGGTGAAAAAGACGTGGTCGCCGCCGGTGGGGCGGCGGCCCCGCGAACGGAGGGCGCCGGGGCGAAGGCCATCCCATGGAATCGGCATCCGCACGGCCGTCGGCTTCCTCCTGCCCGATCCAGGGGCACGGGAACTGCGGAATGAGAAAGCCCCGGCCGTGGCCGGGGCTGCTGCGCGGGTGCCCGCTGCGCTCAGCCCACCTCCACCCTGTCGAAGGGCTCGGCGAAGATGAGCGCGGGCCGGTGGGGCGGCACGGTGCCGCGCGTCATGCGCAGGCCGTGGGGCTCGGCGCGGTAGCCGCGCGCGGTGAGGTGGTGGTGCGCGCTGTTGCCCTCCCACAGCAGTACGTGCTCCTGGATGGGGAAGTGCCAGCGCTGCAGCTCCAGGCCCAGGTCGGGGTCGTCGGCCACGATGAGGCCCTCGCCGAGCAGGGCCAGGGTGAAGCCGCGCACCGTGCCGCGCTCGGTGCAGGCGCGGCCCATGTATTCGTGCTCCAGCAGCAGCGTGCTGCGCTCCTCGCCGCTGGCCTTGCGGTCAAGGTGGATCACGCCCAGGCGCTGCGCGGGCTCCAGGATCTCGATGCCGTCCCAGGTGGCCTGCAGGAAGCGGCCGCCGGTGTAGCGCAGCAGCGGGGTGCCGGCCGCGAAGCCCAGCGCGCCCCAGAATGCGGCATCGGCGGGCGCGGCGTGCACCACCTGTCCGGTGCAGCCGGCGCGCTCCAGCGCGGCGATCAGGGCCTGCGCCACGGCTTCGCGCTCCTGCGGCCGCTGGCCGCGCAGCGCCGTGATGCGGCCGGTGCCGCCGCTCACCACGGCCGTGCCGCAAGCCTCCACCTCGTCCCAGCGCACGGCCCCCAGGGCCAGCGCGTAGGGCGTGCGCGCGCTCCAGCGCAGCCGGCCCAGGAAGAGCTCGTACTGCTCGTGCCACCAGGCGGCGGCCTGCTCCAGCTCATGCGTGAGGAGGGGACGGATCTCCATGGCAGTTGTTCTACGGAAAGTGAACGGGGCGGGATATGGGGCTTGGGTGGACCGAGGGGGGCGGGTTGGTGTGCGGGACGCGTGCAGGGCCGCCACCGGACCCGCCCCGGCATCCGCCCACCGTGCTGTGGGCGGACCCGGGGCTGAGGTCACAGTGCATGTGCGGACGCGTGTTCGTGGTGTCCGGATCAGGCGGCCTTGGCGGTGGCGCTGTCGCTCATCTCGCCGGCGCCCGCCGTGCCGATGGCCTGCACGCGGAAGTAGTAGGCCCGGTCCGTGGTGAGGCCCGCGGCCGTGTACCGGTTCTTGCTGGTCTGCACCAGCAGCTTCCACGTGCTCTCGTCCTTCGGGTCACCATCGGTGATGTACACCGCGTACATCAGGCGGCCGTACACGCCGTCCCACATCAGGTGCACCTCACCGGGCAGCTTGCCGCGGCCGGCGCGCAGGTTGGCGGGGGCATCCAGCACGCCCACCGGGCTGGGCTGCTTGCGCACGCCGAAGCCCGTGCTGGCGATCTTCTCATGGTCGCCTTCGGACTGGGCCTGCACGTAGCCGGCCAGTTCGCGCACCACATCCTGCACGTCCGCCACACGGGCGTCGCGGGTCACATGGTCCTGGCGGCCGCCGTTGTCGCGCACCGCGAGGTTGGCCTGCTCCAGCGCGTCGCACGCCGCGCCCAGGTCGGTGAGCAGGTTCGCCGGCAGCGTCAGGTTCGCGTTGCCCGTGCACTTCTCCACCAGGTTCCGTCCCTTTTCCACCAGGGCCGTGGGGGTGAGGCCGATGAGGCCCAGTTTGACGACATACACCTGTTTCATGGTGTTGGGTTGTTTTAGTGCCGGAGACATTTCCGACACGGGGCCTTATTCGATGGGTGCGCTCATCTGGTGTCGTTTTCACCTTGCGGGAATTACGTACCGCCATCTGCGTTGAATTGCGTACGGACTCTGGAAATCCGCTTCGGACGAGGCTTTCAGACGGGGTGCCGCCCCGCCGGCCCGGGTGCGGCATACGGCGCCCGGGTCTTCCCCCCCGCGGCTCGCGGCACAACTCAATAAGGTCGCGGTGCAGCTCAATCGGGTCGCGGCGCAGCTCAATCGGGTCACCTCGCAGCTCAACAGGTTCGCGACGCAGCTAAACAGGGTCCCGATGCAGCTCAATCGGGTCGCGACGCAGCTCAATTAGGTCGCGACGCAGCACAACAGGGTCACGACGCAGCTCAATCGGGTCGCGTCTCAGCTCAATTAGGTCGCGACGCAACTCAATAGGATCGCGACGCAGCTCAATAGGATCGCGACGCAGCTCTATAAGGTCGCGACGCAGCTCAATCGGGTCGCGGCGCAGCTCAATCGGGTCACGACGGAGCTCTATAGGGTCGCGACGCAGCTCAATAGGGTCGCGACGCAGCTCAACAGGGTCACGTCGCAGCTCAATTGGGTCGCGACGCAGCTCAATAGGGGCGCCGCGCAAAGCAATAGAGCAAACGGGGACGGCAAGGGGACCTTCCCACCTGAGTCGGCCTTACACCCGCACCAGCCCCAAGCGGATGGCGGCCACCACCAGGGCCGTGCGACCGCGGACGCCGAAGGTGCCGAACAGCTCGTTCACGTGGCTGTCCACCGTGCGGCCGCTGATGCGCCACCGCTGGCCCAGGGTGGCGCTGGTGTGGTCCGGGTGCTTCACCAGGCCCTCCAGCACCTCCAGCTGTCGCCCGGTGATCTGGCGCAGCAGGCGCTGCCGCTGCCGCTCGGCGGGCGTGAGGCCATCGGGGTTCTCCACCAGCAGGCGCTGGCTCTCGGGGCTGTGCACCACCACCCCCTGCAGCACGGCAGCCAGGGCCTCCAGCACCGCCTGGGTGTGGAAATGGCAGCAGAACAGGGCCCGCGCACCGGCGCGGTAGGCGCGCAGGATAGTGGCCTCGTCGTGGTGGTGCGCCAGGGCCACGGCATGCGGCCCCTGCGGCAGGGCGCCCAAGCGCTCCAGCACCTGCAGGTCGTCCTCCACCTGCGGCCGCAGCCCCACCAGCACCAGGGCGGGCGCCACCCCCTGCTCCAGCGCCGCGAAGAGCGCCTCGGCCTCCCCGCCGCTCCACACCACCCGGTAGGGTCCGTGGGCCTCCAGCCAACTGCCCAGCGCGGCACGCATCAGCGGGTGCGGATCCAACAGGGCAATGGGGTGGGGTGGGGGCTGGGTGGGGCGGGCCATGGCAACCGGGATTTACTCAAGTGTAGCGCGCGCATCGGCAGTGCGCAGGCGCCAGTTTCACGAAAGGCAGCGCGCAGCAAGGGATCGCGCGGGCTGAGACGGGATTTGTGAAGAGGGGTTTATACATTGAGCGCCCCATGGCCCCCCTCACCCCCGAACAGCAGGCCCGCGAGCGCATCGAGGCCTTACTCAGGGACACTGACTCGAGGGGAATGGCGATTTGGTTCTTGGTGGCCGGAGGCCAAGAGGCCAGCAGGCCTGTAAGCCGACAGGCCAAAAAGCCCATGGCCGATAAGCCCGAGGCTGCAGGCACAGGCCGCGCAGCGGAAAGGCCAATGGCCATCAGGCCTCAAGGCCATCAAGCCACAAGCCCCCTTGCCTGAGCCATGGCCAAGAAGCCCGACCTCCTCCAGTCCCTCTTCTCCGCCGTCGGCTTCACCCCCAACCCCAGCCAGCGCAGCGCCATCCTCCACGAGGCCGGCCCGCTCTTCCTCACCGCAGGCCCCGGCTCGGGCAAGACGCGCGTGCTCCTCTGGCGCACCGTCAACCTCCTCGTCTGCAAGGAGGTGCCACCCGAGCGCATCTTCCTGAGCACCTTCACCGAGAAAGCCGCGCACCAGCTCAAGGAAGGCCTGCGTTACCTGCTCGCGATCGCCACCAGCCAGACCGGCCGGCACTACGACATCAGCGGCATGGCGGTGGGCACCGTGCACAGCATCTGCCGCCAGATGATCACCGACCGGCGGTTCTCACCACCCGGAGCACGCCCCAACCCCGTGGTGTTGCTGGATGAGCTGACGCAGTACTTCCAGGTGACCCGTCGCGCGTGGAACCATCTAGTGGCCCCCTTGGGCAAGGAGAAACCGGAGGATGCGCAGCGCTTCCTGAACAAGACCATCGAGGATGCCGACAACGGGAGCAAGCACCTCGCTGTGCTCAGCGCCATCAAGGCCTTCAACCGCTTCGCCGAGGAGAGCATCCTACCCGAGCGGGAGCTGGCCTGCGATGATGACTGGAAGCTGATCCGCGAGGTGCATGCGGCCTACATGAACTGGCTGAACCAGGACGAGGTGCAGAAGGTGGACCTGTCCCTGTTGCAGCAGAAGGCGCTGCAGGTGCTGCAGGCCCATCCGGAGGGCACGCGCCTCTTCGACCACGTGATCGTGGACGAATACCAGGACACCAACGCCATCCAGGAGGACCTCTTCTTCCACCTCGCGGGCGGCAGCACCAACCTCACGGTGGTGGGCGATGATGACCAGGCCCTCTACCGCTTCCGCGGAGCCACCGTGGAGAACCTCGTTCAGTTCCCCGAGCGTTGTGTGCAGCGCCTCGGCGTGGAGCCCACGCGCATTGACCTCGACATCAACTACCGCTCACGCAGCCAGGTGGTGGATGTGTACACGCACTTCATCGACCGCATCGACTGGCGCAAGCAGAGCGGCCAGGGGCACTACCGGGTGCAGAACAAGAACATCCAGGCCCACCGCAAGGATCCGCTGCCCAGTGTGGTGGTCACGGAGAAGCAGGATGTTGAGGTTGTGTACGCGGAGCTGGCGGCCTTCATCAAGCAGCTCAAGGTCCAGAAGAAGATCAACGACTACAACGAGGTGGCCGTGCTCTTCCCGAGTGTGCGCCCCTACAATGGTGTGCCCAACAGGGCGGTGACCGGAATGCGGGATGCCCTACAAGTACATGGCATCCCCGTGTACGCGCCACGCGCCGGTCGCTTCCTGGAGACCGAGGAGGCCACGGTGGTGATGGGGCTACTGCGCCTGATCATCGGCACACCGCACGAGCCGGAGTGGAACAGCCCCAGCTACCAGCGGTTCCGCGCCTGGCTAAGCCGCTGCCGCAAGGAAGCGATGGAATACGTGGACAAGGACAAGCAGTTGAAGGCCTTCATTGAGGACCGCAAGGCCGAGAAGCAGCAGGCCGCCGATGACCTCACCGCCTTGCAGAAGGTGCTGCAGAAGAAGAAGTGGGCACCCAGCGATGCCTGCACCTTGGAGCATGTGGCCGCCCTCACCAAGGCCACCAACCTCAGCACGCGCGCCATCAAGGCGCTCACGAGCAAGTACTTCCGCGACATGGTGGCCAACCGCGCCAAGGCGGGCAACCCGCTCACCCTCACCTACGTGCTCAACCGCACCACGGCGCTGGACTGGAACGTGCTCGACCTCTTCTACCAGCTCGCTGGCTTCGCTCCCTTGCGGTCGTGGTTCCAGCTGGCGGAGGACGGCACGCGGGAGGACTACGACGAAGGCCCCATCTGCAACCTCGGGCTCCTGAGCCAGTACATCGGTCGCTACCAGGATGAGTTCACCGCCATCCTCACCGGTTGGTACATGCACGAGGAGCGACTGGCCAACAGCTTCTTCCGCCAGTACTGCTATGCCTTGTGGCGTTTGGGCGAGAGCGAGTACGAGAACGACGACGACCCCTTCCCGCGCGGGCGCGTGCCCTTCCTCACCATCCACCAGAGCAAGGGGCTGGAGTTCAAGGTGGTCATCCTGGGCAACATGGGGCGCCGGTTGCGCGAGCCCTCCCCCTTGGAGGTGGCCGTGCGCGACATGCTGGGCAAGGAAGGCGAGCCCCTGGATCGCCACGCCGAGTTCGATGCCATGCGCCTCTTCTACGTGGCCCTGAGCCGCGCCAAGGACCTGCTGGTGTTCGTGGACAAGAAGGGCGGGCACGTCTTCCCACCCCTCAAATGCTTCCGCGACCTGCAACTGCCCAAGCTGCACGATCTGGACATCGCCACCCTGCCACCCGCCACCGCCGAGGTGGACGACATGGGCAAGGCCTACAGCTTCACGGGCGACTACACCAGCTACCTCACCTGCCCGCGGCAGTACATGATCTTCGACAAGTACGGCTTCGTGCCCAGCCGCCAGCAGACCCGGCTGTTCGGCCACCTGGTGCACCGCACCGTGGAGGACCTCCACCAATTCCTCATCGCCCAACGCCATGGCCACTAAGAAGAAGCCCGCCGGCGATCCGATGGAGGAGCGCATCCGCGACCACTTCGAGCGCAACTACGAGCTGCTCCGCATGGAGAGCGGCCAGGTGCTCACCAACGAGCTGAAGCAGGAGGCCCTCAACCAGGTGCTCTTCTACTACCGCAAGATGAAGCACGTGGCCGAGAACGTCACGCGCACGGAGGTGCGGCTGGCCCTGCCCGAGCAGCGCACACCGCAGGGCCGCCGCTTCACCATCGAAGGCGTGGTGGACGTGGTGCAGGAGGGCGACGAGACCTGGCTGTACGACATCAAGACGCACGACCCGGAGTACGTGCGCCAGAACCCCGCCAGCTACGAGCAGCAGCTCAACGTGTACGCCCACATCTGGCAGAACCTGCAACGCCAGCCCCTGCACCACACGGCCATCATCGCCACCCAATACCCGCGGGCCATGAAGGATGCCTGGCGCCGGGGCGACATGCCCGCCTTCCTCTTCGAGTTCGAGCGCTGGGACCCGCTCATCGTCCTGCCCTTTGACCAAGGCCGCCTGGAGGAGACCCTGGGCAGCTTCGGCGAGGTGGTGGATGCCATCGAGGGCAAGCAGTTCCCACCCCGCACCGAAGAGGACCTGGAAGGCGGTGGCAAGCGCCGCTTCGCCACCCGGGTGTGCCGCAACTGCGATGCCCGCTTCAGTTGCAGCAGCTACCGGGGCTGGGCGCGAAAGCGTACCGCCAACGACCGCAGCGCCGCCAAGTACTTCAGCGACCCGGTACCCGATGCCGAGCAGAACGACTGGGTGGATGGCAACCTTGAAGCTCCATCGAATGAACCCTGAACCCGACTTTCGCAGTCCGCATTGATCCCCATGTCCCACACCAAACTCCGCCCCTCCTTCACCTTCACCGACGAGCGCCTCGCCGAGCTCAAGCGCATCGCCCCCGAAGCCTTTGCCGATGGCCGGGTGAACTGGGAGGCCCTGCGTGCCGCCTTGGGTGAGCACCTGGAGGACGACGATGCCAACGCCGAGCACTTCGGCCTCAACTGGCCCGGCAAGCGCGAAGCGCGCAAGATGGCCGGCACCCCGAGCAAGGGGGCCCTGGTGCCGCAGCCCGGCAAAGGGGTGAACGAGGACAGCACCCGCAACGTGTTCATCGAGGGCGAGAACCTGGAGGTGCTGAAGCTGTTGCAGAAGGCCTATGCCGGCAAAGTGAAGATGATCTACATCGACCCGCCGTACAACACGGGCACCGACTTTGTGTACGAGGACGACTTCACCGAGCCGCTGGAGGAGTACCTGCGCCGCACCGGGCAGGTGGACGAGGAGGGCAAGGCCCTGACCACCAACACTCGTGCCGACGGGCGCTTCCACAGCAAGTGGCTGAGCATGATGTACCCGCGCCTGCGCCTGGCACGCCAGCTGCTGCGCGATGACGGGGTGATCTTTGTGAGCATTGACGACAACGAGGTGCACCACCTAGTAACATTGATGGCAGAGGTTTTTGGCGATGAAAACAAGGAAGCGCTTGTGACGTGGCGCAGAAGGCACAATCAGCCGAATGACAAGACGAAGATGATTGGCAAAGTGGCTGAGCACATAGTAGTCTTCGCTCGAAACTCCGAGGCCTTAAAAACGCAAGGCGGATTCCAAGGGGTGCCGCTAACCGAAAAGCGGAGTGCCGAATACAAGAATCCTGATAATGACCCCAAAGGGCCATGGACATCTAATCCTTGGAAGGCCGCTAAAGGTCGGGGCGGTTCGAGGTACACGATAACAACACCGACCGGCAAGAAGTACACTGAGGTATGGTACGGTAATGAGGAATCCTTCAAGGACCTTATCAAGGAGAAGCGGGTACACTGGACTGATGAAGGTGCTGGGGTTCCTCGTATCAAGATTTACCTGACGGAAGCCATGGAAGGCGGTCAGTCTGCCATCAATTTCCTGCGACATGAGGAGTACGGCAGTAATCAGGATGCATCTGCTGAGCTTGAAGAACTCTATGACGGAGTAAAGATTTTTGATAACCCCAAGCCGACTCAACTATTGTCATCACTTTTCCACGTTGGGAGCAAGGCGGGTGATATTGTCCTAGACTTTTTCGGAGGGTCTGGCTCAACTGCTCATGCCTGTTATCGGATGATGAGCGAAGGCGCTGGTGCGCGACAATTCATAGTGGTTCAGATGCATGAACCTGTGAATGAGAAGGAGGAAAGTGGCGCCAACGCAAAGAAGTTAGGTTTTGGCACAATCTCCGAGCTTACACTGGATCGTATAAAACGGGCATCGAAATCTCTTTCAAAGGGCAAGAAAGACTTTGACATAGGTGTGCGGTCTTATGTTATGACACACAGCCACTTCCGCGCCTGGCGCGATGTGGAGGGTGCGGACCTCACCGCCTTGGAGAAGGCCTTTGCCGAGGCCGAGAGCCCCTTGGTGAAGGACTGGACCTGGGAGGGCCTGTGCACCGAGGTGATGCTGCTGGAGGGCTTCCCGCTCGATAGCCGGGTGGAGGCCGTGAAGGAGCTGAAGAAGAACCGTGTGGAGCGCATCCACCACGAGTGGCACGCCCACCGCCTGCTGGTGTGCCTGGACAAGAAGGTGGCCCCCGAGACGATCAAGGACCTGCAGCTGGAGGATGGCGACATCTTCATCTGCCTGGACACGGCCATTGATGACCAGAGCAAGTTGCGGCTGAGCGACAAGGGGATGATCAAGACGATCTGAGGCTTTGAGCGACCTTTGGAGCTGTATACGGAACGAACATGAGCGCAGGCATCAACCCTACCCAATGGCCCTACCCCGGCGCACGCTGGTGGAAGTGCGACCTGCACAACCACACGCCGGCTTCAGCGGACTATGGAGCCGGCCCGAACCAGGCGGCGCTGAAGGCGCGCACACCGCAGGATTGGTTGTTGGACTACATGCGGGCCGGTATCGATTGTGTGGGTGTGACCGACCACAACTCCGGGGCGTGGATCGATCAGCTGAAAACGGCACTGGCGCATCTTGATGACACGCAACCGGCAGGGTACAGACCGCTGGTGATCTTTCCGGGAGTGGAGTTGTCCATCGGGCGTATTCATGCCTTGGTCCTGCTGGACCCAGACAAAGGCAGTGCGGATGTGGAGGGGATCATTGGCTATGCGCAATTCAATGGCACCCGAGGCGATTCCGACAGCGCTTGTTTGAACTCCCCGACGGCGATCGCCGCAGAGGTGCATCGCCGTGGTGGCTTGTTCATTCCGGCCCATGCCGACAATACCAAGGGCATCTTTCACGAACTGCACGGCAACGACCTGCGTCCCTTTCTTGACATTGAGAGCGTGGTGGGCATCGAGTTGTTGGCCGAACCCATCGTTTGGCCGTCGCTCTACACGGAGCGGAAGCTGCACTGGACCCCGATCGTTGGTAGCGATGCGCATCATCCGGATGACCAAGGCCGGACCGTGAACAACTATCCAGGAAGGCGTTGGACCTGGATCAAGATGGGTCGGCCCACGATCGATGGGTTGCGGTTGGCTTTACTGGATGGGGCGCTCAGCGTATCTCGTATCCTAGATCCCGCTTCGGTCGCGGAGCGCAACCGGACACCGGACCGATTGATCACTCGAGTGGAGGTGAACGGTACCAAGGTGATGGGCAATGGCGCGCCGGTGCAATTGGCATTGAGCCCATGGCTCAACGCGGTCATTGGTGACCGTGGTACGGGGAAGAGCAGCTTCGTCCATTTTGTCCGGCAGGCTTTGGCGCGTAACAAACCGATTGATCTTGGTGGAGAGAACAGCCGGCCGTGGGCAACCTTCAGCAGTTTCATGAAGCCTTCAACCAGCCGGAACGGCGACGGGGTTCTGAGGACCAATGCGCTGCTAAAGGTGCACTACTGGTTGAACGGAACGGAGTTCGTGATCAGCAGCCAAGGCGGCACCAAGGACCATTTGGTGGATGAAGTACAGCCGGAGGGTACTGTGAAGCGGGCCGGGAGTCAAGAGGTCCGGGACCGCTTCAAAGTGACCTTGGTGAGCCAGGACCAGCTGGCCGAGCTTGTTGAGAACGGTAGAGGTGGGCTGTTGGGTTATGTGGACGAAGCGATCGACCGCCTGAAATGGCAAGCGGAGCAAGATGAACGCAATGCTCAATTCCTCGCGATCAGTGCAAATCGGCGTGAGCAGGGCACCCAGTTGGCCCAGGAAGATCGACTAAAGGCACAGCTCGAAGACATTGGACGAAAGCTTGCTCAGTTCGAGGGTTCTGACCATGCACGCATCCTAAAGGAATTCCAGCGCCAGAGTCGCCAAAGTCGCGAGGTACAGTCACTTTTCAGCGAACTGGATGCCATCGGCACTGACATTCAACGCTTGGAAGAGGGTATCGGTCTTAGCGACATGGCCGAAGGGGTGTTCGAAGCTGATTCTTCCGCCGAGGCCGAGGTGCTTGAAACCTACCAGCGTTTGGTGCAGGCCGTTAATAGCGCCAAGGCTAAATTGAAGGAAGCGCGCGAGCTGCTGGCTACACAAGGCCGGATGGCACAGAAGGTCTTGAATGAGTCGGAATGGGCCGCTAATGTCAAGGCTGCTCGGGAAGCCCACGAGCAGCTCATCGATCGATTGCGAGCCTCAGGGGTTAACGACCCCGAGCAATTCGGTCAACTGGTGCAACAGCGCCATGTGGTGGAGGGACAACTGAAGCGATTAGAGGAGGTCAAGGTTGAATTGCACCGATTGGATGGTATGCGCGCAGCGGCGATTCGGGCACTGCGGAGCCATCGCCTGACCTTGTCGCGTGAAAGGGCCCGATTCCTCACTGAGGTTCTCAAGGACAACCGCTTCGTGCGCATGCAGGTGGTGGCCTTTGGCGACGAGATGGAACACTTGGTGCGCAACATGCGGGAATGGTTAGACCTCCAAGGCGATGGTTTCGGCGATGACCTGACCGCGATGGCTGCCGAGCTCTACAATGCACTCCCCGGCGAATTGGAAGCTCGGATGACCGAGTTCTTGCGTCGCTTGGATACCTTGAAGGACGAACTCCTGCGCGTTGCACGGGGTGAGCGCAACTCGAAGTGGTCGGGGTGGTTGAACAACAGGATCATCAAAATGGCCGCTGAGAGACCGGAGTTCTTTGACCGGATCGAGTCGTGGTATCCTGAGGATGGCATTGCCGTGGAGTATAACGCGACCTCACGAGAAGGTGGACAGCGTTGGAAGGATGTGAAAACCGGTTCGGCCGGCCAAAGATCAGCGGCCCTGCTCGCCTTCTTGCTCTCGTATGGTGAGGAACCTATCATCCTCGATCAGCCCGAGGATGACTTGGACAATCAGGTGGTCTTCGATCTGGTTGTTCAAGGCATCCGCGAGAATAAGCAGCGAAGACAGATCATCGTGATAACGCACGATGCCAACATCGTGGTAAATGGAGATGCGGAAGCAGTACACGTTATGGAATTCCGCGACCAATGCCATCTACAACTCACCGAGAGTTTGCAGAACAGCGCTCTGCGCGACTTGGTCTGCCGTGTGATGGAGGGCGGTAAGAAAGCATTTGAGAACAGATATCAACGCTTGATCGGCGCTACCGAATGAAGTACACAGCCTTAGAACTGCTGGATCGAATTCGGCTCGGCGAGGACAGTGAAGTGGAATGGAAGGAGGTCCGCCTGAGCGGGGACAGGCTTACTGGACCAAGGCCGGATGATCTCGCTGACGAGATCGCTGCCTTCGCCAACAAACGGGGTGGTGTTCTTATACTCGGCGTGGATGATAAGACGAAGGAGGTCGTTGGTATTGCCAAGGAGAAACTCGAGGCCCTGGAGAATGCCGTGAAGAACATCTGCGCGGACAAATTGAGGCCGGCGCTAGAAACGGTGGACATCTACAGGCGGGAGCTACCAGACTCATCGGGCCAGCTTCGTGCTATCCTGCAACTAGAGATCACACGCAGCCTGTTCGTGCACGAAAGCCCAGGAGGCACCTTTACACGCATCGGGAGCAGCAAGCGCCAGATGAGCGCTGAGCTGAAGTTGCGCATGCAGATGCAGCGCTCGCAAGCGCGGGTGGTGCGCTTTGACGAGTTCCTGGTGCATGAGGCCGGCCTCGGGGACCTGGACAAAGACCTCTACGAGCGTTTCAGGACTGACCGCTCGGACACCAGCGTCGAGGACTTCCTGCGCAAGCTGGGCATCCTCGGGCAGGATGAAGAAAGGGCTTGGCACCCCACTCTTTCCGGCGTGCTGATGTGCTCCAAGACCCCCAAGGTCTGGCACAAGGGAGCCTTCATTCAGGCCGTTGCCTATTCCGGGGCAGATGCGGTCACATCAGGTGGCGAAGCCGCCTATCAGGTGGATGCAGAGGACATCACCGGACCCTTGGATCAACAGATCGTCGGGGCGATGCAGTTCGTGCGTCGGAACTCCAAGGTCGCGGCCACAAAAGAGGCCGGACGAACTGACAAGCCGGAGTACGATACCACGGCCATTTTCGAAGCCTTCGTCAACGCGGTGGTCCACCGGGACTACACCATTCAAGGAGCCAAGGTCCGCCTGAAGATGTTCAGTGATCGCCTGGAGCTCTATGTCCCGGGTGCCTTGGTGAACACGCTTGATCTGGATTCGATCTTGTTCAGGCAGGTATCACGGAACGATACACTTGCGAGTCTCTTGAGCAAGGTGCCCGTGGATGAAAGGCTGAAAGGGAACACATCGCGCAGTACCTACATGGATCGGCGCGGCGAAGGGGCCGGCCTGATCGTGAAGCGCACGGAGCAATTGTCAGGCAAGCCGGCAACCTACCGGCTACTTGGAGATGATGAGGTCATGTTGACCATTCCCAAGGCCAGCGTATGAGCAAGGTGATCAAGCTCCACTTCGACCCGAGCCAGCCGCACCAGCTGCGCGCCGTCGAATGCACCGCGCAGTTGCTGGAGGGCCTGCCGCAGTTCGACAGTGCTCTGTACAAGAAGGCGCTGAGCGAGAGCGGCCAGCTCGGTCTGCAGAACGATGTGGTGGGCAACATCCCACCCGCCTACCAGCTGGACGAGGACTGGTTGCTGGACAACCTGAACGCCGTTCGCCGCGGCCAGCGTGACTGGCTGGAGCCCGCCCAGCTGATCCAGGAGACGATGACCCTGGACGTGGACGATGGCGATCTGCTGGACGTGCCAGGTGTGGAAGGCGAGGCCCACCGCTACCCCGTGTTCACGGTGGAGATGGAGACCGGCACCGGCAAGACTTACGTGTACCTGCGCACCATCCAGGAGCTGCGCAAGCAGTACGGCCTGCGCAAGTTCATCATCGTGGTGCCCAGCGTGGCCATCTACGAGGGCGTGGTGAAGAGCTTCGACACCATGCGCGAGCACTTCAAGGGCCTCTATAGCAATGAAGTGACGCACCTGATCCAGTATGACAGCGGGCAGATCAGCCAGTTGCGCGACTTCGCCACGAGCGACAAGGTGGAGGTGCTGTTGATGACCGTCGACAGTTTCAACAAGGCCAGCAATAACGTTTACAAGGCCACCGAGAAGCTGCAGGGGGAATGGAAGCCCTACCGGTACATCCAGGCCGTGCGGCCTGTGTTGATCCTGGACGAGAGCCAGAACTACCAGAGCAAGCGCGCGCGCCAGGCCCTGCGCACACTGAAACCGCTCCTGGCCATCAACTACAGCGCCACGCCCGGCAAGCGCGAGAACCTCTTCTACCGCTTGGGGCCGCTGGAGGCCTTCCAGCAAGGGTTGGTGAAGAAGATCGAGGTGGTGGGTGTCACTGAGCAGTACCAGTACAACAACGAGCAGTTCAGCTTCAGCTTCGTGAGTGCAGGTCGCAGAACTGGCGTGGGGCCCGAGGTGGAAGCGGATGTTACCAGTCTGATCAAGGGTCAGCCCACACGGGTGGTCCTGCGATTCAAGAAGGGTGATGATCTGTTCGACAAGACCGGCAATCCCGCATACAAGGGTTTGATCATTGATGAAGTGAGCCAAACTACCGGCGTCCTCCTCTTCTCGAACGGCGACCAGGTGAACGTGCGCGACCACGGCAACGCACAGGAAAAGGAGGACATCTTCCGCACCCAGATCGAGGAGACCATCAAGCACCACTTCGACAAGCAGAAGGCCCTCCTCGCCTCCGGCATCAAGGTGCTCTCCCTCTTCTTCATCGACCGGGTGGACAACTACGTGGCCACCGACGGCCTCATCCGCCGGTTGTTCGACGAGGCCTTTGAGAAGTTGAAGAAGGACTACCCGTACTGGAAGGGATGGAAGGCCGAGGAGGTTCGGGAGGCCTACTTCGCCAAGCGGAAAGCCGCACGTGGCCAGGCCGAGCAGTTCGTGGACACGGCCATCGAGGTGGAGGAGAAGACGAAGGCCGATCAGGAGGCCGAGAAGGCGGCGTACGAGCTGATCATGAAAGGCAAGGAGCGCCTGCTGAACCTGGACGAGAAGGTCGCCTTCATCTTCGCCCACAGCGCCTTGAAGGAAGGCTGGGACAACCCCAACGTGTTCCAGATCTGTACCCTGAACCAGACCACCAGTGAGGCCAAGAAGCGGCAGGAGATCGGCCGGGGCCTGCGCCTGGCGGTGGACCAGAGCGGTCAGCGCGTGATGAGCGAGCAGGTCAACGTGCTCACCGTGGTGGCCAACGAGAGCTACGAGCGCTTCGCCGATGCCTTGCAGAAGGAGTACACCGAGGCCGGCCAGCTGGCCCCCCCGAAGCCCACCAACGCGCGCCGCTACGCCGCCAAGCGGAACGAGAGGGTGTACAAGAGCAAGGCCTTCCGCGCCTTCTGGGACAAGCTGATGCAGCAGGCGGAATACGAGATCCTGGTGGAACCGGAGGCCGTGGTGGAGGCCTGCGTGGCCAAGCTCAACGCCGAGCAGTTCCCCGAACCGCACATCGTGGTCACCCGCGGGGAGTTCGTGATGAGCACCATCAGCGTAGAGCTGATGCAAGTCAGCGCGGGGCTGGCCAAGCTGGACGTAAGCATCAGCAACACCGCAGGTGAAAGCCGCAGCAGCACGCAGTGGTTCCGCACCGGCGATGAACTGGCCCGCAAGCTCAACGAGCCGCGTCTCAAGGGCTACAAGCTCGTGGCCATCGAGGGTGAGGGCAATGAAGCCCGCGTGCTCTTTGGCGACAAGGGCGAGCTGGCCGTGGGGCAGCAGCACCAGTTCCAGGTGCGTGAGGAGAACCGCAACACCCCGAGCACCCGCCTGGAGGCACAGGCTACGCATCCGGTCTTCAACCTCATCGACCGCGCCGCGCAGGAAACGAAGCTGACGCGCCGCACCATCCGCACCATCTTCGAGCGGATGCACCCGGACAAGAAGCAGTGGGTGTTCCGCAACCCCGAGGGCTTCAGCGGGGTGTTCGTGCGCACCATCCGCGACCTGCTCGCCGACCACATCGCCGAACGCGTGCAGTACCACCTGAAGAAGGAGAAGCAGGATGCCGACCTGGAGGCGATGTTCCCGCCGGAGAAGAAGTACGCGCAGAAGGAGCTGATCGAGGGCTCAGACGCCAGTATGTACGACTGGGTGCAGGTGGACAGCGACGTGGAGAAGCACTTCGTACAACTACGCCTGAACGGGGATGGCAAGGTGAAGGGTTATTTGAAGTTCCCAGCCGGCTTCAAGATCAACATGCCGAAGATCATCCAGGACTACAACCCGGATTGGGGTGTGCTGCGCGAGGATGAGCAGAAGCCCGAAGTGCTGATGGAGCTCGTGCGCGAAACGAAGGGCACCACGCAGATCGAGAACCTGCAATGGGGCCACGAGAAGCGCAAGATCAAGCTGGCCAAGAAGTACTTCGCCGCCCTGGGCATCGATTACCGCACGGTGGATGACAAAGTGGTGAGGTGGTGGGAGAAGGGGTGATGAATTGAACGCAGAATCAACAACGGATAACATGCCTCGCACGAATAAGCCGATACGTGATCAGATCGCGGACTACTGCTTACAGCAGTTAAAGACTCATCCTGATGGCTTGCGCTTCAGTGAACTCAAACGCTTGGTCGTAGAGAAGTTCAAGGGCACCCCCGACGGAACCATTCACGGCTCCGTTTATGTCCTTGGCGACCACCCTCAAGTGGTCAAGCCTTCACGTGGACTGTTCCGACTCCGGGAGTACGATATCACCAAAGAGGCAAAGAAACCCAAGTCCAAAATCAAGGAGCAAGATTTTTACGGACCGTTCGCAAATTGGATCACAACGGAATTGGAAGAGTGCACAAAGGCCTTGGAGGTTGGGGGCAACAAGTTCAAGGACAAGTGGGGGACTCCGGATGTAGTTGGTATCAAACGCCCCAAGGAGAGCGACATGCTCAAGTTCCCCATTGAGATCGTATCCGCTGAGATCAAGGTTGATGGCAACGGCTTGATTACCGCTTTTGGCCAGGCTTGCGCCTATCGGCTTTTCAGTCATCGCTCTTATATCGTAGTGCCAAGACAATCGCGTCAAGACGACATTGATAGACTGGACAGCTTAGCTCTTGTTTTTGGGATCGGACTTATCTTGTTCGACAACACCAACAAGCTGGACCCGCAGTTTGAGATTCGCAGCAGAGCAGCCAGGCACGAGCCTGACATGTTTTACGCGAACAAGTACATGAAGCTCCTTGAGAACGATCTGTTCTCTTGAGATGGAGATAATGTAACGCTTCCTTTCAGGTTATCATGGCGAATGACCCCATCGTCGTCGGCATCGACGTCGGCGGCCCCACCAAGGGCTTCCACGCCGTGGCGCTTGCGGGCGGCCGCTACCACGCCACGCTCGCCAGCAAGGACATTGCAGAGCTCGCGCACTGGAGCGTGCGCGACATGGGCGCCACGGTGATCGCCATCGATGCGCCCTGCGGCTGGAGCATGACCGATCGATGCCGACTGGCCGAGCGCGAACTCATGGAGCGGAGGATCTTCTGTTTCGCCACGCCCACCAAGGCTACCGCCGCCGACAGGCCTTTCTACCATTGGATGCTGAAAGGCATGGCACTGTATGATGCTCTTGCCCCTACGCACCCCGTGCGCGATCCACGTTCACCAGGCCGTACGCACTACTGCATCGAGACCTTCCCGCACGCCATCACTCATCAATTCCTGGGCGTGAATGCTACGGCGCGAAAGAAACGGGAACAACGCCGCGCGCTCTTGGACCGCCTGGGCATCGACCGCACGGCCCTCACCAACATCGACAAGGTGGACGCCGCGCTGTGCGCGTACGTGGCGCATCGGGCCGCCACGCGAGCGGCGCTGCAGGCGTACGGGGAGGAGGCCACAGGGCTGATCGTGGTGCCGCAGATGGCCAAGCGGTTCTTTGCGGGGGTGTGAGGGCATGCACGTGCCGTAATGCACGCAACCCCCAACGCATCCGTCGGGGGCTCCGTGCTTCGTAGTGCGGGTCGGTTACTTCTTGGCCGGTGCGTTACTCCGCCCAGGGCCCGAAGGCACATGGGGTACGGTGCTCGGCTTGTTGGCCGGGTAGGCAGGCCGGGGGCTTCCGCCGCCCTTGTTGCCTCCACCTTGGTTTCCTCCTTTGCTCATGAGGAACAAGTTGTTGAGTTTGTTGCCCCGGGTCTCATACCCTCATCCCTGCGCCCGGTCCGTGGGATGAAGGGGTATTAATCGGCTTCTGCGGGCCGGCTCGTTCACTTGCTCGAGCACTCGTGCCAGCAGCGGCCGCTGCAGTCGTGCCAGCAATCGGTGGCATCGGGTGCTGTCATCTCCTCGCCGAAGGCCTCCTTGTAGAGGCGGGCGGTGCGGTTGAAGCCGGCCTCCAGCTGGCGTTCGTCCTCCTCGCCGCGCATGCCCAGGTAGGGGAAGTGGTGCAGGTAGTGGCCGAACACCTGCTGGCAGTCCTCGTGGTAGGCGCGGGTGTCGAGGATGTGGTAGTGCCAGAACTGGTCGATGACCTTGGTGGGCACCATGCCCTTGCCGTGCAGCTTGCACAGGTGCAGGTACCGCTTGTACTCCACCTCGTTGGCCTCGCACTGTTCGCGGGTCCAACCAAGGCCCTCCTCGGTCTCCATCAGTTTGGTCTTCACCATCTCCAGGTCGATCGCCGCAACGGCCGGGTCGATGCCCTTGTCATGGATGAGGTGCGAGATGCGCTCGGCCGTCAGGGGCTCGGGCAGGTTCACGTTATAGGCTTCCTTCAAATGCGCTTTCATCGTCGTTGGGGGTATTGTGGGCGTTGGCCCGTGGTTCTTGCTCGTCGTTATGGACGTCTGTCCGTGGCTCATGCTGATTCCCCGCACGCCGCCCAGAAGGGCATGGCGCTGAGCCTGGGGGCACCGGGTTCATCTTCTCATGGGGTTGGTAGGTTGGCAGGTGGATGATCACTTGATCCAGAAGCGCTCCAGGTAGCGATCGCCATCGGGTCCGATCGCCTTGCGGCCGTGGAGCATGCGGTGGTTGTCGATGATCAGTGCATCGCCGGGCCGCAGCTTCAGTTCCAGGCGAGGCATGGCCCGCAGGGCATTCTGAAAGGCCCCGTAGGCAGGATCGTCGCGGTCGCTGGGGTTGGTGAGCCAGAAGGAGTAGTAGAAGCGCAGTCGGCCTTGGTCGTACATCACGAAGGGCCAGCTGCCGGGGTCCTCCGGAAAGACCTTGTGCTCGTGCAGTTCCAGCGTGAACAGGCGGTCGCGGTGCTCAGGTGCAAGGCGGTCGAAGGCGGCACGGGCATCCAGCAGCAGGCTCTCCCCACCCTGTTCGCTCTGCCGGTGGCAGTACCACGCGATGTAGCGTGCGGCATGGTGATCGGTATGCAGGTCCAGCGAGCGCGGCGAGGTGACCATGGCCTTGCTCTCGGGCCGCACGCGCACCTCGGTGCGTTGGATGATGGTGCCGAGCTCTCGGATGGATTCCCGGAAGTCGCCGTAGGGCAGCGCGGGCAGATGCAAGTGGCCTTTCTCCATGAGGGTGGTCCTTATGTCGGTGAGGAAATCGGTGGTGTTCATGGGTGCTTCGGGTTACAGGAATGATGGAAGTTCAGGCGCGTTGGCGCTGGGTGAGCAACGCATGGCGCTTGCGGTCGATGAACTCATGGAGCTGCACGGCAACGCGGTAGGAAGGCAGGAGGATCTGGAAGCTGAATTCGCCACCCCGATGCTGCACGCGGAGCACACGGTTCCGCACGCACATCACCTGCACGATGTCGCGGATGTAGAGGAAGACCTCGCGCTTGAGCTTGCCCTCCTCATCCAAGCGGATGCGCACGACATGGCGCGGGGTGAAGAGCAGGATTACCAGCAGGGTCTTCCGGATATGCTCATTCGGAAGGCGGTGCCCCTTCGTCTGGAAATGGTTGTCCGGTACCAGGAACCCCTGTTCGATCAACTGGGATCCATACTTCTTGCCGGCATCATCGAGGTAGCGCTCCCCCACGTTCACCACCACGTGGCGGACGTAGTTGAGCTCTTCGGCCCGGAGGGCCTCAGAGGCATGCTCGAGAAGGTCCGGTATGCAGGTGGCGTTGGGGAATTCCTGCTGGAGCTTGCGCTCTACGGTCTGAAGGATGTTCGGGTACATGGCTTTGAGGTTTGCGCCTCGCCATGCCAAGCAAATGCCGTCAATCGCTCGCGAACTCCACCGGGCAATAAGTGCCCTGTTCGGGGCAATGGATGACGGTGCTATCAGCCCAACCGCCCCCGATAGGTGTCCGTGACCTTCAACAAGTGACGGACGAGCTTGCCCGATTCATCAATTGCTTCAACCTTCAAACCATCTGTACCCTTCTGAATGATGCACCTTCTGTTCACCACGCACTTGCTGGAGATCTGAACAAACACCCGATCCGGTAATGTGGTCCCGACCATCTTCTCCAAGGTGATGTTGGCCAAGGTCTCCGGCGGGCGGTCCGTGAAGTGGATCCGCTTGTTCTGCGAAGCGGCCTCCTTGGCATCGGGATGCACCTCGATGAACACGATTCGATCCGGCGGCACCAAGATCTCCTCACCGTTGCGCTTCAGCCTGATCGGGATGGGCTTGTCCAAGCCGAGCGCATGGATCAGGCGCATCAGCCTGCTGACGGCCTGCTTGAGTCCAGCTTCAGTATAGGTCTTGGTAAGATGTTCAACCGGCATATGCTCTCGTATGCGCTGAATCTGTTCGATCGTATCAAGGTGCTCCCGGGTGTGTGCACTGGTGAAAAGCACCGGTATCGCGAATTCCTCTGCCAAGTCCAGGCCAGCACGCTTATCCGTCTTCACCTCAATATCGAGCAGGAGCGCATCAGGCGCTTTGGTTCGCACCCGGCTCTTGAACTCGATGACATCATCGGTGGCCGTGACCACCTCCACGTTCTCCATGCCTTTGAGCCACCGGACAAGTTGGTCCAACACTTGCTCGTCATCCTCAAGGACGGCAACCCTCAGCTTCGTCATGACTTGACCGTGATGGTGAGCGATGAACGATACATGTCCGAAGACACTGGACCATGCTCGATGTGGAACGAACCATCCAGCAGGCTTTCCAAGCGCTCCTTCATGTTCTTCAAGCCGATGCCTCCTGTCGAATCCCCATACTTCTTGCCGACCTTGTTCAACACTTCCATGCGGAACTCATTGCCAACAAGGCTGATCTCCACCCGCAGAAAGTCGGGGTCCTCCACCGCACCGTGCTTGAAGGCGTTCTCCAACAGGTAGCCGGTGACAAGGTGCGGGATGCAAGGCTGCGCGTACCAGCGTGAGTTCTTATCCAGCTTGTCGTCAATGACATCCAGCCCATCCCGCTGCTTGCGGATGATCGCTTGCATGTCCACATAGCTGCGGATGAAGCCCACCTCTTCCTCCACGCTCACCGTATGCGTGGCCCCCTTGTACAGCACATAGTCCATGGTCTTGATCATCGTGTCCATACCATGGCTCAGGTTGCTCGAATAGGCCTGCAGCCGGCCCATGATGTTCTTCACGGTATGCGGCTCCAGTTGGATCTTCAGGTTATCCGATCGGAGAAGCGCATTCTCTGCCTCGAGCTTCGCATTCTCCGTGATCAATGTATCCCGGTGGACCGTGATGCGATCCTTCTCCTTGACCACGGCATCCAATTCCTTGCGCGTTCTTCGCAGCTTGACAATGAGAACGATGAGGGCCGTGGGAATACCCAGCAGGATCAATAGCCCCAACAGATCTCCAGCCTCCATGGAATGGATTAGATGAGTGTGAAATTATCTATTCAACAACATCAGACGGATGGCTTTGTCTCCAGCGCTTCTCGACATTCACCCCTGGCCGCACGCCGATGACAACCTGTTGAGCAAGGGATGCGCCGAATGGCGGATTCACCAGCAAGCAGCTTGCGCTAGGCAAGGTCATCAGCCCCACATGAACGAACCTGCTGGTCGTGCGAAAGGACCTGGATTAGAACCGCAAGCTCATCCTGCAGTGCCAGCAGTTGGCGAAGCGGTGCTTCCCGGGGGTGTGAGGTCCCACTCCACCACCACAAAGTCCTCCACGCTGCACCCGCACTGCAACGCCGCCTCCAGCCACCGTCCCTGGGTGGCGCGCATGCGGTCCTTGCCGTAGCGCTTGCTTTCCACGAAGAGCAGCCGCCCGTTCTTCCACAGCACTACATCCCAGCTGCCGCCGTAGGTGCCGCCGTTGGCTTGGGCGATGGCGTGGAGCCGCTCGTTCACCCCGGGCTCCTCGATGGGGACATGTTCCTGGGCGCCGGGTCCGCCCGGCTTCCATTCCCGCCAGAGCCCGGGTTGCAAGCGGGGCTTGCCGTAGGTCTCCACCCACCTTCCTTCCCAGCCCACGGCCTCAAAGGCCCGCAGGATGGCCAACTCCGCGAACATCGGCTGGCCGTTGGCCTCCACAAGGGCCTTGTGGCCAAAGGTCCAGAGGTCGGTGGGCGCGGTGTACGCGGTGAACACCGGCCGGCACACCGGCACGGCCAGCGGTCCGGTGGTGGTGTGCAGCACCAGTTGGTCAGTGGGTTCGAAGCCTGGCGGCCACATGCAACGAAGCTAGGTTGGCTTCGACCCTTCGAGTCCATTGCTCTCCACGCTACCGGGACCTTCGGCCGGCGAAGGCCCGTTCATGGTCCCTGCCGATTTCCCAGCTCCCCCATCCGCACCAGGCATCACCCCCTGCGCGTGGTCGTTCCCCAGTGCGGCGTTGCCGCCGGATATGCGCTACCGCGCACTGTTCACCAGCCGCGCGACATACCGCTGCTGGTGGTGCTCCACGCTCACCACGAAGACCCCATCGGGCAGCGGCGCATCGATGCGGATGGGCTCCGGAGCGGCCGTGATGGGGCGCTCGTGCAGCAGCAGGCTGCTGGCGGCATGGATGCGCAGCGTGGCGCGCGCGCCATCGGCCAGGGGCAGCAGCAGGTGATGCGCGCCGGTGGCGGGGTCGGTGAGCAGCCGCAGCGCGGGGCTGTGGGGCGCCTCGTGCACGGAGTTGAGCTCATCGGGCGTGAGGCGGATGATGTTGCGGAACTGGTCCTCCGCATCGAAGGCGCCGAAGAAGCCGCCCAGCAGGATGAGGCCATCGGGCTACACGGCGATGGTGTTCACGAACGCGGTGGGCTGGGTGCCGGGCACCGCGCCCCCTCACTCCACCACCAGCCGCTGCGCCCCGGGCGCGCCCTCCAGCCGCAGCAGGTACACGCCCGGCGCAAGGTGTGCCGCGAGGGTGGCGGTGCCGCTGGGGATGCGCTGCTGCAGGAGCAGCTGGCCCCGGGCATCGTGCAGCTGGAGCAGGCCTGCGGCGCGCGCGTGGATCAGCACCGGGCCCGAGGCCGGATTCGGGGCGATGGCCAAGGGGGCGGGGCCCGGCTGATCGGGCAGGCCCGTGCTGGCGATGAACACGCAGCTGCTCTGCTGGCTGCAGCCGCCGAAGCTCACCTGCAGGGCGTAGCTGCCCGCTGTTTCAGCCGTGTAGCTCTGCTGGTCGGCGCCGGGGATCGGCGTGCCGCCGTCATCGCAATCGAGCCACTGGTAGGCCACGCCGGTGGCGTTGGCCGTGAGCAGGGCGCCGTCCACGGTGAAGCCGGTATCCAGGTCGATCACCTCCAGCTCGATGGTGATGATGGAGTCGCAGCCCTGCGCGTTGGGGATGGTGTCGGTGTAGAGCCCGCTGCTGGTCCATTGCTGCCCGCTGGGCGAGAGGAAGGACAGGCAGGCCGAGGCCTCGAGGGAGGAGGCGGTGGGCACGCAGTCGGCGAGGATGGAGACGTTGAAGCGGATGTCGCTGTTGGCGTAGAGCGCGGCGTTGGTGCCGTTGTAGAACATGCGTCCGCCGGGGTAGGGGTTGCCGCCGGAGAAGGGGATCTCCAGGCTCATGGGCAGCTCGAAGGTGAGCTGGCTGAAGGCCGTGGCCGTGACCGCTTCGGTGAGGTAGATGCGCAGGTAGGAGTTGGCGCTTACCGCTGTGGCGGGCTGCGCCTGGGTGTGGATGGGCGTGCTGGTGACGGTGCTGCCGGCGTAGATCTTCAGCTGGCCGGCCAGGTTGGTGCCGCCCTCCAGGCAGTAGATCTCCACATACTCCACGAGGCCGTTGCAGGTGGGCATGAACGACTGGCCGATCTCCGCATCGGTGGGGTCGGAGCCCGGGGCGTTGCTGTTGCCGATGAGGCATTGGGCCTGCGCGGCGAGGGAGAAGCCAAGACCAACGGCGAGGAGGAAGGGGCGGTTCACGGTGGGAGGGTGAGCGCGAGAGGTATCATGGACCGGCTGGGTCGTGCTGCGGCGGCCTGCGGAAGCGGGGTGCGCGTCAGCGCATGCGGAAGGGTGCGGTACCGGGGCTTTGGCAATCTGGGCTTGCGAATGCCGTAGCGTAAGGGCCGTCCGCCTATCTTGGTCTGGAAATGCGAACTGGAATGAAAGCGATGGCCCGGATCACGGTGGTTGGGCTGCTGGCCTTTGCGGCCGGCGGGGCGGCTGCGCAGTGCAAGTCCTTTGAGGGCGATCGCGGCGCGCTGAAGTACCAGGCACGGGGCCAAACGGCCGAGGAGAAGCGATGCGAAGGCTTCACCAAGCTCGATATGGCCGCATTGGACGGTGAGGTGATGTCCGTGACGCGGGGCATCCCCTCGTATTACTACTCGGCCACGGAGGTCATCTCCATCATGGCCCCGTACATCGCGGGCTGTGAAGTGCTCGAATGCACGGGGCGTGCGCGGGTGAGCGGGAGCTTCTATCGGCTCGACATGGAGATCGGGCCGGGCGAGACGAAATACGTACCCGTGAAGGACGTGATGCTGGACGGCGAGGTGAAGAACGACCGCCTGGGGGTGGTGCTGCGGCGGCCCGGCATGAAGGAGACCTATGTGCCGGTGCGCGTGAGCTCGCGCCTGCGCAAGGGCGGCATCGGCGCACCCGATAGCCTGTTCGTGAAGTTCCTGCCGCGCATCGCCCTGCGCGATATGGCCGTGGAGGTGTATGACGGGGCCACGGAAAAGCTGCTCTACACAGGCGGGGTGCGCGGCATGCTGGCCAACGACAGGGAGGTGACCGTGGCGATACCGGTCGCTGCGCTGGGCCTGCGCCGCGATGCCGAGCGCATGGTGCTGGTGCAGCTGAAGAGCAAGGCGGAGGGCCCGGCGACCGACAAGGAGAAGGCGCGACTGGACCGGTCGTTCACCTTGATCCTGCCCAAGGAATTGCCGGCGCAATGAGCTTGCAGGGGGGGCTGCGACGGATCAGCCGCAGCGTGCACGGATGGTGGGCCGCCGAGCGGGGCTGGTGCCGGCTGCGCGAGGAGCGTGAGCGGCTGTGGCGCCGGATGTCCCGCTCATTGCGGAAGCCCGATGCGGATGCCGCACGGCGGGAAGCGGAGTTCGCCCACCTGCAGCGCGTGGAGGCGGTATACAAGGAGCTGCGCCAGCGCCGCGTGCTGCGCAACAGGCTGTTGCTGCTGTGCGGACTGATGCTGCTGGTGGGGCTGCTGCTGCGCCCTAGGGAATCCAGCACCACATTCCAATTGAAGGGCCGGTTCAGCTCGGTGCTGTTCCGCACCACCACGGACCTGTCCATTTCGAGCGATGAAGGGGCGCCATGGGTGCGAAGGGCGGTATCCGCCGTGGTGGATACCACGTGGAGCTACAAGTACGGCACGCCGTTCCCCAAGCGCGGCCGCCTCGTGCTCACGGCACCGGGCGGCGAGGTCGTGATCAGCCACCTGAAGATACCCGCAGGCACCTTCATACGGTTGCAGCGCGACGGCAATACGAGCCTGCTGCGCATGCTTCCCGCAGAGGAACGGCGGGAAGACCTCAGTGTGAGCCTGCTCGGCCACGGAGGAGCACTCGTGCGGGACGGTGACAGCACCACCTTCCCCGGCGGTGTGGAGCTGCTCCCCGAGGGCAATGGGTACCATGTGATCCAGCTCGTCGGGCTGGACCTTGAGCTGCCCTGCCTGGCGGTGGATTCGGTGCGCTTCGTGCGGTCGAACTGGCTGAACCCGGAGGACATGCCCCGCGCTTCGACGCTGGCCGCCAGCCTGGTCACCGGTGCCGGCGACACGCGCGGCATCGAGCTCCTGCAGCACGACACGCTGGCGATCCGGCTCGATGGCCGCGCCCCGTTCTGCCTGCGCACGGACAGCTTGGGCCTGCAGGTGACCCAGACGGGCCGTGCCCTCGGTCTGATGGCCGGGCAGGCATGGAGACAGGCGGAGGAGCTGGACCGGAGACGCCTGTGGCTGACGGCGCAGGTGGCGGACCTGCCGGCGGAGTGGCGCGCTTTCCTCCTCACCATCCTGGTTTCCGTGTTCGGCTACCTCGTACTTGGCAACCGGGGCAAATGAGGCCACTCGTCGCCCTGTACGTTGCGCTGCTCGGCTGCGAACTTGCGGCCCAGATGCCGCCGGAGTACGAGCTCGCCTACCGGCGGTGCGCCGTGTACATCGAGCGGCCGGCCGACGGAGGCCGGGAAGTGGGCGCGGGCTTCATCGTGGATCGGCGCGGTGATTCGCTGGTGGTCGCCACCGCACGGCATGTGGTGCAGGACACGGCTTCGCGCCATGCGCCACCGGGCCATGCCGTGCTCTACAATGGCGGGCCGCCACTGCCCTACCGCCTCCTCCATCTGGATCGTGAGGACCTTGCTTTCATCCAGGTGCACGCCCCACGCTACACGGTTCGGCCTGCCCCGCCCTGCCGCGAGGCACCGATGGACGCACCGGTGTGGTTGCTCGCTTTGCGCGCGGGCTACGTTCCCATGCCCTTCGGTTTCGATGGCCGGTTGCTGGCCCGTTCAAGCAACGGCCTCCATTTCTGGGCGGCGATGACCGGCGCTGATCAGGGCGATTCGGGCTCGGCGATCATCTCCCACCAAGGCGTGGTGGGCATGCTGCTCGGTGGAAGCGATGAGGTCCGCTGCCTGGACATCGCATACATCATGGAGCGATACCAGACCCTGAAGCGATGAAACGAGCCCGCAACCTGCGCTGCCGACTCCTGCTTGCCGTCAGCCTGCCGCTGGGGTGGTCGGCGCTGCACGCTCAACCCTCGATCACCGAGCTCACGGCGGTGGAGTTCGAGGATGGCCAGCTGGGCGCCGTGGTGGCCTCCCGCAACGGGACCCATCACTTCGTGCGGATTACCACGCGGCAGCAGGAAGCCGCTGCGCCTTTGCTGCCCGAAGCGGAGGTCCTGTTCGCCAGGAGCAGGAAGGCGACCGCCACCCTGGTCCGCCGCATCGATGCGGACGAGCGCTACATCATCGGATTGTACCGCTGCCAGTACCTCGGAGCAGCAACCTCGGCACCGCGGATCGCCACCATGCCACTGACCAAGGACCAGCCGCTTCATGTGGTGATGGACGTCCGCCCAGCCAGTGAGCGGGACCAGTTCGAGCCGAGCCTGCGGCGCATCCTCACGTACACGGGCGAGTCCGGTGGCAGGCATGAGGCCCGTCCCGTTCCCGCCACGCGCGGCTCAAGCGGTGCACCGGTATTCAATGAGGAGGGCGCAATGGTGGGAATCACCCTGGAGGATTGGACCCTGCGGGATGCGCGCGTGGCGGTTGCCATCCTGCCCATCACCGGCCTGCGGGAGCTCATCCTCGGGAAAGCCGGGACCACGGCGGGTGCTGGAGGCATACCCTGCGAGCAGTTCGACCTGCAGGAGATGGCCACGGGCCGGAACACGTGTGAGCAGTTCGAGCACGATGCGCAGCAGGCGCTCAAGCGCGCCGAGGAGGCGCAGCAGCGCCAAGCGGCGCGCCAGCGCCAGTACGAAGCGCAAACCAGGCTGCAGAAGCGCTGGGAGCGTCGGATGGTGCAGAGCACCATTGCGGTTGCGCCGGTAGTGGGCTGGGGCGGCGGCTCAGAGATGCTGCTGCGACCCACTGGGGGAGTGGACCTCCATGTGATGCCCGACCGGCTGTTCCAGATCCATGTGCGGCTGCAGGGGCTCATGCTCTACGGCGACCGCACCTATGAAGATGCCGACGCAGCACTGCTCGGGTTCAACCGGATCCGCACGCGCGCGCAGGCGGTGGAGGGCATGGCGGGCTTCTGCCTCGGCAAGGGCGACATCTACTTCGGGGCGATGGCCGGCTATGGGATGGAGTTGCCGGCTACCTTGATCCGAACCCTCGGCCCACAGGAGATCAGCACCGTCACTGCAGCAGAGGGCTGGATGCGGCCGGTTTCGCAATTCGACATCGGCGTTCAGATCGCCCCTGTTCGATTGTCACTGGGCTTCCGTACCGCCCATGGCGCCGTTCCTGATATCTACAAGGCCCAGCGCATGGGCCTGCCCTGGGCATTCAGCTGGCCCGCGAAGGACATGCCCGCGAACGGGACCATGATCGTGCTGGAGTTCAGCTACCGGCTTTGGGGCTGGTGGAACCGCGATATGAAGGAGCACGCGGAGAAGGAGTACTATGGGAGCGGTGGCATCGATCGGCCGCGCTGATCGGTGCTCCGGCTCCGCAGCCCATCCGTCATCAGCGCTTGGCAGGCCCTTGGTGGGGGTCGAACATCCTCTTCCGCTCGGCTTCGATGATCGCGGGCAGAGCACCGTTCGTCTTGCACCGCGCTCCCCTGTTCGGCGGATGCAAGCGCTGGCGCTCCAGCCAGCCATTCGGCATGGCGGCGGCTTGTTCGCGCGGCAACAAGTCCTCTATCCGGTGAGCATCGAGGAGATCAGGATCCAGTATCACCGTTCCGTCCGCTTCTTCACCCATCCCGGTTCCAACCTTGTCGGGCAGCCCGGCCGAAGGCCCTTGGTTGTACAGCGCACCGGTTCGGTCGTAGCAGCAGTTCTGGCCTGCCCGCACCGCGCGCTCATTCACCGTGGGGTAGGATCGGTAACAGGTGACCGTGTCTGACGTTGCGTTGGGAATCAGCGGCGGAAGGATGGCCCAGCCATCGCCCAAGTTCTTGCCGGGCGCTGTGCACGGGCAGTTCCTCAAGGCCTTCGCCCACTCCGGGGTAGGCGGCGCATTCATGACCGACCCTGGAGCGGAGTAGCCGCCGATGTGCTGTGCCGCGGCACCCGCGATCCAGGCGAAAGGCATCAGTACGAGCACGATGCGCAGCATGGGGAAGGGCATCCGTTGCGAAGGTCGCGGTCTTCGCCCATACGGGCAGGCGACCTGACGAGCAGAAGCATCGGGGCGTGCCCCCCCCATGATCCCCGTCAGCGCCGCGTACGCCACGCCCGACTACCTTTCGGAAAATCGCCACCATGCGGAACATGACCCTGCTCGCTTCCGCTGTGCTCAGCGCCGCCGCGCTCCACGCCCAGCCCACCCTTACCCAGGCCACCAACAGCTTCACCATCGGCCAGAGCCTCACCTTGAACTACAGCCCCTACACGGACCCGGGCTCCGCGGGGCCCAACCAGACCTGGGACTTCGCCGCGCTGGCCGTTGACAGCACCACCACCGTGCAATGGGTGGACCCCGCCACCACCGCCAGCGGCGCGCTCTTCCCGCAGGCCACCATCGCGGAGCTGTGGGACGTGACCTCCTTCAGCGATCAGGACGCCACGGGCCTCTATGTGCAGGGCACCGATGAGCAGGGCACCGTGGTGGCGCTCACCGACACCCGCCGCGCGCTGATGTGGCCGCTCACCTACGACGACAGCTGGACCGACACCTATGCGGGCGCCTACAACGTGGCCGGTTTCGATGTGACGCGCACCGGCACCTACAACGGCGAGGCCGATGCCTACGGCACCCTGGAGATGCCCTGGGGCACGGTGGCGAATGCGCTGCGCGTGCACATCACCGCCGCGCAGAGCGATGCCTCGCCCTTCGCCACCCTCGAGCAGGACATCGATTCCTACCAATGGTTCGTGGTGGGCGAGCCCTGGCCGGTGCTGGAGGTGGTGACCAATACGATCAACAGCCCGCTCGGCCCCTTCACCACCACCTACAGCCTGTGGCAAGCCGATGCCGTTACCGGTACGCCCGAGCGCACGGCGCCGGCGGCCGAGCTGCGGGGCTGGCTGCTGCCCGGCGGCGCGGCCTTCGCGCTCAACCGGCCGGCCACTGGAGTGCTGCTCGATGCATCGGGCCGTGTGGCGGCCACGCTGAACCGCGAGGCGGTGATCGGCCTGGCCGGCCTGGCACCGGGCCTCTACATCGTGCGCGGTGACGATGGCGCCACGGCGCGCTTCGTGCGCGAGTAGCGGAGGGGCGAGGGCCAGCGACAGCCGTCCCTTCACGGTCGGCCTGGCTACGCTGAAGCGCCGATGGTGCGCGCCGGCTCATTGGCACGCACCGGGTCGGTGGGAAGGGTCTATGTTCGCGCCCGCCATGATGAAACGACTCCTGCCCCTTCTGCTGGCGGTCGCCGCCGTCGCCCCGGCCGCGGCCCAGGGCTACCGCACCGAGCTGATCTCGCACACCACGCTGGACCTGGTGGTGACCGATCTGGACGAGGACGGCGACCTCGACCTGGTGACCGGTGGCCTGCGCAACGTGGTGTGGTACGAGAACGAGGGGAACGCGCTGTTCACCAAGCACGCCATCAGCCACGATGCCCAGGAAGCGCAGCAGGTGCTGGTGCTCGACCTGGACCAGGACGGCCACAAGGACCTGGTGGTGGCCGATATGGCCGCCAACCGCATCCTGTACTACCGCAACAACGGCGACCTCACCTTCGACCGCACCTTCCTCTACACCGGCACCGGCGGAGTGAGCGGCATCGGGGTAGCCGACATGGATGGCGATGGCGACCTGGACATCGCCTGCGCGGCCTTCACCACCAACAAGGTCTACTGGCTGCGCAATGAGGGCGGCTTCGCCTTCACCCCCATCGACATCGCCACGGGCATGACCGGTGCAGCCCGCATCCTGCTCCACGACGCGGATGGCGATGGCGATGCCGATGTGATCGCCGCCATGCAGACCGCCGGTGCCATCCGCCTCTTCCGGAACGACGGCGCAGGAACCTTCACCAACGAGCTGCTGCTCACCACCAGCACGCCGCGCAGCATCAAGCTGGCCGATGTGAACCAGGATGGCCTTCAGGATGTGCTGTACGCCGGTACAGGCGGCGCCGGATACCTGCGCAGCACGGGCACAGCATTCACCCAGCAGCAGATCTACGGCTACAACGGCATCCGGGGCCTCGGCGTGGCCGACCTCACGGGCGACGGGTACAACGACCTGATCGTGGCCGACTATGCCGAGGACCGCATCACGTGGAGCGCCCAGAATCCTGCCACTGGGGCGTTCACGGGCCCGGGCAGCGGCACGCTCGACACCTGGCTGAACTACGCCTCCATCGTGCACGGAGCCGATTTCGATGGGGATGGCGTGAACGATGTGCTGGCGGCATCGAGCTTCGACATCCGCATCTACCTGCACCCGGGCAACCCGCCCGACCAGCGCCTGCTCGTGAACCGGTACCTCGGGGATGCACGCGGCATCGACCACGGCGACCTGGACGGCGACGGTGACGTGGACATGATGGCCGTGGGCCAGCTCTACATCAACTGGTACGAGAATGACGGCGATGGCCACATGATCCCGCGAATCGCCAGCGAGGGCATCGGCCGCATCACCATCAATGGCGGCGTGGACCTGAAGCTGGTGGACCTGGACGGCGATGGGGACCTGGATGCCGTGCTCACCGAGAGCCTGGGCAACCGGGTGACCTGGCTCGACAACAACGGGAACGGGACCTTCATCAAGCGCCTCGTCACCGGCCACCAAGCCGCCTACTCGTGCGACCCGGTCGATTTCGACGATGATGGCGACATCGATGTGGTGGTGACCAGCGTGATGGGCGACGACAATGTGTACTGGTACGAGAACAACGGTGCACAGAGCTTCACGCAGCGGCCCATCCTGCTGAGCTATGCCGACCCCTTCGAGGCGCGGGCACTGGACTACGACAACGATGGCGACATGGACGTGGTGGTGGCCTGCCATTCCAACCTGGCCCAGAACGGCAAGGTGGTGCTGTGCCGCAACAACGGCAGCAATGCCTTCACCGTGCAGGAGCTGGATGGCGCAGCGCCCATGGCCACCTCCGTGTTCTGGGTGGACCTCGACCAGGACGGTCACATGGATGTGCTGTCCACCACCGGCGGCGACGACCGCGTGAACTGGTACCGCAGCAACGGGGCGTCCATCCCTTCGTTCACCAAATCCGTGATCCAGTACGGCATGGGCTACGCCACCTATGTGGTGGCCGAGGACCTGGACGGCGACGGCGATGTGGACGTGGTGGTCTCCTGCCTCGACGACCGCAACGTGAACTGGCTGGAGAACGATGGATCCCAGGTCTTCACCCGCCACCTGCTCGCGCGCAACGTGTTCAACAGCCAGTTCGTGGGCGCTGGCGACATCACCGGGGATGGCGTGCCGGAGATCTACGCCACCGACATGGAGGCCGAGGCCGTGCACCTCTACCACCGCACCGGCTTCAGCTACGAGGAAGTGGCGGGACCGGAGCCGCAGCCCTGCCACGACCTCTTCATCAGCGAGATGGTCCATTATCCCGGCGACATCGCCCGCGCCATCGAGATCTACAACCCGCGCTCGGTGCCGGTGGACCTCTCGGACTATTCGCTGCGGTTCTACCCGAACGGTTCGCACACCTACGATGCCACCCTGCTCAACGGCGTGATCCAGCCCGGTGATGTGCACGTGGTGGTGGCCCCCAACTACGCCACGAACATCAACACCTACGCCGACCAGATCACCGACCTGTGGTACGACGGACAGGAGACCATCGTGCTGGTGCACGGCGATCAGCCCATCGACGTCATCGGCCGCGTGGGCGACTACTTCGTGGACGATGACTACTGGTTCAACAACGGCGTGGGCACCTTCTACACCGTGCTGGTGCGCAAGCCCACCATCAATCGCGGCGATCCCGATGGCACCGACCCCTTCCTCCCCGACGAGGAGTGGATCGCCTACCCGGTGAACGACTACAGCCACCTGGGCAGCCACACGGCACCGTGCGCTGCGGTCTGCACGCCCACCATCAGCCTGTCGGCGCCTGCCGGTCCGTATTGCGCGGGCGATGTCATCACCGTCACGGCGAGCGTGACGAACGCAGGCGCCGCCCCCGCCTACCAGTGGACCGTGAACGACGCGCCCGCAGGGGGCGGCGGCTCCAGCTTCACCATCAACGGGCTCATGGGCAATGCCCTGGTGCGCTGCACGCTGGAAGGCGATGCCGCGTGCGCCACGGCCACCAGCGTGCAGAGCGAGCCGCTGCTGATCGCGTTGAGCACCGTGCAGCCGCCGGTGGCGGCCATCACGGGCAACGTGGTGAGCGCCAGCCCGGTGCCCGGTGCCGACTATCAGTGGTACTTCAATGGCGACCTGCTTCCCGGTGGCAGCACGGCCACCGTCACCGTCACCCTGCCCGGCGATTACCACGTGGTGGCCACGGTGGCGGGGTGCGCATCGGCGCCTTCGAACACCGTGACCTACGAGATCAACACCGGCCTCCTGTTGCATGAGGCGCCCGGCATCCAGCTGGTGCCCAATCCCACCGACGGGCCGCTCACCATCCGCGGTGCAGCCGGGGTGCACGCGGTGGAGCTGTGGGACGCGGCAGGACGGAAAGTGCTCGAGCAGCGCGGTGCTTCGTTGGACCTTTCGCCCTTCGCGCCCGGTCTCTATACGGTGGTGTTGCGGACGGAGAACGAGCGCTGGCAGATGCGCGTGGTGCGGCAATAGGCGCGCGGCTCTAGGGCGCTGGAGCGGCTGCAAGCAGCGCTACGGGCCCATGGGCCTTGTGCCCAGCGGGTACCGTGTGGCCTTCCACCTAGCCTTCTCTCCAAGCGCCTTCAACTCCGCATGGCGCGCGGCCTGGTCCCTGTTCAGCTTCTGCTCCTTGCGCAGTGCTTCCAATTCCTCCAGCTCCTCGGCCTGGCTCTCCTCGGATGAGGCATGGAAGGAGCGACCACCGGATTCCACCAGGTAGAAGGCCTTGCGGAATGCGTCGTACACGTACTTGTCCGCGCTGATCCACTTCCACGCGCTGCCGCCGAACTGGGTGATGACCAAGGTATCCGCATCGATGCTGACGCCGCTGATGCCTTCTTCACCGATCGGGTCATGGAAGCCGCCGTCGCTTCTACCGGGCAGGAAGTCCGTCAGCAAGGCGTGCTGCACGAAACGGCCCCTGTCTTGCGCGGTGAAGGCGATGAGCAGGTCGCGTGGCCCATCGTCGGCTTCGTTGGTGAGCACCAGCGCATGGTCCTCGGCGCCATCCCCGTTCAGGTCGCCGCTGGCCTGTTGGAAGACCACGCGCCCGGCGGGCATCACCTCGCGCAGCGAATGCCACCGGTAAGGTGGAGGTTGGTTCACGGGGTGCTTCTCCACCCAGCAGCGGGTGAGATCCACCGGGCGGCGCCTGAGTTGATAGCGGTACTGAACCTCACCGCTCTCCACCAGGAAACCGGTCTGCTCGATCACCGGCTCATACACCAAGGTGTCGCACCGGTAGGACATGGTGTCCACTTCATCGCGCAGGGTCTCGTTGTGCACGGACTCCACGAGCAGTTGCCCGTAAGGGTTCAGGCTGATGCACTCCGACACGGCGTACTGGCCGTCGCCGAAAGTGGAGGCCAGGGTGTCCACGCCTTGCAGTTGCCCCAGCTGGTCATAGGTCAACCACAGCAGGTCGTGGTCATCGTCTCGGTCGCAAAGCAGCGCGACGCGCAGCCCGTTCTCGAACGGCAGCTTGGCACCGTAGCGCAAGGTGGCACCGGCGTACGTGGCCAGAGCATGCTGCAAAAGCTCCGCACGTGCACGCTCCTCCACCAGCGGCCGGGCCATGTTCCCATGATCAAGGCCGGGACACAGGCGTTGGTTGAGCCGCAAGGCGTGTCGGTCCCAGCCACCCGGCGGTGCAGGAAGCTGGCCTGCGCCGGATCGGGCCGGGGCAATGCTGATGCCGCCATCCGGCACCAACGCCCCTGGGGTGATCCGGTAGGATATTGAGGGTGCCTCGCAGGGCACCGACGTGCCATTCACTGTGCAGCCGTTGGTCAGGTGGATGTGCGTGTCCGTGATGCGCACCACGGAACTGTCGCGCGTGCGGTGGTCATGCTGCACCTCCTGGTCATCGATCTCCCATTCGAAGCTGTCCGCCAAGGTGGTCACGCTGGCGTAGGTCAGGCGTTCCAGGTCGATCAGGAACGATTCCACCTGGTGGTATTCCTGGCCCCGGGTGAAGTTCATGGACCGCTGCTCCGCGATCAGGAAACGGCCATCGGGTGTGAAGCGCTGCAGTTCGAAGCTGTTCTGACGGTCCTTGTAGAGCGGAAGGGGAAAGGCCAGCCACCGGGCGCCCGAGCGCTTCACCAGCATCGCGCTGCCTTCTTCCTGCGGCTCGGCCGGTTCGGTGATGCTGTGCGCATCCGCATCCGCCACCGGGCTGCTCCGCATCAGCGCGGCAAGTGCGGCAGCGGTGCACAGGGTGTCCGGGGAATCCAGCGGTGCCATGGGGATACTGTCCTGCGACATCGCTGACGCGCAGGTGCAGAGGGCCAGCAGGACCGGGAAGAGGGATGGGACGCGCAAGGGAGGGGGAAAGGTGGCGCTGCGCGGCAAAGTTCGGTCCATTCCGGGCGGCTCCTGGCCAGGAGCCCCGGAGGATTCCATGCGCGAGGCGGTGGTCACCGTGTCGCAGGTGTTCACGAAGGTGGAGCGGCCATGACCCTCTCCTTCTGCTGCGACGGCGTGGAGGACCGAGAGGTCCTCCACGCGCGCTGCAATGAAGCCGCCGCGGCGGGTGGCGATGCAACCGACGAACTCGCGGGGCTTGGTGCCCGGGGTTCAGCGGGCGCTCTCCAGGGCGGTGATGTCCGTGCCGTGCAGCAGCCGTGCGTTCCGGGTGATCCAGGCGGCATCGCGGTCCCACCAGCGGAGCGTCAGCAGGCGCTCGATGTCGGCTTCGCTGAAGCGCTTCCGCACCGCGCGCGCCGGGTTGCCCGCCACGATGCTGTACGGCTCCACATCGCGGGTGACCACGGCGCAGCTGCCGATGATGGCCCCATCGCCGATGCGCACGCCCGGCATGATCGTGGCGCGATAGCCGATCCACACATCGTTGCCCACGATGGTGTCGCCCTTGTGCGGATACGACAGCCCTTCCATGGCACCCTCCCAGCCGTGGCCGAAGACCTCGAAGGGATAGGCCGTCACCGCATCCACCAAGTGATTGCCGCCGTTCATGATGAAGGTGACATCGGAGGCGATCATGCAGAAGCGGCCGATGACGAGCCGGTCGCCGATGAAGTCGAAGTGGTAGCGCACGTTCCGCTCGAAGTTGCCCACGTCCTCGAAGTCGTCGTAGTACGTGTAGTCGCCCACCTCGATCGTGGAGCGGGTGATGCTGTTCTTGAGGAAGCACAGCCGCTCATGGCCGCTGAGCGGATGGCGGGTCAGGGGGCTGGGCCCTTGGGGCGATGCGGGTGTCATGGCGGGAATGCGAACCTATCCGTTCCGGAGGCGGGAAGAGGGCAACCCTCCCGGAGCGCCCCCTTCACCCTCACCTCCGATTCATTGCTTCACCAGGCGCTGCTGCGCCACCCGCCGGCCATCGCGCAGCTCCAGCACATAGGTGCCGGGCGCAACGTGCTGCAGGGGGATGGTGCCGCGCGCGCCCATCACGCGCCCTTCCTGCACCACGCGCCCTTCGGCGGACATCAACCGGTAGCGCTTCTCGCCCTCGCCGGGCATCGCTACCTCCACGCGGTCAGTGGCAGGGTTCGGGTGCATGGTGAAGGTGGCCGCAGCGGCCGGCTGGTGCACGCCGGTGCCGAGCAGCTCCTCCTCGACCCACACTGCGCGGTCCATGGTGCCGTTATTGTCCTCGTCGAAGAGCCGCACTACGGGGATGTCGTGCGGCGGCGTCCACCACAACCAGCTGGGCTTCGTGCTCGTGGTCACATCCACCCCCAGCATCCAGAGGCCCTGGTCGGCGCGGTAGAAGTCCATGGAGTCCGTCACGTTCTCCACGAGGACCTGCTTCACCGCATCGAAAGCGCCGAGCGGCGTGGTCACCGTACCCCAGCCGCCCACCTAGCTCTGGTAGGCGATGCGCGTGCGCACGCGCATCGAGTCCACGGTGAAGCCGAGCCCCAGGTCGAGCCCGATGTAGTGCGTCACCTGCGAACGGGATACCCCCGAGTGGACCTGGTTGTACTGCGCCGGCAGGTTCAGCAGCACCATGGGCGGGTCGAGGGCCACGGGCACCTGCACGCCATTCTCCTGGAATATGCGCCCATGGCCCAGCAGCTGCGTTGGACTCACCGAGATGTACTCCGCCGATGCATCGGTGTCCTCCACCGCCGCCCGGTCGCCCGGGAGCTGGATGCCGAACGGGCTTTCCCCGGCCTCCATCACTTCCATGCTGCTGGAGTTGTCGGCCTGCAGGCCCGTGAAGGACCAGGACAGCGCTGTGCCATTGCTGCCAGGTGTGACGGCCGGTGCCTCGTCGGTGGCCAGCTGGTAGCGCGACCCGATGGCGAAGAGCCCGTTGGCGGTGATGACGGCCTGGGCCGATGCCGTGGTGGCCGAGGCGAGCGCGAGCAAGCCTGCGGCGCCAATGGTATTGCGTGCATTCATGGCGAGTGTCGTTTTCATACCGCGAAAGAGGCGCGCGCCGGGCCGTCGAGCGGCATCGGATGGCATGAGCCGGAAAACCTGGCGCATGAACCGGATGCAGCCGTCGGATGGTCACTGCACGATGAGCCGCCGCTCCGCGGTGCCGCTGGCATGCACCACGCGCACCACGTAGGCCCCCGGTGCGCAGCCGGAAACATCCAGCACGCGCCGGTGCTCCAGCGAGCGCTCGCTGCGGATCACGCGTCCCTGCGCATCGATCAGCTCGATGACCACCTGGCCCTGGACCGCCACGCGCACCTGCACGAGGTCGTGCGCGGGATTCGGGAAGAGGCTCAGGATATCGTCAGCCGATGACAGGCCATCATCGATGCCGGTGGCGAGGTCGCGGACCCACAGCCCATCAGTTCGGGCCGAATGGAGCCTTCCGTTATGCACTGCGATCGCGTAGCAGGTGCCCAGCGCTTCCACCAACTGCCACGTGGCTCCCTCGTCGTCCGACCGGTACAGGCGCGAGATGACCGTGGTCCGCAGCGCGTAGAGCCCTTCTCCCGTGGGCAGGAAGCGAACGGTGCCGCCGCCGGGCAGGCCGGTGCTCGACCAGGTCCACGTGTCGCCACCATCCGCACTGCGATAGATCCCGTAGGTGCCACCGGCAAGAAGCTCACCGCCTATGCTCTGTATATCAGTGATGGAATGCGGGTCCCAATCCACCGGCGCCACCAGCTTCGGCTCGAACTGGGTCGCGCCGGGCGTGGTCCGCCACAGGTATCCGTTGCCACCTGCGCCGGCCCAGAGCGTGTCGCCGATCACGCGGAGCACGGCTACGTTGCCCGCGTTCATCCCATCCAGACCGCCGAAGGGCGCCCAGGTGGCTCCAGACCGCCTGAAGACACCCGCGCCCACGGTGGCGCACCACAGATCGTTGTCGAAGTTGGCCACGTCCGCGATGGATAGGCTGCCCAGACCCGTAAGGCCTTGGGAGAAGTGCTGCCACGTGATGCCGTCGGTGGGGCTCACGAAGAGGCCGTTGCCCCCCGTGCCGGCGAAGAGCATGGTGCCATCGTGGTAGAGCGCATCCACGAAGAAGCCCGGCTGGGGAAGGGTGGCGCCCCGCTGCCAATCCAAGCCATCGGCGCTGCGCCACACGGTGGAGTCGGTTCCGGCATACAGCGCACCTTGATGCGCCAGCAAGGACGGCGTATTGGCCGCCGGAAGGTCTTCGATACGTTCCCATTGAGCGGAGCCGGGCAGGGTCATGCCTGCGAGGGCAGTGACGAAGGCGATCCGCGAGACGGATCTCTGAACCTCCACGGTGCCGCGTTCGGGCCGGGTCTTCATGCCCCAGAGCAGGAAGGCGGGTTCGCTGCCGCCAGGCGTAGTGCCGCATTGCTGCGTCTCGAACCGGTCGCGCACCACATGCTGGAAGCGCTCGCTGATGAGGATGCAGCCTGCGGGTGCCGCATCGCGCAGCTTGACGGCGCCTTCCACGCCGGGGCCGATCACATCGAACACGGGCATCACCTTACCCAGGGCGGTCCGAGCGGATAGGTCTTGGGCGATGCCGATGCGCAGCGACAGGGTAGCGCCTTCCGGGAGAGCGGTCTCCTCCGCAACATGCAGCATGGCCAAGGCCAGTTCGGCGAGGTGGTCCGCGCCGCCGGTGCCGATGCGCGCCGCGGTGCCGATGGCCATGAACTCGCCTCCGGAGAGGCGCGCACGCTCCAGTCCGCGGCGTTGGGCCAGCGTGTCGAAACGGACAATCAGGTCATGCAGCAGGGCGATGCGCTCATGCAGGGGCCAGGGATGCGACTGCTCGATGTCGACACAGGCGCTCAGCACGTTCATGGTCTCCGGCCGCTCGGCCACGAGTCCCGGATGCTCACGCCAGCGCCGGCCGAGATCCTCGGGCAGGGCGCTCATGCGGTGATCGGGGCGCATGCGCTTGGCGCGCTGCACGGAGCGGCTGCGGAACAAGGTCCACAGGTTGGCCTCCAGCACCACCGCAGCCAGGGCCGCTCCCAGCGTGGCCATGCCGATGAGGAAGGTGCATGCGATGGCGGATTCGAGCTCCTGCCGGGCGCTGGACCAGAGCCGGACGAGGTAGATGCCGTTGTACACGACCATCACCGGCAATGCGTAGTGCACGCGCAGCCGCAAGGCGAGCACGGCATGGAAGGTGATCATCACCAGGCCCACCAGCATGGTGAGCGCGGGCTCCGGTAACAGCGGCGCCACCGCGAACACCATGAGACCCGACGAGAGGTTGCACAGTGCGGCGAGCCATTGGTAGTGCCCGCGGAACTTGCGATTGCCCAAGGCCGCGCCCACGGCGAGGTAGAAGGGCAGCACGATGCCCAGGCTCTGTGACAGTTCATCGGCGTTCCACTGACGCAGGGCGAGGCCGAGGATACCCGCCAAGGCCCAGAGGAGCGCTCCGGAGTACATGCCCCAGCGCATGGCCATATGGTTCACGCGGTCGTGGAAGCGGTCGAACGCACGGCGCATGCGCGAATCGGCCGAGAGGGGGAGCGCGCTGAGCCAGCGCGTTGCACGGGACGGGAGGAGATCGAGCGTTCTCATGCGGCGAAGGGAGCCCACCACGGCGCCTTCGGCATCATGCGATGGCATGAGTGGGCACGATTGCGGCATGAACCGGACCGGGGCTCGATCCTCCTGTTTCCTCATGAGCGACGGTGAGCCGTCGCAGCTCCATGTCCGTCACTTGCCGGGCACCTGGCGATGAGCAGTTCAGTGCGTCGTGCACCGCGCGATCCACCGAACTGACGTGGCTCTCTTGACTCCTGTGGGCAGCACCATCGATGCCGACCCGGAGCGCGCAAAGGTTTGGGCGGATGAATGGATCGTGGGTCCCTTCGACCTGTCGGGCGCGACCAAGCATCTCGACGTGGCCGCCTACCGGCATCCGCAAGTGCGGACCATCGCCACGATCCCCCTCACCGGTCCAGCCAGGCCTTGAACTCGGCCGAGCGCTCCACGCTCACGATGCTCTCGATGTCGGTGGCTGGGTGCAGCACCACCTTCACGCGGCTCTTGCTGTAGGGCACCATGCTCTTGATGGCGCCGAAGCTCACAATGAGCTGGCGGTTGATGCGGAAGAAATGGCGCGGGTCGAGCTCCGACTGGATCTTGTCCATGGTGCCGTCCACGATGTAGCGGTGGTTGTCGGTGCTCACCAGCTTCACGTAGCGGCCCTCGCTCTGGAAGTAGGCCGCCTGCTCCACGGGCACCGAGCGGATCTGCCCGCCGCTGGCCACCATGAAGCGCTCGCGGTAGGCCGGTTGCCGGAGCGCGCTCAGCTCACGGAGCACGCCTGGGTCGATGCCGAAGCGGCGCTTCAGCCGGTCCACCTTCCCCAGGGCCTGCTGGATCGCCTCCAGCGAGATGGGCTTCAGCAGGTATTCGATGCCATTGGCCTGGAAGGCCTGGATGGCATACTTGTCGTAGGCCGTGGTGAAGATCACAGGCGCTTCCACCGCCGTGCGCTGGAAGATGGTGAAGCACAGGTCATCGCCCAGGTGGATGTCCATGAAGATGAGGTCGGGCCGCAGGGCCGCGATGCCCTGGACGGCGTCCTCCACGTTGTCGGCCATGCCCACAACGCGAAGGGCGGGGTCGGCCTGTTCCAGCAGGCGCACCAGCCCTTGTGCGGCGGGCGCCTCGTCCTCGACGATGTAGGCGGTCATGGTTCCTGGGAAAGGATGGGTACGGATGCGGTGTAGTGTGTGTCGGTGAGAGTGAAAGCGGGCTCCTCGGCGCCGAGCATGGCGTAGCGCCGACGGATGTTCTCCAGGCCCGTGCCCGTGCCGGCCTCGCTTGTGCCTCGGGGACGCAGGTCGTTGCGTACCACCAGGCGATCGCCGTCAACGCCCACGGTGATGCGCAGGGGCTTGGCGGCGCTGATCGCATTGTGCTTGATGGCGTTCTCCAGCAGCATCTGCAGGGTGAAGGGGGGGAGGTAGCCCTTGAGCGCATGCGCCGGCAGGTCGAGCGCCACCTGCAGGCTGTCGCCGAAGCGCATGCGCTGCAGGAAGAGGTAGTGGCGCACCAGGTCGAGCTCCTCCTCCACGGGCACGATGGTGCGCTCGCGCGAGGTGAGCACCTTTCGGTAGAGCGCGCTGAAGCTGGCGATGAACTCGCGCGCCTTCGCGGGCTCGGTCTCCACCAGGGTGTACAGCGTGTTCATGGCGTTGAAGAGGAAGTGCGGGTCGATCTGGCTCTTGAGCGTCTCGAAACGGGCCATGAGGCTCTCCTGGAGGAGGAGCTCGTTCTCCTCCTGCAGCCGCTCCTTGTCGCGCTCCAGGCGCTGCGCGGCCTCGCGCTTCATGCGGTACTGGCGGCGGAAGGAGACGATGAGCACGACGGCCAGCGCGCTGATGATGGCCAGCGCGCCCCACGCGATGCGCGACCGCTGCGCGCGCAGGGCGTTCACCTCGGCCTCTGTGCGGGTGAGGGCGAGCTCCTTCTCCATGCGGCCGAGCGCGAAGCGGGCCTGGGCCTCGGCCACGGCGCGCTCGCGGAACACGCCGCTGAGCGAGTCCTTCACCGCCAGCAGCGCGTTGGCCGTGTTCAGGGCCCGGGCACTGTCCTTCATGGCCAGGTGGTATTCCACGCGGCTCCCCAGCACCGTGGCCAACAGGTCGCCGGCGCCGTGGGTGCGTGCGATGCGCTCCGCCTCATCGAGCCGTGCAGGCACTTCCTCCAGCCGGCCCTGCTCGAAGTAGAGGTATGCCAGCGATTCGTTGACGCGGGCCTCCAGATGGGGATACCCGCCGCCCGGCACCACCGCCAGGGCCCGTCGGAAGGCGGCCTCGCTCTCGCCCGGCCGACCCAGCGCCCCGAAGGTGACGCCCATGTTGAAGTGCAGATCGGCCATCACGAAGCTGTCCTGCGCCGCAGCGGCCAGCGGCAGCCCCACCCGGCACCAATACAGTGCGCTGTCGCCCTGCCCGCGGTAGTCGCTGAGCGCGGCCATCACCAGCGGCAGGCGATAGCTGCGGCCCACGGGCTGCTCCTCGTTCAGCCGCAGCGCTTCGCGGAGGATCGGCTCCGCTTGGGCCAGGTCGTCGAGGTCCATGTGGATGGCGGCCATGCTCAGGAGCGCATCCACCCGGCCGGCGTGGTCGCTCAGGGAGTCGGCCAGCTCGTAGGCGCGCACCTGCGCGGCCATGGCCTCATCGAACCGCCCGAGCAGCCGCAGGGCATGGCCCCGGTAGTGCACCATCTCCTTCCGCCACCAAGGGTCGTGTGCATGGGTGGGCGCCGCCAGCAGCGAGTCGGCCACGGCGAGCGCCGCCTCGGGCGGCTGCGTGCGCAGCATGCGCGAGAGCTGGCGGGTGCGCTCCTTCAGCGCCGCCGAGCGGCCCCGGCCACTGGCGAGCAACGGCGCCAGTGCGAGCAGCAGGAGCAGAAGGGGCCTTGCGGTCATCGTCCAAAGCTGATCATTGCCGGGGCTCAGCGCGCATCGCTGATGCATGAGCGGGAAGATCCGCGGCATGGGCCGGCAAGGGACGGTCATGGAGGAGCAGGACCGCCGTTCACCCGGGAAACCCCGGGGCCCGACCCCTTGCCGGTGGTTTCTTTGCCGGCGCTGCCGGACCATGCCCACTGCCTACACGGTCTATGTGATCGAGCTGAGCCGGAAGGTGTACACCGAGAACTGGAAGTTCCGAGCGGCCAATCCGCAGTACAACGGTGCACGCGAATGCCTCTACGTGGGCATGACGAGCAAGACGCCCCAGGAGCGCTTCGCGCAGCACAGAACCGGCGCGCTCAGCAAGAAGGGCCACGACCTCAGCAGCGCCATCGTGAAGAAGTACGGGCGGTACCTGCGCCCCAGCCTCTACCAGCACATCGGCCCGCTCAGCCGCGCCGAAGCGCTGGCCGTGGAGCGGGGCCTGGCGCTGGAGCTGCGGCGCAAGGGCTACGCGGTGTGGACGAATTGAGGCGGGGCGCGTACCGTACCCGTGCTTGAGGCGCCGCCCTCCGCCCATCGTCGGGGTCCGTGCGGGGCTCGGTCCACCTTCACCAACGGGTGCACCCGCTCACGGCCCATGCCAGGTGCGCACGAGCGCGGATGCATCGACTGCGGCCACCGTAGCCCGAGTACCAGTAGCAGCATGGCGTTGAGCACGCCTTCGATGTGGCTGCTTTGGCCCATGCGCGGGTTGGCCAAGGCGGGCACCCGCAGGCCGGTGAGCAGGCCGAACGGCAGCAGCCAGGCACCGGGCTTACGCAGGCGGCGGGCCTGGTGGTCATGGCAGGGGGAGATTCATGAGAAGGCACTTCGGCGCAGGGTCGGGCCTCGGTGGCCTTGGGGGCCTGGCCTGAGGACGATCAGAGTCTCATATGGCGGTTTCCCGTATCCTTGAATGACCTGGAGCGAGGAGGGGCGGCTCCTAGGGGTGAAGCAGGCCTTCCGTCTTTCGAACATATCCCCAGATCACCGAATACTATGCGTCCACTCTTGAAGAAGATCCTCCTCGGCCTGCTGGGCCTGCTGCTCATCGCCCAGTTCTTCCAACCGGACCGCTCCGCGCCGGCAGCCGACCCGGCGCTCGACATGCTGGTCATGACCGATGCACCGCAGGACATCCGTGATCTGGTGACCGGCGCCTGCTACGACTGCCACAGCTACACCACGGACTATCCTTGGTACGCCTACGTGTCCCCGATGAGCTTCATCGTGCAGGACCACATCAACGAGGGCCGCGAGCACCTCAACTTCAGCCTGTGGGACAAGTTCGCCACCGACAAGCACGCCCGTGAAGCGGGCAAGGAATTGGGGGAAGGCGAGATGCCCCCGGGCTACTATCGCCTGATGCACGGCCACGGCCGCATGGGCGATGCCGACAAGCAGAAACTGGTGGCCTGGTTCAATGCGAACCTGGGCAGTGTGGACGGTGGTGGTGGAGAGGCCACCGAGGCCGAGGAGGGCGAAGGGCATTGAGCAGCGCTCAATTTCTCCACCGGATCCGCAGATACGCCGCGTTGCCGCGCACGTTCCAGTCCAGGCCGTTGTCGTTCCAGATCGATTGCGCAATGATGCCCGGCTTGATGCGCCGATCGCTTCAAGAGCGCCTCATGTAACGATAACGGGCGATGACCGTTCTGCCATCGCCCGTCACCGGATTCAAGGACCTGCTCAATCCACCTTCACCACCCGCTGCACGTGCTCCCGGTCCTGTTGCCGGTAGCGGACGAAGTACAGGCCTTCGGGTAGCGCTGACAGGTCGAGTGTGGCCTGTGAAGAGGAGAACCGTTCAGTGAGCACCACGGCACCCAGCGCATCCACCACCTCGACCTGTCCCAATACGCCACCATCGTCCATCCGCACGTTGATCATACCGTTGGTCGGATTGGGCCAGAGCATCGGTGCGTTCGACGCAGAGGCCTCTGGCATATCCGTGGAAATGTCGCTCCCACGTCCCCAAACGCCCTCGCGGTGCGTGCCCGCCAGCAGGCGGCCGTCACTGGTGTTCAGGAAGCAGCGCACCGAGGTGCCCGCTGGCATGCCTTCCGATGCATCGGCCCAGGTGAGCCCGCCATCCGCACTGGCGTAAAGGCCGGGCACGGCGGCACCGGTCTGCGGCCAGCTTGCATCGAAGCCCGCGAAGAGCGAATCATTGTGGAAGGCGATCGCCCTGCAGTACATGCCGGCCGGTAGGCCGCTGTTGGCCGCCTGGAAGCTGTTGCCCCCATCCATGCTGCGATAGAACTGTGTGTAGGCACCGCTCTTGGCGCTCACCACGAGCAGTCCCGGTCGGGAGGCCATGGCCTCGATCTGCAGCACGCCGCTCAGCCCGTTGAGCACCGTCCAGGTGTTGCCATTGGTGGTGCGCTGCAGTCCGCTCGTGGTGCCGGCGTAGAGCGCGCCATCCGCAACGTGCAGTGCCGTGACCAGGCTGGGGGATGGAATCGACTGCCAGGTGAGGCCCTCGTCCACACTGCGGAAGATGCCGTCCCCATAGGTGCTGGCGTACAGCGCACTGTTCCAGGCCACGATCGCGGTCACATCGCCCGAAGGTCCGTTCTGCAGGAGGTTGGTCCACGTGAGGCCGTTGTCGGTGCTGCGGTACATGTTCAGCTGCGCACTGGCCAGCAGGAATTCCTCGCCGGCATACAGGGCGTCGAAATTCAGTTCCACGGCCAGCCCGGCATTGCGTGGTTGCCAGGTGAGGCCGCCGTCGGTGCTCATGTGCACCCCTTCGCTCTGTCCCGCCTCCGTATTGCGCGTGGTGGCGAACAGGCGGTCACCGGCATCCACCATGGTCACCAAACTGGTGTGCGGGATGCCGCCATCGGTGTGGCTCCACTGTGGCGTTGTGCCGGTGGTGCGCCAGATACCTCGGTTGGTGGCCAGCAGCAGGTCTCCGCCGCTGCGCACCAGGGTGTGGGGAAGCAGGGAAGGCGCCAGGCCCTGTGACATCAGGGTCCAAGTGAGCCCGCCATCCGTGCTGCGGCGAACGCCGCCGTAGGGGTTGATGCCCAGGTGCACCGTGTCGCCCTCCACCAGCATGGCCATGCCCTGCCAGCTTCCCACCGGCGCGCTGTGGGGCACGGTGGGGGTCCAGCTCTGGCCGTGGTCCGTGCTGCGGAACACCCCATGCTGGTTGGTGGTGAGCAACTGGTAGTCCGCATTGCCCGCGATGCGCAATGCACTGACGAAGTTGGGCAGACCGCTCATTAGGTTGGTCCAGCTATTCCCTTGGTCATTGGTCCGGAACAGCATGCCTGCGCCGATGCTGTACAGGTAGGTACCGTCGCTGCCCAGGTGCTGCATGAAGCTGCCTAGCTGGTCGTTCGGGTCGGCGTCCGTCCAGCTCTGTCCGCCGTTGCAGCTGCGGCGCACACCGCTGTTGTCATTCACGCTGTAGAAGCAGCCGTTGTGCCAGATCAGGTCGTTCACGGCGGTCACGTCAACCGACTGCCAGCCGGCGCCGCCGTTAATGCTCCGGAAGACCCCGTGGGAGTAGCCGCCCACGATAATTACGCTGCCGTTGGAGGCGAGGCTGTTGAAGAAGGCCTCGGGCAGACCGGTCACCAGCACCCAATCGGTACCATCGCTGCTCTGATAGAGACCGTGCTCGGTGGCCGCGAAGTGGGTGCCGACGTGCACCACAAGGTCCATTACCGTGCCCCCGTTAGGGCCGTTGAAACGCTGCCAAACGGCCTGCGCGGTGGTGAGGAGGAGGGAGGAGAGAACGAGAAGAAGGGATCGGAAGCCGTGCATGTTCGTGTTGCGTTCGTGTCATGGCCACGGCAATAGGCCATGGCAGGTACGGGACGCAAAGCTCCCCCGGCTGTTACAGGCGTGAAGGCCCATGCCGGATGGGGCGGCAGCATGAAGCCGACGAAACGGGTGAATGCGGTGATGGAACGGCGGGGCAGGTGTCCGGCTCCCGGCTCGATCGGGAAGCAGCCGCATGGATGCGCGACCCCGGGCGCGAATCAACCCCGCTGGAGGGGCTCAATAACTCCAGCGGATCCGCAGGTACGCCGCGTTGCCGCGTACGTTCCAGTCCAGGCCGTTGTCGTTCCAGAACGACTGCACCGTGAGGTCCAGGTCGAAGCTGGTGGCCACGTTCCACGTGAAGGTGGGGAAGAACACCGTCGTATTCAGGTGCGGGCTGTAGAGCACGGCCACGTTCATGCCAGTGATGGGCGAGAAGGCCTTGTTGGCCCCGGCGAAGAAGGTGTGCTCGAAGGGGAGGAGCTGCTTGGCGCTGAGCGGCAGGCTCAACAGCGGGTTCGTGAAGTCGCGCACCGCGTTGCCCAGTGAGTTGTAGAGGTAGGAGGCGCTGAGGTACCAGTTGCCGCCGAAGGTGCGGTCGGCCATCACCGAGGCGGTGAACACGCCGGTGCTGTCCAGTGGTTTGACCTTCGGCAGGAACCAGGAGGCCTCGCCCTTGAAGCCGGCATCCTTGATGTGGCCCGCCCAGCCGCCGCCCAGAACGAGGTCCTTACGGTAGAGGCCCGCCAGCACCTGGTAGTCATACTTCCGCCGGTTGAACTTGTACAGGGCGGCGCCGATGTGGTCGTCGGGACCAGTGCCGCGTGCATACGCCACTTCGAGCGTCCGTTCGGATGACGGGAACCACAGTGCCCGAACCGCATCGCTGCCGGGGCGCTCCTCGTAGTCGAAGTCCAGGTAGTTGAAGGCGTTGAAGAGGTCGTTGGGGTTCCACACGTTGTTGATGCCCCAGTTGATGCGCTGCCGGCCGATGTGGGCCTCCCATTTCTCGCGTCGGTGGCTCAGCACAGCGCGGTCGAAGGTGGTGAGCAGCACGGCGCCGGGTTCGTCCACCCATAGCACGCTCATGCGCACGTTGCCGGTGTCCACGTCCACCGTGCGGCCGAACTCCGGCTGCAGCTTCACGGCCTCGCCGTAGAAGAAGCGGTTGCGCATGCCCGCCTTCAGCGAGGTGTGGCGGGTCAGCACCGCCTGCAGGTTCAGGCGGTGGTGGAAGAGCTCGTTGGTGACGAGCTGGTCGATGTCGTTCACCCAGCTGGCGGAGTGCAGGTACTTCAGGTAGCCGCCGGCGGTGAGGTTGGGCTTGAAGGCGGTGGTATCCTGTGCTGACACCGCGAGGGGCGCGAAGAGGAACGGCAGAGCCGCGACGAGAAATGCGGGCAACCACAGAGGCACAGAGGGCGCAGAGAAAATGCTCAGGTGCCGCTCCAACGAGGGAACCTGAAGCGTGCTCGCTGCAGCTCTTGATGCGCTCCGCATTTCCATGCTCCGTGCCCTCTGTGTCTCTGTGGTGAGTTGGGCTTATGCGTTCACCTTGTCATCCACCACCTTCCCGTCCTCCAGGGTGATCACCCGGCGTGCCCTCTGGATCACGCGCTGGTCGTGGGTGGAGAAGAGGAAGGTGATGTGCTCCTCGGCGTTGAGCTGCGCCATGGTGTCCAGCAGCTTGAAGGCGGCTGCGGAATCGAGGTTGGCGGTGGGCTCGTCGGCCAAGATGAACTGCGGCTTGGGGGCCAGCGCACGCGCCACGGCCACACGCTGCTGCTGCCCGCCGCTGAGCTCGTTGGGGCGCTTGTCGGCCTTGTCCCAGAGGCCCATGCCGCGCAGCAGCTCGTCCACACGGGCATCGATCTCCTTCCGCGGACGCCCCTGAAGAAGCATCGTGAACTCGATGTTCTCCCGCGCGGTGAACACGGGGATGAGGTTGTAGCTCTGGAACACGAAGCCGATGTTGCGCAGGCGGAAGTCGATCAGCTGGTTGTCGTTGAGCGTGCCGATGTCGAGCCCGTTCACCACCACGCGCCCGCTGGTGGGGCGGTCCAGCCCGCCGATCATGTTCAGCACGGTGGTCTTGCCGCTGCCGCTGGGCCCGCGCAGCGCCACGAACTCGCCGCGCTCGATGTGCAGATGCACCCCGTTCACCGCATGCACGGGGATCTTGTCCTGGTCGTAGGTCTTCACCAGTTCGTGGGCGTCGATGACGACGTTCTCTCCGTGCTTCATTTCCGGATGGCTTCCGCCGCGTTGAGTCTCAGGGCCCGGATGGCCGGGTAGATCGCTGAGAGGAGCGAGATGGCCACCACCATGGCGAGAATGACAAGGGCGTGGTAGAGCTTCATCGAAGGGAACACGTGCGGGTCATATCCGAACTGGGTGGCTGTCTCGCCCCAGGTCCGCAGGTTGATGCCCTTGTTCGCGCCCCAGCCGATGGCGATGGCGGAGAGCAGCGCGCCCACCGGCACACCCGCCATCACCACGAGCAGGGTCTCCAGCACCACCATGCCGAAGATGCGCGCGCGGCCCATGCCCACGGCCATCAGCATCCCGATCTCGCGCGTTCGCTCCAGCACGGCCATCAGCATGGTGTTCACCAGGCCGAAGGCGAGCGCGAGGAAGATGATGCCCAGCAGCACGAACATCATCTGGTCGAAGGTGCCCACGAGGATCCGCATCTCCGGGCTCAGTTCGGACCATCCGCGCACCAGCAGGCCGGGCAGCGATGCGCGCAGGGCGGCCACCTCGGGCTCCACGGCCTCGCTGTGGTCCAGCAGCAGGGCGATCTCGTGCACTTCGTCGCCGAGGCCCAGCATGTCCGCGGCATCGCTGCGGGTGATGTAGGCGTTGGCATCATCGCGCGGACCGTTGATGGTGGCATAGATGCCGATCACGCGGAAGGCGCCGCTCACGATGTCGCCGCCGGGGCCTTGCGCCATCACCACCACCTTGCCGCGCAGCTTCACCTTCAGCTGGCGGGCCACCTTGGTGCTGATGAGGATGCCGTGGCGCCGCTCCGCGCTGAACCATTCGCCTTCCTTCAGCGCGCTGCGCAGTCCGGTGGTGGCGTCCTCGCGGTCGGGGTCCACACCGTTGAGGCGCAGGCCGGTGCTGCCCGTGGGCGATTGCAGCATGCCGGGGAAGGCCACGCGCGGGGCCACACTGCGCACGTGCGGGCGCTGTGCCAGCATCTGCACCAGGCTGTCGGCCTGCGGGATGCGGAACACGGGGTCCTGGTCGGCGATGAAGCCGGGGTGATGGACCTGGACGTGCGAGGTCTCGTGCCGCACCACGCTGTCGATGCGCTGTTCGATGAAGCCCTGGTAGAAAGCCACGAGCAAGGCCGAGGCGAAGAGGCCGATGGCGACCGCGGCGATGATGATGCCGCTGCGTCCGGGGTGGCGCCACACGTTGCGCCAGGCGAGCTTCAGCAGCATGGTCAGCGTTTCATGGCGGTGAGGGGCAGCAGCGTGATCACATGGCGCCAGGGGTAGATGGCCAGCACCAGCGCGATCACCAGCACCACCAGGGTCTGGTCCAGGAAGATGCGCAGGTCCAGCACGGTGGGCATCACCGGCTCGAAGCCGAAATCGGCGTACAGCTCGGCGAGGTTGGCCCCCAGGCGGATGGGCCATTCCCGCAAGGCCCACACCACCGGCCAGGCCAGCAGGTTGCCGGCCACTGCACCGATCATGGAGAGCAGCACCGATTCCACCACCACCAGCACGGCCAGCAGGCGCCGGCTCATGCCCACGGCCAGCAGCATGCCGAACTCGTAGGTGCGTTCATGCAGCATCATCAGGATGGTGCCGAAGATGCCGAAGGCCACCACGAGGTAGAGCACGCCGATGATGACGCTGGTGTTGAGCTGGTCGCTGCGGATGTGGCTGTCCACCTCGGGCATCATCTGTTTCCAGTTCATCACGCTGCGGTCCGCCGGCATCATGGTCCTGGCGAGGGCCTCCGCGTGCTCCATGGCGGCGGGATCGTTCAGGGCCAGGGCCCATGTGGTGACCATGGCGGGCGTGGAGAGCAGCTCCTGCGCGATGCCGAGCGGCAGGTACACCAGCCCGTCGTTCAGTTGCGGCGAACCGAAGTGGGCGATGCCGCGCACGGGGTACTTCCCGGCGGCCATGCTGCCGTGGTAGCCCTGTCCCAGTAGCACCACCGTATCGCCCACGTCCACCGCCAGGCGGCGGGCCAGCCCTTCGGCGAGCACCACGGCGGGCTCCCCGTTGCGTACCGGGCCACCGCGCACGATGCGGTCGTCGAGCTTCATCAGGTGCTGTTCGCGTTCGGGGTCCACGCCCATCACCATCGCTCCGCGGGTCAGCGTGTCGGCGCTCACCAGCATGAAGGTCTCCAGCCGGGGCACCACGGCCGCCACGCCATCGATCCCTTCGAGCTGTTCCTTCAGCACAGGATCATCCGTCATCAGCAGCTCCAGTGAGGGTTCGTCCCAATAGCCGGTGGCGTGCACCTGCACGTGGCCGCTGTAGCCGCCCACCACGCTGTCGATCAGCTGCCCGAAGGTGCCCTTCACCAGCGCCTGCGTCACCACGGCCAGCAGCACGGCGAAGGTCACCGAGCTGGTGGTGATGAGCGTGCGCCGCTTGTTGCGCCAGAGGTTCCGCCAGATGAGCTTGCCGATCATGGATGGTGAGGGTCACATCTTGCCAAGGTCCTTCTTGTACCGCTTGAGCATCTTCCAGAAGGCCTTGTCCTTCCCTCTGCGCTCGGCGACGGTCGTGCGGTAGTGTGCGGCCTCGTCCTTCATCTTCTGGTAGTTCGCGTAGGAGGCTTCGTCCAGTTCACCGCGCTGCAGCGCCGACAGCACGGCACAACCGACCTCGGAGGTGTGGGTGCAGTCGCTGAACTTGCAGTTCTTGGCAAGCGCGGCGATGGCATCGAAGGTGACATCGAGCCCGCGCTCCACATCGGTGACGCCCACTTCGCGCATGCCGGGATTGTCGATGATGATGCCGCCCGTTGGCATCACGAACAGTTCCCGGTGGCTGGTGATGTGCCGGCCCTTGCCCGTGCTGCCACTGATGGTGCCCGTGAGCATGGTGCCGGAGCCGATCAGGTTGTTGATCAGGCTCGACTTGCCCGCGCCGGAGGACCCTAGCAGGCAATAGGTCTTCCCATGCTCCATCATCCGTTGCAGGGGCTCGCTGCCATCCTGTTGAAGGTTGCTCAGGGCGATGAGCGGCACGTTCGGGATGCGCGCACGCACCTGTTCCTTCTGCTGCTCCACCTGTTCCGGCTCGAACAGGTCGGTCTTGGTGAGCACGATGATGGGCCCCACACCGCTCGCGTGGCAGATGGTGAGATACCGCTCCAAGCGGTTGATGTTGAAGTCCTGGTCCAGGGCTTGCACGAGGAAGGCGTGATCGATGTTGGCCGCGATGATCTGATCGCCGCCGTGACCGCCGATCGCTTTGCGTGCGATCACGGACGAACGCGGATACACATGATGTATCGTGGCATGACCGGGCTCGTGGACCTTGATCGCCACCCAGTCACCCACGGCCGGGAAGTCGTGCCGGTCGCGGGCCATGGCGCGCAGCTTCCCGATGATCTCCGCCTCCAGGTCACCATCGGTGGTCCTCACCACGTACCGTTCCTTGTGCTCGGCGACAACACGGCCGGTCTCGAAGCCACCGAGCCCGTGTTCGGTCCGGTACCGCTCCAGCGCGTCAGTGTATCCGAGGTCCTCGAGCGTCATGGGATCACCGCACCCGCGTGATGTTCTGCGTGGTGAAGAAGCCCGGCGGGATGGGTTGGTCGAAGGTGATGCTGCGGTAATGGATTACGGTCTTCTGTCCGGGCTTGTCCGCAGGGAGCATCTCCATGCGGGTGGGCAGCAGGCGGCCGCCGAGCAGCTGCACTTCGCCGGCTACCATGGTGTTCACCAGCTCGTCGTATTCGTCGTAGTACTCCGCGCGCAGCATCAGGTGGTCCTTCTTGTCGATCCACAGGCGCACCTCGCCCCACACCACGGCTGCTTCCGGCTTGGGCTTCATGATCACCTTGTGGCAGGCACGGCCCTCGATAGTGCCGTCGCCGGCCAGCGTGTGCGTGTAGTCCTCCACGATGCTGCTCTCCTTCACCAGGTCGTCGTTGGTGAAGTCGGTACCCATCCAGTTCTGGCTCATCATGCTCGGCGGCATCTTGATGGTGCGCTCCACGCTGGGGATCCAGTTCCACACCTCCTTGCCGCGCTTCAGGTACACGATGCCTTTCTCCTTGGCGGGGGCGGTGATCAGCACCAGCGCGTTGTCGTTGCCCTCGCTCCAGGTCTTCATGCTCATCTCGCGCTGCCAGGTGGGCCGCACCACGGTCATCGTCATCTCGGCCTGGCTGGTGGTGCCGCGCGCATGCTCGTCGGCCTTGCGCACGATGTCCGTGGCGTCGGTCTGGGCGGTGGTGGTGGCCGCGAACAGCCAGGCCAGCGTGGTCAGGAGATGTGGGCGCATCGGGTACATCAAGTACAAGGTCGGCATCCTGTTCCGGATGGCGATTGACGTCCATCACATCGATGATGGACCGGCTATGGACTACTTCCGCTTCCACGCCTTCACCCCTTCATACCACAGCACGCTGGCCAGGCCGGCGCCGGTGGCGAGGGCGAGCAACGCTGCGCTGGGCGAGGCCAGGTGGAAGAAGTCGCGCAGCACCGGCAGGTAGAGGAGCAGGATGAGCAGGGCCGCCGTGCCAAGCACGATGCCGCGCAGCAGCATGTTCCGGTAGGCGATGGTGGACAGGATGGAGTGCTCGAACGAACGGTTGACCAGCGTGAGGGCGATGTTGGCCACCACCAGCGCGGTGAAGGCGAGGGTGCGCGTCATGTCCTCGCCGAGCTCCTGCACCACGGCGTAGTGGTAGCAGCCCAGCACGCCCGCGGTGATCATCAGCCCCTGGGCGAGGCTGGTGCGCAGTTCGGTCCAGGAGAGGAACGTGAGGTCCATGCGGCGCGGACGGCGCTGCATGCTGCCGGATTCCAGCGGTTCGCTCTCGTAGGCGATGCTGCACGTGGGGCCCATGAGCAGCTCAAGGAAGATGACGTGCACCGGCGTGAAGATGTTGGGGTAGAGCCAGCCGAGCAGCAGCGGCAGGGCCACGGTGAGGATGATGGGGATGTGGATGCTGATGATGTACTGGATGGCCTTCTTGAGGTTGCCGTAGATGCGGCGGCCCTGCGCCACGGCGTCCACCATGCGGCTCAGGTCATCGTCCAGCAGCACCAGGGCGGCGGCTTCCTTGGCGAGCTCGCTGCCGCGCTTGCCCATGGCGATGCCGATGTGCGCGGCCTTGAGCGCGGGGCCGTCGTTGACGCCATCGCCCGTCATGGCCACCACTTCACCTTGTGCTTTCAGCGTCTTCACCACGCGCAACTTGGCCTCGGGGAACATGCGGGTGAAGAGGTTGCTGCTGCGCACGGTGGTGGCGAGCGCGGCATCGTCCATGGCCTGCACAGCATCGCCGGTGATGGGTGCGCCGGCGATGGCGAAGCCCACCTGCCGCGCGATGGCCGTCGCGGTGACGGGGTTGTCGCCGGTGATGATGAGGGTGCGGATGCCGGCCTGCTCGAAGCTTCGGAACACGCGGCCGATGTTCTTCTTCGGAGGATCCTCGAAGGCCACCAGGCCCAGGTAGCGGAAGGTGAAGTGCTGCTGCTCGGCGGGCCAGGCGTCGCCGCTGTGGGTGGTCTCGCCCACGGCGAGCACGCGGTAGCCTTGGGCGGCGAGGGCCTCCACCTGGTGCATCACGTTGGCGCGCGTGGTGGCGGCCAGGTCGCTGCAGGCGAGGATGGCCTCGGGGGCGCCTTTGGCGGCGATGATGCGTTCGCCGCTGTCGTTGGCGAAGACGTGCGTCATCATGGGGGGCTTACCGCTGAGGGGGTACTCATGCACCATGCGGAAAGCGGGGCGGCGATCGTGGGTGCTGTGGCGCGCGTAGGCGGCATGGAGCGCGGTCTCCATGGGGTCGAAGGGCACGGGCTCGCTGGCCCACATGGCGGTGGCGAGCAGGTGCAGGGCCTCGGGACTGTCCCAGCGGTCGGGGGGGCGGGCGGCGTCCTCGTCGCGGAGCTGCATCGCCACGAGCTCCATGCGGTTCTCGGTGATGGTGCCGGTCTTGTCGGCGCAGATGACGGTGGCGGCGCCGAGGGTCTCCACGGTCTTGGACTGCTTCACCAGCACGCCCAGCCGCATCATGCGCCAGGCGCCCAGGGCCATGAAGGTGGTGAAGGCCACGGGAATCTCCTCGGGCAGGATGCTCATGGCCAGGGTGAGGCCCTTGAGCAGGCTGTCCAGCCAGTCGCGCGAGGCGATGAAGTTGAGGCCCCACACGAGCAGGAAGAAGGCCGCGCCCACGATGGCCATGTTGCGGACGAAGCGCTGGATCTGGCGTTCCAGGGGGGAGCGCCCTTCCTCGATGGTGGCGAGCGATCGACCGATGCGCCCGATCTCGGTGGCGGGGCCCACGGCGGTGACGCGCACCACGGCGAGCCCGCCCACGGCCTGCGTGCCGCGGTACACGCGCCCGGGCTTGTCGGCGCTCACTTCCTTGAGCACGCTGAAGGCCTCGCCGGTGAGGATGGATTCGTTCACCGAGAAGTCGTTGGCGTGCACCACCTGTCCGTCGGCGGGCACCAGCTCGCCTTCGTTCACCACCACATGGTCGCCCAGCACGAGCTCCTCGGTGGGCAGTTCCACCACGGTGTTGTCGCGGATGGCCCTGGCCTTGGGATGGCTGAACTGCGCGAGGGCCTCCAGGGCTTTGCGGCTCCGCTGGTCCTGGTAGAGGGAGATGGCGCTGATGAGCACGATGGCGCCGAGCATGAAGAAGGCCTCGCTGAACTCGCCGAGGATGAAGTAGATGGTGGCCGCCGCGACGAGCAGCAGGAACATGGGCTCGGTGACGGCGGTGCGCAGTGCCTTCCAGAAGCCGTCGTGCTCGCGGCCGTTAAGGGCATTGGTGCCGTGGGCCGCGCGCGCCGCTTCCACCTCTGTGGGGGGAAGGCCGGTGAACGGGAAGGGATTGCTGGACAAGCCGATGGGGAGGGGAGTGGAAGATAGATCCTAGGTCCGCACCGGATGTCCTGACACCGGTCGGCACCCGCGCGGCGGAATCCCACGACCTTGCTTTGAGCTTCCATAAGGTCATGGTCAAGCGGATCCTTCTCATCGCCTTCGGGCTCTTCCTGGTGGCGTGGTTCATCCGGCCGGATCGGTGGGTGCCCGGCGTTGATGCCGCCAACGACATGCTGGCCGTCACCGGCGCACATCCTGCAGCTGGTGATCGGCGCCTGCCACGACAGCCACAGCTGCCGGACCGCCTTTCCGTGGTACGGCAGCGTGGCGTCTGTGAACTTCATCATGCACGACCGCATCAGCGAAGGGCGCGGGGTGCTGAACTTCTCGTTGTGGGATAAGCATGCCGGCAGCGAGGTCGCCTCTGAGTGCGGCGGGGAGATACAGGAAGGTGAGATGCCTCCGGGCTACTGCCGCTCCATGCACAGCCATAGCGACTTGGATACGGCCCTTGGGAAGGGGCTCATCGCATGGTGCAATGGCACGGGTGCCGCTGGTGAGGGCAGCGTGGATGCGCATGGCCATGAGGAAGAAGCCCGTGAGGCGCTCTGATCGGCAGCGGAGCGGCCGGCCGGCTGCAGCCGAATGACGCGTATGCCTGCCGCAGATCCGTGTGTGCGTTGAGGTGTCGGCGTGCCTCGCATCTTTAGCGCCGTGCAGCCCGGCTCCGCGCATCCTCAACGCATCGTCGTCATCGGCGGCGGTGCGGCGGGTTTCATGGCCGCCATCAGCGCCAAGGCGCACCGGCCCGATGCCGATGTGCAGGTGCTGGAGAAGAGCGACAAGGTGCTGGCCAAGGTGCGCGTCAGCGGCGGAGGGCGATGCAACGTCACGCACGACTGCTCCGAGCCGCGCAAGCTGGCCCGCCATTATCCGCGCGGCGAGGCATTCCTGCGCAAGGTGTTCGCGCAATGGGGCCAGCCCGAGGCCGTGCAGTGGTTCGCGCGGCACGGCGTGCGGTTGAAGGCCGAGCACGATGGTCGCATGTTCCCCGTCACCGACGATTCGCGGACCGTGATCGATGCGCTGCAGGCGGCTGCGGAGCGGCTCGGTGTGCGCATCCGCATGCACTGCCCGGTATCGCGCCTGGAGCGCGCGGACGGCACCTGGCGACTCGCGACGCCCCTGGGTGACTTGCAGGTGCATCGCGTGGTGGTGGCCACAGGCGGCTCACCCAAAGCGGAAGGACTGGAGTGGCTGCGTGCGCTCGGCCTGGAAGTGGTCGCCCCCGTGCCCTCGCTCTTCACCTTCAACCTGCCCGGTGAAGGCATCCGCGACCTGATGGGCGTGGTGGCACCCAACGTACGCCTGCGCATCGAAGGCACCGGGCTCGAGAGCAGCGGACCGCTGCTCATCACCCATTGGGGCTTCAGCGGACCGGCGGTGCTGCGCCTGAGCGCCTTCGGTGCACGCGTGCTGCACGGCATGGGTTACGCCTACGCCGTGCGGGTGCAGTGGCTCGGATCGGTGGGAGAGGCTCACGCGCGCGAGCAGCTGCAGGCGGAGGCTGCGGCGCATCCCAAGCGCCAACTCGCGAACGCGACGGCTTTCGGCTTGCCCGCGCGCCTTTGGACCTACCTGCTTGAGCGCGCTGGCCTGCCCCCCCATAAGCCCTTGGGCGAGCTCGGCCCGCGCCTGCTCGCGCGGCTGCTCGATGTGCTCACCAATGACAGGTACGCTGCGCAGGGCAAGACCACCTTCAAGGAGGAGTTCGTTACGGCCGGCGGCGTGGCCCTCGACCAGGTGGACCCCGCTACGATGGAGAGCCGCGTGGCGTCGGGCCTCCATTTCGCAGGCGAGGTGCTCGACATCGATGGCATCACCGGCGGATTCAACTTCCAGGCCGCTTGGAGCACCGGATGGCTGGCGGGCAGGGCAGCAGCCGAGCCCCCATCGATCACTCCACCGAGCATGAGCGCAGGGTGAAGCGGCCGTAGCTGAAGGGCCCTTCGGCCAGGTGCCAAATGGCTTCGCCATAGCCGGGAACCAGCCGCCCGTTCACATGCCGGTGCTTGCTGCATGGCGTGGTGAAGCGCAACGGCTCCATCCGGCCATCGGGCATCAGGCAGTACCGGTCGTCGCTGATGAAATCCACCAATCGTCCCTCTTCATCGATCACCAGCTCCGCGGAAACGGGGCGGGCGCCGTGCGTGAAGGTCACCCGTGCACGGTCGTCGGCGATGGGCGTCCAGGACATGCGGGGGTCGACGAGCGCGCCGGGGGCGAACAGGCAGAGGTCATTCAGCCAGGTCACGGTTTCCGAGGCGTCCATCCGGTCACCGCTGTGATCCATCACCGTAACCAGTCCCAGCAGCTTGATGTGCATGCGGGCATGCCCTCCCGCATAGGCATGATGGCCCTTGGTGGGCAGCCCCTTCATCACCGCATCGATCCAGAAGTGGCGCGTCGGTTCGCCGAAGGTGTTCACCTGCACGCTGGTGAAGGGCATCCAAGGGCCATCTGCGCCGCGGAGCTCGCCGCTCAACTCCATCCGGAGCACGCGCGGCCGCGGCCGGCCAACGGCGCCATGGGCGCGCAACAAGCGCTGAACCGGCGGCGGTAGCCCGGTCATGTCGCTCTCCGCGACCATCCGCTGCGGCTCCGCCAGGGCGCGCTGCACCGCCGCCGAGGTGCCGTTCGCGTACCCGTTGCGCAGGCTCCAGACCGCCGCCCCCAGCACCGCAGCGAGGAGGATGGCGGCGTTGGCGAAGGTCCCGAAGCGAGCATCCGACCAATGCAGGATGATGAGCGCTTGGGAGACCGCTGCCCCGGCGGCCGCAGGCACCCACCACGTATCGCGGTGGCGGATGACCAGGGCTAGAGCTACCAGGAACAGGATAGCGGCGGCTCCCCACAGCAGTCCCTGTGCGCGGGAAACGGGCTTGGCGATGGCAGCCACCGGGCCCCAGTCCCACGCCTTTGCGAGGCCCATCAGGTGGATGGCGCCATGAACGAGCAGCAGTGCAAGGAGCAGGAAGCGGAGCATGGCGCCGACGGCTGCCCCAAGGTTAGCGGATGCGGCGGGTCGCAGCACTGAGCATCCTCACCCGCGCACCACCTTGAAGGGCAGCTGGAATACCACCGGCACGGGACGGCCGTTCTGCGTGGCGGGCATCAGGGGAGGCAGCGCGCGGATCACGCGCTCGATCTCGGCCTGCACCGCAGGGCTGGGCTTGGGCACGCAGAGCACACGGCCGATGCGCCCTTCGGCATCAATCTCGATGGAGACGGTGGTGCGCTCCTCGCGGCGCATCTCGTCGGGCACCTGGAAATTGCGCTTCAGATGGCGTTCGATGAGCTCTTCCGTGCAGTCATCGAGCGCGGTGCGGTCACGGCCTAGGCAGCTACGGAAGTAGGGGCGCTGCTCCACGCCATCCCAAGGCATGGGGCCAGGGTCCACCGTTTCGGGAGGCGCGGGCCCGATCGGGTGGGGCACAATGGGACCGGGATCCGGCGGACCGGGATCCGGCCCCGGGTCGGGAACGGGCCCGGGCTCAGGTGCGGGCTCCGGCCCGGGCACGATGGGTCCGGCGCTGCGCTTGGCCGCCGCAGGCTGGGCGGCGGCCCGCTTCTCCAGGATCACCACGGGCGGGTATTCCAGTTCGTCCATGGGCGGCAGCGGATCGCCCGGAAGCGGCACTGCGGCACCGGCCGTGGTGCGCCACTCGAAGGCCACCAGCGCGAAGGAGAGGGAGATGAGCAGGCCCGCGAGGAATCGGCGGCCATGGCCGGCGGAGGCGGCGCGCCAAGGATGGAGGGCGGCATGCATGGTGAAGGGTGTTTATCCCTTCAACTGCGGGAGCGCGCCGGCTATTGCGGCCCGGGCGCCACCAGTCGGAAGCCCTTGCCGTGTATATTGATGATCTCCGCCTCGGGGTCCTCCTTCAGGTACTTGCGCAGCTTGGCGATGTACACATCCATGCTGCGGCCATTGAAGTAGCTGTCGCTTCCCCACACCTTGTTCAGCGCATAGGCGCGCTCCAGCACGTCGTTGCGGTGGGCGCACAGGAGACGTAACAATTCGCTTTCCTTGGTGGTGAGGCGGCGCTCACCGGCAGGGGTGCGCAGCACCTGCTTGCGCGGGTCGAAGTGAGAGCCGCCGAAGGAGTAGGTCACCGGTTCCTCGGGGCCGGGCTCAGTCCCGCGGGTGCGCCGCAGAACGGCATTGATGCGCAGGATGAGCTCCTCCATGCCGAAGGGCTTGGTGATGTAGTCGTCGGCGCCGCTCTGGAAGCCCTGCACCGTATCCTGCTTCATGCTCTTGGCCGTAAGGAAGATGATGGGCACCTCGGGGTCCTTCGCGCGGATCTCACGGGCCAGCGTGAATCCGTCCTTCAGCGGCATCATCACGTCGAGGATGAGCAGGTCGAAACGCCCCTTGCCGAAGGCCAGCCAGCCCTGCTGGCCGTCGGTGCGGAGCTCGGTATCGAAGCCGCGTGCGCGGAGGTAATCGGCCAGCAGGGTGCCGAGATTGGGGTCGTCCTCAACGACGAGGAGCCGTGCGCTGGTGCTCATGGGCGAAGGGAAGGAAGATGTGGAAGGTACTGCCCTGTCCGGGGATGCTCTCCACGCGGATGCGGCCGCCGTGGCGCTCCACCACGCTCTTCACGTAGCTGAGGCCGAGGCCGAAGCCCTTGGCGTTGTGCAGGTTCCCGGTGGGGATGCGGTAGAGCTTGTCGAAGATCTTGCGCTGCTCGGAAGGCGGGATGCCGATGCCATTGTCGGCGACGCTGAGCGTGATGCCCTCATCGTCGCTGTTCGTGGCGATGCGGATGCGGGGCTCCTGCTCGCAGTACTTCACCGCATTGTCGATGAGGTTGTAGAGCAGGTTGGTGAGGTGGATGCGGTCGCCTTGCACCCGGTGGATCTCGGCGCGCAGGTCGGCTTCGATCCGTCCGTTGCGGCGGCTCACCTGCATGGTGCTGCTGCGCACCACATCCTGTATAACGGCATGGAGGTCGAGGTCCACCGGCTTCACCACCATGCGCCCGCCGTCCTGCACGGCGCTCTGCAGCACATTCTCCACCAGCGCCCCCAAGCGCTTGTTCTCGTCGCGGATCATGGTGGTGTAGGCGCGCACCTGCTGCTCGGTGCGCGGGATGCTGGGGTCGGCCAGCGCCTCGCAGGCCAGCCCGATGGTGCTGATCGGGGTCTTCAGCTCGTGGGTGAGGTTGTTCACCAGGTCGTTGCGGATGTCGTTGAGCCGCTTCTGCCGGACCACCGCGCGCAGCGCGTAGGTGAAGACCAGCGCGATGATGAGCAGGAAGAGCGCCGAGGCGATGAGCATGGGCCAGGAGCCCTTGAGCAGTGCCGCACGGCCATGCTCGGCGCGCACGTGCAGGTAGTTGGGCGCCCCTGCCAGGTCGTGCCGGAAGAGCCGCGCCCGGTGCGGTGATGCGCGCAGCAGCAGGGCGGCGCTGTCGGCGGCCGGCGCCAGCGCCAGTGCCCCCTCGGCGGTGAAGACGGCCCAGGCGGGGTCGCCCTGGAGCCCCAGCGGCAGCAGCTCGCCCCGCAGTAGGCTGTCCAGCGTCACCGGGTCCACGCGTTTCCGGATGTCGCGGCCCAGCTCCGAGGCCAGTATGGCGCGCACCAGGTCGGTCACCATCTCCTCGTGCTCGTCTTCGCCCGGGAAGCCGGGAGGCGGCGGCAACGGCTCCAACGGAGCATCGGGCGGAGGCACCGGTTCGGCTCCGGCGAAGGGCTCGTCCGCAGGCTGCGGCAACGGCTGTGCCCGCCGCATCGAGTCGAGCCGGAGGAGCATGCGCCGGCCCTGCCGGTGGCGCTTCAGTTCGCGCATGCGCTCGATGCCCTCCAGCCGATCGCTCACGCGCATCAGGGCGTGCGATACCGCTTCGTCGAACTGGTCCTCGCGCAGCGCGATGGTATTGCGCGTCCACGCCACCTGGATGGCCAGCAGCCCCAGCATGGCCACCGTGATGGCGGCGAGCAGGAGCGCGATGGACCGCTTATCCATGGTGTAGAGCGAAGCTACCGGGGGGCCTCCGGGGGGGCTGCTGCTTAACGAGCTTTAACGTTCCTTGACGCAGCATTCACAAGCGCCGCGCGGGCTGGCGGTAGTTTTGCAGCGTCGGAGCACGCTAACGACGGCGCTTGTCGCCTCAGCATACTGAACGAGCTGTCAAGGAGGTATGGTTTTGGTTCTCTGAACAGCGCAACAAGGGGTCGGAAGGCTCTCACGCAAGTGGGGGCCTTTCGATTTCTCAGGCCTTGGGGGCGCGCACGGCCAGGCGCAGCAGGTGCAGCAGGCCCAGGAGGGCGGTGAGCAGGCCCAGGAATTCGCGCACCACCTCGATGTGCGGGGCTTCGGCCTTCATGGAGCCCACGATGGTGGGGAAGCCCATGCGCGCCCAGTCGGCCATGCCCGGCGCCAGGCTTCCCATCCATACCAGTACGGTCAGCGTCAAGGCGCCGGTGAGCCATTTGAAATGCCCGCCCAATGCGGCCAGCAGGCAAAGGGTGCCCACCGCACCGTACACCGCGACCCACAGGAGCGGGTCCGGGTCGTTGTACTGCAAGGCGGCGAAGAGGAAGAAGACCGCGGCGAGCACGTAGTTGAGGGCTTTCATCGGGCAGGGGTCAGAATTCGATGCGGTAGCTGAGGTTCGGGATCAGGCCGAGCTGGGTGCGGGTGATGAACTCGCCTTGCCGGTAGTCGAACACCCGGTAGGCCTCGTTGCGGGTATTGGCGGCATTCTGCAGGTCAATGGCCCATTGGCTCGTGCGCCCTGGGCGGTCACGCTTCAGGTATACCCGCAGGTCGATGCGATAGACGTCGTTCAGCTTTGCGGAGTACGGTTCGCCGAGTACGAAGGTCCAGATGCCGCGGCGGTTCTGTGCCTCCATGGGGGTATACCGCAGGCCGCCCACCCCCAGCGCGCGGAGGCCCGCACCCCAGGTGCGCACATGCGTCTCCTTGGCCTTGCGCCACTCCTTGCCGGCGATCGCGTTGGCGGTCCAGTTCGCGCTCCAGCGGCCTTCCCGCTCCAGGCCGTCCACGATGAAGGTGCTCCGGAAGGCGCTGCCGTTCACCAGCCAATAGTAGCCGCGGCTGAAGTCGCGCGAGAGGCTGAGCTCCGCACCGATGTTCCGCCCCTCGGCGGTCTCCTCCATCGGCAGGTATTGCGGTTGGTCCCAGAAGTTGAGCAGCGCACCGTCAAGGCCGCTGGCGCCCCTGAAGCCCGACCAGGGCCGGGGCACGCCGGTCAACCGCTGCGCGAAGGCCTCTGCGCGCACCACGAGGTTCGCCTGCACGCGGTGCTCGTAGCCCACCACCAGGTCCTCGCTGCGCTGCAGGCCGATGGAGCGATTGTCCGGCACGCCCAGGGCCAGGCTGGCGGGCGAGGGTGCATAGAGGTTCATCACCGCATGCTGCGGCAGTTGCCCGCGCACGCCGGCGCCGACCATGAGCGCACCGCGCGGCCCAGTGCGCACGAAGAGGTCGATGCGCGGCTCGGGCAGGTCGCTGTCGCTGTAGGTGAAGCGGCTCCAGGCCACGCCCGCGGTGAGGTGGCTGCCGTGGGAGAGCGGCACCATCACCTGCGCGAAGGGACGCAGCAGCCAGCCGCTGGTGGTGTCCCTGAGCACGTTCACCGCGGCACGTTCCATTGCGCCGGCACCGGCCGCATAGCGCAGTCGCTTCCCCAGGGCGCCCTCAACGCGCACCACCGCGCTCAGCTTGCGCTCATACAGGCTGGTGAAGGGCTGTGCGAAGGCGCGGGCGGCGGTGTCCGTCTCCGTCTCGGTGCGCTCCTGGTAGGCACCGCTCCAGGCCGCGGTGGCATGCAGTACCGACCGGCGCCCCAGGGGGAGCCGCAGCGTGGCGCCCACGGCGCCCATGCTGCTGGTGTAGTCGATGTCGCGCGAGTCCTTGTCGGTCTCCCAGAGCGCGGTGTCCGGTTTCGCAGCGAAGACGTTGGCGCTGGTGCCGCCCATCCCGAAGAGGCGCAGCTCGCCCTGTTCGCCCAAGCGCGTACCCACGTGGAAGGAGAGGTCCTGGAACCGGATCGCCTCATCGCCCAGGTCCACCCCCATCGCGCTGAGCAGCCCCACCGTGCTGTAGCGGTAGTTCACCAGGTGGAAGGCCTTGCCGTTGCGTCCGATGGGCCCCTCGGTGCTCAGGTCGATGCCGAGCAAGCCCGCCTGCACGGTCCACTCGCGGGCTTGCGCATTGCCGCGCCGCAGCTCCAGGTCCATGAGGCCGCCCACGGCATTGCCGAGGTGCGCGGGCAGGATGCCGGTGCGCAGGCGCGAGGGGCCGAGCATCTGCGCGCTCAGGATGCTCACGCCGCCGCCGCTCAGGGTGGGCAGGTCGCTCACCGTGCCCGCGTTGCCCAAGTGGTTCGGGCTCACGATCTCCGCTCCTTCCAGCAGCCAGCTGTTGGCCAACGGCGAGTTGCCGCGCACCATCAGGTGGTTGGCCTGGTCGTTCGGCGCGGCCACGCTGGGCGTGGCCGCTACCAGCCGCGCGGGATCCTGGAACATGGCCGGATAGCGCAGCCCCTGTTCAACGGTGAAGGTGCGCACGCCGAGGTGCGGGATGTGCCACACCTCCACCGCGCCCACTTCCACCGGCGCCAGCTGCACGAAAGCCGCCCTCAGTGCCAGGTCCACCACGGTCTCCTTGCCGCTGCGCACCCACACCTCGGGCAGCTCCTGGGGCTCGTGGCCCACCACGCTGGCCTTCACCGCGTAGAGGCCCACGGGCACCTGGCGCAGGATGAATCCGCCAGCGCTGTCGGTGGCCGCGCCGAGCAGGGGTTCGGAAGGGCGCAGCACCACCGTGGCCTGGGCCAGCGGCAGCCCGGTGGCGGCATCGCGTACCGTGCCGCGCACAACGCCCATCGGCTCCTGTGCCGCAGCCGCGATGGCGACGACGAGGGCGGCGGGCAGCAGCAGTGAGCGAAGGCCGTTCATGCCGCGATGTTACGGAAGCCCCGGCAGGGGTGCCTGCGGGCAGGATACCTTCGGCGCTGCCATGGAAGAGATCCTCAACCTCATCGGCGGGCGGTTGCAGCCGGCCATCAGCGGCGGCTGGCTCGATGATCACGAACCGGCCACCGGCCGCGTCTATGCCCGTATCCCGGATTCCGATGAGCGCGATGTGGAGGCCGCCGTTGCCGCTGCGGCAGCCGCCTTTCCGGCATGGAGCGCACGTTCGCGTGAGGAGCGCAGCCGCATCCTCCTGCGCCTGGCCGATCTCATCGAACGCGACCTGGAGGGCTTCGCGCAAGCGGAGAGCCGCGATAACGGCAAACCCGTGCACCTGGCCCGCAAGGTGGATATCCCGCGCGCGGTGTCCAACTTCCGTTTCTTCGCCACCGCCATCCTGCACGAGCACAGCGAGGCCCACCTGATGGACGACATTGCGGTGAACTACACCGACCGGAGTCCCATCGGGGTGGTGGGTGCCATCAGCCCATGGAACCTGCCGCTCTACCTCTTCACCTGGAAGATCGCGCCGGCGCTCGCCGCTGGCAACTGCGTGGTGGCCAAGCCCAGCGAAGTGACCCCCATGACGGCCTTCCGCATGGCCGCCCTCTGCGCTGAGGCAGGCCTGCCCCCGGGCGTCCTTGGCATCGTGCACGGGCTGGGGCCGAAGGTGGGCGCCGCCATCACCGCGCATCCGCGGGTGAAGGCCATCACATTCACCGGTGGCACGCGTACCGGGCAGGAGATCGCGCGCGTGGCCGCTCCCCAGTTCAAGAAGCTGAGCCTGGAGCTCGGCGGCAAGAACCCTGTGCTGGTGTTCGCCGATTGCGACTTCGAGGAGATGCTGCGCACCACGGTCCAGAGCTCCTTCCGCAACCAGGGCCAGATCTGCCTCTGCGGTTCGCGCATCCTCATCGAACGGCCCCTCTACGACCGCTTTCGCGATGCCTTCGTGGAGCGTGTGAAGGCGCTGCGCGTGGGCGACCCCAACGATCCCGGTAGCGATCTCGGCGCCGTGGTCTCGCAGGCGCACATGGAGAAGGTGCTCGGCCATATCCGCTTGGCCCAGGAGGAAGGGGGACGGGTGCTCTGCGGCGGCGAGCGGGTGATGCTGCCGGGCGACCTCGCGGCCGGCTGGTACATCGCCCCCACGGTGATCGAGGGGCTGGGTCCGGCCTGCCGCACGAACCAGGAGGAGATCTTCGGGCCGGTGGTGACGCTGGCGCCCTTCGACACCGAGGAGGAGGCGCTGGCGGCGGCCAACGGCACCACCTATGGCCTCGCCTCAGTGCTGTGGACGGGCGATGTGAAGCGTGCGCACCGGCTGGCGCGCAGGCTGGAGAGCGGTATCGTATGGGTGAACTGCTGGATGGTGCGCGACCTGCGCACGCCCTTCGGCGGCATGAAGCACAGCGGCGTGGGCCGCGAGGGAGGCGTGGAGGCCCTGCGCTTCTTCACCGAGGCGAAGAACATCTGCATCAGGCTCTGACGGGCCTTTTGGGGCTGCTGTGGCGCTGCTTCATGCCGTTGGTGAAGAACCACCCGAAGCGGTGATCGAACCAGGCGGCGAAGCGCTCGAAGCCGAGCAGGAGTCGATGGAAGGCGGTGACCATGGCGGCAGGTTTCAGTGGTAGAACACCGATCGCATGCCGATCGTTATGCCGCGGTAGCCAAAGAAAGCCAACGGCGGCGGCCGGCCAGGAACCGGTCATCGCAGGCGGACCAGCAGCACGGCCTGCGTGCGTGCCCCCTCCTCGCGCACATCAAGGATGCAGGGATCCCGGCTCAGGCGCGCCAGCTCGAGCAGCCCTGCATCGAGGGATGGGCCTGGGCCTGTGCGGCCCAGGAGGGCATCGCGGTAGCGCCGCTCAAGCAACGCCGGCTGCATGCCTTGGACATCCGCGACCTGGCCTCCCAGGGCATCGATGCGCGCGCGGTGTCCCGATGCCGCCAACAGGAGTGCAAGCCCCTCGCCATCGCGGAGCAGGGCCATCACGGCATCCGCCGCCAGGTCCTGGGCTTCCAGCCAGTCCGCGCCGCTGAGGAAGGCGCGCTGGGCGGTGCGTGATTCGGCGCCTTCCAGTTCGCGCTCCAGGAGTCGGAGCACCGCCTCGCGCACCGCGGCCGAAGGGCTGCACCGGCATGCCGCCACCAGGCCCAGCGCAGTGGCGTCGCCATGCATCCGTCGGATGGGCTCGAACGGGGAGGTGTGGGACGGTGTGCCGCCTACGGTGATGTGCAGCACGAAGAGCTGGTGCAGTGCATCAAGAGGCAGCAAACGGTAGCGCAACGCGTTGGCCGATCGGCGGGCCATCTCGATCAAGCCCAGTCCGGCACCGCCGCGGGCGGTGCGCGTGCCTTCGCGCAGGCGGGTCAGGAAGAGTTCCTTCAGCTGGCCGAGGTCGAGGTCGCCGAGGCGGCGCAAGGCGGACTCCAGCTCCAGGGCCTCGTCGGCCTCCACGGGGTCGATGGCCACCACCTCGTCCACCGTGGCCGAGCAGCGCAGCGCGAAGAGGCAGCGGCCGTTGGCGAGGCCTTCGAGCGAGCTGCCAGCGGCCTTGTGGCGGACGATGTTCTGGTAGGCCTCCACCATGATGAAGGCCAAGCGGTGCTGGTGCGTGCGGTCGCGGCCCATGGCTTCGGCTGTGGCCTCGCCCAAGGCGACCAGGCTGGCGGTGTGCGCGTCGGAGAAACCGCCGCAGTAAACCAGGCTGAACCGGTCGCCATGCAGCAGGTCGTAGAGGCTGTGCGCGGCGGCGGCATCCATGCGGGTGCTGCCAAGATAGGATCGGCGTGCGGTGCGCGTCTACCTTCGGCCGCCATGGCCACCATGGATCCTGCGCTCCTCGAGAAGGCCCGGCTGCATGTGCGGCACTGGTTCGCGCGCCGGATGCCCCGGCATATGCGCTTCCACGACCTGGAGCATACCCTGGCCGTGGCACGCACCGCCGTGGCCCTGGCCCGGGCCCGTCGGATGCCCCCGGAGGAGGTGTCCCTCCTCGAACTGGCAGCCCTCTTCCACGATACGGGCTATGCCCTCGCCTATGACGGTCACGAGCGGGAGAGCGCGCGGCTCGCCGAAGCGTTCCTGGTGAAGCATGGGGCGTCGGCCCGCAGCAGGGCCCAGGTGCGTGCACTGGTCATGGCCACCTGCTTCGGTGCCCGGCCGCGCACGGCGATGCAGGCCGTGCTGCGCGATGCCGACTCCGCCAAGGCCGGTCAGGTGGATTTCGCCGCCCGCAGCGAGCTGCTCCGAGCCGAGCGCGAGGTGGCGCAGGGCCGGAGGATCGGCGCACAGGAATGGCTCCGGGAGAACCTGGCCTACCTGGGATCCCATGTGTTCCACACCCCGGAGGCCCAGCGGCGCTACGGGCCGCAGAAGCGGATCAACCTCCAGCGATTGCGCGAGCAGGCCGAGCGGCACCGCGCGAAGGCCAAGAGCGACCGGGAGGACCGCGCGGAGCACCGCTTCGTGGACCGCGACCTCAGCTGGCTGTCCTTCAACGATCGCGTATTGCAGGAGGCCCGGGACCCGCGCAACCCGCTGCTCGAGCGCGTCAAGTTCCTCGGCATCTATTCCAGCAACCTCGATGAGTTCTACCGGGTGCGGGTGGCTTCCCTGCGCAGCCTCGGCCGCCTGAGCAAGGCCACGCGTACGGCGCTCGCTGTGCCGCCCGACAGGCGCATAGCCCGCATCAACGCCAAGGCCCTCGCCCAGCAGCGCGAATTCGGCCGCCTCTGGCGCGAGGAGCTCCTGCCGGCACTGGCACGCAAGGGCATCCGAATCCGCAATGAGGAGCAATTGTCGCCGGCGCAGATGCGCTTCCTGCGCGAATGGACCGCCAGGCGCATCGCTCCGCGCCTCGTAACGGCTGCCGTCCGCGCCGGCAACGCCCCGTTCGTGGAGGACCGGAAGCTCTACTTCGCCTGCCGCCTGGCCCCGGCGGGGAAGAGCGGCGGCAAGCAGCGCCTGGTGCTCGTCAACATCCCCAGCGATGAGCTGGGCCGCTTCATCGCCCTCCCGGCGCCCAAGGGGCGCACGGAGCTCATCTTCCTTGACGATGCCGTCCGCTTGGCGCTGCCGGGGCTCTTCACCGGATTCCGCGTGCTGGGCTGCCACGCCATCAAGCTCTCGCGCGATGCCGAGCTCTACCTCGACGAGGAGTTCACCGGTACCGTGCAGGATAAGGTGCGCAAGAGCCTGCGCAAGCGGATCACCGGCGTGCCCTCGCGCCTGCTCTACGATGCCGCCATGCCGCGGCGCATGGTGCGCACGTTGCGCGAGCTGCTGGGCCTGGCCAAGGACGACCTGGTGCCCGGTGGACGGTACCACCATTTCAGCGACCTCCTGCGGCTGCCTGTCGCAGGGCATAGGGCGCTGCGTGATGCACCCTGGCCGCCGCTGCCTCACCCGGCCCTGCGCGCCCGCAATGCCTTCGCAGCCGCAGACCGTGCGGATGTCCTGCTGCATTTCCCTTACCATGATTTCGGCCAGGTGACCGATTGGCTCCGGCGCGCAGCGCGCGATCCAGCGGTGCGCCGCATCCACATCACCCTTTACCGGGTTGCGGAGGACAGTGCCGTCTGCACCGCCCTTATCGAGGCCTTGCGCCGCGGCAAGGAGGTGCATGCCTTTGTGGAGGTGCAGGCCCGGTTCGACGAGCGTTCCAACCTGAAGTGGGGCGAGCAGCTGGAGCAGGCGGGCGCCGTGGTGAACTACGGCTACGAAGGTCTCAAGGTGCACTGCAAGCTCTGCCTCATCGAGCGGGTGGTCGGCGGCCGCATGAAGCGCTATGCCTACTTGGGCACCGGAAACTTCAACGAGCGCACGGCGCGCCTCTACGCGGATACGGCCCTCATTACCGCGAACCCGACCCTCACCCTGGAGGTGTCCGAGGTGTTCAGGCACCTGGCCGATCGGCGCCACCGGCCCCGGACCCAGCAGCTGATGGTGGCGCCCTTGGATCTGCGCGCTGGGTTGGAGGAGCTGATCGACCGCGAGATCCGCAGCGCTGCGCTGGGCCGACCGTCAGGCATCCTCCTCAAGCTCAATAGCTTGGAGGATAGGGCCTTGATTGCGAAGCTCTACGATGCCGCCCAAGCCGGTGTGCCCATCCGGCTCATCGTGCGCGGCATCTGCTGCCTCGTCCCCGGCGTTCGGGGCCTGAGCGAGGGCATAGAGGTGATCAGCATCGTGGACCGGTACCTCGAGCACAGCCGCACCTATGTCTTCCACAGCGAAGGGCGGCAGCGCGTATACCTGGCCTCGGCTGACTGGATGGGACGCAACCTGGACCGGCGGGTGGAGGTCGCATTCCCCTTGCAGGATGCGGGCCTGCGCGCGGAACTGCTCCACCTGCTCGATCTGCAATGGGAGGATGGGACCAAGGCACGGACCATCAACAAGGCCCAGGACAATCCCTACCGCAAGGCGCTACGGGGTCGACCTGTCGGTCACGCGCAGCGCGATGCCTACGGGTACCTGCGAGCCAAGGGGAAACGGGCGGTGCGCTGAGTTGGCGAAAGGGGGGAGAAGGCTTGCCCTACCTACCCTAATGGTCCCTTGCAGGTTCCATCGGTCCAAAACCACCTCCTCCCTCCCTTTCAAGTCTGTCCAACGCTGCCGGTCTGGCGCTTCACCATGGCTTGCCATCGAACCGGGCCAGCGGTGCAAAGTTGGCCTTGCACCCAAGGCGTTTCGTCCCGGTCGCGCCGGTAGTTTTGAACGATCGCGAATCCGGTGGGTGCCCTGTGCCGGCACAGGTAGGCGCAGATTGACACGGATCGCTTAAACTTGCACCCCGTTCCCGCAAGGGGGCGCTGAAAGAATGGGGAATTAGCTCAGCTGGCTAGAGCGCTTGCATGGCATGCAAGAGGTCACCGGTTCGACTCCGGTATTCTCCACGAAGGCCGCTTCACCTGAAGCGGCCTTCTTCGTTCCATGCCGCTGCCCGGTTCACTCGCAGAGCGCCTCGGTGAGCACATCGCCCGCCATGCCGGTGCCTATGCCGAGGTGGAGCAGGCGGTACCCGTGGGTGGCGGGAGCATCAACGACGCCTATCGCCTCGACACCGCTGCAGGCCGATTCTTCGTGAAGGTCAATTCGGCGGACCGCTTCCCCTCGATGTTCAGCGCAGAGGCCGATGGTCTCCGGCGCCTGCGCGATGCGAAGGCCCTCCGGGTTCCGTCCGTGATAGCCACCGGTGAGGACCATGATGACGCCTACCTGCTGCTCGAGTGGATCGAGGAGGGCGCCAGGACCCTCGCATTCTGGGAGTCATTCGGACGGGGACTGGCCCGGCTGCACGCGCATACGAGCGAGCGCTTCGGCCTCGAGAGGGACAATTACATCGGCACGCTCAAGCAAATGAACACCCCGGAGCCCGATTGGCCCGGCTTCTTCGTCCACCACCGCTTGGAGCCCCAGCTCAAACTCGCGCGCGACCGCAAGCGGATGGAGGCGGGCGCCTGCTTCCGCTTCGAGCGCCTTTTCGCCAAGCTGGACCGGCTGTTCCCGAAGGAACCGCCCGCGCTGCTGCACGGCGACCTGTGGAACGGCAATTTCCTCTGCGACAGCGAAGGCCGACCGGTGCTCATCGACCCGGCAGTGTACTATGGCCACCGCGAGATGGACCTGGCCATGACACGGCTGTTCGGCGGCCTCGACCCAGCGGCCTACGACGCCTATCAGGCTGAATGGCCCTTGGAGGCCGGCTGGGAGGAGCGGGTGGACCTGTGCAATCTGTACCCGCTGCTGGTACACGTGAACCTCTTCGGGGGCGGATATGCGGCCCAGGTGGAGGCCGTACTGCGGCGGTTCGTGTGAGGGCGCCCTACCACTGCGGCCGCACTGGTGCGTTCCCCAGCACCTTCTCGATCTTCTCCATCACCGCCGGGGTGAGCAGGTCCTGCGCATCGCTGGCCTTGAGGTTCTCCTTCAGCTGGGCCTCTTTGCTGGCGCCGAGGATCACCGTGCTCACATTGGGGTTCTTCAGGCACCAGGCCAGGGCCATCACCGGGAGCGAGAGTCCCAGGCCATCGGCGATCCTGTTCAGCTTCTCCGCGGTCTTCAGGCGTTCGGGGGTGAGCTCGCGCTCGCGGAGCCAATCGAGGCCCTCCATGGTGAGGCGCGTGCCCTTGGCCGCCTTGATATCGCGGTGCTTGCCGGTGAGGATGCCGCTGGCGAGCGGGCTCCAGATGGTGGTGCCCAGTCCCACCGTCCTGTAGATCTGCCCGAACTCCACCTCCACCTTGTCGCGGTGGAACATGTTGTACTGCGGCTGCTCCATCACCGGGCCGATGAGGTGGTGCTGCTTCGCCACCATGTGCGCCTCCATGATCTCCTGCGCGCTCCACTCGCTGGTGCCCCAGTAGAGCACCTTGCCCTGCATGATCAACTGGTGCATGGTCCACACCGTCTCCTCGATGGGCGTGCTCTTGTCTGGCCGGTGGCAGAAGTAGAGGTCGAGATACTCCAGCTGCAGCCGCTTGAGCGCATCGTTGCAGGCCTCCACCAAGTGCTTGCGGTGAAGTCCTACCTGCGTGGGGCGCTTCCCCCCGGCGCCGAAGTAGGCTTTGCTGCTCACGATCCAGGTATCGCGCGGCCACTTCTGCTTCTTCAGGATCCTGCCCATCACGCGTTCGCTCTCGCCCCGCGCGTAGATCTCGGCGTTGTCGAAGAAGTTGATGCCATTGTCGTAGGCGACCTTCATCAGCTTCCCGGCGGTGGCGTCGGTGATCTGCTTGCCGAAGGTGAGCCAGGAGCCGAGCGAGAGCTCGGAGACCTGCAGGCCGGAGTTGCCGAGGCGGCGGTAGCGCATGCGGGCGATGGATTAGGGTGGGATGCGTGAATGAGGGTGCGAAGATTGCGCGATCGGGATGGGTTAGCGCGAGGAGCCTCACCGGGGTACGCAGGGCTGAAGCCATGGGCGGATGCTGGATTTCACCCCTTTTTCACCCCCTGCTCATGCCGTCTTCCAGGGTGCCGGGCCACTTTTGGGCCGTGAATGTGATTCGGCAGGCATCCCGTCACGCGAGGCCCTGGAGCCGGTTGTTGGTGGAAGTGGAAGCACCCGTGGTACGGTGCAGGTGAACGGGCTGAAGGGCAGGATGTCAGCGAAATGAAGGAGGCTCGCACGGCGGGCCTCCTTTTCGTTGCGGCCGGGTTGGCGCCCGCCCTCTAGCTTCGTCCCATGCGTATCCTGCTGGCCGAGGATGAACCCAAGGTAGCGGCCTTCATCAAGCAAGGCCTTGAGGAGAGCGGCTACCAGGTGCTCAATGCCTTCGATGGCCTGATGGCGAGGCGCTTGGCGCAGGAGCCGGATATCGCCCTCGTGCTGCTCGATGTGGTGATGCCGGGGATGAACGGCGTGGAGGTCTGCAAGGCCATCCGGGCCGATGGGGGGCGGATGCCCATCCTCCTGCTCACGGCGCTCGGCACGGCGGACGACAAGGTGGCCGGGCTTGATGCCGGGGCGGACGACTACTTGGTGAAGCCCTTCGAGTTCAAGGAGTTGCTGGCCAGGATCCGTTCGCTGCTGCGGCGTGGAGCGGCCGTTCCGGAGCTGGGCGACCGGCTGGCCTACGCCGATCTGGAACTGGACCTTGCCAAGAAGGAGGCCGTCCGTGGCGGCCGTCGCATCGCGCTCACCGCAAAGGAGTTCGCCTTGCTGGAGTACCTCATGCGCCATCCGGACCGTGTGCTCTCCCGCGCCCAGATCAGCGAGCGCGTATGGGACATCGCCTACGACACGGGCACCAATGTGGTGGAGGCCTACATCAAGCTCCTGCGCAAGAAGGTGGATCGGGACTTCGAGCCGAAGCTGATCCACAACAGGGTCGGGCTGGGCTATATCCTCACCGACCGGCCATGACCATCCGCAACCGGCTCGCCCTGCAGTTCCTGCTGCTGGCATCGGTGATCCTCGGCATCTCCTTCGCTGCCGTGTTCTACATGGCCGCCCGGTTCCGGCAGGAGGAATTCGCCGGCCGCATGCGGGATCGGGGCACGCGGGCGGCGAAGCTGCTCATCCAGGTGGACGAGGTGGATGAGGACTTGCTGCGGAAGATCGAGGAGGACAATCCGGTGCGGCTGCACGAGGAGGCGCTCTGGATACTCGATGAGGATGATCGTGAGCTGTTCCATATGGGCGGCTTCATGCAGGCGCGCGCCGTCACGCCCACACTGCTCGATAGCGTGCGGTCAGCTGGCGAGCTGCTGCATGAGATGGGCGCCCGGGAGCAGCTCAGCTTCGTCTTCGGCGATGGGGGCGACCGGTTCGTCGTGGTCGTCTCGGGCGTCGATGTCTACGGGCGGAGCAAGCTCCGCAACGAGGCGCGCGTGGTGACGGCCACTTTCCTCATCGGGCTGGTGATCACCTTCCTGGCAGGCCGCTTCTACGCGCAGCGTGCGCTGGCGCCGGTTCAGCGCATGGTCACCGAGATCCAGGGCATCGGCGCTACGGACCTGGCGCGGCGCATTGCGGCGGGCAATGGGCGCGACGAGCTGGCCCAGCTGGCCGCCTCATTCAATGCCTTGCTGGGTCGCCTTCAGGCCGCCTTCGCCGCGCAGCGCAATTTCATCGCCAACGCTTCGCACGAGTTGCGCACGCCGCTCACCGCCATCTCAGGCCAGATCGAGGTGCTGCTGCTCAAGGACCGCTCGGGGCCCGAGTATGCCGCGGCACTGAGGTCGCTTCTTGTGGACATGCAGGCCCTCAACCGCCTCGCCGACCGCTTGCTGCTCATGGCGCAGGCCGAGTCGGAGGCCGCACGGCTCACCTTCGCCCCGGTGCGGATGGACGAGGTGGTCTGGGCGGCGCGCGCCGAGGTGCTCCGTGGACATCCAGAGCGCCGGGTGGACGTGGGCATCGACGACCTGGAGGATCCCGACGACCTGGTGGTGAAGGGCAATGAGGTGCTCTTGCGGTCCATGGCCGCCAATCTGATGGAGAATGCCTGCAAGTACGGGGGCGATGGCTGTGCCAGGGTGACCATCCGGTGCGCCGGGCCGGAGGTGAGCCTGGTTGTGGAGGATGAAGGGCCAGGGATCGGCGGTGCCGATCGGGAGCGCATCTTCGAGCCCTTCTACCGGTCCGACAGCACGGGGGGGACGCCCGGCCACGGCATCGGCCTATCGCTGGTCAGGCTCATCGCCAACCTGCACGGCGGGGGGGTGACCCTTGATCCCGCGGACGGGCGGGGCGCCCGCTTCACGGTGCGCCTGCTCAAGGCCGCGTAAGGATCAGGGCACGACGCGCCCGTCATCCATGGTGATGATGCGGTCCGTCCTGGCGGCGAGCTCATCGTCGTGCGTCACCACCAGCAGGCTGCGGCGCTGCTCATCGGCGATCCGCCGGAAGAGGTCCTCCACGATGGCGCTGTTGCGGCTGTCGAGGTTCCCCGTTGGCTCGTCGCACATCAGGATGAGCGGCTCGTTGATCAGGGCCCGCGCGATGGCCACCCGCTGCTTCTCTCCGCCGCTGATCTGGTTCGCACGCTTGCGTGCCTGATGATCGACTCCCATGGTACGGAGGTGGTCCATGGCGCGCTCCTCCACCTCGTGCTCCGTCAGCAGGCCGCGCTTGAGGCCGGGCAGCATCACATTGCGCAGGACCGTGAACTCGGGGATGAGGTAATGGAACTGGAACACGAAGCCGATCTTCTCGTTGCGCAGCCGGCTCAGGTGCTCGTGCGGGCTTCCCGTGATGCGCTCCCCATCGAGGAACAGGTCGCCCGTGTAGTCCGTGTCCATGGTGCTGAGGATGTAGAGCAGGGTACTCTTGCCGCAACCGCTCTTCCCCATCACGCTGGCGTACTCCCCGCGCATCACCTTCAGGTCCACCCCCTTCAGCACCTGCGTGTCCACCGGGTCGCGGAACCACTTGATGATGCCGCGCGCTTCGATGACGGGATCGCCGTTGCTCATTTCCCTCGGATGATCTCCACCGGATCCACGCGGCTTGCCTTGCGCGCGGGAAAGAGGCCGGCGAATAAGGTGGTGACGAGCGCGAAGGCCACGCCGATGAGGTAGTACCGCGGATTGTGGTCCACGGGGTAGGTGGTGATGGTGGGCAGCGCATCGAACCGGAAGGGGATGTGGTCGATGCCGATGGCGAGGAGACCGCCCAGCAGCAGGCCGGCAATGGCACCGAAGACACCGATGATCATGCTCAGGTTGATGAAGATCACGCGCACGTCCCGCCCGCTGAAGCCCGTAGCCTTGAGGATGGCGATGCTGTCGAGCTTCTCATAGATCATCATGTTCAGGATGTTGTAGATGCCGAAGCCCGCCACCAGCAGCAGCACCACGCTCACCACGTAGCTGATGAGGCTTCGCACGCCGCTGCCGGTCTCGAATTGGGCGTTGGCGGTCTGGATGTCCTGGGCGTCCGCATCGAAGCGCCGAGCGTATTCCCTTGCCACCGCCGGGGCCATGTCGAGGTCCTTGAGCCGCACCTGCACATCGGTTATCCAGCTCCGCGGCTGGGCCAGCAGGTTCTGGGCGGTGGTGAGCGTTACGAAGCAGGTGATGTTGTCGAAATCCGCCATGCCGCTCTGGTAGAAGCCGATCACCTTCAGGGTGAAGCGGTCGCCGGTGATGGTGGAGACCTGCACGGCATCGCCGATGCCCACGCGCATATTGTCCGCCAGGCCCTTGCCCAGCACCACGCCATTGGAGCTGCCGGCGAGGTCGGACACGGTGCAGCCAAGGAGATAGTCGCTGAAATGCAGCAGGCGGTCCTCCTCCAGCGGCTCGATGCCCTGGATGGCGCCGTTCACCTCGATGGTCCCTGCATTGAAGAAGACCTGGGCGCTCACCTTGGGCGCTATCCCGTCCACGCGCGGGTCCTTGCGCAGGGCGTCGATGATGGCCAGCGCGTTGCGCACAGCCGCCGGCTCGCCCTTGGGCTTGATGCGGCTGATGAAGGGATGGGTGAGGTCGCGGCCGGTGGCGCGCTCCAGGAGCTGCTTGATCTCCAAGGGCTGCCGCTCGGCCGGGCGTATCTCGTTGTAGATGCGGATGTGCGCCGTGCGGTTGAGGATGAGCCCGTCCAGGAGGCCGTTGAGGCCGTTCATGAACCCGCTGAGCGCGATGTACATGCCGATGCTGATGGCCACACCAACGGCGGCCACCACGCTCTGGCGGAGCCTTGCACGCAACAGGGTTGCGGAGATGCTCAGGAGCAAGCGGTCCGCCATGGGGTCAGGGGTGCAGGATGACGGTGGTGCTGTCGATGCCGCCGAGCACCTCCGCGCGCTGCAGGTCGCGGAGGCCCACCTGCACCGCGCGGCGCTCGCCCTTGCCCACCAGCACATAGCGGTCATCCACCAGATACGCCGCCGGTATGGTCAGCGCGCGCTCCTTGCGCGCCAGCACGATGTTGGCTTCGGCCGTGAGATTGGGGTAGAGCACGGCCGGGGGTTGCTTGAATACGGCCTCCACCGTGAAGGTGCGCGAGCGTTCGTTCATCAGCGGGTCCACGCGCGAAACGGTGCCCTCCAGCAGCTGGCCCTTGTAGCTGTCCATGGTGATGAGCACGTCCTGGCCGGGCTTCACGCGCACGATGTCGTATTCATCCACCTGCAGCTCCAGCAGGAAGGCGTCGGAACGGCCCACGATGGCCAGCGGCCGCTGCGGATTGGCCAGCTCGCCGCGTTCGATGAGGACATCGTATACGCGGCCATCAAGGAGGCTGCGCACCGTATGGTCGCCTTCGGCTGCCCGCCGCATGGCCAGTTCGTTCTCCGCCAGGCGTAGCTCGTTGCGCAGCCGCGAGCGGGTTTCGCTGTAGGCCTTCTGGGCCGTGAGCAGCGCATTGCGCGAGGAGGTGTAGGACAGTTCGCGGCTGTCCAGCTCGGACCGGCTGCCGATCTGCTTCTCCCACAGGGCCTTCTGCCGCACGTACTGCAGGCTGTCGTTCGCCAGTCGAGTGCGGGCCTGCTCCATGGCAAGCCGCAATTGCTCCAGCACGGGAGAGGCGCTGCCGGCGTTCTCGCGAAGCAGCTCCAAGGCCAGCGCAGCACGCTGTGTCCCCAGGCTGGTGGCCCGGTCGTCTATGGTGAAGAGCGCATCGCCCTTGCTCACGCTGTCGCCTGCCTGCGCATGCACCTCGGCCACGATGCCGCTCACCGCAGGGTAGGCCTGGTATTGGTCGCGTGCCTTCACCACGCCGCTGGCATATACGGCAGCTGTGATAGGGCCCGTTTCGGGCTGCGTGGTCTCCGGCTTGGACCCGCATGCGGCGAGCAGCCCTGCAGCTGCGATGAGGCATTGGCGCATGCGGCGAAGGTCGCAAGCCGGGCGCATCCCGCAGCCGACGGCGGTCAGCTGCGCAATTGCCGGGCAGCACCGAACTTCACCCGCCACAAACCCGCCCATGAGCAGCATCTCCAGCAGCAAGGCCCCCGAGCCCGTCGGCCACTACCCCCATGCGCGCCGCGTGGGCGACCTTATCTTCCTCAGCGGTGTGGGCCCCCGAGAGCGCGGCACGAAGAGGATTCCCGGCGTTGAGCTGGACCCTGAGGGCCGGATCGTCAGCTACGACATCGAGACGCAGGTGCGCAGCGTCTTCCAGAACGTGCGCTGGATCCTGGAGGACAGCGGCTCCTCGTGGGAGAGGATCGTCGACGTGACGGTGTACCTGACCAACATGAAGGATGACTTCCCCGTGTACAACCGCCTGTGGAAGGAGTACTTCGAGAAGGACCCGCCGTGCAGGACGACGCTGGAGATCAATTGCCTGCCCACCCCGATCGCGATCGAACTGAAGGTGGTCGCGACCATTTGATGGCACTCGGCGGGATGGCGCGAATGGACGCCCGGCCGGCGATGGTGCTCGTTGGCCTGGTGCTCGCCGGTTGCGCTGCGGATCGACCGGCCGCTGATGGCGCGCGGAGCGGCGGGCAGCGTGGCTCTGGCGTCCTCCACATCCACGCACCGTATACGGAAGCCTATTGCGGCGGTGTCGATCCCGGGCCCGAAGGCATGCCGCGACCCCGCCCGTGGAGCGGCCGCATGTACATCCGGCTGGCGGAACCGGACAGCACCGGCCGATTCGCGATGAACGACCCCGGCGCACCGGTCCTCGATTCCATCCGGATGAACAGCGAGGGTGATGGATGGCTGCGATTGCCCGCCGGCACCTACCTCATCCTCGACCGCGAACGCGTGGATCGCAGGAAGCATGACCAGCTTCTCCGCGATCACAGGGATGGCGCCTTGTACACCGACCCCATCGACAAGGCCTGCATGGATCGCTGGCTGCGCGGCCCGTTCCCCGTGCACAGCATCACTGCGGGGGACACGTTGCACATGCCCCTTCCCTTGCATGGCCAATGCCCATGGTACAGCACGCCGTGCGTGCGCTATCACGGGCCGCTGCCACCGTGACCTCGGTCCTTCCGAAGCATGCGCACCGCCATCCAGCCCATGCCCAGCATGAGGGCGATGATGGCGGCCCATACCCAGGCGCTGGAGGGGTCGAAGCGAGGCCTCTCGGGCTCGGGCTCCGGCAGCCGCTCCAGGCTGCCGTGCGCCATGGTATCGAGCGGCACCGGCAGCTCCTCGGCGAAATGCGCCAGATCATAGCGCGGCGGTGAGAGCCGTTCCTGGCCCGAGACGACCCGGTAGCGCATGCCCGGTTCCAGGCGCGCGAGCAGCACGCGCTGGCGGCATTGCGCGCTCACCGCGCTGATGCGCAGCGGCAGGTCGTCACCGTTGTCGATGCGGATCTCGAAGGTGTCGAGCCGCGCGGGCATGAGGCTGAAGGCGCAGCCGCCGCGCCGCTGGATCGTGAACGTGCCCATGGTTTCGCGCCAACGCTCGGTGCGCGTGCGCCTGCCCTCGCGCACCTCGGCGCTCCGCCAGGCGCTCAGCTCCGCGGTGCGCAGGAACGGAGCGGTATCCTGCACCGTGAACGCAAGCCGCTCGATCAGCAAGGCATTCGGCGATGCGACGCGCAGGATGGTCCATCGGGCGCTGTCCTTCCGCGTGAAGGGGAGGTCCACCGGAGGGCCATGGACGGCTTCGGGCGCCTGCTCCGGCACGAAGCGCCCGATGCCCAGCACCTTCATCGGCGCGGTGAGCGAATCGTTCAGCGTGAGGCGCAGGTAGCGGTAGTCGCTGCGCGGGGTCCGAAGCACGAGAACCTGATGGGGCGGCTCGCCGCGGGACCCACGCACGGCCACGTGCTCGTCCTTCACCATGTACCATGCCCGGCGATCGTCGCTGCCGGTGATGCGCACGCGCTTCTCCGCATCGATCGGCTTGATCCATACATGCAGTTCCTCGATCGCTTCGCCGGCCGGCCGCTCGATCTCCAGCTCGGTGCGGTGCGGGAGCACGGCATTGCGCAGCAGGTTGAAGGCAACGAAATGCTCCGGCCCCGGCGCGCGCGCCACTTCGCGGAGCACGTACGGCACTTCCGTGCCGGTGCTGTCGAGCAAGCGGATGTCGCCGAGGTCGGAACGGGCGCTGCCCAGCAGTTCGGCGCTCAGGGTGATGGCGTGCACCCCTTTCGCGGTCACCAGCGGAACAGGGGCGCCCCAAAGCCAAGGCTGGGCGTGCAGCGGCCCGCTCAACAGGAGCGCAGGCAGGAACAGGTCACGCATGCGGGCCATCGTCCGGCTGGTCTGGGGTGGTGGCATCATCGCGGAAAAGGCCTTTCAGCCGCTGGTACATGAACGAGATCACGAGCAGGAGCGCACCGAGGAAGATGAAGGCCGCCACGCGCCCGCCCTCGCTCAGCGCGCCGAGGTCGAAGAGGAAGAGCTTGACCAGCGTGATGGCGAAGAGCGCCAAGGCGATGATGCGCATGGTGCGCAGCCGGGTGCGCATGCCGTACCACATGAAGGCGAAGCTGCCGATGCCCCAGAGCAACGGGTAGCCCACGCGGCGCGCGGAGTCCAGGTGCGCATCGGTGCCCTGACCGAGGGCCATGGCCACATCGAGCTCCTGGCTGGCCAGGGTGACGATATAGCCCGAGGCGGCCCAGAGGTAGAGGGTCCACGGCGCGGAGGGCCGCGGCAGCAGGCGGCGGGCGAACCATGCGATGCGCACCACGGCCATGATCATCAGCGCCAGCGCCGCATAGTGGAAGGGCATGAAGCCTCGACCGTCGTCGGCATTGAACAGCATCCAAAGGGCATTGCGCCCCTGCGCATAGGTGCCGGTGATGTACACGAGTCCGCACACGAGCAGGATGGCTGCCACGGCGCGGCCATAGGCGGCATGGGCGTTCCGCACGAGCCGGCCCAGCGCCAGCGCGAAGGCCAGCGTATAGGCCATGAGGGCCTGGTGGACCACGCTGGAATGGAATGAACGGCTCAGCTGATGATCGAGCTCGAGGAAGTTCGTGAGGTAGAGGATGACCACGCTGCCGACGAGCGAGATTACCCGCCAATGCGCGCGCCGGAGTAGGGGCAGCAGCGGCTCCTGCGGTTCCACCCTGGCGAGCAGGAGGCAGCAGGCGGAGAGCGATGCCGCGGCGGCCATGCCGGTGATCCACCCCTTGTTGAGCATCACGCGAAGCGGCGCTTCACGCCAGTCGCCATAGGCATCGGCCAGGTCCATGGCCAGGCTGGCGATCATGAGCAGGCTGATGATCACGCTGGCGCGCTCGATCAACCGCAGCCCGGTGCGGTGGGCGAACCAGAGCAGCAGCACGGCCTCGGCTGCCCAGAACAGCGTGATGCTGCTGCCTTCGAGCTGAACGGGCGCTGCCAGGCTGATGAAGGTGAGGACGAGCCCGATGAGCAGCAGCCGGAGCGGCCGGGGGATGCCCTCCCGCTTATGGAAGTGGAGCGCGAATGCCAGGTAGAACAGACCGAGCAGCACCGTGAAGAGGCCGGTCACACGGACAGGGAGGTCGCTGAGGTAATGCAGGCCCGCCGCATAGTAGCAGGCGGTGTTCACCAGCAGCAGCGCATGGTCGAGCACGGTGAACGCGGCGCCGTGCCGGAGGTTGTACCGCAGGTTCATGGCGAAGAACACCAGGAAGAAGCCGGTGGCGAAGCCGAATGCCGGCCAGGAGGGCCGTGGATCCAGGCCGGTGTAGGCCGATACGGACCAGGCGCCGACGATGAGCACGGTGAGCACGAGCGACAGCACGTTGATGACCTGCCACTTCTTGTAGCCTGCCAGCACCAGCATGCCGGTGTCGAGGATCAGCAGGTAGGTGAACAGCACCCTGTAGTTGCCTTCGCCCGTGCTGACGAGGAAGGGTGCGGCGAAGCCGCCAAGCAGGCTGATGACGGCCAGTTCCTTACGGTCGTAGCCGAGCGTGAGCAGCACGGCCATACCGGTGATGGCGACCATCACGGCGAAGGCCATGCCCTGGCCGATGAGCTGGTACTGCTGGAAGGCGATGGTGATGGTGGTGTAGAAGACCGCGATGCCGCCCGCGATCAGCACCGAGCTGAAGGCGCGGAAGCGCTCGTGCAGCCGGTGGGCGAATAGCACGAGCAGGCCTCCGGCGCCGAGCCCGATCAGGGTCTGGCCGGTCTCGTTGATCAGGCCCTTGCCGATGGCGTAGCGCAGCAGCAGACCGATGCCCAGCACGAGCACGGCGATGCCGATCTTGTTGATGAGGTTCTCGCCGATGAACTTCTCCAGGTCAGGATGGCGTTCGAAGAAGGATGGCTGCGGCGGCGGCGCCGGACGCGGTCCGGGAGCTTCCACCACCACCGATGGCGTGCCATGCTCCGCAGGGCCATCGAATGCCTCCCGCATGCGGCGCAGGGTATCCTCCTCAACGGATGGCGCGGGCTCGGGGGGCTGGGGCGGGACGATTGGCGGTACGATGATCGGCGGTGGCACCACCGGTGCTGCCGGCGGTTCGGATGCCACCGGTGCCGCAGCAGGCGTGGCTGGCGCTTCCCCGATGTTGGGGGGATAGGCTTGCTGCGCCTTCTTCCATTGCGCCATCTGCCCGCGCATGGCCTCCAATTCGCGCGATAATGCGCCCATGCGCACCAGCAGGAGGATCATCAGCACGACGATGGCGATCGGGATCAGGATCGCGAGCAGGATGGCGCCTTCCATGGGTGAAAGCTAGGGAGCGGGTGCGGAGCTCACCTCCGCATCGCCATTACCCTGCCGTAGGTGAGCGAACGCCAGGCCCACTCGAAGGGTCCATACTGGAACCGTGCAAGCCACCAGCGGCTCCCGATCGCCTGCGCGATGAAGACCGCGAGCGCGATGCCCTCGAATGACACCGCGCTCACCCGCGTGCCCCAGCCCAGGCCCACGCCGGTGAAGAGCGCCAGGGCGATGATCGTCTGCATGAGGTAGTTCGTCAGCGCCATGCGCCCCATGGGCGCCAGCACCTGCAACCGCGGCCTCCACGCATTGCTGCGCCACAGCAGTGCGAAGCCGCATGCGATGGCAATGGCCAGGGGCACCACGCTAAGGGCGTAGCTCGCGGTCCGCACGAGCGATGATGGATCAGGCGGATACCCCGCATGCTCCTCCGCCCACCACATGAGCACCGACGCGGGCAGGCCTAGCAAGAAGCCCCCGATGCACAACCGCTTCAACAGCAACGCATGCCGTTCCGCATTCACGAAGAGCTGGCGGCGCGAGACCCACAGGCCCAGGAGGAAGATGCCGAGCACCTTCGGGATCCGGTTGCTCTCCACCAGATGCACGAACCGGAAGAGCCAGCCCCGCGCGTTCATCTCCGCGAACGCTTTCCAGCCTCCGCTCGGCGCTGCGAGGAATGCGTCGAACGTGCTGTTCCCATGGGCCGCATCGCTGGTCGCCAGCGCACGCATCAGGGGCGCCACCGGGTCGAAGCGGGCATCGGTAAGCACCACGGCGGCATCGATGGCGAGGGGTGACAGGATGAGCGCGGCGGCCGAGACCAGAAGAGCGCGGTCGCTGAGCCCGCGGAACAGCGGCAGCAGCAGGCCGAGCACCGCGTAGAGGAATAGGATGTCGCCCGCCCACAGGTAGCGCAGGTGCAGCCAGCCGATCACGAGCAGGATGAGCATGCGGCGGTAGAAGCGCCGCAGGCCATCGCTGCCCTTCGCCAGGAAGAAGCCGAAGCCGATCCCGAAGAGCATGGAGAAGATGGAGTAGAACTTCCCGTCGATGAGGATGGCGTGGAAGGCCTTCAGCGGTTCATCGAGGAAGGCGCCGGGCAGTGCGGCCCTGGCATCAGGGTCCATGAACATCCACAGCGAGAGCACCGCATAGTTGCTCCACACCACGCCGAAGAGCGCGAAGCCCCGGAGGGCGTCGAGGAGCTCGGTGCGCTGGGTGGCTGGGGCGCTCATGCGATGGATCGGGTCAGGCAAGACCGAAGAAGAGCATCAGCAGCACCACTCCGACCAGGTCCATCCACATACCGGCCTTCACCATCTGGCGCATGGGGATGCGGCCCGTGCCGAAGACGATGGTCTGCATGGGCGATGCCACCGGCAGCATGAAGCCGAGGCTTGCGGCCAGCGCCGCGGGCCATAGGATGCTCTGCGGATCCATGCCCCAGCGCTCGGCCATGGCGGCGAGGATCGGCAGCGCGAGGCTGGCCGTGGCGGTGTTGCTGCCCAGTTCGCTCAGCAGGCACACGATCAATGCAGTGCTGCCGATGAGCATCACCATGGGCAAGGAGCCGAGGCCTGCCATGGCCTCGCCGATGAGGTTGCTGAGCCCGCTCTTGTCAACGCCTGCGGCGAGCGCGAATCCGCCGCCGATGAGCAGCAGCACGCCCCAGGGCACGCGCTGCTCAGCGAAGCCCCAGCTCATGATGGTGCGGGCCTCTTCATGGGTGGAATAGGCATCGAGCGGATGGCGCATGCGCCTGCCGGCAGGCAGCAGGAAGAGCAGCACGGCACCCATCACCGCCACTGCTGCATCGCTCACCTCCTTCAGCGCTATCGCACGCTCGCGCCACCCTTTGAAGAGCACGAGTTCGCCTTGCTTGATCGAGTCGCCGGTCATCCAGAGCACCGCAACCAGCGCGAACACGCACCCGGCAAGCCACTCATCGCGCGATGGGCGGCCCAGCGCCTTCAAGCGGCTACGCACCGCATCGGCAGTGCCAAGGGCGTCACCTCTCAGGTTGAATGCGATGCGCGTGAGCAGCAGCCACGCAATGGCGAAGAAGGCCGCCGCCAGCGGCAGCCCGGTGGCCATCCATTGCCCGAAACCGATGGCCGCCCGGTCCGGGTACAGCTGTTTCCAGAGAGCAATGAAGACCAGGTTGGGCGGTGTGCCCACCGGCGTGGCCATGCCCCCGACCGTGGCGCCATAGGCCACGCCGAGCAGCAAGGGAACGGTGAGCCGCTTGCGCGCATCGGCTGGCGCATCCTCATCATCGATCAGGCTGAGCGCGATGGGAAGCATCACCAAGGTGGCGGCGGTGCTGTTGATCCACATGCTGAGCAGCGCGCAGGCGGCCATCACGCCCAGCACCAGGCGAGGTGAGGAGCTCCCCACGCCCGCCATGATGCGCAGCGCGATCCGGCGGTGGAGGCCGCAGCGCTCGATGCCCAGCGCGATGATGAAGCCGCCAAGGAAGAGGAAGATGATCTCTTTCCCGTAATGCGCTGCGGTGCCGGGAACGGAATCAATGCCGAGCAGCGGGAAGAGCACCAGGGGAAGGATGGACGTGACCGGGATGGGGACCGCCTCGGTGATCCACCAGAGCGCCATCCAGGCTACCAGGCCGGCCATGGCCGCAGGCTGCGGCCCGTGGTGTCGCATGAGGGCGAATGCGAGCGCGGCAAGGGCCGGACCGGCGAGGAGGAGGAGCCAGCGCTTCATGCGTGGGGTGAAGATGCGGAAGACAGGCAAATCCGTGGCTTCGGACCCCCGGCGGGAAGGCTTCGCTCCGTGCCGCCGCTCCATGCCTGTGGATATTCACGGCGGCCTGTTGTTCGGCTCGTCACAGGGGGCGGGGCGGTAACGCTGGCACGGCTATCTTCGCCGAGCGCTGCGCACCGGCAGTCGCTCCAAATCATCTCTACACGCATGAAGCACCTGTACACTTTCACGGCAGCGGCCATCCTTCTCGCTGCCAGCGCCTCGGCGCAGCAAGCCAAGCATCCCGATGGACTCACCCCGGAATTGGAGCGCCTGAAGGCCGCCCCGCGCACCGCGGTGGTCAATCCTGGCCTTCGCGGCGGTGGTGGCCCGGCGAACGACGAATGCTCCGGCGCCATCGTGATGACCGTTGGCACCAGCTGCGCTCCGGTCACCGCTACGCTGGCCGGCGCCACCGAGTCCCAGCCTGCGGCCGCCTGCAGCGGTTTCACTTCCGCTACGGCCAATGATGTGTGGTTTACCTTCACCGCCACCGGGGCCTCCACCATCATCAGCGTTACCGGAGGCGCAGGCACCACCGATCCCGACACCACCGGCATAGACCCCGTGCTCCAGGTCTTCACCGGCGGCTGCGATGCCCTCACTGCGGTCGGCTGTATCGATGCCACGCTCCCTGGCGGCACCACCGAGGCCGCCCAGGTGGTGACCACGCCCGGCACAACCTACTACTACCGTGTCTATTACTGGGACTACGGCGTGACCCCGGAGAACTTCGAGATCACCACCTGCGTGTACTCGCTGGTTGCACCCGACAATGATGATTGCGCCGGTGCGTTCCCCGTAACCGTTGATACCTGGTGCAACCTGACGCTTGCATCGGGCGTGGGTGCGACGCAATCCCTCCCGGCGATCGCCTGCGGCGGCTTCACGGGCAATGCCAACGATGATGTATGGTTCTCCTTCGTGGCAACTCAGACCACGATGACCGTCGGTGCCGTGGGCTCGCCCAACCCGACCACCCCCAACCAGGGGTACGATGCCGTGCTGGAGGCTTTCGATGCCTGCGGCGGCACATCGCTGGGGTGCGCCGATGCAACCCTCAACGGGGAGGCTGAGTCGCTGGAACTCACCGGCCTCACGGTCGGCAACACCTATTATTTCCGGGTCTACCACTTCTTCACTGCCGGTGCCAATCCTTATACGGTAGGCGGCTGTGCGGTGGAGGGCGGAGGCATCAGCATCGGCCTGCCGGAGCTGGTTGCAGGACAGGAGTGGGTGGTATACCCCAATCCTGCCGCAGGCGTCGTGAACCTGAGCTACGGTGGCCGCACCGGCATGGGCGCCGTCGAGATCTTCGATATCGCCGGCCGCAAGGCATTCGAGCAGCGCGGCACCCTGTTGAAGGGCACCACGCAGGCAATCGACATCACGGCCCTGGCCACTGGCACCTACACCGTGCGCGTCACGGTGGATGGCCACCGCACGGAGCAGCGCTTCGTGGTGGAGTGACCAGAAGCATTCAACGAGCGAGGGCCGTCTCACGTGAGACGGCCCTCGCTCGTTTCCAAGCTCATTCAAAGGCAGGCCGTACGGCCGCCATCCACCGGCAGGTTGATGCCGTTGATGTAGCCGCCTGATGGCCCGGCCAGGAATGCCACGGCGGCGGCGATCTCCTGCGGTTCCGCGAACCGGCGCAACGGGATCTCGGCTTCCATCTCTGCTGCGGCCGCCGCCTCGGAGATGCCCTGCTTCGCGGATTTGCCCCGGATGATGGCCGTGAGGCGCTCGGTGCGCGTCGCCCCGGGCAGCACATTGTTCACGGTGATGCCGTGGGGCCCCAGCTCATTGGCCATCGTCTTGCCCCAGTTGGCTACGGCTCCCCGGACGGTGTTGCTGACGCCAAGGTTGTGCAGCGGCTGCTTGACACTGGTGCTGATGATGTTGATCAGCCGCCCATGACGCTGCTGCTTCATTCCGGGGACGATGGCCAGTGCAACCGCCTGAAAGGCCATCAGGTGCTGCCTGAAGGCGGTCTCGAACCCCTCCAATCCGGCCTCGTGGGCAGGCCCAGGCGGAGGTCCACCGCTGTTGTTCACGACGATATGCACCGGCGCCTCGGCTGCCACTCTTTTCATCGCCTCGGACAGCGCCGCCGTGTCGAGCAGGTCGAGCACGAGGTAGCGATGTGACGAACCGTTACTGGAAGGCAGCTCTGCCAACACCGACTCGAGCCGGTCGCGGTCACGTGCAACGGCGATGATCGATGCCCCCAGGGCCGCGAGTTCCAGGGCCACGGCACGGCCGATTCCCTGCGATGCGCCCAGGACCAGGGCCCGTTGGCCGGTGAGTTGGATGTCCATGCGCGCAAAGGTGGAGTTGAATCCGCTTGGAAAACCCATGGGCAATGGTTCACTTCGTGCCGTTAATCCAAACCAACACCCATGAAAGGAATCTACCAGTTCTCGCTCAGCTTGTTCTGTGCGGTGGGGGTGGTCGGAAGCGTCAATGCCCAAGGCACGTTCTCCAACCCCTCCAAGGCCGCTTTCTCGAAGCTCTCGGTACAGCGCACCACCCCGGTTCCGGCCGTTCGTTGGCACCAGGATGCCGAGCAGGTGGCGAGCCTAGGAGGTGTGGCCAACGACCTCTGCGCCAACGCCACGGTGCTGACCGTGAACGCTGCCGGTGCCTGCCCGGGAGCCGCTGTGGGCGGCAACAACGGCGGTGCCGGGAATGACAACGGCACGCCCGGCTGCGATGTGACCGAGTCCGCCTTTGAGGATGTCTGGTACAGCTTCAACTCCGGGATCTATGCTTCGATCACCATGGACATCACGCCTGGCACGATCGAGGACATCGTCATCGAGGTGTTCGAGGGAAGCTGTGCTGGCTCGGTGATCGAGTGCGACCTGGGCGCGCTTTCCTACAACCTGGCCGTGACCCCTGGCACCAACTATGTGGTCCGCCTCGCCTCCAACAACGACTTCGGCTTCGGTGGCACCTTCGATATCTGCCTCACCGGGAACGGCGGCGGCGGCGGTTCCGCCAATGATGACTGCGCCGATGTGACCGCATCCCCGCTCGCCATCGGATCGACCGTTACGTTCAATGGCGACAACACGGATGCGGTGCCCGGTGGCGATGGACTCCTCGATGTGGGAGGCGATACCACCACGGTCTGGCATGCCATCACCATCACCGAGTGCGCCAACCTCACCGTTTCCTTCTGCGGCACCGCGGTGCCCGCCGCGAACAACTGGGCGGCCCTCTTCTCGAATTGCCCCGCTGACGCGGAGTACATCCTGTTCAGCGATGGCAACTTCGACGATTGCGGCGACGATAACCTGACCCTGTTCTATAACGACGTGCCCGCAGGCACCTACTATGTGCCCGTGCGGGGCGAGCCCGCCACGGCCGGCCCCTACACCCTTGAGGTGTCGGCGGAGGCCTGTGCCACCGCTGGCGCCTATTGCGCTGCCGGTGCCACCAGCTCCAGCGCTTCCTTCGAGAAGATCAGCAACGTGAACGTTGCCGGGATCGACAACAGCTCCACCGCTGCCTCCGGGTATGAGGACTTCACCGCCGTATCCGGGAGCATGACCGCCGGACAGGGTTACCCCATCACCGTCACCCTCAGCAACGGCTGGGAGAGCGATGAGGTGCGCGTTTGGATCGACTTCGACCAGAACGACGCCTTCGATGCCGGCGAACTGGTCTTCACCTCGACGATCGGCGAAGGCCCGCATGCGGGGACCATCAATGTGCCCGCTGGAGCGCTGGCCGGCAGCACCCGCATGCGCGTACGCCTGCACGACACGCATGACGGTTCGGAATACACGAACATTCCCAATGCCACGCCGTGCGGCACCTCCACCTACGGGCAGGTCGAGGATTACACGATCAGCATCTCCGGTGGTGGACCTGCGCCGGTCAACGACCTGTGCGGCAGCGTGACGGCCGTTCCGCTTGCCGTGGGCGGAAGCGTGGAATTCACGGGCGACAACACCAACGCCACGAACACCGGCGACTTCGTGCCGGGTTCCGATTTCGATGACATGGACCCGACCGTGTGGCATGCCTTCACCACCACGGAGTGCGCCAACGTCACCGTGTCGTACTGCGGCACCGACCCAGCGTTCGAGAACGTGTGGATCTTCCTCACGCAGGACTGCCCCGTAGGCGATAACTACGTGATCGGCGCATGGGAGACCACCACCTGCGGCCCGAACGTGGTGGTGAACTACTTCGACCTGCCGGCCGGTACCTGGTATGTGCCGGTGATCATGGACCTCGATGCCGCTCTCGGCGCCTATGAGATCACCGTCTCGGCCACGGCATGCGCTGAGCCCGGCCCCTACTGCGAAGCAGGCGCGACCAGCGTTCAGTTCGAGAAGATCGGCAACGTCACATTCGCCGACATCAACAACACCTCCACGTCCGCTGCGGGCTATGAGGACTTCACAGGCATCACGGGCTCCGTGGTGGCAGGCGTGACCTATCCCATCTCGGTGACCATCGCGGGTGGCTACGCCACCGATCAGGTACTGGCGTGGATCGACTGGGACCAGAGCAACACCTTCGAGGTGGGTGAACTGGTGCTCTCCTCCGCCAATGGTGCAGGTCCCCATACCGGCAGCGTGAGCGTCCCGCTCACCGCCCTCGCGGGCACCACCCGGATGCGCGTACGCCTGCACGATACCTACACCGGCCCCGACTATACCAATACGCCGAACAACACGCCGTGCGGGGAGTCCACCTTCGGTCAGGTGGAGGACTATACGATCGACATGATCGGCATCATCACCGGTATGGAGTCCGCGCAGCAGAGCGGGTTCTCGGTGTTCCCGAACCCCAATGACGGAAACATGACCGTGCGCTGGAATGCCGCATCGGGCCAGGCGCTGATCGAGATCATCGACGTGGCTGGTCGCATCGTGTTCAGCGAGCAGCGTGCCGTTAGCAGCGGCGCTGCCTTGCAGTTGGGCCTCGCCGGCACCATGGCTCCCGGTACGTACATGCTCCGCATGACGACGGACAAGGGCCGTGAGGAGCAGCGCATCGTGGTGCGCTGATCGGAATCGGTTCAGTGGGCGAGGGGCGGCACTGCGGTGCCGCCCCTCGTCGCTTCCGGAGCTTCCCCTTCCCCATTGTGGATAAGTCGTTCACCTCGCGGGGCGGCAGGGGAGTGGGTCGCGTGAATTTTGCTCGCTGATTCCATCCCCATGCGCGCTTCCATGACCCGTCCTGGATACTTGGCCCTGCTCCTCGCTCTGGCAGGGCCATTGCATGCTCAAGTCAACGACTTCTGCGGCGATGTGACACCCGTGCCGCTGGCCGTCGGCGGGTCCGTCCAATTCACAGGGGATAACACCGGCGCCACGGTCGATGGGGATTTCGCGCCGGGCTCCACGCTTGGCGGCTTGGGTATCCCCAGCACCTGGCATGCCTTCACCGTGACCACCTGCGCCGACATCACCGTGGATTACTGCGGTACCGCGCCCGCCTTCACCGAGTTCTGGAATGTGCTGGCCACCACCTGCCCCGCCAGCAATGCCTACATCGCCACCCAGCAGTACGAGTACGTGACCTGCGGCGATGGCAACCCGACCATGCGCTTCCTGAATGTGCCGCCCGCGACCTATTACTTCCCGGTGTGGTATGATGCCGCGGGTGCCTCCGGCCCCTACACCATCAATGTGAGCGCGGCGGCCTGCGGGTCCAGTGTTGCGCCCAACGACAACTGCGCGGATGCGCTGCCCGAGGTCCTTTCCCCGGGCGCTCAGCTGAGCTTCACCGGCGATAACACCTTCGCGACATCGACGGGGGATTTCGCCGCAGGCACTCCGTTCGCTGCAGCGCCGGTTGTGTGGCATGCTTTCACCCTCACCGAATGCACGCGGGTCACCGTGGCCTACTGCGGCCAGTCGCCGGCCTGGGGAAACACCTTGGGCGTGCTCACGCGCGATTGCCCCGGTTCCGACCTGGTGTATTTCAGCACCGTGAACACCTCCGCCTGCGGCGATGGCAATTCGAGCTATACCTTCAACTCCCTGGCCGCCGGCACCTACTACATTCCGGTGCTGCTGAGCCCGGGCACCAACGCCATCGGCGCGTATGAGCTCACCGTTTCGGGTGAGGCCTGCCCGCCACCGACATCCTTCCAGGATAACTGCGCCAGTGTGCAGTACCAGCCGCTGGCTGTCGGCGGCAGCATCACCTTTGAGGGCGATAATAGCAGCGCCACCGGTGCCGGTGACTTCCCCGAAGGCTCGCCTTTCAATGGCGCTCCCGTGGTGTGGCACGGCATCTCCACGGCCACCTGCACGCGGCTCACCATCGCCTACTGCGGACAGGACCCGGTCTGGGGCAACACCTTCGGGTTCCTGGCGCGCGATTGCCCGGCTTCGGACCTGGTGTTCTTCACGAACACCAACAGCACCGATTGCGTGGAGGGCAATGTCACCTACATCTATGCCAATCTTCCCGCCGGCGATTACCTGATCCCCGTGGTTCGGGACCCGGGCAACAATGCCATCGGCCCCTATACCATTCAGGTTTCGGCTGCCAGCTGTCCGGCTGTGCCCCCGGCGAACGACGCGTGCACCAATGCAACACCCGTGGTGCTCGACGCCCTGGCCACCCTGACCTTCACCGGCGACAATACCAATGCCACCAGTGGCGGTGATTTCGTGCCCGGCTCGCCCTTCGCGGCTGCACCGGTCACCTGGCATGCCTTCACCACGGAACAATGCGCCGATCTTCTAGTGGACTACTGCGGCCTGGCACCGGCCTGGACCAACACCTTGGGCATCCTCGCCACTGCCTGCCCCGGCGACGGCCTGGTTTATTTCACCACCACCACCAGCACCTGCACCGACGGCAACTCCACCTACCTCTTCAACGACCTGCAGCCCGGCACCTACTACCTGCCCGTGCTGCGCGATGCGCTCAACGGCTCCTTCGGCCCATACAGTATCGCGGTAACCGCCGAGGATTGCCTGTTCCTGGGTGATGCTGAACCGGCGGCATTCGAGGGATTGGTCCTGTGGCCCAACCCGGCTGCCGATGAAGTGAATCTGACCGGCGTGCCCGTTGGAGCGCAGCTGCGCATCCTCGATGCCGCAGGCCGCATTGTCCTGGAGCAGCGCGTCATCCAGTCGGGGAAGCAGCGCATCAGCACCGCTGGTCGTCTTGCGCCCGGCAGCTACACCCTGCTCGTTCAGGCTGCGGCTGGTCAGCGGGCTTTCCGTCTCGTCCTGAACAGATAAGCATCCGGCTTCGCCATCTTCCAATCACCGATTACCTGACCATGAACGTTTCATTACTCAAGCACGTGGCCGTCGCCGCTTGCTTCGCCATCCCGAGCATCCTGCTCGCACAGCCCGCCAATGACGATTGCGTCGGTGCAATTGAACTCTTCCCTGACGGAGCATGCACTCCGGTATCCGGTACCGTATCCGGTGCCACGCAGAGCACCCCGGGCACGGTGTCGTGCGATGGCTTCGGGGCGACCCCCGATGATGATGTCTGGTACCGGTTCACGGCCACGAACGCGGCCCATTCGATCCGCGTGGCCGGCAGCCCCTCCTTCGATGCCGTGATCCAGCTGCTCTCCGGCTCCTGCGACGGCACGCCCATCGTCTGCCGCGATGTGGTGAGCGCCGGCGGGGTTGAGGTCCTCAATGCCACAGGGCTCATCGTGGGCACGGAGTACCTGATCCGCGTGTTCCATTGGGCGGCCACGCCCCCCGCCACGCCGGATTTCACCATCTGCATCGATGAGCCCGCAGTGCCGGCGAATGATGAATGCGCCGGTGCGGTGGAACTGGTTCCCGCGCCCGTATGCACGCCTGTGGCGGGCAATGTGGCCAATGCCACGCAATCGATCCCGGGAACCGTGCTGTGCGATGGCTTCAACGCCACACCGAATGATGATGTCTGGTACCGCTTCACAGCCACCAGCGATGCGCACACGATCACCGTGGCCGGCGGAGCAGCGTTCGATGCGGTCATCCAGCTCCGCTCCGGCGCCTGCGATGGAGCGCCCATCGTATGCCGCGATGTGGCCGCTACCGGCCAGCCCGAAGTGCTCAATGCCACCGGGCTCACCATCGGTGAGCAGTACCTGGTGCGGGTCTTCCACTGGGCCGCATCGGTTCCCGCCACCACCGCCTTCACCATCTGCCTCGAAGGGCCCGAGCCTGCCGTGTGCGAGGCGGATGCCAGCACCCTTTCGCCCAATCGCCCGGAGGTCTGCTTCGAGGATGGCCCGACGCTCATCGATGCAGCTTTTGATGTGCCGCCCACCGTGCCTGCGGGCTTCGAGGTGGTCCATGTGCTCACCGAGGGCCCGGGCCTCGTCATCCTGGCCACTTCGCCTGCTCCGGCGTTCACGGTGGATGCGCTCGGCAACTACACCATCCATACGCTGGTCTACGACCCCGCGACGCTCGACCTGGGCATTATCGAGCCGGGCGTCACCACCGGATTCGATGTGAATGCACTGCTCCTGCAGGGGGGCGGCTCCATCTGCGGCAGCCTCGATGTGGTCGGCGCCGCGATTGCCGTCATCGTCTGCACGGAATGCGAAGCGGATGCGGGCACCCTTACGGCGGATGCGTCGACCGTGTGCCTCGATGCGGGTGCGGCCGATATCACGGCCACGCCTGATGGCAATGCGGTGGTGCCCCTCGGCTTCGAGGTGATCTATGTGCTTACGCAGGGCAACGACCTCGTCATCCAGCAGGTGGCCACCGATCCGGCCTTCACCGTTGCGGAGGCGGGTGATTACACGGTGCATACCCTGGTCTACGACCCGGCCACCCTCGATCTCGGCATCGTGGAGCTCGGCGTCACCACCGGCGGGGAGGTGAACGCCCTGCTGGTCCAGGGCGGCGGTGCGATCTGCGGCAGCCTTGATGTCGCCGGGGCGGCCGTGACCGCGGAGGAATGCTTAGCCTGCGACGCGGATGCCGGCACCATCACTCCCGATGCGAGCAGCGTCTGCCTGGAGGGCGGCGCCGCGGACATCACAGCTACGCACGACGGCAATAGTGTAGTGCCCGATGGCTATCAGCAGGCCTATGTCCTCACCCAAGGTCCTGGCCTGGTGATCCTGGCGGCCGGCACCACCCCCGCGTTCCCCGTTACCGAGGCCGGCATCTATACCATCCATACGCTGGTCTATGATCCCGCCACGCTCGACCTGGGCATCATCGAGTTCGGCGTTACCACGGGCTTCGACGTGAATGCGCTGCTCATCCAGGGCGGCGGCGCAATCTGCGCCAGCCTGGACGTGACCGGAGCGACCTTGGCTGTGGAGGAGTGCGTGGTGTGCGACGCTGATGCGGGCACCATCACGGCCGATCTGGCCCAGGTCTGCTTCGTGCCTGATGAGACGGTGATCAATGCCACCCCTAACGGCGATGCCGTGGTGCCCCCCGGTTTCGAGACGGTGTACGTGCTCACGCAAGGCGCCGGCCTGGTGATCCTGGATGCAGGCGCGACCCCTGATTTCCTGGTTCCATCCGAGGGCGACTACACGATTCATACACTGGTGTACGATCCCGCCACGCTCGACCTGGGCATCATCGAGTTCGGCGTCACCACCGGTTTCGATGTGAATGCGCTCCTCGTGCAGGGCGGCGGGGACATCTGCGCCAGCCTGGATGTAACCGGTGCGGCCTTTACCGTTCAGGTCTGCATCGAGTGCGATGCCGAGGCCGGCACACTCACGGCGGTTGATTCCATCGTCTGCTTTGCCGACGGCATGGGCATGTTCGCAGCGACGGCGAACGGTGATGCCGTGGTGCCTCCGGGCTTCGAGACCCTCTACGTCCTCACCGAGGGTACAGGGCTGGTGATCGTCGATGCCGCTGCCACGCCCGGCTTCATGGTCACGGCCACCGGCAACTACACGATCCATACGTTGGTGTACGATCCCGCCACGCTCGATCTGGGCATCATCGAGTTCGGTGTCACCACCGGGTTCGATGTGAATGCGCTCCTGGTACAGGGCGGCGGGGACATCTGCGCCAGCTTGGATGTAACTGGTGCCGCCTTCTCGGTTCAGGTCTGCTGCGAGGCCGATGCCGGTACGCTCACCATCGATGAGACGCCCGTGTGCCTGATGATGGGCAGCGCCCAGGTGGGTGCGACCCCGAACGGCGATGCCGTGGTCCCCGATGGCTTCGAGACGGCTTACGCCATGACGCAGGGCGCGGGCCTCACCATCGTCGCCCTCAGCGGAGGTCCGGTCTTCACCGTGAGCGAGCCGGGCACCTATACCCTGCATACCCTTGTCTATGACCCGGCGACCATCGACCCCGCCGGGATCGAGCTCGGGGTCACCACCGGATTCGACATCAATGCGCTGCTGGTGCAGGGAGGCGGTGCCATCTGCGGCGCCCTGGATGTGGCCGGCGCTACGGTCGTGGTCAACGACTGCAGCCCCGCGAACGACGATTGCATCAGTGCCATCCCGCTCGCCATCAATGGTGCGGATGACTGCCCGGCCAATGCGGTCGCTGGCGACAACACCTATGCGGACATGGATGGAGGCATCCCATCGTGCGACGATCCGGGCAGCACGCTGCTCGATGTCTGGTACACCTTCAATGCCGGCGAGAACACGGAGGTCGCGCTGACGCTCGACCCCGGCACCATGGAGGACTGGGCCGTCGCCGTGTACGACGGATGCGGAGGCACGGAGATCGCCTGCTTCATCACGCCCACGGAGCCCATCATCCTGGCCACCTCCGCCTTCACCGATTACGTGGTGCAGGTATACAGCAACTTCACCTTCGGGAACGGTGGCCAGTTCACCCTGTGCCTCACCGGTGATGTGCCCACCGTGGTCTGCGACGGCGGCCTGGTGCAGACCAGTGATGGCCACTTCTCCGTGGATGTCTGCCAGGATACCGAGGCTGATGTGATCGATTTCGTCAACAGCAGCACCAGCTCCGAGGAGTATGCCTTCCTCCTGACGGACGACAATGATGTGATCGTGGCCGTGCTCTCCGGCAACTCGCTCGATTTCAACAGCGCCGCCATCGGTCTTTACAGGGTGTGGGGCATCAGCTACAACGGCGTCCTCACCGGCGCGGATCCCGGGGCGCTCGCCACGGAGATCGCGTCCACAGGCAGCTGCTTCGAGCTCAGCGACAACTACGTGCTGGTGAGCGTGGACATCTGCGATGGCATCGCGGCCGCCGACCGGATGGAATGGTCGCTCTTCCCGAATCCCGGGAATGGCGACTTCAGCATCACTTATGCCGGTACGGCCGGCCCGGTTGACCTTGAAGTCTTGGACATGGACGGCCGCATTGTGCATGCGGAGCGCGTGGCCATGACCAAGGGCCAGGCCCAGGCCTTCGCCCTCGCAGGAAAGCTCGCAAGGGGCCTTTACACGGTGCGGCTGCTGGGCCCCGGCGGCCCGGCGCAGCTCCGGTTGGTGGTGCAGTAGGGTCCCTGTATCGCATGGGATGGGGCGGGAGAGATCCCGCCCCATCGCGTTCGCGCGTAACCTGCCGCCGCCCCTGGCGGTACAAGGCCCATGCTCCGATGGCTCATCCCCATTGCCCTGCTGCAGTTCGCCACGGCGGTCGCGCAGCAGGACGACTCGCGCATCCTCGAGGTCACCGGCCGCATCACCGATGGTCAGCAGAAGCTGCAGGGCTGCGAGGTGGTGGTGTACGAGGGTAACGTGGAGGTGGGGCGGCAGTTGACGGACCGTTCGGGGCGATTCGGGCTTGGCCTCGGCATGGGCAAGGAGTTCGCCATTCTCTTCCAGCGCGAAGGATACCTGCCCAAGCGCGTGCTGGTCGATACCCGGGCCAGGATACCCGAAGAGCTTGCGGGCATCCCGCCGTGTGAGATGGAGATGAGCCTCCTGGCGGTGGACAGGTACGCGGGCGCCGACACCGATGTGCTTGATTTCCCCTTCGCCATCGTCAAGTGGAACAGGCAGTTGCTAGCCTTCGTGCAGGACCAGGAGTATACCGTGGGCATGATGCGGGCGAACGGCGCAGCCCTGCTGCAGGCCGGCCGTGCCGGCAAGCCGTGAAGGCGCGTCCGCGGTGAAGGTGGCGCAGGCGCTGCTACCTTGCGGCGGAAACGATACGGTCATGCCCATCCGCCGCCCCTTCAATCTCAAGCAATGGATAGCCGAGAACCGCGATGCGCTGAAGCCTCCGGTGGGCAACCGGAACCTCTACAAGGAGGCCGGCGATTACATCGTCATGGTGGTGGGCGGCCCCAACGCGCGGAAGGATTACCACTTCAACGAGACCGAGGAGCTGTTCTACCAGGTCGAGGGTGATATCGAGGTGGGCATCCAGGAGGACGGCAAGGCCGTGACCATCCCCATCCGGGAGGGTGAGATGTTCCTGCTGCCGGCCCGTGTCCCCCACCAGCCGCGCCGCGGCCCGAACACCGTGGGTCTGGTGATCGAGTGCAAGCGCGACGATCGGCAGATGGAGGATGGGCTTCAGTGGTATTGCGAGAAGTGCAACAACCTGCTCCACGAGTACCGCTTCGTCCTGCACAACATCGAGCAGGACTTCCTCCCCCGCTTCCGGGAGTTCTACGCGAATGAGGGGTACCGCACCTGCAAGAAGTGCGGTCATGTGATGGAGACCGATCCGCGCTTCGTGTGATGGAGCTGTTCTCCATCGACATCCATACGCATATCCTGCCGGAGCAGATCCCCGATTTCGGGGCGCGGTACGGCTACCGGGGATTCATCCACCTCGACCATCATCGCCCGGGATGCGCGCGCATGATGATGGACGACAAGTTCTTCCGCGAGGTGCAGGCCAATTGCTGGGATCCCGTGGTCCGGCTCGGGGAGTGCGATGCGCATGCCCTCCATGTGCAGGTGCTGAGCACCGTGCCCGTGATGTTCAGCTATTGGGCCAGGCCGCAGGATACGCTGGACCTCTCGATGTTCCTCAATGACCACATCGCGGGCATCGTGCAGCAATGGCCCAAGCGCTTCGTCGGGCTGGGTACCATCCCCATGCAGGAGCCCGACCTGGCCATTCAGGAGCTGGAGCGCTGCAAGCGGATCGGCCTGGTCGGGGTGCAGATCGGCACGCACGTCAATGGCCTCAACCTCGGTGAGCCTCGGCTCTTCCCGGTCTTCGAAGCCTGCCAGGAGCTGGGAATGGCGGTGTTCGTGCATCCCTGGGATATGATGGGGGCCGAGCGCATGGACAAGTACTGGATGCCCTGGCTGGTCGGCATGCCGGTAGAGACCACCACGGCCATCGTGAGCATGATATTCAGCGGGCTCTTCGAGCGGCTGCCGAGGCTGCGCGTGGCCTTCGCGCATGGCGGCGGGTCCTTCCCGGCCACGCTGGGGCGCATCGAGCACGGATTCCTCGTCCGCCCTGACCTCTGCGCAGTGGACAACGACGTGAATCCCCGCCACTACCTGGGCCGCTTCTGGATCGATGCGCTGGTGCACGATCCGGAGATCCTCCAGCTGGTGGTGGACCAGATGGGCGCCAACCGCGTGGCACTCGGCACGGATTATCCGTTCCCCTTGGGCGAGCTGGTGCCCGGCGCGCTCATCAAGAGCATGCCATGGGACGATGCGCGCAAGGAGATGCTGCTCAGCGGTGCGGCGCTGGAGTGGCTGGACATGCCCCGCTCCCTTTTCCGCTGAGGGCGCGCCTCAGGATCCATACCGCGGGTCCGGTTTCCAAGGCAGGCGCTCGAGGGCTGTCGTGCGCAGGGCATAATGCCCGAACTCCTCCTCCACGATGCCGGCCAGCCGGTAAACCCCGCGCCCGCCGAAGGGATGCTTGGCGGCCACGTCCGGGAATTGCGTGCTGTCCCAGAAATCGCCGGCCGGGTCGATGAAGGAACCGAAGCTCATGAGCGACCCGGCGCTGGTGGTGGTGCTCTTCACATGGATCATGTAGCCGAGCATCTCCACGCGTCGCCCGGCATGGGCGGCCATCTCCCGTGCCAGGATGCGCGGGACGCCCGGGCGCGGGGCCTCCGCGTGCCCTTCCGCAACCAGGTCGAACGGGTCGCAGAGGGGGAAGCCCAGCAGCTCCAGCTCATCGAAGGCATCGGCCAGGGGGTGGTGCTCAAGGGCGGGCAGGCGGGGCTCCTCCACGCGTGCGGTGAACAGGTCTCCGCCAGCGGGGGTGCACGAGGGGCGGTGCAGAAGGGTCAGGTCCCACAGCAGCCGGGGCTTGCCCTTGCCCGTGAAGCGCAGCGCCCCGGCGCGGATGAGCGCGCGTGCCTGGTCGGCGTGCAGGGGAACCCGCTGCAGCAGGTCCTGCAGGTCGGCGAAGGGGCCCTGGCGGCGTCGTTCGCCCAGGATCAGCGCGACCGCTTCGGTGGGCAGTGACCTGATGTTGCCCAAGCCTAGGTGGATGCGGGGCTTCGCCAGAGGGAATCCGTCGCGCACCAGGGTGCACAGCTCCCCGCTCGTGTTGATGCACGGCGCCTCTATGGCAGCCCCGGCGCGCCTCGCTTCATGCAGGTAGAATTCGGTTCGGTAGAACCCCCCGAAGTTGTTGGCCACCGCTACCATGAACTCCAGCGGATGGTGGGCCTTCAGCCAAAGGCTCTGGTAGCTCTCCACGGCATAGCTGGCGCTGTGCCCCTTCGCGAAGCTGAAACTGGCGAAGCTCTCGATCTGCCGCCATACCTCGCGCGCCTCCTCCTCCGGGTGGCCCTTCGCGCGGCAGCCGGCGAAGAACCGGTCGGCGACCTCCTTGAATTCCGGCCGGTCCCGGAAGCGCGCGCTCATCCCGCGCCGCAGCATATCCGCATCGTCGAGCGAAAGGCCGGCATAGAGGTGCGCCACGCGCAGCACATCCTCTTGGTACACCATCACGCCGTAGGTCTCGGGCATGATCCGCAGCAGCGATCGCGGAGCCATCCGTCGCCGTTCGGGGTCGTTGTGCCGCAGAAGGTACTCGCGCATCATGCCGCTCTCGGCCACGCCGGGCCTGATGATGCTGCTGGCCGCCACCAGCCCCAGGTAATCGTCGACCTTCAGCTTCTTGAGCAGCATCCGCAAGGCAGGGCTCTCCACGTAGAAGCAGCCGATGGTGTTGCCCGTGCGCAGCAGCTGCTGCACCGATGCATCCTGCTTGAACCGCTCGATGTCGTGGATGTCCACCGCTTCATGGGCGGCGCAGGATTCGGCGCTGTTGCCGCGGCGCCCGGTTGCCTCCGCGCTCCCGCCCGCGCCTTGCGCCCTGTTCACGAGCTCCACGCAATCCCGGATGTGCCCCAGCCCGCGCTGGCTGAGCAGGTCGAATTTGTGCAGGCCCAGGTCCTCCGCCTCCAGCATGCTGAACTGCGTCACCGGGAACCCTTTCGGCGGACGGTGGAGCGCCGAGTAGCGGGTCATGGGGCGCTCGCTCACCAGCACGCCGCCCACATGGATGCTCAGGTGATGCGGCATGCCGAGCAGCCGATGGGCGTACCGCACCACCGTGCGCGCCACGCGGTCGAGCCCTTGGTCGACGGCCGTTGCGCTGGGCCTGCCGCGGCCGTAATGGCCGGTGCCGCCTTCGCTCAGCGCCTCGATCTCCCCGGGCGGCAGCCCCAGCGCCTTGCCAATTTCGCGCACAGCGGCACGCCACTGGAAGGTGGCGTAGGTGGCGAGCTGCGCCACATGGTGGTGGCCGCCCTTGCCCTCGTTGTAGCGCGTGAAGACGTAGCGGTAGATCTCGTCGCGGTCCTTCCAGCTGAAGTCGATGTCGAAGTCGGGCGGCTTCTTCCGCGCGGTGCTGATGAACCGCTCGAAGTACAGGTCGAGCTCCACCGGATCCACGTCGGTGATGCCCAGGCAGTAGGCGACCAGGCTGTTGGCGCCGCTCCCGCGGCCCACATGGAAGAAGCCGCGCCGCCGGGCGTAAGAAACGATGTCGTGGTTGATGAGGAAGTAGCTGTTGAATCCCATCGTAGCGATGGTCTCCAACTCGCGCTGCAGCCTACTCTCCGCCCTGCCGGCATGCGCGCCATAGCGGCGCTGGAGCCCCGCACGGGCCAGCCCTCCCAGCAGCTCCTGATCCGCCTGTGCGCTGCTGCCCACCACGGGAGGCGTCTTGTCGCTTCCGTCGAAGGCGATGGAGCAGTTGTCCAAGAGCCGCTGCGCGTTCTGGAGCAGGGCAGGGAATCCCTGGTAGGCCGAGCGGGCCTCCTCGGCGGTGCGGAAGCGCTCATCGGGCTGCGCCAGCTCCTCGTTCGGCAGCAGGCTCAGCACCGTGTTCCTGTCCATGGTGCGCAGCAGGCGATGGGTGTTCCGGTCGGCCTTGCCGCTGCCGAAGGTCACGGGCATCAGGGCGACGAGCCCCTCCGCATGCCGTGCCCAGGGCGAGAAGGGCAGGCGCGTGACCTCCGCCGGCCGTATCCCGATGCGTTCATTGGGCCGCAGACGCCGATGGGGCGTGGCGAAGGGCAGGATGAAGAAGGCATTGTCAAGCTCCGGCGGGTGCTCCGGCAGTGACACGCCATCGAGCAGGTGGGGCGACAGCAGTTCGTTGAGCCGCTGGAACCCATCGTTGTCCTTCGCAATGCCGATGTAGAGCAGCCGCGCGCCCCGCCGGAACTCGATGCCAGCCACCGGGCGGATGCCGAACCCCTTCTCCGCCAGCCGCACGAAGTCCGGTATGCCGGCTGTGCAATGGATGTCGGTGAGCGCCATGGCGCGCACCCCCGCCTTCGCCGCCTCCTCCAGCAGCGCCTGGGGGCTGAGGATCCCGTACTTGAGGCTGAACCAGCTGTGGCAGTTGAGGAACATGGCGGATCGACGCTTTCCCCGTCGATCGGGGGCCCCAGAATGTATTGATCATCCGCACGCCCCGATGACGGAACTTCGCCCCGCCATGTCCGAGCAATCCTCCCGCACCGAGCTCTCCGCCATCGGGGAGTTCGGCCTCATCGAGCGTCTCGCCTCGCGCATCCGCTTGCAGCAATCATCGACTGTCAGGGGCATCGGCGACGATGCCGCGGTGATCGATCCGCAGGGCCTCCACCAAGTGGTCACCACCGATATGCTGGTGGAGGGCGTCCACTTCGACCTGGGCTATGTGCCACTCCGCCACCTGGGCTACAAGGCCATCGTCGTCAATCTGAGCGATGTGTATGCCATGAACGCCGAGCCCAGGCAGGTCATCGTGGCCCTCGCCCTCAGCAACCGCTTCCCGGTGGAGGCGGTGGATGAGCTCTATGAAGGCATGCTGCTCGCGTGCCGCAACTACGGGGTGGACCTGGTGGGCGGCGACACCTGCAGCAGCACAAGCGGCCTCGTCATCGGCATTACGGCCATCGGTGCGGCGCTGCCTGGCGACCTCGTGTACCGGTCGGGTGCTCGGGAGCATGACCTGCTGGTGGTGAGCGGCGACCTCGGCGGGGCCTACATGGGGCTACAGGTGCTCGAGCGCGAGAAGGCCGTCTTCAAGGAGACCGGTGCGCAGCCCGACCTCGCGGGCCACGACTACATCCTGGAGCGCCAGCTCAAGCCCGAGGCGCGCCGCGACATCGTCGCACTGCTCCGCCAGCTGGGGGTGCGGCCCACGGCGATGATCGACATCAGCGACGGGCTCGCCAGCGAGGCCATCCACATCGCTCGTTCCTCGGCCCTTGGCGTCAGGCTATACGACGAGAAGCTGCCCATCGACCCTCATACCTACGGCACCGCGCGCGAGTTCGGCCTCGACCCCACCACCTGTGCGCTGAATGGCGGGGAGGATTACGAGCTGCTTTTCACTATCGCTCCGTCGGACTATGAGAAGGTGAAGGGCAATCCCAGCCTTACGGTGGTGGGCCATATGACCGACCGGGGCAGCGGCTACCGGCTGGTGGACAGGCAAGGCGGCGAGCATGAGCTGCGCGCCCAAGGCTGGGATGCTTTCCTGACCGCGCGCTAGGCGGCGCGGTGCAGGCGGGCCGCGCGCTCCTTGAGCGTCAGCGCAAAGGGCTTGCCCAAGATGCGGCTCTCGGCCCAGGCGATGGGGTCGAGGTGGTCGAGTACACGGCGTTCCATAGGGTCTTCGAGCAGCGCAAGCGTGTCCTCGCGGAAGTCGGTGAGGGCCTGGGTGCGCTCCTGGGCGCTCTTGGCGCGCGCGAGCGAACGCATCAGCTGCAGCAGGCGGGGCTCGAAGCGATGGACCACGCGATGGATGCGCAGGTAGCGCTCCGTGTTGCGCACCGCGTAGGGCAGCAGGTCGTACTTGCCCAGGTCGGCCAGGATCAGCAGGTGCAGCAGCCGCGTGAAGCAGGCCGTATCACTGGTGTCGTCGTGCCGGGTGGCGTTCAGGGCCTCGTTGGCGCGTTTGAGCGCGCCCTCCGGATCGCCGGCCGCGAGGTGTGCGTAGGCGGACAGGTATTGCAGCGCCGCGCGGCGCACGGGTCCAAGGCGCGGTCCGTGCTGCCTCAGGCCGCGCTCCAGCACCGGCATGAGCTCCATGGCGCGCTCCACCTGGCCTACGCGCAGGTGCATGCTCAGCTCAAGGCTCGTGGTGGTGGCGAAGAGCTTCACATCCAGGTCCTCGGTCTCGGGCATGCCCCATTGGGCCGGCAGGGCGCGGAAGCGTCTGAGCAGCTCGAAGGCCTCGTCGTGCAGGCCGCATTGCACGGTAACGTAGGCTAGGTTGCTCATCACGCCCAGGATCAGGTTCGGCTCTTCCTTGAACCGGTGCCGCTCGCGCTCAAGCAGGTCCAGGTTGGCGAGGAGATGCCGACGGCTCTCTTGCGCCGCACCGGCGGCGAAGGCGGCAGCGCTGCGCACATGATGGTGCAGGAACTGGGCCTGCGAGGTGAGCAGCTCCGCCCCGTCGTGCAGCAGCGGGTGTTGAAGCAGGACCTGCACCGCGGCCAGGGCGGCGGCTCCACGTGCGCTGCCCTGCCGATAGAGCAGCAGGAACAGGCGGCTCTTCACGTCCCATAGTGCGTCGATCTGGGCCTGGGCTTCCCGCAACCGGCCCGAACGCTCCCGCATCGTGTCGAGCCCCGCATCATCCAGGCCGGCGTAATTGCGGCATTCATGCAGCCGTCGCTCCCAATCGGCCACCTGCTGCAGGCCGGGCAGCCGCTCCATGGCTTCGGCCATCTTCCGTGCGCTCTGCAGCACCTTCCAAGCGTCGGTATACAGCGCGCGCTTGTGCAGCAGCTCCACCTGGTGCAGCAGACGGTGCAAGCGGGCATCCGTGGAGCTTTCCGCATGGAAGGCCTCCAGGCTGTGCAGGATCGCCTCGTAGAGCCGGCGCTTGGTGATGGCGAAATGCCGCATGAACGGCGCTTCCTGGAACCGCTCGAGGAGGGCGCGCTCATCGAAGACGGGCATGCCGGCGATGGCATCGAAAAGCACCTGCTGGTTGCTGCCTGGTTCCTGTCCGTTGCGGGCCAAATGCACCTTGAAGTAGCGCTTCTCGGCCGGGCTCATCGACTGGATGAGGCGATGCACATGGTCCTGGCTGGTATGCGGCATGGCAGGGGTATCAGGTACGGGAAAGTACCCGGAGGCCCTGTTGCGCCCCAAGCTCCTGCGGGGAATGGTTGCAATGGCCCAGCGATGGGTGGAAATGAAAACGCCCGGTGACCCGGGCGTCCATCGGAGGAAGCGCGCTGAGGGGGGTCAGCTCGGCTTCTTCTTGCGATTGCGCTCTCCGTCACCAACGTCGTCACCGTCGTCGCTGATGGATGCACCGTCCTTGTCCGTCTTGCGGCCCGAACCCTGCCCTGAATTGGAGGGGTCGGTTTCCGAGGTGATGCCACCCTTGCTCTTGGTCGTACCGTTTTCATTCGCATGGCACGGCCCGATGGCCTCCTCCTTGGCGCAGCTGACGGCCATGAACGCGAGCAGGGCCAAGGTCAACAGATATGAAGGAATCCGACGCATGATTCGATTGTCAAATGTAGTGCACGGAATGGCCGTTCACAAGCCCTCGGCGGACTTTATTACGGACTGTTGGACAGGCAGTTCGATGGTCACCTCCGTGCCAATGCTCCGTTGGCTGGCCAGGTCCCACCGTTGCTTGGGCCCATCAATCCGGATATCGGTCAATTCGAGCCGACGCAAGACATCCGCCCGGCCCTTGGTGATCTCGATGCCCCTGGAGATGTGGTCGTTCTCCTGACCGGCTTTGGCCTTGCGGCTTTCGTCGACGCCGATGCCGTCATCCGCAATCCGCACCATGACCCGGCCTGCGTCCGTAGTGGGTTCCACGGTGATCTCCACATGCCCTTGGTGCCCCATGGGCAGGATGCCGTGCCAGATGCTGTTCTCCACGTAGGGCTGAAGCATCATGGCGGGCAGGCGCACCTGAGTGGCATCCACCGCGGGGTCCACCGCGATGGTGTAGCGGAACTTGTCCTTGAAGCGCATGTGCTCCAGCTTCAGGTAGAGCTCCAAGCGCTCCAATTCCTCGGCCAGCGTGGTGGTGTCGCTCTGGCTGGCATCGAGGTTCTTACGGATGAGCTTCGCGAAGCTGGTGAGGTAGCGGCTGGCCGTGGCCCGGTCCTGCCGGTTGATGTGGAACTGGATGCTGTTGAGGGCGTTGAAGACGAAATGGCGGTTCATGTTGGCGTTGAGCGCCTGCTGCTCCAGCTGCAGCATGCGCGACCGAAGCACCAGCTGCCGCGTGCGCTCACGGCGCTCCCGCCTTTGGGTGCGGATGCGGTGGATGCCCCAGGCCAGGGCTGCGGCAGCGGCCGCGCAGGCGGCGAAGAACCACCAGCGTGCCCAGTAGGGCGGGTCGATTCGGAAGGAGAAGGTCGCTGGAGCGCTCCAAGGGCCATTGCCCACGGCGGCCATCACCTCGAAGGTGTAGTCGCCATGCGGGAGGTTGCTGAAGCTGGCGAAGCGGGCTTCCGTGGCGGGCAGCCAGTCGGGATCGAGGCCCGTGAGGCGGTATCGGAAGCGCACTTGCTCGGGTCGGTTGAAGGCAACGGCCGTATAATCGAAGGTGAGGTAGTGGCGCCGATAGGAGAGGTGCAGGCCGGCCGGCAGCCCATCGGCATCCAGGCTGTCGCAGGCATCCTTCCAAGCGCTGGGCTGCAGGAAGGAGCGCACACCGGTGATGTGCACCCGCGGCACTGGATCCGAGGCCGCATGGCCATTGGTCAAGGGGCTGTGCAGCACGGTGCCCGATGCGCTGCCGAAGAGGAGTCGCCCTTTCGTCCAGGCGTGGGCCGCGTTCAGGTTGAACTCGAGTCCGCGCAGGCCATCGCTCAGGGTGATGTGCGTGTAGGCGGAACTGTCGGCCAGCAGGCTGTCCGGGTGGAAGCGGAAGAGCCCGTTATTGGTGCCGGCCCAGACCAGGCCGTGCTCGTCGGCGATCAGGAAATCGATGTAGTTGGAGCCGAAGTCCTGCGCCATGCGGATGCATCTGGCTCCGCCGTCCTTCAGGCATGACAGGCCGTTGGCGGTGCCCACCCAGGTGCGGCCCGCCTGGTCGCGCAGCAGGCAGAGGGCGGTCTCATCGCAGAGCCCCTCGCTCTCCCCGAAGCGGAGGAAGGAGCCGTTCCGGTACCGGTAGCACCCATCGTCACCGGCCAATTCGAGCGTGCCATCGGGCAGTCCGATGATGGCCCGCACCGAGCGCTGCGGGGCTCCCGCGCCCCGGGCCGCGGTGGTGGTGGATCCATCCGGGGCCAACGAGAAGAGCCCCTCGCGTGTGCCGCACCAGATGCGTCCCGACGGGTCCTGGTGCAGGGCGAAGACGCGCGAGCCGGCAAGCGGCGCTTCCCCTTGGGGGCGCTCCACGACACCATTCACCACGCGGGCGAGGCCGTCGCTCGTGCCGAACCACATGGTCCCGTCCTGGGCGAGGAGCCCCGACCAGATGGTGTTGTTCGGCAGTCCGTCCAGCGTGGTGATCATGGCCATGCCATCCAGCCGGCACAGGCCGTTGTCGTAGGTGCCCAGCCACAGATCGCCTCGGGAGTCAGGCGTGACGCTCATCACCTGGTCGCTGCAGAGCCCATCCTTCACCGTGAAGGTGACGAAGCGGTCGCCGAGGTAGAGCAGCACCCCCGCGCCATCGGTGCCGAACCAGATATTGCCCTCGTGGTCCTGGAAGGCGCATTGGATGTTGTCGTTCGGCAGGCCTTGATGCACGGTGAAGGTCCGCAGGCGCTGCCCATCGTATTGGTTCAGGCCGAGCTTGGTGCCCACCCAGAGCCGGTCGCGGTCATCGATCAGCAGGCAGCGGACGTTGTTCTGCAGTAAGCCGGTCTCCTCGTCGAACTCCGCCAGCAGGCGGCCATCCGGCGCGATGCGGTACAGCCCGCTGCCCAGGGTGCCCACCCACCAGGAGCCGTCCGCAGCCTCTTCCAGCGCGCTCACCAGCTTGGGCTCGGCATCACCCACCGGCACGGCCCTGCAACCGGAGGCCGAGCAATGGAGGAGGCCGTTGCGCAGGCCCACCAGTAGGCTGCCGTCGCGCAGCTGGTGCAGCGCGCGCACATGGGTGGCGGTATCCGAGGGATACCCCGGGAACGGGTGCGTGCCGCCGGCATCGCGCACGTGCAGCCCGCCCCCGTCGGTGCCGATGTACAGGGCGCCGTCAGCGCCGGCGATCAGGCCCAGGATGCGCGAGCCCTTGTCTGCGCCGGGCACAGGCTCGGTGATCAGCCGGTTGCCATCGACCCTGGCCAGCATGTTTCCGGTGCCCATCCACAGCCTGCCTTCGCGGTCACACGCCATCGCGCTCACCTGGGCATCGGGCAGGCCGTCCTGCAGCGAACGGTTCTGGAAGGTGACACCGTCGAATCGGCTTGCGCCGCCAAGCGTGCCCACCCAGAGGTAGCCGCGGCCGTCCTGCGACATGGCCCGCACCTGGCTCTGCGCGAGACCATCGCGCGCCGTGAGCTGCCGGAAGGCGTGCTGTTGCGCGTGGCCCAGCGCTGCAACGAGCGCGGCCAGCGTGAGGGTCAAGGGGCGCATCGCCCGCAAATCTCAGAACGTGTTGATCAATCCCAGGAAATCCGGCAGGCGGCGGCGGGAGACCGGGATGAGTGCGCCGTTGTCCAGCACCGCCATGTTGCCCTCCGTGCGGCTGAAGCCCTTCAGGTGGGCGAGGTTGATGATGTACGACTTGTGAACGCGGAAGAAGGTCTTCGGGTCCAGGTTGTCCTCGAAGACGCGGATGTGCTTGCTGCTTACCGAGCGCTTGCCGTCCTTCAGGTGGATGGTGGTGTAGCTGTCGTTGGCCTCGAGGTAGAGGATGTCCTCATGCTTCAGCAGTACCAGCCCGTCGCGTCCGGGGATGGCCACGCGCGAGCTCAGCGGCGATTCAGGGTCCTTCATCAGCGCCGCGATCGCCGAAGGCTGTTGGCCCACCAGTTCGCCGGTGGCCTTGGTGAGCTTCTTCACCGCCCGCTCGAGCTCCTCGTGGTCAATGGGCTTCTCCAGGTAGTCCAGGGCGTTCTCCTTGAAGGCCTTCAGGGCATACTCGTCGTAGGCCGTGGTGAAGACCACGGGCAGGTCGAGCTCGGCGATGGAGGCCAGCAGCTGGAAGCCGTCCTCTCCCGGCATCTTGATGTCGAGGAACAGCGCATTGGGCTGCAGCTCCTGGATCCGTTGCCGCGCTTCGGCGGCGTTGCCGGCCTGTCCCACCACCTGCACGTCGGGGCAATGCTCCTCCAGCATCAGGCGGAGGTTCTCCCGGGCATCGGCCTCGTCGTCCACGATCAGCACGCGCAATGACATATCGCTGGGTTTGGCGAAAAGATAGGTGCTTGGACCCATGCGGCGGCGGTGTGCCAGCCACCGGCGCCAGCGGCACGGCCATCGGCAACGGCCATCCCCCGGCCCGGCCTTGCACGGGCCATGCGCTCCCTTGTCCGTACGCTCGCTGGCCGCTGCCGATGCTCGTTCCGCCCTTTCCACGGGTTCCGCATGGGGGTAGCTTAGTGGCAAGTTCACGCATTAACCCCTCGTTGCCATGCGTACTGATAGCACTGCACCGTTCTGGATGTTCAACGACCAGGGGAGCTGATTCCCCGCTTGGATCAGGGTTTGGTTTGGTTTGGTGGTGGAGGCCCGGTCGGCGCAAGCCGATCGGGCCTCGGGTTTACAGGAACCAATGACCGGCTGCCTGCGTAGGAAGGCCCAAGACGAGAGCCATGCCACAGCCGACCCGCGAGATTCGATTGCGCATCGATCAGCTCGAGCGCCTGCTCATGTTCGACTACGAGCCGGGCACGGCGGATGCCCTGTTCGACATCTGCGACAGCAGCGGCCATATTGTGAAGACCGGTGAGGTGAACGGCCCTGTGACCCGGGTGCGCATCACCGACCTGGATGGCGAGGAGTATTACCTGATGGTGCTGGACGGGGAGACCTCCACCGTGCAGCCCTTCCAACTCCGCCGCGTCGCTTGACCTCCTCCACGCCGATCATCCCCTCGTACCGCGCCCTCACCATCGCCGGCAATGTGCTGGAAAAGGACGAGCAGGGCGAAGTGTACCACACGCTCGTGACGGATACCACGCTGCCCGATGCGGTGGAGGTGGTGTTCGAGCTGAGCTGATCAGCATCCCCTTCTTCGAACCTTGCCGACCGTTCACGCGATGAGACGTTTCGTTCCTCGTGGCGCGCCGTTGCAACGCATGCCATGAGCCTATGTTGGCCTTGCGCAGCGGTCATATCGGTTGCGCAGGTGCCATGCGCAATCGATCCACCCTGCTTGTCGCGCTCTTGGCAGCCGCGCCATACTCCTCCGCAGCACAGGCCTATAGCGAACTGAACATCGGCGATGCGCGTGCTCGGTTCTATGCCAATGGACGCGTTTCCTTGAGCCAGTCGCCCGGGCCCTCGAACTTCGAGGTGCCGATCGGCAGCGGGGCGAGCGTGCTATATGCCGGCGGTATGTGGATGGGCGGCGAAACCAACGGCGGTTTGCTCCGGGTGTCGAAGAGCTTCTACGCCCAGGATGAAACGGAGAGCTTCTATCCGGGACCGCTTTCCTTGTCCTTTGGATATACCGATGCCGCCACCTCCCAGGCCTACAACCAGGTGTGGAACGTGACGCGCGAGCAGGTCGAGCGGCATCTGCTATTCTTCACCTGCATGGCCGATCCGAATTGCTCCATCAACGATGAGTTCCCTACGGGCTACATCATTCCATCAGGGATCGCGACCTGGCCGGCGATGGGCAATGGCGCAGCCAACTATGAGGCCTACTTGGCGCCGTTCTTCGACTTCGACCAGGACGGCACCTATGATGCTCAAGCCGGTGATGCTCCATGCATTCTCGGGGACCAGGCGCTGTTCAGCGTGTTCGGCGACTACCTGAGCCTCTCCGCCGGTCAGCCCGCATTGCGCGTTGAGGTGCAGCAGATGCCCTTCGCCTTCGCCAGTGGCGACCCCGCGCTGGACCAGACCGTCTTCGTCCGGTACCACCTGATCAACCGCTCCAATCAGACCTACAATAACATGATGATCGGATTCTTCAATGACTTCGATCTCGGTTGCGCGAATGATGATTTCATCGGATGCGACCCATCCCGGAATCTGGCCTATGTGTACAACTGGAGCGATTTCGACCCGACCTGCTTGGGAACGGTCGGCTATGGCCAGCAGCCTCCCGCATTCGGCATGGTGCTCCTGAAGGGACCCTTGCAGGATCCGGATGGTCAAGCGAACCCGGCGGGGAGTCTGCTTCCGCAGTGGAACGGCCATGGCTTCGGAGACAACTTCGTGGACAATGAGCGCCATGGGCTGTCGCACTTCCTGTACTTCAACCGGGAAACGCCGAACGTTGCGGCCACCGACCCGGTCATCCCGCAGCACTACTACAACTACATGCGCGGCATCTGGAGGGACGGTGTGACCATGACCTATGGCGGCAATGGCTACTCGACATCTCCGGATGCGATTCCCGCTCGGTTCATGTACCCTGGTGCCAATGACCCGGTTGGCGCCGGAACCGGAGGACTGCCCCAGGCACCGTGGAGCGATGCGGACATGACATTGGTCGATCGCCGGGGCGTCATGAGCTCAGGCCCCATCACCCTTGAACCCGGCGAGCATGTCGATCTGCTGTTTGCATACGTGTATGCGCGCGCTGGCAGCGGAGGCGCATTCGCGAGCGTGGCCGCACTCCAAGCCCGTGTCGATTCCGTTCGTGCCTTTGCGCAAACATTGCCCATCTGGGATGTTCCCGAGAACCAGCCCTACGCCGGCATGTGCATGGACTATGCGACCATCGGAATCGCTGAAATCCTGAGCTCACGTGAGTTGACCCTCTTTCCATCGCCTGCCGATGCCGTGGCGCATTTCGCTGTTCCCGCGTCGCTGATCGGTGGCACGCTCACTATTCGTGACGCCACCGGCCGTATGGTGCTGCAGCAGCCCATTCACGCAGAGCGCAGCACCCTCGACGTGAGCGGACTTGCCATCGGGCTGTACACCTGCGAGGCCGTGGCGCGCAACCTGCGCTTGACCGGCCGGCTGATGAAGGAATGAAGCGGGCAATCGCTCGCAATGGCGGTTCACCGAGCGCCGTCGCGCGCGTTGCTCAGCGATGCTCGGCACGTGCCGCAGGCCGCACCTGCGTGGCCAGCACCCAGGCCGCGGTGGCGAGCATGCCCAGCATCAGGAGCGCATTGGCCCCGGGCCAGTGCATCGTCTTGAAGATCATCCCGCAGAGCACCGTCACAATGGCGGGTGCGAACCAGCCAGGCTTGCTGATCAGGATCGTCCATGGCCGACGTTTGCTCATAAGCCGGAGCACCAACGCTACGGCGGTGAGCAATGCGCTGCACAGCACGATGTAGCCGGCTCCCGGCCAGTGAAGGAGCTTGAACAGAACGCCGACAATGAGACCGGCCAGTCCGAATGCGCGGAGATTCATGGTGAAGCGGTTTTGTTCCTCTAATGCGGAACCGTCAATAGGGTAACACGGTGCTTCATAAGCCCCGCGACAACGCGCGGGGCTTCCACGTTTAATGGAACAGGCCCTGAAGCGCCGCCGGATTGGAAGTGATGAGCCGTGTTTCAAGGAAACCGACCACCGCCATGATAGCTATCAGCAGGATGTCGGGAAGTTGGGCCTTCTTACGAAGGAGCAGCCATCCGAGGACTAGAAATGCGGTGAGGATCGTGATCCAACCGGTGACCCAGAAGGCCATGAACACACCTTCGGTGGTTTCGCCCCCGCTGCCTCCGCTGATACCGTATAGGAACGCGAATGCGAGGCCCAAGACGTTGCAGAGGACAGGCCAGTAGGCAAACCGCATAAAGAAGGATCACGCCACCACCTTCCTCCGGCTCATCAGCTCCTCCACCGCATCCGCCTCCACCGGGATGTCGGCGAAGAGGTCGATCGGGTTGTCCCGGGTCACCAGGATGTTGTTCTCCAGGCGGATCCCGAGCTTCTCCTCGCGGATGTAGATGCCCGGCTCCACGGTGAAGACCATGTCCGGCTGGATCATCTCGTTCCACAGGCCCACGTCGTGCACATCCAGGCCCAGGAAGTGGCTGGTGCCGTGCATGAAGTACTTCTTGTAGAGCGGACGCTCGGGGTCCTGCTTCGCCACGTCGGTCTTGTCCAGCAGGCCCAGGCCGATCAGCTCGCTCTCCATGATCTTGCCCACTTCCTTGTGGTAGTCGGCGAGCAGGGTGCCGGGGCGCAGCAGTTGCGTGGCTGCGTTCTTCACGCGCAGCACCGCGTTGTACACGTCCTTCTGGCGTTTGGTGAAGCGGCCGTTCACGGGGATGCAGCGGGTGAGGTCGCTGGCGTAACCGCCGTACTCGCAGCCGAAGTCCATCAGGATCACATCGCCGTCGTTGCACACCTGATCGTTGGTGATGTAGTGCAGCACGCAGGCGTTGTAGCCGCTGGCGATGATGGGCGTGTAGGCGTGGCCGCGCGAGCCGTTGCGCAGGAACTCGTGCGTGATCTCCGCTTCGATGGCGTACTCCTTCACGCCGGGCTTCACGAAGCCGCATACCCGCTCGAAGGCCTTGCCGGTGATGGCGATGGCGCGCTTCATCTGCGCCACCTCCTCCTGCGTCTTGCGGCTGCGGATGCGGTGCATGATGGGCGCGCTGCGCTTCACGCTGTGCAGCGGGTATTGCACGCGCAGCTCCTTGTTCTTGCGGTCCTCGCGCGTCTCCACCTCGTTGTGCTGGCGCAGGTGCTCGTTGCTGTTCAGGACCAGGTGCTCGCACTGCGGCACCAGGCGCTTGATGGTGGCCTCATAGCTGCTCGTCCACAGCACCGTGGCGATGCCGCTGAGGTCGCGCGCCTCCTGCTGGCTGAACTTGGCGCCCTCCCAGATGGCGATCAGCTCGCTGGTCTCGCGCACGAAGAGGATCTCGCGGTCCTTCGGGTCCACCGCATCGGGGAAGAGCAGCAGGATCGTCTCCTCCTGGTCGATGCCCGTGAGGTAGAAGATGTCGCTCGCCTGCTTGAACGGCATCGTGCCATCGGCGCTGGTGGGCATGATGTCGTTGCTGTGGAACACGGCCAGACTGCCTTTCTCCAGGTGCTGGCGGAAGCGGAGGCGGTGCTCGCGGTAGGTGGACGCAGAGAGCGGTGTGTAGCGCATAGGGCGAAGGTATGGAGGGCGCGAAGCTTCAATGCTCAAGCTACAAGCATCAAGGCCCAAGGCACGCCGTTGAAGCTTGGGACCTTAGCCTTGTGACTTGAGGCTTGTTCTGGGCGTGCCGGCTCGAGGACTCGCCGTCGGGCTATCCGCTGCAAGTCCGCACTCGTCGTTCCTCCTCGCTTACGGGCTTTCCGCTTCTATCCCTCACGCGGTACATCTTCCCCAGGAGCCCTTGCCCAAATGGGGCTATACCACCTTCATCGCCTTGGCTCCTTATCCTTGTGATCACCTAGCCGATCCCCATGCCCCACATCCTCGTCTCCATCTCCCTTTCCCCCGAAGGCATGGCACACATCCGGTCCACCCCGGACCTGCAGAAGGCCGAGATGGAGTACGTCAACCGGTGGAAGGAAGAGGGACTCCTCGAGAGCTTCTTCATTAGCACCGACCGGACGGGGGCGTTCCTGCTCCTGAGCGGGGTGGAGCTGGGCCGGGCGAAGGAACTGGTCGGCGATCTGCCGTACTTCCCCTACATGGCCCAGGTGCACTATTTCGAGCTGGACAAGCAGTTCTGAGAAGCTTAACCACAGAGGCACGGAGAGCACAGAGGGGTCATCAGCCATGATGGAGTCGCATTTCTCTGTGTCCTCTGTGCCTCTGTGGTGAACTTGTAAGGCACTTGAGGCATGCCCAAACCCAACAAGACCCAGGCCACCACCGCCAGCGTCTCCGCCTTCATCGACAAGCACCCCAAGGAGGAGATGCGTGATGACAGCCGGGTGCTGATCAACCTGATGCAGGAGCTTACCGGCGAGGAGCCGCACATGTACGGCCCGAGCATCATCGGCTTCGGCACCTACCACTACACCTATGCGAGCGGCCATTCGGGCAGCGCACCCCTCGCGGCCTTCAGTCCGCGCAAGCCGGAGCTGGTGATCTACCTGGCCCAGGAGGCCTTGGAAGCGGATGTGCTGGCCAAGCTGGGCAAGCACAAGGCCACGAAGGGCTGCCTCTACGTGAAGCGCTTGGCCGACATCGACCTGAAGGTGCTGCAGACGCTGATCAGGAAGTCCATCGCGACCACGAGGAAAGCATACCCGTCCGGCTGAGGACCAGGGGGATACCGGTTCGCCAGCGCCTGTTACCTTCGCGCCGCGAACGCTTCCACCCCGTTCGCTGTTGCAAGGACATGGCACGAAGCGCTCTCCTCGGATCATCGCTGGCGAAGAAGTATTGGATGGCCCTTACGGGCCTTTTCCTTGTCGTGTTCCTGTTCGCCCACCTGGCCGGCAACCTGCAGCTGCTGGACATGAGCCCCGAGGGACAGCTCAAGTTCAACGCCTACGCCAAGTTCATGACCTCCTTCCCCCTCGTGAAGGCGGTGAGCTACCTGCTCTACTTCAGCATCCTGTTCCATGCCTTCGACGGCTTCCTGCTGACGATCCAGAACCGCAAGGCGCGCCCAGTGCGCTATATGAAGGAGAACGCCGCGGCGAACAGGAGCTGGGCCAGCAACAACATGGCGCTGCTCGGCACGCTTATCCTGGTCTTCCTGGTGATCCACATGAAGAGCTTCTGGTTCGAGATGCACTGGGGCGACATCGGGACGGACACCGACGGCAACAAGGATCTTTACACCGTGGTGGCCGCGGCCTTCAGCCAGCTCTGGTACGTGGCGCTCTACGTGGTGATGATGACGGTGCTGGCCTTCCACCTGCTGCACGGGTTCCAGAGCGCCTTCCAGAGCCTGGGCCTCAACCATCCGCGCTACACTCCGGTGATCAAGAACATCGGCGTATTCATCGCCGTTGTGGTGCCCGTTTTCTTCGCACTCATCCCCGTGTGGATGTTCGTGAACCGCTGACCTCCACCCGCATGCTTCGCGCCAGTTGCCACCTGTCAATCGTCCGCACCGCGTGCCAGCGGCTTGACAAGGGGTTTTGGAGAACCGACAATCGCATTCCATGAGCAAGCTCGACAGCAAGATCCCTCCCGGTCCCATCGACAAGAAGTGGACCTACCACAAGGGGCACATGCGCATCGTGGCGCCAGCGAACAAGCGCCGCATCGATGTCATCGTGGTGGGCACCGGCCTGGCCGGTGGTGCCGCCGCGGCCTCGTTGGCGGAGATGGGCTACAACGTGAAGGCCTTCTGCTTCCAGGACAGCGCCCGGCGCGCCCACAGCATCGCCGCGCAGGGGGGCATCAATGCCGCCAAGAACTACATGAACGACGGTGACAGCACGTACCGTCTGTTCTACGACACCGTGAAGGGCGGCGATTACCGGGCCCGCGAGGCCAACGTGTACCGACTGGCTGAGGTGAGCGCCAACATCATCGACCAGTGCGTGGCGCAGGGAGTGCCCTTCGCCCGTGACTACGGCGGACTGCTGGACAACCGCTCCTTCGGCGGGGTGCAGGTGAGCCGCACCTTCTATGCCCGCGGACAGACCGGCCAGCAGCTGCTGCTCGGTGCCTACAGCGCGCTGATGCGCCAGGTGGGCAAGGGCACGGTGAAGATGTACGACCGCCACGAGATGCTCGATGTGGTGATCGTGGACGGCAAGGCGCGCGGCATCATCGCCCGCAACCTGATCACCGGCGAGATCGAGCGGCACGGCGCGCATGCGGTGCTGCTGTGCACCGGCGGCTATGGCAACGTGTTCTTCCTGAGCACGAACGCCATGGGCAGCAACGTCACCGCCGCGTGGAAGGCGCACAAGCGCGGGGCCTTCTTCGGCAACCCCTGCTACACGCAGATCCACCCCACCTGCATCCCGGTGAGCGGCACGCACCAGAGCAAGCTCACGCTGATGTCCGAATCGCTCCGCAACGACGGACGCATATGGGTGCCCGCCAAGCTCGATGACGCGAAGGCGATCCGGGAAGGCAAGAAGAAAGGCAGCGACATCCCCGAGGCCGACCGCGACTACTACCTGGAGCGCCGCTACCCGGCCTTCGGCAACCTGGTGCCGCGCGACGTGGCCAGCCGTGCCGCCAAGGAGCGTTGCGATGCGGGCTTCGGTGTGAACAAGACCGGTGAGGCCGTGTATCTCGACTTCAGCGCGGCCATCGAGCGCTACGGCAAGCTCCAGGCGAACATCCTGAAGCTGGAGAACCCCAGCAAGGAGAAGATCCGCGAGCTGGGCGAGGCGGTCGTGAGCGAGAAGTACGGGAACCTCTTCGACATGTACGAGAACATCGTCGGCGAGAACCCCTATAAGGAGCCGATGAAGATCTACCCCGCCGTGCACTACACCATGGGCGGCCTGTGGGTGGATTACAACCTGCAGACCACCGTACCGGGCCTCTTCGCGCTGGGCGAGGCCAACTTCAGCGACCACGGCGCCAATCGCCTCGGTGCCTCAGCGCTGATGCAGGGCCTGGCCGACGGCTACTTCGTGATCCCCTACACCGTGGGCGATTACCTGGCCGACGACATCCGCACCGGCCCCATCGACACCAAGCGTCCCGAGTTCGACGCCGCCGAGAAGGAGGTGACCGACCGCATCAACCACTTCATCAACAACAAGGGCACCAAGCCGGTGGATGAGTTCCACCGCCGACTGGGCAAGGTGATGTGGGACAAGTGCGGCATGGCGCGCAACGAGCAGGGCCTGAAGGAGGCCATCCAGGAGATCCGCCAGATCCGTGCGGAGTTCTGGAAGGATGTGCGCGTACCCGCCAAGGCCAACGAGTTCAACCAGGAACTGGAGAAGGCCGGTCGTGTGGCCGACTTCCTGGAGCTGGGCGAGCTGATGTGCATGGACGCGCTGCACCGGAACGAGAGCTGCGGCGGCCATTTCCGCGAGGAGTACCAGGAGATGGAGGGGCCGCAGCAGGGCGAGGCCAAGCGCGACGATGCCAACTTCGCCTACGTGGCCGCCTGGGAGTGGCTGGGCGAGGCCGGCAAGGCCGAGCTGCACAAGGAGCCGCTCACCTTCGAGGAGGTGAAACTGACGCAGCGGAGCTACAAGTAGGTGAATGGCGAATGGTCATTGGTGAATGGGAAATACCCGGAGCTGACATGAGCCAGGAACGACTGGATGCCTTCAATGAACTCTGCGTGGTGGAGCCGAACGAGCCCTATGGGTCCATCAGCAGCTACCGTGACCTCATCATCTGGCAACACTCCATGGACACCACAGAGATGGTGTATGAGTTCGCGGCGCTGCTGCCCAACGAGGAGCGTTTCGGCCTGGTCAGCCAAATGTGCCGGGCGGCGGTTTCCATGCCTGCCAACATCGCAGAAGGATGGGGCCGCGGCACCAGTAGTGATCGCCAACTGCTCAGTTACCTCCGGATCACGCGTGGTTCACTGTACGAGCTCGAAACACATCTGGAACTTGCTCGTCGGCTATACCGCAAGCTCCGCTTGGACCCTACGCCGATCACATCTCGCCTCACCTCGATAGCGCGGATGTTGAACAAAATGATCGTGAAGATCGAGGCCCGTTACGAATCACTTCGCAAGGACCGTGATGGCAGATGAGGCCTGCCCATTCGCCATTCACCATTGACCATTCACCATGAAACTGACACTGAAGATCTGGCGCCAGAACGGTCCCAACGATAAGGGCCGCATGGAGACCTATCCCGTGAACGACGTGTCCGAGGACATGTCCTTCCTGGAGATGCTGGACGTGCTGAACGACCAGCTGATCCGCGAGGGCAAGGACCCGGTCGCCTTCGACCACGACTGCCGCGAGGGCATCTGTGGCATGTGCAGCCTGTTCATCAATGGTGAACCCCACGGCCCGGGCCGCGGCATCACCACCTGCCAGTTGCACATGCGCAAGTTCAAGGATGGGGACACCATATTCATCGAGCCTTGGCGCAGCGCGGCCTTCCCCGTGATCAAGGACCTGGCCGTGAACCGCGGGTCCTTCGATCGCATCCAGGCCGCCGGCGGTTTCGTCAGTGTGAACACCAGCGGGAACCTGGTGGACGGCAACGCGGTGCCCATCCCGAAGGATGATGCCGATAAGGCCTTCGACGCCGCTACCTGCATCGGCTGTGGGGCCTGCGTGGCCACCTGCCCCAACGGCAGCGCCATGCTCTTCGTGGCCGCCAAGGTGAGCCAGTTCGCCCTGCTGCCCCAGGGTCGTCCCGAGGCCAAGCGCCGCGTGCTGGCCATGGTGGACCAGATGGACAAGGAGGGCTTCGGCAACTGCAGCAACACCGGCGCCTGCGAGGTGGAATGCCCCAAGGGCATCAGCTTGGAGCACATCGCCCGCATGAACAGGGAATACCTGGCGGCGAGCGTGACGAAGGAGTGAAAGATCACTGATGAACTACTGGAAAGGCCGTCATCGACGGCCTTTCTTGTTCCCTACCTATGGCCCGTGGTGAACTCGGACCCGCGTCCATTTAGCTTAGCCGAGCATGCGGTTGACCAGCAAGCTCCCCCACGTCGGCACCACCATCTTCACGGTGATGAGCAAGCTCGCGCAGGAGTGCGGCGCCATCAACCTGAGCCAGGGCTTCCCCGACTTCCCCATCGACAGCAGGCTCATCGAGTTGGTGGACAAGGCCATGCGGGCCGGGCACAACCAGTACGCGCCCATGCCGGGTCTGCCGGCCTTGCGGGAGGCCATCGCGGTCAAGGTGAAGCGGCTGTACGGCTTCAACTATGATCCCGACACGGAGGTGACGGTGACAGCGGGCGGTACCCAGGCCATCTTCACGGCCCTGGGGGCGGTCGTCCATCCCGGCGATGAGGTGATCATCATCGATCCTGCCTATGACTGCTACGCGCCCACGGTGGAGCTGTTCGGCGGCAGGCCGGTGCATGTGCGCCTGGGTGCGGACATGAAGTTCGATGCGGGAGCGGTGAAGGCGGCCATCACGCCCCGCACCCGCATGCTGATGATCAACACGCCGCACAACCCGGCAGGCACCATCCTGCGCGATGCGGACATGCGGCGGATCGCCGACCTGCTGCGCGGCACCGACATCCTGCTGCTGAGCGACGAGGTTTACGAGCACTTGGTCTTCGATGGCGAGCCCCACGCTTCCGCGATCAACTACCCGGAGCTGCGCGAACGCGCCTTTGTGATCTTCAGCTTCGGCAAGGTGTTCCACGTCACCGGCTGGAAGATGGGCTATGCCCTGGCCCCGAAGGCCCTGATGGCTGAGTTCCGCAAGGTGCACCAGTTCAACGTGTTCAGCGCGAACACACCGATGCAGCATGCCTTGGCGGCCTACATGCAGGAGCCCGCGCATTACGAGCAGGTCTCGGCCTTCTACCAGGCCAAGCGGGATCGCTTCGTGGCCGGCATGAGGAACTCGCGGTTCACGCTGCTGCCCTGCGAGGGCTCGTACTTCCAGACGGCCGATTACAGTGCCATCAGCGACGAGGGCGATCGGGCCTTTGCCGAACGCGTGGCGAGGGAGTTCGGGGTGGCGACGATCCCGCTTTCTCCCTTCTACCAGGAGCCTCCGCCCGGTCAACGACTGCTGCGCTTCTGCTTCGCCAAGCAGGACGCTACCTTGGACGCAGCGATCGAGAAGCTATGCAGGATCTGAGGGTAACGCTGGTGCAGAGCCACCTGCACTGGGAGGATGCCGCGGAGAACCGCGCGCTCTTCACCGCCAAGTTCAAGGACCTTCGCGGTGCCACCGACCTGGTGGTGCTTCCGGAGATGTTCACCACGGGCTTCACCATGCGTAGCCGTGAGCTCGCCGAACGCATGGATGGCCGTACGGTGACGTGGATGAAGGAACAGGCCCAAGCGATGGATGCAGCGCTCTATGGCAGCGTCATCATCCGGGAAGGCGATCACTGTTACAACCGGGGCTTGTTCGTCACGCCGGATGGCACGGTGACGACCTACGACAAGCGGCACCTGTTCCGCTTTGCGAAAGAGACGGACCACTACACCGCCGGTGCCGAACGCGTGGTGGTGGAATGGCGTGGCTGGCGTATCCTGCTGCAGATCTGCTTCGACCTGCGCTTCCCGGTGTTCGCGCGCAACCGCGGCGATTACGATGCCATCCTCTACGTGGCCAACTGGCCCGAGGTGCGCCGCTACCCGTGGAGCCAGCTGCTTATCGCACGGGCCATCGAGAACCAATCCTACGTGGTGGGGGTGAACCGCGTTGGCCAGGACGGCAATGGCCACCTCTATTCCGGCGATACCGCGGTGGTCGATCCGCGGGGCGCGGTGCAAGGGCTCCAGGCAGGGAGCGAAGGCGTGCTGACCGTCCGTTTCGACGGCATGGCGCTGGATGACTTCCGTGCCAAATTCCCGGTAGCCCTCGAGGCCGATGCATTCGACCTCAGGCTCTGAGCGGGACCGTCAGCGCAGGACCTGGATGTGGCCCATCTGCGTCTGGGTCACCCCCACCGTGCCGTCCTCGTCGAGGTAGAACTGGTATTCGAGTCGCCAGACGTAGACATCGTTCTTCACCGGTTCGCCGCGGTACATGCCATCCCATCCCACACTCGCATCGTCTGTCTCGAACAGCAGTTCGCCCCACCGGTTGTGCACCACCAGATGGATGGAGGCGATGCTCTTCCCGACCGGCATGAACACATCATTGATGCCATCGCCGTTGGGGGTGAAGGTGTTGGGCACGAAGAGGGTCGCCGGGCAGAACTCGATGACCTGTGCGGAATCCGCAGTGGCGCAATCGTAGGCATTCCGTACGTGCACGTAGTACCAGCCGTAGGCACTGGCCATGATCACGCGATTCGTCTCGCCTGTGCTCCACGTGTAGGAGGAGCCCGGGTTCCCGGCGTCTATGACCACGTATTTCGGCTCATCGTCCAGGCAGGTGTGGAATTCGCGCACGGCCATGCGGACGGGCGATGGGTTGAAGAGCACGGTGATGGCATCGCTGCGCTGGCAGTATCCGTTGCTGACGCTCACGCTGTATGTGCCGGCGTGGCGAACGGAGAGGTAGCGGCCGGTCGCCCCGGTGCTCCAGAGTCCGGTTCCGCCATCGCCTGCATCGAGCAGGAGCTCCTGGCCATCGCACAGTACCGTATCCAGGCCGAGCTCAACGGCCGGGGGCGCCATCAGCGTCACGGAGGCTTCATGGGTGGCGGTGCACCCGTTCGGCGCGGTGACCTGCACGCTGAAGGAGCCGCTGGCGGCAGCCGTGATGGTCTGGGTGGTGGCGCCGGTGCTCCAGAGGAATGCGCTTCCGGCATTGCCGGCGTCAAGCGTCGGTGGGGTATCGATGCAGGCGGTGGCATCCTCCAGGGCATCGATGGGGCCGGGCATCACCGAGAGGGTGATCGTATCATCCGCAGCACAGGACCCATCGGTGACGGTCACGGCGTAGGTGCCGCTGGCCGCTGCCACGATGGTCTGCGTGGTTGAGCCATTGCTCCAGAGGTAGGCTGCACCCGGATTCCCCGCATCGAGGGTGAGCGATTGGCCCTGGCAGATGCTCGTATCGCTGCCGAGCGCAATGATCACGGCGGACTGGAGCGTGACCAGGGCATCGAAGGTGGCTGCACAGCCCTGCGGCGTGGTCACTGTCACGGCATAGGTGCCGGTGGCATCGGGCGTGATGCTCTGCGTGGTGGCGCCGGTGCTCCAGAGGTAGCTGCAGCCGGGATTGCCGGCGCTGAGCGTGGGCGGCGCGGTGATGCAAGCGGTGACATCCGTGAGGGGGTCGGCAGGGAGGGGGCTGAACTGCACCTCCACCGCATCGCTCGCGGCGCAGCCATTCGCATCCGTCACGGTAACCGCATAGCTGCCGCTGGAGCTGACCTGTATCGATGGTGTCTGAGCACCGGTGCTCCAGAGGATGGTGGCGCCCGCATTGCCGGCGTTGAGCGTCTGCGATGCGCTGCCGCAGATGCTCAGATCGGGGCCGAGCTCCACCGACGGGAGCGGATGCAGGGTGACGTTGAAGGTGGTGGCGGCCTCGCAGCCGAGGGTATCCGTCATGGTCACAGTATGCGGGCCGCTCTGTACCGGAGTGATGGCGGGCGTCACGGCGCCGGTGCTCCAGGAGTAGACCACGGCGGGCACCGGTGCAGTGAGTATGAGCGGAACATCCGCGCAGGTGCTCACTGAAATCTCGTCGGGAACCGAGGCGAAGGCCCGTGTGATGGTGACCTGTGCGCTTACGGAGCAGCCGATGGGATCGCTCACCGTCACGGAGTAGGTAGCGGTGGCATCGGTGAGGATCGTGGGCGATTGGATATTGGCCGCGTTCAGGTTCGCTGCGGGCGACCAGCTGTAGATGGGGTTGGGCACGTTGTGCTCCACGTTGAGCGGGTGGCCCAGCGCGGTGCAGAGCGTCAGGTCGGGACCGGCCGTCGCCGTGTAGCCGGTGTTCACCGTGATGGTGACCGACTGGCTCAGCTGACAGCCGCTTGCCGTATGCGTCACGGTGCAGGTGTAGGTGGTGGTCTGCGCCGGCGTGGCCACCGGATCGGGGATGTTGCTGCTGCTGAGGCCGTCGCCGGTCCAGCTGAAGGTGAGCCCGCTGCCGCCCGATACCGCGGCCTGCAGCTGTGCAGTCTGGCCTTGGCAGAGCGTGGTGGCGCTCGCGGTCACCTGCAGCCCGAAGAGCTGTCCCACGGTGATGGTGGTCTGGCCCGCGGCTGTGCACCCGGCGCTGGTAGTAGCGCTCACGCTGTAGGTGGTGGTCTGCGCCGGGGTGGCCACCGGGTCGGCGATGGTGGTGCCGCTCAGGCTGCCATCATCCGGCGACCATGCGTAGGTGATGCCGGTTCCGGAGCTGGGCGTCGCTTGGAGCTGGATCCCGCTGGCGGAGCACAAGGTCTGGCTGGGGGTCACGTTGAGGCTGAAGGCTGGCAGCACCTCCACGTAGACCGAATCGGTGTAGACGCAACCGGCAAGGGGGTCCGTGGCGCTGAGCACGTACCAGCCGCTCGCAGTGGGCGCTGCGGTCGGATGCGCCGCGTTCGGGGCCGAGAGCGTCCCTGGCTGGCTCCAGGCATAGGCGGCGTATCCCTCATCGTATAAGGCGAGGAGGAAGTCATCGATGGCCCAGTTGTCATGCCCGGCTCCCTGGTTGGCCAGCTGACGCAGGCGGAACATGACGCTCGGTCCCTGGGCCGGCGGCGGGATGGTGACCGTTACCGGCATGAAGACAGGGTAATCGGATTCCGGGAAGGTGGCAAGGGCCGACCAGCCAAGGCCGTTGTTGGTTGAGTATTCCAGCGAGATGTCGTCTCCGGGCTCCGCATCATCGCAGGGCGAGGTGCCCGTGGCGACCTTCAGCTTGAAGCGGATCTCGCCGCCGCCCAGGGTGCTGTAGGCGATGGTCTGTGCGCTCCGCTGGCCGTTGCCGTTGAAGTAGAGCGCGGAGCCGCTGAAGGCGCCGCAGTTGAGGCTCACGGCACCGCCTTGGATGGCGGTCCAGGAGCTGCCTGGCGGGCCATCGAAGCCGTCGCGCGCAGCGGCCCTCAGGACCCGGCTCTGGAGCTGCGTGGTGTTCCCCAGGCAGACCGTTGCCGGCTCTGCGCTCACGGAAAGGTCGATGATGGCACCGGGTGTCACCGTCACAAGGATGCTATCGATCATCTCGCCGCAGCCGGATGGGCTTGTGACCTGGACGCCGTACCATGTGGTTCCGACCGGCAGGGCGATGGGGCTGCTAGAGGCCGGGTCATCGAGCGTGGCATCGGGCCACCAGTCGATGTCGAACCAAGCCGGATCCGGAGATGGCGTGAGGGCGAGCTGGACCGGCTCGTACTGGCAGGCATTGATGGCGGGCTGCCCGTTGGCGCTCAGCAGCGTCGGCAGCGTAAGCGGCATGCCCACATGGTAGGTGAAGGATTGCGGACAGCCGCTCACGTCCAGCAGGCCGCTCACCGTGTAGCTCTCGGTTCCGGAGGGGGTGATGGTAAGCGTGCCTCCCGTGCCCAGGATGATGTCCGGTGCGCTGGCGGAGGCCCACTGGAAATTCGTCAGCGAACCGGGTGCGTTGAGCGTGATGGTTCCCGCGCCGCAGACCGTTGAGTCCTGCGTCACGTGCGCGGCATCGATGTCGCTGACGGATGCGGCGTAGCTCTCGCCGAATCCAAGTCCGAAGGCGTACGCCTGAAGGCCGGCGGGGCATGCCACACGGTGCAGACCGGCCGTTACCGGGAGCCGGGCATGCATGCGGTCAGCGCAGCCGGCATAGGGCTGGAAGAGGGCTGCGCTCACCGGTGAGCCGTCCAGCGTCACCTGGCCCGTCGCCCCGCTGGGCACCACGATGCTCACGCTATGGGCGCTCACCTGGCTGCTGGTGGAGGTGTTGAAGCGGGCGCTCGTGGAGAGGCGATCGGCGGGCGACAGCAGCACCAGCGAGGGGTCGCCGTTACCGACGCAGCTGTAGCCCTCCAGCAGCTGGGCAACGCTCACCGGAAGGCTGGATGCGATGCAGGCCGGCGTGCCGCTGCCATTCACCTCGTGCCGCTGTCCGGCGTTCAGGGTGATCGGCGCTCCTCCGGCGATGCTCACCGTGGTGCCGTCCTGGTGCGCCATGATGCGATAGGTGCTCCCGCTCACGCCGTTCACCGGCACCGTGTAGTACCGGGTCCCCCAGGCGCTCAGGGGCAGGCATTGCTCGAAGATGTGATCGCATGCGGAGCAGGATCCGGGCACCGTGGCGCACATCGATCCGCCCATGACCACGAAGGGCCGGCATGGCCCGCTCTGGGCGGTGCCTTCCACGAGGGTCCCCGTCAGGTCGAGCATGTCCGTCGCTGCCTGCACCTGGTAGATCTGGCCGGCACTAAGGCTCACCGTGAAGGGCACACCGGCAGGGCGTCCTCCTGCGGTGTTCACGGAAGGCGTGATCCGCACCTCCGTCCCGTCCTCGGTGGCGAGCACGGCGAATTCGCTCTTGTGGAGGTTGTTGAAGTTGGGGAGGCCCTGGTAGGCATCCACGCGATAAGCGGTGCCCAAAGAGGCTTCCGGCAGCACCTGTGACAGGTCGTGCGTATAGTTCTGGAAGCTCGAGATGAAGACGTTCACGCTGTCCTGCGCTTGGATGAGCACCCCCTTGCCTTGGATGGTCTCTGTCCCGGTGGCCTCGGCACTGGTGGGCACATCCACCACCACCACCCCGTTGGCCGCCACGCTGAACGGTGCGCTCCAGCCCATGATGGGGATGCTCACCGTGCCGCTGGTCGATTGGCCGGACACGATGTGGACGCGCAAGGCCTGTGCGCCGAATCCGTTCTGCATGAAGGCCGCCCAGAAGCGCTTGCCGCGCGTGGGCAGCACGGAGGCCTCCTGCGCCGCTGCGGATGAAGCGAGCAGCAGGCATAGCGCTGCGGCTGAGATGACGCAGCTGCGATGGAAGGGAGTTCTCAGGTCGGTTCGTTCGGCCATCCTTGCCACCGAAGAGCGGAATGGTGGCGGCCGTTCTACGCGATCGGCGGACCGAGGTTCCTATGCTGTGCTGCGGCGTTCCGGCCTGCGCTTCAGTCCGCGCGCAGCTTCCACTCGATGCCAAGGTCCCAGCCGGCACGCACGTTGATCGGCTCGGCGTGGTGCCATACCCGTTCGGGCTGCAGGCCGGCGCGCCATTGCCCGGGATCCCAGCGCCCGCTGCCATCGGCATCCTCGATCAGGCGCATGGAGTGGTTGCCTGGCTCAAGGCGCTCCCAGGTGATGCGGTCGCCGGTGGAAATCCCGCGCGCTTCGCGCACGACCCGCCCTTGCGCATCAAGGAGCTGCAGGATCAGGCGGTCCAATGGCGTGCCGGCAGCGGCGACGGTCACCCGCAAGGTGCCTAGGCTGCGGGCTTCGGCACGGCCAAGGGTGAAACGCAGGGAGTCGTTGGTGGCGCCGTAGCGGTCCGTGACGGCCTTGGGCAACAGGGTGAGCTGGGCATTGGACCCGGGGGGCAGGTCGGCTTCGATGCGCAAGCGGCGGACCGACCCAGGGTCTGCCTCGACGCGCACCGGGGTCGCAACGCTGTCTATGCGGAGATCGAACCGGTCCGTGTCCCACGCCGCGATGGGGCGTGCCGCAGTGAGGGTCACGGAGAAGGCCCCATCGGCCTCTTGGGTGGCGCTCCGCAAGACGAGCTTGAAGGGCATGGGGCGGATCGGGAGGTAGCGCAGGGTATCGAGGATGCCCGTTTCGGCGGCGACGGCATAGCGCCCCTCAGCCAAGGCGGTGGTATCGGAAGGCCACATCAGCACCGTATCACGGGCGGCGTTCCACTCCGGTGTCCAGGTGATGCGGCCGCCTGTGCGCTCCACGTCATGGAGGGCGATCGTCACGGCCGGCCTCGCCAGGATCAACCGCCAGGCACGGTCTTCGGTGACCGACGCCTCGCGTACCTGCTGCGCGGCGCTTGCCTCGCGGAACAGCCTCAGGTGCAGAAGGGCCGCCGCCGTGTCCGATGGCGGGTGCGGCGTCACCGGGCTGGGCAGGAAAGCGATCTCCTCGGTGGGCAGGTCGTATCGATGATTGCCGTTCTGGTCGCGCAAGGCCACGGCATGGAAACGGCCGGGCGGCAAATGGGAGAGCGTGAACCGGCCCTGCTTGTCGGTGCGGGTCGCATAAGCCGGCCTGCCGCCGGTGAACGCGGCGGTATCGCCCTCGGTGAGCAGCATCACTTTCACGCCTTCGGCCGGGGTGCCGCTGAAGGCTTCGCCCACACGGCCGCTGAGCATGAGGCTGTCGAGTGCTGCGCCGGTGGAGAGCACGTAGGCGAGCCCATTGGCCCGGTTGCCTTCCGTGAGGTCCTTCACCGATTCGCCGATCGCGAAGGTGTAGGTGGCATCGGGCTTGAGCTCGCCCTTCCAGCGCACCTCCACCTCGCGTGCGCCGGTGATGGCGATGGTGGGCGGCGGGTCGATCGGAGGGGAGACGAGCAGGCCCTCGCGCGACCTCTCCAACTGGATGCGCTCATCGAACCGGAGGACGAAGCGGTTTCCCGTGAAGCGCGTGGTGCCGTCAGGCGGAATGGCGTTGACCAGGAGCGGCGACGCCTCATCCTTCGGCCCACCGGTGATGTCGCGCACCTGCGCGCAGGCTCCCAGGAGAAGCGCCACGGCCATCAGGGCGCTGTGCCGCCTCATTCGAAGAGCGGTTGCAGGATCTCGCACATCGTCTCCAGCGCATGCACATCGACGGTGCCGAAGTCGTCGAGCTCCGTACTGTCGATGTCGAGCACAGCGGCGATGCGGCCGTCCCTGTCGCGGATGGGCACCACGATTTCCGACCGGCTGTGGGGGCTGCAGGCGATATGCCCGGGGAACTGCTCTACATCGGGCACCACCAAGGTCTTTTCCTGCTTCCAGGCGCCGCCGCACACGCCCTTGCCGAAGGCGATGCGCGAGCAGGCCACGGGTCCCTGGAAGGGGCCCAGCACCAGGTCCGCACCGGCTACCCGGTAGAAGCCGACCCAGTGCCAGGCGAAGCGCTCCATGATGAGCGCACTGAAGTTGGCCATCGCGGCGATGAGGTCGCGCTCCTCGCTCAGCAGCTCCTGCATCTCGGGGAGCAGCGCATCGTACGCAGCCACGCGGTCTGAGGAATTCTTGGTCGGCTTCGTGCCAGGCATGCAATTCGGTTGGGCGGCGAAATTACCCGTCAGGCGCAGGCAGCGGTGAACAGGCTCACGCGCACCCCCGGCACGGCTACCAGCGCAGCGGCGCAGGCTTCGATGGTGGCGCCTGTCGTTACCACGTCGTCCACCAGCAGCACATGCCGCCCCTCCAGCGCTTTCGGGTCGCGCACCACGAAGGCATCCCGCACATTCCGCCACCGGTCCAATCGGCCCTTGCGGGTCTGCGTCTCGGTCCGGGCGCCTCGGGCCAGGGCATGGTGCAGGGGCGCCAGGGGCAGCACCTCGCGCATGCCGTCGCAAAGGAGCCGGCTCTGGTTGTAGCCGCGCTGCCGTTGCTTGCGCGGGTGGAGCGGGATGGCCAGCAGCGCGTCCGCACCGGCGAACCGCGCACTCGTGCCGAGCGCCTCGCCCATGAGCCGGCCCATGAATCGGGCGGCCTCCGTATCCTGCGCGTATTTGATGCGGTGCAGGATGCGCTGCACCTTGCCGTGCGAATTGAATTGAAGCAGCGCGCTGGCTGCCTGGAGCTGCACGCGGCCATGGAAGAGCCGCTCCACCGGATTCAGGGGGTCGTCGTGGAAGCGCGTGAAGGGGAGATCCGCCAGGCAGGGCCCGCACAGGCATTCCTCATGGCGCATGAGCGGGGTGTCGCACCCGGCGCAGCGGCGCGGGATGAAGAGCCCGACGAGGTCGGAGGCCCAGAGCTTGAGTGTGTCAACTGTGCGCAATACGATGTTGATAAGCGCGGCGTTCAGGAAGGGTGGGCCTTCGGGCCGGCAGTAATTTAGCCCGCTGATTGCATCCCTCCCATGGACGAGCCGACGAACCAGCCGACGAAGAACCGCTCCAATACCGGACTGCTGCTACTGGTAGTGCTGCTGCTGATCAGCAATGTGGTGATGCTGTGGATGCTGATGCAGCGGGGCAAGGAGGTGGAGCAGACCCAGGAGAAGGTGGTGGCCCTGGAGGAGCGCAACGAGGATGTGCTGGGCATGCTGGAGAGCACCTTGAACAGCTACGACTCGCTCCAGACGGAGAATGACACTATCAAGCAGGAGCTCGAGCTGCAGAAGCAGCAGATCCAGGAGCTGATGGACAAGGTGAAGCGCGGCAACTATGACCTGGCCAAGGCGCGCAAGGAGGCCGAGACGCTGCGGTCGATCATGAAGAACTACATCGCGCAGATCGATTCGCTCAACCGGGCGAATCAGGTCCTCACGGCCGAGAAGCAGCAGCTCACCCAGGAGCTGGGGGAGGAGAAGGCTCAGAAGGAGGCGCTCGCCACCGAGAAGGAGACCTTGCAGGGCAAGATCGCCCGCGGAGCCGTCCTCCATACCACGAGCATCACGGCCGGGGCGCTGTTCGTGCGCAGCAACGGCAAGCAGGTCGATACGGAGCGCGCGAACAAGGCGGAGATGATCAAGTGCTGCTTCACGCTGGGCGAGAACAAGGTCACCGACGCGGGCGACAAGACGCTCTACATGCGCGTGATCAGCCCGGACGGCAAGGTGCTCCCCACGTCCGATGGCGCCAGCCGGTTCAAGTTCAATGGCGTGGAGGGCGAGTACAGCGCCAAGCGCGAGGTGAATTACCAGAACCAGCCTGTGGATGCCTGCATCTTCTGGACGGGCGGGGAGGAGCTGCGCACCGGGCAGTACATCGTGGAGGTCTACGAGGCGGGCTCGCTCGTGTCGAAGGCCAGTTTCAACCTGAAGTAGCTTCAGAAGAAGGCGCGCACCTGCGCGCCTCCCACGTGCACCACCGGCACCCCTTCGCTGCGGCGGCCGTTGTAGGTGAGGTCCACCTGCAGATTGCCGCTCAGGTTGCGCTGGATGCTCAGGCTCCAGGTGCCGTTCATCCCGGGTTTCAGGCCTGCCAGCAGCTCATTGCCCAGCGCACTGTTCACCTCGCCGGAGAAGCGGATGTCCACCAGATTGGCCGTGGCCAGGATGCTGCCCTTGCCTGCGGTGTTGTAGCGGAACTCCAGCCCCAGGTCCTGGATGCCCGCTTCCTCGCCGCCGAATTCCTCGCGGTTGCGCTTGGCGGTGGCCTTGTAGGCGAGCGTGGCGCGCACCGAGGTGTTCGGCTGCCAGGTTACACGGGGGCGCACCCCCTCCTGGGCGATGGCCCACGTGCGGCCGCTGAGCAAGTCGCTGGCATTGCCCACGCGGCCGCGCTCGCCCTCCACGTCGATGGACCAATGGCGCGTGATGTTCAAGCGGGCACGCACCGTGTTGAATTCCCGTGACCGTGACTCGTAGCCGTTGAGCAGCAGGTTGCGCGAGCGGTCGTTCTGCCAGGTGTGATCGACGCTCCAGACCCGGCTCGTGCGGTCGTAGTACAGCGTGTTGCGGGTGGAGCCGGCGTAGCTGGTGAGGTTCGTATCGGCACGCTCCGGGGCCAGCGGGTCAAGCACCTTCCAAGGGTCGGTGGTGGAGGAGCGGCGGTCAACCCGCATGGAGGCCAGGTTGGAGAACCGGCCGATGAAGCCGCGCAGCCCGCCGGCATCCGCCCATCGCACGCCGGGCCGCAGGTCTAGTGCTGCGCTCGTCTGGTTGCTGTAGTTGCGCACATAGGTGTTGCCCGGAACGAATACGCGCAGGTAGTCGGCCTCGTATCCGAAGTTGGCCTGCTCGAATTCGTTGAGCTCCTTGATGCCGTTGCCGTTGTAATCGTTCCAGATGTAGAGGCCCTGGCCGGCTGGCACCTGTACATAGATGTATTCGCGCCGCTGCTCCAGGCCGGAGCCGAACTCGTTGAAGATGTCGATCACCGCCGCGCCCTTCCAGAGCGTGAGGTCGTAATCCACACGGGCCAGGTAGGTATCCTGCGGCTTCGCGGCGGTGAGGGCGCTGTCCAGCACGCGCAGGCTGCGGTAGGTGGCCGTGGCCGCGAACCGGTTGCGGGGGTTCCGTGCCAGGTCGATGCTGAAGGCGTAGGCATTGGCGATGGTGCTGGCGGTCAGTGCTCCATCGCGCAGGGCGCGGTCCGTGCGCTGGCCGGCGGAGGCGCGCCACTTGTTCACCGCCGAGTCGGGGCTCTGGATGAAGGCCTCGATGTCCTCGAATGCATAGGACCCCGGCTGGAGCCCCTGCACGCTGTCGAGCCGGAAGAGGTTGCGCTCGTTCTCGCTCATCACTCCGACTGAGAAGGGCTTCAGCCGGTAGCGTGCGCGCCCCTTGTTCCGCAGGAAGTCGCTTTCCCGAGCGGCATCGGCCTGCAGCCAGCTGGCGGTCCCGGTGAGCTCGAAGCGCCCTAGGCGCAGGTCGCTGGCAAGGTCCTGCTTCCAACCGGTGTAGCGGTCGCGGACCAGGAACGTTCCCAGGCCGTAGAGCACCTTGCCCAAGCGCCTTCCGGTGAGGCCGACACTGGCGCTCGCCAGCACCTGCTCCTCGGCGAGGTCGAGTCCGATGGCATTCCAATTGCGCTCGAACTCCACGGCGCGGTAGCGCTCCACGAACCGGAAATGACGGCTGATCGCTTCGGCTTCGGCGCCCAGCAGCAGGTGCAGCGAGGTGTCCTTTGCGCTCAGGGGCACGGCGTGCGCGCCGCGCGCCAGCAGCCCGTATCCCTGGTCGTCCGCGCCGTCGGCACTGCTGAAGGTGTTGGCGTCGAGCCGGCTGAAGGCGCCCTCCACAGTGGCCGTGGAGCGCGGTGCGAAGCGGTGGTCCACGCCGAGCGTGATGAGCTGCTGGGCGCGCGGCGCCACGAGCAGCCGCAATGGGGCGAATTCCCCGCGCCGTATCACGGTGCCACCGATGGTGTCCGGGCCCACCCAGCGGAACACGCGGCCGTTCGGGGTGAATTCCTGAAGCACGTAGTCGCCGCTCCCGGCGCCCACCTGGGTGAAGACGACGCGAAAGAGCGCAGCGGCCGGGTCGGTGCTGTAGACATACACGGGGGAGTACCCAAGGGAGTCCGTGCGCCTGTATAGGACCTGGTCGGAAACGAACCCCGTGCTGTCTGCCCCGTCGATGGCGGCGGCCAACGGGTCATCGCCGGCCGACCGCAGCACCTCGCGCTCTGCCTCCCCGACCTCCTGCTGCAGCGGTTGGTTCCGATGGTCCTGCTCGCTGTAGGCGTGCAGGCGGAGCACGCTGCGGCCCATATCCACGGTATGGTCGAGCCGCACGAGCGATCGGGCATAGTTCTTATCAGAGTACTGGAATTCCACGACGATGCGCCGGTCCTTGGTCACCAGCTGCCGTGCGGTGAAGGTCACCTCCGCGGTATTGTAGTCGATGACGTAGTCATTCTCCTGCCCGCGGGCCATGATCTGCCCGTCGATGAACACGCGCTCGCTGCCGGAGAGCACGATGATCACCGAGCCCGCCTCGTTGCCTCGCAGCCGGTAGGGCCCCTGCACCCCCTCGATGCCTTGGATCACGTTCCGCGCGAACTTGCCTTTACTGATTGCGGCGCTCACCCCCGTGGCCATCCGCGCCCGCCCCGCATCGGTGCGGAGGTCGTAGCTGAGCCCTTTGGCCTTCTTCAGGTATGTGAGGAAGTGGCTCGTCGGGCGCTGCAGCACGAAGTCGCCGGCGATGAGCTCCCACTTGTTCCCCGGGCCGCGCGCATTCTCCTCGAAGAGCTTGATGAAGACCTGGTCGAAATCCTGGAGCTCGGCCGTATTGCCGCCCGCCTGCACGGGGATGTTGTTGTCGGTGACGCTGGCCGCCACGCCGATGCGGTCGCTGATGCGGCCCCCCAGTTGCAGGTTGAGCGTCGAATTGACGGAGAGGTCCTGGTTGTTTCCGAAGAGCACGCCACGGGAGATGCTCCCGCTGCGCTCCAGCCCGCGCAGGCCCATGAGGTCGTTCTCCTGCTTGGGCGGCACGTACTTGAAGGGGTCGGGCCGGTCGGTGCGCTCGCCGATCCGGCTGGGGTCCTTGTGCTGCAATCGCCCGCCGAGCAGCAGCGGCATCACCCTGTACCGTGCCAGCACCGAATCCGGCGCTCCGGCCCAGATCACCAGCCCTTCGTAGGGCCGCAGGTCATACTGCTGCTCCGGCACCGGCAGGCTGTCGGCAAAGAGCGTCAGGCTGCCAGGCACGATGCTGAGTGTGTCGATGCGCAGCGTGTCGCCCTGTGCTTTCACCCAGCGCTGCCTCAGGTTCGACCCTGTTTGGGCCGTGGCGTGCCAGGCGAGGCAGCACAAGGCAGCGACGAGGGCGAGCCTCGGCCGCAGCGCGCCTATCAAGCGCCCCATGGTGCCATCACTTCCAACGCGCTGTTCCATCGCTGCCCGCGAAAAGTACCCGTTGCCGCGGCCCGCAGCCACGCGGAGCCGATCACCATGACCCTGTTGATGCTCAAGCGGAGCCATCGCTGGCCGGCCGGATGCGCGCCGATAGATTTACCGGCCATAGCCAGATGATGTCGCGCATCCGAACCGGAATCGCATGGGTCGTGGGGCTCTTCTTCCTCGGTTGCGGCGGGGGCGTGGAATCCCGTGAACGCATTTCACCGTCGGGGAAGTATTACGGCGGCATCTTCAGTGCCAACGAGACCGAGGAGCCGATGAGCCTCTTCCCGTTGAGCCTCACGCAGGCGGCAGCGCACCGCGTGGGCGCCCAGATCTTCGAGGGACTTGTCCGGCTCGACCACCAGGATCTCACCGTGCAGCCTGCGCTGGCCGAGGAATGGACGGCGGATGCCACCGGGATGGAGTACACCTTTCGCCTTCGCGAGGGCGTCCGGTTCCACGACGATGCCTGCTTTCCGGACGGCCGAGGAAGGGAGCTGACGGCTGCCGATGCGGTCCACTGCCTGACCATGGTCTGCACCAACGTTCCGGAGAACCAGATGTTCTGGCTGTTCCAGGACCACGTGGCAGGCGCCAACGCCCACTTCGCATCGGGGGCGACGGCCGATGGGGGCGTGGAGGGCATCCAGGCACTGGACGACCGCACGCTCCGCATCAGGCTCACGGCGCCGTGGCCCGGGTTCCTCCAAGCGCTGGCGCATCAAGGCTGCTGGATCTATCCGCGCGAGGCGCGCTTGAAGTATGGGGAGGAGGTGACCTGGCACCCGGTCGGGACGGGCCCGTTCCGTGTGCGCTCCTTCGACCGTGGCGCCATGCTCGTGCTGGAGCGGTGGCAAGACTATTGGGGCCGGGATGCCGATGGCGCCCCGCTGCCCTACCTGGATGGTGTCCGCTACACCTTCATCCCGGATAAGGGGAAGGAGCTGGATGCGTTCCTCAAGGGCTCCCTCACCGGCGTTTACGAGCTTCCGGTTGAGCGCACCGATGCGCTGAACGGGGGAGGGGACTACCTCGTTCAGAGCAGCCCTTCGCTATCCATCCAGTTCTACGGGTTCAACCTCCGCAAGCCGCCCTTCAACGATGTCCGCGTGCGCCGGGCCTTCGCCATGGCCATCGACCGCCAGTTCCTGGTGGACAGCGTGCTGGATGGCCTGGCCGTCGTGCCCGAGCACGGTGTGGTGGCCCCCGGCCTGCCCGGTTATCCGTATGCGTCGGTGCCTGGAGTGGCCCACGACCCGGATGCGGCGCGCCAGCTGCTTGCCGAAGCGGGGTTCCCGCAGGGCCGTGGCCTCCCGCCCGTGCACCTGCAGGTGAACAACAACGGCTTCGGCTACGTGAAGGTGGCTGAGGCCGTGCAGGCGATGCTGGAACGCGAGCTCGGCGCAAGGGTCGTCTCGTCCGTGCTGCCCGCACAGCAGCATTTCGCGCGCATTGCGAGCGGCGAACCGCTTTTCTGGCGCGAGGGGTGGATCGCCGACCATCCCGACCCCGCGAACTTCCTCGCGCTCTTCTATGGGCGCAATGCGCCGGCGGATACCGCCCAGCAATCGTTCCTGAACAGCACGCGCTACCGCGATGCCCGATTCGACTCGCTCTTCGCGCGGGCCGAGCGGACGACGGATCCGGATGCGCGCCTGGCGTTGCTCGCTCAAGCCGAGGCGCGGTTGATGGAGGAAATGGTGGTGATGCCCCTCTACCACGAACGGGCCATACGCCTGCTCCAGCCTTGGGTGCGCGACCTGCCGATCAATGGCATGGAGTACCGCGATCTGCGTGCGGTCTGGTTCGCGCCCCGCAAGGAAGGCGCCTAAGCCGCAGGACGGAGGGCCTCGAAGAGCAGTTGCTTCGCCACCGGCATGTAGGTCTCGATGCGCGGGAGCGGCAGGTCCGTCTCGAACGCGAATACCGCCGGGTTCGGGAGCTCCCGATGATGGCGCAGCAGCTCCCCCTTGATCCGTTCGTAGGTGGTGGCGATGCCCACGGCGAAGCTCGTGACATAACGGGTGCGCACCGCGGGAGGGGGCTTCGGGCCAGGTGCAGGGGAGACCATGGGCAATTCGAAGAGGTAGGCCCGTGCATCGCCCCCCATGCGCAGCAGCAGCCATCCCGCCTGCGGGTTCAAGGGAAGCAGGCCTACCGGGCTGAACCGGATGGCCTGCACCACGTCGCCGCGGAGGGCCATGCCCTCGGCCAGCGCATGGCGCAGCCGCGGTATGGCCATGGCGATGACCTCATCCACCACATCAAGCCAGGGGTCCTGCGGGGGGGGCGTGTGCACGGCCTGGCCGGTGGCGGGATCGAAGCCCGTGAGCTCTCCGCCGAGCGCGCGGCGCAGCGCCTGCTTCTCGCGGCGCAGCCGCAGCAGTTCCATCAATCGCGCGTCCAGGTCCTGCAGGTAGGGATAGAGCTTGCGCTCGGCGAACCGCCCGGTGATGGCCTGCAGGTAGGCCAGCAAGCGATACTCCTTCAGCTCGGCATCGAGTGCCGGACTGTAGGCCCAATCCGGCGGAAGTGCGGCGTTGACCATGTGGCGCGATCGGCTGCTGTTGCAACGCGGTGTTCAAAAATAATGTTGCCTGCGGCGCCTGATGGGCGCTGGACCGGGCACCTTTGGTGTCGACAAAGCCCGAACCGTCATGAACCGACCGATCCTCCTGCGCACCGCGTTTCCCTTGGTGATCGCCACGGCGCTTGCCGCTTGTGTGCCCAGCCGCAAGTATGAGGAGGAGAAGGCCCGCTCCCGGTCGCTGCAGGCGGAGACGGAGGCGGCCATGGCGAAGGCCCGCGATGCGGAGACCGCGCTCACCGAGGTGCGCGGCGCCAATGAGGAAATGAAGCGCCGCATGGCCCGGCTGGAGCAGGATACCGCCGTGATGGGCAACAGCCTGCGCACGATGACCGTGCAGTACGACAAGATCAACGCGCTCAACAACGAGCTGCTCGAGAAGTACAACAAGCTGCTCGCCGGGAGCGGCAGCGAGAACCGCAAGCTGCTCTCCGACCTGGAGGCCCTTCGCCTTGACCTGATGAACAGGGAGGACTCCGTCTCGGCCCTTGCCAAGCGCATCGGCGACAAGGAGGCCGCCTTGGCCGCCCGTGAGGCCGAGCTCGCCGCGCTGCAGGCCGAACTGGCCTCGAAGGATGCGGCGATGAAGGCGCTGAAGGAGCGCGTGAGCACCGCGCTCACCGGCTTCGAGGGCAAGGGCCTCACCGTGGAGCAGCGGAACGGCCGGGTGTACGTGAGCATGGAGAACAAGCTGCTCTTCCCCAGCGGGAGCTACGCCATCGACGCCAAGGGCCGCGACCTCATCGTGAAGCTGGCCAAGGCCATTGAAGGGGAGAAGGACCTGAACGTGCTGGTGGAAGGGCACACCGACACCGACAAGGTGCAGGGCGGAGGAGCGCTCAAGGACAATTGGGACCTGAGCGTCATGCGCGCCACCACCGTGGTGCGCATCATGCAGGAGAGCAGCAAGCTCGATCCGGTGCGGGTGACCGCTGCGGGTCGCGGTGAATTCGTCCCGGTCGATCCGGCCGACAAGGCGAAGAACAGGCGCATCGAGATCATCCTCGCGCCCGACCTCAAGGAGCTGATGAAGCTCGTGAATGACTGAGGCCGACTAGGCCAGAGAGGCCTCGGACACGCCCTCCGACAGCCAGTGCCGTGCATCGCCCTCGTCGATGAAGACGGCCGTTGCATTCTCACGCGGGTGGTAGCGGAAGTAGATGCCGGCCAGGCGTTCGTTGAAGGTGCTCTGCGCGGCAAGCGCCAGCCGTCGGGCCTGGCCGCAACCGCCGTTCAGCGCATGATGATCCACTCCCATGATGCCGAGGTCGAAATCCACCTCGGGAGGGAGGACCATGAGGATGTCTGCTGCTTCAGCAGCACAGAGGCTCTGCTTGGCGCGCACGACCTCAGCCAATCCCTCCGCATCCAACTTCACATCCGGCTTGAATCGCACTTCCACCAGGCCGACAGCCGTGCGTTCCAGCGTGGCTGTCCGGGTTTCGATGAGGCGGGGATGCAGCATGTTCACCGCGCAAAGGTCGATGTTATGCGCGCATACCTGTCACGATGATGCAACGGATGGTTGGGGCAGGTGGGCAACGGAGCAACGCAGGTGGCCGTCTTCCTGAAGCCAACCCGTTCAACGCCCCCCCATGAAGCGAGCCCTACCCGCTGTCCTTTTCTTCTGCCACGCACTGCTGGCAGATGCCCAAGGGGGCTTGAACATCTTCCTCAACGTGCAGCATGCCACCTGCGGCAGCGCAACCGGCGGCATCACGGGATCGGCATGGGGCGGCGTGCCGCCCTATACCTACGTGTGGACCCCGGCCCCGCCGAGCGGTCAGGGTACCTTGGTGCTGCAGGACCTTCCCGCCGGCATGTATTCGGTGACCGTGACGGATGCGCAGGGCGCAACGGCATCCGCTGAGGCGACGGTCATCGAGACCCCGGACCTCTTCCCGCCTTTTGCGCCGGCCCAGGCGGCATGGAGCTGCGCGCCGGGCTGCAACGGGTCCTTTAATCATTACCTGCCCCTGAGCGGCGCCACCATGCCCTACACGGTCACGTTCGACCCCCCGGGGCCGACGGGCGGCGCCAGCCCGAACGGACTCTATTTCAGCAGCCTTTGCGCCGGGGAGACGTACATGGTCACCGTCTCCGATGCCAACGGCTGCACCGGCACTGTATCGGGACTGGAGGTGGTGGGTCCCATGGATCCGGAGATCCTGAACCTGGTGGTGACCGCCAGCTGTCCCGGCGGCAGCAATGGGGCATTCGTGGTGGAATTCACCGATGCGGACTCGATCTTCATCAACCCCAGCGGCATCCAGCAATGGTCGCAGGCGGGCAACATGCTCATGGCATCCAATCTGGCGGCCGGGTCCTACCTGGTGTATGTGAGCATCTCCTCGAACGGTGCGCCCCCGCCGGGAACAAGCAGCCCTTGGTGCACCGCCACCTTCGCGATCGAAGTCCCGGAATCCACAGAGCCGTGCGGCACCGTCTCGGGCATCGTCTACGCCGATCTTGATGGCGACTGCATGCCGGCCGGTGCCGATGTCGGTCTGCCGTTCCGGCCGCTCACCATCGATCCGGGCGGCCAGGTGCTGCTCACCGGTGCCGATGGCAGCTATGCCACGGCCCTTTTCTACGGCGCCTACGCCTTTGATGCCGCCATCGACGGCTATGCATCGTCGTGCATCACGCTGCCGGCCGCTTTCGCCCTGGATGCCGGCGCTTCCGCAGCGACGTTCGATGTGCCGATGGAGCCGCTGGAGGGGCCCGACGCACGCGCGTTCCTCAGCGCCGGCGTCCATCGGCCGGGATTCCCGGTGAGCTACCACGTGTCGGTGCAGAACGACGGCCCCTTCGCATTCGATGCCATGACGCTCGAGCTGGCCTACGATCCGCTGCTCACCTTGGTAACCGCTGAGGGCGCTCCCTCGGTGGTTGGTCCGGGTCAGCTGAGCTGGGCCCTGCCGGGGCTGGCGCCTTTCGCCACGGCGGCATTCACCGTGGAACTGAGCGTACCGCCGACGGCGAGCCTCATCGGCACGATGGTGAATGCCACCGTGAGCGTGACGCCCGACCCCGCCGATGCGGATCCCTCGAATGACGCCTATGGCATCACGCGGACCATCGTGGGCGCCTACGACCCGAACGACAAGCTGGCCCAGACCAGCAGCCGCTTGAGCGAGGCATGGTTCTTCCTCGATGCGGATGCGCACGTGGACTTCACCATCCGTTTCCAGAACACCGGCACGGCGGAGGCCATCAATGTGCATCTGATCGATACCATCTCCCCGCTGTTCGACCTGCTCTCCTTCGAGATGCTGGGCGCATCGCATCCCTTCACCGCCGCGCTGCTGCCCGCACGGGTGCTGCGGTTCGACTTCACGGGAATCATGCTGCCCGACAGCGCCGCCGACCCGCTGGGCAGCCAGGGCTACGCCAGCTTCCGGCTGAAGCCCATCCCGGGCCTGGCGCCCGGAGCCGAGCTCGCCAACACGGCGGACATCTACTTCGATTTCAATGAGCCCATCCGCACGAATACCGCGGTGCTCGGCACCGACTACACGGTTGGGCTCGCTGAGCAGGGCCTGTCGGTGCTGCTACGGCCCAATCCGGTGCGCGATGAGCTTTGGGTAGCTATGCCCCCGGGTGCGGCCTTGGCCGAGGTGGTGGCCTTGGATGGGCGCGTCGTCCTCTCGCGCAGCGTGCGGGACGCGGCGGAGCGGCTCACCGTGACCGACCTGCGACCCGGCGCATACCTGCTGCGGGTGACCACAGCCAGCGGTGCCATGGGTCAGGAGCGGTTCGTGAAGCAGTAGGGGCCCCAGCCGGCGCGATGGCGCCATGAGTCTCTCCCCGGCGGTTGGATTCGCCGAGTGGGAAGGCGCTTTGGTAGAATTCTGGGCGGTCCCGACGAATCGGGTCGATGGGGCAGCGAGTCCGGGCATTGGCCGGATGAAAGGGGGATAGGGCCCGCCGACCCCTCCGGAGAGTGGGCTTCTCGGCTGGTTCCGTGGCCTTTACACGAGGTCATGTGGTGGTAGCTTCGGCGCATCGCTCACTTGGAAATGGAAGATCCAAGTGGCAGCCAAGGCCGGCATGAAGCTCCGCATGCAGGACTCGGGCAACGGGATGGGCAAGGATCCCGGGCGATGCTGAACCAGTCCACCCGGCGGAGCGAGACGGACCATGAAGCAGTTCCGAGCGGTATTCCTGCAAGCATCCCTTACAGCCATCCTGCTCCTCGCGGCATCGCCGGGCGCCACGGCCCAGACCAGCTCCCAGCGGGCCGCTGTGCAGCTGAGTGCAACGGTGCAGGCGGCACCCGCGCAGATTACCCTGTCGTGGGCGGCCATGGCCAGCACCACGTCCATCACCATCTACCGCAAGACCGCCGATGCCACCTCCTGGGGCTCGGCCATCGCCACGCCGGCAGCCTCGAGCCTGAGCTACCAGGACAACACCGTGGCGGTCGGCACCCTTTACGAATACCGGGTGGTGCGCGTGGCCGGAGGGGTGACGGGCAACGGCTATATCAGCTCGGGGATCGCGGTGCCGCCGGTGGACTACCGCGGCCGCATGATCCTGCTGGTGGACAATACCTTCTCCTCGCCCTTGGCGAGTGAGCTGGCCACGCTGGAGAAGGACCTGCGCATGGATGGCTGGGCGGTGGTGCGCACGAACCTGGCCCGCACCGCTTCCGTGGCCACGGTGAAGAGCACCATCCTCGGCCACTACAACGCGGATCCGCAGAACACGAAGGCCGTCTTCATCGTCGGGCACTTGGCGGTTCCCTACTCCGGCAACCAAGCGCCCGATGGCCACAGCGAGCACAGCGGCGCGTGGCCCTGTGATGGCTATTACGGCGAGATCAACGGCACCTGGACGGACAACAGCGTGAACAACAGCGGACCGCAGCGCGCTGAGAACCGCAACATCCCAGGCGACGGGAAATTCGACCAGAGCAATTTCCCCAGTCCGCTCGAGCTGCAGGTGGGCCGCGTGGATTTCCATGACATGCCGGCCTTCAGCCAGAGCGAGACCGAGCTCCTGCGGGCCTACCTGAACAAGCTGCACGCCTACAAGGTGAAGCAATGGACCCCCCAGCAGCGTGCGCTTGTGTACGACAACCTTCAGTGGGTGAGCAACCCGCTCGCGGCAAGCGCCTGGCGAAGCTTCCCGCCGCTGGTGGGCACCGCCCAGACCACGGCTGCCAACCATAATATGTATGAGTACCCGCAGCTGTTGCATAACCAGAGTTATCTCTGGACCTACTTCAGCGGGGGCGGCGTGCAGGCCACCACGGGCGGCGTGCTCACCTACAATGGCGCGGCGCGGTGCGGCACTACCGAGTCCTGGGCCTCCTCCGTCACCACGGGCGGCGTCTTCAACCTCTCCTTCGGCAGCTACTTCGGTGATTGGGACAACCGCAACAACTTCCTGCGCGCCCCCTTGGCGAGCGGGCAGGCGCTCACCAATGTGTGGGCGGCCATACCGGCCTGGTACTTCCACCACATGGGCATGGGCGCCAACATCGGGTACAGCACCCTGATGACGATGAACAACAGCGCGCTCTATACCCCGCTCACCGACGGCTGGCAGGGGTCCATCGGCCGCGCCCACCTGGCGCTCATGGGCGACCCCTCGCTGCGGCAGCGCATGCTGCTGCCGCCCGCGAACCTCTCGGTCAGCAATGCCGGTGGCTTCGCCTCCTTCAGCTGGTCGCCCTCCACGGAAACCGTGGATGGCTACCACCTCTACAGCATCGAGGCCTCCACGGGTGCCGTCACGCGCATCACCAACGCGCCGGTCACCGGCACCACGCACACCAGCGCCACGGTGCCGTTCGTCGCCGGTCGGGAGTACATGGTCCGTGCGGTGCGCCTCATCACTGAGCCTTCTGGCAGCTACTACAACCTCTCCTTGGGCGTTTCGGCGATCGCCGCAGGGTCCACCGGTCCCGACTGCAACGGAGTGGTCGGCGGCCCATCGGTACCCGGCACGCCCTGCAACGATGGCAACGCCTGCACCACCAACGACACCTGGAACGCGAACTGCCAGTGCACGGGACTGCCCACCGGCCCCACGGCGAGCATCACCGCCGGCGGCCCCACCTCTTTCTGCACCGGCGGCACCGTCACGCTGAGCGCGAATACGGGCTCTGGCCTCACCTATCAGTGGAGGCGGAACGGCACCAACCTCACCGGGGCCACGTCGAGCACCTATACCGCCACCACGGCCGGCACATACACCGTTGTGGTGAGCAGCGGGGGCTGCGCCACGACATCCGCGGGCGTCACCGTCACGGTGGCCACCCCGCCGGCGGCCACGATCAGCGCCGGCGGCCCCACCACGTTCTGCACCGGCGGCAGCGTGGTGCTCAGCGCCAACACCGGCACCGGCTTCACCTACCAGTGGCGCCGTGACGGCACCTGGATCACCGGCGCCAACTCCTCCACCTACACGGTGACGACCAGCGGCTTCTATTCGGTGATCGTGTACAGCAACGGCTGCAACACCTACTCCTCCATCCTCCAGGTCTCGGTGACCGGGCCGCCGGCCGCCACCATCACGGCCGGCGGAGCCACCAGCTTCTGCAGCGGCGGCAGTGTGGTGCTGAGCGCGAATGCAGGAACGGGGCTCACCTATCAGTGGCGTCGGAACGGCACGTCCATCAGCGGCGCCACTGCGGCCAGCTACACCGCGACCACGGCCGGCAGCTACACCGTGGTGGTCTCCAGCGGCGGCTGCTCCACCACTTCGGCTGCGACGACCGTCGCCATCGGCACCGCTCCCGCGGCATCCATCACCGCCGGAGGTCCTACCAGCTTCTGCACCGGCGGTAGCGTAGCGCTCAGCGCGAACACCGGCACCGGCCTCACCTATCAGTGGCGGCGCGATGGCGCGACCATCAGCGGTGCAACCGCCAGCACGTATACGGCCACCCAGAGCGGCACCTATTCCGTGGTGGTCACCAGCAGCGGATGCTCCAACGCCTCGTCGGGCATCGCGGTGAGCGCTTCGGGCGGGGTGAGCGCGACCATCACGGCGGCTGGCTCCACGAGCTTCTGCAGCGGCGGCAGCGTGGTGCTCAACGCCGGCACCGGCACGGGCTACACCTACCAGTGGCGGCGCAACGGAACGGCCATCAGCGGTGCCACCGCAGCCTCCTACACGGCCAACCTCGCGGGGAGCTACACGGTGGTGGTCACCAGCGGCAGCTGCAGCGCCACTTCGAATGCGACCACGGTGACGGTGAGCACCGCGCCAACGGCCACCATCACCAATGGCAGCAGCGCCTCCTTCTGCACCGGGTCGTCGGTGACGCTGAACGCCGCCACGGGCACGGGCTACACCTATCAATGGCGCAGGAGCGGCGCCAACATCAGCGGCGCAACGGCCGCGACCTATGCCGCCACCACTGCCGGCAACTATACCGTCACCGTAACCAACGGGGGCTGTGCCGCCACTTCAGGCACCACGGTGGTGTCCACCATCGCGGCACCTGTGATCACCTGCTCGTCGTCACCGGCCAGTGGTACGGTCTCGGTGAGCGTCACGAGCGGCACGGGCCCTTATACCTACGCCTGGAGCACGACACCGATGCAGACCACGGCCACGGCTACGGTGCAGTCATCGGGCACTTACACGGTCACCGTGCGCGGTGCCAACGGCTGCGAGTCCACCTGCTCCGTGAGCATGACCCTGGCTGGTGCCGGCTGCACCGAGCCGCGGACGGTGACGCAAGGCGTATGGGGCTCGGCGGCCAATGCCACGAATCTCTCCGGCTACATGACGAGCAACTGGGCCGCGGCCTTCCCAGCGCCGAATTACCTCACGCTCGGCTGCGGGAGCCGGCTGCTCCGATTCACCACGGCCAATGCCGTCATCACCACGCTGCCCACCACCGGCACGGCCGCGCTGCTGCCCGTCGGCACCACCATCGATCCGGGAACGTCCATCTCCAATACGCTGCTCGGACACCTTGCTGCGCTGAAGATCACCGTGCGCATGGACGAGATCAATCCGGCCTTCGGCCCTTCAGGCACCCAGCTCAAGAACATGGTGATCTCCGCCGGCACCTTCGGCGGCTGGACCGTGCAGCAGCTCATCAACCACGCTGACCAGGCCATCGGCGGATGCGTGGCCCAGTACCCCTTGATCACCATCGCATCGGCGTTGGCGAACATCAACAACGGCTACAGCGTGGCCGGTCAGGGCAACGGCTACCTCACCTGCCCGGGCGGCACGGGCATGGCGTTCGAACCCACCGGCACGAATGCCGGGGTCGGCGGAGGCTTCGACCTCGGCATCACGCTGTTCCCCAATCCCACCCGCGGCGAGACCACGGTGCTGATCCCGACCGTGGAGTGGGAGGAGGGATACACCGTCGACCTCTATGCCCTCAGCGGAGCGTGGATGGGCAGCATCGCGCAGGGCCGCACCGAGGCCGGTGTGCCCACGCGCATCGGATGGGATGCCGCGCGGTGGCCCGCCGGCGCCTATGTGTGCCGGGTGATCATCGGCGATGCGGTGCTGCACGCGCGCGTGATCATCGAATAGCCCTTCAGGCCATCCTTCGAACGGCGGCAGGCATCAAGCCCTGCCGCCGTTCGTGTATCGGGGATGCGCCCCTCCACGTGCGCGGATAGCTTCGCTTCAACCGATCCATCCGCCATGCGCACCTTCCTGATCGCCATCGCCGCCCTCATCGCCGTCTCAGCGACCACCATCCGCTACACCCATGTCAAGGGCACCGGAGAGGTCGTCCGCAGGAACCTCACGGTGCCGCCATTCCATGGCATCGCCCTGCGCGGATCCATGGATGTGCGGCTCACCCCCGGGAAGACGACGAGCGTGACGGTGGAGGCGCAGGCGAACATCGCCGACCTCGTCACCACGGAGGTGAAGGACGGCATCTGGATGATCGCCACGCGCAGCGACTACAGCACGCAGAAGCCCTTCGTCGTGCACATCCAGGCGCCTTCGATCGATATGGTGAGCATTGAGGGCAGCGGTGAGGTGACGGGTGAGGTGGCCTTCACCGCTGGTGCCGTGCGGCTGTCGGTCTCCGGAAGCGGAGACATGACTTTGCAACTGGACTGCGATGCTGTGGAGGCCGAGGTCTCCGGATCGGGCGACATCAGGCTGGCGGGCCGCTGCAGCACCCTGAAGTGCGGCATCGCCGGAAGCGGCGACATCGATGCTGCGCGGCTCGCTTGCCGCGATGCCGCGCTATCGGTCAGCGGCAGCGGATCGATCGGAGCGGATGCAAGCGGCCGCGTCGATGCCTCGATCTCCGGGAGCGGCGGCATCGCGCTCGCGCGCAAGCCTGCCTCGCTCAGCAAGCGCATCACCGGAAGCGGATCGCTGCGCGTGAGGCCTTGAGGACCGAGAGGCCTGGAAAAGCAAAGGGGCCCGGTGAACCGGACCCCTTCGTGCGTCGGTGAACCGACACTACTTCTTCTTCGCAGCCTTCTTCGTGGCCTTCTTGACGGCCTTCTTCGCGGCCTTCTTGGTGGCCTTCTTGGCTACTTTCTTCGTCGCTTTCTTGGCAGCTTTCTTAGCCATGGTGAAATGGGTTTGATGCCAAACGTAGCATCGTGGAGGCATGCGTACGCTACATGTGATGATAATGTTGCTCACCATGGTATGTTGAAATCGTTGAAGCGATGATCCGATGATGCGCTCGTGATGATGATCGATGATGATGGTGACGTTGCCTTGCATCGATCGATTGCGATCATGAGTGCGCGCACCGATCATTCGCGAGAGCGCTGATGCATCAGCACCGCGCATCTCCTGAAGGCCTCGCCAGCCGCAAAGCACAAGCGATGCTCACCAGATGCGTGCTGATGCCATCGATGCGTCGCGATGAGAGGCTGACGTCGCCCGCATAGGTGAGCTTCGCCTTGAGGACACCGATGCCGATCTCCGGCCTGAGGACCGTGCAGCCGATCGCTCTCTCCTGATAACGGATGGCGTGAAATCCCATCGCGATGCCCGCGGTGAAGTACCCGCCGACCTTCCAGCCGACCAATAGGGTGATCCGCGCGCAGTTCGGCACCAGCGTGATAGCCGATGCCGAAGGGTGATGCGCCACCCCATGGATGCTCCTGCCGATCCCGGTCTCCGCGAAGCCGAAGCGTCCTTGATGGTATGCGGTGAGCAGGGTGATCTCATCGTGGCGCCAGTCCTCCGCGTTCAGGCGAGCGGCATCAGCGAACTGCCCAGCCTTGCCGCTGGCGGTGAGCCAACCCGCCGTTAAGAGGGCAGCACGCATCGGCCGCCGAGCTTGGGGGAGGCCCTCTCGGGCCATCCTATCTTCGTGCGTCAAGCCTCCCGCCATGTTCAACCCGCAAGCCAAGACCGGTCCCTCCATTGCTCCGGCCGCACGCACGCAAAGCGCCCCATCATCCTCCAATAAGGTCGCTTCCGACGTCGACGTCGCCTACATCGACGGGGTGGCCTACCCGATCAACAAGGGCGAGACCATGCTCGCGTTCATGCGCCGCCACCTGGGCCCCAACCCGGTGCCCACGCTCTGCGATGCGCCCAACCTGGAGCCCTTCGGGAGCTGCCGCGTGTGTAGCGTGGAGGTGAGCATGGAGGACCCCAGCACCGGGTCGGCACCCTCCCGCGTGATGGCCTCCTGCCACACCCCCGTGGGCAAGGGCATGTACATCACGGTGAACAGCCCGCGCATGGAGCGGCTGCGCAAGAACATCGTGGAGCTGGTGCTCACCGACTACGACACCGAGCGGCTGAAGAAAGAGGACCACGGGCGGAACGAACTGTACAACGTCGTCCAGCAGATCGGCTTCGACATCGACAGCGTGCGCTACCCGAAGGGGAAGAACCACTTGGACACGCCGATGGACCGGTCGCATCCTTATATGGTATCGGACCTCAGCGCGTGTATCAGCTGCTACCGGTGCGTGCGCGCGTGCGACGAGGTACAGGGCGAGTTCGTGCTCACCATGGCCGGGCGCGGTTTCGACAACCACATCGTCAAGGGCACCAACGAGAGCTTCAAGGACAGCGATTGCGTGAGCTGCGGCGCCTGCGCGCAGGCCTGCCCCACCAGTGCCATCACCGACGTGTTCCGCGCCAAGGAGATCAAGGCCGATGAAGTGGTGCGCACCGTGTGCACCTATTGCGGCGTGGGCTGCAACCTGGAGGTGAAGGTGAAGGACGGCAAGGTGGCGGGCATCACCGCGCCCTACGACGCCGAGGCCAACCAGGGCCACACCTGCCTCAAGGGCCGCTACGCCTTCCGCTTTTACGACCACCCCGAGCGCTTACGCACGCCTCTGATCCGCAAGAACGGTGAGCTCGTTCCCGCCACCTGGGACGAGGCCTACGACTTCATCGTGGACGGCTTCATCCGCATCCGCGAGCAGCACGGTCCGGACGCGCTGGCCGGCGTGAGCAGCGCGCGCTGCCCCAACGAGGAGAACTACCTCATGCAGAAGTTCTTCCGCGCGCAGGTGGGCACCAACAACATCGACGCGTGCGCGCGCGTGTGCCACAGCCCCACGGCCCTGGGCATGCAGAAGACCTTCGGCACCGGCGCGGCCACCAACAGCATCGACGACCTGAAGGACACGCACACCATCATGGTGATCGGTGCCAACCCCACCGACGCCCACCCGGTGACCGGCGCCAAGATCAAGCAGCAGATCATGAAGGGGAAGACCCTGATCGTGATCGACCCGCGCCGCACCGAGCTGGCCCGCTACGCCCACTACCACCTGCAGCTGAAGCCCGGCACGAACGTGGCCCTGCTGAACATGATGATGCACTTCATCGTGAAGGAAGGCTGGGTGAAGCAGGAGTTCATCGACCAGCGCACCGAAGGCTGGGCCGATTTCAAGAAGGAGATCCTCGCCGTGGACATCGACGCGATGGAGCGCGAGACCGGCGTGGACCGGAACCTGGTGCGTGCAGCCGCGAAAGCCTATGCCAGCTCACCCGCCGCCATGAGCTTCCACGGCCTGGGCGTCACCGAGCACTACCAGGGCACCTTCACCGTGATGCAGATCGCCGACCTGGCGATGATGACCGGCAACATCGGTCGCCGCGGCGTGGGCGTGAACCCGCTGCGCGGCCAGAACAACGTGCAGGGCGCGGCCGACATGGGTTGCCAACCCCACCAGGGGGCAGGCTACTTCGCGGTGGACGAGCCCGCGAACATCCAGATGTACGAGCAGTTCTACGGCGTGGAGCTGCCCCACCACGCGGGCAAGAAGATCCCGCAGATGTACGACGCCATGCTGGAGGGCACGCTGAAGGCCTTCTGGGTGGCGGGCGAAGACATGGCGCAGACGGACCCCAACACGCTGCACGTGCGCAAGGCCCTGGGCCAGCTGGAGCTCTTCGTGGTGCAGGAGCTCTTCATGACCGAGACCGCCAAGCTCGCCCACGTGGTGCTGCCCGCCAGCAGCTTCCTGGAGAAGAGCGGCACCTTCACCAACGGCGAGCGCCGCATCCAGCGCGTGAACGCCGCCGTGGAGCCCATCGCAGGCACCAAGCCCGACGGCCAGATCACCTGCGACATCATGGAGCGTTTTGCGGAGAAGACCGGTCGCCGCAGCGGCAATGCCAGCAAGGAGTACCATCCGCGCTGGGTGCTGGAGGAGATCAGCCGCATCGTGCCCTTCTTCGCCGGGGTGAAGTGGGACGAGCTCGGGGAGAACGGCAAGCAATGGCCCGTGAAGCCCGACGGCACCGACACGCAGATCCTGCACACCGACACCTTCAAACGAGGGCTGGGCAAGTTCATCTTCAACCCCTGGGAGAAGAGCCCCGAGGTGCGCACCAACGAGAAGGACTACCCCTACATCATCACCACCAACCGCGAGCTGGAGCACTACAACTGCGGTGCTATGACGCGGCGCACCGGCAACGGCGAGATCCTCACCGAGGACGTGCTGCTGATCAACCCCGCCGACGCCGAGAAGAACGGCATCGCCGAGGGCGACATGGTCTGCGTGGAAAGCCCGCGCGGCAAGGTGGATATCAAGGCCCGCATCACCGATGAGGTAAAGCCCGGCATCCTCTCCAGCACCTTCCACTTCCCGGAGATCATGCTGAACATCATCACCAGCAGCGTGAGCGATTCACTGGCGATGTGTCCGGAGTACAAGGTGGTGACGTGTAGGATCCGCAAGGCGAAGAAGGCGCACTTGCGGAAGGCGGGGGAGGTAGTGGAGAAGGCGTGAGTGAGGGCGTGCCCCCGGCTCAAATGCAGCCGGGGTCCGGCTTTCCGCTACAAGTCCGCACTCGTCGTTCCTCCTCGCTTGCGGGCTTTCCGCTTCAATCCGTCACGCTGAATTTGAGGCTTCGGGCATTGCTACATTGAGCCCATACTTTGTTAACGATATGAACAAATCCACGGCTACGCGGAAACTTGGCAAGAGACGAATGACTCGTCGCCTTGCTCACTATGTATTCCTGGACGTTGAGAAATTCACACAGCTTGGGAGAAATGCTGATGACCAAGTGATGATCATCGATGCACTTGGAAGAATTGTAAAGGACACATTGGCGGAGCTGGAAATACCTTTTGATGATGGGGTCGAATCGTTGCTGTTGCCAACAGGTGACGGCGTTTGTATTTGCTTGCTCGGTGAAAGGGCTTTCGACGAACACATAACCCTTGCTCAACTGATTCTGAAGAAGCTTAAATCACACAATGGAAAGCAGCGGAAGATTGAATTGCGGTTCCAAGTTCGTATCGGGATTAACTCCAATACAGATGTCCATGTCGAAGACATCAGGGGTAATTGGAACATGGCTGGGCGTGGAATTAGTGATGCTCAAAGAACTATGGATGCTGTGTAAGCTTCCCCTGTTTTCGGGCCGATCATAACTAGAGGCTCCTGGGGCATAGGTTTAGGATCGGATGGGCGCTGGCGGCCGGTAGCCAAGCGCCTTGTGTGGGCGGTGATGGTTGTAATCGGTCATCCACTCATCGGCCTTCTCGCGCACCTCGTCCAAGGTACGGAACACGTAGGCGCTGAGCAGTTCACGACGGATGCTGCCGTTGAGGCGTTCGATGTAGGCGTTCTGGGTGGGCTTGCCTGGCTGGATGTAGGTCAAGGTAATGCCGTGTTCGCGGCACCAGTGGTCGAGCTTGGCGCTGATGAACTCCGGGCCGTTGTCCACGCGGATCATCTTGGGCAGCGGACGCACTGCTTTGATGCGTTCCAGCACGCGTATCACGCGCAGTGCGGGCAGTGAGGTGTCCACCTCGATCGCGAGCACCTCCCTGTTGTAGTCGTCGATCACATTTAGCAAGCGGTAGGTCCGGCCGTCCCAGAGGCTGTCATGCATGAAGTCGATGCTGTAGACCTGGTCCGGACCAGCAGGACGGAACAGCGCCTGCTTCACCCGTGCAGGCAGCCGTTTCTTGGCCCTGCGACGAATGTTGAGGCCCAGACCGGTGTAGACCCGATACACCCGCTTGAAGTTCCACAGGTGACCCATCAAGCGCATCCGATGATGGCTTTGCCACACCCCGATGGCCGGGTGCTTCTGGGTGAGCTGTTCCAAGACCTGGATAATGGGCGTGTCATCCGCTGGGGTCTTGCAGTACTGCGCGGTGCTGCGCGCCAAGCCCACGCTGCCGCAGGCTTGGCGCTCGGAGATGCTGTGCTCCTGTATCATCGCCTGAACGATCTCGCGCTTCTCGTCAGGCGCCCCACTTCTTTTCCACCACCTGCTTCAAGGCATCATGCACCATGCTCAGCTCGGTGTACATGCGCTTCAGGCGGCTGAGCTCCTCCTGCAGGTCACGCAGCTGCTTGACCTGGTTGGGCTCCATGCCGCCATACTTGGCCTTCCATTGGTAGAACGTGGCGTTGCTGATCCCGTGCTCGCGGCACAGGTCGGCCACCTTCGAGCCAGCCTCGTGACGCTTGAGGATGGCGATGACCTGATGCTCGGTGAACTTGCTCTTTCTCATGGCTACGTGTGGTTGAATGTAGCCCCTGGCCGGCCGAAGCGATCCTTGGCCCCGCGGGGCCAAGGATCACTTCACCTCCAGCAATGAATGGCCGAACTTCGGGGAAGCTTACAATGAAATCGGGCGATGGCTTGCACAACAACTAGTAACAAGTAGCGACGAGTCAAACACTCGGGACTCTGAAGTAGGAAGTCAGGTTGCTCCTTCTGATCATCTTGGATGGGAAAAGCATCAGGACCCGACCATGTCGAGCGATATTCTCGCTGAGCCTCGAGGTACATTGGCAGTATGGGCGTTGGTCACGGATGAGCACAACAAGATTCGCAGCAGACGCCCATTGAACCAATACATAGTCAGCCATGCAGCTAATCGAGGGCTCAATTACGGGAATCCAGAGTACGCCAAGTACCCTAATGCTTGGGCTATCCGACGTGTAACACCAAGTATGGAGTCCAAAGCAGGCACTTGGTCGTTCTGGTGCAATGCGATGGAGCCACCAAAGCTCATGATAAACAGCCCGACTAAGCTCTCGGCAGGTTGGCACCTTTTTACCGTAGAGTGGTCGGCAGACAAGAACTTCATTCGATTCTATATCGATGATGCAATTGCCGGCGAGGATGAGTTCAAGCTTTGGCCCAAGGGTTTGACCGGCAGTATGGTACTGGGCACATGGGTCCATGATTACCCAAACCACAGATTCAACTCCAATGTCGGTCCATGCTACACGATACCACGGACGATGAAAGAAGGGGAGCTAGCTATGATGGTCGCTGAACAACCTTCATAGGCATAGCAGCCTTCGACCGCGCATTTGTGCCTTGTCTACCCGGCTATCGCGAATCTGTGACCCGGGGCCCTCATACCGCTTCCCGCAACGCCTTCAACACCACTGCGATCATCTGTTGCACTCGTTCATCGTGCGGCAGTCCGTCCGTGTAGTCGATGGTGTGTACCGGTGTGCCATCCACCAGCAAGGTTGCGCATTTGATCATCGCGCCAGTCGTTCTGTTCGATCTCCACCTGATGACCGGCCACCTCCAGGAGGACGCGATCAGGGTGTCTGCGATGGTGATGGGATGGAAAAGGTTCGAGCCAGGCGATGACCGCCTACTCGAACTTTCGCTGCCTCACCCGCGGTGGGTCGAACACGGTGATCCGTCCCGATAGGTCGACCTCGGGATCCGCACGTAAGTAGTCCAACAGCATTTCCGCCGGTGTGGTCGGCCGGTAACTGAACAGGCGGAAGTATACGATGCCGCCCAGCGCCTTCTGGTTGCGTGCGATGGCCAGGGTCCCCAAGTCGCTATCGAAAGTGAGCACGGTACGGGCATCCCGGTTGGCGATCGCAACAACATCCTCATCCGTTGACCCGGCGGCCACATCGCTCACGTGGACTACATCATGCCCTGCCGAACGCAGCGCATGGAGACTGGGAACCGGGAAATTTTCGTCTGCGAGGAACTTCACTCCGCCTTGCCGGGAAGGGGCCACATGAGCATGCCGTCCACCATGCACTCGAGCACGAACGCATGCACCGCTTGGATGTGTTCAGGCTTCAGCGTCGGGAAACTCTCCAGCAGCATCTCGTTCGTCCAGCCATCGGCCAGGCGCCCTTGGATGTGCTCCACCGCAAGGCGCGTCCCTTTGATCGTGGGCTTTCCACCGAGGATGGCCTTGTCACTGGTGATGTGTTCCTGCCAGTTCATGAAGCGAAGTTAATGTGCGGCTGAGGAGATGGCCACCCCCCTGGCCGTGAGTCTTTGACCCTGGCCCCCTCACGGCAACGCCTCCATCGCCGCCTCCAGCGCGGCATCCACCCCGGCGTTCAGCCCATCCCGATCGGCCACCGCCACGATGGTCGGAGGTAGTCCGCGGCCTTCCCAGCTGATGCCGTTCGCATCGCGGTGATCGGCGATGGAGAGCGTGACGCCCCAGCCGTTGGGCAGTTCGAAGAAGGCGTTGTCCGCAAAGGCCCCGGCGGTGGTGTCGCCGATATGCACCACATGGGGTTGCGTGCGCATGGCCAGTGCGAAGGTCTCGGCGGCGCTCTGCGATCCGCGACCCGTGAGCAGCACCACCGGCTTGGCATACGCAGGTCCCGTGGGTGTGGTGGTCCATTGGATCTCTTGCCCGAAATCGTCCGGCCCGGGACCGGTCTTGCGGCGCACGCGCATGTAGGTGGCGGCCTGGCCGGTGAAGAGCCCCGCGCTGTACTGCGCGAAGGGGTCGAAGCCGCCGGCATTGTCGCGCACGTCCACCACCAGGCCCGTGGTGCCGGCCAGCGCCTGCACGGCATCGCGCAGGCCCTTGGTGTAGTCGTTGTTGCTGCCGTCGAAATGGCGGATGTGGATGTAGCCGTGCCCGTCCGCGAGTCTGCCGTACTCCACGGCCTCATTCACTTCGTGGTGCTCCGTGAGGTAATGGTCCTTCACGGTGGCGAAGTGGAAGGTGGTGTCGATGAAGGCACCGTTCACGAGATCGATGGACCAGCGCGGCAGGTCGGCGCTGTTCGGATAGAGCGTGATGTGGGCGTCATTCAAGGACGTGAGCATGGCGGCCAGCATCTCGCGCAGCTGCGCATCGCTCATGCCCTCATGCACCTGCGGGCGGTACACGTTGCCGAGGCTGTCCCAATCCAGGGTCTTCACGCGGAAGAGGCCGTAGTGCTCCTTCACCGTGCGGTGCAGGCCTTCGAAGACACTGACGGGATCAGCGGCGGGCTCATCGCCGAAGATCGTCTTCTGGCAGGAGCTGAGCAGGACCGCGCTGGTGGCCAGGGCAAGGAGGTTGAAGGCTTTCATCGCTTGAGGAGGTTGTGGGTCAGGGCTGCTTCGAGGCGGCGGTGGAAGAGGCGCAGTTGGGCGGGGTGATCGAGCCCATCGCGTTCGGCATCGTTCAGGTAACCGATGTGCACCCCGAGGCCGATCGCGAACCGCGTGGAGAGCTGGTAGGCGTAGCGCAGGTCAAGCTGCGCCTGGAACAGCTGCCAGGGCGCGGCCCAGGTGGTGCCGCTGTCGAAGAAGGAAGTGATGCGGCCCATGTTGCCGGGCACGGAGACCGACCGCGACCAGGGCTCACGGGTCATGAGCGCGACGAGGGTGAGCGAGAACTCAGCGTTTATCCTGTGACGCCCGGACACGTACGCCCTTCCGATCAGGCCATCGAAGGTGGCGCAGGCCATCTGGCCCACGGGGGCGAAGCCTTGCGGCCGGTTGGCGGTCCAGCCCAAGGCCGGTCCGAAGTACCAGCCGTTGCCATCCACCTGCGGGCCCGCATGGAAGGTGCGCGCCACGCGCAGTTCGGCCATCCACATCGGGCGGTCCATGGGGATCGGTTCATCGGTGACGCTACCATCCCAGTTCCAGGTGCGGAAGAGCTTGGTGCGTGCCCCGGTGGAGGTGGGTGCCAGCAGGCCCCTGCCGTAGGCCAGGTGAAAGACCCAATCGCCCTTGGGGCCGGTATGCGCATAGGTGAAGCCGAGGCGGGCGAGGTCGGCGCGGTGCACCAGATCGCCGACCTGACGATCGCGCACAAGCAGTCGATCGATCCCGGGCGTGAGTTGGAAGTAGCCCTGTTGACCGCGGGCCTCGGTGAGCATTCCCACGAGAAGCAGGAGCAGCAGGGATCGAACGGTGCAGTGCATGTCGGTGATCGGTTCAGCGTACGGTGATCTTCAAGCCTCGGCCTGCATGGTGTGCGACCATCTGCCCAGCGTGCGGCCTTTGCATGGCACATCGCCCTTGGCCACCTGGTGAAGGGCCTCGCGCAAGGTGGGTTCCGGCGCCGGTACCGATGCCGTGCAGGTGGTGTCCGACGTTGCCTGGGCGTGGGCCGCCAGCTGAAAGAGGAGCAGGAAGAGGAAGCTGATGAGGACGCGCCGTTGCATGGCGTTCGGTTTACGGATGCAAACGTCCGCGGCCCGATCCCCTTACCCAATAGGTGACCACGTGAACCGGACGAAGAGCGACATGAAGTGCATCCTGCGTCGTATCAGGCCAAGGCGCACCAGGGACGGCGAACGCTGTGGAAGTGTGGACATCGGTTCACACGGCGGGCAGTACGTTCCACACGCCCTTTCCGTCGTTCCATGCGGACGGCACTTTCATCCTGCCCCGGGACAGCTCACCTTCGTGCCACAACGTACACCCGACCTTTTCCAGCATGGCCGCACAAGCGACGGAGCGATCGGATGGAATGACCGGAGCCGCTCCTGGCAGCCTCCCGTTCATGCGGTGTCCGCTCGCGCTCAAGCTGATCATCATCTTCCTGCTCTCCGCGCTGAACCTCACCGGCGATTACGATTGGAGCCGTACCAACGCGACCCAGGAGCTCCTGATGGTGCTCACCACGCTCGGCCGTTGGGGCATCACGCTCTTCGGCGCCTACGCCATCATCCAAGGGTACCAGCGCCGCTACCCGCAGGCGGACCAGAACATGGACCGCCGTCGCGGAACCTTCGTGTTCGTGCTGCTGCTCTGCTTCGCCACCAGCGTGGCCTCCGACTTTCCGGAAGAGCTGATCCTGCAGGGCGACCTGGATGAGCTGGGCTTCAACTGGGTCAACCACGTCTTCGGCGCGGTGCTGGTCAGCATCATCGTCCTGGGCGTATTCGAACTGAACTATACGGGACAGCTCAACGCCAGCCTGCTGGCCGAGAAGCAGGAGATGGAGCGGCTGCACATGCAGAGCCGCTAGGAGAGCCTGAAGAGCCAGGTGGACCCGCACTTCCTCTTCAATAGCCTCAACTCGCTGAGCGCCCTGATCCGCACGGACCCGAAGCGGGCCGAGCAGTTCGTGGAGGAGCTCTCCCGCGTGTACCGCTACCTGCTGCGCGGCCGCGAGCACGACCTGAGCTCCCTGGAGGATGAGCTGGAGTTCATCCGCTCCTACGAGCACCTGCTGAAGACCCGCTTCGGTAAGGGCTTCGTGCTGAAGATCGCCGTGGACGAGCACCTGCTGGGCCGGCGCCTGCCCGCACAAGCCCTGCAGCTGTTGGTGGAGAACACGGTGAAGCACAATGTGATCTCTGAGGCACAGCCCCTCACCGTAACGATCCGCACCGTGGGCAACGACCGCCTGGAAGTGCACAACAACCTGCAGCGCCGCAACAGCCGCATGCACTCCAACAAGGTGGGGCTGGTGAACATCACCGAGCGCTTCCGCCTGCTGGGAGCCCCGCCCGTGCAGGTGGAGGAGACCGCAGCGGACTTCCGCGTAATCCTGCCCCTGCTGGGGGAATGAACCCATGGACATCCTGATCATCGAGGACGAACAGCTCGGGGCGGAACGGCTCGCTGCGCTGGTGCACGAGATCGATCCCGCCCATCGCGTGCTGGCCATCTGCCCCAGCATCCGCGACAGTGTGGAGTGGTTGGGCAGCCATCCGGCACCGGACCTCATCCTGATGGACATCGAGCTGGCGGACGGACAGTGCTTCGACATCTTCAGCCAGGTGGAGGTCACGACGCCCGTGGTCTTCACCACCTCCTACGACGAGTATGCGCTGCAGGCCTTCAAGGTGAACCGCATCGACTACCTGCTGAAGCCCGTGCGGAAGGAGGAGCTGCAGGCCGCGCTGGGCATGTTGTCGCGGCTCCGCTCGCAGTTCGGCGGCGGCGCGATCGACATCAACCGGCTGTTGGAGCAACTGCAACAGGGACGGAGCGCATACCGGTCCCGCTTCCTGGCCAAACAGGGGAACAAGCTGATCGCCATCGGCATCGAGGAGATCGCCTACTTCTACGCCGAGGACCGCATCACCCTGTTCCGCACCTGGGATGGACGTCGCTTTGTGGCGGAGTACAAGCTGGAGGAGCTGGAGACCATGCTGAACCCCCAGGACTTCCACCGCATCAACCGCTCCGTGATCGCCCATGTGCGCTCCGTGCAGGAGATCCACAACCACTTCAACGGACGTTTGAAGGTGATCCTGAAACCGGCCCTGGACAAGGAGACCATCGTGAGCCGCGAGGGGGCCATGGCCTTCAAGCTGTGGATGGGGAAGTGATGCGATCGGGCATGACGCCGGATCGTGACACACAAGTTGATCAAGCTCCGCACCATGGAACACCTGAAGTGCGCACCCACGACATCCAGCCTTCGGATCGGCTTTATGCCAGGACCGACAGATGGCCGATCATGGCCTCGATGGTGCTTCGCTGTTCCCGCCGATCCAGCCCAGGTGGGTGTGCTTGAAGGCATCGGGGTACTTCAGCCCGTAGCCGAAGATGCGGTCCATGGCGCTGTGGCCGAGCAGCACCCAGCCGGCGAAGAGCACCTGCGGGTGGTGCAGCAGGGCGCCCAGCGCGAGAACGACCATCGCGATCGCCTGATGGTGCGCCAGGTTGTAGGTGATGGCGCCCACGCGTGGCCCGAAGGCGTAGCCGATCATGCTGAGGTCGGGCGCGAGCAACCACACGAGGTAGAGCCACCAGGGGTTGCCGCCGAACAGAGTGGCCGCATAGGCGCCGAGGAAGAGGGCGATGGATTCGAGGAGGATGAGCTTCTTCATGACGGCGAGGTGTTGGAGGGTTGGTTCAGAAGCGGTAGCCGATATGCACCGTGGGGAAGGGCTGCCAATCGCTCTGCTTGTACTCCAGTCCGTTGAACTGCACCTCGTGCACATGGAAGTTGCGGTCCAGTCCGATCCACGGGGCCAGGTAGAGGCCGCGGGGTCGGCCGTTCGCATCCTTGATCAGGAAGAAGCGGTAGCCCACCTGCACACCCACGCCCACGGTATGGCCGGTGGCGGAGGTGCCGCTCTCCAGGTGCGTGGCTTCTTCGGTGCTGTACCCGGTGCCCACGCCCACGAAGAGGCCCTTGATGCCGTGGAAGGAGTAGTTGACCTTGAGGCCGTAGCCGCCGTGCTGGGTGCTGAAGCCTTCGTTGGTGCGCAGGCCCTCGGGCAGCTCCAGGCCGTAGGCACCCAAGTCGAAGCGCAGATGCCCAGGCGCATAGATGGCATGGACGGAATATCCGTTCATGATGTAGGCCAGCGGGTCCACCTCCAGCTCGAAGGTGGTGGGGATGCGCGGGGCGGTCTCCTGGGCCCTGACCCGGGGCACCAGGGCCAGGGTGAGCAGGAGCAGGGAAACAAGTGCGGGAAGGGAATGCCTGAACATGGCTTGGGGGGGATTGATGGGGCAAAAGTCCCCCGGCCATACCCCCTCCATCGACCGTTCCCTGAAGGTCGGACGCCATTTCTCCGAAGGTCGTACCTCCTGCTGTTCTAGGACTTCCGGAACTCGGACGGCGTCCGTCCCGTGTGCTTCTTGAAGACCGCGTTGAAGCTGCTCTTGGTGTTGAACCCGCAATCCATCGCCACCCCCAGGATGCTGAGGTGGGAATGCGCCGGATCGGTTAGGCGGCGCTTCACCTCCTCCACCCGAAGGCGGTTCACCGTGTCGAAGAAGCTGGCTTGGTAGTGCCGGCTGATCACCTCGGAAACGAGGTAGGCGGGTGCCCCGATCCGATCGCTGAGCTGGGCCAGCGAGAGCTCCCCCTCCAGGTAGGCCCGCTCCCCCTCCAGCACCGTTCGGAGCCGCTCGGCCAAGGGTGCGTACTGCTCATTGGAGAGGTGCAATCGGCTTCGACCCGTGCTTGCACCCGGCGATCCGGACGCAGGGAGCGGAGCATCGGACGATTCCGTTGCAGGCACAGGGTTATCGTCAGGAACCCGTTGGTAGGCCGGTTCCGGCGGGGCGGTAGGGATGGGCTGAACCAATGGCACAAGCTCCGGAGCAGGCGGACGGCCCCAGGTGCTGTAGGCCAGGGCATAGATGCAGGCGCTAAGGACCAGTCCGATGATGCCATTGAGCACCACGAAGTTGACGTGGAGGAAGATGCAGGCACCGGTGATGGCCATGGACACCAAGCTGAAGGCGCTGAACACCCGCAGCAGCAAGAGCGCGCGGTGCAGGTCGATGGCTTCGATGTGGGAGAACCGGTCGCGCAGATCGCGCTGGTAGCGCACGATGAGCGCGATACACCAGGCCGTATAACCCAGGATGTGCAGGGTGCGCACGCTGAGGATCACGGCCACGGGCGGCGACAGCTTCCCGCTGAGCAGCACCTGCTCGCCGAAGGCCACCTTTTCCGGTCCGCTCAGCAGGTAGAAGGGCAGCTGGCTGAGCACATAGCCGACGAAAGGCAGGAAGTGCAGCCAGGCCTGTCCCACCCGGGCATGGCCCGTGATGGCCTGCACGTGGAAGAAGAGCAGCGGCCCATAGAGCAGCACCAGCGGATCGCCGATGCGGATCAGGTGGGGCCACTGTCGGAAGTAGCCCGACAGCCCCAGCACCGGTCCGAGGAGCGAGATGGAGATCACCGCCACCAGTGCGGCCAGCAGCCGGTGCTCGCGCGAGCCGCCGTGGCGGTTCACCAGCAGGTAGGCCAGGAAGAGCCCCTGGATGGCGGCGGCGAAGATGACCAGCGCGAGCAGTTGCACGCCGAAAGATCGGGAGGGGATGGCGATCGTGCTGAACGTGACGGACCCGAACTGCTGCGAAAACCCGATCGACCACTTGGCGTGGACCGAGGGACCGACCGAACTTTCGGAAAACCTCCCCATGTGGTGGAAAGCCTTCCTCTTCTGGTTCCTGCTGATGGTGCTCGCCATCGGGAACGGCACCGTGCGCCTCAAGTTCATCATCCCGTTCACCGGCCTTGCCGCAGGACTGGCCATCAGCACGGTGATGCTGTGCGCGCTGATCCTGGGCGCCACCTGGCTGGGCATCGGTTGGCTCGGCCCCTCGCATGCGAAGCAGGCCTGGAGCATCGGCGTGTTCTGGTTGGTCCTGACACTGGCCTTCGAATTCGGTGCCGGGCACTTCCTCTTCAAGAAGTCGTGGTCCGAACTGCTGCTGGACTACGACCTTTCGCAGGGCCGCATCTGGGTGCTGGTGCCGATCGTGACGGCATTGGCGCCGTGGTGGATGGCGAAGCTGCGGGGGCTGGTGGGCTGAAATGGGCATGTCGCGAGCGGTCGATCTGTGGTCGCAGCACCGACCTTCGCCCCATGGACAAGGCAGCCGTGATCGCTCAACTGCGCACCGTGCTGGAGCAGCGCGCAGCAGCACTCCAGGCCGAACTGTCCGCCACGCTGGAGGCACGCAACAGCGACACGAAGAGCAGTGCGGGCGACAAGCATGAAGTGGGCCGCGCCATGATGCAGCAGGAACTGGACCAGCTCGAAGGCCGGTTGGTCAGCATGCGTTCCATGCAGCACGAACTGGCGCGCGTGCCCGTGGACCGTGTGCACGAGCACGTGGGCTTCGGAAGCTTGGTGACCACGGCCAAGGGACCTACTTCGTCGCCATCGGACTGGGGGCGTTGGATATGACGAATGGAACCTGCTACGCCATCTCCCTCACCTCACCGATCGGTCAAGCGTTGCGCGGCAGGAGGACCGGCGATGTGGTCACGGTGAACGGAAGGTCGATCCGGATACTGGTTGTGAGCTGATCAGGGCAGCTTCGTCCCCACAGCACCCCACCACGGAGCAATGGTGTACTTCAGCCGACCCGCCTTCACGAAGGGGTCCTGCTTCAAGTTCGCTTCAACCTCCTCGCGTGTGTCACAGTCGTACAGCAGCAGTCCGCGCCAGCCTTCGTCGTTCTTGCCATAGGGACCGGCCATGACAATGAGGCCCTTGGCGGCCTGGGCATCCTGATGCGCCAGATGCGCCTGCTGCAGGGTCGCGGCGGTAAGGCTGTCCAGCGCCGGTCCATCGCCCTTCGTGTAGAGCACGAACCAGTATTGCTTCATGTGGTAGGTGCTGTCCGCGATGGTGACATCGAAGGTGCGCTGCGCCAGCATGGGGGTAACGCAGGGGATGAGCAGGAGCAGGAGGAGGAGTCGGTGCATGCGGCGATGGCTTCGGCCGTCTAAAGGTGCCGCGCGCAGCTCGGATGCGCAAGCCTTGCGATACCTGGAAAGGGACCACCGCTGCATCGGGTGGCAGCTATCTTGCCCGCATGCCCGATGCGCGCCAGCGATCCGCGGCCATCAAGGCGGAAGCCCATCGGCTGGGATTCCTGGCCTGCGGGGTGGCACGTGCCGATTTCCTCGCCGAGGAGGCGCCGCGCCTGGAGCAATGGCTGCGGCAGGGCCGGCACGGCACCATGGGCTATATGGCCGGCCATTTCGACCTGCGGCTCGATCCGCGCCGACTGGTGCCGGGCGCCCGGAGCGTGATCAGCCTGGCGTGCAATTACCACACGCCCCAGAGGCAGACCGACCCCGAGGCGCCTAAGCTGAGCACCTATGCCTATGGGCGGGACTACCACAAGGTGGTGCGGAAGCGACTGAAGCCCTTGATGGGCTTCATCGCCGAGCGGTTCGGGCAGGTGGCGATCAGGGCCTTCGTCGATAGCGCGCCCGTGCTGGAAAAGGCCTGGGCGGAGCGGGCTGGCATCGGCTGGCGGGGCAAGCACACCAACGTCATCCGCCGGGGTGCGGGCTCCTTCTTTTTCCTCTGCGAGCTCATCACCGACCTGGAGCTGGAGCCCGATGCACCGGCCACCGACCATTGCGGCACCTGTCGGCGCTGCATCGATGCGTGCCCCACGGACGCCATCACGCCTTACGGTGTGGACGGCAGCCGCTGCATCAGCTACCTCACCATCGAGCTGAAGGAGGCCATTCCCGGTGCGTTCGCTGGGAAGCTGGACGGCTGGGCCTTCGGGTGCGATGTGTGCCAGCAGGTGTGCCCATGGAACCGATTCAGCGTGCCGCATGCGGAGCCCGAGTTCGCCCCCAAGCCGGAACTGCTCGGGCTTACCGGGGAGGAGTGGCACGGCATGACGGAGGTCGTCTTCGACCGCCTCTTCGAAGGCAGTGCGGTGAAACGGGCCAAATACGCCGGCCTCAAGCGCACGCTCGATTTCCTCAAGCGTACGGGCTAAACGGGCGCTTCCGGAAACCGCGGATGCGGACCTGCGGCGCTCAGCTGCGCATGGTGCTCTTGAAGACCTCCAGGATGACGTCCTTGTAGAGGTGGCCGAAGGTGGCGAGGCACCAGGCCTTCAGCACCAGTTGGTCGCGCTGGCCCACCCATTTGCGGGCCTTGATCAATTCCTTCCTGAACAGGCGGGGGTCGAAGCTGACCTTCTGAAGCACCTGCTTGCTGAACTCCATCATCTTCCTTCCTTGGTCCATCATCACGGTACGGGTTAAGCGAGGCTGAAGATAGATCGAATCGCCGGGGGGAGGGGGGATGGGACGGTCGGTTTTTCCACGATCGCACCCTCCGCACGGCAAGGGGCAACGGCACCCGCCCGGGCTTGGTATGCCCGGCTTGTTAATGATCGTTCACGGCGCGAAGGCGCGATGCGCGGCCTGCAGCACCCGGCTCGTGGACACCTCGTAGGCGTAGGCCACCAGCTCGCAGTTGGCGGCGTTCCACGCTGGGTTCATCGCCACGCCGTTGTACGACAGGGTGATGGTGTCGCCCACGGTCGCCGCGGTGGCGACGAGCTGCCGCCCCCAGGCCCCATCCAGCGTCTTGCGGAACACATGGCGGTGGTCGTAGTTGGGCACATCCGGGGGGGTCGCCTGGGAGTTGTACTGCCAGTCGATCACATGGTCCTCCAGCAGGTACACGGTGAGGTTGTGCTCGCCATTGAGGGGGGCCAGCACGGCCACCTTCACCTCGGCGGTGACAGTGTTGGACGGGGCGTCGTGCTGCAGCGCACTGATCCAGATGTCCAGCGCCGCATCCTCGTTCACGATCTCGTCGATGGCACTGCCCCAGGAGGCGCTCGATTGGGTGACGCTGCTGTTGAAGGCCGTGCGGTTCACCATGCCCGTGGGCAGGAAATTGACGCCGAAAGTGGTGGCGTAGGCCTGGCCCTCCGGGGTGCGGAAGTCGGTGTCGTAGCTGCCATCGGGGTTGCTCTGGGGCGCGATGAAGCTGGAGTTGAAGTTGCCCACGGCATGCATGCCCACCACGATGAGGTCCTCGCCGTAGGCCGTCTTCAGCTGGGCGGCCACGGCGTGCGAGGCAGGGCAGTTGTTGCAGTGGTGGCCGGTGAACTCCTCCAACAGCGCGCGCCGCTTCACCGTCTCTCCGGGGGTGCCGCCGTTCCCGGTGCGCGGGGTCACGGGTTCATCCACGTAGTCGCAACCGGCCATGAGCATCAGCCCGGCGATGAAGGGGAGCATCGGTGCACGCATGGGTCAGAAGGTGCTGGTGATGGACAAAGTAAGGCCGTTGGCGGCGGGTACCTGGCGGCATACCCCGCCCACGCAGAAGATGCCGGCACGCTGGCGGCCGTAGTTGACCTGGAAGCGGTTGCCACCGCGGATGTAGCCCACCGAGCCGATGGGGTAGTGCAGGGGCTCTTTGCCCTTGTCCTCCAGGGCAGCGCTGCCCACGTAGTTGAACTGGTCCATGGCGGCGATGAACCAGTGCGGGCTGAAGGTGAGCTCGGCGAGGGCCGTGGCCCAGTTGCCCTGGTCCTGCCGGGTGCTGAGGTGCTGGAGCTCGAAGCGCAGTGAAGTGCGCTCGGTGAAATTGTGCAGGCCCTCGAGGATGAGGATGTCCGCATAGACCACGGATTCACCGGGCTTGCCTTGGATGATGTCGATGTCGTAGGCCAGGTTGAGCCAGGTGAGGGCCAGCTCCCAGGAGGAGCTCACCTTCTTGCGCAGCTCGATGTTCACGTCCTGGAAATAGCGCCGCTCGCCCGGCGTGAAGAACCGCGAGGTGTAGCCTTGGCGCGCGGTGGTATCGTCCGCAAGGCCCAGGCGGGTGGTGTCGAGCGCATAGGCCACGCTGCCGTTGATGGCCAGCTTGGTGCCGTACTTGCCCCCGAGCGGGGTGCCCTTCTTCCATTTGTAGAAGACCTCGCCTTGGGCGCTCACCTCCCCGTTGGGCTGTGTGGCATAGGGGTAGAGCGTGGCGGGCAGGTTGTAGGTGTGCTGCTTGGTGAGCGGCGGCAGGAAGTTGATGTTGAGGTCGAACGGCGTGGGCGAGGCGCGGTCGCTCTGGTAGAACATATTGTCGAAGCTGTGGGCGCCCACGCTGGCGCCGAAGCCCTTGGTGCTGTAGGTGGCATTCACCAGCAGCCCTTGTCCTGGCCGGTAGATGAATCCGTTCTTGCCATTGGGGTCGTTGATCTTGTAGGCATACTCGGTATAGAGGTCCCACTTGGCGCTCGTGTAGTGCAGCCGCAGCGCCCAGGTGCCCACGTTCTCGGGCAGCTCTAGCAGCGGGTCACGGTCCTCCTGGTACTTGCTCACGAAGCTGCCACCGACCACCAGGTTGCCCGCCGCTGTCCAGGCGCTGTCCAGCAGCTCGGCCAGGTTCAGCTCGGCATCGGCGCCGCGCACAAGGCCCACCCCCTTCACCTGACCGTTGTCGAAGTTGAAGCGTTGGCGGCCTGCGATGCCCTTGAGGTACACGCCGCGGAAGGGCTTGTACCTCACGCGCACCCCGTCCATGGCGTTGTCCACGCCGAGGTAGCGCTCTTCGTAGGCGCGGAACACGAGCCCTTGGCCGAACTGCTCGAAGAAATTGCCGGCCGTCACCTCCAGGTCGCTGAGCTTGTACTTGGCGTACCGGTACCCGATGCCCGATCCGGCGTAGGGCTGACCGGCCGGGTAGCCGGCCAGCGCGGGCTCGTAGCTCTCGAACCGCCCCCCCGCCTCGAAATTGCCGCTGGTGTAGATGAGGTTCATCCAGGCATTGTAGGCCAGCCGCTGCCGCGGCACGATGGCGCCGATGTCCTCGTCCTCGTTGTAGTACTGGGCGTCGGTGCTGAAGTTGCCGTGCAGCTGGCCACCTTCCTGGGCCCGGGCCATCCCGCACAACATGAGCATCGCTGCCGCTGCGGGGGCGCGCAGTGCGCTGGTCATCCGTTGCATCCCGTGCCTGTCACTTCTTGCCCGTGAGCTCAAGCACCTTCCGGTACAGCTCGTTCTCATCGCCGGGCTCGTAATTGTTGTGCTGGTACACGATCCGCCCGCTCCCGTCAACCAGGAAGGTGTGCGGCACGTTGTTCACGTTCAGCGCGCGCTTGAAGTCGCCATTGGGGTCGAGGTACACCTCGTACTCCCAGTCCTGCCCGCTCACGTAGGGCTTCACCCGCGCCATGGTGCGCGCATCATCGATGGAGATGGCGATGAGCTTCACGCCCGTCTTCGCCCGCCAGTCCTCGTACTTCTCCGCGATGGCCGAGAGCTCCTTCTTGCAGGGCGCGCACCAGGTCGCCCAGAAGTTGATGATGATGGGCTTGCCATCATTGCTGAAGCTGCGGGTGTCCACCTTCTTGCCCTCCAGCGTCTGCACGGTAGCGCTGGGTACGGTGGATTGCGCGGCAGCCGCGATGGCGGTGGTGATCAGAAGGGCGACGGTAAGGATGCGGATCATCAGTGTATCGGGTTCGGGGCCAAACGGAAGACCAGCGGTCACAGGCAATCATCGCGCCGGACCGCTGGCCTCCGTAATCGGCTCACATCGTTCAGCGCCTTATCGGCTCAGGGTCACCTTGCGGGTGGCGGTCATGCCATCGGCCACCACCTGCACGAAGTAGCTGCCGGCGGAGAGGCCGCCGAGGTCGAGCACGTGCTGCTGCGCGCCGCTGCCGAAGCTGCGGCTGCTGCTCATCACCTGCTCACCCAGCATGTTCACCACCTGGAAACGCACATTGGTGGAGGCGGGAAGGTCGAAGCCCAGGTTCAGCTGGCCTTCGGTGGGGTTGGGGTAGAGCGTGAGGTGACGGCTCAGCGCGTTCTCCTCCATGCCCACGGCGAGCTGCGAAACGAAGGCCGCCTGCAGCACCTCCTTGGTGCTGCTGTTCTGCACGAAGGCCACCACTTTCACGTTGGCCAGCTGGCCCCAGAGATTGTAGTTGCCCTGGGCCACGCCGCCCGTGGTGAAGCTGTAGGTCTGGGTGAACGACTGCGAGATGCCGGCCTGCAGGTTCGCCATGGTGATGCCGCTGCCGTTGGGCAGCATCTTCCGCTGGGCGTGCTTGAATTGGGTCTGTGAGGTGGTTCCGCCCGTGTAGGAGTAGCTTTCCACGGCGGCGATGTGCAGCTTGTGGGTGCCGGGGAAATCGGCATAGGGGGTCACCTCTGCGGTGACGGTGAGCAGGTTGCCGCCGTAGGTGGCGGTGAGGTTGATGGCGGCGAACGCCGGAACAGCCGCCTCCGTGCTGAGGTTGGAGGCGTTGTTGACGTAGGAGTTCTGGACCGAGGCGCCATTGAGGTAGGAGTCGGGGATGCCGCTCACGCCGTAGTAGGTGCGACGGGTCACGCCGTCAGGATTGTAGCTGGGGTCGGTGCCGGGGCTGGGCCAGTTCATCTGGTACTTGATGGCGGCGATGTTGGAACCCGTGCCGTTGGCGTTCACCGATGTCAGCAAGGGGTCGAAGGTGTTGTTGAAGCTGGCGCAGGGGGCGCAGGTGGAGCTCGTGAACTCCTCGATCAGCACCACGCGCTGTGCGGATTGCGTGGCCACGTTCACCTGTTTGGTGGCCAGGTCGTTCAGCGGGTTGGCGTCATCGCCTCCATTGAGGTTGCTGGCCCAGGCCACGATGGTGTGGCTGCCGGTGGTGGCGTTCCACGGCGTGGGGTGGCTGAAGTTGTAGGAGGCGCCCGGATTGATCGTGGCGGAGATGGGCTGCGACACGGCAGCGCCGCCATCGACCGTATAGTTCAGCGTGAAGCTGTTGATTGCGGCCGTGCCGAAGTTGCGCATGGTGCCCGTGATGGTTTGGTTGCCGGCGGCCACCACGTTCGGCATGTTGATCGTCAGCGCAGCCAGGTCAAGTGCGCTCTGCGTGCCTGTGATGAAGTAGGCCACATCCTGCGAGCCGGTGAAGTTGGTGTTGGTGGCCAGTGTGGCGGCACCGGCGGTGACGCTGTAATAGCCGCTGCCATAGGCGCAGCACATGCCATCACCGTAGGCGTCGTTGATGGTGAAGACGAGGACCGGGCCGTTGGGCACGCAGGCCGTCACCGGGGCCTGGTCGTAAGCGCCATTGGCGGCCGCGAGCTGGTACGGGCCGCCCGATGCATAAACGGGAGAGCCGCCGAGGCCTGTGAGGCTCCAGGTGGTCTCATCGCCGTAGCGGTCGGTGGTGATGTTCACCGTCACCTCGGTCTGCCCACCAGGGCACTGGGCCGTCGCCTGGGCGCTGAAGGCCAGGGCCGTGGCGAAGGGTAGGAAGCGTAGCGTCTTCTGCATGGTGTTGGGTTTTGTTCGCAACTGGGGGATGCGGCCGCACCTGAACGTGCGTGCCGGTGTTTGAAGGAGCGCCAAAGTAGCGGCCGCTTCTCCGACACTGTTGGGCATCGATCCCCGCCGGGTTGGGATCCTACGCGGCCGCAACGGCATTGCCGGGAGTGAGCAACGGTGGCCTCCGGGTCGGGGCATCCGCCTACCTTTGCCTACATCGGTGGCATGGAATTCCCGCAAGGGGCTTCCGGCCGTTGATAAGCCCGGATGACCATGAAGAATCGATACGCGCTCCTTTTCTCCGCCTCCCTCATCGCCGCCTCCGCGCAGGCGCAATTCATCACCATCACCACGGAACAGGGGCAGGTGGTCAATGGAACCACGGTGGTGCACAACGGCACTTCCGATGCCAGCCTCCTTACGCAGAGCCTGCGGGCCACACGCAATGGTTCCACCACGATCAACGTGAACATGCGCCGCTACGAGATCAGCGCGCAGACCGGAACGCGCAACTATTTCTGCTGGGGCGTTTGCTACGATGAATGGGATGCCGGCCAGTATCCGGTCTTCAACGCGGGCCAGGAGGCCGTGCTCTCCATGGCGCCCGGCGTGGAACTCGACAATTTCCACGCCTACCACATGCCCCAGGGCCAGGCCGGCCAGAGCACCTACCGCTATGTGTGGTACAACACGGCCAACTCCAGCGACACGGCTTATGTGGACATCACCTTCAACGTGGGCTTCGTGGGCATCGAGGAGTCGGTGCGCGCAGCAGCCCGGTTGGATGCCTACCCGGTTCCAGCCGTGGGTCAGGATATCCAGCTGGAGTTCAGCCTCGATCGCACCGCTGCCGGCACGCAGCTCGTGGTGCGCGACATGCTCGGTGCCACCCAGAAGCGCCTGTCGGTGCTCGGGGCGCAGGGCCGCATGGTGCTCCCGGCCAGCCAGTGGACCGCTGGGGTGTACTTCGTGAGCCTGGAGCGCGATGGCCGTGTGCTGGCCACGCGGCGCCTGATCGTGGCCCGCTAGTTCCCGGCCTCCACCAGCCAACGCTGCACCAAGGGCGGCACTCCAAGGGTTGCGGTTGCAGCAACCACATGGAGCCCTGCGCGGCGCACCTCCGCCGGCTTCGGGTCCACGAGGGTCATCGGCGCCTGCCGTGGCGCATGATGCACAAGCGCTGCTGCCGGGTACACCGCCAAGGAAGTTCCCACGACGAGCACCCGGTCCGCCTGTCCCATCAGTGCGATGGCCGTTGGCATGAGCGGCACTTCCTCGCCGAACCACACGATGTGGGGGCGAAGTTGGGATCCCAGCGCGCACCGCTCGCCCCAGCGTAGTGATGCGCCGTTGATCGGCGTGATGAGCGAGGGGCGGGCCGTGCTCCGCGCCTTGCGGATTTCCCCGTGCAGGTGCAGCACCCGGGAGCTGCCGGCGCGCTCATGCAGGTCGTCGATGTTCTGGGTGATCACCTCCACGCGGTAGCGCTCCTCGAGCCGGGCGATGGCCCGGTGCGCCGCATTGGGCTCGGCCGCCAGGACCTGCGCCCGGCGCTGGTCATAGAATCGCAGCACCCGTTGCGGTTCGCGCGCCCAAGCCTCCGGCGTGGCCACATCCTCGATGCGGTGCTCCTCCCACAGCCCATCGCTGTCGCGGAAGGTGCGGAGGCCGCTCTCGGCACTGATGCCGGCGCCGGAGAAGACCACGATGCAGGGGCGCTCCATGCATCGAAGGTAGGCTTGTGGGTCGGGGCTTCGCCGGTTGGGGCGATCCATGTATTTTCGGGCCCTTCATTCCGGAGCCCCCGGCCAACCCGCCTGCCCATCGAGCGCTCTCTACCCCCTTTGTAAGACCCTATACGCCATCGAAGGGACAGGATGATCGACAGCCTGAACGGAGAGCTATTGGAGCGCGGCACGGACCACGTGGTGGTGGACTGCCATGGCGTGGGCTACCTGGTGCATGTGCCCGGGGCCGTGCTGCAGCGCCTGCCAGCGAGCGGTCGCTGCCGGCTCTTCATCCATTACAGCGTTTCGGTGGACGTCCGCTCAGGCAGCAGCGAGCACCGCTTGTTCGGTTTCCTGTTGGCCGATGAGCGGCAGCTGTTCCGGCGCCTGATCGAGGTGCAGGGCGTGAGCGCCACCCTTGGCCTGGCCATCCTGGGAGCGCGTGAGCCCGATGCGGTGCGTTCGGCGATCCTGCTCGGCGACGAAGGGGCGCTGAAGGGCATCAAGGGCATTGGCCCCAAGCTGGCGCAGCGGATCATCGCTGAGCTGCAGGGCAAGTTGGGGCTTGGCGCCGAGCCTGTCGGCGTGGGCGCACCGGCCCCCGGAGGCAATACGCTCCGTGCCGAGGCGTTATCGGCCCTGGTCTCGCTCGGCTTGGACCGGGCGAAGGCCGAACGGGCCCTGCAAGGCGTGTTGAGCGAGCGCGGATCGGAACCTCCGCCCTTGGAAGAGTTGATCAAGCTGACCTTGAAGAACCTGTGATCCGGGCCGTTCACTACTTCCGCTCCGTGCGGTTCCATGGCGCTTGGTGCCTGGCACTGCGCCTGTGCGCGCTGGCCGTGCTCCTGCTCGCCGGCGCCGAGGCCGAGGCCGGCGTGGTGCTGCAGGTCGACACCCCGGAGGTCGACCTCGTGTACCCCATCACCGATCCCGTGGCGCCCGGTGCCCCGAGCGGCGGCATGGTGAACCTGGGCGACCCGGAGAACATCCAGAACGAGGTGACCTACGACCCGGTGACCGGGCAGTACATCATGCAGAGCACCGTGGGCGGGAGCTTCGACTACCGGCCGCCCATGAGCATGACGCTGGAGGAGTACCTGGAGTACGACATGGAGCGTTCCATGAAGACGTATTGGCTCGATCGCGTGGAGCAGGAGAGCGAGGTGGCGCAGAAGAGCCTCATCCCCGTGCTGAAGGTGCGCGGCAAGGCCTTCGACCGGATCTTCGGCGGCAACACCATCGACATCAAGCCCCGCGGCTCTGCGGAGATCATCTTCGGGCTCAACATCAGCCGCACGGACAACCCGCGCATCCCGGTGGACCAGCGGCGGATCACCACCTTCAACTTCGATCAGCGCATCCAGCTCAACCTGATGGGCAGCATCGGGGAGAAGCTGAAGATCACCACCAACTACAACACACAGGCCACCTTCGACTTCGAGAACCAGGTGAAGCTCGACTACACCGGCTACGAGGACGAGATCATCCAGAAGATCGAGGCCGGCAATGTGAGCCTGCCCCTGCGCGGCACGCTGATCCAAGGCAGCCAGAGCCTCTTCGGCCTCAAGACCCAGCTCAAGTTCGGGCGGCTCACCACAACCGCCATCTTCAGCCAGGAGAAGGGCCAGCGCCGCAACGTGCAGACCCAGGGAGGGGCGCAGACCACCAACTTCGATATCAAGGCGGACGAGTACGAGGCCAACAAGCACTACTTCCTCAGCTACGCCTTCCGCGAGCAGTACGAGAATGCGTTGCGCACGCTGCCCACGGTGAACAGCGGCGTGCAGATCACCCGCGTGGAGGTGTGGGTGACCAACATGCGGCAGGACTACCAGCAGAACCGCAACATCGTGGCCTTCACCGACCTCGGCGAGGACGCCAGCCCTGCCTCGGTGGCCGCCGGCCGCGTGAGCGCCGATATGCCCCCCGGTCTGCTGCTGGATGCCCCCGGCGCCTTCGCCGACAATGCCGCCAACAGCCTCTACGCCACGGTGAGCGCCAACGCCGGCATCCGCAGCTTCGTCAATGCCAGCGGCGCGCTCCAGGCGCTGGGCCTGCAGCCCGCGCGCCATTTCGAGAAGCTCGAGAGCGCCCGCCTGCTGGGCCCCAACGAGTACACGCTCAACACCCGGCTGGGCTTCATCACCCTCAACCAGCAGCTCAATAACGATGAGGTGCTCGCCGTGGCCTTCCAGTACACCCTCGATGGGCAGACCTTCCAGGTGGGCGAGTTCAGCACCGACGGCATCAGCCCGCCCGATGCGCTCATCCTGCGCCTGCTGAAGGCCACCATCACCAACCCGCGGCTGCCGCTGTGGGACCTGATGATGAAGAACGTGTATTCGCTCGGCGCCTTCCAGGTGAACCGCGAGAACTTCCGCCTGGAGGTGGTGTACAACAACCCCACCACCGGCGTGGACATCAATTACGTGCCCCGAGCGCCGGTGGACCAGATCCCGCTGCTCCAGACGGTGGGCATGGACCGGCTCGACCCCAACAACGCCCCCAACCCTGACGGCTGGTTCGACTTCATCGATGGCGCCGCCACCACCGGGGGGACCATCAACACCCAGAACGGGCGCGTCTACTTCCCGGTCCTGGAGCCCTTCGGCAGCTACCTCGACCGACAGCTCATCGGCCCCAACCCGGCCTCGCCGATCCAGCCGCCCGAGGTGCGGCGCACCATCGTCTACCAGCAGCTCTACGACAGCACCAAGATCGCCGCGCAGAACATCCCTGAGCTGAACCGCTTCAAGCTCAAGGGCAGCTACCGCAGCGCCAGCAGCGATGTCATCAACCTCAATGCGGTCAACATCCCCCAGGGCAGCGTGGTGGTCACCGCCGGCGGGGTGCGGCTGGTGGAGAACCAGGACTACACGGTGGACTACAACCTGGGCCGCGTGCGGATCCTGAACCAGGGCATCCTGGAGAGCGGCACGCCGGTGAACATCGCCCTTGAGAGCAACTCCCTCTTCAGCATCCAGACACGCACGCTGGCCGGCGCGCGCTTCGATTACACCATCAGCAAGGACCTGGTGATCGGCGGCACGGTGATGAACCTTTACGAGCGCCCGCTGACCCAGAAGGTGAACGTGGGCGAGGAGCCCATCAGCAATACCATCGTGGGCCTCGATGCCAACTGGCAGACCCGCTCGCAGTGGCTCACCAACCTGGTGGACAAGCTGCCCTTCTACGCCACCAAGGAGGAGAGCAGCATCACCGCCAGCGTCGAGGGCGCCTACCTCATCCCCGGCCACAGCCGCGCCATCGGCAACGCCGGCACCAGCTACGTGGACGACTTCGAGGGCAGCGTAAGCGTGATCGACCTGCGCACGCAGAGCCTGTGGTTCCATGCCAGCACGCCGCAGAACATCAGCCTCTTCCCCGAGGGCTCGCTCGTGAACGACCTCGGATCGGGCTTCCGCCGTGCGCAGCTCAGCTGGTACGTCATCGACCCGCTCTTCTTCCGCAACAACAACCTCACCCCCTCCCACATCGCCAACGATGCCCAGATGCGCAGCGACCATCGTATGCGCGAAGTGCTCGAGAACGAGGTGTTCCCCTTCCGCCAGCTCCCTGCGGGAACCCCCAACAACATCCCGGTGCTCGACCTCACCTACTATCCCGATGAGCGGGGCCCGTACAATTACGAGACCGACCCCAATCGGCTCAATCCTGATGGCACCTTCAACGATCCCGAGAACAACTGGGCGGGGATCATGCGCAGGATCACCACCACCGATTTCGAGAGCAGCAACATCGAGAGCATCCAGTTCTGGCTGATGGACCCCTTCCAGGAGGGCGTCTTCGGCGCCAGCAACGAGGACAGCCAGAACAGCACCGGCGGATGGCTCTACTTCGACCTGGGCAACATCAGCGAGGATGTGCTGCGCGACGGGCGCAAGGCCTTCGAGAACGGGCTGCCCAAGGACCTGAACGACTTCTCATCGCCCACGGACGAGACCACTTGGGGCGTGGTGCCCACCACCCAGAACGTGGTGAACGCCTTCGCCCTGCTACAGAGCAACAGCAACCGCTTCCAGGACGTGGGCCTCGACGGCCTCGCCAGTGCGCAGCAGGACAATTCGCAGCGCAACGAGCAGATCTTCTTCGACGACTACCTCACCCAGGTTTCAGGAGCGGTGACCGACCCGGTGGCCTACAACCGCATCGTGGCCGACCCCAGCAGCGATGATTACAGCTTCTTCCGCGGCGCCGCGCTCGACAGCAGGCAAGCCGACATCCTGGAGCGCTACAAGCGCTTCAACAATCCCGAGGGCAACAGCGTCACCGACGAGGACAGCCCGGAGGACTACCCCACCCAGCAGACGGTAATCCCCACCACGGAGGACATCAACCTAGACCAGAACCTGGCCGAGGGCGAGAGCTATTTCCACTACGCCATCCCGCTCCGTCCGCAGGACATGGTGGTCGGCCGGAACTTCATCACCGACCGCATCCTGGCCGAGGCGTCCACCCCGGCCGGCACCAAGCAGGTGTACTGGTACCAGTTCAAGATCCCGGTTCGCCAGCCCACCGAGGTGATCAACGGCATCCAGGACTTCCGCAGCATCCGCTTCATGCGCATGTACCTGCACGGCTGGCAGCAGCAGGCCACCCTGCGCTTCGCGCGCCTGGAGTTCGTGCGCGGCGAATGGCGCAAGTACGAGCAGGGCCTGGAGGCCCCGGGCGAGGTGCCCGGCGGCGACCCGGACCCCACCACCTTCGCCGTGGCCGCCGTGAACATCGAGGAGAACGGCACCCGCTACCCGATCAACTACGTGCTGCCCCCGGGCATCAACAAGGAGGTGGACGTGGCCAGCGCGAACCTGCGCAACCTCAACGAGCAGAGCCTGCAGCTGAAGGTGTGCAACCTGCGCGACGGCGATGCGCGCGCGGCCTTCCGCAACGTGCAGTTCGACATCCGCAGCTACAAGAAGCTGCGCATGTTCATCCACGCCGAATCATCTGACCTGGGGAACCCCGCGGCCTTCGGGGACGTGAGCGTCTTCGTCCGCATCGGCAACGACCTCGACGCCAACTACTACGAGTACGAGGTACCGGTCACGCTGAGCACGCCCTTCAACAACGACCCCTACAACGTGTGGCCCGAGGCGAACGACATGATCATCGAGTTCGCCAAGCTCAACGACCTGAAGATCCTGCGCGACCAGAGCGGCTTCCCGCGCAACCTGCGCTACGCCGGCACCGATGGCAACCGCCGCGTGTTCATCAAGGGCAGCCCCAACCTGAGCCAGCTGCGGTCCATCATGATCGGCATCCGCAACCCCAAGCGCGACGGGGAGGAGTCGAACCCTTGGGCCGCGGACAACGGCCTGCCCCAATGCGTGGAAGTCTGGGTGAACGAGCTGCGCCTCACGGACTTCGACCAGCGCGGTGGATGGGCGGCCGTGGCCCGGGTGAACGCCCAGCTCGCCGACCTCGGTACGGTGAGCGTGGCCGCCAATTACAGCACCCCCTTCTGGGGCAGCATCGACAAGCGCGTGAGCGAGCGCCAGCGCGAGACCCGCTACGGCGTGGATGTGAGCGCCAACCTGGAGATGGGCAAGTTCCTGCCCGAGAGCTCCAAGGTGCGCATCCCCATGTACATGGGCTATAGCGAGGAGGTCCGTAACCCGCAGTTCGACCCGCTCAACCCGGACATCGAATGGAACGATGCCACCCGCGCGCTCTCGCGCGAGGAGCGCAAGGAGCGCCTGAAGCAGTCGCGCACCTACACCCGGAGGCGCAGCCTCAACTTCACCAACGTGCGCAAGGAGCGGGCGGAAGGGAAGAAGGAGCGGCTGTGGGATGTGGAGAACCTCGCACTCTCCTACAGCTACACCGACCAGGAGTACTTCGACGTGAACACCGCGTACGAGAACACCCGCACCTACCGCGGCAGCCTGGCCTACCAGTTCGCGCCCAAGCCGTTGGTCATCGAGCCGTTCAAGGGCATCGGCTTCGTGGGCAAGAGCAAGTGGCTCAAGGCCTTCAAGGACTTCAACGTCAACCTCGGCTTCAAGCAGGTGAGCATGCGCACCAGCATGGACCGCCAGTACCTGGAGCGCCTCGTGCGCCCCAACCCCGACATCGAGTCGCTGCCGCCGCGGCCCATGTACAACAAGAACTTCAACTGGGTGAGCCAGTACGGCTTCAAGTACGACATCACCCGTTCGCTGAAGCTCGACTTCAACGCCAACAACCTGGCCGTGGTGGGCGAGACCCCCGGCCGCGTGAACCCGAAGTTCAAGGATGAGTACGCCCTCTGGAAGGACAGCGTGCTCACCAGCCTGCGCAGCTTCGGCGAGGTGACGCGGTACGACCACACCGTTGCGCTTACCTACACGCTGCCCCTCGACAAGCTGCCGCTCACCGACTGGATCACGTCCAACGCCAGCTACACCGCCGGCTACCAGTGGGACCGCGCGCCCTTCACGCAGGATACCCTGGGCCACGTGATCCAGAACTCGCGCAACATCTCGCTCAGCGGCCAGTTCAACTTCGTGAGCCTCTACAACAAGAGCAAGTGGCTGAAGAAGATCAACGACAAGGCCAAGGGCCGCCCCGCCAAGCCGGCTACCACCCCGGCCCGAGACGGCGTGCGGCCCAGGAAGGATGAGGAGGAGGACAAGAAGCCCAAGGAGAAGGTGAATGTGCTGGAGGCCCTGGCCCGCGTGATGATGGCCATCCGCACGGGCTCCATCACCTACAGCCAGACCAATGGCACCCTGCTGCCCGGCTACGATCGCAAGACGAACATCGTGGGCATGGACAACTTCGGCGCTCCGGGGCTCGGCTTCATCCTGGGCGAGCAGAACACCGACCTGGCGGGCGAGCCCGTCCGCGACTTCGCCCGCACGGCGTCCCAGCGCGGCTGGCTGGTGCGCACCCCTTCCATCTTCAACCCCTACACCACCACGCGGAACGAGAACATCAGCGCGCGGCTCTCGCTGGAGCCGTTCAAGGGCATGCGCGTGGAACTCACCGCCAATCGCACCATGGCGGAGAACCGACGCTCCTTCTTCCGCTGGAACAATGACCTGGGCGACTACGTGAACGACAGCCCCAATGAGACGGGCAGCTTCAGCGTGAGCATGCTCACCTGGCGCACCGCCTTCGTGAAGGACGACGGCAACGCGGTGAACGCCGTGTTCCAGGAACTGCTCGCCCAGCGGGCCGTGGTGAGCGGGCGCCTGGGGGCGGAGAACACCCAGTCGCAGCTCGACCCTGCCACCGGCTACTACACCGGGTACGGCCCCACCAACCAGGACGTGGTGATCCCCGCGTTCCTCGCCGCTTACACCGGCCGGCCCGTGGACAAGGTGAAGCTGAATCCGTTCAAGCAGACGCCGATGCCCAACTGGGACATCACCTACGACGGGCTCACCAAGATCCCGATGTTCGCCAAGTGGTTCCGGACCTTCACCCTGAAGAACAGCTACCGGAGCAGCTTCAACATCGCCAGCTTCCAGACCAACATGCTCTTCGTGCCCGGGCAGAATGCCGTGGATGCGGCTGGCAACTACATCCCCGAGCGGCAGATCACCGTGGTGACGGTGCAGGAGGCCATGCGCCCGCTCATGGGCTTCGACGCCACGCTGAAGAACGGCCTCCTCGCCAAGGTCGAGTACAACCGCGACCGCAACCTGAGCCTGAGCCTCTCCAACTACCAGATCACCGAGGCCCGGGGGATCGAGTACGTGGTGGGCACCGGCTACCGCTTCAAGAACGTGAAGCTGCCGTTCTCCGTCGGTGCCAAGAAGCCCAACAGCGACCTCAACCTGCGGGTCGACCTGAGCCTGCGCGACAACTTCACCGTCATTCGCAAGATGGAGGAGCGCCAGAACCAGCTCACCGCAGGCCAGAAGGTGCTTTCCATCAAGACCAGCGCCGACTATGTGCTGAACCAGCGCCTCAACGTGCGCCTCTTCTACGAGCGGGTGGTGAATACCCCGGTGATCACCACCTCGTTCCCCAGCGCCAACACCAACTTCGGCATCAGCCTGCGCTTCACCCTCGCGGAGTGAGGCCGGCGCACCGCGCCTGCCGATGGGCAGGTGGCCATTCGGGCTTCGTTTCTACTTTCGGCCGCCGCGGACCAACGGCATCGCCGCACGGGCCGCCGACAACCATCAACCCGACAACCGGATTCCCCATGAACATCCCCGCCGATCTGAAGTACACCAAGGACCACGAATGGCTGCGCATCGAAGGCGATGAGGCTGTAGTGGGCATCACCGACTTCGCCCAGGGCGAGCTCGGCGACATCGTCTTCGTGGACATCGGCTCGGTGGGGCAGGCGCTCGACCGGGAGGCGGTGTTCGGCACCGTGGAGGCCGTGAAGACCGTCAGCGACCTGTTCATGCCGGTGAGCGGCACCGTGTCCGAGGTGAACCCCGGCCTGGCGGATGATCCGGCCAGCGTGAACAAGGATCCCTACGGTGCCGGCTGGATGGTGCGCGTGAAGCTCAGCGACCCCGGCCAGGCGGCCGACCTGCTCAGCGCCGAGCAATACAAGGCCTTGGTGGGCGCCTGAACGCCCCATGGTGCGGGCCTTGCGCTGGGCCTTCGCGTGGGCCCTGCTCATCCTTGTGCTATGCCTGATGCCGGGCCGCGCCCTGCCCGCTTGGCATTGGGCCGACCTCCTCAGCGTGGACAAGGCGGTGCATGCCGGGCTCTTCGCCGTGCTGGCGGTCTTGGTGCTGCTGGGCCTGCGTGCCCATGCCGGCGGAGCCCCCCTTTCGGTTCCGGCGATCCTGTGGGCCGTGGCGACCTGCATCGCCTATGGGGGGCTTCTGGAGCTCATGCAGCAGCTGCCTGCCCTGGGGCGCCGGGGCGACCTCAATGACCTGCTGGCCAATACCGCGGGGTGCGGCCTGGGCTGGCTCTGGGACCGGTACCGGCGGCCCAAGGGCCGGTAGGCACCCGATCGCGCCGTTGCGTAGCTTTGAACCGCTGTCGCCCCGAGGTGTACAGCCAAGAAACGACCGCCATGGAAGTCCGCAAGAACCCCGAAGTCGACCTGGAGAAGCGCAAGGGCAGCTTGCTGCTCATCGGATTGCTCACGGCACTGGCCATCACGCTGGTGGCGTTCGAGTGGACCACCTTCGAGGAGAAGCTCGAGGGCTTGGGCCAGTTGGAGCTCGACCTGCTCGAGGAGGAGGTGATTCCGCCTAGCGCCACCCCGCCGCCCCCACCGCCCCCGCCGCCCGCCCCTACGCAGATCATCGAGATCGTCGATGATGAGGAGGAGGTGGAGGAGACCGAGGTGATCGATACCGAGGTGAACGAGGAGACGGTGGTGGAGGCCCCCGTGCAGCGCGAGGAGGAGGTGGTGGAGGAGCAGATCTTCACCATCGTTGAGGAGATGCCCGAGTACCCCGGCGGCGAACTCGAGATGAGGAAGTACCTGGCCAAGGCCATCAAGTACCCCCAGATGGCCCAGGACGCGGGCATCAGCGGCACCGTCTTCCTCACCTTCGAGGTGGACAAGGACGGCAAGATCAAGGACGTGAAGGTGCTGCGCGGCATCGGCGGCGGCTGCGACGAGGAGGCCATCCGGGTGGTGAAGGCCATGCCCGCCTGGAAGCCCGGCAAGCAGCGCGGCAAATCCGTGCGCGTGCAGTTCACGCTGCCCATCAAGTTCACCCTGCGGTGATCGCCTGCCCCATGGAATGATGAAGGCCCCGACTCACCGGGGCCTTCGCTTTTAGCGCTTGCGTGACTCACACGATCATGCCGGCGGCCACCGTTTCGTTGGTGGCCTCGTCGATGAGGATGAGGCTGCCGGTGTAGCGGTTGCGCTGGTACTTGTCGAAGTGCAGGGGCACCGTTGTGCGGAGCTGGACCCGGCCGATGTCGTTCATGCGGATGGTGTTGTCCTCCGCCTTGTGCAGGGTGCTGATGTCCATCTTGTACTTCACCTCCTTCACCATGCACCGTGCATCGCGGCCGGTGTGCTTGAGGGCGTACTTGCCGCCGGGCTGGAGCGGGCGCTCGTTGAACCAGCACAGCATCACGTCCACGTCCTGGCTGCTCTCGGGCACATTGTTCGGGCTCACCAGCATGTCGCCGCGGCTGATGTCGATCTCGTCGTTCAGCGCGATCACCGCGCTCTGCGGCGCGAAGCATTCCTCCACCTCGCGCTCGCCGATGTGGATGCTCTTGATGGCGCTCTGGAATCCGCTCGGAAGCACCTGGATCGGGTCGCCCTTGCGGAAGACGCCTCCGGCCACGCGCCCGGCGAAACCGCGGAAGTCATGCCACTCATCGGTCATGGGCCGCACCACGTATTGCACGGGGAAGCGGCGATCGATGTGGTTGAGGTCGCCGGCGATGTGGACGTTCTCCAGCAGGTACATGAGCGTGGGGCCCTGGTACCACGGCATGTTCGTGCTGCGCTCCACTACGTTGTCGCCCTTCAGCGCGCTGATGGGGATGTAGCGGATGTCGCGCACCTCCAGCTTGCTGCTGAAGTCCTCCAGTTCCTTCTGGATGCGGGTGAAAGTGGCCTCGTCGTAGTCAACCAGGTCCATCTTGTTGATGCAGAACACCACGTGCGGGATGCCGAGCAGCGAGGCGATGAAGCTGTGGCGACAGGTCTGCTCCAGGATGCCCTTGCGCGCGTCCACGAGGATGATCGCCAGGTTGGCCGTGCTGGCGCCCGTGACCATGTTGCGTGTGTACTGGATGTGGCCCGGCGTATCGGCGATGATGAACTTCCGCTTGGGCGTGGCGAAGTAGCGGTAGGCCACATCGATGGTGATGCCCTGTTCGCGCTCGGCGCGGAGCCCGTCCGTGAGCAGCGACAGGTCCACCTCGCCGCTGCCGCGCTTGGCGCTCGCGCGCTCCACCGCCTCCAGCTGGTCCTCGAAGATCTGCTTGGTGTCGTAGAGCAGGCGCCCGATCAGGGTGCTCTTGCCGTCGTCCACGCTGCCCGCCGTGGTGAAGCGGAGCAGGTCCATGTCCAGGTAGCCGTGGGTCGAACTGTCTTTCATTATCTGATCATCTCATTCTCTGATCATCTGATCAGAAGTATCCCTCTTTCTTCCTGTCCTCCATCGCGGCCTCGCTCCGCTTGTCGTCCATGCGGCTGCCGCGTTCGGTCACGCGCGAAGAGGCTACTTCCTCGATGATCTCCTCCAGCGTGCTCGCCGGCGAGTCCACCGCGCCGGTGCAGCTCATGTCGCCGATGGTGCGGAAGCGCACGCGCTTCCTATAGGGCTTCTCCTCGGGCTTCAGGCGCATGAAGGAGCTGTTGGCGTAGATCACGCCGTCGCGGTCGAACACCTCGCGCTCGTGGCTGAAGTAGATGCTGGGGATGGGGATCTTCTCCAGCAGGATGTACTGCCACACGTCCATCTCCGTCCAGTTGCTGATGGGGAACGCGCGGAAGTGCTCGCCGGGGCGCTTTTTGCCGTTGTACAGGTTCCACAGCTCGGGCCGCTGGTTCTTGGGGTCCCACTGGCCGAACTCGTCGCGGTGGCTGAAGACGCGCTCCTTCGCACGGGCCTTCTCCTCGTCGCGACGTCCGCCACCGATGGCGCAGTCGATCTTGTGCTTCTCGATGGTGTCGAGCAGGGTCACCGTCTGCAGCTTGTTGCGGCTGGCGTAGTAGCCGGTCTCCTCCTGTACGCGGCCGGTGTCGATGCTCTCCTGCACGCTGCCCACGATCAGCTTCGCGCCGTGCTCCTTCACGAGGTCATCGCGGAAGGTCATCGTCTCCTCGAAGTTGTGGCCGGTGTCCACGTGCACGAGGGGGAAGGGCACCCTGGCGGGGAAGAAGGCCTTCCGGGCCAGGTGGAAGCACACGATGCTGTCCTTGCCGCCGCTGAAGAGCAGGGCCGGGTTCTCGAATTGCGCGGCCACCTCGCGCAGGATGTGCATGCTCTCGCTCTCGAGCTCCTTCAGGTGGGTCAGTCGGTAGGAATGCATGGTCGGTTCTATTTCACCACAGAGGCACGGAGGTCACAGAGAAATGCGAAAGTGGCCTGAGCGGAATGGCCTCTGTGCCCTCTGTGTCTCTGTGGTGAGCGCATTTGATCAACTGCGTTGCACACGCGGCAGGATGAAGTTCAACAGTTCGGTGGTGCTCGCCTCCTCACTGCGCCCTTGGGTGGCGATTCGGATGGCGGGTGTGGGCGGTGCCTCGAACGGCGCACTGATGCCCGTGAAGTCCTTCACCTCACCGGCGCGGGCCTTCGCGTAGAGCCCTTTCACATCGCGGCGCTCGCACTCCTCCAGCGGGGTGTCCACGAACGCCTCCAAGAAGTCATCCGCACCGATGATGGCCTTCGCCTGCTCACGGATAGCGATGGTGGGGGAGACGAAGCAGCTGATCACCACGGCGCCGTTCTGCGCGAACAGCTTGGCCACTTCCGCAATGCGCCGGATATTCTCCGTGCGGTCGGCCTCCGAGAAGCCCAGGTTGTTGTTGATGCCCGTACGCACGTTATCGCCGTCGAGCACTACGGCGTAGCGTCCGCGCTCGTGCAGCGCGCGTTCCAGGCCGATGGCGATGGTGCTCTTGCCGCTGCCGCTCAGGCCGGTCAACCATACCACGCAACCGCGCTGGCCCAGCAGGGTCTCCTTGGCGGACCGTTCCAGCAGGCGGTGCTGGATGGGGTGGATGTGGGCGGGGGCGGCCATCGGCATTCGGGCCGCGAAGGTACTGACTTCCAAGGCGCTGGCAGGGGTGCTCGGCACGATGGCGCAGGCATCCGGCTATCTTTGGCGGGCATGGCAATCGCAACCCGTTCCCGCACTGCCCCGGCCCTCGACCTGCGCACGACACCAACGGTGGACCAAGTGGGCATCGAGGAGCGCGTGGCCCGCATCAAGGCCCGCAGCATCAAGAAGGAAACGAAGGTGCAGGGCATGAAGCTGGCCCTCAGCATGATCGACCTCACCACACTGGAAGGCGCCGACACACCCCACAAGGTGCAGCAGCTCTGCTACAAGGCCATGCATCTGCACGACCAGCTCCCCGGCCTGCCCACGGTGGCCGCGGTGTGCGTGTATCCCTCCCTGGTAAAGGTGGCGAAGAAGGCCCTCGGGGAGAGTGGGGTTAAGGTGGCCTCCGTGTCCACCGCGTTCCCCAGTGGCCAGGCCCCACGCAACGTGAAGATCGCCGACACCCGGTTCGCCGTGAGCGAAGGCGCCGACGAGATCGACATGGTGATCAGCCGGGGGCGCTTCCACAACGGCGAATACGGCTTCGTGTTCGACGAGATCGCGGCCATCAAGGAAGCCTGTGGCGAGGCCCGTCTGAAGGTGATTCTGGAGACCGGCGAGCTGGGCACCTACGACAAGGTGCGCCTGGCCAGCGACATCGCCATCGCGGCCGGCGCCGACTTCATCAAGACCAGCACCGGCAAGATCAACCCCGCCGCCACCATGGAGGTGACATTGGTGATGCTGCATGCCATCCGCGACCACTACCTGCGCACCGGGCGGATGATCGCCATGAAGCCCGCCGGCGGCATCCGCAAGAGCAAGGAGGCCCTCCACTACCTGATGATGGTGAAGGAGGAGCTCGGCCCCGAGTGGCTCGATCCGCACTGGTTCCGCTTCGGCGCCAGCAGCCTGGCCAACGACATCCTGATGCAGCTGCAGAAGGAGGCCGACGGGCACTACCAGAGCGCGGACTACTTCAGTATGGATTAGGCTGGCGCCAACCGCCCGCTGTTCACATCCCGGCAGCTTCCCCGATGGGAGATCAGGGAACCACTGATACGTTCGCTCTCTACCGATCACCCCATCATGAGGACACGCTCCGCACTCATTGCCTTTTCCTTCGCCGCCGCTGCCACCGCCCAATGGGCCCAGGTGAACGATGGCATCGCCAGCCTGGCCAATGGCGCCTACACCCTTGGCGCCTCCGACAGCCATGTCTTCGCCAAGACGCTGACGGCACTCTACCGCAGCGCCGATAACGGCGACAACTGGGAGGAGATCGATCCGCCCATCGCGAACAACACCACCGAGTGCGGCATCTTCTTCAACGGCCGCTACTTCGCCGGGCTGAATGCCGCCACCGCCTGCATCCACTACACCGACGACAACGGCGACAGCTGGACCGAGGCACCGGGAGCGCCCACGGCCACCGTGGTGCGCGGCTTCCTGGCATACGGCGGGGCGCTTTATGCATACACCAGCAGCGCCGGCATCTACCGCACCATTGACGGCACCAATTGGGCGGCCGTGAACAACGGCCTCACAAGCCTGAATGTGATCGGCATGAGCGCTGCCGGGCCATACTTCCTCGCGGCCACCATCGGCGGCGGCGTCTTCCGCACCATCAATGCCGCCTCATGGACCCAGGCCACGGGCATCGCCCCCGGCGATCTGAACGGTGAGAACACCTGGGGCATGGGGAACTTCCAGTACTACACGGCCCAAGGCGGGGCGATCTACCGCTCGGCGGACTTCGGCTCTTCCTACACCGCATGGACCGCACCGGCGCAGTTCGGCCTCGGCCTGCTTGAGGTGAAGCGCTTCGGCACAAGCCTGTACATAGAGTCGCGCCATTTCGCAGGGGGTGGCCTGCGCGACAGCCTGTACCGCTCCACGAACGAGGGCGCCAGCTGGGTGAACATCACCGGCAACCTCAATGCCGCCGACCTCAACGGCAGCGGCATCCTTCAGCACGACGGCTATGTGTTCATCGGGTATAACATGATCTCTCCGGGACAGGGGATCTACCGGTACGCATTGTCCACGGGCATGTACGAAGCGGATGGGGTGTTTCAGCCACGCGCCTTCCCGAATCCCACCGCTGACCGCGTCACGGTCCAGATGCCGCCGCAGGCTATGGGCGCCCCATACCGCGTGCTGGGGATCACCGGCGCCGAGGTGCTGCGCGGGCAGGTTGTTGGCACGCCATGGCAGCTGGACCTGTCCGGACTCCCCGCCGGCAGCTACATGCTGCATGTGGATGGCGCGGAGGTGATGCCGGTGCGCTTGGTGAAGCGCTGACCCGTTCACTGGCCTGTGACGCGTGGTCCTACCTTGGCGGTATGATCACCTCCGATGTGTTCGTGAAGATGGCGCTCGACGCCTGGACCAGTGAGATCAGGTACACCAACGCGCTGCTGGAGAAGCTCACCGACGAGCAGCTGATGCAACCGGTGGCCCCCGGCCGCAACCGCGGCATCTACCTCCTCGGCCACCTCACCGCCGTCCACGACCAGATGCTCCCCCTGCTGCGCTTTCAGGAGACGATCCATCCAGCGCTGTACAAACCCTTCCACGATGAACCGGACGGTGCCGTGGCCGACCTTCCGCCCATCGCCCAGCTACGCGCCCAGTGGAAGGAGGTGAGCGAGACCTTGCTGAAGCACATGGCGGGCCTTGCTCCGGAGGAGTGGTTCACGCGCCACGCCAACATTGCCGAGGCCGACTTCCCCAAGGAGCCGCACCGCAACCGCCTGAACGTGGTGATCAGCCGCACGAACCACCTGGCCTACCACCGGGGGCAGCTGGCGTTGCTGGGCAGCAAGTAGGATCCACCTCGGGAGCCAAGGACCACGGCTGCGGCCATTATTCCGCCCGAATGCACAGCAGTGACCTGGAGAGGTTCTAACCCACTGCCGGCAATTCGTCCAAAAGCACCTTGAGTTCCCGCGCTGTGATCGTGCCTTGTTCCGACTTGTCATAGATCGTCAGCAGTTCAACGCGTTTATGCACGTGGATCACGCAGGTGATCACACGCGCGCCACCCGACTTTCCGCCGCCTTTGGACTTGATCGATAGCCGGACCTTGAAACAGCGCTTGCCGATCGGTGTGCCCTGTTCCGGATCACGTTCGAGCAGGCTCACCAATTGCAGAAGCTCCGCCTTCAGCGAGGCGTACTTCTTCACCAACCGCTTTGCCTTCTTCTGGAAGGTGGGCGATACACCGACCTTATAGCTCATTCAGGAATGCGCGTGCCGACCGGAACTTGCTTTTGCCGGCCATGTGGTCATTGACCTCCTTCAGTGCCTGGCGCAGTTCCGCCACGAACTTCTTTTCCCTGGTGGTAAGCGCACGCCTGATCCCTGCCGTGCCCTTCCGACGCTGGCTGGCTTCCGCGCGCTCCACCTCCACGCCACCGATCTTCAGCAGCAACTCGGCCACCTCCTTCTCCTTCTTCGGGTCGTGGATATCGATGATCAGACGCGTCATGATGATACGAATATACGTCGTCCGCGCTCCTACCTTCGCTCACCGCCTTCGCCGTTCCGGCTTCGGCGCACGCACCATCGATCCCGCCAACGCGCAGAACCTCGCGCGCATCGCCGAGGCCGGTGAGGCCGATGTGGACGCCGCCGTGAAGGCCGCCCGCGAAGCTTACGACACCGTGTGGAGCAAGAGGAACAACACGGCAAGCAGGATCATGGCATAGGGGGACAAGCCTTGTGTTGGCTGAACGTCCGTTTGGATCTTGCACATCGCTGACGGATCGCACACCGCGAATTCCGGGAGGTACTAACAAAGGTTCTATTGCGATGCGGTCCTTGAGGCAGTTGCTTTGGCCCAGGAACAAACACTCCATGCGCAGACATCTTACCCTATCCTTGGCGAGCGTCATCGTCCTCAGTGGTGCCTTCGGGCAGACCCCAACACCCGCTGGTGTCTTCGGCACCAATGGCTGCGCGGACATCGACATACTGCCCACACAGACGTCATTCCTTAAGAGCCACGCACTTCAGCCCGACGGAAAATTGCTGCTGGCAGGCTGGGGCGGAAATGGATTCCCCTTCGTTGCATGCATGGCACGGATCGATACGGCCTGCGGAGAGCTCGACCCCACCTTCGGGCAGAACGGTGTGCTCACGCATCATTTCGAGCAACGAACCATCTGCAATAGTATTGCGCTGCAGGCCGATGGCAAGATCGTGGGCGCCGGGTTGATCGCCGCCAGTAACGGGGGGTCCGGTCAGTTCCCCGGCGTGTGGCGCTACAATGCCGACGGCTCTGTGGATAGTACCTTCAACGGAACCGGCTATAACAACACAGCGTTCTCCTCAGGCTTTCCCCCGGGCGAGGCAGAGGAGGTCTTCATCGATGCGGACGGCCGGATCCTGGCGGCCATCCTGGGCTATTCTCAGCTGGGCGTGTTCCGCTATACGACCGATGGCGTGTTGGATACCAGCTACTCGGTCGATGGGCGTGCCGAAATGTCCGTGGGCTACACCCCGTTCACCGATAACCTGGGCGCGGTGATGGACCCCGATGGATCGGTGACTCTTGCGGCCTTGGTGGGCACGAGTCCCTCTCCCCCGTACTTCATCGCTCTGGCCCGTTTCCTTCCGGATGGGCAGCCCGACACGGCATTCGGGGTGAACGGCCTGGCCGAACACCCCACCGTGATCGCGACCCAAGGCCAGGCGGATGGCTTCAAAGACTGGAGCATCGTGCGTCGCCCAGGGGGCGGTTACCTGGTGGGCTATGGTGTGCAACTCGGTGTCACCAGCCCCAGTGTTGCGGCGTTCATGGAGGACGGCGCCATCGATCAGTCATTCGGCACCGATGGCATCTACCACTTCACCGATGAGAATGCAGCAGGTAGCGGGCTGTGGATGGAACCCGATGGCAGCGCACTGCTCTTCCTCAGGCACAACTTCAACAGCGGGCCTGGAGCCATTGTGAAACTGACACCCAATGGTGAGCCGGACCCGAGCTTCGGGAACAATGGCCTGCTGCTGGTCCCCTTCGGCGCACCGCTGGATGGTAGAGGGTTTGTCCATGGCTTCCGACTGCCCGGCGGCGACCTCATGGCTTACGGTTTCAACAGCAATACGGGACACGGTTCGGTGGTGCGCTTCAGCCTCAACGCAGAAGCGAACGCATTGCCCGTGATCTCCTACGATTTTCCGGACCTCATCGTGAGCGGCGGCGGAAGCGCCCAGTGGTTCCTTGATGGGGCTCCCATCAACGGCGCCACCGCATCCAACCACACCCCCACACAGAACGGTAACTACACCGTGGAGATGAATTCCTTCGGATGTGTGAACACCTCGCCTCCCTTCCAGTTCCTGAGCACGGGCCTCAGCGAGTTGCACGATGGCGGCATCGCGGTCCGGCAGGATATGGCAGCCCGTCTGCTGTTCGTGAGCAATGATGGCGCCGCTGTGCCCTGGCAATTGCTCGATGCCAGCGGGCGTGAAATGCAGCACGGCCTGCTGCGCACGGGTGCGAATGAGCTGTGGCTGTCCAACCTGCGGAGTGGACTTTACATGCTGCGTGCAGGACGCCACGTCCACCGCTTCGTGATGCCTTGACCATCGATCCCGGTAGCGCATGCCCGTTCGTGACCGGACGGGCATGCCTGCTTTCGGCCCGTTCGTTGGGTGATGCTCCCCAAGGCTGTAGCTTCGCTTCGCGACATGGCCCGCTTATCGGGCCGATGCGAGCAGGGATATGGCAACCAAGAAGAAGTCGATCGACTGGGCATTGGCCCCCGCCCCCGAGTCCAAGGACCACGTCAAGGTCCAAGAGCAATACGAGCTCTTCATCAACGGCAAGTGGCAGAAGCCGAAGAGCGGCAAGTACTTCGACACCATCAACCCCGCCAACGAGCAGAAGCTCGCGCGCATCGCCGAGGCCAACGACGCCGATGTGGACGCCGCCGTGAAGGCCGCCCGCAAGGCCTACGACACCGTGTGGAGCAGGATGCCCGCCGCCGAACGCGCCAAGTACATCTACCGCATCGCGCGTCTGTTGCAGGAGAAGGCCCGCGAGTTCGCCGTCATCGAGAGCATGGACGGCGGCAAGCCCATCCGCGAGAGCCGCGACGTGGACGTGCCGCTCGCCGCCGCGCACTTCTTCTACTACGCCGGTTGGGCCGACAAGCTTCACTACGCGTTCCCCGGCAAGACCGTATCGCCGCTCGGCGTCGCCGGCCAGGTGATCCCCTGGAACTTTCCGCTGCTCATGGCCGCGTGGAAGCTCGCGCCCGCCCTGGCCTGCGGCAACACCGTGGTGCTGAAGCCCGCCGAGACCACGCCGCTCACTGCGCTCACCCTCGCGAGCATCCTGCAGGAAGCCGAACTCCCCGATGGCGTCGTCAACATCGTCACCGGCGCGGGGGCCACGGGCGCGGCGGTGGTCAACCATCCGGACGTGAACAAGGTCGCCTTCACCGGCAGCACCGGCGTGGGCAAGCTCATCCAACGCGCCACCGCGGGCAGCGGCAAGAAGCTCACCCTCGAGCTCGGCGGCAAGGCGGCCAACATCATCTTCGCCGACGCCACCATCGACCAGGCCGTCGAAGGCATCATCAACGGCATCTACTTCAACCAGGGCCACGTGTGCTGCGCCGGCAGCCGCCTCTTCGTGGAGGAGGCCGTGTACGACGAGGTGATCCGCAAGCTCAAGCACCGCATGCGCTCGCTCGTCGTGGGCGATCCGCTCGATAAGAACACCGACATCGGCGCCATCAACAGCCGCGAGCAGCTCGGCACCATCAACAAGTACCTCAAGGCCGGCATGGCCGACGGTGCCGAGATGTACCAGCCGGCGTGCGACCTCCCCACCAAGGGCTTCTGGTGCCGCCCCACGCTCTTCCTCAACGTGGCGCAGAGCGCGCGCATCGCGCAGGAGGAGATCTTCGGCCCCGTGCTCGCCGTGCAGACCTTCCGCACCGTGGACGAGGTGATCCAGAAAGCCAACAACACCCCCTACGGCCTCAGCGCCGGCGTGTGGACGGACAAGGGCTCCAAGATCTTCAACCTCACCAGCAAATTGCGCGCGGGCGTCATCTGGGCCAACACCTACAACAAGTTCGATCCCACCTCACCCTTCGGCGGCTACAAGGAAAGCGGGTATGGCCGGGAAGGTGGGTTGCATGGGTTGGGGGCGTATCTGAATTTGAATTAGGGCGTGCCGGCGCCAAGTGCGCGCCGTCGGGCTATCCGCAGTAGTCCTCGCTTCGCTGCGGGCTACTTGCTTCTATCCCTCACGCGATGACGCACAGCCATGAGCCACCGTTCAAACACGCACACCGCGACCAGCACGTTGTGCAGCTTCTTCTATCCATCGCCCCATGTTGTTATAACCGTCATGGTCTACCCAATCGTAAATGCGAACAGTGTCTGCGAGCGTTCTCGGAACCAACCAATGGTCCTCAACAACGACCTTGCTGAAGGGATTCTCGCCCCTCAACCAAGATGTTCCATAACGTGGGCATTTGAGCTGATGGATGTGGATGCCAAGCAACCCCAATCCCAATTCATGGCTCCTTTTGATCTCGTAGTTCACCCATGGCCGATTGGCCGTCTCCGAGCCAATCAAGACCACGGTGACAGTTGCACCATCTAACTGTGAGTTGATCCATCGCTTGATGGCGGCTTCGCCTTGTCGCTCGAGTTGCTCCCACTCGGCGTGATCGATGAAGCCCGATTGCTGGTATCCACCTTTGGTCATGCCGCTGTTGCGAACCTGACTAACTCGGAAGATGTCCTTTTGGTAGTGGAAACTGAAGAATACACGTCGTGCCATTGGACTTGCGGTGTTTGTTACTTGAGGATTGCCATCATACCGCTGATGACAGCGACGATGGTGCCGTGAAAGAGAAGTAGCGTAGTGCTGTGCATACTGTTGACCCATGTGTCACGTTCGCTTTCATGCGGCTGCGTCTTCATACTGTATAGGTCCGCCTTTCCGGATCTTGCGGCCTCGTATAGCGACCTGAACTTTCTCTCTTGTGCCAGGTAGTAAGCGTCGAGGCACCAGAAGAGAATGCAAGGGAAGTAGCTCACGACGGCAAAGGACCGGTCTGAGTCTTTCGCGGCAAGGGCGAACAAGGCCGCAACCAGCGTGACAGACCAGCCCTTAATCAGGAAGGAATTCACTGCCATCCGAGTGATGGTTATTTGAAGCAACTCCAAGTGCTTGCGTTGATCTTCGTTCATGGGTTTCTAGGGATGGCCGTTTGCAACCCAGGCATCAAAGTGCTTATATCGTGTGCGGTCAGATTGGTTGTGGATGTTCACGTTTCGCCGCGGGTGATTCCCTTTTTCGGCCAGAGGATATAGGCCGAGATACTCTACACCCTTGAAGGTGCTTTGGCCTGCTTCAACCACCGGAAGGATAGCGACATGGCCATGCTGCACGACTTCGCCTGCGAGCTTGCTATCAAAGCCGTCGAAGTAGCCACACTCCCACGGCATCCATTTCGAGTCCGTGGCATTGGTGGTTGTGAAGAAGAAGAGCGACTTACACTGCCGCATTCTTTTCCGAAGCACATCAGCCGTCGCAGGCGAGACTGCCGAACGGTCCAATTGCCGATCGTGGATCCAGTCGACGTAAACAGAGAATCCGGACTGGCTCAGTAGTGTGTATATGCCCAGGACAATGGACTTATCAGCGAAGGCGTGTGAAAGAAAGATGTCGAAAGTGCGCACCGGTGTTTCCTTCGCAGCCTCTGCGAGTTGCCTGAATTTGCCCTCAGCGCGAACGTTCAGGGCAGCTTCGTAGAGCAGGTCACTGGCTGTTGCTCCTGAGGCCTGAGCCGCAGACTGCCGTACTTCTTGCTTCGTAAAGAGACTCATGTGCTAGAGGGGCTTGAGGTGGAGTTGTGCTGCGCCTACTTCTTGCGGTTGTAAGGCGCCTGGTTCGTGGGCTTCAAGGAAACGTTCTCGGCGGAAGCCTTGGAGTAAACCGCGTCAGGGGTGCGTCCCAGCTTGAGGCCAATCACTCGTGTTGGTGTGTTCTCGCTGGCCAGTTTCGCGAGTTGCTTGACTTCGGTCGAAGTCCAAGGTTTGCCGGTGTTGCGCGTCGATTTGCTCATGGTCGTCGTTGTTGTTTGTTATTCGTCGTTCAGTGCATCTGGAAGGGCAGCAATCACGAGCCCTTGGATCATTAGGTCATCGGTCACTACGATCGGCCTGTGTCCGGCAGCTTCGTCGTTGGAGCGAGGTCGAAGAATGACGTGTTCCCCCTTACGGTCGAACACCTTGATGGTGGCCTCGTTGTCGACAAGCGCTACAACGATCTCGCCGGGGTTGGCATGGGCCTGCTGCCTCACCAGCACGAGATCACCAGGGTTGATCGGGATCGGCGCAGTATTCATGGAGGTGCCAAGGGCGCGCAGCAGAAAGTGCGTGTAACCGGGCTTGGCGATCCTTGTAGAGACCCTCACCCAGCCCTGTGGCTCCTGTTCCGCCAACGTGGGAAGACCGCATGCAGCAGACCCGACCAGAGGAACATCTACGGTGTGCGGCGTGGCAGCGCTCACCTCGTCGACCAATGAAATTTCTCCGTCCTCGTATTTCAGGAGATCCTTGTTCGCCAATCGTTGCAGCATCATCTGGACAGAGCGTGGCGAGTTGTACCCCACTACGTTGCCAATGGCACGCAGGGACGGAGCCTTACCGGTAGCCCGGAGGTAGTTCCGAATGAAGGTGAGTCCCTTGCGGTCTTGCTCGTCAGAGCTCATGTGTGCGTAATTTGTCGCCAAAGGTAAGGAAGAGGGTGGTCATATTGTCCACCTACATGACGATGTTGGTATAGAGGTGGTTGCCTCGGTCGAGTGAATGATTTTAGGAATGGTTCTCGGACAGTCGATTGACAGTCGGCCCCTACGCAACATCGTTTCGTTTGTTTCGTTTAACTTCGTGTCGCCCATCCCGCACGCCATGCCCGCCCTAGAGACCCCTACCCCCCCGCCCACGCGCTCCGAGCAGGAGGCCGCGCGGCGATCGTTCCCGGCGCTCGAGGAGTCGTTGAAGAGCCTGACCCGCAAGGACACCACGGAGATCGAGATCGAGGAGACCTCCCAGAAGATCACCGTGCCCACCATGGCGCTCCAGCTCCTCACGCGGATCCTGAAGGACCTGGGGGAGGGCCGCCCCGTGCAGATCGTCCCCATCGCCGCCGAAATGACCACGCAGGCCGCCGCCGAGATGCTCGGCTGTTCGCGACCGCATGTGGTGAAGCTGCTGGAGCAGGGCAAGATCCCCTTCACCAAGATCGGCAAGCACCGCCGCATCCGGTATGAGGATGTGATGAAGTACCGTCAGGCGATGAAGGAGGCGCAGAAGCAGCACCTCAAGGACATGATGCGCGACGACGAAGAGGCCGGGCTCTATGATACTTAGCGTTCGCTTCACGTGTGTCCTGGACACCAACGTCATCTACCCGGTCAACATCCGGGACCTGCTGCTGTGGTTCGCGCACTACGACCTCTTCACCGTGAAGTGGAGCAGCGGCATTTGCGAAGAGTGGATCAAGGTGATGCGCGCGAAGGGGGTTGATGAGCGAACGATCGCCAAGCGCATCCAACGCATGAGCGATGCCTTCCCGGATGCCCTCGTGGAGAACTACGATGGCCTAATCGAAGCCTTGCAGCTTCCAGATATGGACGACCGCCATGTGCTGGCCGCGGCGATCAAGGCCAACGCCAACCTGATCGTCACGAACAACCTGAGCGATTTCCCAGCCGCGGAGTTGGCCAAGTATGGGCTGGAAGCGAAGAGCGCCGATGACTTCCTCACGGACATCATCGACCTGAACCAGACGCGCGCATTGGAGGCCTTCAAGGAGCTGGTGGCGAATCGACGATCCCCGGAGCTCGACGCCTATCAGGTGCTGGACCAGTTCAGGAAGGTGGGCCTGAAGAACACGGCCGACTATCTCCATGCACTGCTGTGATGCATGATCGTAAGTGTTGCATTGAGCATGAGCGAATACCCTGCTGATCTCTGAAGCACCATGAAACCCGGAGCCAATAACGAACGCGTCTTCAAGATGCCCTTCGCCAGCGTGTATCCGCACTATGTGACGAAGGTGGAGAAGAAGGGACGCACGAAGGAGGAGCTGCACCAGGTCATCACGTGGCTCACGGGCTACGATGAGCAGGCGCTTCAGCAGATCATCGCCGACCAGACCGACTTCCGCACCTTCTTCGCCGAGGCCCGTCTGAACCCGAACACCACCAAGATCACCGGCGTGATCTGCGGCTACCGCGTGGAGGAGATCGCCGACCCGCTGATGCAGCAGATCCGCTACCTGGACAAGCTGGTGGATGAGCTGGCCAAGGGGAAGGCAATGGAGAAGATCTTGCGGGAATGACGCTGCGTGCGCTGGGTACTCATCGCGGTATCTGCTTCAGCAGCTCTTTCAATCGCTTATTGGTCAAGGTGGCCTGTTCGCTCTTGTCGTAGATCGCCAACAAATACACCTCTTCACGCACGGCCACCACACAGGTGATCACGCGCGCGCCGCCTGACTTCCCTGCGCCCTTTGACTTGATGGCCAAACGGATCTTGTAGCAACTGCTGCCGAGCGGCGTGCCCATGTGTGGTTCTTCCGCCAAAGCGTTGCCGAGTTCGGCCAGCTCGGACCTCAGGGACCGGTACTTCTTCGCAAGTCCCTTGAGTTCTTTGACGAACTCCGGGATCGGTATCACGTCAAAGCTCATCGAGCACCTCTTTCAAGGTCTTGAGCTTCCGTTTTCCGGCGATGTGCTCGTCCATTTCCTTGAACGCGCGGGTAAGACCCTTCACGAACTTCTCCTCCTGCGGGGTCATGGGCTTGCTCAGCTTGGGACGGCGGCTGGTGGTCGCTTTCGCCGCACGGCGCTTGGACGTCTTCGCCGTCGATGGCGCACGCCGCACCTCAACACCCTCGATCTCGTTCAGAATGTCGGTCACCAGCTTCTCCTTGCGGGGATCGGTGATGTTGACGAGCAGGAGTTTCATGGTCGTGTAAAGGTAATGCGACCATGGCCCGCAGTGCCATCGCTGCTCACGACCGGGGCTCTTCACTCCCAAAGATCACACGTATGGCGCGCGCACCAGCGTGCAGCGCTGATCGGGTTTCGGGGCTTAGAGTACGTGTTGCAAGGAAATGCTTGAACACGCTACTTGTAATACCATTGAATTCCAGGCCCGTACTAGCCGCTTTCCATTCCTCCTCCATCTCGGGGATCGGGCTTGGGTCTTGTTCATGTCGAAGCTGTTCGATCGCGTTGCGGACGATCTGAACTTCGTTGGCATAGGGTGTCTCTGCCATACTTACATATCTACTTCGGCTCCCACAACTCGATCTTGTTCCCCTCCGGGTCATACACCCACGCGAACCTGCCATAATCCTCGTCCATGCGCTTGGGGTCGATGCGCACGCCGGCGGCCTCGAGCTTCTGCAGCAGCCCATCGAGGTCCTGCACGCGCAGGTTGAGCATGAACTGTTGCTGGTCGTTCCCGAAGTAGTCGGTGTCGCGCTTGAAGGGCGAGAACACCGTGGGCCCGGCATCCTGCTGCCAGATGAAGCCCGCCTCCTCGTTGTTGATGCCGAAGTGCTCGAAGTACCACTTGGCGAGCGCCTTGTGGTCGTTGGCGCGGAAGAAGAGCCCGCCGATGCCGGTGACGTGTCGGGACATGGGATGTTTTCAGTAGGACCAAGGTAGCTCGGTGCACGGCTAAACCGCCTTGGCCTTCCGCACCACCTTTCTCTTCGCCGGCCGTTCCACCTTCTCGATGCTGCCATGCTTCTCGCCCATCATGCGACCCCACTTGGCGATCTCTTCCAGCAAGGGCAGCAATGTGCGGCCGTGTGGCGTGAGCGCGTATTCCACGCGCGGTGGAACTTCGGCATGCACCTTCCGGCTCACGAAGCCATCGCGCTCCAGCTGGCGCAATTGCATGGAGAGCATTTTCTCCGTTATGCCCGGGATCAGCTTGCGTAGGTCGCTGAAGCGCTTCTTGTCCTTGCGCAGGTACCACAGCACGATGGCCTTCCACTTACCGCCCACCAGCTCCATGGTGACATCCAGCGCGCAGTGATAGACGCGCCCGTGGAGCTTGATCCGGTACTCGTTGCCTTCGATGATCATGGTGTTGAAAAGTTGCTGCGGGATCCCGGCCTTGCAGCGGCGCCTAACCGGGCACCGGCAGCACATACTATCCTCCGTGACAGTCCTTGTGGAAAGTATAGAGGCCGGTCATCTTCGCATGGGCTAAGGAAACGAAACCAATACGCACAACCATGAAGATCGGTGTATTCGGAACGGGGGTGGTCGCACAGACCATCTCCGAGAAACTGGACAGCCTGGGGCACACGGTGGTGCTCGGCACGCGCAGCGTGGAGCAGAGCATGGCCCGGGCGGACAAGGACGGCTTCGGGCGTCCGCCGCTGAAGGACTGGCTGGCCGCGCACCCCACCGTGAAGCTTGGCACCTTCGCCGAAGCGGCCGCGCACGGCGAGCTGCTGGTGAACGCCACCAGCGGGCACGGCTCCATGGAGGCGCTGAAGCATGCCGGTGAGGCGAGCCTCAACGGCAAGGTGATGCTCGACATCGCCAACCCGCTCGACTTCTCGAAGGGCTTTCCCCCGAGCCTCTCGGTGTGCAACACGGACTCGCTGGGCGAGCAGCTGCAGCGCGCCTTCCCGCAGCTCAAGGTGGTGAAGGGCCTCAACACGCTCACCTGCTTCCTGATGGTGGCCCCGCGCCTGCTGCCGGAGGAGCATCACATGTTCCTCTGCGGCAATGATGCCGGCGCCAAGAGCGAGGTGCGTGCCCTGCTGCGTTCCTTCGGCTGGACCGATGCGGAGATGATCGACCTGGGCGACATCACCATGGCGCGCGGCACCGAGCAGCTGCTGCCGATCTGGGTACGGCTGTACGGCACCCTGCAGGACGCCATGTTCAACTTCCGCGTGGTGCGCATGGCGAAGCAGGCCTGAGCCCTTCGGGTGCAGGTCGTGAGGTGATGGTCGTCAGGCCGTAGCTTTGGCTTCGCAATCGGACCCGATGGCCAAGACCCTCTCCAAGCCCGCACCCGTAAAGGCCGACATCAACGGTCACAGCACGAACGGTTCAGCCAAGAAGGCCGAGCGCCTCCCCGTGATGAAGACCTACAAGATCTTCATCGGTGGCAAGTTCCCCCGCACCGAGAGCGGGCGCTACTATCAGCCGAAAGGCGCCGATGGCAAGCCGCTGGCCAATGTGTGCCGCAGCAGCCGCAAGGACGTGCGCGATGCCGTGGTGGCCGCGCGCGGGGCCGTGGGCGGCTGGGCGGGTCGCAGCGCCTTCAACCGCAGCCAGATCCTCTACCGCATCGGCGAGATGCTCGAGGGCCGCAGCGCGCAGTTCGTGCACGAGCTGGTGCTGCACGGCGCCACGCCCAAGCAGGCCGAGGCCGAGGTGGCCGCCGCCATCGACCGCTGGATCCACTACGCCGGCTGGTGCGACAAGTACCAGGCGCTCTTCAGCAGCGTGAACCCCACGAACTCTTCGCACTTCAACTTCAGCGTGTACGAGCCCACGGGCGTTGTGGGCATCCAGTGTGCAGGGAGCAACGGCCTCCTGGAGCTCGTGAGCCTGATCGCCCCCGTGATCGCCGGAGGCAACACCTGCGTGGTGGTGGCCAGTGAGAAGCATCCCCTGCCGGCGGTCACCTTCACCGAGGTGCTCGCCACCAGCGACCTGCCCGGCGGCGTGGTGAACCTGCTCACCGGCTTCCGCAGCGAACTGCTCAAGCCCCTGGTGGCGCACATGGACATCAACGCGGTCGTTGTGGCCGACGCTTCCAAGGAGGAGCGCACCATGCTCGATAGCGAGGCCACCTGCAACCTGAAGCGCGTGGTGTACCCGAAGGTGAGCGACTGGAATAGCGAGGAAGCACAGAGCCCCTACTTCATCCTCGACACCCAGGAAGTGAAGACCACCTGGCATCCGATCGAGCGCGGGCAGGGTGGGGGTGGGGGCTATTGAGCCATGAACCCCGTCAGCTGGGCCGACTTCGAAAAGGTCCACCTCAGTGTGGGCACCGTGCTGGCCGCGGAGGACCTGCCCAACGCCCGCAAGCCGGCCTATGTGCTCACCATCGACTTCGGTCCGCACGGGGTGAAGCGCAGCAGCGCGCAGATCACCAAGCATTACACCAAGGAGGAACTGATCGGGCGGCAGGTGGTGGCGGTGATCAACTTCCCGCCCAAGCAGATCGGCAGTGTGATGAGCGAGTGCCTCGTCACGGGTTTCCCCGACGCGAACGGCGATATCGTGCTCACGGCGGTGGAGCGGCCGCTGCCGAACGGGGCGCGGTTGATGTAGGCGGAGGACCGCTTGTTGAAAACCTGCCGCTTCATTCATGCTCCTCAATGCGCCGGTCGGATACCTTGCCGTCACGTTGAACCCTAATCCCTACGACTATGCCCGCCGTTGAAGCCTACTGCGTGAAGTGCAAAGCCAAGCGCGAAATGAAGGACGCCAAGCAAGTGGAAATGGCCAACGGCCGGAAAGCGATGAAGGGCGTGTGCCCCACCTGCGGCACCGGCATGTTCAAGATCCTGGGCAAATAGCCGGGATCAACACGGCCCGTTTCATGGATGTACGGCCGTGGATCTGCCGCCGCTGGACCTGCGGGTACCTTTGGCCGCATGCAGCATGAAGTGATGCCGTTCGTGGAGGCGGCCATCGAGGCGGCTTTTGCCGCTGGCCGTGAGATCCTTCAGGTCTACGGCACCGATTTCACCTCCGAGCAGAAGGCGGACAAGAGTCCGCTGACGGAGGCCGACAAGCGTGCCCATGCGGCCATCGCCGCCATCCTCGCCCGGACGGGGCTGCCGGTGCTCAGTGAGGAGGGGCGTGAGATGGACATGGCGGAGCGCCAGCGCTGGTCGCGGTACTGGCTGGTCGATCCGCTCGATGGCACCAAGGAATTCGTCAAGCGCAACGGGGAATTCACCGTGAATATCGCGTTGATGGAGCACGATGGCGCGCCGTCCGGGCCGCTGGGTGCGGCAAGGCCGATGGCCGGTGTGCTGTATGTGCCCGTAATGGACAGGCTCTACTTCGCGTGGCCGGGTGCCGGTGCGTACCGCCAGCAGGGCGCAGCAACCTGGGGCCCGGGCGGTGCGTATGAGCGGGCCGCCGCCAGCGAGCGATTGCCCGTGCCCCATTCCCGTGACGCCTATACCATCGTGGCCAGCCGGTCCCACCCGAGCCCGGAGACCGAGGCGTTCATCCAGCGCATGGAGCAGGAGCACGGCGCCGTTGCGCTCACCAGCATGGGCAGCGCGCTGAAGATCTGCCTGGTGGCCGAGGGAGCGGCCGATGCCTATCCGCGCTATGCACCCACCATGGAGTGGGACACGGCCGCCGGACACGCCATCGCCAACGAGGCGGGCTGTACGCTCATCGATGTGACCACCGGCGCCGCGATGCGCTACAACAAGCAATCACTGGTGAACAACTGGTTCATCGTCCAATAACACCAATCTGGCGCCGCGGGCAGCGGTGCGCGAAACATGGCCAAGAAGAACGGATCATCGAAGAAGCGGAAGGTGGCCCTGATCACCGGCGTCACCGGTCAGGACGGCGCCTACCTGAGCGAGCTCCTGCTGAACAAGGGCTACGAGGTGCACGGCGTGAAGCGCCGCAGCTCGCTCTTCAACACGGACCGCATCGACCACCTGTACCACGACATGCACGAGAAGGGCCGCCCCTTCCACCTGCACTACGGCGACCTCACCGACAGCGTCAACTGCCTGCGCCTGGTGCAGCAGATCCAGCCGGACGAGATCTACAACCTGGCCGCGATGAGCCATGTGCACGTGAGCTTCGAGATGCCCGAGTACACGGCCAACGCCGACGGCATCGGCACGCTGCGATTCCTGGAGGCCATCCGCATCCTGGGCCTCGAGAAGAAGACCAAGTTCTACCAGGCCTCCACCTCCGAGCTATACGGCGGTGTGCGTCCGCATGCGCAGAACGAGGAGACGCCGTTCCACCCGCGCAGTCCCTACGGTGTGGCCAAGCTGTACGGCTTCTGGATCACCAAGAACTACCGGGAGAGCTACGGCATCTTCGCCTGCAACGGCATCCTCTTCAACCACGAGAGCCCGCTGCGCGGCGAGACCTTCGTGACCCGCAAGATCACCCGCGCCGCGGCCAAGATCAAGCTGGGCCTGCAGGACACGCTCTACCTGGGCAACCTCGACGCCAAGCGCGACTGGGGCCACGCCAAGGACTACGTGGAGGGCATGTGGCTGATGCTGCAGGCGAAGAAGCCCGACGACTACGTGCTCGCCACCGGCAAGACCTACACCGTGCGCCACTTCGTGGACCTCGCCTTCGGCGAGGTGGGCATCAAGCTGGAGTGGAAGGGTAAGGGCGAGAAGGAGAAGGGGGTCGACAGGAAGTCCGGCAAGGTGCTCGTGGCCATCGACAAGCGCTACTACCGTCCCGCCGAGGTGGACCACCTGGAGGGCGACCCCACCAAGGCCATGCGCGAGCTGGGCTGGAAGCACAAGTACGACCTGAAGGCCCTGGTGAAGGAGATGATGGCCAGCGACCTGGAGCTCTTCAAGCGCGACGTGTACCTGAAGAAAGGCGGCCACAAGATCCTGCACGAACAGGAATGATGTACGGGCGCATCATGATGCGCCCCCACAGATCCTCTCATGAACAAACAAGACAAGATCTACGTGGCCGGCCACCGCGGCATGGTGGGCAGCGCCATCGTGCGCAAGCTGCAGGCCGAGGGCCACACCAACATCGTGGTGCGCACCAGCAAGGAGCTCGACCTGAAGGAGCAGCAGGCCGTGCGCGACTTCTTCGCCCAGGAGAAACCCGCGTACGTGTACCTCGCCGCGGCCAAGGTGGGAGGCATCCACGCCAACAACGTGTACCGCGCCCAGTTCCTTTACGAGAACCTGATGATCGAGGGCAACATCATCCACTCGGCCTACGAGAACGGGGTGAAGAAGCTGCTCTTCCTGGGCTCCTCGTGCATCTATCCGAAGATGGCTCCCCAGCCGCTGAAGGAGGAGAGCCTGCTCACCGGGCTGCTCGAGCAGACCAACGAGCCCTACGCCATCGCCAAGATCGCGGGCATCAAGCTGGCCGAGAGCTACCGCCGCCAGTACGGCTGCAACTTCATCAGCGCGATGCCCACGAACCTCTACGGGCCCAACGACAACTATGACCTCAACAACAGCCACGTGCTGCCGGCGCTCATCCGCAAGTTCCACACCGCCAAGGTGACGGGCGCGCCGAGCGTGGAGGTGTGGGGCACGGGCTCGCCCATGCGGGAGTTCCTGCACGTGGACGACCTCGCCGATGCCTGCTACTTCCTCATGAAGAACTACGACGAGGAGCTCTTCCTCAACATCGGCACGGGCGAGGACCTCACCATCAAGGCCCTGGCCGAGATGATCAAGGACATCGTGGGCTACACCGGAGAGCTGAAGTGGAACACCGAGAAGCCCGACGGCACGCCGCGCAAGCTGATGGACGTGAGCCGCCTGCACAACCTGGGCTGGAAGCACCGCATCGGGCTGCGCGAAGGCATCACCGCGGTGTACGCCGAGTTCGCCAAGAGCGAGTTGGCGAAGGCCTAGGGTGAGGCATCGAACCGAATGGAGCCCCGGGCGACCGGGGCTTCGCTTTTCCGGCGTAGGCTACCTTCGGCGGCCTTGCCATGGCGCGTTCCCCGCTGTTCTCCGTCCTCCTGCTGCTGATCGCCGGCGTCCTGCGCGCCCAGCAGAACGACGTGCCCTTGCAGCGCGACTTCGGCATCGACCTGGAGCGGAACGCCGCCCGCCGCGATGCCCGGATCCACACCGGCCTCAAGCCCGTGATCGAGAGCCGTGCCGACCTGCGCGGCGTGATGGGCCACCGGGTGGACAGCGCCCGGTACTACTACTGGATCACCACCAAGCTCTTCCGCGACCGGCTGCTGGTGATGCGCGAGGGGGACGTCGCCCTCAGCGTCGATCCCATCCTGAGCGTGGAATATGGCAGTGACCGGGGCGATCCCACGGCCTATGCCGATACGAACCAGTTCGCCTTCAGCACGCGGGGCTTCCTGATCCGGGGCGACCTTGGCAGCAAGGTCTCCTTCCAGACCATGTTCCACGAGAACCAGGGAAGGGTGCCGCAGTACCTCTTCCGGCGGGTGCTGGAGACCGGCGTGCTCCCCGGTCAGGGCCGTGTGAAGCTCGCCAACGGCAACGAACTCGATTACGGCTGGTCGCAGGGCGTGGTGAGCTGGACCCCGGCGGCCTGGGTGAACGTACAGGCAGGCCATGGCAAGCACTTCGTGGGGCACGGCTACCGCAGCGTGCTGCTCAGCGACAATGCCATGAACGCCCCCTTCCTCAAGCTCAGCCTGCTCAGCCCCAACAAGCGCTGGCAGTACACGGCTTGGTACACCAAGCTCATGCACGGCGTCACCCGCGACGACCGGTTGAACGCCGGCACCAGCAGCGAGACGCTGTTCGGCTGGATGCGCGGCACCTTCCACCACCTCTCCGTGGACCTCGGCCGTGTGCAGCTCGGGGTGTTCGAGGCCACGCTCTTCCGCAGCATCGGCGAGGACGGCGTGAAGCCCCTGGACCCGCTGGCCCTGAATCCCGTGATGGGCATCAATACGGCCGCGCTTGGGTTCGATGGCCTGAGCAGTTCGCTGGCGGGACTGGACCTGCGCCTGAAACTGACGGACAAGGCCTATGCCTACGGCCAGGTGGCCACCGATGGCCCAGGGCGCTACGCCTGGCAGGCCGGAGCCCGCGCCTTCGACCTGGGCCTGCCCGGCCTGCACCTGCAGGCCGAGTACAATGCCGCCACCGCTTTCATGTACATGGGCCAGCGGCCCGAGCAGGCCTACATGCACGGCGGCCAGGCGATGGCGAATCCGCTCGGCAATGCCTATGGCGAGGCGGTGGGCATCGTGGAATACGGCTACCGCCGCTGGATGCTGCGGGCGCAGGCCAGCCTGTCCGTCCGGACCGGCGATCCGGCCGATTCGCTCAACCTGGGCACCGACCTGGACAAGCCGGACACCGGAAGCGCCACGGAGGGCGAAGCCATCGAGCGCACGGTCTTCTTCCTGGATGCGAGCCTCTCCTGGCTGGTGAACCCGAACACCAACCTGCGGCTGATCGGGGGTTTCCGCCGCCGCGATGCCCCCGGGGCGAACGACATCTTCCAGAGCGGCTACTGGTACATCGGCGTGCATACCGTGCTCTTCAACCGCTATTACGACCTTTGAATCCGCCCTCCGCGACGTGGAACAGCACGGCTACATCCTGCTCCTGAGCTGCCTCACGGCCTTCGTGGTGGTGCTCTTCACCATGCCCTCGCTCATCAAGGTGGCGCGGATGAAGCACCTGGTCGACGAGCCCAGCGAGGCCCGCAAGCTGCATCACCGCAGCGTGCCCACCATCGGGGGCATCATCATCTTCGCCGCCATCATCTTCTCCTATGCGCTCTGGTTCCCCAAGGGCCAGGTGACGGACCCCGACGGCACGCCCTACCGGGAGCTCTATGCCGCCATGGGAGCGGCATACAACGACTTCAAGTTCGTCATCGCCGCACTCGTGCTCCTCTTCTTCATCGGCGTGAAGGACGACATCGTGGGCTTCTCGCCGGTGAAGAAGCTCGTGGGGCATATGATCGTGGGCTACATCCTGGTGGTGATGGCCGGCATCCGCATCACCGACATGCACGGGATCCTCGGCCTCTACGAGCTTCCGGAGGCCGCCAGCATCGCCTTCTCCTTCTTCGTCTACGTGGTGGTGGTGAACGGCATGAACCTCATCGATGGCGTGGATGGCCTTGCCGGAGGCGTGGGCCTCATCGCCTCGCTGGCCTACGGCACGTGGCTCTACCTCGCCGGCGACGTGGCGCTGGCGCTGCTGGCCTTCGTGCTGGCCGGAGCGCTGGCCGGATTCCTCGTGTTCAACCTGCATCCGGCGCGGGTCTTCATGGGCGACAGCGGGTCCCTGATCATCGGCGCCGTGCTGTCCGTGCTGGCCATGAAGGTGGTGGACCATGACACCTCAAGGCTGCCCGACAACCTCCGGCTGCTGCCCACGCCCCTCTTCGCCATGTCGGTGCTGGCCTATCCGCTGGTGGACACGCTGCGCGTCTTCGTGGTGCGCATGGCGCGCGGCATTTCGCCTTTCGCGGCCGACCGCAACCACATCCATCACCGGCTCCTGGCGCTGGGGCTGGGCCATCGCGGCACCACCTGGGCCATCTACGGCTATGTGGTGGCGGTGATCGCCCTGAGCCTGGTGACGCGGAAGTGGCAGCCGAATGTGGGCCTGATGGTACTGGGCACCACGGCGATGGCCTTGGCGCTGCTGCCCTTCGCCTGGCCCAAGCCGGAAAAGGCATGAGGGGCTTCGCCGGTGCATGGGCCCTTGCGGCCGCGCTTGTGGCGCAAGGCCAGGCCGGGTGGATGCCGCTGAGCCGAGAAGTGGAGCGCCCCTTCGCTGCGGCGCTGCAGGCCGTAGGCTCGCCGGCGCATACCGCGATCCGCCCCTACCGCCTCACGGACCTGCGGCAGGCCGACCCACAGGATAGCCTTCGCCCTGCGGCCTGGCTGCCTGCCCTCGACCGCTGGTCGGGCGCCCGGAACGGCCGCCGGTTCCGCTGGGGGCCGCTGCTCGACCTCTCCGGCAACCTGGGCCTGGACTCCGCCTCCGTCATCGGCCACCGCGCCGGAGCGGGCTTCTGGATGGAACAGGACATCGGCGCCCGGCTCACCCTGCATGCCGACGCCCAAGGCTGGTCCGAGCGCCTCCCGGGCTACCTCGACACCTTGGCCCGCGCCACGCAGGTCACCACCGGGGAAGGCTATGCATTCAGCGATGGGGCCGGTTTCGCGCATTACGATTGGAACGCGCAGGTCAGCTGGGACCCGGGCAAGTACTTCAACCTCACCCTTGGGCGCGGCAAGAATGCGTTCGGTGAAGGCCATCGCTCGCTCTTCCTCAGCAGCGAGGCCACCAGCTATCCCTTCCTGCGCATCACCACCACGGCCTGGCGCTTCAAGTACGTGAACCTCTTCACGGTGATGAACGACATCCGCGGAGCGGGGGGCGTCTCCACGCGCTTCGAGCGGAAGTACGCCAGCATGCACTACCTCTCGGTGAATGCGCACCGGCGCATCAACCTTGCCCTCTTCGAGGCCATCGTTTGGAGCCGGGGAGACAGCCTCTATCCGCGGGGCTTCGACGTCAACTACCTGAATCCGGTGATCTTCTACCGTCCGGTGGAGTACAGCGTGGGCTCCCCGGATAACGCCTTGCTCGGTTTCGCGGTGAACATCAAGGTGGGCCGTTCGGGCCTGCTCTACAGCCAGCTCATGCTGGATGAGTTCCTGCTGCGCGAGGTGCGCGCGGGCGATGGCTGGTATGCCAATAAGCAAGCCGTGCAGCTGGGCTTCGTGGCGCGCGAGGCCTTCCGGGTGCCAGGGCTGATGCTGCGGGCGGAATGGAACATGGTGCGACCCTTCATGTACACCCACAGCGATACGCGGCAGAACTACGCCCACATGGGGCAGCCGCTGACGCATCCCTACGGGTCCAATTTCCAGGAGGCCATCGCGCAGGGCGAATGGTCGCGCGAGCGCTGGCTCCTAGGGGTGCGGGCCAGCATGGCCTGGCTGGGGCGGGACACCCTGGAGAGCTTCGGCAACAGCATCTTCCGGCCGGAGACGGAGCGCCCCACCGTGGCCTCGGGGGCTTTCCGCAGCTATGGCTACCGCATCGGCATGCTGGAGGAGTACTCCCTCTTCCACGGCGAGCTGCGCGCGGGCTGGCTGGTGGATCCCGCGTCGGCCACCCGGCTGGAGGTCTCGTGGCTCGCGCGCGGCAGCATGCCGGCCAGCGGCCCGGGTGAATGGACCCAGGTGTTCCGCGTGGGCCTGGTGTGCCATTTCCGCGACCGGCATCCGGAGCAGGAGGTGCGGTATGTGCTGCAGTGATCGTTCGCTGGGGAACGGTACTTTTGCGCCGCCGCAGGGATGACCCGGCGGCATTTCCGGTCCGTTGAGCAAGCCTCAGGCATACGCATCCTCGCGCACAGTGGTCTTCCGGCTGCGCGAGGTGGCGGTGCTCTTCAAGCTGCGGCTGGCCTCCCTGGTGGTGGTGAGTGCGGTGCTGGGCTACCTGATGGGCATGCCCGAGGGCGGCTTCGATGCGCTGGCGCTGCTGGTCCTCGCGGTCGGTGGCACGCTCCTGACCGGTGCCAGCAATGCGCTCAACCAGGTGCTCGAGGTCCGCGAGGATGCGCTCATGCTGCGCACCGCAGAACGCCCGCTGGTGCGGGGCGCGCTATCGGTGACCGAGGCGGTGTGGGCGGCCTTCATCGCTGGAGGCCTGGGCACTTTCCTGCTGTGGATGGCCTTCGGGCCCTTGACGGGCATCCTGGGCTTCATCTCCCTGTTCATGTACGTGGCGCTTTACACCCCGCTGAAGAAGCGCTCGCCTTGGGCGGTCTTCGTAGGGGCATTCCCCGGCGCTTTTCCGCCCATGCTCGGCTACGTGGCCGCCACCGGGCAATTCGGGCTGGGTCCGGGCCTGCTCTTCGCCATGCAGTTCATGTGGCAGTTCCCGCACTTCTGGGCCATCGCCTGGGTGCTCGATGAGGATTACGCCCGGGCCGGCTTCCGCATGCTCCCCTCACCGGGCCGCACGGATGGACGCAGCGCCTTCCTGATCCTTCTGTACACCTTGTTTGTTGTCCCGGTCGGCATGCTTCCCTGGGTCTTCGGCTTCATCGGCCCCTATGCCATGGCGACCGCCGTGCTGCTGGGCCTGGTGATGGCTTGGCCTGCGTGGCAGCTGTTCCGCACGCACGATCGCAAGGACGCCAGACGACTGATGTTCGCCAGCTTCCTCTACCTGCCGATCGTGCAACTGGCCTACGTCATCGATCGCCCATGACCGCAGACACCCTGGACACCTTCACGCCGGCAGAGGAGCGCGAGCGAGCCGCGCGCGCCCGCCGAATGGTCACCTGGCTCATCTGCTTCGCCATCGTTATGTTCTTCGCGGGCCTCACCAGCGCCTATGTGGTGAGCATGAGCGGAGGCTACTGGACGCGCATCACCATGCCCGGGCCGTTCTACTGGAGCACGGCGTTCGTGGTCGCCGGGAGCCTCACGCTTCAGCTTGCCCTGAGGGCTGCCAAGCGCGGCACCACCGGCGTGGTGGCGCCGCTTATCCTGGCCACCCTGGCCTTGGGCATCGCCTTCACCGCCTCTCAGTTCAAGGGCTGGAGCCGGCTCGTGGAGCTGGGCATCACCCCCAGCCCCAACAAGCTGGAGGGCATCGGTGGCACCTATGGCGTGGATTTCACCGTGACCAAGGACGGCCTGCCCTTGGTGCCGGCCAACGGCCACTGGTACACCGCGGATGACACCGGTTTCGAGCGCCAGCTGGATGCGGAGATCGCCGAGCAGAAGGACCGCACCGGCCCCTATTTCTACACCCTTACCGCCGCTCATGCCGCCCACGTGGCCTTCGGACTCCTGGCCCTGGTGGTGATGGCGGCCATGGCCCTGATGCGGCGCTACACGCCCCAGGACCATGTCGGCCTGTGGGCCGGAACGGTCTATTGGCACTTCCTCGGGGGCCTTTGGGTCTACCTCTTTCTGTTCCTCCGCTTTGTTCATTAACATTGCGGCCGTCAATCCCCACCATGGCAGGCGACGCGACCAAAGCACTGAGCAACGACGTCCTCTGGGGCGGCGGCCGCTCCCCGTTCAGCATCAGCTACGGGAAGATGATGATGTGGTTCTTCCTGGTTTCTGATGCGCTGACCTTCAGCGGTCTGCTGGTGGCCTACGGCTTCGTGCGCCACAGCACCACGGAGGCATGGCCCATCGGCGAGGAGGTCTTCCGGGCCCTGCCGTTCCTGCACGGCGATTACCCGTTGATCTACGTGGCCCTGATGACGGCCATCCTCATCTTCAGCTCGGTGACCATGGTGCTCGCCGTGGAGGCCGGGCACCGCATGGACAAGGGCGGAGTGATCAAGTGGCTCTTCGCCACCGTGATCGGCGGCGCTTTCTTCGTGGGCAGCCAGGCGTGGGAGTGGAGCCATTTCATCCACGGCAGCGGCGGATACATGACCACGGCAACGGGGGAGAAGTTCTGGGTGCACAACGATGAGCACGACACGCACGATCCCGCATCGCATGACAGCTTTCACCTGGTGAAGGCCGAGCCCGGCCACTACCTGAAGCCCGCCGAAGGCGCACAGCCGCTTTCCCGGGAGGAGTCGCTGCCCATCTGGAACAACCGTGTGAGCTATGTGGATGGCGCCAACATGACCCGCAACGAGTACGGCCCGCCACAGTACGCCAACTTTTTCTTCTTCATCACCGGCTTCCACGGCTTCCACGTCTTCAGCGGGGTGATCATCAACCTCATCGTCCTCATCATGGCCATGCGCGGCATCTTCCACCGCCGCGGGCATTATGAGATGGTGGAGAAGGCCGGTCTGTACTGGCACTTCGTGGACTTGGTCTGGGTGTTCGTGTTCACCTTCTTCTACCTCCTCTGATCAACCAACCAGCTGACATGGAGCGCGACGACATCATCGAATACAGCCTCGACGCCCATCATAGCGAGGAGGAGGGCCGGAAGATCCGCCGCAAGATCTGGATGGTGACCGGGCTGCTCGCAGTGGTCACGGCCATCGAGGTGGCCGTGGGCGCCTATTGGAAGGAGTGGTTCCCCGGCCATTGGTCCGCTGTGAAATGGACCTTCGTTTTCCTCACCCTGGTGAAGGCCACCTACATCGTGATGACCTTCATGCACCTGGGCGACGAGCGCCGCAACATACGCGCGATCATTCTGCTCCCTTACGCGTTGTTCATCCTCTACCTGATCTTCATTGCGATCTGGGAGTCGCAGTATGTCCACTATATCTGGCAGAACTACCTCTGAGCCCGATCCAGCGCGCCGTCGGCGCCTGAAGGTGCTCGTCCTTGGGGGCATCGCGCTCTTCGTACTGAGCCTCTTCGTCTTCTTCAGCCCGTGGCTGGGCTTCGCCAGGCACCGCTTCCAGTTCCTTCCCGTGCTGGGGCCCAAGGAGGTGGTGGCGGTGGAGCGCGATGGGACGACGGTCATCGACACGCTGTACCACACCATTCCGGCGTTCCGGCTCATCGACCGCTACGGCAGGCCCTTCACCGACCGTGACGTCCAGGGGAAGATCGTGGTGGCCGATTTCTTCTTCACCCGGTGCGGAACCATCTGCCCCAAGATGGGCGTGCAGATGCAGCAGCTCCAGCTCAAGCTGAACGATGACGCGTTCGAGGATGTGGTCTTCCTGAGCCATACGGTCGATCCCGAGCACGATACCCCCGAGGTGCTCGATGCCTACGGCCGCCGCCTGGAGGCCGATACGGCACGATGGAAGTTCCTCACCGGGCCCAAGGAGGACATCTATCGATTGGGCGCTGAAGGCTACCTGCTGGCCGCCCGCGAGGACGTGCTGGCCGAGGGCGGCTTCCTCCACTCCGAGAAGTTCGTGCTCGTGGACAAGGAGCGGCGCATCCGGGGCTTCTACGATGGCACCACCATGGAGGGCATGAATGCGGTGGCCGCCGACATCAAGATGCTGCTGAAGGAGGAGAAGGTCAAGCGTGCCGAGGCGGAGCGCGCGGCACGGCAGTGAAACGGATTGCCTGAACATGCGCTCACCTTACCCCCAGCCGGTCATCGGCATCCCCTCCGCGAAGGCCAACCGCGTGATCTGGGTCTTCTCATTCGTGGTCTTCCTTGCGGTGGTCGTCCTCAATCGGGTGCAGGTCCCTGCTCCGGAGGGATTCGATGTGCACGTCTTCGCGCGCATCAACGCAGCGATCAATTCCATGGTGAGCCTCCTGCTCATCGCCGGGCTGTTCGCAGCCCGGGCCGGGCGCTGGAAGGCCCACCGCAATGCGATGATCGGCGCCATGGTCCTCTCCGTCCTCTTCCTGGCCTCCTACATCCTGCATCATCTATTCGCTGGCGACACGCGGTTCGGGGGTACAGGTGCCATCCGGGTGCTCTACTACATCATCCTGGCCACCCACATCCTCCTCGCGGCGCTTTCCCTGCCCTACATCCTCCTCACCGCCTATCGCGGCCTGTCCGGTCGCTATCCGGAGCACAGGAAGCTGGCCCGTCGCACCTGGCCCATCTGGCTCTATGTGAGCGTGAGCGGCGTGGTGGTGTACATGCTCATCTCACCCTACTATTGAGGTTTTGCCCGGCCGATTACCTTTACCGTCCCATGCGCAGCACCGGCCTCCTCCTGATCGTCTTGGCGCTCGTGGCGCTGCTGCCCGTTGATGCTTGGGCACAGGGTTGTGCCATGTGCAAGGCAGTGGTGGAAAGTGGCGAGCAGGGCGGCCGCGTATTCGGTGGCGAGCAATCGATCGGCAGGGGGTTGAACAAAGGCATCCTCTACCTGATGGCCGTGCCTTATGCGCTGCTTTTCCTCCTCTTCCGCAAGCGCATCGTGGGCTTCTTCAAGGAGTTCGCTGGCGCGCAAGGCTGAACAAGCTTCAAGTCGCGAGTGTCAAGGGACCAAGCTCCCGCTGCGTTGGTGTGGCCTGAAGCGACGATCTTCGTTCATTGCGTCCCATCCCGGTTGAAGCATGATGTACCGTCGCCCCCTCTCCATCGCCGCAGGCCTGCTGCTGGTGTTCACCGCCTTCGCTCAGGAGAAATCCCCCTTCACGTACCAGGACATGCTGATGCTCGACCGCATCAGTGGCCTCGCGGTAGACCCCGCCGGCACCACCGCGCTCTTCAACGTGCGCGCCACCGACATGGAGAAGAACCGCGGGGTGAGCACCCTGTGGATGAAGGACCTGGTGGACCTGAAGAAGCCTGAGGTGAAGGTGCCTGCCGGTGAGGGCGGCGCCAGCGATGTGCAGTGGGCCGCTGATGGCAGCGGCTTCTACTTCCTCAGCGGCCGCGGCGAGGGCGGCACCACGCAGGTGTGGAAGGCCGATGCGAAGGGCACCAGTGCCACGCAGGTGACGCGCCTGCCGCTGGACGTGCAGACCTACCGCGTGGCGCCTGATGGCTCCGGCGTGGTGGTAGCCCTGTCCGTGTTCCCGGATTGTGGCGACGATGCCATCGCCTGCACGCAGGAGCGCCTGAAGGCACAGCAAGGGGTGAAGAGCACCGGCCAGGTCTACGACCGCATCTTCATGCGCCACTGGGACACCTGGAAGGACGGTACGCGCAATCACCTGTACTACGTGTCGCTGAATCAGTCACCGACGGGCATAGTGCCCTTGATGCCCGGCTTCGACGGCGACTGTCCCACCATGCCCTTCGGCGGCAACGAGGACTTCGCCATCAGCAAGGATGGCCGCACCGTGTATTTCAGCGCACGGGTCGCGGGCAAGAAGGAGCCGTGGAGCACCAACTTCGATCTCTTCAGCGTGCCCGTGACCGGCGGCGCTGCGAAGAACCTCACGACCGGCAATCCGGCGTGGGACGCGCAGCCGGTGATCTCGCCCGACGGCACCAAGCTGGCCTATAAGGCCATGAAGCGCCCGGGCTACGAGGCCGACCGCTTCCAGCTGAAGCTGATGGACCTGGCCACCGGCGCGGTATCCGACGTGGCCGCCACCTGGGACCGCAGCGCCGCCAGCCTCGCCTGGAGCCGCGATGGCAGGAGCCTGCTCGTCACCGCCGATGATATCGGCAAGCACCGCCTCTTCCGCATCGATCTCAAGACCAGCACCGTCACGCCCCTGAGCACCGATGCCCACATGGATGCCTTCGCGGAAACGCCCAAGGGCTTCGTGTTCCAGCGGAGCGGGCTCAGCGGTCCGGCGCACCTCTACGCCAGCGCACCCAAGGCCAAGGTGATCGACCAGGGCGCCACGGTGCTCACACAGGTGAACGCCTCGTTGAAGGACAAGGCCTTCGGCACCTACGAGCAGTTCAGCTTCCCGGGCTGGAATAACGAGACCGTGTATGGCTACGTGCTGAAGCCCGCGAACTACACGGAAGGGAAGAAGTACCCCGTGGCCTTCCTCATCCACGGCGGTCCGCAGGGCAGCTTCGGCGACGCGTGGAGCTACCGCTGGAACCCGCAGACCTACGCCGGTCAGGGCTTCGCGGTGGTGATGATCGACTTCCACGGCAGTACCGGCTACGGCCAGGCCTTCACCGACGCCATCAACGAGCACTGGGGCGATCGTCCGCTGGAGGACCTGCAGAAGGGCCTGGCCTTCGCGCTGGGCAAGTACCCCTTCCTCGATGGCAGCAACGTGGCGGCGCTGGGCGCGAGCTACGGCGGCTTCATGATCAACTGGATCGCCGGCGTGTGGAACGAACCCTTCAAGGCCTTAGTGTCGCACTGCGGCATCTTCGACACGCGCGCCATGGGCTACAGCACCGAGGAGCTCTGGTTCACCGACTGGGAGAACGGCGGCAGCGTTTTTTCCAAGCCCGCCAACTACGAGGCCTTCAACCCGCTGCTGCACGCGGACAAATGGCGCGTGCCCATGCTGGTGGTGCACGGCGACAAGGACTTCCGCGTGCCGCTCACGCAGGGCATCGGCAGCTTCACCGCCTGCCAGGCCAAGGGCATCGAGAGCAAGTACCTCCGCTTCCCCGACGAGAACCATTGGGTGCTGAAGCCGCAGAACTCCATGCAGTGGCATAAGGAGGTGTTCGGGTGGTTGGAGAAGCACATCGGAGGGGGGCGCTGAACCTCCCGCACCTATCTTCGCCCCGCGTTCTTTCCATCGCTTATCCAGAAAGGCAGAGGGACTGGCCCTGTGAAGCCTTGGCAACCGTCCGGTGGGCAACCATCGGGTAGGTGCTAAATCCAGCCCGCCATGTGGTGGGAGAGATGAGCCGCGATCAGGAAGCAATGTCCCGCAAGGAACAATGATGCCTCATCCGGTCCATCGGGTGGGGCTTTTCTTTTTGGGTGTGGTGAATGGCGAATGGTCGACGGTGAATTGGGAGACCCCATCGCCGGAGCGCTCAGTCCCATTCACCATTCACCAACTCCCATTCACCTGCATTTGGCACAAGCGACCGGAAAGCACGCACACTTGTGAACCGATGACCGAACTAGAACGCATCGCCGCCCAACGCATCCTCGTCCTCGACGGCGCCATGGGCACCATGATCCAGCGCCTCGGGCTGAAGGAGGAGGACTTCCATCCGAAAGGCATGGAGGACCACAAGATCCTGCTGAAGGGCAACAACGAGCTGCTCTCGCTCTCGCGCCCGGAAGCGATCAAGCGCATCCACGAGCAATACCTCGAGGCCGGCGCCGACATCGTGGAGACGAACACCTTCAGCGCCACAAGCATCGCGCAGGCCGAGCACGAATGCGGCCATTTGGTGCGCGAGATGAACCTCGCCTCCGCGCGTCTGGCCAGGGAAGCCTGCGATGCGTTCACGAAGAAGGACCCGAGCAAGCCGCGCTTCGTGGCCGGTGCCATCGGGCCCATGAACAAGACCGCCTCGCTCAGCCCCGATGTGAACGACCCCGGTTACCGCGCCGTCACCTTCGATCAGCTCGTGGTGGCCTACAAGGAGCAGGTGGAGGCCCTGCTCGACGGCGGCGTGGACCTGCTGCTGGTGGAGACCATCTTCGACACGCTCAACGCCAAGGCCGCCTTCTACGCCATCGAGGAGGTGTTCGAACAACGCGGCAAGCGTGTGCCGCTCATGTGCAGCGTCACCATCACCGATGCCAGCGGGCGCACGCTCAGCGGCCAGACCATCGAGGCCTTCCTCATCAGCATGCAGCACGTGCCGCTCTTCAGCATGGGCCTCAACTGCGCGCTGGGCGCGGCCCAGATGCGACCTTACCTGGAGGTGATCGCCGAACAGAGCCCCTGCCGCGTGAGCATCTACCCCAACGCCGGCCTGCCCGACCAGATGGGCGAGTACCGCGAAACCCCCGATGTCACCGCGCGCCTCGTGGGCGAGTTCATGGCCAACGGCTGGGTGAACATCGTGGGCGGGTGCTGCGGGACGACGCCGGAGCATATCGCGGCGCTGGCGGCTGAGGCCAAACGGCACGCACCACGCCCGATCGAAGCACCTGTAGCGTCGACCCACGGGGTCGACCGATGAACATGACCCAAGGCATGAACAAGCAGGTTGTTGGGTGTGTGGGCGTGCCCCTCGGCCAAATGCGCCTCGGGTCGCGCTTTCCGCTGCAAGTCCTCGGCGGCTTCGTTCCTCAGCCGCCTGTGGGCTTTCCGCTGCAATCGCTCACGCGGAATGCGACCAGATAACCACGGATTCGACTTCATATAGAGCATTCATGCGCATCATACTGGACTTGGCAGACTACAACCCAGGCAAAGGGCTTCAGTTAAAATGGGAGCCTGGTTTCTCCATCAACGTGAGCGTTGACGAAGAGGGTGTGATCATCCAAGGAAACAACGCTGGGCTGCGTTCTCTAGCCAACCATTTGCTCACACTGGCTAATGATGCAGTCCCGTCGACCAGCCACATCCACCTTGATAGCGAAAGTGGACTTGAAGATGGGTCGGCTGCGTTGCTCATCACCAAAGAACTCGAACACCCGTAATGCGCATTCCCATTCTGATCCTCTGATCCTCTGATCGACATGATCCCTCAGTACTCCGGCCTCGAACCCCTCCGCATCTTCCCGGGTTCCAACTTCGTCAACATCGGCGAGCGCACCAACGTAACGGGCAGCGCGGCCTTCCGCAAGCTGATCAAGAACGGCAACTACGATGAGGCCGTGAGCGTGGCCCGCCAGCAGGTGGAGAACGGCGCGCAGGTGATCGACGTGAACATGGATGAGGGCATGATCGATGGCGTGGAAGCCATGCGCAAGTTCATCAACCTCATCGCCGCCGAGCCCGACATCGCCCGTGTGCCGGTGATGGTGGATTCCTCGAAGTTCAGCGTGATCGAGGCGGGCCTGAAGTGCCTGCAGGGCAAGGGCATCGCCAACAGCATCAGCCTGAAGGAAGGGGAGGCCGAGTTCCTGCGGCAGGCGAAGATCATCCACCGCCTCGGCGCCGCCACCGTGGTGATGTGCTTCGACGAGCAGGGCCAGGCCGACAATTACGAGCGCCGCATCGCCATCGCGCAGCGCAGCTACGACCTGCTCACGCAGAAGGCCGGCTTCGCGCCGCACGACATCATCATCGACGCCAACATCCTCACCGTGGCCACCGGCATGGCCGAGCACGACCGCTACGCCATCGACTTCATCGAGGCCGTGCGGTGGATCAAGCAGCACCTGCCGGGGGCGCTCACCAGCGGCGGCGTCAGCAACGTCAGCTTCAGCTTCCGCGGCAACGAGCCCGTGCGCGAGGCCATCCACACGGCCTTCCTCTACCACGCGATCAAAGCTGGCCTCGACATGGGCATCGTCAACGCCGGGCAGATCGGTGTGTACGACGACATCCCGAAGGACTTGCTGGAGCATGTGGAGGATGTGCTGCTCGCGCGTCGCCCCGACGCCACCGAACGCATGGTGGCCTTCGCGGAGCAGTTCAAGGGAGCGCCTTCAGCCGAAGTCGTGGCCGCGCAAGCCGCATGGCGCGAAGGCAGCGTGGAGGAACGCCTGAAGCACGCGCTGGTGCATGGCGTCACCGAGTTCATCGAAGCCGATACCGAGGAAGCCCGCGTGCAGTACGTGGACCCGGTGCTGGTGATCGAAGGTCCGCTGATGGCCGGCATGAACGTGGTGGGCGACCTCTTCGGCAGCGGGAAGATGTTCCTGCCCCAGGTGGTGAAGAGCGCCCGCGTGATGAAGCGCGCCGTGGCCTACCTGGAGCCCTTCCTGCAGGAGAAGAAGGCCGCGCAGGTCATCGGCACGCAGAAGGAGGGCGCGAAGAAAGTGCTGCTCGCCACCGTGAAGGGCGACGTGCACGACATCGGCAAGAACATCGTGGGCGTGATCCTCGCCTGCAACGGCTGGCAGGTGATCGACCTGGGCGTGATGGTGCAGAGCGCCACCATCCTGAAGACCGCCCGCGAGATGAAGGTGGATATCATCGGCCTCAGCGGATTGATCACGCCGTCGCTGGACGAGATGGTGCACGTGGCGAAGGAGATGGAGCGCGAGGGCTTCGAGACCCCGCTGCTCATCGGCGGCGCCACGACCAGTCGCGTGCACACCGCCGTGAAGATCGCGCCGCACTACAGCAAGCCCGTGGTGCACGTGATCGACGCCAGCCGCAGCGTGCCCGTGGTGAGCAACCTGCTCAGCGACAACGAACGCGACCGCTTCGCCGCCGAGGTGCTGGAGGAGTACGCCAAGGTGCGCGCGCAGTACGAGGGCAGCCAGCGCGAGAAGGAGTACCTGCCGCTGGAGGAGGCCCGCGCGAAGAAGTTCACCATCGACTTCGTAGCCGAGCCGCCGGTAGTGCCAAAGAGCACCGGCCTCTTCACCTACCGCAATTACCCGCTGTCCGAGCTGGTGCCCTACATCGACTGGACGCCCTTCTTCATGGCTTGGGAGCTGGCCGGCAAGTTCCCGCGCATCCTGGAGGACGAAGTGGTGGGCGCTGAAGCCACGCGTCTGTACAACGATGCCCAGAAGATGCTGGACCGCATCGTGAAGGAGCAGTGGATCCAAGCCCATGGTGTCGCAGGCATCCTGCCTGCGAACACGGTGGCGCACGATGACATCGAGGTCTACGGCGATTCTTCACGCACCAAGGTCATCGGCCGCTTCCACACCCTCCGCCAGCAGAGCAAGAAGGCGCCCGGCGTGCCCTACATCGCCCTCGCCGACTTCATCGCTCCCCAAGGCACGCCCGACTTCCTCGGCGGCTTCGCGGTGAGCGCGGGCCACGGCGTCGATGAACGCGTGAAGCGCTTCGAGGCCGCGCACGACGACTACAGCGCCATCCTGCTGAAGGCCCTGGCCGACCGTCTCGCCGAGGCCTTCGCGGAGAAGCTGCACGAGGTGGTGCGCCAGGAGCTCTGGGGCTACGAGTCCATCCGCCTCAGCAACGAGCAACTGATCAAGGAGGAGTACCAGGGCATCCGTCCGGCGCCGGGCTATCCCGCCTGCCCGGACCACACCGAGAAGCCCGAGCTCTTCCGCCTGCTCGACGCCACCAAGCACACGGGCATCACCCTCACCGAGAGCCTGGCCATGAGCCCGGCGGCCGCGGTGAGCGGCTGGTACTTCGCGCACCCCAAGGCCAAGTACTTCGGCGTGGGGCGCGTGGCGAAGGACCAGGTGGAGGATCTGGCGCGGCGCAAGGGCATGGATCAGGCAACCATGGAGCGTTGGCTGGGGAGTAGTTTGTCCTATTGAACCCTCAGAGGCTCTTCCGCGTATGCACGGGCCGTGCAAGTGGAGCGTGCCCTTCTTATGGCCCTGTGGTTGGGCGTCGGTGCTGTGGCCTTGGCCCAGCGCAACGCCCCGCTCACACAGGATAACGGCGACTGCACCGGCGCCATCTTCATAAGCGATTCGGTCTACCACCAGCCGCAAGCCGTTCGAGGTTTCGGCAACAGGCTGGAAATCAAGGAGAACCCCAGCGACCACAAGCAGTGGTTCGAGCGCGAGCACCACAGCACCTGGTACAAGTTCAGGAGCCCTGCCACCACCATCCTCACCTTCGAGATCATCCCCGACAACATCGAGGACGACATCGACTTCCTGGTCTTCGAGGGGGCCGTGCCGGGCATTTGCGACAAGGTGGCCACCAAGCAGGTCGTTCCCATCCGGAGCAACATTTCCCGCAACGACAGATCCAACCGCTCCATTTGCGGCCTGCGGAAGGAAGCGCCCGATGATTTCGTGCGCAGCGGCGTGGGCAGCAGCTTCAGCCGGGGAATCGAGGTGAAGCAGGGGGACCTGTTCTACCTGGTGGTCGATTACCAGGACCGTCCGCTGGCGGGCTATACCATCCGCTTCCACTACGACCCGCCCCCGCCGTCCCCCGAGCCAGAGCCGGAAGAGGCGAAGAAGCAGAAGCAGCAACTCGTGATCGAGGTCACGGATGCCAGGAGCGGCAAACCCGTGGATGCCACCCTGACCATCGATGGCATGCGCTTCAACGAGGTGGTGGAGGCGAAGGGCAGGAGCGGCTACCAGTTCGAGATGGACATGTACCGGAACATCCGGATCGGCTGCGTGCGGCAGGGCTACATGTTCCAGACCGTGCGGGTGAAGGGCAACACGGAGCCGGTCGTCAGGGTGGAGGTGAAGATGACGCCAATCGGCGCCGGGGAGCGCGTGGTGCTCGATGACATCCGCTTCGTGGGGAACGAGGACAAGGTGATGCGCCAGAGCGAGGCCAGCCTGCTGCTGCTCCTGCGCTTCATGCAGATGAACCCCAAGGTGCGCATCGAGATCGAGGGCCATGTGAACGGCCCCACCTTCAAGAACAAGAAGGAATTCATCGACCTGAGCACTGCGCGGGCGAAGGCGGTGTACGACTTCCTGCTGGTGAACGAGGTGGAGCCCGAGCGCATGAGCTACGTCGGCATCGGCAACGCCCAGATGCTCTATCCCAGCCCGAAGAACAAGGAGGAGAGCGAGGCCAACCGCCGGGTGGAGATCAAGGTGCTGGGAACCTGACCGGGCACGCCGCCCGCTCACGGATACCACCGCTCATCAAATCCGTTCCGCCCTCACCGGCCATCCCGGTACTTTTGGTCCGCGTCCGCATTCATCGCGGATCAGGACCATGCGCACATCCGCCCTTGCCTTCGGACTGATCGCCGGCGGCACCCTCTTCGCCCAGCAGCCGTGGACGCTTGAGCAATGCGTGAGGCGCGCTGAGGAGCGGAGCCTTGCGGTGATGAACGCCAGCCTCGATGCCGACCTCGCCGACAAGACCAGGGACCAGGGCTACTGGGCATTGGCGCCCGACCTCAATGGAGGCGCCACCCACGGGTACAACTATGGCCGGGTGATCGACCGCTTCACCAACCAGTTCGCCACCGATCGCGTCCGTACGAACAACTTCTACCTCAGCAGCACGCTCAGCCTCTTCGAGGGCTTCCGCAAGCAGTCGGTGATCAGGCGCAATGAGATCGATGCCAAGGCCGCGCGGCTGGGCATCGATGCGGCCCGCAACCAGGCGCGGCTCGAAACGGTGCAGGCCTTCCTCGATGTGCTGGCGCTCCGCGAGCGCAAGGCGGCTGCAGAGTCCCAGGCGGCGAGCACCCGCGAACAGGTGTCGCGCACGCGAGCAATGGTGGAGGCGGGACGGGTGGCGCGCGCCGACCTCCTCGCCATCGAGTCGCAGCTGGCGCAGGAGGAGTTCACCATCGTTGATTTGGGCAACTAGGCCGATCAGCGGATGCTCGCCTTGGGCCGGGCGCTGCAATTGGAGCCGGAGGAGATGCTCAGCTTCAGCATCCAGGCGCCCGCCATCGGTGCGCTGCGGGTCACGGAGCCCACGGCTGACCCAAGCGATGTGCTCGCCAATGTGCTCCGCAGCAACCCCAGCTTCGCGCAAGCCGAGGAGCAGGTGGCGAGCGCGGAGAAGGGAATCGGCATCGCACGCGCCGGGGCCATGCCCACGCTCGGTGTGAGCGGTTCCCTCGGCACGGGCTACAGCGGCCGCAACCTCCAGCAGGTGGGCGACCCCATCCTTGGCGACCCCGTGGTCATCGGAAGCACCCTCGGCGGCGACCTGGTATACGCCCCCACCTACCGGTTCAACACCGAGCTCACGCCTTTCGGCAAGCAGCTCGACCAGAACTTCAACCAGAGCCTGCTCTTCCAGCTCAACGTGCCGCTCTTCAACCAGATGCAGAACCGGCTGGCCATCGACCGCGCGCGGGTGCAGCACGAGCGCGCGCGCAACAGCCTCACCGCCGTGCGCAACGACCTCCAGCGCAACGTGCTTGATGCCATCGTGGCGCAGCGTTCGGCGTACAAGCAGTTCATGGCGGCGGAGAGGGCCGTTGAGGCGGCTGCGCTCAACGAGGCAATGGCCCAGGAGCGCTATGCGCAGGGCGCCAGCACCGCGTTCGAGGTGGCCACGGTGAAGGCCGCGCTCAACCGCACACAAGCCGACCTCATCGCGGCCAAGTACCAGTACCTGATGGCGCAGAAGTACCTCGATATCCTGCAGGGCCAGCCCGTTTCTTTGTAGGCGTGGGGGCGATCCTGTGCATCGAGACGGCTACGCCGCTCTGCTCCGTGGCCGTGGGCCGAGGCCCCCTGCTGCTGGCGGAGCGGGAATCCACAGGGGAGCGGCTGGCGCATGCCGAGCTCCTCAACATGTTCGTCGATGCGGTGATGCGCGAGGCCGGGCTGCGGATGCGTGACCTGGAAGCGGTTGCCGTCGGCATCGGGCCGGGTAGCTACACCGGGCTTCGCATCGGCGTAAGCGCGGCCAAGGGGTTCTGCCATGCGCTGGGCATCCCCATCATCGGCTTGGGTACGCTGGAGACGCTGGTGGCTGCCGCAGGGCGCTCAGGAAAGTCCATGTGGCCCATGGTGGATGCGCGACGGATGGAGGTCTTCACGCAGGAGCACGATGGCAACGCGCGACCGGTCGGAGCCATGGCACCGCTGATCCTCGATGCGCCCTGGGCCAAGGGCGCCGGCAAGTGCTTCGTGCTCGGCGATGGCGCGGACAAGGCCGCAGCGCTGTGGGCGGACCACCCCGAGGTAGAGCACGTGCCGGGCGTGAAGCCGCATGCCCGGGCCATGCTGGCGCTGGCCGCGGATCGCCTGCGATCGGGGCGCGTGGACGACCTCGCCTACCTGGCGCCGCTGTACGGCAAGGAGGCGAACGTGACGCAGCCCCGGAAGCGGTCGGCCTCGGCTTGATGGCCGGCGGATGAAGGGCCGCCTGCGGAGCGGAAGGCCTTCAGCGCGGGCAAGGCCTGCCGCTAGCGGTTCACGATGAACTTCGTGACATGGATGGTGCCGGTGGCGAGGTCCTTCCGCAGCCGGGCCTTCAGCAGCATGGTGCCTTCCTCATAGAGGTATTCCTCGCGCCACACCTGCTGTTCCTGTTTCCAGAGCTCGCTTTCCAGGACATTGCCCACGGCATCGTACCGCCAGGCATGCCGCGTGAGCCCGGCCTGCGCCAGGTCAGGCTGCTCGGTGCGCGTGGCGAGCCAGCCATGGTCGTCGTAGGTGAAGGTGATGCGGCCGCGTCGCTGGCTCACCAGGTAGTGGTCCTCGATGCTGAGGACGTAGCCGCGGCTGTCGGAGATGTAGGTCTGCTCCCGGTAGGGGAGGCCAAGGTTGTTGAGGAAGACCTTGCGCAGCGCCGTATCGCTCAGCTGCACGTATCGGTACTGCTCATCGCTGATCTCGGTGGCGGTGCCGGGGACGAGGTGGTAGCGGTCCGGCCCCAGGTTCTCGATGCGCTGATAGGTCTCTCGGATCACCCGGCCTTGGGCATCGTGCACCAGCACATGGGCGAAGTGGCCGCTGAGGTCGTTACGGAGCCTCCGGGTCACCCATCCGCTGGAGTCGCGCTCGAAGGTGACGGAGGCCGTGTCACGTCCCGATCCCGGCTGTCCGAAGGAGTTGTTGCTGTAGACGAGGCGGCCAGCGGGGTCGAAACGGAAAAGCAGCCGCTCGCGCTCGGGGCGCATGGGCTCACGGTCGCGCTTCACCAAGCGCTCGCCCACGATGGACCGGATGCCGTTTCGCGCGATGAAGCGCTCGTTGAACCGCAATTGATCCGGTTCCTCCGCGGTGGGCAGGATGAGCAGCGCCTGTCCGCTGACCGTCCGGGCGAGCAGGAGCAGTGCCGCGAGGAGGAGCGGGATCCTCATCGGAGCTGGGCGAGTGCTTCGTTCACCGTATGCACCGGTAGCCGGCAGGTCTTCTGCACGCACGCAAAGATCATGGTTCCGGGGAGGGACTTGTCCTGCAGCAACGGCAGTTGCGAACGGCCTGTTGTGCCCAGGAAGATCCCGTTGGGGATGTGATGCGGGCCGAATTGCAGCCTGAGCCGGAGGGCATCGGGCCCGGTGATGGCGATCTCGTGCAGCGGCCAGGCCATCGCCTGCGCCAGCTGCCCCCAGTTGCTGTGGGCCATGGGTGCGGCGGCCAGCCGGGTGAGCATCCCTTCGAGCATGCGGCGTGCCCTGCCCAGGAGCCGCTCATCGTCGTGCAGCGTGCCGAGCACGAAGAGCCCCCGGGCCATGGCGGAGTTCGAGGCGGGCATCACATTGTCCTCCACCTCCAAGGGGCGGGCGATCAACGGAGCGTCCAGGTCGCTCGTGAAGTGGAAGTAGCCGGAGGCCTCGTCGCCGAAGTGGCGGATGGCATGCTCGGCCAGCGCCAGGGCTTCGTCGAGCCAGCGCTCCTCGAAGGTGACGCCGTAGAGTGCGAGCAGGGATTCTATCGTGAACGCATGGTCCTCGAGGAAGCCGTTGATGGAGGCGCGGCCGTCCTTCCAGCTGTGCCAAAGGCCGCCATCGGCCCTATGGCACCGGGTGAGGAGATGCTCCATGCAGCGCCGTGCGCCCGCCAGCCATTCCTCGCGGCCGAAGACCTCGTAGGCGGAGCAGAGGCCAGTGACCATGAGGGCGTTCCAGCTGGTGAGGCATTTGTCATCGACTCCGGGCCTTGGCCGCCTCCCCCGCGATTCCAGGAGCCTTGCGCGTATGCTCGTGATGCGGGCCCGCAGGTCGGGCTCGCTGATGCCGAACGCCGCCGCGAATTCGGCATCGTGCATGCCGCGCCGGAGGATATTGCGTCCGTGCTCCCAGAGCGCCTGTCCCCCGATGTCGTAGTAAGCCTTCGCCAGGTCGTATTCCGCGCCGAGCGCCTCCTGCAGCTCGGCATCCGTCCACACATAGTAGCGCCCTTCCTCGCCTTCGCTGTCGGCGTCGATCGCGCTGAAGAAGGCGCCGTCGCCGGCGCTCAGCTCCCGTGCAACGAATCCGATCGTCTGTTCCACCACATCCCGGTAGAGCGGCTTCTTCAATGCCTGGTAGGCCTGGCTGTACAGCGAGACGAGCTGTGCATTGTCGTACAGCATCTTCTCGAAGTGCGGCACTTTCCACAGCGCATCGGTGCTGTAGCGGGCGAATCCGCCGCCGGCTTGATCGAATATCCCGCCGAGGGCCATGCGGTCCAGGGTGAGTTCCACGTGTTGCAGCGCGGATCGGTCGCCGGTGAGCGCCGCATGCCGCAGGAGGAACTGGTAGTTGTTGGGCATGGGGAACTTGGGCACCTTGTCCGGGCCGCCATGCACATGGTCGAAGCGCTTCGACCACTGCTCCGCCATGCCCAGCACCGCGCGCTTCGCCTCCGCCAGCGGCGTCTGCTCCTCCGGTGCCAGCATGGTGCTCGCTACGCCGCGCTGAAGCTGCGTGGCCTGCCGCATCACCCGCTCGCGGTCCTCGATCCAGGTCCGATGCAGGTCGGTGAGCACGCGGCTCCATTGCGCGGGCGGGAAGTAGGTTCCGCCGTACACCGGCCGCCCATCGGGCAGAGCGAAGCAGTTCAGCGGCCAGCCGCCTCGGCCGGTCATCAACTGCACGGCGGTCATGTACACGTGGTCCACGTCAGGCCTTTCCTCGCGGTCAACCTTGATGCACACGTACCGGTCGTTCATCAGCTTCGCGATTCCTGCATCCATGAAGCTCTCGCGCTCCATCACGTGGCACCAATGGCAGCTGCTGTAGCCGATGCTCACGAGCAGCAGCTTCTGCTCCGCGCGCGCTTTGGCGAAGGCTTCATCGCCCCACGGATGCCAATCCACCGGGTTATGCGCGTGCTGCAGCAGGTAGGGGCTGCTCTCCAGCGCGAGACGGTTGGTACGTTTATCTTGCTCGTGCGCCATGGAGGATCAAATGAAGCGAAGCGGGCGGCCCGTCACCGATGAGCGGGTCCGCCGGCTTCAACAAGCGTCCGTGAAGTCCTCACCGGCCAGGCACGCCGACCCCCGGGTGCGCGACCGCTACTGGCCTGGGACGCTCATGGGCATCGGCGTATTCGTCGCGCTCATCAGCGCGCTCACGGTGCTGCCCTGGACCCTGATGGACACCGGGCTGCTGGTGCGCTTCTTCGTCGGTCTGTGCTTCGCGGGCAACCTGGTGCCCTACGCGCACAGCGGCCTCCGGTTGGGCATGGAGCGGCTGGAATGGTTCCTGTTCAACCTGCTGGCAATCGGGCCGCTGGTGACCAGCGCGCTGCTGTGGGTCAACTTCCTCTTCCATGGACCGGTAACCGCCTCCGACCACCTGGTGAAGGAGGTCCAGGTGGAAGGCACGGTGATCACCTATGTGTTCCGGGATGGCTTCCTAGCGGACCATTGGATGGCGCGGAGCGCATGGCGCGACTGGTACCCGATCGTCGGCAATGCGGTGGAGGTTGATGTCGCGCGCGGCGCGCTGGGCGTCGAAGTGGTGGTCAGCAAGCAGCCTCATGTGGTGGGGCGGCCTTGAGCCGGACCGACGCCCTTACTCACGGAGCCGCACCACCTGCTGCCACTCGAAGGGGAAGCGCTTGCGGAGGGCGCCGGACCGGCCGGCCACGGTGCCCTTGGCCCCCAGCCTCATCTCTCCCTGCAAGGCACCGGTGAGGAGCACTGCGAAGAGCGATCCTTCCTGAAGGTCCGCATGCAGGTAGACGGGGTAGACCGCGGTGCGCCGACGGTCGAGCACCAACGCGGAGTCGAGAACAGCCTTGCCCACGAAGCGGTCGTTAAGGTAGAGATCCACTTCCGGCTCCTCCACGTGGATGCGGAAGCCGTTGGGATTCTCCACCCGCGCGTCGAGCCGCAGGGCAAGATGCTGGTTGCTCAGGCCGAGCACCTCCACCCGGGTCACCTCATGCAGCTCGACTTCCTGGTACGGGGAACAGGAAGCCAGCACGGCGCCCACGAGGAACAGCGCGGAAGCCCTGGATGCTGGCGTGGTCATCATCGTGCTCCGATCACCCCCGGGCCTTGGCAGGGAGTGTGCCGTGTTCGCTGATGATCGGCATGGCCACCCCTACGCATGGCCATTCATCAGCGTCGCGTAGTGGTGGAAGAACCGCGGAATCGTGCGGATGCCCTGGAAGTAGTTGAATACGCCATACTTCTCATTGGGGCTGTGGATGTTATCGCTGTCCAGGCCGAATCCGAAGAGCACGGTCTTGAGACCGAGTTCCTGCTCGAAGAGCGCCACAATGGGGATGCTGCCCCCGCCCCGTGTGGGGATGGGCTTCTTGCCGAAGGTCTCCTCCATGGCCTTGCTGGCGGCCAGGTAGGCCGGGCTGTCGATCGGGGTCACCGCCGCCTCCCCGCCGTGGTGGGGCTTCACAACCACCTGGATGCCCGGGGGCGCGATGGATTCGAAGTGGTCCTTGAAGAGCTTGGTGATGGCATCGCTTTTCTGGTTGGGCACCAGCCGCATGCTGATCTTGGCGTAGGCCTTCGAGGGAAGCACCGTTTTGGCCCCCTCGCCGATGTAGCCGCCCCAGATGCCATTGACATCGAGGGTGGGGCGGATGCTGCTGCGCTCCTCGCTGGTGTAGCCCTTCTCGCCGCGCAAGCCGCTCACGCCCAGGTCCTTCTTGTACTCTTCCTCGTCGAAAGGGGCTTCGGCCAAGGCATCGCGCTCGGCCTTGCTCAGCTCCTTCACGGCATCGTAGAAGCCCGGGATGGTGATTCGCCGGTCGGCGTCGTGCAGGCTGGCAATCATCTCGCACAGCGCATTGATGGGGTTGGCCACGGCGCCACCGTAAACACCGCTGTGCAGGTCGCGGTTGGGGCCGGTCACTTCCACCTCCACGTAGCTGAGGCCGCGGAGACCGGTGTTGATGCTCGGGACGTCATTGGCGATCATGGCCGTGTCGCTGATCAGCACCACATCGGCTTTCAAGCGGTCCTTGTTGGCCTTCACGAACACGCCGAGGTTGTCAGAGCCCACCTCTTCCTCTCCCTCGATCATCACCTTCACGTTACAGGGCAGGCCGCCGCTCTTCATCATGGCTTCAATGGCCTTAACGTGCATGTAGAACTGGCCTTTGTCATCGGCGCTGCCGCGAGCGTATATCATCCCTTCCTTGATGACCGGGTCGAAGGGGCCGCTATGCCAAAGGTCCAGGGGGTCAGGGGGTTGAACATCGTAGTGGCCGTATACGAGCACGGTCGGCCTGGCAGGGTCGACGATCTTCTCGCCGTACACGATGGGGTGGCCCGCCGTGGGGCAGACCTCCACCTTTTCTAGGCCGGCATCCACCATGCGCTGCCTCACCGCCTCGGCGCATCGGGCTACATCGGCTTTGTACTTGGGGTCGGCGCTCACGCTGGGAATCCGGAGCAGGTCGAGCAGCTCGTTCAGGAAGCGGTCCTTCTGGGACTCGATGTACGCGTCGATGGGATGCACGTGGACTGGCTTTATGGGCGTCGAAAGTAAGAACCTGAGGCGCGGGGCAACCTTTATGGGGTTGGGGGGGTCTAGGATTCAGCCCAAAGACCTATTTTTCAACGCTCATCCCCACTCGATCCCTGTCATGAAGGCCCGAATCCTGCTCCTGACCTCCGCCCTGCTGGGCCTGGAGGCTTCGGCCCAGTTGGTGGTGAACACCGCGCAGACCCCTGCCCAGCTCGTGCAGGATGTGCTTCTCGGGAACGGGGTGCAGGCGTTCAATATTCGCTACAACGGGGTGCTCAGCCCCGGCACGAACCAAGTGGGCAGCGGCTCGTTCACGGCCACCGGCACCAACCTGGGCATCGCCTCGGGCCTGATCCTGTCCAGCGGAGAGGTCTCGAACGCGGCAGGCCCGGCTTCCGATTTCTCGGGCGACTTCAATGGGACCGGCAGCGATCCTGACCTCGTGTCGATCTCCGGAGGCGTTATCAATGACCGCGCCGTCCTCGAGTTCGATTTCATCCCCACGGGTGACTCCTTGAAGTTCCGGTACGTGTTCGCCTCCGAGGAGTATCCGGAGTTCGTCTGCTCCTACAACGATGCCTTCGGCTTCTTCCTCAGTGGCCCCGGCATCAGTGGTCCGTACAGCGGAGGGGCCATCAACATCGCCTTGGTACCCGGCACCACCGTTCCCGTGACCATCGACAACGTGAACAATGGCTACAACAACGACCCCGCGGACCCGGCCTGCCCTGCATCCAACCCCGCCTACTATGTGAACAACAGCGCGGGCACCACCATCGCCTATGATGGGATGACCGTGGTGCTGCAGGCCTTCGCCTTGGTGCAGTGCGGTCAGCAGTACCACATCAAGCTGGCCTTGGGCGATGCGCTGGACAGCAGCTATGATAGCGCTGTGTTCCTGGAGGCGGGCTCCTTCACCAGCACCGGTCAGGTGGTGCCCACGCTGTCGAGCGGAGTGGGCATCATCGGCAATACGATGCTGGAGGGATGCAATCCCATCGAGCTCGTCTTCACCCGGTTGGGCGACACCACCGTGGTGGATACGGTTGACCTGACCATCTCGGGGACTGCGACCCCCGGCGTGGATTACACCCCCGCCTTCCCTGCCCAGCTCATCTTCCCCATCGGATCGGAGACGGTCAGCCTGGTACTCGACGTCCCCATCGATGCCGACGGTCCGGAGACCATCGTCATCACCATCGACCAGCTCGTCGAATGCTCGGGAACCCAGTTGCAGACGCAGTTCGTGTTCAACATCGATAGCCCGCCGCCCCTGACGGTCACCGGTGCCGACATCAACAGCGTATGCGGGCAGAACAACACCTTGGCGCCGGTGGTGACCGGCGGCATGGGCCAGTACGGCTTTTCCTGGAGCACCGGGGAGACCACGGCCACCATCGATGCATCACCCGTGGTGACGACCACCTATACGGTCACGGTCTCCGATGTCTGCGGAATCGCGCCCGTCTCGGCCGATTTCACGGTGACACTGCCCATCTACCCGCCGCTGGCCATCACCGTTTCGCCCGATACCCTTATTGATTGCCTCGGTACCGGTCCGATCAGCGTAACGGGTGCAACCGGCGGGAACAACGCCTTCTCGTACAGCTGGAGCCTTGCGGGCGTACCCATCGGCAATACCGCCACCATTACCGTGCCGGCTGGTCCGCCGCTCTACTACGTGGTAACGGTCACCGAGGGCTGCGGCACGTCGGTTCAGGACAGCGTCCTCGTGGGCACCGTGCCCCTGCCCCCCATCGCCATCGAAACCGCCGGCGACCAGACCCCCATTTGCGCAGGCGACACGGTGACCTTGACGATCCTGGGCATCACCGGGGGCAACAGCGTCTACACGTGGAGCTGGACCGATGCTGACGGACAGGTGCTTGGGAACTCCTGGACCATCGATGTGCCGGTGCTCGGGAACCAGGCCTACACCATCAGTGTGGACGACCAATGCGGCTACACTGGCGCCGCCACCGTCTCCGCGCTGCTGCCCATCTATGACCCCTTCGTGCTGGAGCTCCCTGAAGACAAGGTGCTGTGCGCCGGTGATAGCGCCACCATCCATGCCATGGTCACGGGCGGCTCCGGCTACTACCACATCCTCTGGGCCGGCCCTGATAGCCTCACGGACCCGCTTTACTGGGTGAAGCCGGAGGAGGAGACCACGTACGGCGTGACCGTCCGCGACCAGTGCGGCGAGGAGCGCTCAGATGCGATGACCATCGAGGTGGAGCACGTCTCCACCGATATCGTGGTCACCAACCAGGGCCAGGACGATTGGTACCTGCAGGCGGCCACCCTGCCCTATGCACGCACATGGGTGTGGGACATGGGCGATGGCACACGGTACCGGAATGATGAGGTCTACCATAGCTACTTGGACCTGGAGGACCATTGGGTCAGCTTGAAGATCGTGACGCCGAACGGTTGCCTCGGTGAGGACTCCGTGCTTCTGCGCGCGCCGGCCCACATCCATTTCCCCAACGCGTTCACGCCCGATGGGGATGGCCGGAATGAGCTGTTCGGGCCCATCGGACACTACATCGAGGAGTTCGAGATGATGATCTTCGACCGCTGGGGCGAGCTGATCTTCACCACCCAGGACGTGAACGTCATGTGGGACGGCACCGTGAATGGCCGTGGTGAGGCGACCACCGGTGTCTACGTCTACAAATACCGCGCGGCGGGCCATTACTTCGAGCCCGTAGAGGGCATGGGTCATGTGACCCTGATCCGCGGAAGCCAGAACTGATAAAACCGGAATACCGTGGCAGTGAAGCACCTAACATTCGGACTCGCCTTGCTGGCGGGAGGCACCCTGCAGGCGCAGCTTACCGTGACCAATACGCTCACACCCCAGCAGCTTGTGCAGGATGTGCTGCTGGGCACAGGAGTCACCGTGAGCAACGTGTCCTACAACGGCGTGCTCAACCCGGCCGCGGCCCAGGTGGGCAGCGGCTCCTTCACCGAAACGGGCACCAACCTCGGGCTTCCGGCAGGCGTGATCCTCTCCAGCGGCTTGGTGGATGATGCCGCCGGTCCGGCCTCTGACTTCGCCAGCGCGGCCAATGGGACCGGTGCGGACCCCGACCTGGCCCTGCTCGCCAACCAGACCATCAATGACCGGGCGGTGCTCGAGTTCGACTTCGTGCCCGTGGGCGATACCGTGAAGTTCCGGTACGTCTTCGCTTCGGAGGAGTATCCCGAGTACGTATGCACCACCTTCAATGATGCGTTCGGCTTCTTCCTCAGCGGCCCGGGCATCAACGGCCCCTACCAGAATAATGCGATCAATATCGCGCTCGTTCCCGGAACGTCCATCCCCATCGCCATCAACACGGTGAACCCCGGAGTGCCCGGCACCTCCGGTGGCCAGGCGGCCACCTGTGCTGCGGCAGACCCCAACTGGCAGAGCAACAGCATCTACTATGTGAACAACGGTGCCGGCGCTACCATCGCCTACGATGGCTTCACGGTGGTCCTCACGGCTCGCTGGCCAGTCCAGTGCGGCGAGACCTACCACATCAAGATGGCCATCGGCGACGGTTCTGACAGCTCCTTCGACAGCGCCGTGTTCCTCGAGGCCGGAAGCTTCACCAGTACGCCGTTCGTTCCCTCACTGACGCCGGGTCCCGGCATCGTGGGCAACAACACCATTCTTGAGAGCTGCTATCCCGTGACGATCAACTTCGCGCAGACCGGTGCTGCCGACGATACCAGCGTGGTGTACATCCAAGTTGGCGGCACCGCCACCCCAGGCGTGGATTATGTGCCGCCCTTCCCGGATTCCCTGGTCTTCCTGCCGGGCGATACCGCCCAGTCCTTCACGTTCAACTGCCCGATCGATGCGGACGGTACGGAGACCATCGTGCTGACACTCATCTCCGAGAGCCCTTGCGCAGGGGTCACCATCACGAATGAGTTCACCTTCTTCATCGAGTCATCGGCACCGCTGACGATCGTTGGCGGGGTGGCGAACATACCCTGCCAAGGCAGCGCAGCGCTGACGCCGGCGGTCGCTGGGGGCTACCCGCCGTATGCGATCAGCTGGTCGAACGGCCAGACGGGAAGCAGCATCACCGTGTCGCCGACCGACAATGCGGTCTACACCGCCACGGCCACGGACGATTGCGGGTCCACGGCCATCGCCCAGTTCTTCGTGGAGCTGGACCCGCTGCCCCCGCTCAACATGAGCATCGTCGGCTCGGGAACCGTCATGGAGGCCTGCGAGAGCACCGGAATCAACTTCATCCGTCCGGTGGGCGTTCCCGGCGATGTGCCGATCGTGGTCACATTCAGCGGCGCCGCGGCCAACGGTACCGATTTCGTCTTCCAGGACCTGGTCACCATCGCGGACGGGGTGCTCAATACAATCGTGCCCTTCCAGCCCTTGGAGGATGAGACGGCCGATGACGGCGAAACGGTCACCATCACCGGTACCTACACCGATGCCTGCGGCCGTACCACATCGGCGAGCGTCACCATCACGATCATCGATGCTCCGCCCATCTCGGTCACGGCAGAGGATTACACCGTGGAATGCCGGCCGGACAGCCTGCTGCTCACGGCTGTGGGCTTCGGGGGCGTCGGGTCGCTCTCCTATTCCTGGTCCACCGGCGATGAAGGGCCCTCAACCTATGTGAGCATGCTGGAGTTCGGCTCCTATACGGTCACGGTCACCGATCAGTGCAACCGCACCGCCCAGGATGTCGCCACCGTATCGCTCATCTGTGATGTGATCATCCCCAACGTGTTCACGCCGAATAACGATGGCCACAATGACAAGTTCGTCATCGATGGCATCACCTACGTGAGCAATACGGTGCGCATCTTCAACCGCTGGGGCCAGCTGGTTTACGAGGCGAACAACTACCAGAACCAGTGGGCGGGCGATGACCTGCCTGACGGGACCTACTTCTATGAGGTGATCGTGGCGCGCAAGGAGGAGCCCTATACCGGGCACGTGACCATTCTCCGCAACGGCTGGCGCTGAGCCTTAGCGAACGAGCAGGGAGGAGCCCGTCATCTCGGCGGGCTTCTCCATTTCCAGAAGGTCGATAAGGGTTGGAGCCACATCGGCGAGCACGCCATCCCGCACTGCCTTGCAGCCATCCGCGAGGATGATGATGGGCACCGGGTTCGTGGTGTGCGCCGTGTTCGGTGAACCGTCCGCATTGCGTGCCTTGTCAGCGTTGCCGTGGTCGGCGATGATCACCACGGAATAGCCGTTGGCACGGGCTGCATCGGCCACCGCCTGGGTGCACCGATCGGTGGTCTCCACGGCCTTCACGATGGCTTCGAAGACACCCGTGTGGCCGACCATGTCCGGATTGGCGAAGTTGAGCACAACGAGATCCGTCGCGCCCGACCTCAGTTCGGGAACGATGGCCTCCACGATGCCGTGGGCGCTCATCTCCGGCTGCAGGTCGTAGGTGGCCACCTTGGGCGAGGGGAGCAGGATGCGCCGTTCGCCCGTGAAGGGCTGTTCCCTCCCGCCGCTGAAGAAGAACGTGACGTGCGGATATTTCTCGGTCTCAGCGATGCGGATCTGGGTGCGACCCGCTCGGGAGACCGCCTCGCCCAAGGTCATGGGCAGATCGTCCTTGCGGAAGAGCACGTGCACATCCCTGTAGGTGGGGTCGTACTCCGTCATGGTGACATAGTGCAGCTTCAGCGGCTGCATGCCGAACTCGGGGAAGGAGGACTGGGTGAGCGCCTGGGTGATCTCCCGGCAGCGGTCGGTTCGGAAGTTGAAGCAGACCACTACGTCACCATCGGCGATGGTGGCTATCGGCGCACCGGTTTCATCCGCCACCGAATGGGGCCTGATGAATTCATCCGTAATGCCTTCCGAATAGCTTCGGTCGAAGGCCTGCAGCGCGTCTCCAACCGTGGTGCCGCGCCCATGGACCAGCAGGTCATAGGCCAGCTTCACGCGCTCCCACCGCTTGTCCCGGTCCATGGCATAGTACCGGCCGACCACGCTGGCTACCCGGGCCGGCTGCCCCTTCATCGCTGCGAGGAGGCGCTCCATGTAGCCCCGGCCGCTGCGTGGGTCGGTGTCCCTCCCATCGGTGAAGGCGTGCACGAAGACCTCCGTCAAGCCGCTCCGGGCCGCCATGCCGCAGAGGGCCTCCAAGTGGGTGCGCATGGAATGGACGCCCCCATCGGAAACCAGGCCGATCAAGTGGAGCCGCCGGCCACGCGCGCGGAGGAGGGCTTCCTGCAGGACAGGCGAACGCTCCAGGCTGCCGTCCGCAATGGCCTTGTCGATGCGCACCAGGTCCTGGTACACCACGCGGCCGGCCCCGATGTTGAGGTGCCCTACCTCGCTGTTGCCCATCTGCCCCGCCGGCAGCCCGACATGCTCTCCGTCGGTAAGCAGGGTGGCGTGCGGGGCTTCAGCCATCAAGCGGTCGATGAACGGGGTATGGGCGGAGGCAATGGCATCGCTGGCATCGCGCGCACCCAGCCCCCAGCCATCCATGATGATGAGGACTGCCTTCTTCTTGGCCATCAATCAGCGATTGGGAATGACGCGGTGAAGATAGCCCCATGGGGCTGAGCGTCCCGGATCTCGATGCGCCCGCCCAGCCTCCGAACGAGGCGGTGAACGATGAAGAGTCCCAAGCCGGTTCCCGGGTGCTGCCGGGTCTCCTCATTGCCGCTGCGGTAGAACCGCTCGAAGACCCGGCCGCGCTCCGCAGGAGGGATGCCCGGCCCCTGATCCTCCACCTCGATGCGCCACTGCCGCGCTTCCTGCATGGCGCGCACGGTGATCGCCGTGCCAGATGGAGCGTACTTCGCTGCGTTCTCCAGCAGGTTGTCTACGATACTGCGCATCACATCGCGGTCGAGGGATACGGGCAGCCGGTCGGGAGCATCCAACTCGAATCTATGCGCCTCCTGGTCGCGCAGCTGCGCGCGCATGATTGCTTCCTGAAGGACGTCGATCAGGTCCAGGCGCATGCGGTTCACGGGTATCTCCCTTGTTCCGTCCGAAGCGGCCAGGAGCACCTTGTCCGTGAGGGTCGCCAAGCGCTCGGCCTCCAGGATGGTAGCCTCACGAAGGCCCTGGGCCGCTCCTTCCGGCAGATCGCGGCGGTTCAGCGTCTGCAATTGCAGTTTGATGGCTGCCACCGGTGTCCTGAGTTCGTGCGTCACGGCCAGAAGGAAGTTCCGTTGCAGTGCCGCAAGGCGGAGGTCACGGCGGATGGCGTGGAGCGCCATCCCCAGGACCACGGCGAGCAGCAGCAGGAAGACGCCTGCCTCGCCGAGCACCATGAGCGCATGGCCGGTCGGTGCGGAATCGGCTGTCGCTCCCGACAGGCGGCTCACTTCCGCGCTGAGCCGTGCGATCTCCTCATCGCGCCTGAGCAGGAGCAGCGCCCACCATACGCTCTGCGCCACGATGTAGAGCATGGCGGCCACCAGCAGCCACAGCGCCCTCCGGCCGTATGCTTCCATTGATGCAGCGAAGGTAGCGGGCAGGGTGGCGGCGAGCGTGCTATCTTGGCTGCCATCCCATGGATGCGAACGGCGCTCGTGCGTACATCCTGCACCGCCTCCGGCATGAGCTGCCGGCAGGTCGCACGTACCACTCCCTTGAGCATACGCTGGATGTATATGCCAGTGTCATCAGTATCGCTGAGCAGGAGGGGATCACCGGTGAGGGCCTAGTGCTGCTGAAGATCGCCGCGCTCTATCACGACGCTGGATTCACGGTACAGGACACGGACCATGAGGAGGCCGGTTGCGCCATCGTGCGGAGCGTGCTGCCGGGTTACGGCTTCGCGGAGGCTCAGGTAGAGGCCATCTGCGCCATGATCATGGCCACGCGCATCCCCCAGCAGCCCTCCAATGAACTGGCCAAGGTGCTTTGCGATGCGGACCTGGATTATCTCGGACGCCCGGATTTCGACCGGATAGGGTCGACGCTCTTCGAGGAGATGCGGACCTACGGCGCGCTGACCACCGAGCGGGAGTGGAACGAGCTGCAGGTCCGTTTCCTGGAGCGCCACGCCTATTTCACGCCCACCAACAAGCGTCTGCGAGAACCTTTGAAGCAGAAGCACTTGGCCTCGGTGCGGGCATGGCTGGAGAGCCATCCCTGACCCCGGAATGACAAGGACCCCGCAGCGCGGGGTCCTCATCGCAGTGGTGCCTCCCAGAATCGAACTGGGGACACACGGATTTTCAATCCGTTGCTCTACCAGCTGAGCTAAGGCACCATTTCCTTTGCGTCGACAGGTCGTTGCCGTCCTGAACCGACGAAGGCGCGCAAAGATAGACAAGCGTCGCAACCAACCACCAGGCATGGAACTGATCCTCGATGCAGGCAATACGCGCGTGAAGGCCGGCCTCTTCCGCGAAGGCAGGCTGGTGCGGGTCATCGCGCTGGCCCCGGATGATCTCGAAGGGCTCCGGGGCTTCGTCGGCGATGCGGATGTGCTGGAGGTCGTGATCGGCTCGGTGGCCTCCTCCGAAGGGGCTGTACTGGCCGGCGCCGCGGAATTCGCCCCAGTGCACTCCATCACCGGTGCATCCGCATCGCCTGTGCGCTCATCGTACCGCACCCCGTCCACGCTCGGGGTGGATCGCTTGGCGAATGCCGTGGCGGCAGCCGCATTCTTCCCCGGCCGCGCCGCGCTGGCCATCGACCTGGGGACCTGCATCACCTACGACTTGGTGGACCCCCAGGGCAACTACCTCGGCGGCGCCATCTCGCCCGGCATGCGGATGCGGGCGAAGGCCATGCATGCCTATAGCGCCCGCCTGCCGCTGGTGGAGCCGGCAATGGAGTCCATTCCGTTCGGCGATAGCACCGAATCCGCACTCCAATCGGGCCTGTATCACGGTATTGCAGGTGAGGTCGAGCGCTTCATGCACCTGGCCCGTTCGAGTTTCACCGATGCCTGTGTTGTCCTTACCGGTGGTGACGCCCTGGGGTTCGCCCGCGGCCTGAAAAGCGGCATCTTTGCCCACCCGTTCCTGACCCTTGAAGGTTTACGCCTCATACACCGGCACTTACATGCTGGCACTGGCCCTCCCGGTGCTGGCCTCGGCACAGGGGCAGCAGGGTAGTGGGTCTCCCTATTCCTCCCATGGCCTTGGTGACCTGACCGGGACTTCGCAGGTGGTGCAGGCAGGCATGGGGGGCTTGGGCGTGGTGGTGGCCGACCCCTATGGCGTGGCCCGCGCCAACCCGGCCACCTACCCCTATCTCTCGCATGCCGTGTACGAAATGGGGCTCGCCGTGCGCTCCATGGACATGACCATTGCCGAGAGCACGAGCCGCGGCCGAAGCGCCCGTATCCTGGGTTTGTCCTTGGGCGTGCCGTTCGCCCGTGGCAAGTGGGGCATGGCCTTGGGCTTGCAGCCGTATTCCACCGTGGCCTACCAGATTGAGGAGACAGGCACCGTCGATGGCGGGACCGTCCGCTACCAGTATTCCGGCTCGGGGGGCATCAATCGGGCCTATCTCGGATTCGGCCGTGTGCTATGGCAGCGCTCGGATAGCGGCCGCACCTTCGGGCGCTTGAGCGTCGGAGCCAATCTGGAATACCTCTTCGGAAGCGTCGAGGCGGCCCGCAAGGCCTATTATCCGCTGGGTACCGGGCATTACAACAGCAGCATCACCTCCACCTTGGCGCTTAAAGCGCCTACGGCGACGGTAGGCCTGCTCTACTCCGGCGACATCCGGTCCCAGCGCCGGGCCGAGGAGCGGATGGGGCGCCGCAAGGAGGCCCTGCGGGCCGCTGACCGGCGCGAGGAGATGGAATGGCTCAATGCCGGCCGTGACCCCAAGGACAGGAAGCCCCTGAAGCTGCCCAAGGGCGAAGGGGAGGCCTTGCGGTTCCGCGTCGGCATCGGAATCGATGCACCCGTGGCGCTCAACGCGCGTCATACCAGCCTCGCCACATCCTTCCTTCTCAGCAGCGCTGGGGTCGAGTTCCCGCGCGATACGGCCGCCCAGGTCAATGGCGCCCGTGGCAGCTTGGACCTGCCTGTCGGGGTCAGCGCAGGGCTCTCGATCTATAATGCACGGTGGACCTTTGCCGCAGAGGTGCAACAGCGTGATTGGTCGGCGCTCCGGGCCGATGTGGAAGGGTATGAGCTGCGCACCGATCTGCGCACGGCCACCACCTATGCCGCAGGCGCCAGCTACCGGCCGGCCGGCGAGATGGGCGGAAGCTTCCTGCGGCGCGCCATCTACCGCACCGGATTCCGATACACGGAGGAGCCCATTGCGCTGCGCGGGACCTCCATCCGGCAGCTTGGCATGTCATTTGGCCTATCCCTCCCGCTCATGGGGTCGAACACCCGCAGCCGCCTCAACCTCGCCACGGAAATCGGCGAGCGGGGCACCACTGCGAACGGTCTGCTCCGCGAGCGCTTCGCCAACATCTACATCGGCGTGTCCATCACGCCAGACCTCAGGGAACAATGGTTCAAGAAACGACGGATCGACTGATGAAGACCTTCCTCCATAGCCTCTTTCTCCTGATTGCCTTGGGCTCGGCCTTGGGTACCGCTGCCCAGAGCAAGTACGGCGCTACGCCTGCGGACAGCGTGGAATGCGTGAAGAACCTCTCGCTCTACCAGGAGTACATGAAGCAGAACGCCACGGCCGATGCCTATGCACCGTACCGCGAGCTGCTCCGCATCTGCCCGGCCTGTAGCAAGGGCGTCTACCAGAATGGGGTGAAGATGTTCAATGCCTTCATCGCCAAGGAGAAGGATGCCGCGCGCAAGGAGCGGTTGATCGACTCCCTGATGCTGAATTACGACTTGCGCATCACGCATTTCGGGGAGAAGGCCTTCGTCCTCGGCCGCAAGGGGGTGGATCTGCAGTACCACCGCCCCGCGAAGTGCCAGGAAGCCTACGACGTGCTGAAGGAGAGCGTGGACCTCGGCGGGTCGCGGAGCGAGCCCGGCACGCTGAGCGCCTACTATCAATCCCTGAACTGCCTTTATGCCGCGGGAGCAGCCACCAAGGAGCAGATGCTCTCCGAGTACGTGAAGGTGATCGGCACCATCGAACAAGCGCTGGCCGATCCTGCCACCAAGGAAGTGGACATGGAGTACTGGGTGAAGGCGCGCGACAATGTCAACAGTGTCTTCTTCAGGGTGGCGGAGTGCAAGGAAATCGGCGATATCGCGGCCAAGCTGGTGCAAGAGCGCCCGGACGACTTGGAGCTCAAGGGCCGCCTCTTGAAGGTGCTGAACGGCAAGGATTGCACCGAGGAGAAGGTGTACCTGGTGCTGGCCGAGGATGTGCACCGCGCCAACCCCACCAGCGAGAGCGCCTACAGCCTGGGCCAGTCCCTGGTGAAGAAGGGCGATATGAGCGGAGCGCTCAAGTACATGAAGGAGGCCGTTGATCTCTGCACCGGCTGCAGCGACCGCGTGAAGTACCTGCTCAAGGCCGGCCAGGTTTCCAGTGCCGCCGGCAACCATGCCCAGGCCCGCAGCTTCGCCAACCAGGTGCTCCAGCTCGAACCGAAGAACGGCGAGGCGCTCATCCTCATCGGGAATGCCGTGGTATCCTCGGCCGGCAACTGCGAAGTGCCGGAGAAATGGGGCGTGTACTGGCTTGCCTACGACTACTACCAGAAGGCCCGCTCCCTGGATCCCTCCGTGGCGGAAAAGGCATCTGAGCGCATGGGTTCATGCAATGCGCGCTTCCCCACCAAGGAGGAGCTCTTCTTCCACCAGCTCGCCGACGGCGCCTCCTACCAGGCAGCCTGCGGCGGGCTCAGCGAGACGACCACGGTGCGTGCCCGCAAATAGTCCGTGCTGAGCGCATTGCGCATCCCTTCTGCCGGCAGCCTGCCCGCCCTTCTGATGGCGGGCATGCTGGTTTCATGCAAGAACGACCTGGAGCGCGTGGCGGCGGTTGAGTTGCCCGAGGCGGTTCCGGAGAGGGTGACCGAGCAGGCCGAATACCTCTACACCGATTCGGGCATCGTGCGCAACCGGCTGCGCGCGGGGCGCATCAGCGAGTGGGGCGGAGAAGCCAAGCGCACCGAGCTCTCCGATGGACTGGAGCTGGTGTTCTTCGATCCGCTCGGTCGCCAGACCAGCACCCTCACGGCCCGACGGGGCGCCATTTGGCCTGCGCAGAAGCGCATGGAGGTGCATGAGCAGGTGGTCTTCGTGAATGCCAAGGGTGAGCGGCTGGAGACGGAATCGCTCACCTGGCACCAGGATAGCGCCCGTGTCCGCACCGACAAGGCCGTGCGCATCCAGCGCGGGCGCGATGTGATCCATGGCCTCGGCCTGGACGCGGCGGAGGACTTCAGCAGCTATGTCATCAGGCGGGTAACGGGCACCCTGCACCTCGATGGCGATACCTTGGCCCCCGAACACCCCTAGAAGATGGGCACCATCCGCAAGCTCGGCCGATTCATGGAGCACTTCTGGCTGGCCGTGGCCATCGGCACCTTGGTGGCCTCCATCTGGGTTATAGCGGCGGATGGCTTCGCACAGGGGCGGCAATGGCTGCTCTTCCCGGCAATCGCCATGGCCATGTTCTTCTTCCGGCGCTTCACGCGCAGGAAGCTGGAGGCGATGGAGGACCGCCGGTCTGCACGCTGAAGGCAACGCCAAGCGCCCGCTATCTTCGCCCGACGCCGTTCCGGAGCACTTTGGAGCCGACCGATCTTTTCCTCATCGCCGCCTCGGTGGTCATTTCGGCGCTTTGCTCGGGCTTGGAGATCGCCTTCGTGTCGAGCAACAAGCTCTACATCGAGCTCGAGCGCAAGCGCGGTGCCGTATGGGCCCGACTGGTGGGCGTCTTGCAGCGCAACCCGGGGCGGGTCATCGGGGCGTTGCTGGTGGGCAACAACATCGCGCTGGTCGTGTACGGTGTGCTCATGGCCAAGGTCATCGAGCCGTGGCTGGCCGGATTCGGATGGGGGCCGGTCCTGGTCCTCATCGGGCAGACCGTGCTCAGCACCCTGCTCATCCTGGTGGTTGCGGAGTTCCTGCCCAAGGCGCTCTTCCGGCTCGACGCGAACCGTTCGCTGGCCCTGTTCACTGTGCCGCTCCTGTTGCTGTATGTGCTCTTGTGGGTGCCCATGATGCTCATCACCGGTCTCAGTGAACTGGTCCTCAGGGTGTTCCGCATCCAAACCAAGCCCGGTCAGATTGCATTCGGCCGCATCGACCTGGATGAATTCCTGCGGGAGATGGCCTCCGGCAGCGAGCAGCAGCAGCACCTGGATGCCGAGGTGGAGTATTTCCGCAACACGCTGGAACTGAGCAGTATCAAGGCGCGGGAGATCATGGTGCCGCGGGCGCGTATCGAGGCCGTGGATGCCGAGGAGGGCTTGGACCTGCTGCATCGCCGCTTCGTGGATACCGGCATGAGCAAGCTGCTGGTCTACAAGGACAGCATCGACAACGTCATCGGGTACGTCCACGGGTACGAGCTTTTCCGACACCCGCGCTCGGTGCGGTCCATCCTCCGGCCGGTGAACTTCATCCCGGGCACCATGCCTGCGGATGAGGTGCTGCAGCTCTTCATCAAGCAGCGCACGCACGTGGCGGTGGTGGTGGATGAGTTCGGCGGAACAGCGGGTATGCTCACCATGGAGGATGTGGTGGAGACCATCGTGGGGGACATCGAGGACGAGCACGATACGCCGGAGGATGTCATGGAGCGCGTGGGGGAGCATGAATTCCTGCTCAGCGGCCGCCTTGAGGTGGATACACTGCGACGTGAGCTCGGGCTCGCCATTCCTGAGGGCGAGGAATACGACACCCTGGCCGGATTCATCCTCCATCGCACGGGCGACCTGCCCGAGCAGGGCCAGGAGATCGACCTGCACCCCTTCAGGATGGTGGTGGCCCAGGTGGCCCATGGCCGCATCGACCTGGTACGTCTGCTTGTGACCGACCCGGGCCCCGGCTATCTGACCTGAGGCGCAAGGGCCTTGCGCTCAAAGCGTTGCGGTGCTTCCCGCCGATCGGGGCCGTCCCCTATATTCGCAGCCCCAAATTCAGCAGGCAATGGCAGTTATCGGCAAGATCCGCGAGCGCAGCGGCCTCCTCGTAGTGCTCGTGGGCGGTGCGTTGGCCCTATTCATCCTTGATGCGCTGCTTTCCAACCGTACGGGCCTGGGCCGCAACGATCAGGCCGTCGGCGAGGTGGCTGGGGAGGAGATCGGACTCGCCGAATTCGACCGGCGCGTGAGCGACGAGGTGGAGAGTTATCGCAACGAGTTCGGCCAGGCGGCCAATGCCCAAGTGACCGAGCAGGTGCGCAACACCGTGTGGAATGAGCTGGTGAAGGGCAAGGTGCTGCTCGGCCAGGTGAAGGCCGCCGGATTCACCATCACCAAGCCGGAGTATGACGATGTCCGCTTCGGCGACAATGTGATGCCCGAGTTCCAGGGCCAGTTCAATGGCGCGGATGGCAAGCCCGATAAAGCCCGCCTGCGGGAGTACTTCAGCTCCATTCAGCTGAATGCACCCGTCTACCATGAGATCCAATCGCGCCGGATCCAGGAGAACCGCCTCTACGCCAAGTACAATGCGCTGGTGAAGAAGAGCGTCTTCGTGAACAGCGCCCAGGCCCGCGACGAATTCAACGCCAAGAATACACGGGCCACCTTCAATTTCGTGGCCAAGCGCTACGATAGCGAGCCCGACAGCCTCTACGCGGTGAGCGACCGTGACCTGCGCCGCTACTACGACAAGCACAAGAATGACCCGAAGCACAAGCAGAAAGCCTCACGGTCCTTCGATTACGTGCTCTTCCCGGTGCTGCCAAGCGATGCTGACCGTGCGGCGATCCAGGATGACCTGGCGCGGCTGAAGGGCGAATTCGAAGCGGCCACGGACGATTCCGCCTTCGTGCTCGGCAACGCGGCCTCCCGTGCGTACACCAAGGTCCCGTACGTGGCCGGAACGGCGGACAAGCTGAATGATTCCCTGATCGTGAACGGCGCAGTGGGCGCCGTGATCGGTCCCTTCCAGGAGGGTGAGACGGTGAAGCTGGTGAAGGTGAAGGAGCTGGCCGATGTGCCGGAGGCGCGCGTGCGCCACATCCTGCTGAGCACCCAGAAGGGTGTGGGCGAGGATGACCAGAAGAAGCGGGCCGACAGCCTTCTCACGGTGGTGAAGAAGGACCGGAGCAAGTTCGCCGACCTCGTGACCAAGTTCAGCGACGACCCCGGCAGCGTGAGCAACGGAGGCGTGTACGAGTGGTTCGACAAGCAGCAGATGGTACCGGAGTTCACAGCAGCCAGCTTCGATCAGAAGGTGGGCGCCATCACTATCTGCAAGACGAGCTACGGTTTCCATATCGTCGAGGTGCTCGGCCAGCGCACCCGCCAGGAGCGTCGCATCATCACCGTCGACCGTCCGGTGAAGCCGTCGGGCGCCACCTTCAAGGAGGTGTACAAACGCGCCAATGAGTTCAGCCTGCGCAATAAGTCGGCGGAGGCGATCAAGGCAGCCGCTGAGGAGCAGGGCCTGCAGGTGACCAATGTGGCCGACCTGCGGAGCGACCAGCGGTTCGTTCAGGGCCTTCAGCAGCCTGCGTCGGTCATCGGCTGGGTGAACCGGGCCAAAGTGGGAGAGGTGAGCGATCCAAAGGAGGCCGGTGACAACTATGTGGTTGCGGTGCTGCTGGGCGCCAAGGAAGAGGGCGTGCCTGCGCTGGAGGATGTGCGCGAGGCCTTCATGAAGGAGGCCGCCAAGGAGAAGAAGGCAGAGACCTACCTGGAGAGGATGAAGGGCAAGACCGATGTCAGTGCGTTGGCCACCGAGATGGGCGTGAGCGTGCAGACCGCCACGGACATGCTGTTCAATGCATTCAGCATCCCCGGAGGCTACAGCGAGTTCGAGGTGGTGGGCCAGATATTCGCGCTACAGGCGGGCCAGACCAGCGTGCCGCTGAAGGGCGACAATGCGGTGTACGTGGTGAGCATGACCTCGCGCGCCGACGCCCCCGCCGACGGCGACACGGCCGGGGACAAGGGCAGCCTGCTCGGCCGCCTGCAGAGCCGCGCGGAGAGCGCGCTGTTCAACGCCCTTCGCGAATCGGCCGGGGTGAAGGACAATCGCCACCTGTTCTACTGAGGGCTTCGGTCCTACGGAAGAACGCCGGCCCTTTGGCCGGCGTTCTTCTTTATGGTCCGGCCGATAAGCGGGCGGCGGCCGCCTCCGTGGCCGTCGTGGCTCACCGCAGCAGGCTCAGCCGTTCCGCATCCAGCCGCACCAAGGTTCCGAGCAGCAGGGTGAAGCCGATCATGCTGCTGCCCCCGTAGCTGAAGAAGGGAAGGGGGATGCCGATCACAGGGGCCAGGCCGATGGTCATGCCCACGTTGATCATCAAGTGCAGGAAGAAGATGCTCGCCACGCAGTAGGCATAGATCCGGGTGAATTTCGACCGCTGCCGATCGCTGATCTGGATGATGCGCAGGATGAGCACGGTGAATAGGATGACGACGAAGCTGGTGCCCAGGAATCCCCATTCCTCGCCCACGGTGCAGAAGATGAAGTCGGTGCTCTGCATGGGCACGTACTTGAACTTCGTGAGGGTGCCCTCCAGATAGCCCTTGCCGCTGAAACCGCCGCTACCGATGGCGGTCTGGCTCTGCTTCACGTTGTAGCCCAGCCCCTGGGGGTCCTCCATCTGCCCCAGCATCACCAGGATGCGATCGCGCTGGTGCTGGGCGAGCACCTTCTCGAATGCGTAATCCAAGCTGCCGATGAAGGCTGCGGAAGCCAGCACGCCGATGACGATGTAGGCGTAGAGCCGCCGCCGCGCCCGCTTCACCACCATGTTGCGCACCACCAGCCAAGCGAGCGCCCCGATGATGATGATGACGAGCAGCAGGAACATCGGTCCGCTGAGCGCGCGGTCCGTGAATGGAAGGTCGAAGGAGCTCTCCTTGAGGATGAGGGAGAGGATGGAGAGGAAGGCCGCCAGGATGGCCAGCAGCAGCACGTTGCCGGAGAGGCCCTCGCGGTAGAGCACGAGGATGAAGGCGCCGGAGACCAAGGCCGTCCCTGTATCGGGCTGGAGCATGATGAGGCCCACCGGGGCGAGGATGAGCAGCGCGCTGACCGCCCTGGACCGGAGGTCGATGAGCGCCTTGAGGCCGCTGAGGTAGCGGGCAAGCGCGAGCGAGGTGGCGTACTTGGCGAACTCCGCTGGCTGTATGCCGAAGCTGCCCACGCCGAACCAGGCCTTGGCGCCGTTCACCTCCTTGCCCACCACCAGCACCAGCGCGAGCAGCAGCATCACGAATGCGTAGATCAGGAAGGCGGAGTCGCGGATGAACTGGCCGCGCACCAGCAGGATGCCCGCACCCAGCGTAAGGCTGATGCCCATCCACACGGCTTGCTTGCCGTATTCCTTGTCGAGGTCGAAGATGCTCGCCTGGTCGGGGTCATAGGCGGCCGAGTAGATGTTGGCCCACCCCATGAACATCAGGGCCAGGTAGATCAGCAGCAGCGGCCGGTCGAAATTGGCGGCGACATTCTCCCTGGCGCTCATCGGCGGCGTGGCTTCTTGGGCTTCTTCACGAAATCCTTCTCGGCAGCGATGAGGTCGGCGTCCAGCATGCGCTGCATCAGTTCGGGGCGCTTGATGGTATCGGTGAGGTATTGCTCCATGAGCAGGCTGGCGATCGGGGCGGCCCAGGTGCCGCCGAAGCCCGAGTTCTCCACATAGACGGCCATGGCCACCTTGGGGTCCTCCATCGGGGCGAAGCAGATGAAGACGGCATGGTCCTGTCCGTGCGGGTTCTCGGCCGTTCCCGTCTTCCCGCAGACGGTGATGCCTTCGATCCGGGCGCTGCGGGCCGTGCCACCGGGCTCATGGACCACGCGCCGCATCCCTTCCTGGATGTGGTCGAACCAATGGGGGGCCGCCTCCACCACATGCCTCTCGCGGTAGCGGGCCTGCACGCTGTCGGGGTCGCCGATGGCGCGCACCACGTGCGGGTCGTAGTACCAGCCCTTGTTGGCAAAGATCGCAGCGAGGTTCGCCATCTGGATGGGGACGGTGAGCACCTCGCCCTGACCGATGCTCACGCTGTAGATGGTGCTGAAGGCCCAGCGCTCCTTGCCGTATTTCCGGTCGTAGTAGGCCGGGCCGGGGATGTTGCCGCCCTTCAGCGAGGGAAGGTCCATGCGCGGCTTTTCGCCCAGACCGAAGCTGTGCATGCGCCGCTCCCATTCGGCGAGGCCCAGCGCCGCGTCGCGGAACCGGCTCTTCTTGTCGAGCTTCCGTTCCACCACCCGGTCGAAGACCTGGTAGTAGTACGGGTTGCAGGAATACTGGATGGCCTGCTCGATGGTGCCCGCGTAGGGGTGGTTGTGGCAGCCCACCAGGCTCTTATTGCAGGGGAAGCCGGTGGTGGGCGTGATGACGCCCTCGTCGAGCGCGATGAGCGACTGCACGATCTTGAAGATGGAACCGGGCGGATACTGGGCCTGGAGCGCCCGGTCGAAGAGCGGCTTGATGGGGTCGCGCTGCAGGATGCCATAATTGGTGTTGCGCACACGGCCCACCAGCAGCTCGGGGTCATAGGAGGGGCTGCTCACGAGGCAGAGCACCTCGCCGGTGCGGGGGTCAAGGGCCACGATGCTGCCTTTCTTGTTGCGCAAGAGCCGTTCTCCCAGCAGCTGCATATCAAGGTCGATGCCGGTGAAGAGGTCCTTCCCCTCCACGGCTAGTGTGTCGTAAATGCCGTCCTTGTATGGGCCCTTGATGTTGTTGTGCACATCGACGAGCACATAGCGCACGCCGCGGCGCCCGCGGAGCGCCTCCTCGTACTGCTGCTCCAGGCCGCCTACGCCGATCACGTCGCCCGGTTTGTAGTAGGGGTCCTGTTCCACCTTGCGCGCATCCACCTCGCTGAGGTATCCGAGCAGGTGGGCCGCGGTGCGCGGGGGGTAGGTGCGCAGCGTGCGGCTCTGACCGTAGAAACCCGGGTATTTGTGCAGGTGCACGCTGATGGCCGAGAACTGGCCTGCGGGGATCTGCTTCTCGATGACGCTCGGCTTGTAGAGCGAATAGCGCCGGGCATCGCCCATGCGCTGCCGGAGCTCCTCCAGGGGCACGCTGATGAGGTCGGCGAAGGCGGCCGTGTCGAATGCCTTCACCTCCTTCGGCACCATCATGAGGTCGTACACCGGCGTGTTGGCCACCATCAGGCGGCCCTTGCGATCATAGATGAAGCCCCGAGCCGGATAGTCGGTGATCTTGCGCTCGGCCATGTTCGCTGCGCTGGCCTTCCACTTGTCGTCCACCACCTGGATCCAGAGGAGCCGGAGGATGAAGATGACCGCGATGGCGCCCACGGCGGCGATGAGCACGTATTTCCGCGATTCGAAGTTCATGCGCGGCTGCGCTCCTGCGCGGCGGAGGTGAGGAATTGCGCGAGCAGGCAGAGCGCGAGCGTGAAGGCGGCGCTCATCAAGGCGCGCAGCAGGGTGGCGCCGAGTGCGTCGAAGCGGTGGATCTCCACGATGAAGAGCCAGAGGTGGTGGAGCACGATGAGAACGCCGGCGTAGGTGGCGAACCAGGGGAGCCCCATGCGGGGCACGGTGGGCCTCATGCCGAACTCATAGCCCTCGCGCGGCGCCATGAGGCGCAGCAGGTGCTTCCGAGCGAAGGCCATGGCCACGCAGGCGCTCATGTGCATGCCCGGCGTGCTGCTGAAGAGGTCCATGGCCATGCCGATGGTCGCACCGAGCAGGAGCACGCCCCAGGCGGGCACCTCGAAGGGCAGCATGAGGAGGAAGAGCACGTACAGGTAGGGCACCATCCAGCCGTTGGCCACGTCGAGGTGGTCGAGCACCAGCACCTGGAGCAGCAGGAGCAGGATGAATCGGCCGATGTTCGCTGCGAGCGTGCCGATCATGGTGCGGAATGGGCTTGCTGGAGCGTGTCCCGCTCTGGCCGCTGCAGGTCGGTCACCACATACACGAAGCCGCTGCGCGTCATGTCCTCGAAGAGCCGTACAAGGATGGCCTGGTCGGGCCGGCCTGGCGGGCTCTCCACGGAGATCACAAGGCCCACAGGGACGTCGGCGGGGAATATGCCGTCGCCGCCCATGGTGACCACCGTGTCGCCCGCCTGCACGCGCGCATGCTTGGGGATGTCCACCACGGAGGCGGCGATGGGATTGTTCGTGTCCCAATAGAGCAGCCCGAAGTGCCCAGTGCGCCTGACCCTGACGCTGGTGCGGATGTCCGGGTTCAGAACGCTGATGACGGAGGCGAAGTGGGGGCTGGCGTCGCGCACCACGCCCACGATTCCATCGGGCCCGATCACGCCCATGTCAGGACGGACACCGGCGGTGAGCCCCTTATCGAGCGTGAGGTAGTTGCGGGGCTTGTGCCAGGTGGCGTTCACCACCTTGGCGGGTGTGTAGCGGAAGAGCTGCCGGTGGATGGTGTCATTGATGCGGACGAAGGGGTCCTCCACCGGCGTATAGGCGCTGCTGTGGCGATTGCGCCAGTCGATGTTCTCTGCCACGAGCCGTTCGTTCACCTCGCGGAGGCTGGCGTAGTCGGTGATCTCCCTGCGCCAGCTGTAGAGCGTTCCGGCCACCGCGCTGCTGCTGTTGATGGCCAATGCCCGGTGGTGCGCATTGCCGTTGTAGAGCAGCAGGAAGGACAGGAGCAGGAGTGCGATGAACAGGAGGGTGTCCCGGATGCGGAAGAGGAAGCGGAAGAGGTCGCGCATGGATCGTTGTGCCGTTCACCTGCCCACGCCTTGGATGCCGGGCCACGGCATGGCCTGTCACACTGCCGCGGTCATTCGCGCATCAGGAACTGGAAGCGGTCGATGTTCTTGAGCGCGATGCCCGTGCCACGCGCCACGGCGCGCAGGGGGTCGTCGGCCACGTGCACCGGCAGCTTGGTCTTGATGCTGATGCGCTTGTCCAACCCGCGCAGCAGTGCACCGCCACCGGCCAGGTAGATGCCCGTCTTGTAGATGTCGGCGCTCAGTTCGGGCGGGGTGGCCTCCAGGGCGCTGAGGATGGCCTCCTCGATCTTGCTGATGCTCTTGTCCAGAGCCTGGGCGATCTCGCTGTAGGTGACGGTGATTTCCTTGGGGATGCCCGTCATCAGGTCCCGGCCGCGCACGGCGTAATCCGGCGGAGGGCTGTCGAGCTCGGTGAGCGCCGCGCCCACCTCGATCTTGATGGTCTCGGCCGTACGCTCCCCCACCAGGATGTTGTGCTGGCGCCGCATGTACTCCTCGATGTCCTGCGTGAATTCATCACCGGCAACGCGGATGTTCTTGTCGCACACGATCCCGCCCAGGGCGATCACGGCGATTTCGCTGGTGCCGCCGCCGATGTCGATGATCATGTTGCCCATGGGCTCCTCCACATCGATGCCGATGCCGATCGCCGCCGCCATGGGCTCATGGATCAGGTAAACCTCCTTGGCCCCGGCGTGCTCGCTGCTGTCCTTCACGGCCCGCTTCTCCACTTCGGTGATGCCGCTGGGGATGCAGATCACCATGCGCAGGTTGGGGGTGAAGAGTCGCCGGCCGGGGTTGATCATGCGGATCATGCCCTTGATCATGTCCTCGGCGGCCTTGAAGTCGGCGATCACCCCGTCCTTCAGCGGGCGGATGGTCTTGATGTTCTCGTGGGTCTTGCCGTGCATCTGCTGCGCCTGCCGCCCCACCGCGATCACCTTGCCGGTGGTGCGGTCCACCGCCACGATGCTGGGCTCGTCCACCACCACCTTGTCGTTGTGGATGATGAGCGTGTTGGCGGTGCCGAGGTCGATCGCGATCTCCTGGGTGAAGAAGTTGAACCAGCTCATCGGTCCGTGCGGGTCAGTGTTTGAAGTGGCGGATGCCGGTGATGCACATGGCCATGCCGTGTGCGTTGCAGTAGTCGATGCTGTCCTGGTCGCGGATGCTTCCCCCGGGGTGCACCACCGCCGTGATGCCCGCCTTGTGCGCGATCTCCACGCAGTCAGGGAAAGGGAAGAAAGCATCGCTGGCCATCACGGCGCCGTGCAGGTCGAAGTTGAATTTGGCAGCCTTTGCGATGGCCTGCTCCAAGGCATCCACGCGGCTGGTCTGGCCGGTTCCGCTGGCCAGCAGCTGGTTATCCCTGGCCAGCACGATGGCGTTGCTCTTGGTGTGCTTCACCAGGATCGCGGCGAAGGCCATGTCGGACGCCTCCAACGCACTCGGGGCCTTGGTGGTGGCGGGCTTCATGGCGGCGGCGTCCGCCACCACGGTGTCCGCATCCTCGGTGAGCACGCCGTTCAGCGCGGTGCGCACCTTCACGGAGGCGCGGGTCGCCGGCTTCCGCCTCAGGATCATCCGGTTCTTCTTACGCATCAGCACCTCCAGCGCATCGGCATCATAGTCGGGCGCGGCGATGATCTCGAAGAAGATCGTGTCGATGGCCTCCGCCGTGGCCTTGTCGATGCGGGCGGTGGTGATCAGCACCCCGCCGAAGGCGCTCACGGGGTCGCCGGCCAGTGCGGCATCCCAAGCCTCCTTCACGGTGGGTCGAACGGCCGCGCCGCAGGCATTGTTGTGCTTCAGGATGGCGAACGCCTCCCCTGGACCCGACGTGACGCCCTTCAGCGTGGCCAGGTCGTCGATCAACTCCACGGCCGCGTCCAGGTCCAGCAGGTTGTTGTAGCTGAGCTCCTTGCCGTTGAGCTGCTCGAACATACCCCCCAGGTCGCCGTGGAAGGCCCCCTTCTGGTGGGGGTTCTCACCATAGCGCAGCACCGTGGTGGGGCCGGCGCTCAGCCGCAGGTCGCCCTGGCCGCTGCTGAACCAGTTGTAGATGGCGCTGTCGTAGCGGCTGCTCACGGCGAAGGCGGCCGCCGCGAAGACCTTGCGCTGCACCAGCGTGGTTTGGCCGTCCTGCTCCTTCAACAGGCGCAGCAGCTCGCCGTATTGGGCCATGCCGGGCACGATTGCCACGTCGGCGTGGTTCTTGGCTCCGGCACGGATGAGGCTGATACCGCCGATGTCGATCTTCTCGATGATCTCCGCCTCTGTTCCCCCCCTGGCCACAGTGGCCTCGAAGGGGTAGAGGTCCACGATCACCAGGTCGATCGGCGGAATGGCGAATTCCTCTAGCTGAGCGACATCGCTCTCCAGGTCGCGGCGCCCGAGGATTCCGCCGAAGACCTTCGGGTGCAGGGTCTTCACCCTGCCGCCGAGGATGCTGGGGTAGCTGGTGAGGTCCTCTACCGGCGTCACGGCCGCGCCCAAAGACTCGATGAACTCCTGGGTGCCCCCGGTGCTGTAGATGCGCACGCCGAGCCGGACCAGTTCACGGATAATGGGCTCCAGCCCATCCTTGTGGAACACGGAGATGAGCGCGCTCTGGATGCGTTTGTACCCGTCCAATGTGGTCGTTCAAGGGGGGCTGGGCCCCGCTTCGGGCGCAAGTTTACGCCACGGTTCCAGCCGGTTGCGAGCGCGGGCCGCAGCCGTTATCCGAAGGTTACCAACAGGCGCATGATCGCCTGAGGTCAGAACCTGAAGCCCGCGCCGAAGGTGAGGTTCACCATGCGGCTTCCGCTGGAAAGCGTCCCATAGGTGACCTCCCCGGCCGGGGTGATCTCGATGGACCGCGGGTCGACATAGGTGACGCGTCCGCCGGAGAGCCGCTCGAACCGGGCCTCGAGCACGAAATGCCGCGTGACCTCGTAGTACGCGCCGATCGCGAAGCCCGCGCTGCCCACGAAGGCGCTCTCGTTGCGCTCCTCGAGGATCGGCTGATCCAGCCCTTTCACGTTCACCTCGGTGGTGGTGAGGAAGTGACGCAACCCCAGCATCCCGTCCAGGTAGGGGCTCACTTTGCCCCTGTAGGGTTGGAAGCGCAGCATGCCATGGTAGCCATAGAGGTTGCTGCGCACCTTCATTTCGCCCTCGCGGCTGGTCACGATGGGGTCGTCCACCGTCACCTTGCGAGTCCCCCCTCCCATCCGCTGCCAAGCGAAGTCGAACCCATAGCTGAAGGGCAGCCGACGCATCGGCAGGGTCATGTTCGCGCTGATTCCGGCCATCTGCCTGCCCCAAGAGGCATCGAATTCTCCGGTGGGTATGCCGATCTCCAGCCCGCCGGTGATGGTGGCCGTGCGCTGCTGGGTGCGCTCCTGCTGGGCTGCTGCCGGGGCAGCCAAGGCCAGGGTCATGGCGGTCGCGAAGGCGGTTCTCATGGCTTCAGGGATTGCTGCATTCACCTGCCAAAGGTTATGCCGAACGGAGCCCGGTACCTTGCGCCCGCATGGAACTCGGCCCCGAATGGACGGCCCTCGGCCCATGGGGCTTGTTCCTGGCCTGCTTTCTGGCGGCCACGGTGCTGCCCTTCAGCTCGGAGGCGGTGCTGGCCGCCATGGCGGTTGGGCCATGGTCGGGGGCGCTGCTATGGTCGGTGGCCACCGCTGGCAATTGGCTCGGCGGCATGTCCACCTATGGATTGGGCCGCTTGGGCGACCCTAGGGCCGTTACCCGCTGGCTGAGGGTCGACCAGCGCCGCGCGGAGGCTTGGCGTCACCGCATCCGCCACTGGGGCCCTTGGGCCGCGCTGGCCTGCTGGGTGCCGGTGATCGGGGACCCCATCGCCCTGGCCCTGGGGCTGGGCCGTGCACGGTTCTGGCCCACAGCGCTGCTGATGCTGCTGGGGAAGGCCGCCCGGTACGCGGTGATCCTCGCGTTGATGCGCTGACGGGCGGCAAGAGCGAAGGCCCCGCCGGAGCGGGGCCTTCTGACCGAGCGGGTGTTTGCGATGTACCGTGCTCAGTAGGGGGTGTTCTGGGGGTCGAAATTGGCCCAGCCGGCGGTCCAATCCGTGGAACCGAACGCACCGCGGTGGCTGACCGGGGTGAAGAAGCCATCGGCCAGGGGGCTCCAGGAGAAATCGGCGCCGCTCAGGAGGGGGCTGCCTGCATTGGGCAGGAAGTCGGGTGCGGTGAGGGCGAAGGGGTTGGCCACCTGCAGCTCGCTGTTGTTGACGAGGATGGTGTTGTTCCAGCCGGCCGTGTTGAACCAGCCGGTGAGGGCGGCCTGGTCCCAGTTCTGGCCGCTGGGCACGTTGAAGGCGGTGCCCATGCCGGCGAGCACGTTGTTGCGGAACATCAGGTCGTTGTTCGTGGCGTTGGCCTGGGTGCTGTTGCCGTCGATGTAGAGCCCCGTGGGGTATCCGGCGAAGACGCTGTTGAACACGCGCGTCTGGGTGTTGCGGCGCAGGTGAAGGGCGCGGGCGTACTGGGCGTTGATGCTCGTGCTGGCATCGGCCTTGGGACCGAAGATGCTCACGTTGCTCCAGGTGCCTTGACTGTAGGGAGCCACCGCATTGCCGGCGGCATCGTTGTCGCATTCGAAGCCGTTGCTGCTGCTCTGGTCGGCCACATTGGGGTCGCGCAGGCTCACGGCGAACTGCACCTTGCCCTGCCAGCCGAAGTCCTGGTCGAAGTCGTCGTCCCAGCCGCGCAGCGCGATCAGGTATTTGGCGTTCACCGTGCCGCCGAACCACTCGTAGCTGTCATCGCCGCAGTAGCTCACCTGGATGTGCTCCAGGGTGGTGCCCCTGCCTACGCCGCCCATGGTGAGGCCGTTGATCTCCTGGTTGGGCTGGAAGGGGATGCCACTGAACTCGATGCGGACGTAGCGGAGGATGCCGCTGTTGTCATTGGGGTCCGTGCCACCGTATTGGGCGTCCACGCCGCCCTCGATGATGGGGTCACTGGGCTGGTTGTGGGGGGCGCGGCCGCAGAGGATGATGCCGCCCCAGTCGCCGTAATCGCGGCTGCCGGCGGGCTGGTTGCTGGTGAAGATGATCGGCTGGCTGGCCGTGCCGTCGGCAATCAGGCGACCGCCGCGCTTCACGATCAGCGTTCCCTTGGTGGGCTTGTCACCCTTGATGATGGTTCCGGGCTGGATGGTGAGCGTGGCGCCGTCCTCCACGTAGATGAAGCCTTTCAGCAGGTACTTGTTGTTGCTCGTCCAGGTGGTGTTCGTGGTGATGTTGGCCGTCACCTCCACGGTGCCGCCGGTGCTGGCCTGCGGATATTCGCAACAGCAGTCCTTGTCGGCATCCGCATCGTAGTTCAGGGCGAGCGGGTCGGTGCAGCCTTCCTTCTTCTTGCAGGCCGGCAGGGCCACGGCGATGGCGCCGAGGGCGAGCAGCCCGATCGCATGATTCTTCCAGTGGTTCATGGGTTGTTTACCGTTTCGTTGGCGCTGCAAAGCGACAGCATGCGCGTTAGGCCGCTGTCATCCGGATCTTACGGTATCGCTAAGCGACCTTAAGCTTTCGTTAAGCCCGGACCGGGCTCAGAACCGCACGCCCAGGCCCAAGGAGAGGTAGGCCCCGCGGCGGAAGCTCATGATCTCCTCGTCGCGTGCGTCGATGCCCCCGCTTTCGTTGCTGTCCTGGATGAGCAGCACGCGCTGGTTCAGGATGTCCTGTGCGCTCAGCTTGAGCTCGAAGCGCTTGCCCAGGCCCTTGGTCAGGGTCATGTCCACCACGTTGCGCGGCATCTCATAGATATCCGGCGTGCCGAAGGTGCCCACGGCGAAGAGCCGGGGTCCGATGACGTTGTAGAGGATGTTGTACTGGAGCCGGCGCTCGGTGTCCTGGTAGTAGAGGCCGGCATTCACGATATAGGGGCTCTGGCCCATGAGCGGGCGGCGCTGCGCCTGGCCCCGTGCGCCCTCGCCCAGCTCGACCTCGGTGACGATGTAGGCAGCGTTCAGCATGACGCCCACCTTGCTCAGGTAGCCCTCGGGGAAGAGGCCGCTGAGCTGGCGCCGCACTTCCAATTCGGCGCCCACGCTGGTGGCGCGCTGTGCGTTGCCGAATGTGAAGTTGCGCGTGCCGCCGCTGCCGGCGCCCGGGAGGAAGAACATCTCGATGGGGTCGGTGAAGCGCTTGTAGAACACGCCGATGCTCACCACCTCGGCGGGGCTGGGGTAAAGCTCGTAGCGCAGGTCGGCGTTCTGCACCTTGGCGATCCGCAGGCTGTCGTTGCCCACGAGCACGTTGTTGAAGCTGAAGTCGTAGAAGGCGAAGGGCGCCAGCTCGCGGAATTCGGGGCGGTTCACCGTGGCGGACCACGCGGCACGAAGCTGTGAGCGCTCGCCCAGCGCGTGCGAGGCGTTCACGGAGGGTAGGATGCTGAGGATGGGGTTGTCCACGCGGACGCGCCGCCCGCCGAAGGTGGCGCTGTTCAGCCGTTGCGTGTTATGCTCAGCGCGCACGCCGGCAGTGACGGTGGTGGTGGTGGCCAGGTTCAGCGTGGCGCCTGCATAGCCTGCCAGCAGGGCATTGGAAGCCGTATAGCGGTCGCTGGGGTTGGTGCCCTCCTCGAGCTTGAAACCTGTGGTGCCGTTGATGTTCGCTGCGGCGAATACCTGGTCCAGCGGCAGGTAGAGGAGGGACTGGTCCAGCTGGCTGCTGCTCGCGGCGCGAAAGCTCATCCAGCGGGCGCTGAAGGTGCGGTCCTTCTGCTCGATGAAGATGCCGGTGCGGAGCTTCAGGGTGCGCGACTCCCCGGCGATGCGGTGCTCGTAGTCGGCCTTGCCGGTCATCACGGTCTCGTCAAGGTCGGCGAAGAACCGGCCGGCGTCGAGCGTGGTGGCGCCCGGCGGGATGATGGTCTGGAAGGGGGCGTTGGCATCGGTGCCGTTGATGTCGCGCACGGTGCGGATGCGGCGGAAGTCGGGTTCCCTGCTCAGGGCAAGGCCGTAGCCGGCGGTCCAGGTGAGGGTGCCGGCGTCAGCGCCGAAGGAGTGCTCGCCATGCAACTGGCCGCTGTAGATGGTGCGCTGCTGGTAGCGGAAGGCGTAGTTGCGCACCTCGAACTGCTCCTCGAAGTTGAGGCCTGTGCGCAAGGTGGTCTGGTCGGTGCCCTGCTGGGTGAAGAGGTTGCGGAACTCGAGCTTGTGCCGGGAGCCCAGCAGCAGGCTGAAGTTGCTGAGGGCGCTCAGGCGCACCTGGTGGATGTTCTCGTTATCGCTGTAGTTGTAGATGCTGTCGCTCCGTTGGCTCACGGGGTCGAATACGTTGTAGTTGTAGTTCTTCGCCGTGTAGGCCAGCCGGGTGTTGCTGTAGCTGATGCTGGTGATGTTGCCCCCGGTCACGCGGCCCTCTCCACCGAACCGGCGCGCAAGGGTGATGCCGAGGCGCTGGTCGGGCAGGGCGGTGGAGCGATCGGCCGTCCAATTATTGGCGAGGCTCCGGCCGGCGGCCTGCAGCCGCTCAGGCGTCGTGCTGTAGAGGTTGCCCGGGAAGCTCACGGGCAGCTGCCGGAGCCCATCGTCGAACCCGAGGGCATCCGTGCTGCTCTGCTGGCTCTGGCTGAAGCCCTCGAATGTGGTGCCGAGGCGGTATGAGGCGCCGTAGTCCACGCGTACCTGGTTCTCGGCGGGCACGTTCACCGTGTAGAGCTTGATGACGCCGCCGGCGAATTCGCCTGGAAGCTCCGGCGCCCCGGTCTTGTACACCATCACGCGGTCGAGCGCCCCGCTGGGCAGCACATCGAAGCTGAAGGCGCGCCGGTCGCTCTCCAGGCTGGGGGCGATCACATCGTTCAGGACCACGGTGTTGTACCGGTCCGCAAGGCCACGGATCATCACGAAGCGGTCGCCCACCATGGTGACGCCCGGAATCCGCCGCACCACATCGCCCGCGGTGCGGTCCTGGCCTTTGCTGATCTGCTCGCGGCCCACGCCGTTCACCACCTGCTCGCTCCGGCGGGTCTCCATCACCACGGCCGCCTCGGTCTCCGTGCGCTTGGTGGTCACCACTTCAACGGTCTCGATGGCGATGGACTGCGCCTTCATCTCCAAATCGGCACGCGTGGTGCTCCCCGCGGTCACGTTGATGATGCGCTCCACGGGCTCGTAGCCGACGAAGCTGACCTGCAGGGTGTAAGTCCCGGGCTCCGCCTGAAGGCTGAATCGGCCATCGAGGTCCGTGGTGGCGCCGGTGGTGGTGCCTTTCAGCAGCACATTCACGAAGGGCATGGGCTGGGCCTTGCCGCCCTCAAGTGCGGTGATGGTGCCGCTGACCGTGCCCTTCTGGGCAGCGGCTGTCAGGGCAAGGATGAGCGCAAGGAATGAAAGCAGGTTACGGTACATCGCATAAGCGAACGATGTGGTCATCATTCGCGCCGCAAAGGTCCCGTCCCACTGTTAGGCCGCCCTTCCGTCGGGGTTAACGATCCGTTAGGCGTTCGCCCCCTCGCTTAACGCGCCGTTAACACGGCCTTCGAGGAACCACCACTTCGGCGTGTCCTTGCGCTTGCGGGCCTTGCGCCACATGTCCACGAGGCTGTCCTGCAGCAGCACCGTGGCCTCCTCCACGCTGTCGGCCACGAACACGAATTCGAGCTCCTTGCGGCCCAAGGTGCCTTCGGCCACCATCCGGTCGATCTGGTCCAGCATGGGCTTCCAATAATCGCGGCCATAGAGCAGGATGGGAAAGTCCCTCACCTTGCCGGTCTGGATCAGGGTGACGGTCTCGAAGAGCTCGTCCACCGTTCCGGCGCCTCCGGGCATCACCACGAAGGCCACGCTGTACTTCACCAGCAGCACCTTGCGTACGAAGAAGCGCTCGAAGGTGAGGCTGACGTCGAGGTAGGGATTGGGCTTCTGCTCGTGCGGCAGCACGATGTTGCAGCCGATGCTGCGGGCGCCCACGTCACGCGCCCCCCGGTTGGCGGCTTCCATGATGCCGGGTCCGCCGCCGGTCATGATGGTGAAGCCCACGCGGCCCACGCGCCGCGCCAGGTCGCGCGCAGCCCCGTAGTAGGGATGGTCCTCGCCGAAGCGGGCGCTGCCGAAGAAGGTGACGCATGGGCCCACGAAGTGGAGCTTGCGGAAGCCGTAGATGAACTCCCGCGCGATGGCGACGACCGACTTGAATTCGGACCAGCGCGAGCGCGGACCCTCCAGGAAGCGGAGATCGATGCCGCCGCGCTTGGAGGCCTCCGGGGTGTCGTTGAGGGTGTCTGGCATGGTGCGCGAAGCTAGAGGAGGGAACAGGGAGCCCTTTCGGATTGTTCCTTCGGGGCATGGTTCACCGCTCCTTGAAGCTCGTTGCGGCGCTGGCCCTCCCGGTCGCCGCGGCGGCGCAGCCGCAGCCCGATAACCCTTCGTTCGAGGCATGGGATAATGCGGGCCAGGCCACCCAGGAGCCGCAGCAATGGAGCTCCATCAAGACCAGCGACGGCGGCGCGTTCATCAACGGCCTGGTGCCGCAGCTCTGCTGGCGGAGTACCGATGCCCGCACCGGTCAGTACAGCGTGAACCTGCGCATCGTGAATTCGATCATCGGCGCGGCCAACGGGCTGCTCACCAACGGTCGCGTGCATGCCGAGCTGGAAGTCGCCAACAGCTACATGTACACGGTGCAGGATCAGGAGCAGTGGCGCACGGCGCTCATCAGCCGTCCGGACAGCCTCGTGGGCTGGTTCAAGGCCACGCCACAGTCAGGCGACCGGGCCAATGTGGGCGCCTTGCTGCATGTGGATGATGGCCGCCTGCCCGCCTTCGGCACCGAAGGCAACTATGTGGCCGGCGCCTCGTGGAAGGCGCCCTATGGCAATGTGGGCCAATGGACGCGCTTCTCCGCGCCCTTCCAGTACCACAATGATTGGCATCCGGAGTGGCTCCTCTTCATCCTTACTGCCGGCGACAGCGCCGGCAGCCAGGTGGGCACGCAGGTATGGTACGATGACCTCGCGCTCATCTACAATGTGCAGTGCGCGACCAGCGGGCAGAGCGTCTTGCCAGGCCAGTCATTCATCGTGGACTACAGCACGTCCGGTGCCCCTACAGGCACGGTCACCTTCAGCGTGGAGCTATCCGATGAGAATGGCGCTTTCACCGCGCCTGTCGTCATCGGCGCGGTTGCGTCCACCAGCGCGTCGGGCATGATCACATGCATCTTGCCGGAGCAGACCGAAGCGGGCACTGGTTATCGCATCCGCGTGGTGGGCAGCTCGCCCTTCTATGCGCCAGTCGGCTGTGACCTGTTCGTTGAGATGGGCACCGGCATTGACGTGGAGCGCAGGGCTGCGCCACTGATCACAACACGGAGTGGCGTGCTGGTGATCACGGCAGAGGGAGGTGGCGCGTACGAGTGCTTCAGCGCGGATGGTCGCTTGCTGAAGAGCGGTGGTCTGCGCGAGGGCATGAACCTCATCGCCATGGACGGCATCCATGGCGTGGTCGTGGTTCGCCTCCGAGATGGGCAGGGCACGTTCAATCAGCGGGTCTGGCTGGAGTGACGGAAGGCCGGGTTCAGGCCACCGTCACCACCACGTTCCCCACTTTCCGGCCGCTCTCCGCCCGTGCATGGGCCTCCTGGATGCGTGCCAGCGGGAAAGTGCTGTCGATGACCGGGCGGATCTGTTGCTGTTCCCAGAGCGCTGCGAAGTGGCGCATGTCCTCCGCGGATTCACCTGCTGTGCCCGAGATCACGGTGACTTTCCGGCCGTCCTTGCCGCTGAATGCGCGTTTCAGCATGTCGGCAGGTAGGTCGGAGCCCAGCACCAGCTTGCCGCCGGACCGTACCAGCTCCAGACATTGCTTGAACGGCAGCTTGCCCACCGTTTCGAAGACCACATCGTAGTGGTCGCGGTGGGCGAGGAGGTCATCCTTGGTGTAGTCCAGTACTTCCGTGGCACCGAGCGAGCGCACCAGTTCCACATTGCGCGTGCTGCACACGCCGGTCACTTCCGCGCCGAGCTGCTTCACCAACTGGACGGCAGCGCTGCCCACCGCGCCGGAAGCACCGTATATGAGCACCCGTTGGCCCTTGCTCACGTTCGCCTTGGTCAAGAAGTGCCGTGCGGTGCCGAAGCCGAAGGGGATGGCGGCGGCATCGGAAAAGGACATGGCATCCGGCATGCGGGCGAAGGCGCCGTTCTCCTTCAGCGCGATGTATTCCGCGTGGCCGCCCAGCCCCATGATGCTCGTCCAGCCGAAGAGCCGGTCGCCCTTCTTGTAGGTGGTCACGTCCGCGCCGGTCTCCACCACTTCCCCGGCGAACACCACGCCCAGGATCGGCTTGCGCGGCTTGGTCAGCCCGAAGACCAACCGCACGAACCAGGGGTTCGCCCTGCGCAGCCGCCAGTCCGCGGCGTTCACCGCCGAGGCGTGGATTCGGATGAGCACTTCGTTCTGCTTCGGCGAAGGCGTGGGCACTTCGGCGATGCGGATCACATCGGGGCTTCCATAGGCGGTGGCGAAGGCGGCTTTCATAGTATTAGGCGCCGAAGCATAGGCGAGGGCGGATGGCAAAGGTCCAGCAGCCCAGCCTTGGTCCATCCCCGCTCATGGATCGGTGAGCTCGTCCATCCCAGGCGGAAAGCTCAAGCAGGCACCTGGGTGCCCACTACGATCTCCATCGCCTCCTTCGCGGCGTGCACGTTCTTTACATCCTGCACGCTGATCCGCAAGGTCCCCGCCTTCTCGTAAACCTTGAAGCGACGGGGCTGGGCCTGCACCGCCCGCAGCACCGCGTTGAAGCCATCGCCCTCGAAGAAGGGGTGTTTCTGGTCGGCGATGAAGGTGCCAATGAGCGTGCCCTTCTTCAGCACCATCTTCTCCAGGCCCATGCGTTGGCCCAGCCAGCGCAAACGGATGCCTTCGAGCAACTCGTTCACCAGCGGCGGGATGGGGCCGAAGCGGTCGGTGATCTCGGCGGTGAACATCTGCAGCTCGGCTTCGTCCTTGATGTCGTCGAGGCGGCGGTAGAGCGCGAGGCGTTCTGCGGTCTCGCTCACGTAGCTGTTGGGGATCAGCATGGTGAGGTCGGTCTCGATGATGCAGTCGTCGCTCTGGTCGCGGCGTGATCCGCGGGCGAGGGCATGGCTGCCCTCCTGCGCATCGGCGAAGAGTTCCTTGAAGTGCTCGTCCTTCAGTTCGCGCACGGCTTCTTCGAGGATCTTGTGGTAGGTCTCGAAGCCGATGTCGTTTATGAAACCGCTCTGCTCCGCGCCGAGCAGGTCGCCTGCGCCGCGGATGTCGAGGTCCTTCATGGCGATGTGGATGCCGCTGCCCAGGTCGCTGAACTGCTCGATGGCCTGCAGGCGCTTGCGGCTCAGGTCGGGCAGCAGGTGCGGGCTCGGCGCGAGCAGGTAGCAGTAGGCCTTCTTGTTGCTGCGGCCCACGCGACCGCGCAGCTGGTGCAGGTCGCTGAGGCCGAAGTTCTGCGCTTCGTTGACGATGATCGTGTTCGCGTTCGGGATGTCGAGGCCGTTCTCCACGATGGTGGTGCACACGAGCACGTCGGTGTTGCCCTCGATGAAGTCGAGCATCACCTCCTCCAGTTTGTGGCCTTCGAGCTGACCGTGGCCCACGCCCACGCGGCAGCCCGGCACCAGCTTGCGGATCATGTCGGCGATGTGCTCGATGTTCTTCACCTTGTCGTGCAGGAAGTACACCTGGCCGCCGCGACTGAGCTCGTACTCGATCGCACCACGGATGGTCACCTCGTCGTACGGTTGCAGCATGGTGCTCACCGGGTAGCGGTTGGGCGGCGGCGTGCTGATGATGCTGAGGTCGCGCGCGCCCATGAGGCTGAACTGCAGCGTGCGCGGGATGGGCGTGGCGGTGAGGGTGAGCGTATCCACGTTGGCGCGGATGGTCTTCAGCTTGTCCTTCACGTTCACACCGAACTTCTGCTCCTCGTCGATGATCATCAGGCCGAGGTCCTTCCACACCACGTCCTTGCTCACCAGCCGGTGCGTGCCGATGAGGATGTCGATCTTCCCTTCCTTGAGGTCCTTGAGGATCTGTGTCTGTTGCGCGCTGGTGCGGAAGCGGTTGATGTAGTCCACACGCACGGGCAGGCCCTTCATGCGATTGGAGAAGCTTTTCCAGTGCTGCAGCGCGAGGATCGTCGTGGGCACGAGCACGGCCACCTGCTTGCCGTCGCACGCCGCCTTGAACGCCGCGCGGATGGCCACCTCCGTCTTGCCGAAGCCCACGTCGCCGCAGACCAGCCGGTCCATCGGCGTGGCCTTCTCCATGTCGCGTTTCACGTCCTGCGTGGCCTTCAGCTGGTCGGGCGTGTCCTCGTAGATGAAGCTCGCCTCCAGTTCGTGCTGCAGGTAGTTGTCCGGCTGGTACGCGAAGCCCGGTTTGCTCTTGCGCTGCGCGTAGAGCTTGATCAGATCGAAGGCGAGGGCCTTCACCTTGGCCTTGGTCTTCTCCTTCAGGTTCTTCCACGCGGGCGTGCCGAGCTTGCTGATGTTCGGCGCCTTGCCGCCCTCCTCGCCGCTGTACTTGCTCACGCGGTGCAGGCTGTGGATGCCCACGTAGAGGATGTCGTTGTCGCGGTACTTCAGGCGGATGGCCTCCTGCTTGCTGCCGCCCGCGTCGATGGTCTCCAGGCCGCTGAACACGCCGATGCCGTGGTCGATGTGCACCACCAGGTCGCCGGGTTTCAGTTGCGTGAGCTCCTTGAGCGTGAGGGCTTGCGCGTTCTTGCGGAAGCCTTCCTTCAGCCGGAAGCGGTGGTAGCGCTCGAAGATCTGGTGGTCGGTGTAGAGCGCCAGCTTCAGCTCGGGGTCGATGAAGCCCTCGTGCAGGTCGAGCACCAGTGGCGTGAAGGCCACCTCGTGCTCCATGTCGTTGAAGATGGCGTAGAGGCGTTCGCTCTGCTTGGCGCTGTTGCAGGCGATGAGGTTGGTGTAGCCCGCGTTCTGCTTGTTGTGCAGGTCACCGGAGAGGACTTTGAACTCCTTGGCGAAGGTGGGTTGGGGGCGTTGTTGGAAGTCGATGAGCTCGGCCCCGGGCTGCGAGTTCATGGCCACGGGCTGTGGGCCACGGGCCTCGGGCTCGACCGTGCTTGAGCCCGAGGCCCGCAGCCCATGGCCCGCAGCCCAGAAAACCTTCCTGAACCCCAGCGTCCCCTTGATCAGCTCCGTGTCGGTGGCGAGCAGTTCGTTGGGGGTGGGGTGCTTGTCCTTGTCAGGCAGGCGCTCGTAGGCCTCGGAGAGGAGCTTCAGCTGCTTCTTGGCCGCATCGCCGATGGCCTGGAGGTCGCGTAGCCAGAGCACGGTGTCCTCGGGCAATTGGGCGAAGAAGGTCTGCTGGCGCGCGGCATCCTCGTCCTGCAGGTCGGGTACGATCACGGCCTCGGCCAGGCGCTCCACGGTAAGCTGGTCCTGCGGGTCGAAGCGGCGCACGCTCTCCACGGTGTCGCCATAGAGCTCGATGCGGTAGGGCTTGTCGCTGCCGTAGCTGAACACGTCCACGATGCCGCCGCGGATGCTGTACTGCCCCGGCTCGTACACGAACTCCACGCGGGCGAAGCCGGTCTCCTCTAGCCATTCCTGGAGCGTGTCGATGGGCAACTCCTCATTGCGCTTGACGGTGAGCGTGTTCTTCGCCATCTCCTCCTTGCCGATCACGAGGGGGATGAGGGCATCGGGGTAGGTGACGATGATGAGTTTGTTGGTGAATGGTGAATGGGAGTTGGTGAATGGGGAATGCGCATCCGCGCCATTCGCCATTCGCCATTCACTATTCACCTTCATCAATGCCTCGAGCACCTCCGTGCGAGTCACCCGCTCGCCGTCATGGTGTCCTTCGGGATCGTAGGCCGAGCGTGAGGGTGCGGGGTAGAAGAACAGGTCCTCCTCCTTCTTCGCATGGCGCCCGTCCTTGTCCTTCCCGCGCAGCGCTTCGAGGTCATTGAGGAAGTACGCAGCCTCCTCGCGGTCGGTGAGCACGAACACATGCACGCCGCCGCGCTGTTCGATCACGGCGTTGGCGATGAAGGCTTGCGACGAACCGATGGTGCCGGCGATCTGCACGCGGGCGGCCTTCTCGCGCAGGGCATCGGCCACGCGAGCGACGCGGGCGTCTGAGCGGTAGAGGGAGAGGAGGTCGGGGAGGGAGGTGATGGACATGAACGGTGAAAAGCCCGAAACCCGGTGCCGCATGGTGCGGGCATCGGGTCCGGGAAGGTCGCAAAGTTAGGGCTGGTCCTGGGGGATGGCCGCCTTGGCGCCTTCTCCGGTCCATGCACCATTCCTTCCAGTTCATGTCATTTCACCATGGATAATGAAGGCGACCGGTGTCCCTTTGGCCCAGGAACCAACGGCCATGAACACTTCCCTCCATCACGCACGCTGCACCTCGCTGCAAATGCGGCAAGGCCAAGTCGCCCCCGCCCCGCATCTCCGGGTCACCCACAGCGATGTGAGGACCGGGATCGCCGAGCCGGCCAGGCCCGCCTGCATGGGCGTGGTCGCGGCCACCCGCATGGAGGGGCATGGAACAAGCGCCCCCGTCGTCATGGACATCCAAGCCTACAACCGCGCCGTGGACGATCATTCGGATGCCCTGTACCGCTACGTGGTGAAGCACCTGCGCGACCGGGACGAGGCCAAGGACATCGTCCAGGAGTGCTTCCTGCGGCTGTGGATGCGGTTGGACCGTGTTGCTGTCGCGGGAGCGCGGAGCTATCTCTACGCCACGGCGCACAACCTGCTCGTCGACCGATCGCGCAGGCGGAAGTACCTGACCCGTTACGAGAATTGGCATGATGACGTGCGGACCGCTCATCAGCCCGCTGCTGGGCTCAAGGACCGCATCGATGGCGCATTGGCCAAGCTGAGCCCTTTGCAGCGCTCTCTGGTGCTCCTTCGTGACCTGGAAGGCCGCTCCTACGGCGATATCGTGGAGATGACGGGACTGGACATGACGAAAGTGAAGGTCTATCTGTACCGGGCCCGGAAGGCGATGCAGGGCCATTTGGGTGAGCTGGTCGAGTTGATCTGATCCACTGCCGTTGCCGGCCTCACCTGCCCGGCTCAAGGGTGTGCCTCGCACGGGTCGGCCACCTGAGCAGGCTTTTCATCGCGGCCTCCTCAGGACTGACGTTTCCATGCCCGTGATGGACAGTAGTATCCCTGCATGCGTGCTCAATCAGAGTGTATGCTCCTGGAGCATCCGCTTGAAACGCAGCGCAAGAAGAAACCCCTCCTTCCGGTAGCTCGCCAGCTTTCCAGCATCCGGCCTGAAGGACAGTTTCCGCATCCAGATGCCGAAGAGCAGGAGCGGGCAATAGCCTGTGTAACTCACTCTGCCTTCCCTTGCGGATACCTCGAAAACGATGAGCGAACCACCTGAGGCTTCCTTGTAGTAGGTGGCATGGCCTTGCCGCTGATGAAGCTTGAACACCAACGTGTGACCCCTGTTGAACGTGGTGATGCGTTCGGTCGGGCCCTTGAAGTCCACCTGCGTGAAGCCTTGATCATGGAACCAGTCATCCACCAAGGTCAGCAGGGTCTTGGGGTCGGTCATGGCGTTCTTGCTTGCCGGGTACCGGAGCACGAATTGACCGTCACTGATCCGAGCACAAGCGCCAGGTGAAGGGCAGCGGCTGATCGATCGGTCTAACTCTTCATCGCCGCCTCCACCATGTTCCTGCTGCCGATGTACAGCGGGCAGCGCTGGTGCAGCTCGGTCGGCTGCAGGTCCAGGATGCGGGTGGTGCCATCGGTGGCCATGCCGCCGGCTTGTTCCACCAAGAAGGCGAGCGGGTTCGCCTCGTACAGCAGGCGGAGCTTGCCTTTCGGGGCTTTCTGCGTGCCTGGGTAGAGGTAGATGCCGCCCTTGAGCAGGTTGCGGTGGAAGTCGGCCACCAGGCTGCCGATGTAGCGGGCGCTCATCTTCTTCTGCTTGCAGGCATCGATGTAGTTGCGCACGCCATCGCTGAACTCGTACCAGTTGCCCTCGTTGATGGAGTAGATCTTCCCATCGGCGGGCGTCTTCATGTCCGGGTAGCTTAGGCAGAAGGTGCCGATGCTGGGGTCGAGGGTGAAGCCGTTGACGCCGTGGCCGGTGCTGTACACGAGCATGGTGCTGCTGCCGTACACGATATAGCCTGCCGCCACCTGCGCGTTGCCGGGCTGCAGGAAATCCTCCAGCGTGGCCTTGGGGCCGGTGCTGATGCGCTTGTAGATGCTGAAGATGGTGCCGATGCTCACGTTCACGTCGATGTTGCTGCTGCCATCGAGCGGGTCCATGGTCACCACGTACTTGCCGCCGTTGTCGAAGTGCACGATGTCGTCGTTCTCCTCGCTGGCCACCGCGCACACCGCACCCTGGGTCTTCATCATGCGGATGAAGAGGTTGTTGGCGTAGACGTCGAGCTTCTGCTGGGCCTCGCCCTGCACGTTCTCGGTGCCTTCCGCGCCGAGGATATCGGCCATCAGTCCGGCCTTGTTCACCTCGCGGTTCACGATCTTGGCGGCGAGGCGGAAGGCGGTGAGCAGGCTGCTCAGGTCGCCCGATGCGCCGGGGAAATCGGCCTGGCGTTCAACGATGAACTCGGAGAGGGTCTTGATTTCGGACATGTTGCAAAGATGCGGCGCTGCTTTCTTTGTGTGCATGAACGTTGTCATCCGAAGGGCTGAGCCGCGTGACGTGCCGCGGATGCTGGAGCTGGTGCGGGAGCTGGCCACCTTCGAGAAGGAGCCGGAGGCGGTGACGGTTAAGGAGGATGCGATGCGCGATGCCGGTTTCGGCGAGCAACCGGTGTGGTGGGGGTGGGTGGCGGAGAAGCGATCCGACGATCGGATGATCGGTACGCCGGATGACCAGAATGCGCGCTTGCTCGGTATGGCGGTGTGCTATGAGCGTTATTCCACCTGGCGCGGACGGGTGGGTTACCTGGAGGACATCGTGGTGACGGAAGCCGCGCGCGGGCAGCGGGTCGGGGAGAAGCTGTTCCGTGCCTGTGTGGAGGACGCGCTCGAGCGTGGCTATCATCATCTCACTTGGCAGGTGCTGGATTGGAACGAGGATGCCATGCGGTTCTACGCCCGACTGGGTGCGGAATTCGACCCCCATTGGGTGAATGGCCGGATGACGCGTGATACCATGAAGAAGTTGATCGAGGCATGAAAGTCTTCAAGTTCGGCGGGGCCAGCGTGAAGGACGCGGCCGGTGTGCGCAACGTGGCGCGGGTGCTGACGCATTTCCCCGGGGAGGACATCCTGGTGGTGTTGAGCGCCATGGGCAAGACCACCAATGCGCTGGAACGCGTGGTATGGGACTGGCGGGACGGCAAGTCGGTGCGTGACCAGGTGGAAGTGCTCCGCCAACAGCACGTGTCCGTGCTGCATGAGGTGGTGCCCGGGTTCGACGAGGCCGAGGCCTGGCTGCTGGAGTCTTTCGATGAATTGGAGGAGCTGCTCAGTGGCACACCCACCGACCGCCCCGACCAGGATTACGACCAGATCGTGAGCTACGGTGAATTGTGGAGCACGCAGATCGTGAGCGCCTACCTGAGCGAGGAGCTGGAGGTCTGCTCCTGGATGGATGCCCGTGACCTGGTGCGGACGGATGCCCTGCACCGATCGGCACGCGTGGACTGGGAGACCAGCGCTCAACTCGTGAAGGAGCAGTTCTCCAGCGGCGATGGCCAGGAGCCGGTGCAGTTCCCTGTGATCACGCAAGGATTCATCGGTGCCACCGATGGGGGCCTCACCACAACGCTGGGCCGGGAGGGCTCTGACTTCTCCGCCGCCATCTTCGCCTACCTGCTGGATGCGGAGAGCGTTACCATCTGGAAGGACGTGCCCGGCATGTTCAACGCCGACCCCAAGCGCTTCCCGGACACCAAGCTGCTCAGCCACATCAGCTACCGCGAGGCCATCGAGCTGAGCTACTTCGGTGCCAGCGTGATTCACCCGCGCACCCTTCAGCCGTTGCAGCAGAAGCACATCCCCCTCTATGTGCGCTCCTTCATGGACCTGGCCGCGCCGGGCAGCATCATCAACGATGTGAGCGAGAGCGATTCGCTGATCCCCTCGTTCATCGTGAAGCCGAAGCAGCTGCTGGTCAGCATCACCCCGCGCGACCTCAGCTTCGTGGTGGAGGAGAACCTGCACCACATCTTCGGACTGTTCGCGCGGGCCAACGTGCGCATCGACCTCATGCAGAACAGCGCGCTGGCCTTCAGCGTGGTGGTCGACGACACGCCGCGCAGCCGCTCCTTGATCGAGGAGCTGCGCCGCGACTATGAGGTGCGCTACAACGAGGAGTGCGAGCTGGTCACGGTGCGGCACTACGATGATGCCACGCTGGAACGACTTTGCGAGGGCCGTGAGGTGCTCATCGAACAGCGCAGCCGGACCACGGCGCGCTTCGTGCTCAAGTAGGCCTCAGAAGGCGCAGAAGTACCTCATGGCATCCGAGGCACGCATGTTGCCGAGCGCGGCGCTTCGGCGGAGGTCGTCGCACCCTTGCTCGGGCCGGTAGGTCATGTGCTTCGCCAAGCCGCGGTTGTAAAGGCTCGCCGCATGGTCGCCTTGGATGAGCAGCGCCCGGTCGAAGCAATCGATGGCCTCTGGATACTCGGCGAAGAGCATGTGCAGGCTGCCCTTCAGCACCCAGGCATCGGGATCACCCGGCGATCGCTGCAGGGTGGCCTCGGCGTCGGCCATGGCACCGGCCCGATCGCCGAGCTGATTGCGCACGAAGGCGCGGTTGTACTGGGCCTCCAGGTAATCCGGCGCGAGCTCCAGGGCCCGGTCGTAATCATCGCGGGCGCCGGCCAGATCGCCGTCCCGTTTGCGGATCAGGGCGCGCTGGAAGAAGAAATGCGGCCGGTCCTGGGCCAGCTCCAGTGCGCGGTTCATGTCGGCCCGGGCCAGGTCGTCGCGCCCCATGCGCAGCTGGACCAGTCCGCGGTTGTACCAGGCAAGGTCGAAGTTGCGATCGAGCAGGATCGCACTATCCAATGCGGCTAGGGCATCGAGCCAGCGCTGCATGCGCATGTAGGCCACGCCGCGCAGGTCGTGCACGATGGCCAGCCGGGGCGAGACGCGGCGCGCCTCCTCGGCCGAACGAAGGGCATCCTCCGGGCGGTCGGCCTGCAGCAGGGCAGAGGTCCGCTTCAGGAGCAGGAGCACATCGTGCGGCTTCTCGAGCAGGAGCGTGTCGAGCTCCTCCAGGGCGCGACCCGTCTCGCCCGCTGAGAGCCAGGCATCCACGCGGCCCTCGCGCAGCAGGTCGTCGTAGGGCTGCAGAGCAACGGCACGGCTCCAGTCCTCCTCGGCGCCCTTCACGTCGTTCATCAGCAGCTTCACCTTGGCCCGTCGGTCATAGATGTACTCGCTGTAGGGGTTCAGCTCCAGCGCCCGGTCCAGGTCGGCCATGGCCAGCTGGTAATGGCCGAGCCGGTTGTAGAGCGCGGCCCGCTTCATATAGGCATCGGCAAAGCCCATGTCGCGCTGGATGGCGCTGGTGTAGCTCAGGAGCGCCTGCTCGCTGCTGCCCAGGCGCAGTTGCATGTCGCCTTGCTGGATGAGCTGGATGGCATCGAGCCGGTTGTTGAACTGCGCCGAAGCGCCGCAGGCGATGGCCAGCAGCAGGATGAGGGGTTGCAGGCGTCTCATGGATTCAGGCTTTGGCCACCTGGTCCAGGAGCGTCCGCTGGGCAAGGGGATCCATGTGCGTGATGGGGGTGGCGTGGATGCGCACCAGGTCATCGCCCAGCGCGTGCACGCAAGCGTCCTCCACCCGCCGGTAGAGCAGGGCCTTGGTCATGCCCTGCAGCAGCAGTTGCCGGGTGCGCACCAGCTGGCCGTCCACGACGAGGAGCTCCTCATGGTCGGTGTCCAGTGTGGGGAAGAGCAGCAGCTGGCGGTCCATGAGGATGAGCGCTAGCCGTTCAGCGGCCTCCACGGTGCGGGTCTGGATGGTGACGTGTATCATGGCGTTCCTCTTCTCAGCGTACCCAAGCGCTCCAGAGCGTGCCGGCCTCATGGTCGAGCGCGAACCAGGCCTTGCGCAACCTGGCCTCGAGGTCCACTTGGCGGAGCTGCGCGTCGATGAGCGGGACCTCGCGCGCGTTCACCAGGAAGAGGGAGCTCTCGCCGACGCTGAAGCGCTGGTTCTCGCCATCGAGCAGGCGCTGGTTGTTGATGACCATGGCGGCGCCGAGGTCCACTTGCTGGCGGAAGATGCTGATGTCGTTCAGGCGCTCGCGTACACGGTTGCGGATGAGCAGCCGGTCGCGCTCCACGCCCAGCTGGGCGTCGGTGAGGCGGAGCTTGGCCAGGGCGAGCTCGCCGCGCTCACGCCGCAGCAGCAGCGGCATGCTGAATCCGACGCCCAGGGACTGCCCGTCGCCGATGAGCCTGGAGCCCGGTTCGCTGCGAAGGTTTTGGCCGTTGCCGAGCCACTCGTACTTCACATCAAGGTCCGGCTTGAGGTATTCCGCGCGCAGCCGGCGGTCGATCTCGAGCTGATCGAGGCGGGCGTACGCCTGTATGAGAAGGGGATGGTTCTCGAGCGCAACCTCCAGGGCGGTGTCGGAAGCGGCGGTTTCGATGGGGGAGAGAAGGTCTGCGGGCTCTGGCCTGACGGACTCCTGCAGCTCCAGCGGGCGCTGGCTGCTGTCCCAGAGGTGGTTGCTGAGGCGCAAGGCCGCGTTGCGCACAGCGAGTGCGGCCTGTTGCTGGCGCATCATGCGGTCCTGCAGCTGCAGGTAGGCCTCCAGCGTGTCGATGGCCGGCCGGTCGCCGCCGCGCCAGCTGCCGCGCACGGCATCCAGGCGCAACTCGGCCAGCCGCACGGCTGCATCGCTCACCTCCAGCGCGCGGTGCGCGGCAACCCAATCGGTATGGTCGCCAAGGGCCTGCAGCAGCAGGCTGTTGAGGAGCTGACGGCGCTCGCCCTCCGTGGCGCGCTGATAGGCCTGCGCGCGGCGAAGGGCAGCCCTCCGCTGGTCGATGAACAGCCCTTGCCCGATGGACGCCTTCACCCCCGCTCTAACCAGGCCTTCATCGGGGGTGCGCTGCTCGGGATTCAGGAAGGTGCCGTCGCCATCCTCGAAGCCGGCCAGCAGGTCGATGCCGTACCAGGTGGGCACTTTCAGCCCCGCTTCGAGCAGCGTGTAGTACTCCTTGTCCTCGAACTCCTTGCTGCGGTAAGCCGCGGTGGCCACCGGGTCGAATCCTCCCCGGGCGCTCCTCACGGCCGCATCGCCCATCCCGGTGCGCAGGGCGGCTTGCCGGGCCATGGGGTGGTTCTCGGTCACCAGCCGCACGAAGGCCTCGCGGGTGAGGGTGGCGGGCGTCTGCGCACTGCCGGTTCGGATCGCCCCGGCCATGCCGAGTGCGAGCAGCGCGCGCAAGGCGAATCCGAGGGTGTAGGGCGCTGCCATGGTCATTTGCCTTTCATGCTCACTGGCTCGGGCACCGCGTAGAGGTCCGGCGGGAATCCGTTGATCTGCCGCCACAGCTCATACCAGATGGGCACATTGCTCATGAGCGCGAAGCCCACGCTTCCGCCGCCCACGCGCAGGGCCTTGGGCCAGGGCTCATCATCGGGGTCGGGCGCCACCAGCAGGCGGTACTTGCCGTTTGGGCTGATGAAGTTGTCCACGGCGGCCACACGGCCCCCGAAGGTGCCGTAGCTCGCATTGGGCCAGCCGCTGAAGACGATGCTCGGCCATCCGTCGAACATGAAGCGCACCTTCTGCCCCTTGTTGATCAACGGCATGTCCATGGGGCGCACGTATAGCTCAACCGCCAGGTCGAAGTCCGCGGGCATCACGCTCACCAGTTCGTCGCCCTCCTTCACCGTCTCGCCCACGCCGGTCACCACCGCCTTGGTGATGTAGCCGCGCTGCGGTGCCGTAACGTAATAGTTGCCGGCCCGCACCGTGTAGTTGGCCAGGTCCACCTGCATCTTGCTCACTTCGGCTTCGGTGGTGTAGCGCTGGCTGAGGCTGGCGAACTTCTCGCTCTCGGCCTTGCTCAGCTTGTCGCGGTAGTCGTTGCGTATGCCGTCGAGGTCGAGCTGCGCATTGAGCAGCTCGTTGCGCGCATCCAGCAGTTTGTTGCGGGCATCGATGACGGTGGCCGTGGCGCGCTGCTGAGCCACCTGGCGGCGCTCGAGCTCCACCTTGCTCAGCAGCCCCTCCGTGAACTGCTGCTCCCCGCGCTCGAGCTGCTCCTCCGCCACGCGGATCTCGGTCTCCGCGGCGATTACGCGGATGCTGTCGCTCTGCACCTTGAGCCGGGCCTGCAGGATCTTGTTGCGGGCCTGCTCGAGCTTCACGCGCAGGGCGGCGTTGAGGGCATCGATCTGCGCATCGAGTGAGCGCACCTTCTCATCGTAGCTGCGCGCGGTGAGCTCCTTGGCGGTGATCTGCTCCTGCGTGCGGTCGAGCAGGAGTGGGTCGAAGTATTCGGCCTTCACCTCGCTGAGGCGGAGGATGGTGTCGCCTTTCTGCACCAGCTGGCCTTCCTGCACGAACCACTCCTCGACGCGGCCGGGGATGATGGCGTGGATGGTCTGCGGCCGCTGGTCGGGGCTGAGGCTGGTGACGGTTCCGCGCGCGCGTATGTTCTGCGTCCAGGGCAGGAAGAGGCCGATGAGGACCACGGCGCAGGCGGCGACGAGCCAACGGGAGAACAGCCGGTTGGCGCTGGCGATGCCGATGACGCGGAAGCAGCCGAATGTGCTGCGGTCCAGCGTGGGCACGGGATTGTGCGGGCTCAGGTCAAGCATGGCGTCAGGGCTTCGGTTCGATGCGGCCCTCGCGCAGGTGCAGCACGCGCCGGCACCGGCCCTGCAGCCAGGGGTCATTGCTCACGGCCAGGAGGGTCCATGGGCGCTCGGGCGCGCTGATCCAGCCCAGGAGCTGTTCGCGCTCGCGCGGCTCCCAGTCCTGCAGGCTGTCCTCCAGCAGGATCATGCGCGGCCGGCCGGCGATCGCGCGGGCCTGCACGATGCGCTTCACCAGGCTGCGGGGCAGCCGTGCGCCCTCGGGGTCGAGCTGCGTGAGGAGGCCGTTGGGCAGCAGCGCCAGTTGGTCCATCAGGCCGGTGGCCCGGCAGGCCTCCACCACATCGGGTTCGGTGATCCATTCACGGCCCACGGTGATGTTCTCCATCACGGTCCCGGTGAACACATCGTCATCGCTCAGGCAGTCCCCGATGATCGAGCGCACATCCTCCAGGTCGAGGCTGCTGATGGGGTGTCCATCGAGCATCACGCTGCCCTCCGAGGGCGCCAGGCCTCCGCCCAGGATGCGGAGCAAGGTGGTCTTGCCCGAGCCATTGGCGCCGCTGAGGCAGACCTTCTCGCCGGGCGCCAGGCTGAGATTGATGCCTTCCAGGACGTTGCGGCCGCTCCAGCCGCTGCGGAAGCCAAGCTCCCTGGTCTCCACGGCGAGGCCGGCCGCCGGGTCCTTGTCCAGCACCGTGAGCCCCCCGGAGCGCTCCAGGGCCACATCGGTGACCGCGCCGATCTTCTCCAGCGCAGTCACCAGGTCGTACACGCGGTCAAGGCTGATGATGATCTTCTCCACCGCATTGAGCAGCATCAGGATCACGATCTCGGCTGCCACGAACTGGCCTAGGTTCATCTGCTCGTTCATCACCAGCAGGCCGCCGAGCGCGAGAAGCGCAAGGGTGATGATCACCTTGAAGACCACCAACGCGGAATACTGCCCCACCAGGACGCGGAAGTGGGCCTTGCGCGCGCGCGCATAGCCGGCCACCAGCTCGTCGGCACGGTCGATGGGGAGGCGCGTGCGGCCCACCATCTTGAAGGTGTCCTGGCTGCGGCCGAGCTCCTCCAGCCAGTAGGCGGTCCTGTATTTGTAGGCGCTTTCCTCCATGCTGGTGGCCAGGCCGCGCTGGCCGGTGAAGCGGAAGATGAGCACGAGCAGCACCAGCAGCAGCAGGCCGAAGGCGATGAAGAAGGGGTGGTAGAGCGCGAGGAGCACCAGGGAGAGCATGATCTGCAGCAGCGCCAGCGGGATGTCGAGCAGCAGCTTCGCCAGGCTCTTCTGCACGGTCATGGTGTCGAAGAAGCGGTTCACCAGCTCGGGCAGGTAACGGCCCTGGGCGGCATCGTACCGGATGCGAGGGAGGCGGTAGGCGAACTCCAGCGCGCTGCGCGCGAAGAGCCGCTGCTGGATGTTCTCGGCCAGCGCCATCTGCATGATCTGCAGCACGCCGGTGAAGCCCACGCCGATGGTCACGAAGGCGATGAGCACGCCCCAGCTGGTGGCCACCTGGCCGCCGCTGATGAGGTTGATGATGGCCTGCACGCCGAGCGGTAGGCTGAGGCCGATGGCGCCCCCCACCGCCGCATACAGGTAGATGTGCGTGATCTCGCGCTTGTCCACCTTCAGGAGGCGGGTGAGCCGCTGCCACGGCGTGATGTGGGCGTTCATCGGCGTTTCTGATCGATGGAGGCGAACACCAGGTGCACGAAGAGCTCGGGCACCCGGTCCGGAGAGTGTTCCTTGCGGGCGGGGCGTGCACCGAACAGCGCGGGCAGCTGTTCGTGGAAGAAGCGCAGGCTGCCGGTGCCCTCCAGCACGAGCGCTGCAAGGTCATGCGCCTGCGGATGGCCGGGCTTGGCCGAGGTGATTAGGTCGCGCAGCCGGTGGCTCAGCCGGACGAAGCTGCCGAAGTGGCCGTCCTTGTCGCCGGGCTTCACCTCCTTGGTGAACCAGGCCTTGGCGCTCTCGTTCACGGCGATGCGGTAGAGGGCCTGCAGGTCGACGTAGTCGTGCCGGCCTCGCTCGGTGACGGCGCCCGCTACGCTGCGGATGCCGCGCTCCAGGCGCTCCCGGGGGTCGGCGATGTTCGCCGTGTCGAATGCCAGCTTGATCTCGCGCCACGCCCAGTACCAGTCCACGAGGTAGACGAGGAGCAGGTGCTTGTTGGCGAAGTAGCGGTAGACGCTCGTCTCAGCGGTGCCCAGCGCCTGGGCCAGCTTGCCGATGGTGAAGCGCTCGAAGCCCAGCTCATCGATCAGCCGGATGCTGGTGCCGATGATGCGGTGCCCCAGCTCGGTGGAGGAGGGGTCCTTGGTGAAGACGCGCTCCCGTACCTGCACGTCCATATGAAGGAGTCGATCCATGGCTCGGATTGCGTGCAAATGTTCCGCATCCGACAGCTGATATAACAGATGCGGTTGTTAAAATGTTTGATATGATAGTATTACTATCACACTGGCGCGCTCAATCCCCCTCCTCCAGGATGGCCAGCACGCGGTCCGGATAGTCGCTGATGATGCCTTGGACGCCGAGGGCGGCCATGCGGCGGATGTCATCGGGCTCATTCACGGTCCATACCACCAGCTGGATGCCGCGCTCCCGCAGCTTACGGGTGAGGGCCTCGTCCGCCTGGCTGAAATGCGGGCTGTAGATGGCAGGGTCGAAGGGCAGCCGTTGCAGGTTGGCCTCCAGGCCATCCGTGTTCTCCACGAGGAGGGCGAGCGTGATGTCGGGCTCCGCGGCATGCACGGCTTGGAGCACGGAAGGGTCGAACGATTGGATGATGCAGCGGTCGGTGATGCCGAGGGAATCCACCGCGGCGAGGACCAACCGGGCCAATTCCGGCGGCGGGGGCTGATAGGTGCCGTAGAGGGCGGGGTCGCTCTTGATCTCGATGTTGAATCCGGGGCTGCCGCTGCCCAGGAGGGCAGCCTCCTCCACCGCCTCCACCACCTCGCGCAGCGTGGGCTTGTGGGCGCGCCGCTGCTCCTGCTCCGGGAATCCGGGATGCTCGAGGCCGCCGCAGTCGTAGGTGCGGATCTCCGCCGCCGTCATGCGGTAGAGGTTGTGCTGCCGCTCCTCGGCTTCCGTGATGGCCTCGCCGCGGGGGCCGGTGCAGATCAGGTGGCTCATCCAGGGCTCGTGCGAGACCACCACCTGGCTGTCTGCACTCACCACCACATCGAGTTCCAGCCAGTCGACTCCCAGCTCGGCGGCCTTGAGGAAGCCGGGCACCGTGTTCTCGGGCAGCAGGCCCCGGCAGCCACGGTGTCCGTGGACCTCAGGGCGGGCGGGGGTGGCGGGCATGCAGGAGTGGAGGAGGGCGGCGATGAGCAGGGCCGCCGGGGTTTCAGCCTTGGCCATTCGGGAATGCGTGGATGATCTTGTCGGCGAGCACCTCGGCCATCTTCAGCTTGCCTTCGTGCGTCACTCCGGCGATGTGCGGCGTCAGCAGCACGCGGTCATGGCCGAGGAGCCGGCGCTGGGTGGCAGGGTCGATGGCGGGGTCGAGTCCGGAGAGGTCGGGCCGCTCGAATTCGAGCACGTCGAGGCCTGCGGCGATCACGCGGCCATGATCGATGGCATCGAGCAGCGCAGCGGTGTGCACCACGGCCCCGCGCGACGTGTTGAGGAACCAGATGGGCCTGCCCAGGCGGAGGAAGAAGCCGCGGTCGGCGAAGTGGTGCGTCTCCGGGGTCAGCGGCAGGTGCAGGCTGATGACGTCGCTCTCGCGCAGCACGCGCTCCAGCCCGCACTCGTGCACCCCGGCGCGCTCGAAACCGCTGCGGTACTTGTCGTGCGCCAGCACGCGCACCCCGAATCCGCGCAGCTTGTCGGCGAAGGCGCTGCCCATGTGGCCGTAGCCGATGATGCCCACGGTCTTGCCGCGCAGGTCGGTGCCGCGGTTCTCCTCGCGCAGCCAAAGGCCGGCATGCACCTGGTTGTTGGCGCGCACCAGCGCCTTCATCAGCGCCAGCAGCAGCATCACGCAGGCTTCGCCCACGCCATCGCGGTTGCCCTCCGGCGAGTTCATCACCTGGATGCCGTTCCTGCGGCACCAGGCGGTATCGATGTTCTCCAGCCCGCTGCCCACGCGCGCCACGAAGCGGAGCCCGTCGATGCGGGCGAGCAGGCTGCCTTCCAGGCGGCGGCTGCGGACCACGATGCCCCGCATGCCCTGGAGCGCTTCCGCCAGCCGCGCATCATCCACCTGGTGGAGCATCACCGCCTCGTGCCCCGCCCGGGTGAGCAGCTCGGCCAGGCGGGGGTGCGCATTGTCGATGAATCCGATGCGCATGGGTTCAGAGCATGAGGCCGGCCAGCAGCACGGAGGCGATGCCGAAGTAGATGAGCAGGCCCGTCACGTCCACCACGGTGGCCACGAAGGGCGCCGAGGAGACAGCGGGGTCGCGTCCCAGGCGCTTCAGCACGAGCGGGAAGAGGGAGCCGATGAGGTTGCCCCAGAGCACCACGCCCAGCAGGGAGATGCCCACCGCAAGGCCCACCTGCAGCCAGTGCTCGCCGTACACGGTCACGAACTGGCTCCACAGGGCCACGCGCAGGAAGCCGATGATGCCGAGCACCGTGCCCAAGGTGAGCCCCACGGTGAATTCGCGCTTCACCACGCTCCACCATTCGCGGATGGAGACGTCGCCCAGGGCCAGTGCCCGGATGATGAGCGTGCTGGCCTGCGAGCCGGTGTTGCCGCCGCTGCTGATGATCAGCGGCACGAAGAGCGCCAGCACCACCGCCTTGGCGATCTGGTCCTCGAAGAAGCTCATGGCCGTGGCCGTGAAGCTCTCGCCCACGAAGAGGATGATGAGCCAGCCCACTCGCTTCTTCACGATGTCGAGCCAGGTGCTGCTCATGTAGCTGTCCTCCAGCGCCTCCATGCCCGCCATCTTCTGGGCGTCCTCCGTCTCCTCCTCGCGGATCACGTCCACCACGTCGTCGATGGTGATGCGGCCCACGAGGCGGCCGCGCCCGTCCAGCACGGGCAGCGCCACCAGGTCGTATTTCTCCATGAGCCGGGCGGCCACCTCGGCGTCCTCGTCGGCACGCACGCTGATGAAGTCCGGCTCGTACACGTCCTTCACCGGCTGGAAGAGCGAGGTGGTGAGCAGCTTCTTCAGGGGGATGATGCCCACCAGCCGCTCATGCTGGTCCACCACGTAGATCGCATAGGGGTTGTCGATCTCCTCCCCGTGGGCCCGCAGCTCCTTCACGCAATCGCGCATGCGCCCCTCCACGCTCACCCGGATGAGCTCCTTGGCCATGAGCCCCCCGGCGCTGTGCTCGTCGTAGGCCAGCAGCTCGGCGATCTCTTCGCGCTGTTCGGCGTCCTCGATGTTGGCCATCACCTCCTCCTGCACGTCCTCCGGCAGGTCGGCGATCACGTCGGCGGCATCGTCGCTGTCCAGCTGGTCGATCACCTCCTCGGCGATCTCCTTGCCGGTGTAGGTGCCCAGGATGGCCTCGCGCTTGTCCTCCGGAAGCTCCAGCAGCACCTCGGCCGCCAGCTCCTCGCCCAGGGCATCATACAGCGTGTTGGCCTCCTCGGGGCGCAGCTGGTCCAGCACCTCCGCGATATCCGCCGGATGCATCTCCGACAGGTCGGCCACGATGGCCTGCGCACGGCCGTTCTCCAGGCCCTCGCGGATCCGTTCGAGCAGGGGCTTGGTGACATCGAAGGCCATGGCGGGTGCCCCGGCCTGATGGCGGTTGCGGAGCCGCGCGAAATTAGGCCTTCGGAGCCTGCTCAATGGCCCGCGTCAGCGCGATGAAGTCCGCCACGCTCAGCTGCTCGGCGCGCCTGCCCGCAAATTCAGCCGGCGGGGCGCCGGTCAGCTCCGGCAGCGGCTTCAGCGCATTGCGCAGGGTCTTGCGCCGCTGGTTGAAGGCGGTCTTCACCACCCGGAAGAAGAGCGCTATCGCATGGCAACCGCTGCGCGCCAGTGGTGGAGGGGTCTTATTGGCCATGGGTAGCCGCCTCCTCATCTCGTTCATACCCGCCCTTCAGCGCAGTCCGCAGGTTGGAGGCTGCGATCGTGCTCGCCATGATCAGCCCAGGGTGGCGCCGCATCGGGGTCCACGGCTTACCGCACCAGGATCTTGGCGGAACGGCGGTCCCGCTCACGGGTAGCATGCACGAAGTACACGGCGGGACCCGCGCGGGGCAGAGAGAACGTGGTGCGCAACCGCACAGCGGGCAGCGTGAGCACGGTTTGCCCGAGCGCATTCAGGATGTCGAGCCGCCATGGATGCGCGTCGGGAAGGTCGGCGACCCATGTGGTGCCCCCATCGATGGTGCTGCAGGACAATGCGGAACCTCCCTGCGGCGAAGCGCCGATGCCCGTGCCTCCCCCCGGCAGCGCGCCCAGGTATTGGGCCACCTGGTTGATCGGCTGGCCGTCGATCTGGTCGAATCCGCCGCAGATGTACAGGCTGTCACGCCAGAAGGCCATGTCGCGGATGCGGGCCAGGTCGGGCACCAAGGGGTGCGGGGTGTGGAATGTGCCCGGCAACCCGCTCCATTGGCTGCCGTCCCAGATGGCCAGCCCGCCATTGAGGGCCTGGCCGCCGGCGTGGTCGAAGACTCCGCCCACGTAGAGGTGGCCATGGTGCCATTTCATGCGCATGGCCGTTGCTCCGCCGGCCTCTGCCAGATAGGCCAACCCTCCGCCCATGTCGCTCCAGCTCTGGCCATCGAATGCAGCTACCAAGTTGCCGGGCGCGCCGGTGCTCTGCTTGAAGGTGCCGCACACGTAGAGCACGTCATCGTGGATGAGCACATCACGGATGTGGTAGGCGTTGCCCCAGCCGGGCACGTATTCCCATTCAGATCCATTGAACCGCATGAAGTACCTGATGCCAGGCCCTATCGGATTCTGGAATCCACCGGTCATGTAGGTCATGCCTTGGAATTCGAACACATAACCCACATAGTCGCCATTGTCCGGTGCCGGAGGGATCTGCCCCCAGGGCTCCCACTCGTGGAAGGCGCTGCCATCGTAGCGGTACACGCAGGCCTCGGGGTAGCCGCAGAGGCTCTCGGAGTAGCCGGTGGCGTACATGCTGGTGGCGCCCGGGGTCTTCTGCACCAGCGTATTCAGGCCGCTCATGGCCGGGTTGATGCACTCGAGTGCCTCCCAGCGCTGGGTGGCCTCGTTCAGGCGGGCGAATGAGGTATTCCACGTCCCTTGATCGGTCATGAATGTGTAGCCTCCGCAGGAGTAGAGTTCATCTTGGAACCGGAGGAACCAGAAGGTCTGTTGGGCGCTCCCGCCACCAATGGGTTGTATGCGGTGTGCCAAACTATCCCAGCGCATGCCGTCCCAGGCGGCCTGACCCACGCAGAGCACCGTGTCGCTCTGATTCAGGATGTACATGAACGTGCCACCAGCGAGCAACCGGTTGCTCACAGAATCCCCGAATAGGGTCTGCACCTCCAGGTGATTCAAGGTGCCGCGTCCACAGGCCTTCCAGTTGGGCTGGGCAAGCGCTGCAATGGTGCCCAGCCAACCTAATCCCAGGAGAACCAGACCGCGTCTCATCGCCTAGCAAGCTTAGCGTGAAGGGAGCTGCCCGATGCGCTAACTGCGCGTACCACATATAGACCGGCCGCGTGCGGTGAAAGGTCGAGCACATGTTGCTGCCGGGCTTCCTCCGCCAAGGTGACTTCGCGTCCCGCTGCATCGAACACCTGGATTACCCAGGTCTCATCGTCAGGCAGGCTCGCCATCCAAGCGCTCTGTGCAAACGGTGTCAGTAGCAGGGTGCCTTGCATCTGCGCAGGCATGGCCGCCTCAGGCAGGCCCACGGACAGTTGCGCACCGAAGCTGGAGATGAAGCCATCGTGCGGGGTGCTCAACAATTCCGGATACGCGATCGTGGTGAACTCATGATCCATGGCAGCCGAGAACTGATAGAAGGGCACCATCGATATGCTGGTGTTGCCGCCCAGGTTCCAATCCTGGTAAAGGTCCAGGTCGTTGTTGGGGTCGAAATCCCAGAGCGGGAACGCATCGGTCTGCTGGGAGGCGGTGGCGCCCACCAGGTACACCTCCGTGGCTGATGCGGCAATACCCCAACCACGGTCGCTCTGCACGCCGCCGAATGCGCTGCGCCATAGCATGGCTGGTGCCGGTTGGTCCGCCAGCGAGAGGATGATGGCATCGCGCCGGTTCCAGTAATCGTTCTGATCCTGATAGTAGTAGCTGCTGTTGATGTCGGTACTGAAGCCCTCGGCGCTGCGCGTCTCGCCGGTGATGAACACGCGGCTATCGTCGTGGCTGTTCACGTCCAGCAGCACATCGTCGCGCAGCCCCCCGATGAGCGTGCCGTAGTTGAGGTCGAAGGGCGCCAAATGGAAGCGCAGGATGAAGCCATCCGCTCCCTGGCCGTAGGTGGTGCCCGCATGGCTCTGGCTGTGATGCACGCCTGACCCGTCCGGATGGGGACAATGATCCTTGGTGAGCTCCGTATCGGTGGTATAGCCCACCACCCAGAGCGATTTGCTCGTGAGTTCAAGGCCGTATGCCTCCGCCAGCCAATCGCCCCAGCGTGTGCAGTATTCTACTTGGTACTGGTTGTTGATGTCGATGCGGGCGATCATGGCCGAAGGCCCATTCGAGCTGGATTGGAAGAAGGCGCCGGGCAATGATTGCGTATCCAGCGCGCTGCCCGTTCCTGTGGAACTGGTGCCTGTCAACCAGATGACCTTCTTGCCCGAACCCGGCACAGGCGCGATGCGCAGGTCGGTCACCTTGGTGTAGGCATCTTCCGGATCGTATTCACCGAAGGTGGTGGCCCATTCGATGTCGTAGTCCGCATCGAACACGATGAAGAAGCCGCCGCCAACGGCGCGGCTGAATGCGCCCGTGGGGGTGACAAGGGGGAAATCGGGCGTAGAGGCCCCCATGATGCTGAAGGTCTCGATCTGCCCGCCCACCACCACCTGGCCCGTGGGGTCCACATCGATGGCCAGGCCATGCTCGCTCCAGCTCACCTCACCGGATTGCCCGTGGGTGGTGGCCCAATCGCGTATGCCGTTCTCTTTCCTGAATGCACCGACCCACATGCGCATGGTGCCGCCATCATAAGCCTCCGCAAATGCATCTGTGAAAACAGAGGAAGGGTCTGTATAGGGCAAGAAATCCGTGCAATTGGTGCTCCCCGTCACGAACACATGATCTACGCTGCTCTCTTCAGTGGCATCCACCGCCAGTTTGTGCGCCTTGGTGCGCGCGCTCCACTTGCCCCCGTCGTAGCCACCGTAATAGGTGGCCCATTGGGTCACTTTATCGGAAGCACGCACCTTCATGATCACCGCGCTCCACCAGCCTGCGGGTTCGCTGATGAAGGGGGTATGTTCCGTGTAGCCTACTGCAATGGGGAAATAGGTGCCAGTCACATAACCGCAGGCGTAGGGGTTGCCCTGCTCATCCACTTCCACGCACTCCAGTTCATCGCCGCCCTGGCCGCCCGCGTAGGTGCTCCAGTTGAGGTTGCGCTGCTCGGGGCCGCCGCCCATCATGGCAGGCGGGTATCCGATCTGCAGGATCAAGGGCCAGGCGGGGTTGTAGCTCTCATACTCGAAGCCCACGGTGAAATTGCCCGGCTCTACCACGTAGTCCGCCGTCCAGTTCACGGGAACGACCTGGCCGTTGCCGTTGACTTGAAAGGCGAGTGCTTGATCCAGCTTGACCCACTTGTCCGCGAGATGGACCTTCAGCGCTCCTAGCCAATCGACTTTGATGCTGTCCTGCCCGGTGAAGCTCAGCTTCACATCGGCCGGGGTTCCGCCGGGCCGGATGACGATGGCCATGCGGGGCCCCGTGCTTCCATAGTAGTAATGGATATCCGTTTTCTCCCAGGCTTCTTCGTACACGACGCGTTGGTGTCCTTCCACCCCTTCCGCTGAGAATGATCCGAGATAATAATTGGTGACGCCTTCCAAGGCCGGGCCCACCGGAACCGGGTCCACCTCCTTGTCGCCCATGAGCATGTCGATCCGGTAGAGGGTATCCGTGGTGGTGCTGTCGTGGTGCAAGGCGGCCAGGGTGTAACTCACCAGGCTCTTGTTCCGCAGGAAGATCCCGATGGGGGTCCGCTCATAGTAGTAGGCGCAATCCGCCAAGGGTGTACCGTCGGTGCGCAGCACCTGCCCGGCATGCTGCCGCAGTGGCGTGAAGCCGTGACCGGCATCCCCATACGGATCGGGCGGCACATATACTTGGGCGCTAACCCCGGACACTCCTGCCAACAGTAAGCATTGGAGAGCTTGTGTCAGACGCCACCTGCCCTTGCCCCTGTCCTGCGTTCTGCGTTCTGCGTTCTGCGTTCTGCGTTCTGCATGGTTACAGGAATTGGATAGGTGAAGCTAATGCGCTTGCGCAACGCATCCAAAGGCTGTTGAAAAGTCGAGGCGATGGCGGGTCAAGCCTGCTCAATGGCCCGCGTCAGCGCGATGAAGTCCGCCACGCTCAATTGCTCGGCGCGCCTGCCCGCATATTCAGCCGGCGGGGCGCCGGTCAGCTCCGGCAGCGGCTTCAGCGCATTGCGCAGGGTCTTGCGCCGCTGGTTGAAGGCGGTCTTCACCACCCGGAAGAAGAGCGCTTCATCGCAAGGCAGCCGCTCCACCCTGTTGCGCTTCATGCGGATCACGCTGCTGCGCACCTTGGGCGGCGGTATGAAGCTGCCGGGCTCCACATGGAAGAGCAGCTCCACATCATAATAGGCCTGGGCCAGCACGCTGGTGATGCCGTAGGTCTTGCTGCCGTGGGGCGCGCGGATGCGGTCGGCCACCTCTTTCTGGAACATGCCCACAAGCTCGGTGCACCGGTCGCGGTGCTCCAGCACCTTGAAGACGATCTGCGTGCTGATGTTGTAGGGGAAATTGCCCGCCACAGCGAATCGGCCTTCGGTCACGCCGTCCGGATCCATGCGGAGGAAGTCCTCCTCGCGCACGTCGATGCCGGGGTATTGCGCGCGCAGGTAGTGCACCGATTCACGGTCGACCTCGAAGCAGGTGGTGGTGAAGGCCTTGCGCGCGAGCAAGTGCTTGGTGAGCGCACCGGTGCCGGGCCCCACCTCGATCACGGTGGTGTAGCCGCCGTGACCGGTTAGGCCATCGGCAATGCGCTGCGCGATGCCGTCCTCCTTGAGGAAATGCTGGCCGAGATGCTTCTTCGGGGTTACCGCGTGCATCACCGGTCCACGGACTCAAGCAGGGTGCGGAAGGCGTGGAATCGACCGCCGAACGCCGCGTGTGCCTCGCCCTGCAGGCGCGGGGCATGCTCATCGCGGTACCGCTCGTAGGCGGCCATGTCGGCGGCGGTGTACTGGACGGCATAGGTGACCCCTCCCTCGTCGTCGGCGAGCACCTTGAACATGCGGCCGTCGAGGAAGAGGCCGGTGGCCATCACGCGGGGGATGTGCTCCTCGCGCATCCACGCCAGCCAGGCATCATGCGCGTCGTGGTCGATGCTCACGGTGACGTTGTAGACGATCATGGCTGCGGGGGCGGTTTCTGCTCGGGCAGGCTGTCGGGTGCATCGCCGCGGAGCTTGCGGTACCGGGCGCGCGCCTCCGGCACGAAGATGCTGCCGGTATGCTCGAAGAGCAGCTTCTCGTAGCGCGCCTTGGCTTTCTCCGGGTCCTGCAGGCGCTCCTCGTAGAGGCGGCCCAGGTCGAGGAGGGCGTTGTCCACGAGGATATCGATGGGGTAGAGCTCGATCACCTTCTCCAGGTGCTGCGCCGCCTCGGCATAGCGGTGGCGCGCCATGGCTATCCGGTAGCGCTCGTAGAGGGCATCGTCGCCCAGGCTGTGCTGGGGGAACTCCCGGTCCAGCGAATCGAGCGTGAGCAGCGCACGGTCATAGAGGTGCTGCACGCGAAGCAGTTCGGCACGGGCGAAGAAGGAGAGGGGCACGGCATTGCTGTCCACGCCCAGGTTGTCGGTGATGCGCAGGCTCAGCTCCATGGCATCGTTGGCGATGAGCTTGCTGGTGCTGGCCTTGAGCACCCCCAGTTGGGCCTGCGCCCACAGGAAGTCGCCCGTGTAGAAGGAGACCTTGGCGTTGCGCAGGCGCGCCTCGTGCCCGAGCAGGTCGTGCTTGAAGTCGAGGTCCACCTGGCTGTAGAGGAGCGAGGCCTCCCAGATGTCGCCGCTGATGAGGTGGATGTCGCCGAGCTCGAGCTTCACCTCGCCCTTGGTCTTGGCGTCGAGGCCCGGCAGCGCCAGCGCCTCCTCCAGCAGGGCCATGCCCTCCTGCGGGCGCTCCATGTAGTAGGCCTTCAGGTGCGCACGCTCGCGCAGGAGCGGCAGGGTGCCTTTGTTCAGCCCCATCTCCTCGATGGTGGAGGCCATGCGGCGGTCCAGGTCCTCGAGGGCCTCCGCAGCGGGCTCGGGCTGTTCGGTGAGCTGGGCATAGCGTGCGCTCACGGCGCCGGTGCGGGCCGTGAAATAGTTGGCATCGTTGCGCCCCAGGGCGATCACGTAGTCGTAGCAGCGGAAGGCTATGCCGTGCTCCTTGTTCGCCAGCGCGATGCGCGCAAGGTCCATGAGCCGCGCGCCGCCCTCGTCCAAGCGCTTGTCCAGCGCCTTGCTCTGCACGAATGCCGCTTCCAGGTCCTTCTGCTGGACGAGCATCCAGATGAGCAGCTCCTGGAAGATGGTGCGCGAGGGGTCGCGCTGGATGCGGCGCAGCAGCTCGGTGCGCAGCACCTCCGTGCGGGCATCGGCCTGGTCGAAGTCCAGGTGGCGCGAGAGGGCGTTCTGCACCGCCTGCACATAGGCCTCGTTGGCGGTGAGCAGGTCCATGTAGGCCGATACCATCCGCGGGGTGTCGCCCTTCATGCCGTGCAGGTTGGCGATCTCGAAATGGTAGCTCATGCCGTCCTGCGCGAGCCGCTGGCCGCGCTCGTAGGCCTGGAGCGCCAGGTCGAGCTTGTTGTAGCCGATGAAGGCATTGGCCACCGAGCGCACGCCGGCCTGGTCGCCGCGCAGCATCTTCAGGGCGCGGTCATACTCCTTCTGCGCACGCTCGGCATCGCCGCCCAGCTCCAGCACGCGGCCCAGGTCGATGGGATAGCGCGGATCATCGCCGTTGCGGCGCATGCGCTCCTTCACCAGCTTCTGCGCGCTATCCGTGTCGTTGGCGCCGAGGTGGCTCTTCAGCAGCTGCTCGTAGTAGTAATCCGTGGGCTGCTGGCGGTAGAGCCGTTCGTAGTAGAGCACGGCCTTTGCGAAGTCGCCCTGCTGGAAGTACTGCGCAGCCAGCTGCTCATCGGTTCCGGGCTGGGCCACGGAGCCCAGGGCCCAAAGAATCAAGGGCAGGAGGAGCGCGAGCCTTCTCATGGCAGCGGTGCGTTGGCCAGCAGTGCCTCCACCGTGTCGCGGCGGTCCCACGCGTGCTGCAGCAGCCGGTAATTGTCCATCACCGCATGCACGGCGGCGATGGTCTCCGCATGGCGGCGCTGCTCGGCGGCGATGAGCGCTCGCCCCTCCTCGGGGCCGATGGCGCCAGCGGCCAGGTCGGTGCGGAGCAGCCGCAGCCGCTCAGCGGCGGCCGAGAGCTCGGCGAGGATGCGTTCGTGGCCCTTGCCCATGTCGGCTGCGCGGCGCAGGGCGATCCACTGGCTGCCCAGGGCCTGTGCCGCATCGGGCGCCAGCGTGTCTGCGAGCCTTGCGCGGAAGCGCTCCTCGCTGAGCGCGAAGAGCGAATCGGCGCGGAGGTAGCGGTTGCGGTCCAGCTCGTTCAGGGTGAGCAGGGCGCCGTCGGTGGCGGTGATGAGCTGATCCACGGCGGTGAGCTGCGCGGGGTCTGGATCGGGAGAGCAGGCCATGAGCAGGGCGCTCGTGGCGAACGCAGCACTGCAGGCCGAGCGTATCCCTTGGGTCATTTCGTGATGAGCGCGAAGCCGGTGTAGGGCTGCAGCGCCTTGGGGATGCGGATGCCCTCGGGCGTCTGGTTGTTCTCCAGCAGGGCCGCCACGATCCGTGCCAGGGCGAGCGCGCTGCCGTTCAGCGTGTGGGCCAGGCGGGGCTTCTTGTCCTCGCCGCGGTAGCGGAGCTTCAGGCGGTTGCTCTGGAAGGTCTCGAAGTTGCTGATGCTGCTCACTTCCAGCCAGCGCTGCTGGGCGGCGCTGTACACCTCCATGTCGTAGGTCATGGCGCTGGCGAAGCCCATGTCGCCGCCGCAGAGCAGCAGCTGGCGGTACGGCAGCTCCAGGGCGCGCAGCAGGCCCTTCACATGCTCCACCATCTCCTCCAGGGCGGCGTAGCTGTCCTCGGGCTTCTCCACGCGCACGATCTCCACCTTGTCGAACTGGTGCACGCGGTTGAGGCCGCGCACATGGGCGCCGTAGCTGCCGGCCTCGCGGCGGAAGCAGGGGGTGTAGCCCACCAGCTTCACAGGCAGCTTGTCCGCGTCCACGATCTCGTCGCGGTAGAGGTTGGTGATGGGCACCTCGGCCGTGGGGATCAGGTACAGGTCATCCACGGTGGCATGGTACATCTGCCCCTCTTTGTCGGGCAGCTGGCCGGTGGCGAAGGCGCTTTCGGCGTTCACCAGGTGCGGGGGGATGATCTCGCGGTAGCCGGCCTTGGTGGCTTCGTCCAGGAAGAAGGCGATGAGCGCGCGCTGCAGGCGTGCGCCCTGGCCGCTGTACACAGGGAAGCCGGCGCCGGTGAGCTTAACGCCCAGGTCCATGTGCAGGAAGCCGTATTCCTCGCCCAGTTCCCAATGGGGCTTGGCATCGGGGCCCAGCGTGGGGATGGCGCCCTCCTGCATCACCACCGCATTGTCCTCCGGCGTCCGACCGGCCGGCACCTTCGGGTGCGGTGCATTGGGCAGGGTGACCAGGTGCTCCTGCAAGGCTTTCTCCGCGGCCTCGAGGCGGTCCTTCAGCGCTTGGATGCCGCTCTTCAGGTCGGTGCTCCGGGCCTTGGCGGCCTCGGCCTCATCCTTGCGGCCGCTCTTCATCAGTTCCCCGACGCTTCGGCTGATGGCATTCAGCTCCGCCTGCCTCCCATCCAGCTCGGTTTGGGTGGCACGCCGCTCATCGTCCAGGCTTCGCGCCTTGCCCACCATGCCCTGTGCATCGATGTTGCGCTTGCTCAGGCGGGCAATGGCCTCTTCATGGCGGTCCCTCAGGAAGTTCAGCTCCAGCATGTCGTGTCTTCGTTCGCGGTAAAGGTATCGGTCGTGCGGCGCAGCCGTTCAGCACGAAGCCCCTCCACCGGTGGGCGGAAGGGCTTCGCAATCGGTAGGGTCCGGTTACTCGGCCTTTTCGGCGGGCACCACGCTCACCACGCTGCGCTCGCCGCGCTTCTTCTCGAACTTCACCGTGCCATCGGCCATGGCGAAGAGCGTGTGGTCCACGCCGATCCCCACGTTGCGGCCGGGGTGGTGCTTGGTGCCGCGCTGGCGCACGATGATATTGCCGGCGATGGCCTTGCTGCCGCCGAAGATCTTGATGCCGAGCCGTTTCGAGTGCGACTCGCGTCCGTTCTGGGTACTGCCTTCACCTTTCTTGTGTGCCATGGCTGAGGGGGTCTGACGTGCCGGGCCGGGCCCAGCGGCTCGTTATGGTCTTGCTTACTTCGAATCGTCCTTCTTGGCGGCCTTCTTCGGGGCGGCTTTCTTGGCAGCGGCCTTCTTGGCCGGAGCGGCTTTCTTGGCGGCGGCCTTCTTGGCAGGGGCAGCCTCCTTGGCGGCGCTCTTCTTGGCCTTGGGCTCGGCGGCCTTCACCGCCTTGGGAGCGGGAGCGCTGCTCTTGCTGGCGTCGAACTTCTCGCCCTTGCCCAGGATGGCCTCGATCCACAGTTCCGTGAGGTACTGGCGGTGGCCGTTCATCTTCTGGTAGCCCTTGCGGCGCTTCTTCTTGAATACCAGAACCTTGTCGCCCTTGCCATGGCTCAGCACCTTGGCGGCGATGCGGACGCCCTCCACCGTGGGGGTGCCCACGCTCACGGTCTTGCCGTCGCTCACGAGCAGCACCTTATCCAGCTCCACGTGCTTGCCTTCCTCGGCTTCGAGGCGGTGCACCTTCAGCTTCTGGGCCTGCTCAACCTTGTATTGCTGGCCGGCGATATCGACAATGGCGTACATGGTCTTCCGAAAATGGGGTGCGAAAGTAGCGCTATTTCCGATCCTCACCAACAGGTGGATGTGCGCAAGGCGTCATTTGATTGATTCCCAAGCCCCAAACGGGCCTACAGCGGCTGGGGCACTCAGAGCTTGAAGGCCTTCTTCACAGCATCCACGGCGTTGAGCTCCTCCCAAGGGAAGAGCTTCACCTTCACCGTAGCTTCCTGGCCGGCGTTCCTGAAGGTCTTGGTCACCTCCTTGCACTCGCGGCCCATGTGGCCGTAGGCGGCCGTCTCGCTGTAGATGGGCGTGCGGAGCTTGAAGCGCTGCTCGATGAAGTAGGGGCGCATGTCGAACTCCTTCATGCCGCCGATCACGTCGGCGATCTGCCCGTCGGTCTTCTTCACCTTGCTGGTGCCGTAGGTGTTCACGTAGAAGCCCACGGGCTTGGCCACGCCGATGGCATAGGCCACCTGCACCAGGCATTCGTCGCACACGCCGGCCGCCACCAGGTGCTTGGCCACATGGCGCGCCGCGTAGGCCGCGCTGCGGTCCACCTTGCTGGGGTCCTTGCCGCTGAAGGCACCGCCGCCGTGCGCACCCTTGCCGCCGTAGGTGTCCACGATGATCTTGCGGCCGGTGAGGCCGGTGTCGCCATGCGGCCCCCCGATCACGAACTTCCCGGTGGGGTTGATGTGGTACTTGATGTCCTTGCCGAAGAGGGCCTGCACCCGCTTGGGCAGCTTCCTCATCACGCGGGGGATCAGGATCTCGATCACGTCCTTCTTGATGCGCGCCAGCATCTTCGCCTCCTTGTCGAAGTCGTCGTGCTGCGTGCTCACCACGATGGCGTCGATGCGCTTGGGCGTGTGGTCGTCGTTGTACTCGATGGTCACCTGGCTCTTGGCATCGGGGCGCAGGTAGGGCATCTTGCTGTTCTTCTCGCGGCGGATGGCGGCGAGCTCGCGCAGCAGGAGGTGGCTCAGCTCCAGCGGCAGCGGCATGAAGGTGTCGGTATCGCGGCAGGCGTAGCCGAACATCATGCCCTGGTCACCGGCGCCCTGCTCCTCGGGCTTCTTCCGCTCCACGCCCTGGTTGATGTCGGGGCTCTGCTCGTGGATGGCGCTGAGCACGCCGCAGCTGTGCGCCTCGAACATGTACTCGCTCTTGGTGTAGCCGATCTTCTCGATCACATCACGGGCGATCTGCTGCACGTCGAGGTAGGCCTTGCTCTTCACTTCGCCCGCCAGCACCACCTGGCCGGTGGTCACCAGCGTTTCGCAGGCCACCTTGCTGCTGGGGTCGAAGGCGAGGAAGTGGTCGATGAGGGCATCGCTGATCTGGTCGGCGACCTTGTCGGGGTGGCCTTCGCTGACGCTTTCCGAGGTGAAGAGGTAAGGCATGTGCGCGGTTGAATTTCAGGGCGGCAAAGGAAGGGGTTTGACCGATTCGCCGGCCACGGCTGCCCCTGCCGGTCACTGCCTGCGGCGGTGCACCTGCACGTAGGCGTTGCGGTGATCGGGCTCGAAGTGGTCCGCGAGCACCTGCCGCAGGGCACGCATGTCGCAGGCCGCGGTGTCAATGCCATGACCGAAGAGCGCGATGCGATCGATGACCGGCGGAGCGCCGGAGCGGATGTGCGCGTCGAGCCAATCGAGGCAGTTGACATGGCCTTCCATGAGCCCGCGCAGCTCCCTCGGCAGCTCCGGGCACCAGATCAAGGGGAAGTACCCCGTGGCGCACTCGTAGTTGTCCAGGAGCGTCACGGGCCGCTCCACGGTGAGCAGCGGCGCTGCATGGGCCATGAGCCAATTGCCGTCGCGGTTGATCGGCAGCACGGTGCTTCCCTCCGGCAGGTGCGCGGCCGCCTCGGCGAGCAGGTCGCGCTCCCAGGCCAACGGAGCGGCGGTGGCGCGGTAGTGCCCCAGCCGCGCCTGGTGCAGCAGCAGCAGCATGATCACGGGCAGGGCCGCCGCCACGGGCCGCACGGGCTGGAGTGCCATCCAGGCGATCAGCGGCAGCAGTGCCATCAGCTGGAGCCGCAGGGTGATGTAGCTGGCGAAGCCGGCCGAATCGGGCAGGAAGAAATAGAGGCCGAGGAGGAGGAGGGATGCCCCGAGCAGCGCATCGCCGGCCGCGATCCGCCAAGGGCGTTCCGCGGAGGCACGCCCGATCGCGGCAGCGGCCAGCGCCCCGACCAGGATGAGCTTGAGCGCATAGGAGAATTTCACCTCTTCGCCGCCGAAGAGCACAAGCACCCGCAGGTTGAACAGCTGGCGCAGGTTGTCCAGGGGGTCGACCGCCGACCAGGCGATGGCCTGGCCGGTACCGAAGCGCTGCATGAGCCAGAGGGCCGGCACCGCCATGGCCACGAATGCAGCCAGCGCGAGCCACGGCCGCGCGAAACGGACATCCTCCCTGGCGCGGAGGCCGAGCGCCACCGTCAGCTCATGGGCGCCGCAGAGCAGCAGGAAAAGCGGCAGGGCCATGGTGTGCGTGTACAGGATGACCAGTGAAGCAGGGAGGAGCAGTGCAGTGTGCCACCAGGTCACGCGTGCGCGGGAGATCCACGCGGCGGCCAGGAGCAATGCCAGCGACAGGCCCAGCAGGAAGTTGTGGAAGCCCATCAGCAGCAGGAAGTTCACCGTGAAGGGCAGCGCCATCAGGATGAGCGGGCTGGGCCGTCCGAAGGCTGCCGCCAAGGCCCAGGTCCCCAGGCCCAGGCCGAGGATGAGCGCGGCGAGGAATACCCGCTCGGCCACCAGCGGCGGAAGCACCTGGGCCAGTGCGCCGAGGGCCATGTGCCCGCCCGCATTCGGCACCAGGCCCGGGTTGCGGCAGAAGACGCCCTCCGGGATGCCCTCGAACAGCATGCGCGCCGTGTAGAGGTGCGTCCAGCCATCGAGCGAAGGGAAGAAGGGGATCACCACCACCCACGCCGCGCTCCCCAGGAAGGCAAGGGCGATAAGGAGGTTCACCCAGCGCGTGCGCAATGCCATCGGCCTCCTAGCGGTTGCCCGTGAGTTCCTTGAAGACCTCCTCCAGCCCGCGCTCGCTGCGCTGCATGCCCAGCACCTTCAGCCCCTGCTGCACGGCGAACTCGAAGATGGCGGGCCGGATGTCGCGGTCGGCAGGGTGCGCCAGCAGCCAAGTGCCGCCCTCCTTGCGCCGCGCGTTGAGCACACCCGCCACCTGGAGGAGCTCGTTGGCCTGCGGCGAGCGGTCGAACTCCACCTCGAGCACCGCCCCTTGGGCTTGGCGCCCGCGCAGGGTGCTGGCCTTGTCATCGGCCACGATGCGTCCCTTGTCGATGATGATCACGCGGTCGCAGATGGCCTCCACCTCCTGCATGATGTGCGTGCTGAGCATCACCGTCTTCTCGCGCCCCAGGCTCTTGATCAGCGCGCGGATGTCCACCAGCTGGTTGGGGTCGAGGCCGCTGGTGGGCTCGTCGAGGATCAGCACCTGCGGATCGTGGATGAGCGCTTGCGCCAGTCCCACGCGCTGGCGGTAGCCCTTGCTGAGCTGGCCGATGCGCTTGTGCTGTTCGGGCCCCAGGCCAACGCGCTGCACGAGCGCATCCACGCGCTTCGAGCGGTCGCGCAGCCCATGCACGCCCGCCACGAAGTCGAGGTGCTCGCGCACATACAGGTCGAGGTAGAGCGGGTTGTGCTCGGGGAGGTAGCCCACGCGGCGCCTCACCTCCATGCTGTGCGTCCGCGTGTCGAAGCCGCCCACGACGGCATCACCGCTGCTGGGCGGGATGAAGCAGGTGAGGATCTTCATCATCGTGCTCTTCCCGGCGCCGTTGGGCCCCAGGAAGCCCACCACCTCGCCGGCTCCGATCTCGAAGGAGGCGTCATCGAGCGCTTTCTGGGCACCGTAGAACTTGGTGATCCGGCGGACGGAAATGGACATGGGGCGAAGGTAGTCGGCTCCCAGCGGTCAGTCAGGCAGCTGCAGGATGGCGGCCCAAGCGGTCGCAAGGCGCTGTTCAAGCGTGCCCTCGATGATCCGGAAGGGCCTTGCGAGCCGCTGCAGCCGAGATGCGTAAGCCACGAAGAGCCGTTCCCGGTCGTGCGGATTCTCCCGGAGCGGATCGGGCTCCCAGGGGATGTCCGGCCGGCATAGCAGCCACAGGTCATAGCGGCGGCGCTCGCACTCCGCCACGATCCATGGGTCGCAGCGGCCGAACTTCTCCTCGGACCAGATGCGGATGGTGAGCAGGTCGGTGTCACAGAGGAGCAGGCCGCTGCCGGACCGCCCGCTGGCGTCGGCTTCCAGTTCCTCACGCTCGACCTGCAGCTTTGCGATCGTGAGCAGGTCCGCTTCCGCATAGGGCCGGCCGAGCCCGGTCAGGAATGCGCGCGCGGCCTCGGGCACCGCCGCAGCGCCCAGACGCTCGGAGAGTTCCAGGGCCAGCGTGGTCTTGCCGCTGCTCTCGGGGCCTACGATCGCGATCCGCCGCATCCGACGACAAAGTAACTTTCCATCACGGGCCGGGCAGCAGCGGTCGGCCCGGCCCTGTCATGGAAGGGAACCCAAACCCTCCACGCATGCGATCGCTCCCAACATTCCTCTGCCTCTTTTGCATGGTCTTCGGCGCCAGCGCCGCATTGCCGCCCGTTGCGCATGCCCCTTTGGGCAGGCACATGCAGGAGGTGAACGCCCAATGGCCGCAGATGGATCCGATTGGCGCCGCCGATGGCACCACCGCGCGGTTCGGCACGGAAGCGGATCGGATCCGCATGCACCTGCAGCTCGTGCGCGAGCGATTGGCCATGCGCTCCGGGCCTGCCTTGGATCCTTCGCAGCGCGCCAAGCGCGCCATGCTGCTGGGCAGGCTGGGCGACTACGCCGATGCGCGCACCTTCCCGCGCAATGAATCGGTCGCGCACCGCAACCCGGTCTTCATCGATGCCTACGGGAATGCCTGCGCGGTGGGCTGGCTGATGATCGAGAGCGGCCATGGCGAGCTGGCGCACCGCATCAGCGAAACGATGAACCTCGCCTATGTGCTTGAGATGCCCCGTTCGCCGCTATGGCCGCAGGTCGCCGCATGGGCGGATGCGCATGGATTCGATGCCGCCGAGCTCGCTTGGATACAGCCGGCCTATCCGCCCAATCTGCCCTGGCAGCCCTTGGGGGATGGAACGAACGGCACGGTGCGCGTGGCGCTGCCCCTATCGGATGGCCGTCTGCTCATCGCCGGTGATTTCACGGAGGCCGGAGGGATGGCCGCGAGCGGCGTGGCCATCTGGGATGGCTCGGCCCACCAGGCGCTGGGTGGCGGCGTGATGGGAACGGTGGCTTGCGCCGTGGAGCATGAAGGCGCGTTGTACGTAGGCGGAAGCGGCCTCAGCGGCGCAGCGGACCTCGGCAAGTGGAACGGGACCGCCTGGGAGTTCAGCACCGTGTTCGAGGGCAAGGCGCCACGGGTGACTGCGCTGCATGTCCACAACGGTGCATTGCATGCTGCGGGCACCATCGTGGGCTTCGCCGGCGAGAGCGATGGCGTGATGCGGTGGGAGGGCGGCCAATGGCAGCCGGTGGGCAGCCTGCTCAACGGTGCCGTGACCGCCCTGGCCTCGCATGCCGGTCGGCTGGTGGCCGCGGGTGAATTCACCGGCTTCGAGCTGGATCCGGTGCCGATGCTGCGGCATGTAGCGGAGCTGGAGGGCAATGAATGGAGCGAGCTGGTCGGCGGCCTTGATGCGCCGGTGCATGACCTGATGAGCGTCGAAGGCGTGCTCTATGCCGCCGGGGCCCTCTATGCCAACATCGCACCTGTCTTCGGCATGGCACGCCTGGCACCCGGTGGGGCGGCATGGGAGCTCCTGCTGCCGAACCTCAGCGGGTACATCCAGCCGTCCATCGGCCCTGCCCGCATCAACAGCATGGTGGAGCACGAAGGCGCCATCTACATCGCCGGGTCGTTCGTCAGCTACACCTTCGTCACCGTCGGCACCGGCATCGCCCGATGGTCCGGCATCGACCAGGTTGAGCCGCTGGGCATCCCTGAGCAGCCGGTGCTTGCCGTGGCGACCTACGCCGGTGAATTGGTGGCCGGCGGGGAGTTCTCGCAATGGCAGCCCTACATCACGAGCGTGGGCCTGGCGACGGGCATTGCCGATGAGCCCATGCAAGGGATGGTGACGGTGACGCCCAATCCGGCAGCGGACCGCGTTCGGATCGGTGGGGTGAAGGGCGCTGCAACCGCCGCGGTCCTCATCATGGATGCCTCCGGCCGTGCGGTGCAAGCGCCGCTCGAGCGGTTCTCGGATGCGGTGGTGGTGGATGCTTCCCGGTTGGCGGGCGGGGCCTATCTGGTCCGCATCGGGCACCCTGGGGCGTCCGTGCTCGCGCGGTTCGTGCGCGAGTGAGCGGATTCAGTCCACGGCTCAGGGAGCCCCTGCCAGCCGTCCTGTACGGGGTTGCGGCCGTGCCAGCTGCCTTCCGTGGACACCACGCTGAACCGGGCATACAGCTCCTCGCTGAAGCCCGCCGCTTGTCGCGTGCGCCGAACCGCCTGCGCATGGGGGGTGGAAGGCGCGTGGGCGAAGGCCATCATGTCCGCACGGGACCTCCATACGCTGAAGGTGGCCTGCTCCACCCAAGGCAGCTCTCCCACGCCCTTGGTGAACAGGAGCCCTTCGCGGCCCTGCAGGGAGCGCGCCACGCGCGCCACCTGCTGCCAGAACCCGATCACGTAGCCCGGCTTGATGGTGGCGCGGGTGAGGACCGCCAGAGGCGCATCGTCCGGTGCATCCGCTTGGGGTGCGAAGGGGTTCACACCTGACCACTGGCCGCGGCTCGAAGCGGGTCGCAGGTGCAGGGTGTACACCTCGGCGGAATGCGCCCGCCAGGCCGCATGCGCGGCATGCCCTGCATGGAAGCGGTCGGCGTCCTCATGCGAGGCCCAGCTGCCCAGCAGCGCATAGGTGCCGAAGTCGGGCCAGAAGCCGTAGCCGGAGCCGCCGCCCGTGCCCAGCAGCTTGAAGAAGCGGAGCCCCGAGACGGCCGCGAGGGGCTTCCGCATCTCCGCCATCTGCCGCATGCCCCACAGCCGGGCGTTGAAGCCGCTGTAGCGAAAGAAGGAGAGGGTGACGTGGGCACCGGCCGCAGGCATGAATGAGTGAACGATCCGGGCCTCGCAACTGTTCTCCCCACCGTGCGCAAGAAGGCCATCATCATCGGCTCCGGCATCGCTGGCATGGCGACCGCCATCCGCTTGGCGGCCAAGGGCCATGAAGTGGAGGTCTTCGAGGCCGCCGATGCCCCCGGTGGCAAGCTGGCCGAGTTCACCGAAGGCGGCTTCCGGTTCGACATGGGCCCTTCGCTATTCACGCGGCCCGATCTGGTGGAGGAGCTTTTCCGGGAGGCCGGCGTGGACATGGAGGGCCGGTTCCGCTTCGTCCGGCTGGAGGAGGCTAATCGGTACTTCTGGGAGGATGGCACGCGGGTCACCGGCTTCTGCGATGCCGATCGGTTCGCTGCCGAGCTGCAGGACCGATTGGGCGTACCTGTCGAACGCACCAAGGCCCATATCGCACGTGCGGTGGAGCTGCTGGGCACCACCGGACGCACATTCCTGGAGCATTCGCTGCACCGCATGGACACCGTGTTGCGCGGCGGCTTCCTCAAGGCCCTGGCTAGCGCCCGCCCGACAGAGCTCATGGGCACCCTGGACAGCGTGAACCGGACCGCCCTCGGCGACCACCCGAAGGCCGTGCAGCTCTTCAACCGCTTCGCCACTTACAATGGCAGCAATCCGTTCACCACGCCGGGGCTGATGCGCATGATTCCCGGTCTGGAGCACGGGCAGGGCGCCTTCTACCCGGTGGGCGGCATGTACGCCATCGCCCGGGCGCTGCACCTGCTGGCCGTTGACCTCGGCGTCCGGTTCAGGTTCGGCACGCCGGTGGAGCGCATCCTCCTCGATGAAGAGGACCGTCGCGCAAGGGGGGTGCGTGCCGCCGGCCGTGACCATGCGGCGGAGCTGGTGGTGAGCAACATGGACATCGTTCCCACCTACCGGAAACTGCTTCCCGGACTGAAGGCCCCCGAGCGCACGCTGGCCCAGGAGCGCAGCAGCAGCGCCTTGGTATTCTATTGGGGCGTGCGCGGCAGCTTCCCGGAGCTCGGCCTGCACAACATCCTCTTCAGCAACGATTATACTGCCGAGTTCGATCACCTTTTCGGGAAGCTGGCGGTCTATGATGACCCCACGGTGTACATCAACATCACCAGCAAGTTCACGCCCGGCGATGCGCCTGCGGGGTGCGAGAACTGGTTCACCATGATCAATGCCCCGCGCGATGCCGGCCAGGACCGCGCCACGCTGGTGCACCAGGCGCGCCGGGCCATCACCGCCAAGGTGAAGCGTACGCTGGGCGTCGATGTGGAGCCCTTGATCGCCGTGGAGCGGGTGCTCGACCCGCGGATGATCGCCGAGCGCACCTCCAGCTGGCAGGGCTCGCTGTATGGCACCAGCAGCAATTCGCGCTGGTCCGCCTTCCTGCGCCATCCCAATTTCCACAGCAGCATACAGGGCCTCTTCTTCTGCGGGGGGAGCGTCCACCCGGGTGGCGGCATCCCCCTGGCGCTGCTCAGTGCCCGCATCGTTGCCTCCCTCATCCCGGCGGCTTCGCCGCAACGAACCCCCGCAAGCGCATGAGAGCCCTCGTACAGCGCCTCGACCGGCGCCATGCCACCGGACTGGTGCTGATCCTCCACCTGGTGGGCCTCGTGGCCCTGGCCACGCCCCTGGCCCCGCATGTGCTCCCGCTCACGCCGATCAACCTATTGCTCACGGCGGCGGCCATGGTGCTCTTCGCCAACCTTGATCGACGCACGGTGGCCCTGGCCTTGTTGGTGGGCGCCCTGGGTTATTCCGTGGAAGTGCTGGGCGTGTGGACGGGCCGTGTCTTCGGTTCCTACACCTACGGCGATGTGCTCGGCGTCAAGCTGCTCAACGTCCCCTTGCTCATCGGCCTCAACTGGAGCATGCTTGTCTTCGCCATCGGCGCCGTCCTGGAGCGCCTGCGCCTTCCGGTGTGGCTGAAGGTGGCGGCGGGCAGCGCAGCCATGGTGGCGCTCGACCTGCTCATTGAGCCCGTGGCCGTGCACCTCGGCTTCTGGACCTGGGCGCAGGGCGACATCCCGCTGCAGAACTACCTCGCGTGGGGAGGGGTGAGCGCGGTCTTCTTCACGCTCTTCTTCGCCGCTCCGGTGCGGCGCGAGAATCCGCTGGGCCCTGCCGTGCTGCTGGCGCAGGTGGTTTTCTTTGCCGGGCTCAACCTGGTGCTGGGCGCCGTGTGATGGAGCACTACTACTACCTCGGCCTCGACCTCTTCACCCTGTCGTTCCCGCTGCTGCGGAGCTTCGAGCCCAAGCTGCAGTACTGGCGCAAGTGGCCAGGCCTCTTCACCGGCATCGCGGTGATGGCCACCGTCTTCCTCATCTGGGACGCCATCTTCACCGCCCATGGGGTGTGGGGATTCAACCCGCGCTACCTCACCGGCCCGAAGTTCTTCCACCTGCCCATCGAGGAGTGGCTCTTCTTCCTGGTGGTGCCCTACAGCTGCGTGTTCATCTATGAGGCCCTGCGCCATTATGTGCGGCGCGACATCCTGGGGAGGGTGGCACGGCCGCTGAGCATCGCCCTCATCGCGGTGCTGCTCGTGGTCGGTGGGCTCCACATCGACCGCATCTACACCGCCATCACCTTCCTCAGCACGGCCGCCATGCTGGCCTTGCATGTGTTCGTGTTGAAGAGCCCTTACCTCGGGCGGTTCTATCTGGGCTATGCCGTGAGCCTAATCCCCTTCTTCCTGGTGAACGGCATCCTCACCGGCTGGCTGCTCGAGGAGCCCATCGTGTGGTACAACGATGCGGAGAACCTCGGCATCCGCCTCAACACGATTCCTATCGAGGACAGTCAGTACCTGCTCTTCTTCCTGCTGCTCACCATCACTTTCTACGAGCGGCCGCTGAAGCGGGGGCATGGCGACCTGCCGCCGGTGGATCAGCCCTGAGCCGCCTTCCACGTCCGGTGCCATCGGACCAGCGCGGAGATGGAGAGCCCCACGTAGATGATGTAGAGCGCCGCGTACCACCACATGCCGAGCAGCGCATAGAGCGCGATGGCCACGGCATCCGCCGCGATCCAGTAGGCCCAGTTCTCGAGGATCTTGCGGGCCAGCATCCATGTGGCGAGCAGGCTGAAGGCGGTGGCAAAGCCGTCCAGCCCGGTGAGCCGGGCATCGGGAAGCAGGCGGAGGGCCAGGGCAAGGCAGAGCGTGAGCAGTGCGCCAAGGGCCACGATGCCTAGATGGAAGCGCGGCTTGCGGCGGGTGATGGGCAAGGCATCTGAGCTGCTCCGGCCCCAGGTCCTCCAGCCGTAGACGCCCATGCCGACATAGAAGGCGTTGAGCGCCACTTGGGCATACACCTGTTGGTGGAGGAACAGGGCGACACCCAGCGCCGAGGCGACGATGCCGAACAGCCAGCCCACGCGCCGCTCATAGAGCATCAGCACGGTGTAAGTCAGGTTGCCCGCGGCGGCGGCGGCTTCGATAGCGGTCCAGGCCAAGGTGGTCGGGGTGGGTGAGAGCGGGTCGAGGGGGCGCGACAACCGGGTGTTCACCCCCGGCTGCAGCGTGGCAGGGGCGCTACATGCCGCAGTCGCACGGTGCGCTGAAGTGGATCTTGGTCTTCGGCAGCAGTTCCTGGATGCGGTCCATCTCCTCCTGGCTGTACTGGATGTTCCGCAGGTCCAGGAAGCGCAGGGCGTCCATGTCGCCCAGCTCCCTCGGGAAGTCGGCCACGTCGGTATCCCAGAGGTCGAGCGAAACGAGCTGCTTGAGCCCGCCGGCGCACTTGGGCACAGCGGCGATGTCGTTGCGGCTCAGGTCCAGGCGCTTCAGGTGCCGCCACTTGCATACGGCTTCTGGGAACTGCGACAGGCGGTTGCGTGAGGCGCGGAACTCCTGCATGGCGGTGAGCTCGCCGAGCCATGCGGGGAGTTCCTTCAGCCTGTTGCCGCTGAGGTCGAGCGCGTTCAGGCGGTTCAGCTGGCGGATGCCCTCGGGCACCGCCTTCAGTTTCTGGCCCGAGAGGTCGAGCCGGTAGACCCGGTCCGGCTCGGCCAGGGCCCGCTCCAGGCTGCGGTAGGTGCGGGTGGAATCGAGCGCCGCTTGCGAGAGCAATTGCGCCCGGGCCGCAGCGGCCGTCAGCAGCAGAAGGGCGGTGAGCAGCGCGTGGCGCATCAGTGCAGGGGTTCGTTGATCCGTTGCATGGCGATGCGCCGGTCCGCATGCAGCTGCTGCGTGAGGGCCTCCAGGCTCTCGAAGCGCTGGTCGCCACGGATCCGGTCGATGAAACGCACGGTAATGGCTTCGCCGTACAGATCGCGGTCCAGATCGAAGATGTTGACCTCCACGTTGCGGTGGGCAGCACCCGCCAGGGTGGGCCGTTCGCCGATGTAGAGCATGCCGCCGTGCAGGCCGTCCTTCAGCGCCACCTCCACGGCATAGACCCCGTCGGCCGGAATGAGCTTCTGCGGATCGATGGCCCCGATGTTGGCGGTGGGATAGCCCATGGTGCGGCCCAGCTGGTCGCCCTTCACCACCACGCCGGTCAAGGGGTAGCGGTAGCCGAGCAGCTCATTGGCGGCGCGGGCCTCGCCGATCAGCAGTGCCTGGCGGATCTTGGTGCTGCTCACCTTCACCCGGTCGACTTCCTGAGCGGGGATCTCCTCCACCGCGATGTCGTAGGCCTCCCCCAGCTGGCGCAGCAGCACGAGGTCGCCCTCGCGGTTGCGGCCGAACCGGTGGTCGTATCCGATGACGACGGCGCGCACGCCGATGGCGCCCACGAGCACGTCGCGGACGTAATCGATGGCGTGCATGCGCGAGAATTGGCGGCTGAAGGGGACTACCAGCAGGTGGTCGAGGCCGGCGGCCTCCAACAGGACGCGCTTCTCTTCCTGGGTGCTCAGCAGCTTCAGCTCATCATCGCCGGGGAAAAGCACCATGCGGGGATGCGGATGGAAGGTGAAGAGCACGCTCTCGCCCTCCTCTTTCCGGGCCCGTGCGATGAGCCGGTCGATGATCGCGCGGTGGCCGCGATGCACGCCGTCGAAGGTGCCCGTGGTGAGCACGGGCCGCTTCACGCCCTTGAAATCGGCGATGTCGGTGTGTACCTGCATGGTTGGGGCGAAGGTCGGGCCTGCCGGCCACAAGGCCCCCTCCCGGGGCGGGCCACCCGTCATGAACACCTGTTGAGAACCGCCGTTGGTCCTTCTCCGGGGAACCCCTACCTTCGCGGCCGCAAAACGGAGGTACGCCCTCACGAACAGTCCAACTTCCTCATGTCCAAGCACATCGGAAAGGTCGTCCAGGTCATCGGACCGGTGGTCGACGTACGCTTCGAGGCCGGCAATGACCTGCCCAACATCTACGACGCGCTCCACATCACTCGCCCTGACGGGTCGGTGCTGGTGCTGGAGACCCAGCAGCTGATCGGCGAGGACACCGTTCGGGCCATCTCCATGGAGAGCACGGACGGCCTGCAGCGCGGGGCCGAGGTGGTGGGCCAGGGCAGGCCCATCAGCATGCCCATCGGTGATGCCATCAAGGGCCGCCTATTCAACGTGACCGGCCAGGCCATCGACGGCATGAAGCCCGTGGGCTCGGGCAAGAGCTATCCCATCCACCGCGAGGCCCCCAAGTTCGAGGAACTGAGCACCAGCACCGAGGTGCTCTTCACCGGAATCAAGGTGATCGACCTCATCGAGCCCTACGCCAAGGGCGGCAAGATCGGTCTGTTCGGCGGCGCTGGCGTGGGCAAGACGGTGCTCATCCAGGAGCTGATCAACAACATCGCCAAGGGCTACAGCGGCTACAGCGTGTTCGCTGGCGTGGGCGAGCGCACCCGTGAGGGCAACGACCTGCTGCGCGAGATGATCGAGGCCGGCATCATCAAGTACGGCGAAGAGTTCAAGCACAGCATGGAGCACGGCGGCTGGGACCTGAGCAAGGTGAACTACGACGACCTCGCCTCCAGCCAAGCCACCTTCATCTTCGGACAGATGAACGAGCCGCCCGGCGCCCGCGCCCGCGTGGCCCTGAGCGGCCTCACCCTCGCCGAGTACTTCCGCGATGGCGATGAGCAGAGCGGCGGCCGCGACATCCTCTTCTTCGTGGACAACATCTTCCGCTTCACCCAGGCCGGTTCCGAGGTGAGCGCGCTGCTGGGCCGCATGCCCAGCGCCGTGGGCTACCAGCCCACTCTGGCCACCGAGATGGGCGCCATGCAGGAGCGCATCACCTCCACCAAGCGCGGCTCCATCACCTCGGTGCAGGCCGTGTACGTGCCCGCGGACGACCTGACCGACCCCGCCCCCGCCACCACCTTCGCGCACCTCGACGCCACCACGGTGCTGAGCCGCAAGATCGCCGAGCTCGGCATTTATCCCTCGGTGGACCCCTTGGACAGCACCAGCCGGATCCTCACCCCGGCCATCGTGGGCGCCGAGCACTACAACTGCGCCCAGCGCGTGAAGGCCATCCTGCAGCGCTACAAGGAGCTGCAGGACATTATCGCCATCCTCGGCATGGACGAGCTGAGCGAGGAGGATAAAATGGCCGTGAACCGCGCCCGCAAGGTGCAGCGCTTCCTCAGCCAGCCCTTCTTCGTGGCCGAGCAGTTCACCGGCCTCAAGGGCGTGATGGTGCCCATCGAGGAGACCATCAAGGGCTTCAACATGATCCTCGACGGCGAGATGGACGAGTACCCCGAGACGGCCTTCAACCTGAAGGGCAGCATCGAGGACGTGATCGCCGCCGGTAAGAAGATGCTCGCAGAAGCCGCGAAGGCCTAAGCCCGTTGCACCGCCCGTAGAAAGACACCGAAACGCTCTGCATACTTTAGGCACCTAGCATTCGTCCGAGGTCCTTTGCCTGAGCCCGGGCGGGCGATCGGGGTCAGGCATAGGACATCAGGCAACCGTCAGCAAGCACCGATGCGCGTTGAAATAATCACCCCCGACAAGGAGCTCTTCAAGGGCGAGGCCACCGGTGTCACCGTACCCGGCGTGGATGGCAGCCTGGGCTTCCTGAACAACCATGCCCCGCTGATCACGGTGCTCAAGGCCGGTGAGGTGAAAGTGAAGACCGAGAAGGGCGAGGAGTCCTTCGCCGTGAAGGGCGGCGTGGTGGAGGTGATGAACAACACCGTGCTCGTGCTGGCGGAGTAGAGGCACGAATGAGCAAGACCACTGTGGAAGGGCGCCCGGAAGAGCGCCCTTCTATTTGGCCGTTGCTGGCACCACTGGCCGTATTGAGCGTTTGTGCTGATGCAGCCATCAGCCAGCACCCTGCTGGGTGGGGCTCGTTCAGCGGCTGCCGGCGGGTTCAGGACCCATGGATCTAGCTTTGCCCTGTGCCGAGCCAGCGCACCCCGTCAAGCAGCAGCGGAATCATCTTCTTCGACGGCGTTTGCGGCCTGTGCAACCGATTCGTTGACCGGTTGCTCCGGATTGACAGGTCCGCGCGCTTCCGTTTCGCGCCGCTGCAAGGGCCCACCGCGCAGGAGCAGCTTCCAGTCGGCCTGGCTCAAGGGCTTGAAAGCGTGGTCTACCTGCGCCGAGGCGTGGTGCTGCAGCGCTCGGCGGCGGCCATACGCATCCTCATGGACTTGGGCGGTTGGCGGCGCGGCTACGGTCTGCTGCTGCTGGTGCCAAGCTTCATCCGGGATGGAATCTATACTTGGGTGGCGCGCAACCGGTATGCCTGGTTCGGCAAGCGCGATGCGTGCCGCGTGCCGACGGAGGCGGAGCGCGGACGCTTCCTGCCCTAGGGCCGCGACCGGCCGTCGCGCTTCAGGTCCCTTTCCTTCTCCTTGAAGTACTTGCGGAAGAACCAGTTGCGCTGGAGGGCATTGAGGTTCTCATTGAGGGTGGCGGTCCCCTTCTCCAGGTTGGCAATGGAGCGCCGCACTTCGCCGGCCACGGCGGTGTCCCGGGTGAGGGTATGCGCAAGTCCCTGCGGGTCGTTGAGGCCCGTGCTGAAACGGTCGACCTGTCCGGCTGCACGGGCCAGCGAGTCGGAGAGGACCTGGAGCTGGTGGAGCAGGCCCTTCACCTGCTCCTCCGCCACGGGGTCGCCGATCAGGGTGCCTAGGGCGCCCTTGCCGCCGCGTACATCGGCCACGAGCTCGTTCACCTGTCGGGTGGCGGCGTGGGCGGCGGCGGCGGTGGCATTGAGCTCGCCTAGAGAGCCGCGGAGCTGGTCGGCCAGGACGGTGTCCGCGAACAGATCGATTACGCTGCCCGGCCTGTTGAGCCGTTCGGCCAGCTGCCGCAGGTCGGAGGTGATGGCGGCGAGGTTGTCGTTCGTGAGGTCGAGGGTGCGCAGCATGGCATCGGTGTCGAGCGGCACCGAGGTGGGCAGGACGGCCCCCTCCGCGAGCGGTTCGCCCGGGCCATCGCCCGGCTCCAGGTTCACCAGCTTGTTGCCCATGAGGCCGTCGGAGCCGATGGTGGCCACGGCGTTGCTGCGCAGGTGCTCGACCTGATCGGCGCGGATGGCCATGTCCACGCGCACGGTGCTGTCATTGACGATGGAGAGGCGCTCCACCGTGCCCACATTGATGCCGGCGTAGCGCACGTTGTTGCCCGGGCGCAGGCCGCCCACCTGCCTGAACTCGGCGCTCACGGTCATGGTGCTGCTGAAGAGCCCGCGCTTGCTGCCGAGCAGGTACAGGCCGACCACGAGCACCGCCGTGCCGATGAGCACGAAGAGCCCGAGGCGCGCGTTCACGTTCCCTTCCTTGGCCATCACATGAAAATGAAGAATGAGCGCACCACGGGGTCGTTCGAGGCGCGAAGATCGTCGTAGCTGCCCTCCACGTGGTTGCGTCCTTCGTGCAGGACGATGATGCGGTTGGCGGCGAGCTTCGCCACGTTGAGGTCGTGCGAGATGATGATGGAGGAGGTGTTGTAGCTGCGCTGCAGTTGCAGGATCAGCTCAACGATCTCCTTGCCGGTGATCGGGTCGAGGCCGGTGGTCGGCTCGTCGTAGAGCACGATCTCCGGCTTCAGGATCAGCGTGCGCGCCAGCCCGATGCGCCGCTTCATGCCGCCGCTGAGCTCGCTGGGGTAAAGGTCGCGCGTGTGCGGGAGGCCCACGGCGTTGAGCACTTCCTCAACGAGGTCGTTGGTACTGCGGGCATCGCGGGCCAGCCAATGCCTGCGGAGGGGGAACTCCAGGTTCTCCTGCACGGTCATGCTGTCGTAAAGCGCGCTGCTCTGGAACAGGAAGCCGATGCGGACGCGCAGCCTGTCGAGCTCCTCCTGCCCCAGGGCCAGCACATCCTGGCCCAGCACGCGGATGCTGCCGGCATCGGGCTGGAGCAGCCGGACGATGCATTTGATGCAGACGCTCTTGCCGCTCCCGCTCTTGCCCAGCACCATCAGGTTCTCGCCGCGCCGCAGGTCGAGGTCGAAGCCATTGAGCACCCTATTGGCGCCGAAGGCCTTCACCAGGCCGCGTACCTCCACCACGCGCTCGTCGGTGATGGCGGCTTGCGGGGCCTGGGGCACGGTCAGGGTTTCCATCTCAATTGAGGCCGAGGATGTCCGTGATCTGCACGGCGATGAGGTCGAGGATGAAGATGAGCAGCGAGGCGGTGACCACGGCGGTGTGCGCGGCTTGCCCGACCCCCTCCGTGCCCTTCTCGGTGGCATAGCCGCGGTAGCAGCCCACGATGCCGATGGCGAAGCCGAAGAAGTAGCTCTTGATGAAGGCCGGCACGAAGTCGGAGAACTCCAGCGAATCGAAGACCTGCCGGTAGAACAGGTCCCAGCTCACGTCATCCTTGATGTTCACGCCGATCCAGGTGGCCCAGATGGCGATGGCATCGCTCAGCACCACGAGCACCGGAAGCATCAGGGTCGTGCTCCAGACCCGGGTCACGACCAGGTAGCGGAAGGGATTGGTGCCGCTCACCTCCATGGCGTCGATCTGCTCGGTCACCTTCATGCTGCCGAGCTCTGCGCCCATGCTGCTGCCGATCTTGCCCGCTCCGATGAGCGCGGTGATCACAGGGGCGATCTCGCGCACCACGCTGATGGCCACCATGGCCGGGAGCATGCTGGCTGCCCCGAACCGCTCGAGGGTGGGCCTGCTCTGCACGGTGAGCACCAGGCCCATGATGAAGGCCGTGATGCCCACCAGGGGAAGCGAGCGGTAGCCGTTCAGGAAGCATTGGCGGAAGAGCTCGCTCCATTCAAAGCGGGCGTGGAACGCATTCGCGAAGAAGCGGCCCGCGAAGGCGGTGATGTCGCCGACCTCCTCCAGCATGGCGCGGAGTCCCTTTACTGTGGCCATGGCCCGGTGTTCAGCGGGGGAAGATACCCCGTGAGACGGCTTCCGGTCATGATGATGGGCACGATGGGACCCGGTGTGGGGCATTCACCCGGCCGGGTGCATTTTCGCGGCCCCATGCCGTGGTCCTGCGCGCGCCGAGTGCTCCTGTCCGGGTGCATCGCCTTCGCCGGAGGGCTGCATGGCCAGGGCACGGACGCGCAGCGTCTGGACACCGTGCAGGTCACGGCTACGCGCATCACCAGCCCGCTCCCCCGCACCGCACGCCATCTGCAGGTGCTGGATTCGCTGCGCATTGCAACCGCTCCGCGGCCGGAGGTGAGCGAACTGCTCCGCACGGCCACCTTGGTCGACGTCCGCCAGCGTGGACCGTTCGATGCACAGACCGACATCGGAATCCGTGGAGGCACCTTCGACCAGGCCCTGGTGCTCGTGGACGGCATACCCATGACCGACCCGCAGACCGGGCACCACCTGATGAACCTGCCGCTGCTGGGCGATGCCATTGAACGGATCGAGGTGCTCTACGGCGGTGCGGCCCGCACCTTCGGCGCCAATGCCATGACGGGCGCGATCAACGTGCTGACCCGCGCTCCGGAGGGCCGCAAGGGAAGCCTGCAGGTGGAGGGCGGGGAGTTCGGCGCCCGCCTGGTGCGGGCAGCGCAGGACATCGGAGGGGCCAAAGGCGGGGTGCGCCTCTCCGCATTCCACGGAAGGCACGCCGGCTATGTGCCCAACAGCGACATGGACCGCACCGGCGGACACCTTTCCGCGCTGTACCGGATCCGGCGCGTGGTGGTGAAGGGCCAGCTCGCCGGGCTGCACCGGCGTTTCGGCGCCCAGAACCACTACTCGTCCACGTTCCCCGATCAGCAGGAGATCATCGGCAGCTACCTCGCGGCCGCAGAGGTGCGCAATGAGGAGGCCCCCTGGCCGTGGAGCATCAAGGCCTATGGGCGGCGCCACGACGACCGTTTCCAGCTGTTCCGGGAGAGCGAGGGGTACTACCGCTATGCCGGTGGCTTCTTCATCCGCGGCGAGGCCGATACCGCAAGATTCGCGCCCACCCTCTTCTACACCTTCCACAACCGGCACCGCACCCAGGTTTCGGGCGCCGATGCCAGTGTGAAGCGGCGGTGGCGGGCAGGCACCACCGCCATCGGGGCGCATGCCCGGCTGGAGCGCATCCTGAGCAATGTGCTGGGCGAGCCGATGGCGCAGCCCATCGCGGCCAGGGGAGCGCGCGAGGCGTTCACGCGCCGGGCCGAGCGCCGCAACCTTGCGCTTCATCTCGACCACCGCTCGGAGCTGGGCCGCTGGGGCGTGGACGCGGGTGTGCTGCTCAACGTCAATTCGGATTTCGCGCCCGAGTGGGCGCCGGGGATCGACCTGCATCATCGGTGGTCCCAGGGGCAGGTGTCCTACGTGAACGCAGGCCGCGCCTTCCGGTTCCCGACCTGGACGGACCTCTACTACACGCGGGGCGGTGCCCAAGGGAGCAAGGACCTCCGCGCAGAGCACGCCGACCAGGTGGAGGTGGGCCATCGCATGCACGGTGCAGCGTGGAGCCTGGTGGTTTGCGCATGGCGCCGCAAGGGCATGGACCTGATCGACTGGCGGCGCCTGCCCGGCGATCCGGTGACGCGGGCCGCCAATCTCACCGTGGTGGACCTGAACGGCATCGAGATCCAGTTCGATCTCCGGCCTGGCCGCAGGAACGGCGGAGGGGGGCTGCTCTATGGCTACCAGTGGTCGGATCAGCGGTCCTTCCCCTTCGCCTCGCTCTACGTGCTCGACCACCTCGAGCATCACGCCGTGCTGTGGTGGGCTCAGCGCCTTGCTCGGCGTTGGATGTTCCGCGCGGACCTGTCGTGGCGCACGCGTAACGGCACCTATGCCAGCTTTCCGGACGGACGGGAGCTGGCCTATCCCTCACCGCTGCGGCTCGATGTGCGCATGGATAGGAGGCTGGGACCGCTCACCGTGCATGTGGGCGTCACCAACCTCCTGGATGCGGCGCAGGTGGATCGCGGCAACGTGGCGCTGCCGGGCCGCTGGCTCACGGCAGGGGTAAGGGTGGATTGGGGCCGCTGAGGCCACCCGCTGTGACCACCGGTCCGGCCGATCCATGCGCGGCCCGGAAGCCGATGGCGCCCCGTCTATCTTCGCCGCCACGCATGCTTGAGCTGCACGGGATCACCAAGCGCTTCGGCGCCTTCACCGCCCTCGACGGCATCACCATGGAGGTGCCTTCCGGGCAGGTCTTCGGCCTCCTCGGCCCCAACGGGGCGGGCAAGACCACGCTCATCCGCATCATCACCCGCATCACCGGCCCTGATGAGGGGCGCGTGCTGCTCGACGGGCACGAGATGGGGCCTGATGACGTCGCGCGCATGGGCTATCTCCCCGAGGAGCGCGGGCTGTACAAGAAGATGAAGGTGGGTGAGCAGGCCCTCTACCTGGCGCAGCTCAAGGGCCTGAAGAGGGGCGATGCCGCCAGGCGCCTGAAGGCATGGTTCGAGCGATGGGAGATGACGGGCTGGTGGAACAAGAAGGTGGAGGAGCTCAGCAAGGGCATGGCGCAGAAGGTGCAGTTCATCACCACCGTGCTCCACGAGCCCCGGCTGCTCATCCTCGATGAGCCCTTCAGCGGCTTCGACCCCATCAACGCCGAGCTGATCCGCAGCGAGATCCTCCGCCTGCGCGATGCAGGCGTCACCGTGATGCTGAGCACCCACAGCATGCCGAGCGTGGAGGAGCTGTGCGACCACATCGGCCTCATCGACAGGGCGCGCCTGATGCTGCATGGGGATGTGCGCGAGATCCGCAGGCGCTACTCCGATAGCACCTACCGGATCGAGTACAAGGGCAGCAGGGTGGCGCTGGCCAACGCCCTGGCCTTCACCGGCGAGCTGCTCGAGGCCGAGGAGAGCGGCGAGCACAGCCGCGCGCGCATCCGGCTGGGGAAGGGCGCAAAGCTCAACGATGTGCTGCGCCAGCTCCTGCCCACGGTGGAGATCCATGGCGTGCAGGAGGAGGTGCCCCGCATGCACGACATCTTCATCCGGGTGGTGAGCGAGCGCGATCCGGGAGCCGTTGCAAAAGGGATGACGGAATGAGCCATCGCCCCTGCGGACCGCACGCCGGCCGCCCTGGCCGCGCACACGCTCGCATGATAACCTGCGCACATGAATAAGATCCGCCTCATCATCTGGCGCGAGTTCATCACCCGCGTGCGGAAGCCCAGCTTCCTGATCATGACGATCCTGGGGCCCGTGCTCATCACCGGGGCGATCCTGGCCATGGCGTGGATCGGCGCTCAGGAGGCCACGGATCACCAGGTGCTGGTGGTGGACCCCGAGGGGGTGATCGGCCGCAGGCTCGAGGACGGCCGCAACGTCCGGTTCTTCCTCGATGGCCACCAGTGGACGGATTCGGCCTTCAAGGCCAGCCCCTTCACCGTGCGGATCAACCTCCTGCCCGGCGTGCTCAACGACCCGCGGGCCGATCTCTACTACAAGTCGCTGCCCAGCGAGTTCGTGATGAACCACATCCGCGGGCAGCTCGACAAGAGCATTGAGCTCGCCCGGCTCCAGCAGGCCAGCATCGATCCCGAGGCCTTCGAGCGCGTGCGACGGCCGCTCGACATCCGCAGCTTCGACATCGAGGACGTGGACAATGAGTCCTTCGCCCAGGAGCGTGCGATGATCGGGTTCTTCTTCGGCTACTTCATGTTCATCTTCATCTTCATGTACGGTGTGCAGGTGATGCGCGGCGTGATGGAGGAGAAGCAGAACCGGATCGTCGAGGTGCTCATCAGCAGCGTGCGCCCCTTCCAGCTCATGATGGGCAAGATCGTGGGCGTGGCCATGGTCGGATTCACGCAGTTCATGCTCTGGATCGGCATCACCGTCATCATGGTGGTGGTGGGCCTGGCCCTGTTCGCCAGCTCGGGGTTCGACCCCGCCACGCTCGCGGAGAACGGCATGACCGCCCAGGTGGAGCAGCAGCTGCTGGAGCAGCAGGGCGCAGCACCCAAGGCCGTGGACAGCGACAAGGTGATGGACCTGATCGCGCAGGTGAACATCCCCCTGGTGCTGGCCGTGTTCGCCTTCTTCTTCATCGGGGGCTACCTGCTCTACAGCTCGCTGCTCGCGGCCATCGGCAGCGCCGTGGACAGCGAGACGGACACGCAGCAGTTCATGTTCCCGGTGACGCTGCCCATGATCGTGGCCATCTTCATCGCGCAGCTGGGCGTGCTCAATCCCGAGAGCCCGGCCGTGCTCTGGGGAAGCCTTGTGCCCTTCACCGCCCCGATCGTGATGATGGTGCGGGTGGTGATGGGGACGGTGCCGGCCTGGCAGCTCTTGCTGAGCATGGCCCTGCTGGTGGCCACCTTCATCGGCAGCGTGTGGCTGGCCGGCCGCATCTACCGCACCGGCATCCTCATGTACGGCAAGAAGGTGAGCTGGAAGGAATTGGGGAGGTGGTTGATGTACAATGGCTGAGGGCTGCAGGCCGGCCGACTGCAGCGTCGATCCACGGGATCGACGTTGACGCATGAACGCAATCATCGACCTCGGCACGAACACCTTCAACCTGCTGGTCTTTGAGCAGGGAGAGAGGGGGCTGCGCATCATCCACAGCGAGGAGCTGCCGGTGTTCCTCGGAAGGGGAGGCATCGAACAGGGGCTTATCGCGTCGGACGCCTTCGAGCGCGGCATGGAGGCGCTGCGGCTGCACAAGGCCACGGCCTTGGGGCATGGCGTCGGGCGCATCCGCGGCTTCGGCACCTCGATGCTGCGCAACGCGCGCAATGCGGAGGAGTTCGTGCGGGCGGCGGAGCGTGAGCTCGGCATCACGATCGGCATCATACCCGGAGACCGGGAGGCGGAGCTGATCCTGGCGGGCGTGCGTCAGGCCGTGCGCTTCGGAGCGCAGCCCTCGCTGGTGATGGACATCGGCGGCGGCAGCACTGAGTTCATCCTGGCCACCGACAAGGCGCTGATGTGGAAGCGCAGCTTCGAGCTGGGCGTGACGCGCCTGCGCGAGCGGATCCCCATCAGCGACCCCATCACACTGGAGCAGGAGGCCCGCATCGCCGCGCACCTTGACGATCGGCTGGCGGCGCTCTATGCCGTGGTGGAGCGCCAGGAGCCGCATGTGCTCGTGGGGAGTGCGGGCAGCTTCGATTCATTGGCGCGCATCATCAGCGCCGGGCGCGGCGAGGCGCTCGCTCCCGATGCCGTCACGCTCAGCTTCCCGGCCCTGGAGTTCGATGCCCTCAAGGACCGGCTGCTGCGCATGAGCCGCGCGGAGCGCCTGCAGGTGCCCGGCCTGCCCGCGCACCGCGTGGACACCATGCCCTACGCGCTCATCCAGGTCGACCGCGTGCTCCTGGCCGGTGGCATCCGCGAGCTCGCATGGAGCAGGTACGCCCTGAAGGAGGGGGCGGCAGTGGCCTAGGTCGGGAGCGAACCGCCTATTTTGGGCGGCATGTCCCGCAAGCATCGCCACCGGCTGCTCAAGCGCATGCCTGTCCCGAGGCGGGCCACGGAGGAAGGGAGCCGCTATCGCCGCGCACGCCGGCTGCATGCGATGCGCGTCACCTTCCGGCGCAGGCTGAAGGATGTGGTCTTCATCACGTTGGGCGTCTTCAGCGCAGCGTTCGGGCTCGAGGGATTCCTGATACCGAACGCCTTCATCGACGGTGGCGCCACCGGCATCGCCCTGCTCTGCACGCACCTCACGGGCCTCCCTCTGCCCGTGCTTCTGGTGCTGGTGAACGCGCCCTTCATGGTGGCGGCCTACCGCATCATCGGCAGGGAGTTCGCCTTCAAGACCTCCGTGGCCATCGCTGCGCTGGCCCTGGTCACGGCAACGGTGCATTTCCCTGATGTCACGCACGACAAGCTCCTGGTGGCGGTCTTCGGCGGCTTCTTCCTCGGTGCGGGCATCGGCCTTGCGGTGCGCGGGGGCAGCGTCATCGACGGCACCGAGGTGGTGGCGCTCTACCTGAGCCGGAAGCTGGGCACCACCATCGGCGACATCATCATGGTGATCAACGTGGTCATCTTCGGCGCCGCGGCCTGGCTGCTGGGCGTGGAGACCGCGCTCTACGCCATGGTCACCTACCTGGCCGCCAGCAAGACGGTCGATTTCGTGATCGAAGGCATCGAGGAGTACACCGGCCTCACCATCATCAGCCCGCACCACGCCGAGCTGCGGCACATGATCAGCCATGTGATGGGCCGGGGCATGACCGTGTATGCGGGGAGGCGCGGCTACGGCAAGGACGGACTCAGCCACGAGACGGAGATCATCTATTGCGTCATCACCCGGCTCGAGCTCAGCCGCGTGCTCACCGAGATCGAGAAGATCGACCCCCATGCTTTCGTGGTGATGAGCCCCGTGAAGGACACGCGCGGCGGGATGATCAAGAAGCGGCCGCTGCAGCATTGAGCGGACAGCCGCCAGGGAGCGCCCAGCCGAACGGATGCCATATTTGCCAACCGCGGAGAAGACCGCTGCTACCCATGGCCCACATCCTCATCATCGACGACGAGAAGGCGATCCGCGCCGCACTGCGCGACATCCTCGAGCACGAGAAGCACAAGGTGGACGAGGCGGAGGACGGCGCCGCAGGACTGGAGAAGGCCACCAAGGGCCGATTCGACCTGGTCCTCTGCGACATCAAGATGCCCAAGGTGGACGGCATCGAGGTGCTGGAGAGGTTGCAGGCCCATGATCCCGACCTGCCCGTGGTGATGATCAGCGGCCATGGCACCATCGATACCGCGGTGGATGCGCTCAAGAAGGGCGCCTTCGACTTCATCCAGAAGCCCCCCGACATCAACCGCATCCTGGTCAGCGTCCGCAATGCGCTGGACCGTGGCAGCCTGGTGCAGGAGACCAAGGTGCTCCGCAGCAAGGTGGGCAGGGCCAAGGCCGGAGGCGTGCAGATGATCGGCGAGAGCAAGGCGCTGCAGCAGATCCGGGAGATGATCGAGAAGGTGGCCCCCAGCGATGCGCGCGTGCTCATCACCGGCGGGAACGGCGCAGGCAAGGAGGGGGTGGCCCGGCTCATCCACCAGAGGAGCGCCCGCGTCAACGGCCCCTATATCGAGGTGAACTGCGCCGCCATACCAGGCGAGCTGATCGAGAGCGAGCTCTTCGGCCACATGAAGGGTAGCTTCACCAGCGCCATCAAGGACCGCAAGGGCAAGTTCGAGCTGGCCCACGGCGGCACCCTGTTCCTCGACGAGATCGGCGACATGGCACTCGCGGCGCAGGCCAAGGTGCTGCGCGCGCTCCAGGAGGGCCGCATCACCCCCGTGGGGGGCGACAAGGACATCCAGGTGGATGTGCGCGTGATCGCCGCCACCAACAAGGACCTGAAGAAGGAGATCGCCGAGGGCCGCTTCCGGGAGGACCTGTTCCACCGCCTCAACGTCATTCCCATCCATGTGCCCAGCCTGAGCGAGCGGCTGGAGGACATCCCCCTGCTGGCAGACCACTTCATCGAGCAGGTCTGCACCGAGCAGGGCATCGCCCCCAAGAGGATCGCCGACAAGGCCATCAAGGAGCTTCAGCGGCTGCCGTGGACCGGCAACGTGCGCGAGCTGCGCAATGTGGTGGAGCGCCTGGTGATCCTCAGCGGCAAGGAGATCACCGAGGCCGATGTGAAGGCCTATGCGGTGCCGCGCTCCTGAGGCCGGCTTGGGCCGAACCGTTGGTGGATCGGGCGCAGCCGTTGGCTGAACTCACATACGGTTGGGGATAGAAGGAGCCGTTGACAGGCAACCGGGGCCCTCTGGAGCCGTCTCTTTGGTGGAACCCGCCTGGAATCGGTGCATCCCGTAAAACCAAGCCTGCACGCCATGGACTACCTGATCGCCTTCCACGACTACTTCTACAAGACCCTCGGCATGGGCAACGCCTTCTACTATGCCCTGGGCTTCATCGCGGCCATCGCCATCCTGGCGCAATGGCGCCTCTACGAGAAGTGCCGTCAGCCCGGGATCGCGGCCTTCATCCCGGTCTGGAACGTCATCGTCTTCATGCGCATCGTGGGCCGTCCGGCGAGCGATGCCTGGAAGGTGCTCATCCCCCTCTATGGCCAGCTCTACTTCATCCCCAAGGTGTGGATCGAGGTGGTGCAGTGCTTCGGCAAGCGCAGCATGCTCGATTACGTGCTCGTGATCGCGCTCAACGGCCTCTACGTGATGAACTTGGCCTTCAATGAGAGCGACCAATACCTCGGCCCCCTGCGCAATGCCACCTACCTGCCGCCGCCCACGAAGCTGAACAAAGGCGGTGCCCGCCCTCAGTTGGCGTGAAGTAGCCCGTAGCACCTCACGCCGCAACAAGGCCCTTCCGACCGGAAGGGCTTTGTTGTTTCGGGTCAGCTCAACAACTCCGCCGCCTTCTTCAACGCTTCTGCCATGCCACCGGGCTCCTTGCCGCCGGCCGTGGCGAAGTCGGGTTGGCCACCGCCACCGCCCTTGATCAGCGGACCGATCTGCTTGATGATGTCGACCGCCTTGAGACCTGTGGCCTCCATAGCCTGCTTTCCGAGCGATACTTCCAGCAATTACAGATCGGGGAGCAAGGGTGTAACGCTGCCGGCTTATTCCGCTATCGTTGCATTCCAGTTACATTGAACTACCTCTTGGAGTCGGCTCGTTGTTGGATTAGCTTCGCTTACCTCAGTTCTGAAGCAACCATAAGAACTTCAACACTTCCAACGCCATGAAGCACCTGATACTCGCCATTACGCTGTCCGTGAGCTTCACCCCCCCCCCATTTGCAAGCGCAGCTTGAGCTGCCGGATTACTACGGCGAAGCCTGCAAGGAGATCATCGGTTTCTGGGAGAACGAAGGCCAACTCAAATACCCGGACGGATCGCCAGTGGACCCGGTCCTCTATTACTCGCAAGGCACCATGCCACGGGCCTATTTCCGTAAGAACAGCACCATGAGCATCGTAGTTCACGAGCCAACTTCCTTGCTGCCGAATGCGCCGCTGCTCGCGCACCGCCTGGATGTGCGGCCCTATTTGGCAGCCAATGTGGATCCCATGGCGAACGTAGTGAAGGACCACTACAAGAAGTTCTACCTGCCATGGTGCGGACCGAACGGTGTACATGCACAGGGCTACGACTGGCTGAAGTACCCGGATGTGTATGACAACATCGACATGGTCTTCTACAGCGGCAGCGGGGGACAGAAGATGGCCTTTTACTGCTGGCCCGGCAGCGACCCCACCAAGCTGGCACTGCAATTCTGGGGACAGGATAGCCTGAAGGTGGACGTGGCGGGCTTCCTGAAGATCTGGAAGAACGGCACCTGGGTGAAACTGGATGAGGCCGTGGCCTATCAGGTAGGTAACAACAACGAGGTGATCCCTCTGGCCTGGAACGCCAGCTATGTGAACCCCAACAACGACGACGTGATCGAGATCGCCTTCGACAGCTACGACACTTCTCTTCCATTGGTGCTGCAGATCGGCCCCACGCCTGTCTCGGCCTCCTCCGATGCGCAAGGCTTCTGCTGGAACACCTTCTATGGCGGCAACGAGCGTGAAGAAGTGTTCGGAACAACCACCGATGCCGATGGGAACTTCTACGCCACCGGCTACACGTATAGTGCCCTCACCTTTCCGAACGTGACCGGATCTTCCATCATCAACAGCACGAATGCTGTGGTGCTGGCGAAGTTCGACCCGTTGCACGATGAGCAATGGACCCTCTTCTACGGCGGCAGCGATGAGCAGAGCGGCGAGGCCGTGGTGGCTCGTTCACCCAACGAGATCTACATCACCGGGTGGACGGTGGCCACGGATCTGTTCACATGGAATCAATCCGGGGCGTATTACGATGCAACCGACAACCAATTCACCGCAAAAGGCTTCATCGCAAAGTTCGATGCCTTTGGCACCATCCAGTGGGGCACCTACTTCGGCGATGGCAATGAGTGGTTGCGTGGCATGGCGCTGGATAGCCAAGGACGCCTGATGGTGGTGGGAACCTGCACCAGCACCTTCCCGGCGCAATCGGCCAGCGGCGCCACCAGTTGGAGCCAGGCAGGTGGGCGCGACATCCTGCTGGCACGCTTCGCCCCGAACGATGCGCTACAATGGTGTACGGCCTACGGCGGCAGCGGCGATGACGATGCGCACGATGTCGCCTTTATCCAGGACCGCGCAGTGGTGCTGGGGCAGTCGACGAGCAGCAATTTGCCCATGGTGAACGGAGGCAGTGGCTCCTTCAACCAGACCAGCTCGGGTGGGCAGACCGATATGAACCTGCTCGCCTTCAACGGCAGCGGCACCTGTACTTGGGCCACCTACCTAGGCGGTAGCGGCATCGATGAGCCAGGCTTCAATGGGTTGTGCATCACGGAGAATGGCGATATCGCGGTCGGGGGCGTCAGCTACAGCACCAACATGCCTACACAGAATGCCAGTGGGTTCTATCAAGCCGCAGGCAGCACGAACGGCGCGGGCTACCTGGCCCGCTTCAACGGCGGCACACGCGCGCTCAACTGGGCCACGCACATCGGCGGGGCGCAGCTCACGCGCCTCGAGGGTGTGGAGCAACTGGGCAACAAGCTCTTCGCCTTCGGTTTCAGCAACGATGGAGGGTTGAGCAACGTGCAGACGAATGGACTGTATACCCAAGGCTTCAACCCCGGCCAAGCCGCTGCTCAGAACGGTAAGGACGCGATCTTGATGGCCTTCGATGCCAACACCGCTCTGGCTTACAGCACCTACGTGGGCGGCACCGAAGGCGGCATCGGCGAAGCCATCCGGCACATGGCCTACCACGATGGCACCGCCTACTTCGCTGGGGTCACCAGCCCCAGCTTCCCCTTTGTGGACGATTTCCCCTTGCACGACCCCGGCCCGCCCGCCTACTTCAAAGGCAGCTGGCTGGCCGGTGATTTCTGGATGGATTGGTTCCTCGGCGCGCTTTGCACGGGCAGCTTCACCGGGGCGGTGGGGATCGCTGAATGGACCGGCGGCGATGGCCTTGCGGTGGTGCCGATCGGCGGTGGCCAATATCAAGTCGTTATGCCTTTGGGCACGGTATACCGCTTACGCGTGGTGGATGCGGTTGGGCGTGAGGTGCGATCGTTTTCGCCGGTGGTGACTTCCGGCAACACCATCCTTGACTTCCAGCCCTATGCGGATGGACTCTACGTAGTGCAGGTGCTGGAGCCGACAGGATCCCGAAGCGTACAACTTGTACATACGCGCTGAGCCATGCGTAGGCTTGCATGGCTAGGCCTATGCGCCTGTGCGCCGTTGTGCGCCCAGCATTGGGTGGATACTGGGATGCCTGGCTACAATCCGACCAGCCTCATCAAGGTATTGGTTGACCAAACCGAGGATCGCTTGTTGGTGGTTGGGTACACGACTGTCACGGGCGAGAACAGCGAACAATCGATAGTACGCTACAAGGATGGTGCATGGGATACGCTTGGCACCTTCTACGGTGGCCTATCTGATGCGGAGCGGTTTGGAGACACCTTGGTCGTTGCAGGTACAAGCAACCTGGACTTCGTAAACGAAATCCCAATAGAAGGAGCAGCTGCCCACTATGATGGCGCTTGGCACCCCTACGGCAGCTTTGATCTCGGCATCCGCAACCTCAAGATCATCAACGGTGAACTCTACGCCATCGGCGGTTTCGAGTACGTAGATGGCCAGCTCTGCAACGGCATCGCCAAGCGTGTGGGTGGGGTCTGGCAGTGTTTCGATCCGCCTCCGCAAACGCAAACCGGTGGCGGCCCAGACTTCTACGATGCCGAGTGGTACCAAGGTGAGCTCTATGCCTGCGGAAACTTCAGCTTCAATGCGAATGGCGAGAACGACATCATCGCCTTCGATGGCTCGGGCTGGTATGCACCTGGTGGAGGTTTGAGCGATGGCTTTGCCAATGGCCGTTGCCTCACGGTCTATCAAGATGAGCTCTACTTCGGCGGCGGCTTCACGGTGGCCGATGGCAACGCGGGCAATTGCATCATGAAATGGAACGGCACAGAGTGGAGCGGCCTCAATGGCGATCTGCAGGGCGTATTCAACGACAACCTCACCCGCGCCACCGCCCTGAGCTTCCTGCACCACGACGGCAAATTGCTGGTGGGTGGCGAGTTCAGCTACGTGGCGGGCAACCAGGCCAACCGCTTCGCCGTGTGGGACGGCACCAAGTGGTGCGGCTACAGCGACACCTTCGGGCCCACCAGCTTCTGCCAGTCCCTGGCCTTATATCACGATACGGTCTTTGCCGCTTGCGGCTTCGAGCTCAACGGCCAGCCCATCAATCAGGTGATCAAGTGGGTGGGCGATGCAGGCTTCGAAGGGGAATGGTGCAACTCACCGATCGGCGTTGAAGAAAGGTCTTCCGCGCAAGGCCTCTCGGTAGCTGCCTTGGGTGACGGCGCTTATCAACTGATGGTTCCAGCGGGAACCGCCATCGCACAGGTACGCCTCTTCGATCCGGCCGGTAGGATGGTGAAAGACCTGGGTTCCGCGATGCCCGGCGTTGGACGATTGCTGTTCGACCTCTCGACGCAAGCCGAGGGTCTTTACGTGTTGCAGGTGAACGTTGAAGGCATGCCACATGTCGTGCGCTTCAACCATAGCCACTGACCAATGTGGGGCTAGAAAACACCTTTATGGTCGAGCTCAATGAGCCTCAGCACCGTTAGCGCAGGCGCGCGTTAGCCGCCGAAGCGTTTGGAGCGAGTCGTGGCAAAGTAGACCCTCTCTTACCCTGCGACCTGAACTACGGCACTGTGCACCAGCGCGGCCAGTACAGGATGCGGCGTGCTCATGGCTCAGCTCAGCAACTCCGCCGCCTTCTTCAACGCATCGGCCATGCCGCCGGGCTCCTTGCCGCCGGCCGTGGCGAAGTCCGGTTGGCCACCGCCGCCGCCCTTGATCAGCGGACCGATCTGCTTGATGATGTCGACGGCCTTGAGGCCCGTGGCTTCCAGCGCTTGCTTGCCCAGGGATACCGCGAGCAGCGGCTTGCCGTCGATCACGGAGCCGGCCACGAAGGCGAGGTCGGCGTGCTGTTCGCGCAGTGTGAAGCCGAGGTCCTTCAGGCCCTGGGCATCGAGGTCGAGCTGTTCCACCAGCACCTTCACGCCCTTGCTGTTGGCCGTGGCCTTGGCGGGGATGGCGGTGGCATAACGCTTCACCTTCTCGCGGGCCGCCTTCTCCAGCTCCTTGGTGAGCGCGGTGTTCTGCTCCGCGAGCTTCTGCACGGCGGCCACCACATCGGCGGGGTTCTTCAGCAGGGCCTCGATGGCCTCCAGCTTCGCGAGCTTCTCGTTGATCATGCGCTCGGCCTCCAGGCTGGTGATGGCCTCGATGCGGCGGATGCCTGCGGCCAGTGCGCTCTCGCTCACGATCCGGAAGGGACCGATCACGCCGGTGCGCGGCACGTGCGTACCACCGCAGAGCTCGATGCTGGGGCCGAACTTCACCACCCGCACGTTGTCACCGTACTTCTCGCCGAAGAGCGCCATGGCGCCCATGGCCTTCGCCTCGGCGATGGGCACGTTGCGCTTGTCCTCGAACACGATGTCATCCGTGATCATCGCGTTCACCTCGCGCTCGATGGTGGACAGCTCCTCGGGCGTCACCTTGGCGAAGTGGCTGATGTCGAAGCGCAGGCGGTCGGGCGCCACCAAAGAACCCTTCTGCTCTACGTGCGTGCCCAGGTGCTTGCGCAGGGCGTGGTGCAACAGGTGCGTGGCGGTGTGGTTGCGCGCGGTGAGGCCGCGGCGCTGCGTGTTCACCTGCGCGGTGAGCGGCTGGGTCACATCCTTCGGCAGCTCCTTGGTGAAGTGCACGATCAGCTGGTTCTCGCGCTTGGTGTCGATCACTTCGACCTGATCGGCACCTTGCACCAACCAGCCCTGGTCGCCCACCTGGCCGCCGCCTTCCGCATAGAAGGGCGTGCGGTCGAGCACGAGCTGGAACTGGTCGCCGCCCTTGCCGGAGACCTTGCGGTAGCGCAGGATGCGGGCCTCGGTGCCGAGTTCGTCATAGCCGATGAAGGCGGTCTCGCCTTTGCCGAGCTCCACCCAATCTCCGGTGGTGACGGCCGTGGCGGCGCGGGAGCGTTCCTTCTGCTTCTGCAGCTCCGCCTCGAAGCCTTTCATGTCCACGCTCATCCCCTGCTCGCGCGCCATGAGCTGCGTGAGGTCGATGGGGAAGCCGTAGGTGTCGAAGAGCTCGAAGGCACGGTCGCCAGCGAGCGTCTCCTTCGACTCCGCAAGCGCTTGTTCGAGACGCTTCGTTCCTTGCTCCAGGGTGCGGAGGAAGGCCTTCTCCTCTTCCTGCATCACGCTCTCCACCAGCTGCTGCTGCTTGCGCAGTTCGGGGAACTGGTCGCCCATCTGCCCGGCCAAGGTCCTCACCAGCTCGTGCATGAAGGGCTCATTGAAGCCGAGGAAGCTGTAGCCGTAGCGCACGGCCCTCCGCAGAATGCGGCGGATCACATAACCCGCGCCGGTGTTGCTGGGCAGCTGCCCGTCGGCGATGGCGAAGCTGATGGCACGCAGGTGGTCGGCGCACACACGCATGGCGATGTCGGCCTTCTCCTCTGCACCGTAGGTCTTGCCGCTCCGTTTCGCGATGGCCTGGATCAGCGGCTGGAACACATCCGTGTCATAGTTGCTGCGCTTGCCTTGCAGCACCATGCACAGGCGCTCGAAGCCCATGCCGGTGTCCACGTGCTGGGCGGGCAATGTCACGAGCGAACCATCGGCCTTGCGCTCGAACTGCATGAACACGTTGTTCCAGATCTCGATCACCTGCGGGTGATCGTTGTTCACCAGCTCGCGGCCGGGCTTCTGCGCCTTTTCCTCGGCGGTGCGCACATCCACGTGGATCTCGGTGCACGGCCCGCAGGGACCGGTGTCGCCCATCTCCCAGAAGTTGTCCTTGCGGCTGAAGGGCAGGATGCGCTCGGCGGGCAGGTACTGCTTCCACAGGTCGCGCGTCTCCTCATCGGCGGGCAGGCCGTCCTTCTCATCGCCGCCGAAGTAGGTCACGTAGATGTCGGCCGTGTTGATCCTGTACTCGTCCACCAGCAGTTCCCAGGCCCACTGGATCGCCTCCTTCTTGAAGTAGTCCCCGAAGCTCCAGTTGCCGAGCATCTCGAACATCGTGTGGTGGTACGTGTCGATGCCCACCTCCTCCAGGTCGTTATGCTTGCCCGAGACGCGCAGGCACTTCTGCGTGTCGGCGATGCGTTTGTGCTTGGCCTCGCGGTTGCCCAGGAAGAGGTCCTTGAACTGGTTCATGCCCGCGTTGGTGAACATCAACGTGGGGTCGTCCTTCACCACCATGGGCGCGCTGGGCACGATGGTGTGGCCGTGCTTGGCGAAATGGTCGAGGAACTTCTGGCGGATCTGCTGGCTGGTGAGCATGGTCTGGGCGAAAACGCCCGCGAAGGTACCGAGGCGCGCCAACCGGTGGAGGTTGGGGGCCACGGCTCGGATCAACAGGCTTTAACAGCCGGGTGGGGCGGCTGCGGCGGGCTGGTGGAGGTGGGGGGCTATCTTCGGCAGCCGCCTGTTGCCATGGCCGAGCACAAGTATCGCTTCAATCCCAAGACGCTCAATTTCGAGCGCATTCGCCTGAGCACCTGGCAAAAGGTGCGGCGAACTGCGCTGCTTCTGCTCCCGGGCGTGGCCGTGGGGCTGCTGGGCATCTTCCTGGTCTACCAGTTCGTGGACAGTCCCAAGGAGGCGGAGCTCCGTCGCGAGAACAAGCAGCTGCTGGTGCAGTATGAATTGCTGAACAAGCAGCTCGCCGAGCTGGAGGGAGTGATGGCCGATGTGCGCCGCAGGGACGATAATATCTACCGGGTGATCTTCGAGGCCGATCCGGTGCCCGAGAGCATGCGCCAGGCAGGGGTGGGGGGCATCAACCGCTACCGCGAGCTGGCTGGCTATGCCAGCAGCGACCTGGTGATGGATACGCGCAAGCGCCTGGACCTGCTGGCCCGTCAGTTGGTGGTGCAATCGGTGTCGCTGGATGAAGTGGCCGAGCTGGTGCTCCGCAAGCAGGAGATGCTCGCCAGCATCCCGGCCATCCAGCCCATCCCCAATGAGGACCTCACCCAGACGGCCGGCGGCTTCGGCTGGCGCATCCACCCGATCCACAAGATCCAGAAGTTCCACGCGGGAATGGACTTCACCGCCAAGCTGGGCACCCCCATCCATACCACCGGCGATGGCAAGGTGGTATATGCGGATTACGGCACCAACGGCTACGGCATGCACGTGGTCATCGACCACGGCTTCGACTACCAGACGCTCTACGCCCACCTGAGCCGGATCGAGGTGCGCGTGGGCCAGCGCGTGAAGCGTGGAGATGTCATCGGGCTGGTGGGGAACACGGGTCTGAGCGTGGGGCCGCACCTCCACTACGAGGTGCACAAGGGCGGGCAGCCTGTCGATCCGGCCAACTACTACTTCAACGACCTGAGCCCGGAGGAATACGCGCGGCTGGTGGAGCTGTCGCGCAGCGCTGGGCAGGCGCTCGACTGATCGATACCTTCGCGCCGATGCCGCTCAAGCCCAAGACCATCGGAAAGCTCTACTGGACCATCGGCGAAGTAGCCGAGGAGCTGGGCGTGAACACTTCCTCCATCCGTTTCTGGGAGAAGGAGTTCGGCACGATCATACCCAAGCGCACCAACCGTGGTGACCGGCTCTACACCACCAAGGAGATCGACCAGCTGCGCACCATCCAACGGTTGGTGAAGGAGGAGGGCTTCACGCTCAATGGAGCGAAGAGCCAGATGAAGCAGGGCGCGGTGGCGAAGGATCCGGTGCCGGCCGCGGACCATGAGGCCATCCGCGAGCGGCTCCTTGCCATCCGGCGGTCCTTGGTGGAGCTGCGGAACGCGCTGGGAGGGGAGCCCGCATCGCCTCAGCAGTAGGCGCCCTTCGCGAGGTAGTTCGTCACGTAGTCGTTTACGCCCTCTTCAAGTGAGGCGAAGGGCTTGTCGTACCCGATGGCCTTCAGCTTGGCCATGTCGGCCTCCGTGAAGTATTGGTACTTGTCGCGGATATCGGCCGGGGTGTCGATGAAGGAGATGCGCTCCTCCCGGCCCATCGCCTTGAAGGTGGCCCGCGCAAGGTCGAGGAAGGTGCGGGCCTTGCCGCTGCCGAGGTTGTAGAGCCCGCTGTGCTTCCGGTGCTCCATCAGGTAGAGGCACACGCTGCAGACGTCCTTCACGTAAACGAAATCGCGGAGCTGCTCACCGTCCTTGTAGTCCGGCCGGTGGCTGCGGAAGAGCTTCATGCCCCCGGTATCACGGATCTGGTTGAAGGCGTGGAGCACCACGCTTGCCATGCGGCCCTTGTGGTACTCATTGGGCCCGTAGACGTTGAAGAACTTGAGGCCCGCCCAGAAGAAAGGCTTGTGATCCTGGGCCAGCGCCCACTTGTCGAAGTCGTTCTTGCTCTCCCCATAGGGGTTCAGCGGATGCAGGCGTTGGGGCAGGCTGTCGTCGTGATCGCTGTAGCCGAGCTCACCACTGCCATAGGTGGCCGCGCTGGAGGCATAGACCAGGGGGAGGCCGTACTTGACGCAGGCCTCCCACATGCGCTGGCTGTAGTGCAGGTTCAGCTCGTCGAAGATCGCCGCATTGAACTCGGTGGTATCGGTGCGTGCGCCGAGGTGGAAGATGAACTGCACGAGCTTCTCGTTCCGGTCCAGCCAGCGGAAGAAATCCGTGCGGTCGACCATGGCGGAGAGTTCCTTGCCCGACAGGTTGGGGGCCTTGTCCGTGCGGCTGAAATCGTCCACTGCCACGATGTCCTGCCAGCCCTGGCGCAGCAGCTCGCCCACCAAGGCGCTGCCGATGAAGCCTGCGGCTCCGGTCACTACGATCATGCAGCGAAGGTAGGGGGGCGGCCATCGGGTCGGGCCATGCGCGGCCCCGCTTGCTCAAGCCCGCATCCCAACGCCCTGCCCGCTACCTTTGACGGCAATGCCCATCGTGCACATCACCCGCCGGGAGCGCTTCAGCGCCTCCCACCGCCTCGCCCGCGCCGATTGGGACGATGCGAAGAACCTGGCCGTGTTCGGCAAGTGCTCCAATCCGAACGGCCACGGCCACAATTACGTGCTGTGGGTGACCGTGAGCGGTGAGCAGGATCCCGAGACGAGCTTCGTCACCGACCTCAGCCGGTTGAGCCGGATCATCAAGGAGCATGTGATCGATCACCTGGACCACAGGAACATCGATGCGGATGTGGCGTTCATGAAGGGGAGGCGCAGCAGCACAGAGAACCTGTGCGTGGCCATCTGGGAGCAGCTGGAGGTGCCGGTGAAGGCCTTGGGAGCCACGTTGCGTACGGTGAAGGTGGAGGAGACCGAGAACAATTATGCCGAGTACCATGGCGAGCGGTGAACACGAGACCAGCGGCGAGGGCTATGAACGGATAGACCAGTACGATCCCAAGCGGCTGGCCGAGATCAGCGGTCATTTCGCGCCCATCCTGAAGGCCATCGGCGAGGACCCCGGGCGCGAGGGCCTGAAGAAGACCCCGGAGCGCGTGGCCAAGGCCCTGCAGTACCTGACCCACGGCTATGACCTCGACCCGGCCGCCATCCTGCGCAGCGCCATGTTCACCGAGGACTATAGCCAGATGGTGCTGGTGAAGGACATCGAGGTGTATTCCATGTGCGAGCACCACATGCTGCCCTTCTTCGGCAAGGCGCACGTTGCCTACATCCCCAACGGGCGTATCGTGGGCCTGAGCAAGGTGCCGCGTGTGGTGGACGCCTTCGCCCGCCGCCTGCAGGTGCAGGAGCGCCTCACCGACCAGATCCGCGACTGCCTGCACGACACCCTTCAGCCCTTGGGCGTGGCGGTGGTGCTGGAGTGCTCCCACCTGTGCATGCAGATGCGGGGCATCCAGAAGCAGAACTCCGTGACCACCACCAGCGCCTTCACGGGCATCTTCCTGACCGATAACCGCACCCGGGAGGAGTTCATCCAGCTCTTGAGCGCGAGGCTCCATTGAGCAGGCACTGCCTGCCGACCGCTTCCGGTGGCTACCTTGGCCGTGGCCGCGGCCGTGATGACCGCAGGCCTCACCACGAATCAAAGAGCACGCATGGAGCAGCATCCCGCACCCGCCACCGGCCAGGTCATCTACGGCCCCGACGCCAGTGTGCGCACCTTCCTCAGCCACGTCTTCGCCTACATGGCCGCCGCGCTCATCATCAGCGGCGCCATGTCCTGGCTCTTCGCCAGCACGCCCGGGCTGCTCGCCTACCTCTATAGCGTCGATGGCGCAGGGCAGGTCACCGGCCGCAGCCTGCTGGGGTGGGGGGTGATGCTGGCGCCGCTCGGGCTGGTCTTCCTCATGGGCGGCATGGTCAATCGGCTCAGCGGCACGGCGATGCTGCTCACCTTCCTGGCCTTCGCCACGCTCATGGGCATCAGCCTGTGCTACATCTTCATCCTCTACGCGGCGTCGGCCATCATCAAGGTCTTCTTCATGAGTGCAGCCATTTTCGGCATCATGGCCGTGGCCGGCTACACCACACGGACGGACCTCACCCGGCTCGGCAGCCTCCTCTTCGTCGGCCTCATCGGCATCATCATCGCCACCGTGGTGAACATGTTCCTGGGCAGCAGCAGCATGGATTACATCATCAGCATCCTCGGGGTCATCGTCTTCACGGGACTCACCGCCTACGACATGCAGAAGCTCAAGCGCATGGGAGAGGAGGTGGCCACGGGAACGGAGACCTCACAGAAGATGGCCCTGATGGGCGCCTTGACCCTTTACCTCGACTTCATCAACCTCTTCCTGATGCTGCTGCGCCTTTTCGGACGGCGCGACTGACCAGGTACGAGGAGCGCGCCCGCAGGTCCATGCCAGATGCGCGCTCCATCCGCCCATGAGCCAGCCCGAGACCCAACATTGATCAACGACCGCATGACCGCCTACGTTTTCCCCGGACAGGGCAGCCAGTTCCCCGGCATGGGCAAGGACCTGTACGACGCCGACAGCAATGCCCGCATCTGGTTCGAGCATGCCAACGACATCCTGGGCTTCAACCTCACCGCGGTGATGTTCACCGGTAGCGATTCCGACCTGAAGCAGACCAATGTGACGCAACCCGCCATCTTCCTGCACAGCGTGGTGAAGGCCAAGGTGCTGGGCGATGCGTTCCAGCCCGCCATGGTGGCCGGGCACAGCTTGGGCGAGTTCAGCGCGCTGGTGGCCGCCGGGGCCATGGAGTTCGCCGATGGCCTGAAGCTGGTGGCTGCGCGGGCCAATGCCATGCAGAAGGCCTGCGAACTGCAGCCGAGCACCATGGCCGCCATCCTGGGCTTGGAGGACGAGAAGGTGGAGGAGGTGTGCAGGGCCATCCCCGGCGTGGTGGTGCCCGCCAACTACAACTGCCCCGGTCAGCTGGTGATCAGCGGCACCGTGGAGGCCGTGAACGCCGCCTGCGAGGCCCTGAAGGCTGCCGGTGCCAAGCGCGCGCTCGTCTTGCAGGTGGGCGGTGCCTTCCACAGCCCGCTGATGGAGCCTGCCCGCGTGGAGCTGGAAACAGCCATCGCCTTCACGCCCATCGTGAACCCGCGCTGCCCGGTGTACCAGAACGTGGACGCCCGTCCGCACACCGACCCCGCCCGCATCAAGGCCAACCTGATCGCCCAGCTCACCGCCCCTGTGCGTTGGACCCAGACGATGCAGCACATGCTCGCCGATGGGTGCAACAAGGTGGTGGAAGTAGGCCCCGGCAACGTGTTGCAGGGGCTGTTCAAGAAGGTGAGCAAGGAACTCGAGACGAGCGCCGCATAGGCGCCACCGCGCTCCCGGTACCTTTGCGCCGCCCATGCCCCCGAGCGGCCCCTCTTCCGTATTTGCCGCGCAGCGGACGGCCTATCCGGTCCTCCTCGCCATCGCATTCTCGCACCTGCTGAACGATACGGTGCAGGCGCTGGTCCCGGCCATCTATCCGCTGGTGAAGGCTTCCTTTCAGCTGAGCTACGCGCAGATCGGCCTCATCACGCTCACCTTCCAGCTCACCGCGTCCATCCTGCAGCCGCTGGTGGGCCACTGGACGGACAAGCACCCCCGGCCCTTTGCGCTGGTGGGCGGCATGGGCTCCACGCTGATCGGCCTGGCGCTGCTCTCCCAGGCGCACAGCTTTCCGATGATCCTGGGGTCGGTGGCCCTGGTGGGCGTGGGCTCTTCCATCTTCCACCCCGAGGCTTCGCGCATGGCCTACATGGCCTCAGGCGGCAAGCGCTCGCTCTCCCAATCGGTCTTCCAGCTCGGCGGGAACATGGGCTCCTCACTGGGCCCGCTGCTGGCGGCGGCGGTGGTGGTGCCCCTCGGTCAAGCCACGGTGGGCTGGTTCGCGGTGCTGCCGCTCGTGGCCATGGTCGTTCTGTGGCGTGTAGGGAGATGGTACATGCGCATCCTGGCCCTTCATCGCCGCGGGACCGCCCATGATGGGCCTGTGCGGCGCTCGGTGCTGCCCCGGAGCAAGGTGGCTCTCATCATCGCCACGCTGATGCTGCTGATCTTCTCCAAGCAGTTCTATGTGGCCAGCATGACGAGCTACTACACCTTCTACCTCATCGGCCGCTTCGGCCTCAGCGTGCAGGAGGCGCAGGTGCAGCTCTTCCTCTTCCTCTTCGCCGCCGCCATCGGCACCCTGCTCGGCGGCTTCCTCGGCGACCGCATCGGCTACAAGCGGATCGTATGGGCCAGCATTCTCGGCGCCGCGCCGTTCACCCTGGCCCTCCCTTACGCCGATCTCTTCTGGACCGGCGTGCTGGCCTTCCTGGCCGGTTTCATCCTAGCATCGGCCTTCTCCGCCATCCTGGTGTATGCCCAGCTGCTCATCCCCGGTCGTGTGGGGCTCGTGTCCGGACTGTTCTTCGGCTTCGCTTTCGGCATGGCCGGCCTGGGCAGTGCGTTGCTCGGACGCCTCGCCGATGCCACCGACATCGACACCGTTTTCCGGGTCTGCTCCTTCCTGCCCCTGCTGGGCCTGCTCTGCTGGTACCTGCCGGACCAGAAGCGCTTCACCTGAGGCTCATAGCCGGGCGTTCAGCAGCTTGCCGCTGGCAATCAGCTTGTGCAGATAGGGCCGCGCAAGGGTATTCCGGATCGCTTCCACGTGGTTCATGTTGTGGCAATCCGTGCCCAGCAGCTCATAGGAGCCCGCATCGATGAGGCGCTCCGCCACTTCCCTGGCCTTCGGGCCGTAGGCGCCGGAAAGGGCCACCAGGTTGAGCTGGAACAGCACGCCGCGCTCCTTCAGCCGCTCGTACTTGCTGAAGTCGCTGTGCCAGAATCCGTAGCGCTCGGGATGCGCCAGCACCGGACGGTAGCCTTGCGTCTGCATCAGGAAGACGATGTTGAGCAGCATGGCCGGCTCGCTGATGAAGGGCAGCTCGAAGAGCAGGAGCCGGTCGCCGAAGGTGAGCACCCGCCCTTCGGTCACCTTGCGCTCCAGCTCGTGGTCCAGGTAGTACTCGGCCGCCGCATCCACCTGGATGTCGATGCCCTGGCGCCGCACCTCGGCCCGCAGCTTCTCCAACCCGCCGAGGATGATCTCGGGTGTGTTGCGGTAGCCGTCGGCCATGCTGTGCGGCGTGGTGATCACCTTGCGGTAGCCGAGTTCGCGCATGGCGGCGAGCAGATCCATGCTCTGCTCCAGGCTCTGCGCCCCATCGTCGATGCCCGGGATGAAATGGCTGTGCACATCGCAGCCCAGGACGGACAGGTCTGCCGGGCCGAGCACCGGCTCCTTCTTCCCGAACAGGCTGCCGAAGAGGCCCATCGTCAGCGCTGGGCGTAGTGCGCCTGGTAGTACAGCTGGTAGGCGCCGCTCGTCACGTGGTCCAGCCATTCGGTGTTGGCGAGGTACCAGTCCACGGTGCGTTCCAGACCCTCCTCGAAAGTGATGCTCGGCCTCCATCCCAACTCCCGCTCGATCTTGGAGGCATCGATGGCGTAGCGCAGGTCATGGCCGGCGCGGTCGGTGACGTAGGTGATCAGCTTCGCGCTCTCCCCTTCGGCACGGCCGAGCTTGCGGTCCATGATGGAGCAGAGCAGGTGCACCAGGTCGATGTTCTTCCACTCGTTGTGGCCGCCGATGTTGTAGGTCTCACCGTTCCTGCCCTTATGGAAGATGGCGTCGATGGCGGCGGCATGGTCCTCCACCCACAGCCAGTCGCGCACGTTCTCGCCCTTTCCGTACACGGGCAGCGGCTTGCTGCTGCGGATGTTGTTGATCATGAGCGGGATCAGCTTCTCCGGGAAGTGGTGGCTGCCGTAGTTGTTGCTGCAGTTGCTCACCACGAAGGGCAGCTTGTAGGTGTTGCCGTAGGCCCGCACGAAGTGGTCGCTCGCTGCCTTGCTGGCGCTGTAGGGGCTCTGCGGGTCATAGGGCGTCTCCTCGGTGAAGAAGCCATCGTCATGGAGCGAGCCGTAGACCTCATCGGTGCTCACATGGTAGAAGCGCCTGCCCTCAAAGCTGCCCTTCCACGCTTCCTTCGCAGCGTTCAGCAGCGTGACCGTACCGAACACATTGGTGCGGACGAACGCCAGCGGATCGGTGATGCTGCGGTCCACATGGCTCTCGGCCGCGAGGTGGATGACACCATCGATGGCGTACTCCTTGAACACCCGGGCGACCGCTTCCGCATCACAGATGTCGGCCTTCACGAAGGTGTAGTTGGGGGCGTTCTCGACGTCGCGCAGGTTCTCCAGATTGCCCGCGTAGGTGAGGGCATCGAGGTTGATGATGCGGTGCTGCGGGTACTTCGTGACGAAGCGCCGCACCACATGGCTGCCGATGAAGCCGGCGCCGCCGGTGATGAGGAGGTTGCGTGTGTTGCTCATGTTCTAGCCTGGACGGCGCGACGAGTCGACTTCCGCTGTGCATGGAACGCGCTTGGCGTTCCCGTCGCGTCGTTGCGCCGTTGCGATGGGATGCATGTCAAAGGCTCCAGTACGTGATGTCCTTGATCTTCTTGCGGAAGACGCCCTTCAGGTCGACCAGCACGCCCTTGGGCCTCAGCATGCCCTTGAACCAGGCCTCGTCCTTGCTGGCGTACTCCGCGTGGTTCACCGCCACGATGATCGCATCGTAGGGCCCCTTCATCTCCTTTGCCAGCTCATAGCCGTACTCGTGCTTCACCTCATCGCTGTCGGCATGGGGGTCGGTCACGTCCACATGGCAGCTGAAGCTCTTCAGCTCGTTCACCACGTCGGCCACCTTGCTGTTGCGGATGTCGGTGACGTTCTCCTTGAAGGTGGCGCCCATCACCAGCACGCGCGCGTCGGCCGGGTTGGTGCCGGCGGCGATGATCTTCTTCACCGTCTGCTTGGCGGTGTAGCCGCCCATGCTGTCGTTCACGAAGCGGCCGGCATCGATGATCTGCGCGTGGTAGCCCAGTTCCTTCGCCTTGTACACGAGGTAGTAGGGGTCCACGCCGATGCAGTGGCCGCCCACCAGGCCCGGCTGGAACTTGAGGAAGTTCCACTTGGTGCCTGCGGCCTCCAGCACATCGTACGTATTGATACCCATCCGGTTGAAGATGATCGAGAGCTCGTTGATCAGGGCGATGTTCACGTCGCGCTGCGTGTTCTCGATGATCTTGGCGGCCTCGGCCACCTTGATGCTGGCCGCGCGGTGCACACCCGCCTTCACCACCAGCTCGTACACCCTGGCGACGGTCTCCGCGCTCTCGGCATCGCAGCCGCTGGTCACCTTCACGATGCGTTCCAGGGTGTGCTCCTTGTCGCCGGGATTGATCCGCTCCGGGCTGTATCCCACCTTGAAGTCCTCCACGAACCTCAGGTTGCTCAGGCGCTCCAGCAGGGGCACGCAGTCCTCCTCGGTGCAGCCGGGGTACACGGTGCTCTCGTACACCACGTAGTCGCCCTTCTTCAGCACCTGGCCCACGGTGCGCGTGGCCCCGAGCAGCGGGCCCAGGTCGGGGATGTTCTGGCTGTCGATGGGCGTGGGCACGGCCACGATGAAGAACTCCACCTCCTTCAGGTCGCTCAGTTCGGCGGTGAAGTGGATGTCGCATCCCTCGAAGTCCTCAGCGGGCAGCTCGTTGCTGGGGTCCTCGCCGCGGCGCATCATGTCCACGCGCTTCTGGTTGATGTCGAAGCCCACCACCTTGATCCTGCGCGCGAAGGCCAGGGCGATGGGAAGGCCCACGTAGCCCAGGCCGATCACGGCCAGCTTGGCCTCCTTCCTCAGCAGTCGGTCATACAGGTTGCTCATCCCTCTTCTCGTAGATGCGTTCGATGATCTCCACCACCTTGAGGCCCTCGAGGGCGTTGGTGGTCATGGTATTGCGTCCCTTCAGGGTGTCCACCACGTTGTCGATGATGTACCCGTGGTTGTTGGCGCTGCCCTTGTACGCGCCATAGTCGTTGGCGGGATTGGTGGGCGCCAGGTCGGGCATGGTGTAGCCCTGGATGTGGCAATGCTCCACCTTGTCCATGTACTGCCCGCCGATCTTCACGCTGCCCTTGCTGCCGATCACCGTGAGGCTGCTCTCCAGGTTCCTGTCCCACACGGCGGTGCTGTAGTTGAGGCAGCCCATGCCCCCGTTAAGGAAGCGGAAGGTGACCAGGCCGCTGTCCTCGAAGGCCGTGAGGTCATGGTGGCTGAAGTCGGCGAAGCGCCCGCGGATGTCGGTGATGTCGCCGAAGAGCCAGTACAGGATGTCGATGAAGTGGCTGAACTGGGTGAAGAGCGTGCCTCCGTCCAAGTCGGCCGTGCCCTTCCAGCTGCCGGGCTTGTAGTAGCGCTCGTCGCGGTTCCAGTAGCAGTTCACCTGCACCAGGTGGATGTCGCCGAGCAGCCCCTGGTCCACCACGCCCTTGATCCACTGGCTGGGCGGGCTGTAGCGGTTCTGCATCACCCCGAACACGGTGCGGTGCACCTGCAGGGCCTTGTAGAGCACGGCCTCGCAGCTGGCCTTGGTGAGCGCCATGGGCTTCTCGCACACCACGTGCTTGCGGGCCTCCAGCGCCTTGATGCTCTGCGGCGCATGCAGCCCGTTGGGCGTGCAGATGTTCACGACCTCGATTCCGGGGACGGCGGTGAGCATCGCTTCCAGGTCCGGGAACCAGGGGGCATCGAAGCCCTCCAGCCCGAGCTCCTCCTTGGGCCGGGTATCGCACAGGGCCACCAGCTCGCACTCGGGATGGCGCCGGATCATGTCAGCGTGCCGCTTGCCGATATGGCCGCAGCCGACCACCGCGAATCGGATCCTCTGTTCCGTGGGCAGCGGCATGGCTCAGGCGATGCGCGTCACGCGCCCGTTCTCCAGCCGGTAGCGCTGACCGCTCTCCGGGCAGGCGGCCTCACCGGCCTCATTGAACCTCAGCTTATGGCCGAACTCGCTCATCCAGCCGGTCTGCCGGGCGGGATTGCCGACCACGAGCGCGTAGTCGGGTACCTCCCGGGTCACCACGGCGCCGGCCCCCACGAAGGCGTAGCGGCCGATATCGTGCCCGCAGACGATGGTGGCGTTGGCCCCGATGGAAGCGCCCTGTTTCACGAGCGTGCGAAGGTACTGGTCCCTGCGCGCCACGGCGCTGCGCGGGTTGATGACGTTGGTGAACACGCACGACGGGCCGAGGAACACGTCGTCCTCGCACTCCACGCCGGTGTAGATGCTCACGTTGTTCTGCACCTTCACGTTGCGGCCCAGCCTCACGCCAGGGCTCACCACCACGTTCTGCCCGATGTTGCAGCCATCCCCGATCACGCAGCCCGGCATGATGTGCGAGAAATGCCAGATGCGCGTGCCCTCGCCAATGGTGCAGCCCTCGTCGATGACGGCGGTGGGGTGGGCGGTGTAGGGCATGCGCTCAAGCCGTCATGCGCTCATCAGGCCAGCAGCGCATGACAGGGCCGCGAATGTACCTCTTCCGGTTGATGTGGGAGTGCGCTGGCTGCCAGTAGGTTACCTATTACTCCTGGGGTCCGCAGCACACGCGGGTCAAGTCCGCATCCTCCGGCACCAGGGCAAGGTCCTGAAGGGTGGCGATCAGCGGTTGCAGCACCCTGCCATCCGGCCTCGCGACCTGCCAGCGCACGTGCCGCAGCCATTCCCGCGCCAGTTCATTCCGGAAACCCGCGTTCTGCGTCACCAGGTCCACGGTGTGCGCGCTGTGGTCCAGGCCGCGCACGGCACGGTCCAGTACGGCGAGGGCTTCTTGCATGGTGCCCTGATGGGCAAGCGCGAACTCCTCCCGCGCCACGATCACGAAGCCGGGCCAGTCGCCACGCACCTCGTCCACGCGGCGCATCACACCGGCCTCCACGTAGTGTGAGGTGACGTAGGTCTCCCACAGGAAGATGACCGGGGGGCCTTCGGCCATGCGCCGGGCCGCACCCTCCATGTTGTGCACCACCACAAGGTCCTCTGGGCGCGGACGCCAGCCGAGCCGCTCGGCATAGAGCATGGCCATGATGTGGCTTCCGCTGCCCAGCCTGCTGATGGCGAAGGGAACACCCTTGAGGTCGCTGGGATGGTGCAGGGCGGACGAGGCGGGCACGTGCACGCCCCACGGCAGCGGGCTCTCCACGAAGGTGCTCACGATGCGGTGCGGGCCGCCGTTGAGGATGTCGCGCACGGCGCCCTCGGTCACCAGCACGGCCATGTCGAGTTCGCCATCGCGGAGCATCTGGCACATGCGTCCGGTGCCTTCATGCACGGTGTGCCACTGCAGGTCGATGCCCGCCTCCGCGAATCGGCCCTGCTCCATGGCCAGGTGCCAGGGCAGGTTGTAGGGCTCGGGAACACCCGCGATGCGGAGGGTCGTCATGCAAGGGTCAAGTCACAAGGAACAAGTGCCAAGGGACAAAGGTGCCTCGAGATGTCCTGTTCCTTGTCACTTGCTACTTGACACTTGTCACTTGTCACTTGCCTACTTCCGCACATACCCCTCGAAGCTGAAGTGCTCCTTCTCGTTCAGCTCTTCCGGGGTCAGGCTCTTGAAGTAGTCGTAGGTGATCTTCAGCCCTTCGGCGCGGCTCACCTTCGGCTCCCAGCCCAGCAGCTTGCGGGCCAGGGTGATGTCCGGCTGGCGCTGCATGGGATCATCCTTGGGCAGCGGCTTGTAGACCACCTTCTGCGTGGTGCCCGTGAGCTTGATGATCTCCTCGGCGAATTGCGCGATGGTGATCTCGCTGGGATTCCCCACGTTCACCGGACCGGCGTAATCGCTCAGGAGCAGGCGGTATATGCCCTCCACCAGATCATCCACGTAGCAGAAGCTGCGCGTCTGCGAGCCGTCGCCGAACACGGTGAGGTCCTCGCCGCGCAGGGCCTGGCCGATGAAGGCGGGCAGCACACGGCCGTCGTTGAGGCGCATGCGCGGGCCGTAGGTGTTGAAGATGCGCACGATGCGCGTCTCCAGCCCGTGGTAGGTATGGTAGGCCATGGTGATGGCCTCCTGGAAGCGCTTGGCCTCATCGTACACGCCGCGCGGACCGATGGGGTTCACGTGGCCCCAGTAGTCCTCGGTCTGCGGATGCACTTGCGGATCGCCATACACCTCGCTGGTGCTGGCCACCAGGATGCGCGCGCCCTTGGCCTTGGCCAGGCCGAGCAGGTTGTGCGTGCCCAGGCTGCCCACCTTCAAGGTCTGGATGGGGATCTTCAGGTAATCGATCGGCGAGGCCGGGCTGGCGAAGTGCAGGATGTACTTGATCGGCCCCGGCACATGCACGAACTTGGTGACATCGTGGTTGTAGAACTCGAACTGCTCCAGCTTGAAGAGGTGCTCGATGTTCTTTAGCCGGCCGGTGATGAGGTTGTCCATGCCGATGACATGGTAGCCCTCCTTGATGAAGCGGTCGCAGAGGTGCGAGCCCAGGAATCCGGCGGCACCGGTGATGAGGACGCGTTCGCGCTTTACGGACATGGGGCGTTGGGGCTTAGGCGTTCACCGGCTTCTTGGCGCCCACGGTCTGCCGGCCCACGCTCTCATAGGTGAATCCGAGCTTGGCCATCTCCTCCAGCTCGTACAGGTTGCGGCCATCGAAGATGGTCTTCTCCTTGAGCAGCTCCCCCACGCGCTTGAAGTCGGGGGTGCGGAAGAGCGCCCATTCCGTGGCGATGATGAGCGCATCGGCTCCCTTGAGCGCCTCATACTCGTCCTTTGCGAAGGCGACCTTGTCCCCGACGAGCTTCTTCACGTTGGCCATGGCTTCGGGGTCGAAGGCGGTGACGCTGGCGCCGGCCTTCAGCAGCTCGTCGATCACATAGAGGGCCGGTGCTTCGCGGATGTCGTCCGTGTCGGGCTTGAAAGCGAGGCCCCAAAGCGCGAAGTGCCTGCCCTTCAGTTCGCCGAAATGCCGCTTGATCTTGGGGATGATGGAGGTCTTCTGCCCCTCGTTCACCTCCATCACGGCATTGATGATCTGGAACTCGTAGCCGGCCTCTTTGCCGCTCTTGGCCAGGGCCTGCACATCCTTGGGGAAGCAGCTGCCGCCGTAGCCGATTCCGGGGAAGAGGAAGCGCTTGCCGATGCGGCTGTCCGTGCCGATGCCGATGCGCACCTTGTCCACATCGGCGCCCACGCGCTCGCAGAAGTTCGCGATCTCGTTCATGAACGTGATCTTGGTGGCCAGGAAGGCGTTGGCGGCGTATTTGGTGAGCTCCGCGCTGCGCTCGTCCATGAAGATGATGGGGTTGCCCTGGCGCACGAAGGGCTTGTAGAGGTCCTCCATCACCTTGCGGGCGCGCTCGCTGCTGGTGCCCACCACCACGCGGTCGGGCTTCAGGAAATCGTCCACCGCGAAGCCCTCGCGCAGGAACTCGGGGTTGCTCACCACATCGAAGAGCTCCTCCTTGGCGTGCTTCGCCAGTGCGGCATGCACCTTCTCCGACGTGCCTACGGGCACGGTGCTCTTGTCCACGATCACCTTGTAGTCGGTGATGATGCGGCCCAGCTCATCGGCGACGCCCAGCACGTACTTCAGGTCGGCGCTGCCGTCCTCGCCCGGGGGCGTGGGCAGGGCCAGGAAGATGATCTGGGCATCCTTGATGGCGCTGGCCAGGTCGGTGGTGAAGTGCAGGCGGCCCTGGCGGATGTTGCGCTCGAAGAGCACATCGAGGTGCGGCTCGTAGATGGGCACCTTGCCATCCTTCATCATCTGCACCTTGTTGGCGTCGATGTCGACGCAGATCACATGGTTGCCGGTCTCGGCGAAGCAGGTGCCGGTCACCAGCCCTACGTACCCTGTTCCTACTACTGCGATGTTCATGGGAAGGTGGGGGCCGGAGCTTCCCGGCCCTTGCTTGTTTACTGGTTGAAGAAGCGCTTCACCGCGCCGGTGATGTGGCTGAGTTGGTCGTTGTCGAGCTCGGTGCTCATGGGCAGGGAGAGCACCTCGTGGGTGATGGATTCGGTCACGGGCAATGATCCTTCGCCGAAGCGGGCCGTCTTGTACGCATTCTGCAGGTGGCAGGGTACAGGGTAGTAGATCATGGCGGGAACGCCCCGGTCCTCCAGGTGCTTCTTGAGGGCGTCGCGCCTTCCGCCCGCCACCTTCAGGGTGTACTGGTGGAAGACATGGGTGCTGCTGGCGCTGCGCTCCGGCAGGGTCAGCCCCGGAATCCCTGCGAAAGCCTCGTCGTAGGCGGAGGCGGCGCGGTTGCGCGCTGCGGCGTAATCATCCAGGTGCCGCAGCTTGATCCGCAGGATGGCGGCCTGAAGGCTGTCCAGCCGGCTGTTCACGCCCACCACCTCGTGGTAGTAGCGCACATCGCTGCCGTGGTTGCACACCCGGCGGAGCTTCTTCGCCAGGTCGTCGTCATTGGTGAACAGGGCGCCGCCGTCGCCGTAGCAGCCCAGGTTCTTGCTGGGGAAGAAGCTGGTGGTGCCGATGTGGCCGATGGTCCCGGCCTTCTTCTTCGAACCGTCGCTGAAGGCGTAGTCGCTGCCCACGGCTTGGCAGTTGTCCTCGATCACGAAGAGGCCGTGTTCCTTGGCGATGGCCATGACCTGCTCCATGTCGGCGCTTTGGCCGAAAAGGTGGACGGGTACGATGGCCCGTGTCTTCGGCGTGACCTTCCGCTTGACGTCGGCGGGGTCGATGTTGAAGGTGCCGGGCAGCACATCCGCGAACACCGGCGTGAGGCCCAGCAAGCCGATCACCTCCACGGTGGCCACGAAGGTGAAGCTGGGGGTGATCACCTCATCGCCTGGCTTCAGCCCCAGCGCCATCATGGCGATCTGCAGGGCGTCGGTGCCATTGGCGCAGCCGATCGCATGCTTCACGCCGAGGTAGGCAGCCAGCTCCTGCTCGAAGCTCTTCACCTCCGGGCCATTGATGAAGGCGGCGCTCTCCAGCACCCGGATCACCGCGGCATCCACTTCGTCCTTGATCCTGTGGTATTGGCCGACGAGGTCGACCATTTGGATGGGCTTCGTAGGCGCGGTGGATTCCATCGATCGGCGGATGAAGGGGTTCGGAGAGCGGCGCCGAAGATAGCCACGCCCCTTGCCGGGTGGCGGCTGCCGGCATTCCGCCGACGGACGCACACGGTACCTTCGCCGCATGCGCGCCCTCATCGCCCTCCTCGCGTTCCTTCCCTGCGCCGCCCAGGCCCAGCGGACGGGCAGCATCCGGGACAGCACCATCGCCTTGGTGGCCGTGCAGCCTAGCTATGCGCACCAATGGCCGGGCGGCGACCTCGAGACCCGATTCGGCCATAACAGCAACATCGGCATCTCGGCCTACCGCAAATTCCGGAGCAATTGGCTGGTAGGCGGGGAGGGGAGCTTCCTCTTCGGCAATCAGGTGCGCGAGCCGGGCATCCTGCGGAACGTGGTGAACAGCGCGGGGCAGATCGTGGACAAGGACGGACTCATGGCCGATGTCTTCCTCTACCAGCGGGGCTGGACGGCCTTCGGGTTCGCCGGGCGCCTGTTCCCGGTCATCGGACCCAATCCCAACAGCGGGCTGGTGGTGAAGGTGGGCGCCGGCTACATGCGTCACAAGGTCAGGGTGCAGACCCAGCGCAACGTGGTGCCGCAGCTCGAGGGCGACTACCTGCAGGGCTATGACCGCCTCACTGCGGGCCCGGCGGTGCTCGGCTACGTGGGCTACCACCATTTCGGCAATCGCCGGCTCATGAACTTCCACATGGGCGCAGAGGTGATGGCGGGCTTCACGGAGCCGCTGCGGGCCTACAACTTCGATACGGAACAGTACAATACCGGCGGTCGTACGGACCTGCTCATGGGGCTCCGGGCGGGCATCACCCTGCCCATCTACCGCCGGGCGGACGATCGCTACCGGTACTGAGATGCCGCTGCTCTACGACTTGGGCCTGGGGCTCTACCATGCAGGCATCCGGCTGGCCGCGCCGTTCCACCCGAAGGCCCGGCGATGGGTGGCCGGCAGGCACGGGCTCTGGGAGCGGCTGCAGGCCAGGCGGAGCGAGCTGAACGGCTGCCTGTGGATGCACTGCGCCAGCGTGGGGGAGTTCGAGCAGGGCCTGCCGGTGCTGGAGGCGCTCAAGGCGGACCGCCCTGACCTGCCGGTACTCGTCACCTTCTTCAGCCCCAGCGGGTATGAGGCGCGCCGGCACCATCCCATCGCCACGCATGTGGAGTACCTGCCGGCCGATGGCGCCGCCAGGGCCCGCCGGATGATCGGCTTGGTGCAGCCGAAGGCCGTGCTGTGGGTGAAGTACGAGTTCTGGTACCACTGGCTGAGCGCATTCCGCCGTGCGCGCGTGCCGGTCTTCCTGGTATCCGGCATTTTCAGGCCGGAGCAGCCGTTCTTCCGGTGGTGGGGGCGCACGCACCGGCGGATGCTCGCCTGCTTCGAGCGGCTATTCGTGCAGGACGAGGCCTCGCGCGACCTCCTCGCTACGATCGGGGTCGGCCAGGTGACCGTGAGCGGCGACACCCGCTACGATCGCGTGGATGCCATCGCCCGCACCGCGGGCGTAGTGCCCATCGGCAAGGCCTTCCAGCGCGCCATGGAAGGCCCCGTGCTCATCGCCGGCAGCACATGGCCCCAGGATGAGCAGGTCATCGCAACGGCTTTGGGCCGCATGAGTCGGCCGCCCCGCCTGCTGCTTGTGCCCCATGAGCTGGATGAGGCCGGGCTGCAGCGCGCCGAGCGCATGATGCCGAAGCCCGTGGTGCGTTGGAGCCATTTGGAGGAGCTGCTCGCGGCTCCCTCCGCTCCGGCCGGGGATGGCCCTCCGGACGAGGATCCCTTGTTCGCGCGCACCCTGCTGGTGGACCGCATGGGGCTGCTGGCCCGCCTTTACCAGCACGGGAGCATCGCCTATGTGGGAGGGGGGTTCGGTGATGGCATTCACAGCACCTTGGAGGCCGCGGCCTGGGGCCTGCCGATCCTCTTCGGCCCCGAGCACCGCAAGTTCGCCGAGGCCAAGGCCCTGCTCGAGGCCGGCGGCGCCCGTGAGGTGCGCGATGCCGAAGGCCTTCAGCACGCGCTGACGGGCCTCATCCAGGACGCGGGAATCCGTGAGGCAGCCGCAGTCGCTTCGCTCGGCGTGGTACGCGAGGGCGTTGGGGCCACGCGTCGCATCGCCGCGGCAGTGGCGCCGTTCCTCGGCTGAATCAGCGCGCCGTTTCCTTGATCAGATCGATCCGCACCGGCTGGTAAGTGCTGCCGTTCAGCGTGCCGGTGCCGAGCAGGTAGTGCTCGTCCTTCCCCGCGGTGAGGATCCGCGCGCCGCAGATCAGGTCCTGCGCTCCGCCGCTGGAGAGGATGGACTTGGTGATGAAGGCGCCCTTGTCATCGAAGGCGGCATAGACCGAGTACGGCACCCCCACGTCCTTGGTCGTCACCGGCTGCTTGGCCTTGCGCAGGGCGGCCATGTTCTCGCTGTCGAGCAGGAAAAGGAAGAGCCGGTCGCCGTGCAGCACGCCGTGCGGTGCGCCCACGATCGGGCTCAGGGAGTCCACCCAGCGCTGGAACACGGTGCTCCATTGCTCGTTGCCATCCTTGTCGAAGCTGCGCGCCTGCACCGGGCCATGGTAGTGGATGAGGAACTCGCGACGGGCACCCTGTTCGCGGCGAACGATGGTGAAGCGCACGGCATTGATGATGAAGAATCCGCCATCGCTGCGATGCAGCACCGCCGCCACATCCGTGCCCCAATCCAGGCGCTCCTCGAACTTCTTGCCGCTCTTGAGCAGGGCCTTCACCTCTTCATCCTCCTCCGCATCGGAGGATTCCGTCACCGAGCGGCCGCCGCCATCGCCGAGCCCTTCGCCCGAGAAGGGCGCCAGCCAGGGCGCACCCCATTCCGAGGAGCCCTTCGGGAGCAGGCACGTGAAATTCCCGGCGGCGCTGCCCCGGGAGTCCGTTGCATATAGCCCGTGGTAGGCGAGGGCGCCGTCGCGGGTTCCCATCAGCAGGCCGCCCGTGGGTCGCTTGCCCTCCTCCAGCGGCAGCTGGGCGGGTGCGATATCCGCCGCATCGAGCCGATAGAGCACAACCTCCGAGGTGCTGCCGTTGAAGGCGTTCTCCTTGGACCGATTGCGCAGGATCACATAGGCCGAGCCGTCCGTGTGGGGCATGGCCGAGACAAGGTCGACGCCCTCGGCACGCGGATCGAGCCGAAGCAGGTGCTGCCACTTCACCGTCATGGTGCGGTCCACCAGCGCGAAGAGGTAGAAGCGCTGCTCATCCTTGTCGCGCAGCTCGGCGCTGTGGAGGAGCATGTGTGAGCTGTCACCGGCCACGATGGCACGGAAGGGCTGCCGGGTGGGGGTGCCGGGCTTGGGCTGGCCGGGCTCCTTGGGCTGCGGCTTGGGTTCATCGAGCTGCACGGGGAAGGTGCAGATCCGGTCGAATGCGGGTGGCTGCCGCGTCAGGTTGGGGTCCACATGCTGCCAGAAGAGGGCCACCTCCTCATCGCGCTGGTTGCGGGCGATGAGCATGGGCTTCCCCCGGAAGACCACCAGGTCCTCCAGCAGCAGCTTCTCGTTCGATGGACCCTTGATTGCCGGCTCCAGGTTGCGCAGGAACACGAGCTTGTCCCGGTCGTAGAGCTCCAGCCGCGCCTCCTGCTTGGTGGTGGGGCGCCGGTCGAACTCGGGATTGCGGAGCAGCATCACGGCGTTGGCATTGCTGGCAATCAGGCTGGTGGGCATGATGCTCGCGTCGCCCATGGGGAATTCGCCCATCCGGGCCTTTACCTTCACCTTCACCTCGGTCTTGGGCTGGGCATGCGTGAGGCCGGGGATGAGGGCGATGAGCAGGAGCATTGTTCGGATGGCGGTCATGAGCGGTCGGTATTGCGGGGCGTGAATGTAGCGGGACGGGCCTTGCCAGCACCGTGCCAAGCCGGTCGTGAGGCTCACCGGAGCTTGGGGTTGCTGCGGTGCCGGTCGGCATCGCGCGCTGTCTTGGCCGCCATGCGGCGGTGCCATGCGGCCTGCAGGTCCGTGCCGGTCTGGTTGGCCAGGCAGATGACCACGAAGAGCACATCGGCGAGTTCCTCGCCGAGGTCCTTGGCCTTGTCGCTCTCCTTCTCGCTCTGCTCGCCATAGCGCCTTGCCATGATCCGCGCCACTTCGCCGACCTCTTCGGTGAGCATGGCCATGTTCGTCAGCGGGTCGAAGTACCGCACGCCGGTTGATCCGATCCAGGAATCCACTTCGGTGCTCAAAAGTTCCAGCGGGGCTGGCGCATTAATCCCGAATTCCTTAGTTTCGATCATCTTTCAGGCTGAGTTATGCACAAAGGTCTGTGTCCTTCGGGGAGAAGCAACTGGGCGCTGGCCTTGCTGACCCTTGTGCTGCTGTGCCTGGCGCCGCGCAAGGCCGTCGGCCAGGATTTGGTGCAGGCGGCCGTTGATGGCCTTTCGGACCCGCAGCAGGCCCGCACGGCGAGTGAAGCGGTGCTCGCGCTGCCGGGGGTGCTGATGGCCCGGTTCGACGTGCCCACGCGCAACATGATGCTGCACGCCACGGAGCAAGCGGTGCTGGACAAGGCCACGCTCAACGCTGCGCTGGCCGGCACCGGGGTGCAGGTGCGGTGCGTCAGTCGCCGGCCGGTGCGGCTCGGGCCCTTCCGGCATGTGGATTCCGGTCGCTGTCCGGAGCAACCCTTCATCGATCGATGACCGCAGCGGCGCAACGGATGAAGGCCACCCGGGTGCCGCAATCGCTGCGGTTGCTGGCGCTCCTGGCGGCCGCTCTCGTCATGGAAGCCGCGGTGGCGTGCATCAACGCCACGCCGTTCGGCACGGCGACAGCGCCGACCAACAACACGCCGCTGACCATCAGCACCTGTACCTTCCAGAGCGAGTACAATACGGTCAACGGCATCGTGGCGGGCGCCACTTACCAGGTGACGAGTTCCTGCGGCGGCTACGTCACGGTGCGCCGCGGCACACCGGGGGGCGTCATCGTGGCACAGGGTAATTCGCCGGTATCCTTCACGGCGCCGGTCGCCGGCACCTACTACCTGCACCTCAATACCAATGCAGCGTGCGGAACGGCATCGGTGTGCTGCACCACCACCATCACCTGCACATCGTGCACCGGGACTACGGGGTGCGTGAATACGGTCGCGTTCGGGACGGTCACCGCGCCGGTGAACCTTACGCCGCTCACCATCAGCACCTGCACCTACCAGAGCGAGTACAATACCATCAATGCCGTGGTGGCGGGCGCGACCTATACGGTCGCAAATTCCTGTGGCGGATACATCACGGTGCGCCAGACCACCTTCAACGGACCGGTGGTGGCCCAGGGCAACGCGCCGCTCACCTTCACGGCACCCGCCAACGGCACCTACTTCGTGCACTACAACACCAGCGCGGCCTGCGGTACGGCCAGCACCTGCTGCACCACCACCATCACCTGCACGTCGTGCACGGTGACCCCGCCTGCTGGAGCTTGCACTGCGGTGAACATCCCCAGCCTACCCGTCACCAATCAAGCGGTGGCGTGCCACGCATCCAACCTCCTGTCCCTGGCCAACATCGCCAACATCTGCGGTTCGGCCAGCACGCTCTACCTCGGCGGCAACGAAGCCCTTTACACGGTCACGCCCACCGTCACGGGCAACTATGCCATCAATTACACCGGGCAGACCTACAGTTCCATCTGGGTCTTCAGCGGCGCCTGCCCCGGTGCCGGAGGATTATGCCAAGGGTCGGTGAGCGGCACGGGAGCCGTACAGAATCTGACGGTGACCATGACGGCCGGTGTGCAGTACTGGATCCTCTTCGACACCTGGCCTTCGCCCCCCAGCCCCTGCCCGGGGACGTTCAGCATCACCACCTCCTCGGTACCGCCGCCGGTGGTGGCCAGCGACTGCAACCAGGCTGTGAACGTTTGCACCAACATCAATTTCCAGATTGACCCCAATGGGTTCGGCACGGTGAACGAGGTGCCGCCGTTGGGGTCGCTGGGCAACCCGGATTATCTAACCGACGGGCTGCCGAGCCCTTGGGGCACGGACAATTGGGGATGCCTCCGGGCCGGAGAGCTCAACAGCACATGGATGATCGTGAACGTCCTCACGGGCGGCAGCCTCGAGTTCACTTTCGGCGGGCTGGGCACGCAGGGCGGCTTCTACGATTGGATCATGTACCCCTACAATGCATCGGCCTGCTCGCAGGTGGCCGGGAACACGTTGGCCCCGGTCCGTTGCAACTGGAACGGCGTTTCGTTCGGAGGCACAGGATTGGCCGCCACGCTCCCGGCTGGCGGCGACGCGACCAACTTCGAGCCGCCGCTCATGGTGGGCAGCTATACGCAATGGCTCATCTGCTTCAGCAACTGGAGTTCGGTGACCACGGCGGTTCCGCTCCAGTTCGGCGGTACCGCCGTGGTGAGCTGTTCGCCATTGCCGGTGGAGCTCCTTTCCTTCGAGGCGGAGCGGCGTACCGGCGGGGTCCAGCTGGAGTGGGTCACAGCGGCGGAGCGGAATGCCTCCCGCTTCGTGGTGGAGCGCTCCTCGGATGCTGAAGCGTGGATGGAAGTGGCAACGGTTGCGGCCCAAGGGGAGTCCCATGTCACGCTCGTGTACAGGACGGAGGACCGTCACGCGCCATACGGTCAGCTTTACTACCGCCTTCGCATGGTCGATTCGGATGGCTCATTCGTGCATTCACCGGTGCGCACCGTTGGAATGGCCGGTGGCCACACGGTGGTGCCGAATCCGGCGACGGAGGGATTCACTGTATGGGATGTGCCGGAAGGTGCGCACGTGGAGCTGCTGGATGCGTTGGGCCGAGAGGTCCCTGTGCACTGGGAGCGCCATGCGGATGGCTCCGTGCATGCATCGTCATTCGATGCGGTTCCGGGCCTCTATTCCGTCCGGGTGGCCGGTTCAGGGGCCGTGGCGGTCACACGCCTGCTGCTGCAGCGCTGAGGCTCACTCGCGCGTGCGGCTGTCGATGATGATGGTCACAGGGCCGTCGTTGACCAGGGAGACCTTCATGTCGGCGCCGAATTCCCCCGTTTTCACCGGCCTTCCCACCAGCTCGGCCAGGCGCTGCTTGGCGCGCAGGTAGAGCGGCATGGCTTCCTCGGGCCTCGCGGCCCGCAGGTAGCTCGGGCGATTCCCCTTCACGGTGCTCGCATGCAGGGTGAATTGGCTCACGAGCAGCACTTCGCCATGCGCCTGCGTTACGTCCCTGTTCATCACGCCGGCCTCGTCCGGGAAGATGCGCAGCCGGGCGATCTTGCCGCAGAGCCACTCCAGGTCGTCCACCGTATCGCCGGCCTGCACACCCAGCAGCACCAGCAATCCAGGCCGTATGCGCCCATGCTCCACGCCGCCGATGGTGACGGCCGCCTCGCTCACTCGTTGCACCACTGCGCGCATGTCAGTAGCCGTTCCGTTCGAACCAGGCCCTCATCCGAGCCAGCTTCTCCGCATCGGTGCCTTTGCCATGTATGGCATCGCGCCAGGTGCCGTACATGGGGTTTGGGAGCAGGATGAAGTATTGGGATAAGCTGTCGGCCAAGGCTGTGAGGTGGCCCTTGCCATCGTCCCTAGACCGGTCCTTGAAGCGCTCATCGAAATCGCGCAACTGATCGCCCACCAGAAGCAGCACCCGGTGGGTGGAGTAAACGCGTGCCCGGCGCTCTGTCTTGTCACTCGTTCCATCCATGAGCAGCAGATGCTTCTCGTCCGCGAAGGGGAAGCCGAGGTCGCCCAGGTTCTTCAGCGTGCTGGCCTTCTCACGGATGTCGCGGTTGGTGATGTAGAACACCTCGCAATCCATGGAGGCCGCGTGGTGCAGGAACCCGAGCGCGCCGGGGGAGGCCTTGGCCGCGGCCCTGTCGGTCCATGCCTTCCAGTCGCTCTGGTCGAAGGTGCGGCCCTCGCGGATGGCATTCACCTGATATGGGCTGTTGTCCAGCACGGTCTCATCGATGTCCACGATCACGGCCAGGGGACGGCGGTCCCACTGCGCGCTGTCGAGCATCTGGCGATCGGCCTCGGCGGCCTGCCAGTTGGCCTCAAGCTTCCGATGGGCATGGTCGTAGGCCTGTTCGTACAGCCAGGCCGCTTCGGCTGAGGCATGCTGCCACAGTACGGCATCGGCGCCCTGCCAGGCCAGGCGTTGCATGGCTTCGGGTTGCCCCTCCTGGGGCAGGCGCGCAGCCCGGCAGCCCAGCAGCAGCAGGATGCCGGTAACGGTTATCAGGATGGGGTGCTTGGCCATGGGGCTTCAATCCAATCGGTAAGGGCTTTCCTCGTCGATGCCGGCGAGCATGTCCAGATAGCTGCGGTACCGGCTTTCGGCGATGCGGCCGTCCTCAACCGCCTCCCGCACGGCGCAGCCCGGCTCGTCCTTGTGCAGGCAATCGTTGAAGCGGCAGCTGCCCTTCAGCTTGAACATCTCGGGGAACTGGTCGCCGATATCCTCGGGGCGCAGGTCCACCAGGCCGAAGCCTTTCACGCCGGGCGTGTCGATGATGAAGGTGTGGCTCCCTATGCCGGCCCCCTGGAGCTCGAACATCTCCGCGAAGGTGGTGGTATGCTGCCCCTTCTCGCTCGCATCGCTGATCTCGGCCGTGTGCAGGTCGAGCGAAGGGTCGATGGCATTGATGAGCGTGCTCTTGCCCACGCCGCTGTGCCCCGCGATGAGGGTCACCTTGCCTGAGAGCAGCTCCGCTACCTGCTGCACGCCGAGCCCCTGCCTGGCCGAGGTGATGAGGGTGGGGTAGCCGGCCCCTTCATAGGTGTCCTGGTACTCGGCCAACAGGTCCAGTTCGCGCTCAGCGGTCAGGTCATCCACCTTGTTGAGGATGATGACCACAGGTACCCGGTAGGCTTCCGCGGTGACCAGGAACCGGTCGATGAATCCGCAGGAGGTGCGCGGCCGAGCCACCGTCACCAGGAGGATCGCCTGGTCGAGGTTGGCGGCGATCACGTGCTTGTAGTGGCTGAGGTTCACGCTGCGCCGCACCAGGTAGTTGCGCCGGTCGTGCAGGTCGGTGATGACCCCCGGATGCTCGGCGTCGGCTTGGGGCTCGAAGGAGACGCGGTCGCCCACGGCCACGGGATTGGTGCTCTTCCAGCCCTTGATGCGCAGGTTGCCGCGCGCCACGCATTCATGCCGCATGCCGTCGTCGCCGCGCACGAGGTAGCGGCTGCCGGTGCTGCGCATCACGAGTCCGGTGGGCATGATGGCAAAGGAATGCGGTTGACGGCGGAATAGGGAATTCCGCCGGGCTGGGCGCCGTCGGGCCGTTGTCCCCCGTCGTGCGCGCGTGCTTTCGGTGCTTGGGACAGGCGCACAGTCCATTCGCATCAACCGCACCACCTACCTTTGCCCCGTCTTGCAACGGGGTGCTCCGCCCAAGGGCGGAAGCTGAGATCATACCCGAAGAACCTGGGCAGGTAATGCTGCCAAGGGAACGGCTTCCATCTGGAGGCGCCTCCGTGCAAGTCTTCAACACGGAGGAACATGCGACCGATCCTTGCACTCTTCGCCGCGGCCCTGCTCAGTATGGGCGCCGCCGCCCAATCACGCCTCACCGGCACCATCACCGGCGGCGATGGCGTCCCGCTCGAGGGCGTGAGCATCGTGGTGGGCCCGGATGCCCGTTTCGGTGCGGCCACCGACCGGCTCGGCCGGTACGCCATCGGGGGACTGCGCGAGGGCCCGTTGCGCGTGCGCCTGTCGCGCATCGGCCATGCGCCGGTGGACACCACCGTGTCGATCGCGGCCGGTGAGAACACCTTCGACCTGCGCCTGCCCGCTGCTCCCGTCCTGCTGTCGGCCGCCGAAGTGACCGCATTGCGGGCGGGCGATCGCGCGCCCTTCGCGAAGACCGTGCTTCAGCGTGAAGACATCGACCGCATCAACACCGGCGTGGACCTGCCCTTCCTGCTGGAGCAGCAGCCCGGCGTGGTGGCCACCAGCGATGGCGGCACCGGCATCGGCTACACCTACATGCGCATACGCGGCACCGATGCCGCGCGCACCAACATCACCCTCAATGGAGTGCCCTTCAACGATGCGGAGAGCCAGGGCGCCTTCCTCGTGAACCTGCCGGACCTGGCCACCAGCGCCGAGGACATCGAGGTGCAGCGCGGCGTGGGCACCAGCACCAATGGCCCGGCCGCCTTTGGTGCCAGCTTGAACGTACGCACCACAGCGGTGAGGCGTGAGCCCTGGGCGCTCGCCAGCGTGAGCGGCGGGTCCTTCAACACGCAGCGCTACAGCGTGAGCGCCGGCACGGGATTGATCGATGGCCGCTTCAGCCTCGATGCGCGCCTCTCGTCCATCACCACCGACGGCTACATCGACCGCGCGACCGCCGACCTGAAGAGCTACTTCCTCCAAGGTGCATGGCTCGGCCGGCAGCGCGCCCTGCGGTTCATAACCTTCCGGGGGAAGGAGGTCACCTACCAGGCCTGGGGAGGCGTGCCGCGCGAGGCCATCGACACCAATCGCACCTTCAATCCCTACACCTACGAGAACGAGGTGGACAACTATGACCAGACGCACTACCAGCTGCTCCTCGACCAGCGGCTGGGTGGGAGTGTGGCGCTGAACCTCACGGTCTTCCGGGTGCTCGGTGCGGGCTATTTCGAGCAGTTCCGCGAAGACGATGACCTGGGCCGCTACGGCATCGCACCGGCCGTCATCAATGGCGACACGGTGATCAGCACCGACCTCATCCGGCGTCGCTGGCTGGACAATGCGCTCACCGGCGCGAATGCCAGCGCCGAGATCAAGCTGGGCGGGCACCGGCTCGTGGTCGGCGGCAGCTACAGCGAATACCGCGGCACGCACTTCGGAGAGGTGGTCTGGGCGCGATGGGCCGGTACGCTCGATATCCGCGACCGCTACTACGACAATGACGCACGGAAGACCGACGCGAACGCCTACGCCAAGCTCACCTATGCCCTGGGCGACCGGCTCGATGCATTCGGTGATGCGCAGGTTCGCATGGTGGAACACCGCCTGGAGATGCTCAACAGCGATTTCGCGCCGCAGCAGCAGTCCATCGCCTTCAGCTTCTTCAACCCAAAGGCGGGGCTCCTCTGGCGCGTGCACGATGGCGGCAAGGCATATGCATCGGTGGCCGTGGCGCACCGTGAGCCCAACCGCGAGGACCTGCAGGAGAGTACGCCCGATCGCCGCCCCCGCGCCGAGCGGCTGGTCGACTACGAACTGGGCTATGAGCGGGGTGCCAGCCGCACGAACGCGGGCATCAACCTCTACTTCATGGACTATGCGGATCAGCTCGTGCTCACCGGCGAGCTCAATGACGTGGGCGCAGCGCTCCGCACCAATGTGGCAAAGAGCTACCGTGCGGGCATCGAGCTGACGGGAGCGGTGCGCATCGGGCAGCGCATAACCTGGCGTGCCAACGCCGCGTTCAGCCGCAACCGCGTGCGCGACTTCACGGAATTCGTGGACGATTGGGACACCGGCGGGCAGGCCGCATTCGCCTATGCCGAGCGTGAGCTCCCGTTCTCGCCGGGTCTCGTGGCGGGCAGCGAACTGGGCTATCGCGCATGGAGCAGCGAGCGCGGCACGGCCGACATCACGTTCGTCACGAAGTACGTGGGCACGCAATACCTCGACCTCAGTACCAGCCCCGACCGCAGGCTCGACCCCTTCCTGGTGAACGACCTGCGGCTGAATGCCACATGGTTGGCCAAGGGCACCAGGGGCATCGACTTCAATCTCACGGTCCGCAACCTCTTCAGCGAGCTCTACGAGAGCAACGGCTGGGCCTACAGCTTCATCAGCGATGGCAGGCGCCAGCAGCTTGTGGGGCTGTTCCCGCAGGCGCCGCTGCATGTGCTGGCGGGCGTGAGCGTGAAGCTCTAGCGGCTACTTTTGGGTTATGGCGCCCCGATGCCTCTTCAGCGCATCGCTCTGTTGTTGGGCCATATGCGCAACAGCGCAGTTCCACGCGCTGCCGCAGGGCTATGCCGTGTGGGTGGGTGCGGGATGGGTAGGCCCCGGCTATGAGCACTACGGCTGGTCATTCACCTATGACCCTTCTGCACCGGACACGGTCATCGGTGGAGTGGCCTACATGAACTGGAATGGCATGCCGGTGCGCGAGAGCGGTACCGGTCAGGTGTATTACCGCCGCCCATGGATGGAGGAAGACCTGCTCTGGTACGACTACGATGTTGCGGTCGGGGATACCGTGCGTTTCGGGGAGGTGATGGGATTCCCTTCGGTCGATGCCGTCCGCGTGGTGAGTGTCGATACGGTTTTTCTTGGTGGGTACGCCGCGCAAACGGATCGGAGTGGCATCCTTGATCGATCCGGGAGATTGGCCCTGCGCCCATTGGATACAAGGCGTGGGAAGCACGCTCGGGCCGTTCAATATGTGCGCGGGTCCGTCGGTCTCAGGCAGCCAGTGGCTCGTGTGCATGAGCGTCGATGGAATCGTGCACTACGGGTTGTGGGAAGGTGAGCCCAATGATTGCATGGTCCACTTGGGTGTGCCGGCAAGGAACGGCCTGCAGCCGGCCTTGCGCCTGCGCCCGAACCCCGGTTCAGGGGAATTGAGCATCGGCCTTGGCAACGCCGTCGGCCTGGTTAGCATTCGCGTGTTCAACATGTCCGGGCAGATGGTGCATTCGTCTTCCGGATGGGCGGGAAGCGCGTTGGACACAACGGGCTGGCCGGCAGGCATCTACCTCGTGGAGGCCCGGGATGATGGCGGTACGGTGCGGCAAGGGCGCTGGGTGAAGCTGGCGGATTGACCTCGGCTGGGCACTAACCAAAGTTCTATTGCGGAGCGCAGGCCGGGCGTCTAGTTTGGCGCCATCAAAGCTCCTCCCATGCTTCGCTCAGTCATCTCGTCATGCGCACTCGCTTCAGTGCTCCTCGCTGCTGCACAGGCGACCTACGACGCACGGATCCTGGACTATACGGGCCTGCGCTTCGCCTGTGAGGGGAGCGCTTCGCCTGTGCTGCGGATCCAGAATGCGGGCTCGGCCACCATGGGCAGCTGCGTGGTGGAGACCTGGAGCAATGGGCTGATGGTGAACACCTTCAATTGGACCCTGGCGGTCCCAGCGCTCCAGGGCGATGTGCGCCAGCCGGTGCTGCCCGTGGTGCCGGACCTCGAGCCGGGCGATGTGCTGGAGTTCCGCATCATCAGCGTGAACGGGATCGCCGATGAGGACCCGAACGGCAATATCATGTCCGTGCCGCTCGATGTTCCAGTGGTGGCCGCCGGCAGCTATGTGATGGGCCTGGTCCTGAGCATGGCTGCCGCCCCTGATTCGCTCACGTGGGCGATCACCAATGGTGCAGCGCAGGTGGTGGCGCAGGGCGGGCCATACACCACCGGCGATGAGGTGGAGCAATGGGTGCAGCTGATGCCCGAGGAATGCTACATGTTGCGGCTGGCGGAGGTGGGCGGTGATCCGGTCGGGGGGGCGCAACTGAGCGTCTTCGTCGACGGCACTCCCGTGACGGTGCTGGATGCGGGCACCGCGGCGGCGCCCGCGCGCTCGGGAATCATCACCGGCCTCGCGATGGCTCAACCGGATCGCGGGCCGAGCGCGCTGCAGGTGTACCCGAACCCCGCTGCGGATGTTCTGCATTTGCGCCTGCCCAACGCCAAGGGCGAGCTGCGGTACCGGCTTATCGATGCCACAGGCCGCGTAGTGCTTGAGCGCGCGGCGGTCCAGGTGGCGGAAGGGCTGAGCATCGACCTGGGCCGGGTGCCGGCCGGCCACTATGCGCTGGAAGCGCAGGCGGGGCAGTCGGCGGCTCAGCGCACGCGCGTGGTGGTGCAGCGCTGAGCTCAGCCCTGCCGGCGCTCGGCGAACCACATCTCCAGCTCTCCCTTGCCCTTGGCGCTCACCCGGCCGCGCGGGAAGAAGGCGAGGTCAGGGGCATGCACGGCCAGGGCGTGGGTGGCGCCGCTGATGTTCACCCGGCCGGCCTCGCCGGACGATTCCATGCGAGCCGCGGTGTTCACGGCATCGCCCCAGATGTCGTACTGGAACTTGCGGGAGCCGACGATGCCGGCCACCACGGCACCGGTGTGCACCCCGGCGCGCATCTCGAAGGCGGGTAGCCCTTGCGCGGTGCGCGCCTCGTGCCGCGCACGCATGAATGCCTGCATGGCCAGGGCTGCGCGGATGACGTCGGCGGCGGCATCGGGGCGCGGCTCCGGCACGCCCCCGGCGGCCATGTAGGCATCGCCGATGGTCTTGATCTTCTCCACGCCGTAGCGTTCCATGATGGCATCGAAGGCCGTGAAGCAGCAGTTGAGCTCCTCCACCAGTTCGGCCGGGGAGAGGCGCTCGCTCACCCCTGTGAATCCCTTGAAGTCCGTGAACAGGATGGTCACCTGGTCGAAGTGCCGGGCCTCCGCATGCCCCTTGGCCTTTAGCTCGGCGGCCACCTCCTCGGGCAGGATGTTGTGCAGGAGGCCATCGCTGCGGTCCTTCTCCCGCTGGATGGCGGCCCGTGACCGCCTGGTGTACCGCAGCCTGTTCCAAAGCCCGCCTGCCAGCAGCAGCACTCCGATGCCGGAGAACAGGAAGATGTTGCGCTGCTCGCGCTCCCGGCCGAGCTGCTGCTGATAGGCCAGCTGGTCCTCGTACCGCTGCCGCACATTGCTCAGGCTATCGGCCAGCATGCGCTCCTGGAAGCTCCTGCTCACCTCCAGCCGGGTCACCTCCTTGCTGTTGTTGATGCGCTGGAGCGAATCATGCACCGTGGTGTATTCCGCGTGCGCCGCGTAGGCTTTCCGGTAGTCCCCCAGGCGCTCATAGGCTTGATGCAGGCAGGAAAGGCATTCGCGGCGCTGCTGCAGCAGATTGCCCTCCAGCGCGATGCGCTCACCTGCCCTGCAAGCCGCCACCGCATCGCGGGCGCGGCCGGCTTTCAGCAGGAGGGTGCCGCGGTTCACATGGGTCCGTGCCAGCGGTTTGGCGGTGCCGATGGCACCGAGGATGCGCTCCGCCGAATCGAGGCTCGCGAAGGCCTCAGGCAGTCGCCCCAATTGCCCGTACGCCCGTCCAAGGTTGTTGAGCACCATGCCCTGCTCAGGCTTCCGGCCCAGCTTGCGGTAGCGCTCCAGGCTTTGGCGGAAGAGGATGATCGCCGTGTCGGGCCTTCCGAGGTCGAGGAGCGTGCTGCCCAGGTTCATCGCCGCCTGGGCCCGGCCTTTGTCGCTGTTCAGCGCGTCGGCCAGTTCGGCGCTGCGCCGGTAGTTCTCCAAGGCCTTGGCGGGTTCCCCGAGCTCCGTGTAGAGGTTGCCGATGTTGTTGTAGGTGCCTTCGAGCCCTTCGCTGTTGCCCAGCTCCGTGTCGATGCGCAGGCTCTTCTGGAGCTGCTCAAGGGCGAGCGGCAGGTCGCCGATGCTCCGGTACACGTTGCTCTGGTTGCGGTAGGTGCTCGATTGCCGCTTGAGGTCGCCCATGGACTTGGCCAGCGCCATGCACTGCGAGAGGTGCTCCAATGCGGCCGCATGGTCGCCGCGCATGCTGCTCCCTACGGCGATGGTGGTATGCGCCTCGTAGATGGAACGGGCGGAGCGGGCACGCGTGGCCAGTTCGAGCTGCTTCCAGGCCAGGGCCACGCCGCTGTCGGGCTGCTCGAAGACGGCTTTCCAGGCCAGCTGCTGGATCGCCTGCAGCCTGGCGCTGTCAGGCCTTCCGGTATCGCTCCACACGCGCCAGAGCGAATCGGCCTGCGCCCGCGCCGAGAGCGCAACCAGGATGAGCAGCAAGGAAAGCGGGCCCCGCATGATGCGTGTATGGTCGGCGTACGGCTTCACCCGTGAACCGCATCGCTCATGGCGAAGATCAGTTCAGGGTCCTGCTCGAAGGCGGTGCCCACCACCAGCAGGTCCGCTCCGGCTTTGCAGAGCGCTCGCGCCGTGGCCGCATCGCGGATGCCGCCGCCCACGATGATGGGCAGCCCGACCGTGGCCCGCACCGCCGCGACCATGGCCGGGGACACGCTCCGGGGCGCGCCGCTGCCGGTGTCGAGGTAGAGGGCCCGGAGCCCCAGAAGCTCTCCGGCCATGGCGGTGGCGGCGGCAATGCCGGCCTTGTCATGGGGGATGGGGGCCGATTGGCTCACATAATGGGCGGTCGTGGTGCGGCCTCCGTCCACCAGCAGGTAGCCCGTTGGAATCGCTTCGATCCCCAGCGCCCGCACCGTGGGGGCCGCCGTGACATGGTGGCCGATGAGCAGCTCCGGGTTCCGGCCGCTGATCAGGCTCAGGAAGAGTACGGCATCGGCATGCGCGCTCAATTGGGAGGGACTGCCGGGGAAGAGCACCACCGGACGGTCGCTCCACTCCTTCACCCGCCGCACGCAGCGGTCGAAGGAGGACGAGGTGAGCAGGCTACCGCCCACCAGGAGCAGGTCGGCGCGCGCCATGCAGGCGTTGTGCACGGTGCGCTCCAGGGCCGCCTCATCCTGCCCGAAATCGGGATCGATGAGCACGGCCAGCAGCTTCCGTCCCGAACCCTTGGCCTCCTCGATGTGTTCCAGCACGCGGCCCATGCCCGCGAACATAGGGAAAGGCCTTGTTCGTCAGGAAGGCCGTAATTTCGCCGACCCTATGAACACCACGATGCCCCAGACCAAGGAACAGTTGAAGTACAAGGTGAAAGACATGGCCCTCGCCGACTGGGGCCGCAAGGAGATCGAGCTGGCGGAGGCAGAGATGCCCGGCCTGATGGCGCTCCGCGAGCAGTACGGCAAGGAGAAGCCGCTGAAGGGCGCCCGTATCGCCGGTTGCCTGCACATGACCATCCAGACCGCCGTGCTCATCGAGACCCTCAAGGAGCTGGGCGCCGAGGTGAGCTGGAGCAGCTGCAACATCTTCAGCACGCAGGACCATGCCGCCGCCGCCATCGCCAAGGCCGGCATTCCCGTGTATGCCTGGAAGGGCATGACCAATGAGGAGTTCGACTGGTGCATCGAGCAGACGCTCTTCGCCTTCCCCGATGGCCAGCCGCTGAACATGATCCTCGACGACGGCGGCGACCTCACCAACATGGTGTTCGACAAGTACCCCGAGCTGATCAAGGGCATCAAGGGCCTCAGCGAGGAGACCACGACCGGCGTGCTGCGCCTGCGCGACCGCGAGAAGGCCGGCACGCTGCCGATGCCCGCGATCAACGTGAACGACAGCGTCACCAAGAGCAAGTTCGACAATAAGTACGGCTGCAAGGAGAGCGCGGTGGATGCCATCCGCCGTGCCACCGACATCATGATGGCCGGCAAGGTGGCCGTGGTGTGCGGCTATGGCGATGTGGGCAAGGGCACTGCCGCGAGCCTCCGGGGAGCCGGGGCCCGCGTGATCGTCACCGAGATCGATCCCATCTGCGCCCTGCAGGCGGCCATGGACGGCTACGAGGTGAAGAAGCTCGCCAATTGCGTCCACCGGGCTGACATCGTGATCACGGCCACGGGCAACTTCAACATCGTCACGGAGGAGCACTTCCGGAAGATGAAGGACAAGGCCATCGTGTGCAACATCGGCCACTTCGACAACGAGATCGACATGGCCTGGCTGAACAAGGCCTACGGCAGCTCCAAGGTGGAGATCAAGCCCCAGGTGGACAAGTACACCATCGAGGGCAAGGACATCATCGTGCTGGCCGAGGGCCGCTTGGTGAACCTGGGCTGCGCCACCGGCCACCCCAGCTTCGTAATGAGCAACAGCTTCACCAACCAGACGCTGGCGCAGATCGAACTGTGGAAGAACCACGCGAACTACGAGAACAAGGTGTACGTGCTGCCCAAGCACCTCGATGAGATGGTGGCCAAGCTGCACCTGTCCAAGATCGGCGTGGAGCTGGAGGAACTCTCCGATGCGCAGGCCAAGTACATCGGCGTGCCGAAGAGCGGTCCTTTCAAGAGCGACGAGTACCGGTACTGATCGGTGCTTCCATCCTGGCGCGAAGCCCGGCCCCAAGGCCGGGCTTCCGTATTTGGCGCTCCCTGCCGCCTGGAGCGTGACATGGCATCCTTCGGGCCGGGCCGCCGTGCGGCATCACCGGACCGCAGAGGCGTGCGCAACGGCCTGCTCAGTTGTAGATGCGCAGCACCGTCCCGTTGAAGGAGGTGTTGTAGGGCTTCAGGGGCAGCGCGGATGGACCCTGCACCACAGCGCCGCTGCTGATGAGGAAGGCTGACCCGCAGCACATGGTGTCGCGGGCGATGACCTCGCTGCTGTCCACCACCACGCGGCAGAGGTCAGATGTCCGGTAGGGGCAATGCCGGTCGAGCGCCATGAACTCCGACTGCCCCACCCGGAAGACGATGATCCCCTGGGATCCCCCGCTCAGGTAAAGCCAGCCGCCCGGGACGGCCAGGTCGGCGTAGGCGGGGTTGTTCACATTGATGGAGATGTCGACCGTAACGGGTGGCACGCCGCCTGAAGAGGGCTTGCGGCAGGAAACGGCCAGGCAGAACGAACCGGCCACGGCCGCAAGGGTCAGCTTCAGCGCGGATGAGCGGGTCATGGTCCGTTGCGTGTCCAATGAAGGAACGAAGGTAGGCAGGAACGCGAGCGGGGCCGAGGCCTTAACCTTGCGCCATGCGCCTCCGACCGCCGTTCTGGGCCCTCGCCGCGATGCTGGCCCTTGCGCCGCACGCGGCCATGGCCCAGGACGAGGGCATCAGCCAGCGCAAGCAGGAGCGCAACCTCGCCAAGAAGGAGCGGGAGGAGAAGAAGGCCAAGGCGAAGGAGGAGAAGGCCGACCGCAAGCATCACCTCTCGCTGCAGGACAAGGCCACGCGCAAGCGCATCAAGCAGCACACGCGCCGTGCGGACCGGCATGGCAGCGGCAGGCACCGCGATGGCTTCCCGGCCCGGCTGTTCCGCCGCAAGCGCTGATCCCTGGATCGTAAACAACGCCCCGTGAATGGCAGCGCTCCTAGCAATTGGTCCAAGGCGGCAAGGGTATCTTTCCCCCATGTTGCCCGAAGCGCTCCCCAAGGCCGTTGCGAAGGATGGCCGTGCACCCGGCAAGACCTCCGGAAACGGCCGTCCGGCGCGGAAAAGCGAAAATTCCGCCGAATCGTTTCCTTTCTATATTAGCGCCCCCTCGTTGCGCAGTTCAGCAGAACGTTAAACCTGACCGTTGATGGTGAGAAGGCTATCCACCGCAGTCGCCCTTTGTTTCATCGCAGCGTTCCCGGCGCTCGCCCAAGTGGGCACCGGCAGCCTCAAGGGCAAGATCTCCGATAAGAAGACCGGCGAACCGCTGCCGTTCGTGAACATCATCGTGGAAGCCCGGGGCAGCCAGGTCACCGGCGGCGCCACCGACTTCGACGGCAACTACTTCATCAAGCCCATCGATCCGGGCACCTACGATGTGGTGGTGAGCTATGTGGGGTACCAGCCCTACAAGCAGACCGGGGTGGTGGTCAACAGCAACATCATCACCTTCCTCAACATCCAGCTCAATGCGGGCATCGAGCTCAAGGAGTTCGAGGTGGTGCAGTATTCCGTGCCCCTCATCAACAAGGACGGTGGCGCTTCCGGCGGCACCGTGACGCGCGAGGACATCGCCCGCATGCCGGGCCGCAGCGCGGCGTCCATCGCCACCACGGTGGCCGGCGCCAGTGATGCGGGCACGGGGGGCGGCATCAGCATCCGGGGCGCGCGCACCGAGGCCACCTATTACTACATCGATGGCGTGAAGGTGCCGGCCGGTGCAGGTACCGGATTGCCCAAAGGGGCCATCGAGGAGGTGCAGGTGATCACCGGCGGTGTGCCCGCCAACTACGGCGATGTGACCGGTGGCTTGATCAACATCACCACTCGTGGTCCGAGCCGGCAGTTCTTCGGCGGCGCGGAATACCTTACTTCCGGCTACAAGGTGGGAAAGGATATCACGGATATCGTCGGTCTGGACAAGTTCGCCTTCAATCAGGTGGAGGCGAGCTTGAGCGGCCCGCTGCTGTTCCGCAAGGACAGCCTGGGCAACAAGTCCAAGCCCCTCATCGGCTTCTTCATCAGCGGCCAGTACACGAACGCGGTGGATCCCAGCCCGAGCTATATCGGTGATGTGCGCCTGCGCGCGGATGTGCGCGACCGGCTGGATGCCAACCCCGGCGTGATCCTGAACACCGGGACCGATGTGGCGCTCGTGCCCGCCAGCGAATTCCTGCGCGCCGGTGATGTGGAGACCATCCGCACGCGCCAGAATGCCGGCCAGACCAGCTTCACAGCCTCCGGTAAGATCGACATCGCCACCACCCAGACGGTGAACCTCACCCTCGGCGGCTCGCTGGACTATTCCAACCGCCAATCCTACAACCGCCGCAATGCGCTGCTCAACGCCGACCGCAACATCAGGACCAAGGAGACGAGCTGGCGCGCGTTCATCAAGTACACCCAGCGTTTCGCCAACCGCACCGCCGAGGAGGAGAAGCGGAGCACCATCAAGAACGCCTTCTACAGCCTGCAGCTCGATTACAGCAGCTACCTGAACAACGTGGAGGATTTCGTGCATGGTGACCGCCTCTTCGACTACGGGTACGTGGGCCGGTTCACCACCTACCGTGCGCCGCAATTCGAACTGCGCGGGGCCCGCTGGGTGCAGACCGGCGCGCGCGACACCTTGGTCACCTTCACCCCAGGCACCCAGAATCCGGCCCTCGCGGACTTCAACAGCTACTACTTCAACGCCCTTCCCCGCGAGCAGTACCCCGTGGCCAATCTCTTCGGGGCTGAAGTGGATGTCCCCGGATACCTCGGCTACTTCCAGGACCGGATCGAGACCCAGCGCCGCGGTGTGCTTTGGAACGGCGACCGCCCCATCGCGCTCTACCAGATGTGGAACAACCCGGGCTTCATCGATGATCCCAACGGAGCCGAGTTCCGCAAGCGCCAGAACGACCAGATCCGCTTCACCGCAATCGGCAGCGCCGATATCGGCCAGCACGCGGTGAGCGTGGGCGTGGAGTACGAGCAGCTCACCCAGCGCCGCTACGACCTGGTGCCCACCGGCCTCTGGACCCGCGCACGCGGCCTCACCAACTTCCACATCGAGAACTTCGTTCCCGATTCGCTGCCGCCCAGCGATATCGTTGAGCTGCCCAACAGCCCCTTCCCATTCCACTTCTACGACCGGCTGGTGGGCGATGACCAGCGCTTCTTCGACCGCAGCCTGCGCCAGCGCCTCGGCCTCGATCCCAACGGCACGGACTACATCGATGTGGATGCCCTCGACCCCAGCGCGCTCGCGCTCGACATGTTCGATGCGGACGAGCTCATCAATGCGGGCAACAACCTGGTCTCCTTCGTGGGCTACGACTACCTGGGCAACCGCCTCACCCGCAAGCCCAGCTTCGATGACTTCTTCACGGAGCTGGATGAGCGCGGCCGTTACACCCGTGCCCAAGCGCCCTTCCAGCCCATCTACATGGCGGGCTATATCATGGACAAGTTCGCCTTCGACGACATCATCTTCAACGTGGGCGTGCGCGTTGACCGCTACGATGCCAACCAGAACGTGCTGAAGGACAAGTACCTGTGGCGTGAGGCCTACAAGGCCGGCGATGCGGTGCCGGTGTCCGCCATCCAGCAGCAGCTCAGCAACCGCCCGAGCAACATCGGGGATGATTTCGTGGTGTACGTGGACGACTACGAGGACCCGAACGCGGTGCGCGGCTACCGCGACGGCGATACGTGGTACAGCGCCACTGGCGTGGAACTCGCGGACGGCAACTCCATCCAGCAGGGCGGTCGCATCCGTCCATACCTCATCGGCGGCGACGACCGCAGCGAGCTGCAGGGCACTTCGCCCATGACCCGCTCGGCCTTCAGGGACTATACGCCGGTGGTGAACATCATGCCCCGCATCGCGTTCTCCTTCCCGATCAGCGATGAGGCCGTGTTCTTCGCGCACTACGACGTGCTGACGCAGCGCCCGAACGCCATCCAGTCGCGCGGCGACCTGGTGAGCTACGCCTACATCGAGCAGAACAACGATGTGCTGAACAACCCCAACCTGAAGCCCACCAAGACCATCGACTACGAACTGGGCTTCCAGCAGGTGCTCGGCAAGGCCTCCTCGCTGAAGATCGCGGCCTTCTACCGCGAGCTGCGCGACCAGATCACGGTGCGCAACGTGGTGAACGCCTGGCCGCGCGACTACCGCACCTATGACAACTTCGACTTCGGCACGGTGAAGGGCTTCACCGCCACCTTCGACCTGCGCAGGACCGGCAACGTATGGATGCGCGCCAGCTATACCCTGCAGTTCGCCGATGGCACCGGCTCCGGGCCCACCACGGGCATCAACCTGATCAACAGCGGCCAGCCGAACCTGCGGACCATTTCGCCGCTCGACTTCGACCAGCGCCACCGCTTCCAGACCACCTTCGACTTCCGCTATGGCCGCGGCAAGGACTATAACGGTCCCATGCTCTTCGGCAAGCCCATCCTGCAGGGCACCGGCGTCAACATGGTGAACATCCTGGGCAGCGGCACGCCGTACAGCCGCAGCTCGCAGGTGGTGAGCGAGGCCACGGGCGCAAGCAACTATCGCCTCGACGGCACCCTGAACGGTGCCCGCCTCCCGTGGCAGTTCACCACGGACATGCAGATCGACCGTGACATCCCGCTGACCTTCGGCGGCAAGGATGGCGACAAGGCGAAGAGCGCCGACCTCAACGTATACCTGCTGATCACCAACGTGTTCAATACCGAGAACATCACCGGTGTGTACCGCTTCACCGGTTCGCCCGTGAACGACGGCTATCTGGCGCAGCTCACGGACCGCTCGCAGACCGATCCCGACGCCTACCGCGACCTCTACACGATCAAGAACAACGAGCCCAACAACTTCGGCGCGCCGCGCACCATCCGGTTGGGCGTTCGCCTGAGCTTCTGATGAACCGATACCGCACGAACATGAAAGGCCTACACAGCGCAACCACCAGAACCTTCGCTCTGAGCATGGCCTTGCCCCTCGCCCTCGTGGCGGCGGCATGGAATCCGCCTTCCACCAGTGGCATGCAGCAGCGTGGCGGCGGGGCCCCGAAGGCGGGGGCCTGCTCACCGGCCACGCAGGTGACGCAGCTCGACTACAACAACGTGCGCGCCGTGATCGAGAACGGCGGCAACGTGTGGACCCGCCGGAGCGGCACGGGCCGTTCGGGGTACGAGGTGCCGAAGACGGATGACTTCAGCGGGGCCAATGCGATCTACGCCGGCGGTCTCTGGATGGGCGGCGAGTCCTCGGCCGGCCAGCTCAAGCTCGCAGCGGTGCTGTACCGTGCCTCGGGCAACGACTTCTGGCCCGGTCCGCTGAACCGCTCCGATGCCAGCGTGACCCCCGATGTCTGCCAGGCCTATGATAAATTCTGGACGACCAGGCGTGCCGAGGCCGAGGCGCACCTGGCCTGGATCAACTGCGTGAACACCCCGGGCTGCGATGTGGCCGAGCTCTTCCCCGAGGGGTACTCGGTCCCGCCCACCTTCCTGCAATGGCCGGCCTTGGGCGATCCGGAGGTGAACCAGGACCTCTACCTCGCGCCCTTCCTCGACTACAATGAGGACGGCAGCTACAACCCCTATGACGGCGACTATCCGGATTACGGGTTCGACCAGACCGTGGAGGCCTGCAAGAACAAGCGCCGTGACGACCCCGTGCCCCTGTTCGGCGATTACAACATCTACTGGATCTTCAACGACAAGGGCGATGCCCATACGGAGACCCAGGGCCAGCCCATCGGCCTCGAAGTGCGCGCACAGGCCTTCGCCTTCAGCGCGAACAACGAGATCAACAACATGACCTTCTACAACTACACGGTCATCAACTGGGCCTCGCAGACCCTGGTGAACACCTACTTCGGCCACTTCGTGGATCCCGATCTGGGCTGCTCGAACGATGACTTCACCGGTTGCGACGTGCGTCGCGGGCTGGGATACGTGTACAACTGGCAGGACGTGGATCAGGCCTGCCTCGGAGCCGTGGGCTACGGCGGGCCGGCACCGCCGCCGCCCGCGATCGGGGTGGACTTCTTCGAAGGCCCGTTCCAGGATTCCGATGGAACCGACAATCCTGGCCCCCAGACCTATCTGGAGAACTTCGACTGCGTGCAGGCGCAACTGCAGGGCGGTATCCCCTACAAGGGCATCGGTATCGGCTATGGCGATGGAATCGTGGACAACGAGCGTTTCGGCATGCGCGCATTCCTCTACTTCAACCGCGAGGCGCCCAACGCCAACATGACCGACCCGAGCATTGCGGGCCACTACTACAACTATCTGCGGAGCATCTGGCGCAACGGTGTGGAGATGACGCACGGCGGCAATGGCTACGATGCTTCGGGCAACGGCATCCGCACGTTCTACATGTTCCCGGGCACCACCGACCCCGTGGGCTGGGGAACCAACTGCGCGCCCCAAGGGGATTGGCACGATGAGGACCGCACGCTGGTGGACCGCCGCTTCGTGCAGAGTGCGGGGCCCTTCACCCTCGAGGCCGGTGCATTCAACAACATCACGGTGGGGGTTGTGTATGCCCGCTCACCCGTCGGCAGTGCCGCATCCAGTCTCGGTCCCCTGCGCGTGGCCGATGACAAGGCGCAGGCCCTCTTCGACAACTGCTTCAAGATCCTCGATGGCCCGGATGCACCTGACCTCACCATCCGCGAACTGGACCGCGAGCTGATCCTCTACATCACCAACCCGGCGGGCAGCAACAACGAGAACGAGGCCTACCAGGAGCTCGACCCCATCATCCCGTTGGACAACGGCCTGGGTGGACCGCCCTACGACCGCTTCTACCGGTTCCAGGGCTACAAGATCTACCAGATGAAGAACGCCGAGGCCAGCGTGGCGGATCTCGACAACGTGGAGCTCGCCCGACTGGTCTACCAGGGCGATGTGCAGGACGGCATCGGCCAGATCATCAACTACCCCTACGACGAGACCATCCAGCAGGTGGTGCCCACCGAGCAGGTGAACGGCGCGGATCAGGGCATCCGCCATGCCATCCGCATCACCACGGACAGGTTCGCCCAAGGCGATCCGACGCTGGTGAACTTCAAGTCGTACTACTACATCGCCATTGCCTACGGCTACAACAACTACGAGGACTACAATGTGAACGAGGGCACCGGCCAGGCCTTCCCTTACGTGGCCGGCCGTAAAGCCGCCTTCGGTTCCATCCGCACCTACGTGGGAATCCCGCACAAGCCCGGTGCCGAGTCCTTCGGAACCCGGCAGAATGCGAACTACGGCGATGCCCTTCAGATCACCCGTCTCGAGGGCCAGGGCAATGGCAATCTCGAGATCGAGCTCGATCAGGCTACGGAGAACGCCATCGTCGCTTCCAGCCCGTGGCGGAAGGATGAGTTGACCTATAAGCGCGGGCTCGCCCCTATCGAAGTGAAGGTGGTGGATCCGCTGAAGGTGCCCAACGCCCAGTTCGAGGTGTGGTTCCAGGATTCGATCACCCCGGGCAACCTGGATGACGCCTATTGGTACCTGAAGAATGCGACCACGGGCGAGACCGCCTTCGCCCAGCGGGCCATCGACATGCCCTATGAGCGCCTCTTCCCGGAGTACGGCATCTCGGTCACCATCGGCCAGGCATACTTCCGCAATACCTACACCAAGCCCCTGGGCCTGGGCTCCATCGAGTTCGCCGACCCCTCCAAGGCCTGGTTGACGGGCATCCCCGATGCCGACGGCCTCTCCGTGTTCAACTGGATCCGCAGCGGCAACTTCGTGGACGGTGAGAACACCCCCGCACAGTATTCCGACCGAACGGGTATTGATGATGAGCAGACCTACGAGAAGCTGCTCGGCGGGACGTGGGCGCCCTGGCCGCTCGTGGGCGGCGCTGACTTCCAGCCTGGACTGAACCCCGATGGGCAGCAGGCCAACACCTTGGCGCAGGTGCGGGAGACGCCCAGCGTACAGGTGGTGATCACCAAGGACAAGAGCAAGTGGACGCGCTCCGCGGTGCTGGAGCAGGAGTCGAATACCACGCTCAGCCAGGGCGGTGCCATCAAGCTGGCCCTGCGTGCCTCCCCGAGCATCGACAAGGACGGCCGCAAGTCGGGCACCCCCGGGTGCAATGAGGATGAGGCCACGCTCGGCGGCACGCAGCCGACCGGCATGGGCTGGTTCCCCGGCTATGCCATCGACCTGGAGACCGGTGAGCGCCTGAATATGGCCTATGGTGAGAACAGCTTCTGGGGCGGGGAGATCGGCCGCGACATGATCTGGAACCCGAACGAGGTGTTCACGCTGCCTGCCCCGCAGGGCGAGATTCCATCCCCCTACTTCGGCGGATGCCACTGGATCTACGTCTTCAAGAACGACCGTCGCCAGTCGGGAGTACAGAACAGGGTGGGCCAGTACGACCAGGGCCAGTACATCTATCAGAACCTGCCCTCGGGCGGTGCGGCGCGCGCCACGGTGCTGCGTGGCATCGGCTGGGTGGGTAGCGCCATCAGCGTGTCCGGTCGTGAGTTCCTTGGCACGGACGTGCGCATCCGCCTCAATGTGGCCAAGCCCTACCGGTCCTACACGGACTACGCAGGCAGCCCGGCGCCGATCACCCCTGCGCTGAACGGCGGACTTCCCCTGTACCGCTTCGGGACGGGCGAGTTCGCCACGGAGACCGGAGTGGCCGATGTGGCCAATGAGTTCCTCGACCGCATCAACGTGGTGCCGAACCCCTACTACGCCTTCAGCGGATACGAGACATCGCGCCTGGACAACCGGGTGAAGTTCATCAACCTCCCGCAGGTCTGCACCATCTCCATCTACACGGTGAACGGCACCTTGGTGCGCCGTTTCCGCAAGGACAACAGCCTCACCTACCTGGACTGGGACCTGAAGAACACGAACAACATCCCCATCGCTGGCGGCGTGTACATCTGTCATGTGGATGTGCCGAACGTCGGCGAGAAGGTGCTCAAGTGGTTCGGTGTGATGCGCCCGCTCGACCTCCAGAACTTCTAGACCCGACCTGACGAACCGAATCACGGACATGAAGCGATCGATATACCACGGACCGGTGCTCGCGTGCGCACTGGTGGCTGCAGCGGCAGGCCCAGCCATGGCAGGCAATCCTGACCGGGCCGGCTCGGCCGGTGCCACGCAGTTGCTGCTCAATCCCTGGGCGCGTTCCTCGGGCTGGAGTATGGCGAATACGGCCAGGGTGAAGGGTGCCGAGGCCATGTTCGGCAACGTGGCGGGCCTATCCGCGGTGAACAAGACCGAGGTGCTCTTCACCAACATGCAGCTGCCCGGCGCCGGCATGTCGCTCAACAGCGTGGGCCTTGGCCAGAAGCTGGGCGCGAGCGGAGTGCTCGGCGTAACGGCTTCCGTGCTCTCCTTCGGCGAGCTGGAAGTGACCACCGTGGACAACCCCGAGGGCGGGCGCGGCGCTTTCCGGCCGAGCCTATCCAACATCGGCGTCGCCTACTCGAAGGGCTTCTCCAACAGCATCTTCGGCGGCCTGCTGCTGCGGGTGGTCTCAGAGTCCACCTCCAACGTGCGGGCCACCGGCGTGTGCTTCGATGCGGGCATCCATTACGTGACCGGTGAGCAGGACAACATCCACTTCGGAATCGCCCTGAAGAACGTGGGACCGGCCATGCAATTCAGCGGCGACGGGCTCGCGGTGCAGGGCCTGCTCACCTCCGGCAGCGATCAGCTCACCCTGCAGCAGCGGTCGGGCAATTTCGAGATTCCCTCGCTCCTGAACATCGGCGCGGCCTACGACTGGCATATCAACGAGATGCACCGCGTGACATTCGCGGGCACCTTCGTGTCCAACTCGTTCACCAGGGACCAGGGCATCATCGGCGTGGAGTACGCCTTCCGCAAGATGCTCCACCTCCGCGGCGGCTACCAGTATGAGACGAAGGATGACGCCGAGGAGCGCACCTCCTGGTTCACCGGGCCGTCCGCAGGCCTCAGCGTCGATTTCCCCTTCGGCGAGGAGAAGAAATCAGCCGTTGCCCTGGACTATGCCTACCGGGCCACGAACCCCTTCGGAGGCTTCCACAGCCTGGGCATCCGCATCAGCCTCTGAACAACCCCGACTGCGATGGAAGAGGACCTCTCGGGGTCCTCTTCCGTTCTTTGCATCACCAGACGCAACGGCCATGAGCAATCCCGCCTATTACACCGAAGAGGGCTTGAAGAAGCTGCTCGACGAGCTGAACCACATGAAGACGGTGGAGCGCCCGCACATCAGCCAGCAGATCGCCGATGCACGCGACAAGGGCGACCTGAGCGAGAACGCCGAGTACCATGCCGCCAAGGAGGAGCAGGGCCTGCTGGAGGCGCGCATCGCCAAGCTCGAAGAGGTCGTGGCGAATGCCCGCGTGATCGACACGAGCCTGGTGGACACCAGCCGGGTTTACATCCACAGCCGCGTGATGGTGCGCCATGTGGACAACCAGAGCCAGCGGGAGTTCATCATCGTGGCGGAGAGCGAGGCTGATGTGCGCGTGGGCAAGATCAGCGTGACCTCGCCGATCGGGAAGGGTTTGCTGGGCAAGGCCAAGGGCGAAGTGGCCGAGGTGGTGACCCCGGCCGGCACCACCCGCTTCGAGATCATCGAGATCAGCCGCTGACCATGGCGAGCATCTTCACGCGCATCATTACCGGTGAGATCCCGTGCCACAAGGTGGGGGAGGATGAACGCTTCCTCGCCTTCCTCGACATCAGCCCGCTGCGCGAGGGGCACACGCTGGTGGTGCCCAAGGTGGAAGTGGACCGGTTCTTCGACCTCCCCGCCGATGCCCTGGCCGGCATCATGCCCTTTGCCCAGGAGGTGGCGGCGCGCATCCAGCGCGCCATACCCTGCGACCGCGTGGGTGTGGCCGTGATCGGGCTGGAAGTGCCCCACGCACACGTGCACCTGATCCCCATCGACCGCATGAGCGACATGGACTTCACGCGTGAGAAGCTGAAGCTGTCGCCTGCGGAGCTGGCCGCCACGGCCGAGCGCATCCGGAACGCCTGACCGCTACTTCACGCGGTCGGGGTTGCTGCGGATGAAGCTGCTCCAATCAGCTTTACCCCGCCTGCCGCCTCCCCGAACGGGCCTGGGCACCATGCCTTGCGCGAAATGATGGCAGAGCGCCACGGCCACGGCATCGGTGGCATCGGTGCTGGGCGGCAGCTCCGCAAGCCCCAGGATGCTGAGCAGCATGGCGGCCACCTGTTCCTTGCTGGCATTGCCGTTGCCGGTGATGCTCTGCTTGATGCGCTTGGGCGCGTATTCCACCACCGCCAGCTCACGCTGCAGCGCAGCAGCGATGGCCACGCCCTGCGCCCGGCCCAGCTTGAGCATGCTCTGCACGTTCTTCCCGAAGAACTGCGCCTCGATGGCCAGCTCATCGGGCCGGTGCCGCTCGATGATGGCCATCGTCTCATTGAAGATGGCGCGGAGCTTCAGCGTATGGTCGTCCGCGGCGGGAAAGCGGATGGCGCCCGCATCAAGCAGCTTGGCCTTACCCTGCTCGATGATCAGCACGCCGAATCCCATCACCGCCGTCCCTGGGTCGATGCCGAGGATGATGCGCTCGGCCGGTGCGGCCGCCGGGGTACCTTTGATCATCATCGCGCCTATGCCGACGAAGGTACCGTGAGCCGACGCACCATCCAGCTGATACGGTGGGGCGTCTTCCTCCTGGCCGGCACGTTCCTCTACCTGCGCCTGGCGGGCGGCACGGGCGGGGCGGACCTGGCCTCCGCGTGGGCCCTGCTCGGTGAGAATGAGGGCGCCTTGGTGATCGGCGGGGTCATGCTCCTCATGCTGGTGAACTGGGGGCTGGAGTCCCGCAAATGGAGGATCCTGGTGCGCCAGGTGGAGGCGCTCTCCGTGGGGCGGGCCTTCGCTGCGACCATCGCGGGCACGAGCATCGGCCTCATCACGCCCAATCGGGTAGGGGAGTTCGTCGGGCGCGTGCTCTTCCTGGCTCCTGAGCACCGGGTCGCCGCCAGCTTCGCGACAGCGGTGGGCAGCATCGCCCAGTTCGTGACCACCGTGGTGCTGGGCCTGGCGGGCCTTATGGCCATGGCGCTGCGGAGCGGCGGTGAGGAGGCTGTGCCGTATGCCTTCGGATGGATCGGATTGTGCGGCCTGGTGGCGGCGGGCACGCTGCTCCTGTATTTCAACCCGGATCTCCTGCGCGCTGTGCTGGCCCGGGTGCCGGTCGTGCGGCGGTGGGAGCGCCATGCCGGGGTACTTGAGCGATTCGGCCCCGTTCTGCTGCTGCGGGTACTGGGCCTGAGCGCGGCGCGCTATGCGGTGTTCACCCTGCAGTTCGCGCTGCTCCTCGGCCTTCTGGCCGGGATCGGCCCGGGCCAGAGCCTGCCTGTGATCCCCGCCGTATTCCTCCTTTCCACGCTCATCCCCACGGTGATGCTGACCGAGTTGGGCGTGCGCGGTTCCGTGGCGGTGGCATTGCTGGCAGCCGGTCCGGCGAGCGACCAAGGCGTCTTCATCGCCAGCCTGGTGCTCTGGGTGGTGAACCTGGCGATCCCTGCCGTGGCCGGCAGCCTGCTGCTGCTCGTGGCGAAGATCCGAACGACCGCGTCATGACCGCATCGATCCTGCTGGCTATCGGCCTGTTCCTCCTTGCTGCGGCCCAAGCGGCCGTCATCGGCAGGTGGCGATCGGCCTTGGCGGAGCGCACGGAGCCCGCGCACGGCGCTGCCGCAACCCTTCCGCGTATCGCCGTGGTAGTGCCCGCACGCGATGAGGAGGCCCGCATTGCCGCCGTGCTTCAGGATCTCCACGCCCAGCGCTACCCGCGGGAGCTCGTTGAGGTGCTGGTGGTGGATGACGCCAGCACGGACCGCACCGCCGCCATCGCCAAGGGCATGCAGCGCACCTGGCCGGCGCTGCAAGTGCTGCCCAGCCACGGGACCGGCAAGAAGGCCGCGATCGCCACCGGCGTGCGTGCGGCGGGCGCCGACCTCATCCTCCTCACCGATGCGGATGTGCGGTTCGGGCCTGACCGCTTGCGGCGGATCGCAGAGGCCATGTCCGCCACGGGCAGTGACATGCTCATCCTGCCGGTCTGGACGGAGGGTGAAGGCCTCATCGGCAGGCTGCAGCAGGAGGAGCAGGCGGCCCTGCTCGGCATGGCCATGGGCAGCGCATGCGCAGGTGCGCCCACACTGGCCTATGGCGCCAACCTCGCCTTCCGGAAAGGGGCTTTCGATGCCGTTGGCGGCTACGCGGGCGACCGCTTCGCGAGCGGTGATGACCTCTTCCTGCTCCGCCGACTCCAACAGCAGGGACGGCCCATCGGTGCGCTGTTCCATCCCGATGCCCTCGTCACCACCCCTGCAGTGTCCGGCCTACGCGCATTCGTCGCGCAGCGGCTCCGGTGGGCCGGCAAGATGAGCGGTGCACCGGCCCCGATGGCGGTGCTCGGCGCACTGGCCCTGCTCTGGCCTTGGGCCCTTGCCGCGCGCACCGCCACGTTCAGCCTGTCGGCCGCCATGGGCCAGCACGGATTGCTGCAGGTGCTGCTCATCGCCGCGTCCTGGCTGCTCTGGCTGATGCCAGTGGTGGGCCTGGTGGGCGAAGCAAGGGCCGCAGCAGGAAGGCCGGGCCATCCGTTCGCAACGGTGCTGGCCTGCGCGGCCTTCGCCATCTACGCTCCGCTGTTGGCCGTGGCCTCTATGTTCGTCCGGCCGGCATGGAAGGGGCGCCGGGTATGAGCCCGCTCAGAACGGCAGGTCGTCCTCGTCGCCACCGGTGATGGGAGGCATATCGGCTGCGGTGGGCGGAGGAGCGGCCTGCCGGGTGCCGCTGCCATACCCGCCAGCTGCGGGCGCTGCGCCGCTTCGGTCGATGCGGTTGCCGCTGAGGCTCAGGAAGTACTTGGTGACGCCGTCGCGCCCGGTCCACTCGCGGCCGTTCACGTAGCAGGTCACCGTCACCTCATCGCCGGGGTTGAACCCGTCGAGGAGGTTCGTGCGGTCCTGGGTGAACTCTACCGGGATGTGCTGCGGGCGCTGGCCGCTGGGCTCGGTGATCACGAGCTCGCGCTTGCTGAATTTGTCGCTGACCTGTTGGGTCTTGCCGACCACCTTCACGGTGCCGGTGATGGTGACTTGTGCCATGGTATTATCGGGAGTTGAATGCCAGTAAGGTCTTCCACGCCTCCTCCACGCGGCCCTGGGCCAGCAGCTGCTGGGCGTGGCTGTGCAAGGCGGCCAAGAGGTCCTGCGGGTGGTCCTGCAGGGCGATGAAGGTATCGCTCAGCTCGGTGAGCTTGTACTCGTTCACGCTGGTCTCGTCGGGGATGCTGCGGGCGGCCCCGAGCATGCCCAGCTCATGGCCGGTGAGGATCGTGCTGAGCCGCGCTTCGGGCGGCAAAGCATCCACGCCCACGCCATAGTTGGTGTTGGGCTGCTCCAGCTCGAAGAGTGCATCGCCGTGCGCGCGGCAGTAGTAGTGCCCGCCCATGCGACCCACCAGGTCGATGCGGCGCTGGTCGATGCGGCCGTCGGCGCCGAGCACCGCGTCGCTGATGTGGATCATGACCACCTCGCAGATTACCAGGTTGCCGGCGCCCCCGCCGGTACCGGTCTCGATCACCTGCTGCACGCGGCACTCGAACTGCACGGGGCTCTCCTTCACCCGGAAGGGCTTGACCAGCTCCGATGCGACCGGCGTGAGCCCGCTCTTCTCGAACTCGTTCACGCCATCGGGGTATTCGCCGCTGGCCACGCTGATCTGCTGCACCATGGCATAGGTCACCACGTTGATCACCACCTCGGGCACGGCCTTCACGTTATGGAAGCTGTGCTTGGTGGTGTTGTCGCGGCCGCGGCGGGCCGGGCTGAAGATCATCAGCGGCGGATTGGCGCCGAAGACGTTGAAGAAGCTGAAGGGGCTCAGGTTGGGCCGGCCCTGCGCATCGATGGTGCTGGCGAGCGCGATGGGCCGTGGGCCGATGGCGCCCACCAGATGCCCATGCAGGGCGCCGATGGAGAGCGCTTTGGGGTCGAAGCGGTGCATGCCCATGGGACGGGCGAAGGTAACCGGGGTGGGGCGATGGGTCGCCGGGAAAGGGCCATTGGCTACCTTCGCGCTCCCTTTCCACAACCCACGGACGTGGCGGAATTGGTAGACGCGCCAGACTTAGGATCTGGTACCGCAAGGTGTGGGGGTTCGAGTCCCCCCGTCCGTACCCGATAACCGCCACGCGAACCGCACACGATCCCATGGATATCCTCAAGGAAGACACTGGAGCGCTCACCGCCACCTTGAAGGTGAAGCTCACCCCCGACGATTACACCCCGGGCCTGGAGAAGGCCCTCAAGGAGCAGCGCAAGCAGGCCGTGCTACCCGGCTTCCGGCCGGGCCAGGTCCCGATGAGCCTGATCCGCAAGCGGGTGGGCAAGGCACTCCTGGTGAACGAGGTGGAGCGCCTCATCGACGAGAGCCTGCGGGGCTACCTCCAGCAGCACGCCATCCGCGTGCTGGGCCAGCCGTTGCCCAAGAACGAGAGCGTTGAGGGCAACGACTGGGACAACCCGGGCACCTTCGAGTTCGCCTACGAGATGGGCCTGGCGCCCTCCTTCGAGGTGGAGCTCGACCGGGTGAAGGTGGAGTTCCCCGTGGTGGACGTGACCGACGAGCTCGTGCAGCGCGAGATCGACGACATGAAGCGCCGGTTCGGGAGGCTGGAGGACGCCCCGGCGAGCGGCGAGGCCGACATGCTCCTGGGCGACATGATCGAGCTGAAGCCCGATGGCACCATCCAGGAGGGCGGCATCATGCATCGCGCCACCATCAGCCTCGAGTTCCTGGAGGACGCCACGGCCAAGGCAGCCCTCACGGGCAGGGCGGTGGGCGATGAGGTGGTGGTGGACCCCCACAAGGTGAGCCGTGATCACGAGGACCTTGCCCGCATGCTGGGGGTCGACCACGAGCGCGTCCACCAGTTGAATGGCAACTTCCTGTTCCGCATCGTGGAGATCAAGCGGATGGTGCCCGCCGAGGTCAACCAGGAGCTCTTCGACCGCGTGTACGGCAAGGATGCGTTGAGCGATGAGGCCGGGTTCCGCGCGCGGGTGAAGGAGGGGCTGGAGGGCATGTTCCGCCGCGACAGCGACCGCATCTACAAGCGCTTGGTGATGAAGGCGCTGCACGAGCAGGCACGCATCGACCTGCCCGATGCCTTCCTCAAGCGCTGGATCAAGGAGACCAGCGAGCAGCCGATGACCCCCGAGCAGGTGGAGGAGGGCTACGCGGGCTATGCCGAAGGCCTGAGGCGCAAGCTCGTGGAGGACCGCGTGATCGAGAAGTACGGCCTGGAGGCGAAGGGCGAGGAGATGGACGCCTTCGCCAAGCGCTACATCGCCGACCAGTTCATGCAGTACGGCATGCCCGCACCCGAGGACGAGCGGCTGCAGCAGATGGCGGCCCGCATGCTCGGCGACCGCGAGCAGCTCCAGCGCATGCGCGATGCCATCGTGCAGCAGAAGCTCACAATCCACTTCAGCACCCTGCTGGAGCCCAAGGAGCATCGGGTGAGCTACGATGAGTTCATAAACTTGGCCCGGACCGCATAAGGCCGGCCCTGCCCCGGTCTTACTTCATCCCCCAAACTCCAAACGGATGTTCCCCAAGGACGAATTCCTCAAGTACGCGGTGAAGCACCGCGGTATCAGCAGCACCGCGCTGGGCGGCTACATCACCAGCTCGATGACCCCTTACATCATCGAAGAGCGCCAGCTGAATGTGGCGCAGATGGACGTCTTCAGCCGCCTGATGATGGACCGCATCATCTTCCTCGGCACCGCCATCAACGACCAGGTGGCCAACATCATCCAGGCGCAGCTGCTCTTCCTGGAGAGCGTGGATGCCAAGAAGGACATCCAGATTTACCTGAACAGCCCGGGCGGCGGGGTGTATGCCGGACTGGGCATCTACGACACCATGCAGTACATCAACCCTGACGTGGCCACGATCTGCACCGGCATGGCCGCCAGCATGGGCGCCGTGCTGCTCTGCGCCGGGGCCAAGGGCAAGCGCAGCGCGTTGAAGCATGCGCGCGTGATGATCCACCAGCCCATGGGCGGCGCCGAGGGCCAGGCCAGCGACATGGAGATTACGGTGAACGAGATCAAGAAGCTGAAGAAGGAGCTGTACGAGATCATCAGCAGCCACAGTGGGCAGCCCTTCGACCGGGTGGAGAAGGACGGCGATCGCGACTATTGGATGATCGCCGAGGAGGCCAAAGCCTACGGCATGATCGATGAGCTCTTGGTCAAGCACAAGTAAGGCCCCCGTGCAGCGCGCCGCCAAGGGCGGCGCTGCCTGCTGAACCTGGACGGCCCCGGCGCAACCCGCCGGGGCCGCGCCGTATCTTGGCGGGCCGTTCCCCCCGTATAAGGGCCTTCCAACCATTGCTCAACCCGGCCTTACGGCACCCATCCATGGAGAAGAAAGAGATCAAGTGCTCGTTCTGCGGCCGCGACAAGCAGGACACCAACGTCCTCATCGCGGGCATCACCGGGCACATCTGCGACGGGTGCATCACCCAGGCGCAGAACATCATCAGCGAGGAGCTGAGCCAGCGGTCGCGCACCGAGATGGAGGGGAGCCTCATCCTGCAGCGGCCAGCGGACATCAAGCGGTTCCTCGATGAGTATGTGATCGGCCAGGACGATGCCAAGAAGGTGCTGAGCGTGGCGGTGTACAACCATTACAAGCGCCTCCTGCAGAAGCCCGCTGCAGGCACCGATGAGGTGGAGATCGAGAAGAGCAATATCATCCTGGTGGGCGAAACGGGCAGTGGCAAGACCCTGCTCGCCAAGACCATCGCCCGCATGCTCAACGTCCCGTTCGCCATCGCCGACGCCACGGTGCTCACCGAGGCCGGCTACGTGGGGGAGGATGTGGAGAGCATCCTCAGCCGGCTGCTCCAGGCCGCCGACTACGACGTGAGCAAGGCCGAGCGGGGCATCGTCTTCATCGACGAGATCGACAAGATCAGCCGAAAGAGCGACACCCCGAGCATCACGCGCGACGTGAGCGGCGAGGGCGTGCAGCAGGCGCTGCTGAAGCTGCTCGAGGGCAGCACCGTGAGCGTGCCCCCGCAGGGCGGCCGCAAGCACCCCGAGCAGAAGCTGATCCAGGTGGACACGCGCAACATCCTGTTCATCTGCGGCGGGGCCTTCGACGGCATCGCCAAGATCATTGCGCGCCGCGTGAAGAGCAGCGCTGTGGGCTACAGCGTGAGCAAGGAGGGCCGCATCAACGATGAGAACCTGCTGCAGTACGTGAGCCCCACCGACCTGCGGACCTACGGGCTCATCCCCGAGCTCATCGGGCGCTTCCCGGTGCTCACCTACCTCGATCCGCTCGACCGGGAGAGCCTGCGCCGCATCCTCACCGAGCCGAAGAACGCGCTGATCAAGCAGTACGTGAAGCTCTTCGACATGGACAAGGTGAAGCTAACCTTCGACAAGAAGGTGCTCGATTTCATCGTGGACAAGGCATTCGAGTACAAGCTCGGCGCCCGGGGCCTGCGCTCCATCTGCGAGGCGATCATGACCGATGCCATGTTCGAGATCCCCGGCGCCGCGGACCGGCCTTCGGAGCTGCGCGTCACCCTCAGCTACGCACGGGAGAAGTTCGAGCGTTCGCGACTGAGCAACCTCAAGGTGGCCTAGTCGCCCTCCGGTCCGCTAACTTCGGGGCCCCTCGCCCGGCACGTCGCCGGGGAGCTTAAACCTCCTGCCCTGATGATGAAGCATGCCATCCTTGCGGCGCTCGTTGCAGCGCCTTTGCTCACCACCGCTCAGAAACTGCCTCAGCCCAGCCCCAAGGGATCCGTGGAGCAGGTCATCGGCCTCACCACAGTCAAGGTCGAGTACAACCGGCCCAGCATGAAGGGCCGCGTCATCTTCGGCGATCTTGTCCCCTACGGAAAGGTGTGGCGGACCGGCGCCAACCTGTGCACCACCATCGAGTTCGATGGGCCGGTGACCCTGCAAGGTGAGCCGGTGAAACCCGGCAAGTATTCGCTCTTCACCATCCCCTCCGAGGACACTTGGGTGGTCATCCTCAACCGCAACACCGAGCTGTGGGGCGCGGAGGACCGCAAGGAGGAGGAGGACGTGCTCCGGGTGAAGGCGCAGCGCCGCAAGAACGGCACCCCCGTGGAGACGCTGACCTTCAGCTTCGATGCCATCGGTCAGGACAAGGCGGAGCTGGGGCTTCGCTGGGAGGCCATGCACATCCCCCTCCTCATCGAGGCCGATGCCACCGAACAGTCCCTGCAGAACATCAAGGAGGCGCTGAGCAAGCCGGATGCGGACTACCGTGCCTATCACGGGAGCGCCCGCTTCTGCCTGGATCGCGGCATCCGCCAGGAGGATGCGCTGGCCTGGGCGCAGCGCAGCGTGACCATGGAGCGGAAGTACTGGAACACCTACACCTTGGCGCTCGCCTATGCCTCCAACGGCAAGATGAAGGAGGCCGTGGAGTCGGCCAACGAGGGCATGAAGCTGGCACAGGAAGCGAAGGATGACACCTACGTGAAGATGTGCAAGGCGCGCATCGACGAGTGGCGCCCGCGGGTGGGCACGGCAGCACCCGCCACCACCAAGCCGACGAAATAGACCGGGTTGCGGATCCGATGGAGCGGGCCCCCGAGCGGGGCCCGCTTCCGTTTCACATCCCCAGGCTCAGCAAGCCGCCGTCCACCACCAGGCAGTGGCCCGTGACGAAGGAGGACTTGTCCATGCAGAGGAAGGCGATGGCCGCCGCGACCTCACCGGGTTCGCCGACGCGCCGCATCGGGGTCCGGGCCAGGATCTTCGCCATGCGCTCGGGCTGCGAGAGCACCGGCTCCGTGAGCGGGGTGCGGATATACCACGGCGCCACAGCGTTGATCCGGATGCCATCTTCGGCCCATTCCACGGCGAGGCTGCGCGTGAGCTGCACGAGCGCGGCTTTGCTAAGCGCATAAGCGGCCCCGCTGCCCACATCCACGTAGGCCGCCACGCTGGCAACATTCACCACCGCGGGCCGTTCGCCATGCTGGAGCAGCGGATGCAGGGTGCGCAAGAGCGCTGCGGGCCCCAACAGGTTGGTGCCGATCACCGCTGCCTGCTCCTCCGGGGCCAGCTGAACCCATGGCTTCCGGATGTTCATGCCGGCGTTGTTCACCAGGATATCCAAGGCGTCCCAGCGTTCGCGAACGGCATCGACGATTCGTGCCCGGCCTTGTGCGTCGGTCACGTCCGCTTCCACACAGTCCGCGTGCCCATCGCTCCTGCGGGCTGCATAAACCACCTCCGCTCCCAGGTCACGCAGTTCCTGCACGGTGGCCGCGCCGATGCCGCGCGTGCCGCCCGTGACCAGCGCGCGCTTGCCTTTCAGGTTCCAGTTTCTCATGGTTGCGAAGATCGCCGACCGAGCAGCGCCTCCAGAACCACCGCCAGCACCACCACGATCGCCGGCGCGATCAGGTTGTACCACAGGAAGGCGATCTGGATCTCGGAGAAGTGGATGGTCAGGATCACCGCCTGCGCCACCAGCGCCGCGATGAACACCGCCGTACCGCCCACCCGCTTCAGGAAGAAGGCCACCAGGAAGATGCCCAGGATGGTGCCGTAGAACAGGGAACCGATGATGTTCACCGCCTGGATGAGGTTCTCGAAGAGCGAGAACAGCGCCGCGAAGGCCAGCGCCAGCAAGCCGAATAGCACCGTGGCCCATTTGGTGGCGCGCACCTGCTCGCCATCCGTGCGTTCCTTCTTCACCACGTCCACCACGCTCGTCGTGGCCAGCGCGCTCAGCTCCGCGCTGGTGCTGCTCATGCCCGCACTGAAGATCATGGCCAGCAGCAGCCCGATGATCCCGATGGGCATGTGGTCCATGATGAAGGTGATGAAGATGTAGTCCTTGTCGTTGGCCTCGGCAGTGGGGAGCGTGGCCTTCACCTCGGCGCGGTAGGCTTCGCGCAGGCGCTTGTCCTCAGCCAGGGCGGTTGACAGTTGTTCGTTGTCCGTGGGCTCGCCGGCGCGGTGGGCGGTCACCCATTCATTGGCGGCAATGCTGATCTCGGCGGCATTGGTGGCATGTTGTGCTTGCACCTCGGTAGGTCGACCCATTGGGTCGACGCTACGGGTGTTTCGATCGGGCGTCGCATTTCCATCATCTGATCGTCTGATCATCTGATCGCCCGCATTGAGCGAAGTCGAAATGTCTGATCGCATCGCCTCCACGTTCGCGCTGTTCCAATGCACGGGCGCCGCATTGAACAGGTAGAACACGAACACCAGCACGCCCGTGAGCAGGATGAAGAACTGCATGGGGACCTTCAGCAGCGCGTTCATCCACAACCCGCGTTGCGCTTGCTGCACGTTCTGTCCGCTGAGGTAGCGCTGCACCTGGCTCTGGTCGGTGCCGAAATAGGCCAGCTGCAGGAAGAAGCCGCCGATGAGGCCGCTCCACAGCGTGTACTTGTTGCTCGGGTCGAAGCTGGTGTCGATCACATCCGTCTTGCCGAGCGCGCTGGCCAGCTGCAGGCTCTCCACGAAGCCGATGTGCTCGCGCAAGTACCACACCACCAGCCCGAAGGCCACGAAGAGCCCACCGAAGATCACGGCCATCTGCTGCTTGTGCGTCACGCCCACGGCCTTGGCGCCGCCGGTGGTGGTGTAGAGGATCACCAGCGTGCCGATGAAGACGCAGGTCCAGCTGAGCGGCCAGTGCAGCACCTTGCTGAGGATGATGCTGGGCGCGTAGATGGTGATGCCGGCCGCCAGTCCGCGCTGGATGAGGAAGAGCCCCGCCGTGAGCAGCCGCGTACGCGCATCGAAGCGCTTGCCGATGAACTCGTAGGCGGTGTACACCTTCCACTTGTAATACAGCGGGATGAACACGCGGTTGATCACCAGCATGGCCAGCGGCAGCCCGAAGTAGAACTGCACGAAGCCGAGCCCGTCGAGGTAGCCCTGACCCGGTGTGCTCAGGAAGGTGATCGCGCTGGCTTGCGTGGCCATGACACTGAGCCCGACTGCCCACCAGCGCTCATCGCCGCCGCCGCGCAGGTAGCTCTCGCTGCCGGTCTCCCGCCGCGTGCGCCACACGCCATAGCCCACGATGAAGCCGAGGGTGCCGAGGAGGATGGTCCAGTCGAGCCAGTGCATGGGTCACGAGGTGAATGGGAGTTGGTGAATGGCGAATGGTGAATGCCAGCTCTGCCGCCATTCACCATTGACCATTCGCCATTCACTTTGCATTTGTACTCCGCGGCGATATCAGATTCGCAAAAAACCGATACGCTCCCGGCACCCCCGCGGGCAACTGCCGGAAGAAGCTGATGCCCGTGTAGATGAAGCGTCCTTTGCCGTGATCGCAGGTGATGAGGCCGCCGGTGAGCGGTTGTTCGCCGGGATCGTTCCACGCGATGAGCGGGGTGTAGTTGGTTCCGAACTCGCCGGCGAAGTAGAGGCCGCGTTCCTGCACCCAGCCCTCAAAGTCGGCAGCGGTGATGGCGTTCGGTGTGGTAAGCAGCGGGTGCTTGGGATCGAGGAAGGTGGGCGGCGCCTCCTCCACGGTCACGCGGTCTCGGGTGATCTTGAAGGGGTGGGGGCCGAGCGTACTGGGATCGATCTGGAAATCCTCCACACCGGAGACGGCGAAGCGCGGTGTGGTGTTGTACTGCACCACCAGCGTACCGCCTTGCTCCACGTATTGGAGCAGCAGCGGGTGCAGCTCCTTCATGCCCTTGGTGGCGTTGTAGGCGCGGATGCCGGTGACGATGGCGTCGTACTTCTTGAGTTCTTCCAGCTTCGCGGTGGAAGGCTCTATGTACTCGACAACCACACCGAGCTGCTCCAGGGCCTGCGGCACCTCATCGCCGGCGCCCTTCACGTAGCCCACGCGTTTGGCGGTGGTAGATGCGTCCTGACGTAAGACCTTGACCTCTGCGGGGGTGTAGTATACTTGGGGCATGATGTGCGGGTAGTCTATTTCGTGCAAGGTGCGATCGGCCCTGCCCTTGGGGCCTACGAATTCGAACCTCGCAATACTCACTTCTTCTTCGTTAGTCCAGTGGTCTTCGTGAAACAGCTTGAATGAGAAGCTCTGCCGATCTCCTCGCTTGGGAATGTTGACAACCTTCAAGTCTTTTGTTGTTGTCCAACTTCCTGGCAAGGCAATGTTCAACTGTCCGAAAAGACTGTCAGTCAGTGCTTCAACCTCTACAACTATCTCGGCTGCAGCGGTTGTCTCTCCACTTCCCCGCGCCATGATGACGTTCGTCTTCGGGATCACCGAGGCCACGGGCGTGACGTACACCGGGCGGATGCGTTCACCGGCCACGCGGTCGACCCATTTGTAGGTGACCATCGGGGCAGAATTGAGAGGGACGCCTTCATAGGATAGACTCAACCGAGGAAAGCGTTGAGCATTCCATGTGGGGTTGCCGATTCGGGCATTATCATTGACCACGTGCAGCCCTCCGTGGGTGTTGTCAAGCCAATACGGGGATGTCACACTGCCTAATCGACAAGTGAGCGACTCCGACCATTGTTGATCGAAAAACGAGGGCACCTCATTCTTCCAACCATCACAATCGAAGCCTACTTCATACACGGCTGCTTTTCCTGGGCTGCGATTGATGACGCTCAGAGTGGTGGCGACGGAGTCACTGACAGAAACGTAAGGGCTAGCCGATAACGCTTCCGTTACGATACCGGTACAGGCTAAAGCAAGCGTGTTCAAGTCATTCAGCTTGTACCCGAATGGGCTATCGTGCACGACGCAATTGTGCATCGATTCATTGATCTTTTCGAGCTTCTGAATCGATCCGTATGGTCGAGCCGGTTGAAATGAACTAATGGTTTCTTGGATCGCATTAGTGATCGCACTCCCTCCTTTCACCCGTCCCCACGTCATGTCGATTCCCTCGAAGATGTCCGTCGTCTTGGGCCGGTCGCCTTTCACGAGCTTCAGGTACTCCAGCATCTCCCCCCGCGTTTCCGCCGCACCGAAGCCCTGGCTCTTGTGCATGCTGCGGCTGCGTCCGGCGATCTCGGTGTAGCTCAGGCCCAGCAGCGGGTCGTAGCCGCCCACGTCCACGGTGAACCAGTCGGGGTCGTTCTTCGCGATCTCGGCCAGGTCCTTCTTCCACCACGTGCTGCCGTTGAAGAAGAGGCGGCGCGGTTGCCACACCTCCAGCCCTTGCTCCAACTGCTCCGGAAAGGCCTTGGGGTCGCCGGCCAGGTCGAAGGCCTCCTCGGCGAGGATGGCGCTGGCCTCGTGGTGGCCGTGCCCCGCACTGCGGTCGGGCGCGAAACGGGTGATGATGATGTCCGGCCGGAACATCCGGATCACGCGGACCACATCGCTCAGCACTTCCTGCTTGCCCCACTTCTCGAAGCTCTCGGCGGCGTTCTTGGAAAAGCCGAAGTCCACCGCGCGGGTGAAGAACTGCTCACCGCCATCGATGCGCCGCGCCTCTAGCAGCTCCTGCGTGCGGATGATGCCCAGCGCATCGCCCAGCTCGGGACCGATGAGGTTCTGTCCGCCATCGCCGCGTGTGAGGCTGAGGTTGCCGGTGCGCACCTTCTTGCCGTTGGCGAGCCAGGCGATCAGGCGGGTGTTCTCGTCATCGGGATGCGCCACGATGTAGAGCACGCTGCCCAGCACGTTGAGCTTCTGCATGCGATGCAGGATCTCGGCGGCATGGGGTTGTGCGGGGGGGCGTTGTGCTGAAAGCTGAAAGTTGAAAGCTGAAACTTGAAAGAGGGCGACCGCGATCAGGCGCAGTGCCCGTGACGAGCTGAGGTGCATGGCCCCGAAGGTATCCCTAGCGCTCGCGCGGCGTGTAGATCACCGGGTCGGCCGCCGGGTCCACAGGCGCGTAGTGCGCCTCCAGCCATTGCACCACGGGCCCTAAGTAGGTGGCCGTGCTATCGCGGTGGAAGACCACCGCCAGCGCAGGCGGGTCCTGCTGCAGCTGGCTGACCATCTGTGCCAGCTCAGCATTCGTGCGGTCCCCGGGCCAGTGGTAGCCCCACTGGGTGGGGTTGCGCCGTTGGCTGAGCACGTAATAGGCGGGCTGGTAGGGGAGCACGAGGACGGCCTCGGTGGGCCCGGTGCGCTCTTGGATGGTCCGTACCGTGGCGTCGATGACATCGGCTTCCGAAGCCCGTTCCAGCAGCCCGGCGCGCTCCGCCCGGAGGGGTTGCAGGTCCCGCTCCAAGGGCGGCAGCAGCATGTGCCACGCCACGATCGCCAGGGCGGCGAAGCAGGCAGCCGACCCCGCGGCGATCAGCGATCGGCCCTTCGCATGGCGCTCGCCCTCTAGCCCCAGGGCGCGCATCGCATAGCCCGGCAACCAGGCCAGGAGCACCAGTGTCGGATGGAGGGTGATCACGAGGTGGGGGAGGTCGGACCGCACCAGCACCTGCGCATACATGAGCATGGACCATGCCGCGAGGAACAGGCCAAGGGCCTCGCCCTCGCCATACCCTTTGCGGCGTGCGCGCCAGACCACGAGACCCAGCGTGGCGGATACCGCCAGCGGCGTGATGCGGAAGACCACGAAGGCCAGCAGGCTCCCGGCGGGCCCTTCCTGGCCGAGGGAGGGCATGGGGATGGCGCTGGTGGCGCTGTAGCGGGTGAGGGGGAAGAGCACCAGCTGGTCCCACATGGCGGGCAGCGCCCCCTGCGTCCAGAAGAAGAGCAGCGCGGGAAGGGCGACCGCTGTAGTGCCGAGAAGCCAGTTGCCCAGCCGGAACCTCGGCCCGGGCGCCAGCTTTGAGGCGGGGACGAAGCGGAGGGCGATGGCGAGCGCGGCGATGGAGAGGGCCATGTAGAAGCCTTGGTCATGGCGCACCAGCATGCTCAGCGCGGCTACGGCGCCGGAGGCGAAGGCCAGGACGCCATGCACGGCGCGCAGGCTGCGGACGGCCAGCCACACGCTCAGCAGGCTCAGCATCAGCCCCTGCCAGATCGCCAGCGGTGCGAAATGCATGTGCGGCAGGCCCACGAGCACGGCTACCGCCGCGGCCCCGAACGCCCATGGCGCCCCAGCGAAGCGGCGCGCGATGGCATAGGTGAGCAGCACCATGGCCGCGTGGATGAGCACCCCGGCGACCCTGAGCTTGAGGAAAGAGAGCCCCGCGACGGCGCTCCAGCCCGCCATGAGCATCGCGGAGAGCGGCCCCTGCAGGGAGTAGAAGTCGCGGTGGGGCAGCTGGCCGTGCAGCACACGCTCGGCGCAATGCGCCATGAAGCCTTCATCACCCAGGTCGAGGGTCTGGCGCACGATCGGAAGGGCCACGACCGCCACGAGCGCCAGGAGAACGAGCGGCGCCCAGCGGGCCAGGCGCGGTGGCTGCGATCCGCCGGTCGGACGGGCTCCGCCCAGCCCTTCTGCGGGGAGCGATGCTGTACGGGACTTCGGGCGTGCGGTTTCCACGGCGAAAAGGACCGTGAAACTAGGGAAACGAGCCGTACGGCGGAAGCCCCCCAGGTCAGACCGCCTGGTCCTGCAGGGCCCGGGCGATCGGTTCCTTGTAGCTGCGGCCGCTCACGATGCGGTCGCCCGTCTCCATGGAGAAGATGAACTCGTTGTTCCCGCTGTACCGGGCGGCGCGGACGTGGGCCCGGTTCACGATGTAGCTGCGGTGGATCCGCAGGAAGCGCTGCGGGTCGAGCTCGGTCTCCACCGCGTTCATGGTCATCCGGTACAGGTAGTGCCGGTCCTTCAGCTGCAGGTTGATGTAGTTGCCCTCGGCCCGCAGGAAATGGATGTCGGCCACGCTCACCTTGTGCTCCCGCCCCTTGTCGCGGATGGTGAAGACCTCGGTGAACTCGCTGCGCGCGTGCATGTGCTCGCGCACCAGGTCCATGAGCTTGCCGGTCAGCTTGTCGCTCATGCGCATGTCGATGTGCCGCTTGGCCTTCTCCAGGGAGGCGAAGAAGCGGTCGTCGTCATAGGGCTTCAGCAGGTAGTCCACGGCGTTCACGTCGAAGGCCTTGAGTGCGTAGCGGTCGTGGGCGGTGACGAAGACCACGAAGGGCATGCGGTCGCCGGCGATGCGGTCCACGGTCTCCAGCCCGTTGAGCGAGGGCATCTGCACGTCGAGGAAGAGCAGGTCGGGCCGGTGCTTCTGCACGGCTTCCACGGCCTCCTGGCCGTTGCGGCATTCGCCGATCAGCTCCACCTCGGTGTCCTGCGCCAGGAGCTTGGCCAGGCGGGCGCGGGCGGCGGGCTCGTCATCGACGATGAGGGTGCGGATGTGCTTCATGGGAGTTACGCTTAGGTTGACGTGTCGTGTTCGTAGGGGATCAGGACAGTGGCCGAGAACCCCCGGCCGTTGGGGGAGGTGATGGTGAGCGAACCGCCGTCGCCGTAGAGGAGCTTGATGCGCTCGCTCACGTTGCGCAGGCCGATGCCGCCGTTGGCCATCGCGTTATGGACATCCTTGCAGCCCTTTCCGTTGTCTCGCACCTCCAGGGCCAGCCGCCCGTCCAACCGTTCAGCCCTGATCCGCACCTCCACGCGCTCTTCCGTCGCATCGGGGCCGTGCTTGATGGCATTCTCCACCAGCGGCTGCAGCACCAGGCTGGGCACCTGCGCGCCCAGCAGCGGCTGCGGCACATCGTAGGTCACGCGCAGGCGGTCGCGGAAGCGGATGCTCTCGATGTCGAGGTAGTTGCGTATGTAATCGACCTCCTGCTCCAGGGGAACCCGGTCACGCCGTGACTGGTCGAGCGTCACGCGCAGCAGCTGCCCCAGCCGGCTCAGCACCTTGCGCGCATCGCCCACGTGCTCGTCCATCAGTGCGCTCACCGTGTTCAGCGTGTTGAAGAGGAAATGCGGCTGCAGCTGCTTCTTCAGCGCGTTGAGCTGCGTCACCTGCAGTTCATTGCGCAGGCGCAGCAGCTGCTCGTGCTCCTCGCGGCGCAGGCGGGCTCCGTCAAGCGCCACCAGCACGCCCATCAGCACCCAGTACTCCATGGTGCGCGTGAAGGTGGCCGGCAGCAGGGCGTGGTAGGCCCAGTCGCGGTACTTGGGGTCGGTGAAGTCGAATTCGCCGCGCGTCTGCAGGATGGCGTAGTAGATGGAGGAGGTGACCACCTCGTGGAAGCCCGCGATCAGCAGGCCCAGGCCGAGGTGGATGAGCAGCACCCGCCAGAGCGGGCGCTCCGTGAAGGGCCACCGCTGGAAGATGGAGTAGACCAGCGGGCAGAGCAGCGCCCAGAAGAAGAAGTTGAGGTAGGGCACGGGGGCCTCGCGCCACCAGCGGAACTCGCCCATGTCCTTCAGGTCCCGGTACACGTAATGGTGCATGTAGGCCTGGAAGAGGAAGAGCGTGGCCAGCACCACGGCGGTGAGGAGCACCGTGCGGTAGCGGATGGGCACGCGGCGGAAGTAGGACATGGCGGAGCTGTCGCACGAAGCTAGACCCGCCACCAAGGGCATTGGGATGAACAGTGATGAGCGGCAAGGGGCGGGATGAGCGGTTCGGCACGCTGACGCCGCCCGGAATGACGAAGGGCCACCGGTTGCCCGATGGCCCTCTGCGGAAAGCGCCTCGTTCAGCCGATGGTGACCGTGAAGGTCTGGCCGTTCACCGTCACGGTGAAGGTGCCGTCGCAGCTGCCATTGCCGTAATCCACCACGCGCACGGGCCGGTTGGCGGGCGTGATGGATACGGTGCCCGCCGTGATGAAGGGGCAGTTGAGGGCCACGCGCAGCGCCTGCGTGATGGCGGTGGCGTAGGCCACGCCGTTGCGGTTCACGCCGCTGCCTCCACCGGTGATCAGGTACACATCATCCGCCAGGGCCGGAGTGTCGGAGCCCTGGATCCAGGTGCGGGTGCGTTGCGCCTGGTGGGTGGAGGTCCAGCTGCCGTCGCCGGCGGTGAGCGCGCCGTTCACCGTCACGCTGAAGTGCAGGTGGTCGTTGGCGTCCAGCCCGAGGTTGGTCACCGTCTTGGTGCCGGTGACCAGGTTGTTGTTCACGTAGTAGTCCTGCGGGGTGATGGTGATCACCGTGCCCGCATCGCGGTAGCGGCCGGTGTAGCTCACCAGGATCCGGCCGCGGCGCAGGCGCCCGTTGGCGGCGGTGCAGTTCACATCCCCGAAATCCAGCGTGATGGTGCGCGGCGTGGCGGTGGTATCGAAGGTCACCACGGGGTCGCATTGGTCGCGCAGGCCGTTGTCCTCCACGGCCTTGTCCACCTGGGCCAGCATGTCGCTGAATGCGTCCTCGGCGCGCGCGTTGTCGCTGGCCGAGGTGAAGTCGATGTCGGGGGCGTCCTCCTTGTCCTTGCGGCAGGCGGTGGCGAGGAGGGCGAGGGCGGGGATGAGGTAGAGGATGCGGGTGCTCATGGGGTGGCGCCGTGGCCGGGCGCGGGCATCGGGGTCGTGGCGTTGGGGGTGACGGCCTTTGGACGCAAGCACCGTGCCCGGGGTTTAGATCCGGTCCATCACAACGAAGGTGAAGGCATGCGCATGGCGGGCGTCCGCCGGGTGGTGCGCGCGGCTGCGCTCCACCCAGTGGCGCGGGTCCACCTCGGGGAAGTGCGTATCGCCCGGCACCTGGGCATGCACCTGCGTGAGGTAGAGCCGCTGCACCAGGCCCTGCGCGAAGGCCGCGCGGTAGATCTCGCCGCCGCCGATCAGGAAGGCCTCCGTTTCGCCGGCCGCGCGCGCCCGCTCCAGCGCCGCCGCGATGCTGGGCACCACCACGGCGCCGGGCGCATCGTAGGCGGCGTTGCGGCTCACCACCAGGTTCACGCGGCCCTTCAGCGGGCGGTACTTCACGGGAATGCTCTCGTAGTTCTTGCGGCCCGTGATCACGTGGTGGCCCTTGGTCACGCGCTGGAACCAGGCCATGTCGTCCGGCAGGCTCCACGGCAGGTCGCCCTGGTGGCCGATGATGCCGTTCTCCGCAACGGCGGCGATGGCGCTGACGATCATACCGCCACTTCGGCCTTGATGTGCGGATGCGGGTCGTAGCCCTTCAGCGCGAAGTGCTCGTAGCGGAAGGCGAAGAGGTCGGTCACCGTGGGGTCGATCTCCATCCTCGGCAGCGGGCGCGGCTCGCGGGTGAGCTGCAGGCGGGCCTGCTCCAGGTGGTTGTTGTAGAGGTGCACGTCGCCGAAGGTGTGCACGAACTCGCCCGGCTGCAGGCCGCAGACCTGGGCCATCATCATCGTGAGCAAGGCGTAGCTGGCGATGTTGAAGGGCACGCCCAGGAAGGTGTCGGCGCTGCGCTGGTAGAGCTGGCAGCTGAGCTTGCCTTCCGCGACGTAGAACTGGAACATGGTGTGGCAGGGCGGCAGGGCCATGCGGTCCACATCGGCGGGGTTCCACGCGGTCACGATCAGGCGGCGGCTGTCCGGGTTCTTCTTGATCATCTCCACCACGTTGGCGATCTGGTCGATCACGCGGCCATCGGGAGTGTGCCAGCTGCGCCATTGGTAGCCGTACACCGGACCGAGGTCGCCGTTGGCATCGGCCCACTCGTCCCAGATGCGCACGCCGTTGTCCTGGAGGTACTTGATGTTGGTGTCGCCCGCCAGGAACCAGAGCAGCTCGTGGATGATGCTCTTCACGTGCAGCTTCTTGGTGGTCACCAAGGGGAAGCCTTCGCTGAGGTCGAAGCGCATCTGGTGGCCGAAGCAACTGATGGTGCCCGTGCCGGTGCGGTCGTGCTTCTGCACGCCTTCGTCCAGGATGCGGCGGAGGAGGTCGTGGTACTGGCGCATGGGTGCGGCGAAGGTACCGCAGCCCCATGGCCATGGGCCGCAGGACTTGCTAACGGCTGTGGATAGCGAGGCGCTGTTCTCCCTCACTCCACCAACATCCGCTCGTTTGGCAAAGGAATGCTATTGAAAGACCATGAAACTGCTATTGAATGACGACCCTCACAACGAAGCAGCCTGCAGCTGATTCCAACACGATACTGTAGAAACCTTGCAATGCGGAGACATCGAGTTGCTTGATCGGTCCATCCGTTTTAGAACTACTCAGGGTCTCCGACTCGGGCCCCTGCACGACCTAGCCGAACATGCCAGAAGTTCTGGTCGGAACCATCATTTGCACATCGATGTAAACAATCAGACGAACGGAGTTAACCACCCAGACCCTTGTCAGCGGCACGCCGTCTATTTACCCCCCTCTTGTGGTAAGGAAAGGAAGATGCCAATCCGCAACGACCACTCAAAAACGCTCTGGAGATCTATAGGGCCGCTGACCAGATCGGCTTGGTCCTCTCTCAAGGGTATACAGTAAGATTCTGCCAAAGAAAGGAATGGTTCAACGCCATTGAGGATGCGATACCGCAGATTGACCATAGGCCCGAGTGAGAGTCCGCGCAGATCGAACACTTGGAAGGACGACAAGTAGTGCTCGGTGTTCTGACGGTCATAGTAGCCCATTTCCACCCCCAGGTCCACATGCAGCCTAGGTCGAAGGTCCAAGGGCTTCAGGATCGCCAAGGATAGACTCCTTTCCAACACTTGGTGCCTGGTCGAGGAGAGTTCATCATCCTCAGCCCAGAGATAGGATGCTCGCAGATCAAGGTAGAGAACCTGCTCTGACATTCCGAAGCGGAAGCCTCCGCCCACACCATCGAGTGCCTTGTCCACGAAGGGCACCGGTCCTTTCAGTTCATACGCGGCGAACAGCTGCACGTCTTGGGCGGAACTCTGAGAGGTCAGTATAGCAACGCACAGGACCTGTATCACGCGCCGTATCAGCGAGCTTTTCCATCTCTGCATCATCTCCGGATCACAACTGAGCAACACAGCAGGCGGACGTGCCACCTGTACATTGGTTCGGTCCTCCAAGTGCATCTGGGCTAGGCATGCATCGGCTAACAGAACGGAACACCTCGGTGTGAAGTACTTCCGCGTTCGTTCACCTTCAGCCTACCATGCCACACTTCTTCAGAATCCCGCCCCCGCCTCCGGCGCACTACTGTTCGGGTCGGCCGCACCACGCACCCCGTTCCGCTGTGGTTTCTCGGGCGGTGGCGGCCAGTCGGGCAGGGCCTTCAGCAGCCGCTCCTTCATGCGCTCGTAGTAGCTCTTGCGGTCCACCACATAGGCGATCATGTAGCCCACCACGCTGGCGTACATGAGCTGGAAGATGGCGCTGTGGCGGTCGGTCATCTCCAGCACGAGGATGGCGCTGGTGAAGGGCGAGCGGGTGACGCCGCTGAGGAAGGCGGTCATGCCCGCGAGCACCAGCAGGTTGAATTGGCCGCGGTTGTCGGCGAGTCCGAGGGCCTCGGTGAGCCATCCGCCGATGGCGGCGCCGCTGGCCAGCGAGGGCGCGAAGATGCCGCCGGCGCCCCCCGCGGTGAAGCTGAAGAGGGAGCCGAGCACGCGTGCGCCCACATGCCGGGCGCCGGTCTGCGGGTCGTCGGCGAAGAGGTGGTCCTCCAGCAGGTGATGCCCGCTGCCGATGGCCGATGCGCCCAGCGCGTGCACCACGGTGGCGAACAGCAGGGCGCAAACCAGTGCGAAGAGGCCATTGGCCAGGGCGCCGTGCAGCCCGCGCCGGAACTTGTCGAAGGCGAGCACCGCGCGGCAGAAGAGCGCACCGGTGATGCCCGCGATGGCGGAGAGCAGCAGGATCTTGTACATGAAGCTCACGGTGGCGGGCGCCAGCTTGGGGTAGCCCAGCATGAGGTAGGGCCCCAGCAGCCATTGGGCGGTCATGCCGCTGAGTATCACCGCGGTGAGCACGGCGGTGCGGAACTGCGCCATGTGCGTCTTGGTGAGCTCCTCCACGGCGAAGACGATGCCGCCCAGGGGGGTGTTGAAGGCGGCGCTGAGGCCCGCAGCGCCCCCGGTGATCATCATGATGCGGCGGCTCACCTTGGGCCAGAAGGGCGGCAGCAGCCGGTGCACGGTGCGGTAGATGCTGCCGGCGATCTGCAGCGTTGGCCCTTCGCGCCCCACGGCGCCGCCGCCCGCCACCATGGCCAGGCTGCTGGCCACCTTCACCAGCAGGATGCGCAGGTTGAGGAAGCGCCCGCTGCGGTCGCGCTTCTTGTCGGTGGCCACCTCCACGGCGGCCATCAGCTGGGGGATTCCGCTGCCGCCCGCCAGCGGCGCGAAGCGGTACACCAGCCACCAGGCCAGCAGGAAGGTGACCGGGGCGGAGAGGAAGATGAGCCGGCGGTCGATGGCGAGCAGGTCGGCATTGAGTTCGCCCATGGCGTTGAAGAGCCAGGCGTAGCCCACGGCGATGAGGGCGGTGAGCACGGCCGAGATCTGGTAGGGCAGGGCCAGCAGGATGAACTCCTTGGCCCGGGTCTTCACGAGCCACTGCCGCACGCGCTCCAGCAGGGCAGAGGCGGCGGCCAGGGTGCGCTCGGAGAAGGGGCGTGGGCGCTCGCGCTGGGCCATGGCGGCGAAGCTAGCCGGTGCTGCGCCGCGGAGGGCCGGGGCGTGGGCGGGTTGCCAACAGCGCGGCGCGGAAAGGGGGCCGGCCAGGAATGCAAGTCGGCCCGCTGCAATCGGCCGGGGCCCGGCTGAAGGCCGGCCGCGTTAACGTTCCTCGCCGAGCCGGGCCAGGTCGATGACGGTGAAGCGGTACTGCGTGCCCCGGTCGTAGCTCTTCACAAGCGCGCGCGAACCGCCCCATTCCAGGAGCGTGCCTTGCGGGCAGGGCACGAATCCGTCTTCCATCATCAGGGCCGTGCCTTCGCGCTCCACGGCACCGGTGCGCGCATCGAGGAAGGCGGCCTTGAGCACCTGGGGCTCGGCGGGCCGCAGGTCCTTCTGCCCGGCCGCTTCGCCACCGGCGCGCAGGATGGCCTCATAGCCCTTGGGCGTGTGCCCGTGCAGCAGCAGCAGGCGCCCTTCCATGGGCACGGCCACGCAGCCGTCGTAGGCCTGGCCGGCGGTGGTCATCAGGGCACGGTCAATGGTGCGCTGCCAGCCGATGCTGTCGTTGGGCTGGACCTGGCTCACGCGCACGGCTCCCCCGAGGCGGCGCATGGCCACCGCATCGCCCATGGGCAGCATGAAGTCGTGCTGCAGGAAGGTCTCCACCACCAGCAGCCCGCCATCGGGCCCGGGCAGCAGGTCCACCACTTCGTCGGCCACCTTGGCGGTGCGCGCCGGCGGCTTGCGCGGGTCGGCCGTGGGGTCGCCGAAGGCCATGAGGCGCGCCTTGCGGATGCTCGGGAGGCGCTGCGCGGTGATGGGGGCGGGCTTCAGCTTGGGGTCGGCGGGGTCGAAGGTGATCGCCAGGCCGGGTTGGCCGGTGAGCGCACCATAGCGCAGCGCCAGCGCGAGCCGCCCATCGCTGCGGGGCAGCAGGCGCGCACTGGCTACGAAGTCCTTTTCCAGCAGGATGTCGCTCACGGCCTTGCCGTCCTCGGTGAGGGTGGTGAGGTGAAGCTCGTGGCAGTTCTTGTCGCCGAGCTGCTCCTCGCTCTTGCACTGGTACACGTAGGTGAGCAGGCGCACGGTGCCGTCGTCCTCCACGGCGATCTGGTGGATGCTGCTCTTGGCGTCCTCGTAGGGCAGCTCGGCGGCCGCCTGCCAGAGCACGGTGAGCTCGCGGTCGAGCCAGGCCAGCGCGATGCGCTTGCCGCCCTTGGTGCTGTGCGTGAAGTGGTTGAGCAGGTAGTGCTGCCCGTCGGGGGCGGGAATGAGGCGCTCGCGCTGGGCATAGGCCAGGCCGCGGGTGAAGAGGATGGGGTCGGGGAGCGGCCGCGCCGCCATGGTATTCGCCGGGTCGTTGGCGTAGGGGATGTCGCATGCAGCCAGCCGCCGGAATCCGGTGAGCGACAGCGCGCTTCCGGCGCTGACCTCGGCGATGCCGAATTCGCTGCCCTTCTTGGTGGCGCTCACCAGCAGCACGCGCATGCGCGCACCGTCCATCACGGGCGTGACGGCGGTCCATTTGAGGCCATCGAGCAGCACGTCCTTCAGGGTGAGCTCCTCGGCGGGCTGCAGCAGCGCATCCAGGCGAATGGCCTTCGGGGTGATGCCCTCCTCCACGTAGAGCAGGTGGCGCCCATCGGCCGCGAAGGCGCCATCCACCACGGTGAGCAGGTCGCCCGTGGCGCCCTTCATGCTGCGTGCGAAGGGCTTGCCGTGCTGCACCACCGTGGGCTGGGCGCTAAGGGCGATGGAGCAGAGGACCAGCGCGGCAGTGTGCGGGAGGCGTCGCATGCGGAGGGTGTTGGCGGGCTGAAAGTAGCGCCCATGGCGATCCTCGCGCCGTTGCCTGTGAACACCGGCCTGTGCACCATCGCGCCGGTCGCAAGGGGCGGCGCCCCCGGTGCCCCGGTAGCTTCGCCGCACCCCGCACGCAGGAAGCATGCTCTTCAACTCGCTCGACTTCCTGGTCTTCTTCCCGGTCGTCACGGGGCTGTTCTTCCTGCTGCCGCCCAATCGCCGGTGGGTCCTGCTGCTGATCGCCAGCTACTGGTTCTACATGAGCTGGCGGCCCGAGTATGCGCTGCTCATCGCCTTCAGCACGCTGGTCGACTACTTCTGCTCCTACCGCATGTCGGAGCTGCCGGACAAGCGGGCACGGCGCCCCTACCTCTGGCTGAGCATGACCACCAACCTGGGCCTGCTCATCTTCTACAAGTACCTGGGCTTCTTCGTGGCCTCGGCGGGGTCCGTGGCGCAGGCGGTGGGCATCGACTGGCAGGCCCCGGTGCTCGACATCCTGCTCCCCGTGGGCATCAGCTTCTACACCTTCCAGACCATGAGCTACACGATCGACGTGTACCAGGGGGTGGTGAAGCCGGAGCGCCATGCGGGGATCTTCGCGGTGTTCGTGGCCTTCTTCCCGCAGCTCGTGGCGGGCCCCATCGAGCGCGCGGGCTCGCTGCTGCCGCAGTTCCGCCAGGTGCAGGTGTTCGATGCGGCGCGGGTGGCCACCGGGCTGCGCCTGATGGCCTGGGGCATGTTCAAGAAGGTGGTGATCGCAGACCGCGTGGCCGTGGCCGTCAACCATGTGTACGGCTCGCCGCACGATTTCCCCGGTCCCGTCCTGGCCCTCGCCACGGTGCTGTTCGCGATCCAGATCTACTGCGACTTCAGCGGCTACAGCGACATCGCCATCGGCACGGCGCGGGTGCTCGGCTTCTCGCTCATGCTCAACTTCCGGCAGCCCTACCATGCAGCCAGCATCAGCGAGTTCTGGAAGCGCTGGCACATCAGCCTCAGCACCTGGTTCCGCGATTACCTCTACATCCCATTGGGCGGCAACCGCACGGTGAAGTGGCGCTGGTACTACAACCTCTTCATCACCTTCCTGGTGAGCGGCCTCTGGCACGGCGCCAACTGGACCTTCGTGGCCTGGGGTGCGCTGCATGGCGCCTACCTGGTGCTGGCCATCGTCTTCGCCCCGCTGCGCGACCGGTTGGCTGCGGCGTCTGGCCTGGCCCGGCTGCCCCGCCTGTCGCATGGGCTCAATGTGGCGTGGACCATCCTGCTCGTGCTCGTGGGCTGGGTCTTCTTCCGCGCCGCGGACATCGGCGATGCGATGCACATCGTGCAGGCGTCCTTCACCGGGCATGCGGCCTGGCTCGATCCCGCGCAGGCCAAGGCCATGGTGCAGGCGCTCGGGCTCGGTGCCACGGAGCTCGGCATCGCGTTCGCGGCCATCGTGTTCATGGAGGCCGTCCACCTGGTGCAGGCGCGCTGGGGCGCCGCGGCCTTCCTGGCCCGCATGCCGGCCCCTGCGCGGTGGGCGGTGTACGTGGGGCTCGTGGGGGCCATCATCTACTACGGCGCCTACCACGGCGGCGGCCAGTTCATCTACTTCCAGTTCTGAGCCATGCACCGCCTCCTCCGCTGGATCCTGCTTGTGGCGCTGCCCTTCGTGCTGCTGATGGGCGGCGTGGCGTGGATCGACCCGTTCAACTACTTCGACGGCCCGGGCCCCGTGCCGCTGGAGACGCGCCGCGCCAACCTGCGGCACAGCGGTGCCACCATGCCGCACTACACGCTCACGTGGAAGCTCATCGAGTACCGCCGCGCGCCGGTGGCCGACATCATCATCGGCGATTCGCGCCTCACGCGGTTCGATGCCGGGCTGGTATCGTCCATCACCGGCCGGCCGCTCTACAACTTCGGCGTGCCCGGCGGCAACACCCCCAGCATGCTCCGGACCTTCTGGTACGCGGACAGCCTGGCGAAGCTGGAGACGGTGTACCTGCAGACCGGCTTCCGCAACTGGAGCGCCGCGCAGGACTATGACATCTGGGAGGGCCCGGCATGGGCCGCGTCGAGCGCCGTGCGCTACCTCACGGACCGGGACGTGCTGGGGAAGGCCTGGCTGGACGCGCGGGCGCATTGGGGCGGCGTGCAGGCCGAGGGGATCGCCGATGACCAATGGGCCAAGGTGATCAGTAACGAACGGGCCGTGCTGGAGCAGTATGCCCCGGCGCCGCATTTCGCAACGGAGCTGCGCCGCGTGGCCGAACGGTGCAGGGAGCGCGGCATACGCCTGGTGATCATCGACCTGCCGGTGCACGACGAGGTGCATCGGATGGAGGAGGCGTTGGGCCTCGGCGCTGGGATAGCCGCGTACAAGGAGCTCATGCGCTCCACCGCGGCCTATTGCGACTTCGCCGGGCCAAGCGCGATCACCGCCGACCGCGCCCAGTACATCGATGCGCTGCACACCAGCAAGGCGCTGCTCGATGGCGTGATCCGCGAGATCTGGCAGGGGCCGGCGGTGAACGGCACGGTGAGCGATGGGCCCGTGGCCGGCCGCTGATCACACCAGCATGCCCACGATCGTGGCGCTCAGCAGCGAGGCGAGCGTCCCGCCCAGCAGCGCGCGCAGCCCGAACTCGCTGAGCCATTGCCGGCGGCTGGGAGCCAATGAGCCGATGCCGCCGATCTGGATGCCGATGCTGGCGAAGTTGGCGAAGCCGCACAGCATGTAGGTGGCCATGACGATGCTGCGCTGATGGGCGAAGGCGCCGCTCGCTTTCAGTGAGGCCAGGCTCTCGTAGCCCACGAATTCGCTGGCGATGATCTTCTCGCCCACGAGCCGGCCGGTGAGGGTGATGTCCTCCCCCGCCACGCCGATCAGCCACATGATGGGCGCGAAGAGGTAGCCCAGGATGAACTCCAGCGAGAGCTGGGAGAAATTGCCGCCGGAGACCTGCGCCACCCATGGGTTCAGCCCCGTCACCTGGCCGAGCTTCTGGAAGCCGTAGTTGGCCATGGCGATGAAGGCGAAGAAGACCAGGAGCATGGCGCCCACGTTGGCGGCGAGCTTCAGCCCTTCGGTGGTGCCGTTGCTCATGGCATCGAGCAGGTTGGTGCCCACGCGCTCCATGCTCACCTCCATGCGGCTCTCGATGGGCTCGGTCTGCGGGAAGAGCACCTTGGCCACCACCACCGCGCCCGGCGCGGCCATCACGCTGGCGGTGAGCAGGTGCTTGGCGAAGAAGAGCCGCTGCACGGGGTCATCGCCGCCCAGGAATCCCACATAGGCCGCCAGCACGCCGCCCGCCACGGTGGCCATGCCGGCCGTCATCACCAGGAAGATCTCCGAGCGGTTCATCTTGTCCAGGTAGGCTTTCACCATCAGCGGGGCCTCCGTCTGGCCCAGGAAGATGTTGCCGGCGGTGCTCAGGCTCTCGGCGCCGCTCAGGCGCATGGTGCGGTTCAGGGCCCAGGCCAGGGCATACACCACCTTCTGGATGATGCCGAGGTAGAAGAGCACGCTGGTGAGCGCGCTGAAGAAGATGATGGTGGGGAGGATCTGAAGGGCGAAGATGAAGCCGAAGCTCTTCACATCGAGGAGGCTGCGGAACAGGAACTCGCTGCCCGACTTGGTGAAGTCGAGCACCTTCACGAACATCTTGCCCACCACCTCGAACAGCCACTGCGCCGGCGGCACATAGAGGATGAGCAGTGCCATGGCCAGTTGGAAAGCGAGGCCGATGCCCACCACCCTCCAATCGACCTGCCTGCGCTTGGCGCTGAACAGCCAGGCGATGGCGGTGATCACCGCCATGCCCAGCAGCCCCCGCACGATGGAGAGCCCCGACGGACCGGTGAGCGGCGCCGGAGCGCCCTGCGCCATGGCCGGTGCGGCGATGTGGATGAGCGCGAGGAGCGCGAGCAAGCGGAGCGGCTTGGCCATGCGGTGGGGGTGTGGGTAGCGAAGATGCGGTTTCTCGCCGTTGCGGCGCGGCCCGCCGCCGCAGGCACCGTCGGCGCTAATTCGTCTGCTCGCGCCGCTTGATCTCGTCGCGCAGCTTGCTGGCGCGCTCATAATCCTCGTTCTCGAGGGCCTCCTCCAGCATGCCGCGGAGCTCATCGATGCTCGCGCTGGTCACCGTCTTCTTCTCGCGGCCCTTGCGCTCCTGGCCGCCCTCGCCCTCCTTCTCTTCCTCGCCTTCCTCCACCTTCAGGCCGGCAGCGCTGAGGATGGGCTCGAAGGTGTAGATGGGGCAGTCGAAGCGCAGGGCCAGAGCGATGGCATCGCTGCTGCGCGCGTCGATCTCCACCTCGCGCGCGTCCTGCTCCACCACCAGCTTGGCGTGGAAGATGCCCTCCACCAGGTCGCTGATGATCACCTCCTTCAGGTTGAAGCCGAGGGTGTCGGCCACGTTCTTGAACAGGTCGTGCGTGAGCGGCCGGGCCGGCTTGATGTTCTCCACCTGGATGGCGATGGCCTGGGCTTCCACGCCCCCGATGATGATGGGAAGGCGGCGCTCGCCGAGCACCTCGGAGAGGATGAGGGCATAGGCCCCCGCGTGCGTGTGGCTGTACGTGATGCGGAGGAACCGCAGCTCGACCTTGTCCATCCTCTTCCGTGCGGGCCGTGAAGGTAGCTGTTCGCGCCGTTGGTAGGGCCGGTCGGTCGCCGGTTGCCCGTCGCCGGCCGATCGCCCGGGGCGGCCTATCGTCAGCGTTCCGCGTTGAGCTTCTTCGCTGCCGCGATGAGCTTGGGCAGCACCTCGAAGGCATCGCCGACGATGCCGTAGTCCGCGGCCTTGAAGAAGGGGGCCTCGGGATCCTTGTTGACCACGCAGATCACCTTGCTCTGGTTCACGCCTGCCAGGTGCTGGATGGCGCCACTGATGCCGATGGCGATGTAGAGGTTGGGGCGGATGGCCACGCCGGTCTGCCCCACGTGCTCGTGGTGCGGGCGCCAGTGCATGTCGGCTACCGGGCGGCTGCACGCCGTGGCGGCGCCGAGCTCCCGGGCCAGCTCCTCCACGGGGGCCCAGTGCTCAGGGCCCTTCATGCCGCGGCCGGCGCTCACCACCAGCTCCGCTTCGGGCAGGGGGATGCCACTGCCGGCCTTGCGCAATTCCTTCACGGTGATGCGCGCCGGACCGAGGTCGCCGCTGTACTCCTCCACACTGGCGCTGCCGCCGTTGTTGGCGATGGCGATGCTGTTGGGCGACAGGCTCACCACCTTCATCGGGGTGCTCACCTCCACCTCGGCGCGGGCCTTGCCGCTGAACACGTTGCGCTTGAAGCGGCCGCCCTCGGGAAGCCCGGTGGCGCCGGCCACATGGCCAGCCTTCAGCCGCGCGGCCAGGCGCGGCGCCACCGCCTTGCCGGTGGCATCGTGCACGCATACGATGGTGGTGGCGCCTTCCTTGGCGGCCGCATCGGCCACCAGGCGGGTCAGCTGCTGGCTGTCCAGCGCGGTGATGCTCCGGGCCACGATCACCTTGCTCGCGCCGTTGGCGCCCAAGGCCTCCAGGCCGGTAGCGCCGCCGAAGGTGACGGCGGTGACGGGGCCCTCGGCGAGCCGGCTCGCATAGGTCACGGCCTCTTGGGCCGCCTTGGGCAGCTTGTCGCCGCGGGTATCGATGAATACGATGGTGCTCATGGAAAGGGAATTGGGGGGCGGGAAATCTCCCGCCCGTACGATGGGTTCGGTTCAGATCACCTTCGCTTCGGTGTGCAGCAGCTCGATCAGCTTCCCGGCCTCCTCGGCAGGGATCATCTTCACCGAGCCCTTGGCGGGGGGCAGCTCGAACCGCACGGTGCGGGCCGTCTCGCCCTCGGCCGCAGCAGGTACCACGGTGAGCGGCTTGGTGCGGGCGGCCATGATGCCGCGCATGTTGGGGATGCGCTGCTCGGCCATGCCTTTGGCGGCGCTCAGGGCCAGGGGCAGCTTCACCTCCAGCACCTCCACGCCCCCGGGGACATCGCGCTCCACTGTGGCCGTGTCGCCGTTCACCTCCAGCTTGCTGGCAAGCGGCACATAGGGCAGGTCAAGGAGCTCGGCCACCATGGCGCCTACCTGGCCGCCGTTATGGTCGATCGTCTCCTTGCCGGCAAGCACCAGGTCGAAGCCCTTGTCCTTGGCATAGCCCGCGATGAGCCCGGCCACCTGCAGGGCCTCGGTGGGCTGCGCATCGATGCGCACGGCCTCATCGGCCCCGATGGCGAGCCCCTTCCGGATCGTGGCCTCGGTATCGGCGCCGCCCACCGTCACGGTGGTGACGGTACCGCTGCCCTTGGCCTCCTTGATCTCGAGAGCGCGGACCAGGGCGTACCACTCGTCATAGGGATTCATGATGAAGGTGACGCCATTGGCATCGTATTGCGTGTCGCCGTTGGTGAAGGCGATGCGGGCGGTGGTGTCGGGGACGTGGCTGACGAGGACAAGGATCTTCATCGGCGGATGGCGTTGGACGGTTCGCTGTTGGGCTCAGCGCTCTTGAGCAGAGGGTGCTTGCGAGCGGGCCGCGAAGGTAACCACCGTAGGCCAGCCGGTGTTCTGCCGGCCGCCCCTTCCCATGCCCCGATGCCCGCTGGCCGAAACCGGCTCATCTTCGCGTCGTGCTTGACCGGTTGGCGGCCAAGGGCCGGAGAGGGTGGCGGTTCACGCGCATGCTCGTGAAGGCCTACATGGAGGACGACACCCTCGACCTGGGGGCGGCCCTGGCCTTCTACACCATCTTCTCCATCATGCCCATGCTGGTGGTGGTGATCGCCGTGGCGGGCCTGCTGGCGGGCCCGGCAGCGGCGGAGGGCCAGCTGTTCACGCACCTCACGCAGTTCGTCGGCGCTGATACCGCTATGGCGTTGCAAGGCCTGCTGGGCAACGCCTACGAAAGCGGCAGCGGGATCGTGGCCACGGTGGTGGGGCTGGGCACCCTCATCGTGGGCGCCACGGGCGTGTTCAATGCCCTCAAGGCCTCGCTCAACCGCATCTGGGAGATCCAGCCCAGGCCGCGGAACACGGTGCTCGGCCTGCTCATCAGCCGGCTGCTGTCGTTCTCCTTCGTGCTGGGCATGGGTTTCCTCATGGTGGTGAGCTTCCTCCTCAGCGCGCTGGTCACGGCCTTTGCCGCAAGGATCGCCGAACTCTTGCCAGGGGGTGCCGGAGTGGTGGTGATCGCCCTGTCCAATGGCGTCTCACTGGCTATGACGGTGGCCGTTTTCGCCGCCCTGTTCAAGTACCTCCCTGATGCCCGCGTGGCCTGGCGCGATGTGGTGCCCGGAGCGGTCCTCACCACGGCGCTCTTCATCGTGGGCAAGTATGCCCTCACCTTCTACTTCCAGTTCTCCAACCCCGCCTCGGCCTTCGGTGCCGCAGCCAGCCTCATGTCGCTGCTGCTCTGGGTCTACTACAGCTCGCAGATCTTCTTCCTGGGCGCTGAGTTCATCTACGTCTGGGCCCGGGAGCACGGCCGGCCCATCCGCCCCGGTACCGATGCCGTGCGGGTGGTGAAGCAGGAGGTGGTGATGGATGCGGGCCGGGTGGTGTCTACGCATACCAAGCACGATCGGCTGGACGAGGCCTGAGCCCGGTGCTACCGGACGTCGGCCCTACATTTGGCGCCCCGAACAGCAGCACCATGCGCACCGTCCAGTTCCGCGAGGCCCTCAACGAGGCGATGTCCGAAGAGATGCGCCGCGATCCCAGCGTATTCCTCATGGGCGAGGAGGTGGCCGAGTACGACGGCGCCTACAAGGTGAGCAAGGGCATGCTGGCGGAGTTCGGGCCGCAGCGCGTGATCGACACGCCCATCGCCGAGCTGGGCTTCACCGCCATCGGGGTGGGCGCAGCCATGAACGGCCTGCGCCCCATCGTGGAGTTCATGACCTGGAACTTCGCCATCCTGGCGGCCGATCAGATCATCAACCATGCGGCCAAGATGCTGCAGATGAGCGGCGGGCAGTTCCACGTGCCCATCGTGTTCCGCGGCGGCAACGGCAGTGCCGGCCAATTGGCCGCCACGCACAGCCAGAGCTTCGAGGCCATGTACGCCAACATCCCGGGCCTCAAGGTCATCAGCCCCAGCAACCCCTACGACGCCAAGGGCCTGCTGAAGGCCGCCATCCGCGACAACGACCCCGTGCTCTTCATGGAGAGCGAACGCATGTACGGCGACAAGGGCGAGATTCCCGAGGGCGAGTACCTGCTGCCCATCGGCGTGGCCGATGTGAAGCGCACGGGCAAGGACGTCACCATCGTCTCCTTCAACAAGATGATGAAGGTGGCCTTGGGCGCGGCCGAGGAACTCGCCAGTGAGGGCATCGAGGCCGAGGTGATCGACCTGCGCACGATCCGCCCGCTCGACCATGCCACGATCATCCGCAGCGTGCAGAAGACCAATCGCCTTGTGGTGGTCGATGAGAACTGGCCCTTCGCCAGCATCGCCAGTGAAGTGGCCTACCGCGTGCAGAAGGACGCCTTCGACCACCTGGATGCCCCGGTGCTGCGCGTGAACCAGGCGGACACGCCGCTGCCTTTCGCACCCAACCTTATCGATGCCTCCCTCCCCAGCGTGCCGAAGGTGGTGCGCGCTGTGAAGGAGGCGATGTACCTGGTGAAGTAAGGGGCGTTCTGCGCCCCGTTCAGCCCCGGTCGATCATACGGCCAGCTAGTTCCCAGCAACCTGAGGTGCTTGGGTTGAGCCTTATCGGTCAGTGCTTTACCAAGGAAAGCCTCCGCGCCCCCCGCTCATCCTCCATGTGAGCGATGTAGGCCCCCGGACGGAGCTCCCCGAGATCGATGGCCATCGGAAGGGAGCCTTGCCGTTCCGCCACCAAGCGACCGGATGCATCCAAGATGCGTCCATGTCCGACACCGGTTCCGGTGAATGTGATGCGGTCCATGAAGGGGTTCGGGTAGGCTGACATGGACGTACCTGTACGGATCGTAACAGCCGTATTGATGTCCGACCAGGAAAAGCGGGCCACGAAGCCGTCCGAACTGCCCGCGTTGCTCAGGTTCACCGCACTGCTGCTGGGGTTCACGTTGAAGGTGGTGGAGCGGTATTCACCACCGAGGAGGAACTGCCCCGCTCCGTTGGCGGCGATGGAGCGGCAGTTGTCGCTGCCGGTGGTTCCGCCGACGCGCACCGCACCCGCAAGGGCAAGGTCATCCCAGGCGTAACGTGCCAGACCGATGTCGAACACGCCCGAATTGGGCTGCAGGTTGGTCACGCCCGGTCCGATCTGCATGTCCAGGACACCGAAGGCGAGTTCCACTGCGATCACGAAGTGGCCATCGCCGGTGAGCGCCATGGAGCGCCGGTGGGTGTTGGCCGCTGCACCGCCCGCCGGTTGGATGAGCTGGTCGAACTGAGCGGCCGATGCGAGCTCCCCGCTGCTGGCCGAGAGCTTCACGAAGTAGGTGCCGGCCTGGTTGCTGATGGGGTTGAGCGTCTGCGTGTCCGGACCAGGGTCCGCATCCACGGACGTTTCATAGGCGCCCATCAGGAGCACCTGCCCATCGGCCACTTCCAGGCCGAACACACCATCGCTTGATCCCGGTGACAGCATGCGGGCGTGCCAGAGGTAGCTGCCATCGGCGCCGTACTTGGCCACGCAGGCATCGCGGCCACTGCTGGCCGGCGGAATGACGGCCTGGCCCGCTCCCGGGTCGAAGTCGGTGCCGCTGTTGAAGAATCCGCCCGCATACAATGCCCCGTCCGCATCGAAGCGGATATCGCTCGTCTGGTCGGTGAAGTTGCCGTTGCCTCCAAGGCCCAGGCCCCATGCGAAGCTCATGTCGGCGGCGTACCGCGCAATGAATGCATCGGCGCCGCCATTGGAGTTCACCACGGCCGTGCCGGTGCCGGGGTCCAGGTCGAGGTTGTCCCCGAACGAGCCGTGGATGGCGAAGCCGCCGTCAGGGGCGGCCTCCAGGCCCAGCGTGGAATGCACCGAGGAGAAGAACTGGCCCACCGGGCTTGTGATCACCAAGTGGCTGATGAGCGCGCCACTTGCCGCATCGAGCCGCTGCACGGCCGTGTGGTTCCCCTGGTTCGGGGTCAGCTGCTGACCCGGTCCGGGATCGACGTCGGCCGCACCATTGAACGACCACGCTACAAGCGCATCGCCGGCCGTATCGAATGCCACGCCTGCCGGAATGCCGGACTTGGCCAGGGCGAAGCCCCATGCAAAGCTGCCATCCGCCCCGAGCTTCACGGCGAAACAGTTGGCGGTTCCGGCCGGCGTCGCCGTGACGTTGACCTGGCCGGGTCCGGGGTCAAGGTCGATCGTGCCGTTGAAGGTGCCGCTCACCAGCATGGCGCCGTCCGGAGCCAGGGCGACGGCGGCCCCTTGGTCGATGCCGCTGCCACCCCAGCGGGCAGAGCGCTCGTGGATGAGCTGGCCTTGGGCGGTGCTGGCCAACAGCGCGAGGAGCGGCAGGAAGGGAACCAGGACGTGCTTCATGACAGGCGGCAGGTTTGTGCCGGGCCAAAAGTCACGGCCGGCGCGGGAAGGGTCAATAGAACCTTTGTTACCCCCCTTACCGGCAAGAAGCACCGGGCTGCTGCGCATAGAGCGCTCCTGACGAGCGGATGTTCGGCATGCGCCGGTGCCCGGGGCGGGACTCGAACCCGCACGGCCCTTGCGGACCAAGGGATTTTAAGTCCCTCGTGGCTGCCATTTCACCACCCGGGCGCGGATGGCCAGGCCGCAAAGCAACGATGCCTCCCGTGAAGGAGGCATCGGCTTGAGCGAGAAACGGGACTCGAACCCGCGACCCCGACCTTGGCAAGGTCGTGCTCTACCAACTGAGCTACTCTCGCGTAGGGGCCGCAAATATAGGCGACGGAACAATCACTGCAAATCCATGGTCCGCCGATCGAATCAGGCTTTCCGGAGCCTGGTGGTGCCGGCCCCGGCCATCCGCTTGATCTCGTTGAGCTTCAACAGCGCCTCCACCGGGGTGAGGGTGTTGATGTCCAGCTCGGTGAGCTGTTCCCGGATGCCCTCGAGCGCGGGGTCGTCGAGCTGGAAGAAGCTCAGCTGGGGCTCGGGGGCCATGCCCTTGAGGCTGGGGCTCGGCCGCCGTGCGGGTTCCGGTCCGCTTTCGCCCAGGTCGCCCGCATGGGTGCGCTCCAGATGGGCCAGCACTTTCCTGGCGCGCTCCACCACCGCCTTGGGCATGCCGGCCATCTGCGCCACATGGATGCCGAAGCTGCGGTCGCTCCCGCCCGGCACCAGCTTCCTCAGGAACAGCACGCGCCCATCCACTTCGCGCACCGCCACATTGGCGTTGCGGATGCGCGGGAAGGTGGCGGCCATCTCATTCAGTTCATGGTAGTGCGTGGCGAAGAGCGTCTTGGGCCGTGCGGCGTGCTCGTGGAGGTACTCGGCGATGGCCCAGGCGATGGAGATGCCGTCGTAGGTGCTGGTGCCGCGCCCGATCTCGTCGAGGAGCACCAGGCTGCGGTCGGTGAGGTTGTTGAGGATGCTCGCCGATTCGTTCATCTCCACCATGAAGGTGCTTTCGCCGGTGCTCAGGTTGTCGCTGGCGCCCACCCGCGTGAAGATGCGATCCACCAGGCCGATCCTCGCCGCGCGCGCCGGCACGAAGCTGCCCACCTGCGCCATCAGCACGATGAGGGCCGTCTGCCGCAGCAGCGCTGATTTCCCGCTCATGTTGGGGCCGGTGATCACCACCAGCTGGCGCTCATCGGGATCGAGCAGCACATCGTTGGCCACGTAGGCCTCTCCCGGCGGCAATTGCTGCTCGATCACGGGGTGGCGCCCGTCGCGGATGTCGAGCACCCGGCCTTCATCGATCACCGGACGGCAGTAGCCGAGCGCGGCAGCGCTCAGCGCGAAGGAGCGCAGCGCATCGAGGGCGGCCACGGCGTGCGCGCAGCCCTGCACGTCGCCGATCCGCTCCACCACGCGCTGCACCAGGGCGCTGTATAGCTCGCCCTCCAGCGCCAGGATGCGCTCCTCGGCGCCCAGGATCCGTTCCTCCAGCGATTTGAGCTCATCGGTGATGTAGCGCTCTGCACCCACCAGCGTCTGCTTGCGCACCCATTCCGATGGCACCTTCTCCTTGTGCGCATTGCGCACCTCCAGGTAGTACCCGAAGACGTTGTTGTAGCCGACCTTGAGGGAGCCGATCCCGGTGCGCTCCATCTCGCGGCGCTGCACCTCGAGCAGCAGCTCCTTGGCATGGGTGGTCACGTGCCGCAGCTCATCGAGCTCCGCGTGCACGCCCCCGCGGATGACGCCGCCCTTGGCCAGGGTGGCCGGTGTCTCCGGCTCGATGGCCGACCGGATGCCTGCAGCGAGCTCCAGCGGCGGGGTGATTCCCGCCGCCGCACGGACCAGGGCGTCACCGCCGCCGGCAAGGGCGTCGCGCGCCTCCTGCGCGGCCTCCAGCGCCTGCGCGAGCTGCAGCAGCTCACGCGGCGCGATGCGCGCCGCCGCCGCCTTTCCGGCGAGGCGCTCCAGGTCGCCGATGCGGGGGAGCGCGTGGGCCAACCGCTCCTCCACGGCAGGGGCGGCCATCAGGCCCTGCACGCGGTCCAGCCGCTCCTCGATGGCGCTCCGGTCCAGCAACGGCAGCAGCAGCCAACGCTTCAGCAGCCGCGAACCCATCGGCGTGGCGCACCGGTCCATGCTCTCCAGCAGGGTGCGGGCCCCATCGTTCACCGGCGACACGAGCTCCAGGTTACGGATGGTGAAGCGGTCCAGGCCCACATGGTCCGAGGGCCGCAGCCAGCGGATGGAGGAGATGTGCGCAAGGCGCTCGTGCCGGGTCTCGCCCAGGTAGTGCAGCACGGCGCCTGCGGCACGCTGGGCCAGCTTCAGGTGCTCGATGCCGAAGCCCTTGAGGGTGGCGGTGCCGAATTGCCCGAGCAGCCGCTCCCGGGCGAACTCCTCTGCGAAGGCCCAATCGTCAAGGCCGAAGCTGTGCAGCCGGCCCTGGCTCTCGAGGAGAAAGGGATCCTTCGCCCCCTTGGGCACCAGCAGCTCGCGGGGCGCATGGCCGGCCAGGAGCTTGCCCATCGGCTCGGCGGGCTCCTCCGCCACCAGGAACTCCCCTGTGGTGACATCCAGGAAGGCGAGGCCGTAGGCGCCCGGCCCGCCGCAGAGGGCGGCCAGCCAATGGTTGTCGCGCCGCTCCACCACTTGGTCGCTGAACGAGACGCCCGGCGTGGCCACTTCGGTCACGCCGCGCTTCACGATGGTCTTCGCTTGCTTCGGGTCCTCCAGCTGGTCGCACACCGCCACCCGCAACCCGGCGCGCACCAGCTTGGGCAGGTAGTTGTCCAGGGCATGGTGCGGGAAGCCGGCCAGCTCGTCCTGGCTGCCGCCGTTGTTCCGGCGCGTCAGCGTGATGCCCAGGACGCGCGCAGCGGTGATGGCATCGCTGCCGAAGGTCTCATAGAAGTCTCCGACGCGGAACAGCAGGATCGCGTCCGGGTACTTTCCCTTGATCGCCGCATATTGGCGCATCAAAGGGGTGTCTCCGGCGGCTTTGGCCATGGTTTCGGCGGCTTCGCTTGAAGCCGGCCTCCAAAGTACGGCCCTGCTCCCGGCGCCTGTCCACAACTTGCTGACAACACCGCCATGCCTGCCACGGACCGCAAGCTGACCATCGAAGAGCTCGGCCGCATCCCTGCGGAGGACTACCGGCACGGACCGCGCCAGCGCCTGGTCGTCGTGCTCGACGATGTGCGCAGCCGCCACAACGTCGGTTCCATCTTCCGGTCGGCCGATGCGTTCGGGGTGGAGCGCATCGTGCTCTGCGGCTTCACGCCATGCCCGCCGCACCGCGAGATCGAGAAGACGGCCTTGGGGGCCACGCAATCCGTGCCATGGGAGCATTGCGCCGATCCCAGGGTCGCCGTGGAGCGCCTGCAGGCGGAGGGCTACCGCGTGGTGGCCGTGGAGCAGACCTTGATGGCCGTGCCCCTCGAGCGGGCCAAGGGCATGGCCTCCGGGCCTTTGGCCCTGGTGCTCGGCAATGAGCTCCATGGGGTCTCCGACGAGGTGGTGCGGGCCTGTGATGCCTGCCTGGTCGTGCCCCAGCGCGGCAGCAAGCATTCCTTGAACGTCTCGGTCTGCGCGGGCGTGGTGCTCCATGCCCTCACCGCGGAGGGCCAGGACGGAGAGGCAACCATGGCGGGTTCAACCGGTCTATGAGGACGGAACCCTGAGGCGAACTGGCCCGTAAGGGCGCATCCCTCTATATTTGGCCGACTGCCGACCCGCCGCATGCAGCGAACCCTACTCCGTTACGTCCTCAGTTCCGTCACGGCCATCCTGTTGGCCGGTGCGGCGAGCGGGCAGTATTTCCGCCAATCCACCTATTGGAAGACGCATCGCCAGGAGGTCGAGTTCGGCTTCGGCATCGCCAATTTCCTCGGTGAGCTGGGCGGCCGCAACCAGATCGGGTCCCCCTTCGTGTGGGACCTGGAGATCTCCCAGACCCGCCCGGCGGCCAGCCTGGCCTATCGTTATTACCTGGCACGCCAGCAGGCGCTGCGCATGCGGTTCACCTATGGCGTGCTGGCGGGGAACGACAACCTCACCACGGAGCCGTTCCGCCAGAACCGGAACCTCAGCTTCAAGTCGGATGTATTCGAGCTCTCGCTCGTCTATGAGTTGCACCTCTACCGGGAGGAGCTGGGCCACATCTACGACCTCCGGGGGGTGAAGGGCACCAAGAGCAGCCGGGTGGGCCTCTACTTCTTCGCAGGGGTGGGCGGCTTCTACTTCGATCCGCGCGCCCAGTTCAACAATGCCTGGGTGCGCCTGAAGCCCTTGGGGACTGAAGGCCAGGGGCTGCCCAACGGTGCTGAGGAGTACAACAACTACCAGATCTGCATCCCCATGGGCGTCGGCATCCGCAGGGCCTTCACCAAGCAGTGGAGCGCCGGGCTTGAGCTGCAGTACACCAAGACGTTCACCGACTACATCGACGACGTCAGCACCAACTACTACGATAATGCGGCCATCCGCGAAGCACGCGGGGATGTGGCGGCGTACCTGGCGAATCCGGGGCTGAACACACCGTACATGCAGGAGCAGGGGATCAACCCCACGGCAACCGGTCAGCAGCGGGGCGATGAGAAGGACCTCGATGCCTACCTCTTCCTCAAGTTCACGGCCGACTGGAAGATGTACAAGTACAAGAGCGGCAGCAAGAAGTACCGGGCACGCATCCGCCGCGCCAAGATCGTCTTCTGACCGGAGCCGTTCCGACACGGTCCAATGCGCATCGCCATGGTCACGCCCATCCGTTCCTGGTTCGAGCAGCAAGCCTTCGGCGTATGCGCCTGGTGGGCCGGCAAGCTCAACGTGAAGACCGAGCAGGTGCGCCTGAGCTTCATCTACCTCAGCTTCATCACGGCGGGTGCTCACCTGGTGGTCTATCTCGTGATGGCGTTCGTGCTGCAGCACAAGGAGCGCATCAAGCAGCCGTTCCGTCGCCGCAGCACCGTGTGGGAGTTGGAGCCCTAGAGCGGGATCGCCCGCGACCTGGCCCCTTCCATCCGCATCCGGGGTGCGATGCATCGTGGATGCTTCCGGATGCCCGAGGGCCAATCCTGCGCGATGGCCGAATCGACTGAAAGTTGGACTCGGTCGGCGGTCCGATCATGGCCCGTTCCGGGTCCACCGTGATCCGGTTCAGGGTGGAGCCGGTGAGGCGAGCACCGGCAAAGCGTTGAAAAGCAGAAGCCCCCGTCGCAGGACGGGGGCTTCCGTGTCCGAGAGCTGCTGGATCAGAGGCCCAGCTGCCCTTTGAAATTGCGGAACTCGAGGTCCTTCATCGCCTTCTCGCGCATGCTGGCATCCTTCTGAACAGCCATGCCCAAATGGTTGCGTACCATGTCGCCATTGTTCTGGCGGGCGCCGATGATGGCCATGAGGTAGTGCCCGGTGGCGGTGTCCTTGTCCGGGGCGGCCTCCAGGATGCGCTGGGCGCCGGCGGCATCTCCGCCCAGCACCTTGGCCAGCGCGGCGTTCACGCTGTTGACGCCGCTCATGTTGCTGCTGGCGCTGCCGTAGTCGCCGTTCTGGATGTGGATGATGCCCATGTTGTACTTCACCTCGGGGCCGGCGGCCGTGGCCTTCTGGTAGAGGCTCATGGCCTTCTTGCGGTCACCCTTCAACCGGGCGCATACGCCGAGGTTGTTCGTGCTCACAGGGTTCTCCTGGATGCTGTTGGCCTTCTGGAACTCCGCTTCGGCCTCGGCCAGCTTGTTCTGCTGGAAGAGGACGTAGCCGGCATTATTCGGGCCGCGGTAGTCATTGGGATGGATGCGGCTCGCTTCGCGGTAGATGCGGAGCTGCTCATTGAGATCGCTGGTCAGGGTTGCGCTGAAGAGCAGCTCCTCCACGGTCAGCGAATCGGGCATGCTCTTGCTCATCGCGGTGAGCTGCTCGTCGGTCTTGCCGACACGGTCGAAGTTGAGGCGCATCTCGCTGCGGCGGAGCTGCGGCAGGATCTGCTCGGCGATCTCCTTGTAGGTGGCGGCCATGTTGCGGATCTCCTCTTCGCGCTTGGCCAGGTCGGGGTACATCTCCAGCACGCGAAGCACCAGTTCCTTATCGGGCACGGTGGTGCTGGCCTGCATGGCTCGCTTGAAGCCTTCCCAGTCCTCGCCGCGGGGGTTGAGCGCGAAGAAGCCCTCCGCCTTTGCGGCCTCCACCTTGCTGCGCAGCAACTCGCCCTTCGCCCAGGCCATGGCGCTGGTGGCACGGTCGGTGGCCAGGTTCTCATTCTTGCTCAGCTCGCCCTCGGGGCTGGCCCAGGCATCGATGGACATGCCCTTGATCTGGACGCTGGGGTCCTTCAGGCTCGCCTTGATGAACGCGGCCAGCGCCTTCACATCGGCATCGCTCACCTCGCCAGGGCGTACCACGCTGCTGTTCACGAGGTACTGGATGGTCGCGTCCTGGCTGTGGCTGGTGACGCGCTGGAAGGCGTCCTTGGCGTGCAGCACCTTGTCATCGCTGAGCATGAGATAGGGCGTCGTGATGACCCCGTCGGCCAGCTTGAACGGATCGAAGGGCATCTCTTTGCTGCCCTGCTTGCCCAGGATCTTCACCACCAGCTCGCTGGTGCTCATGGCCGGCGTGTAGGCCACCTTGCCGGTGTAGCTGAAGCTCTTGCCCGCCTCATAGGGGATGACCGTGTAGTTGCCCACGGCCTTGTCGCCCTGGAAGCCCACCATCTTATAGGGCGTCTCACCACCGGCGTAGGTGAGGGTGGGGGTCAGTTCCACCTGCGCCTTGCGGTAGAAGTACTTCCCCGGGAAGCTGCCGTTCACGCTGATGGCCACGGAATCGCCTTGTACGATGAGGGGATTCGGTTCAACCGTGTACTTGATGTTCTCGGCGTACTTCTTCATTTTTCCGAGTCCTCCGCAGCCGGTAATCACGAGCGTGCCGGCGGCGAGGATCGAAAGGCCTTTCAGGTGGCGCTTTTCCATAAGGAGGGCGTGTTGGGTGAATTCGGCGGCAAGTATAAACACCGTTATCCGGGGATTCCCGCTGGCACCCGATTGATTTCTTCACATAGCGCCGTGCGCTTCAGAGGGTTGCGATGCGGTAGCCGTACGGCGCCTCTTCCTCGATCAGGCCAAGGAGCCGGTCGAAGGCGGCCGCGTCGTGCAGCAGGTCCGACTGCCCGAGGTCCACGATGAGCGCTCGGGTGGAGGCCGCCTTCATCAGGTGGTCCATGTACCGCTCCTGCAGCCGCATGAGGTAGTCGGCGCCGATCGCTTGCTCGTAGCCGCGGCCCCGCTGCCGGATCCGCTCGCGCACGCGCTCGATGCCCAGGTGCAGGTATACGATGAGCTCCGGCTGCGGGAGGTCCGCGTACATGATCTGGTAGAGGTCGCGGAACAGCGCATGCTCGTCCGGGGGTAGGGTGGCGCTGGCGAAGACGAGCGATTTCCCGATGGAGTAGTCGGCGATGGTGACCGGACTGAACAGGTCCTGCTCTGTGACCCGTTTGAGCTGGTGGTAGCGCTGGGCCAGAAAGGAGAGCTCCACGCTGAACGCATAGCGTTCAGGTTCAGCGTAGAAGCGCGGCAGGAAGGGGTTGTCATCGAACTCCTCCAGCACCAGGCGCCCGCCCCTGAGGTCGGCGAGCCGCCGGGCCAGCGTGGTCTTGCCGGCCCCGATGAGCCCTTCGATGGCGATGTAGCCGTAGCGCATGGTGCGTCAACCGTGCCGCCGAATGTCGATCAGGAGCTGGAGCACCGTGCGGCCGAGTGCGGGATGCACCCAATCCGGTGCGATGTCCGCGGCGGGTGCCAAGGCGAAGGGCCGCTCGTGCAGGCGGGGGTGCGGCACGGTGAGCCCCGGTGCGTCGATCGTACGGCTGCCGATCAGCAGGATGTCGATGTCGATGGTGCGTGCCGCATAGCGCGTATCCGGCAGGCGGGTCCTGCCCAATTCGGCCTCAACGCCCAGCAGCTCCTTCATCAGTGCGGTAGGCGCGAGGGCGGTCTCTACCAACAGAGCCCGGTTCAGGAACAGGCGGTCGTCGTCGAATCCCCAGGGCAGGGTCCAGTGATCGCGGCTGCGGGCCAGGATGGAGCCCGTGCGCGCCGCGATGCCCGCCTCGGCGCGCTCCAGGTTCGCCATGGGGTCCCCAGCATTCCCCCCCAGCAGCAGCAAGGCCTCGGCCACTCCGCTCATGGCCCCAAAGCTATCCGGTCACCGCCCTCCCATCCATCCCGCGCCCCGTTCGTGTATCGGCCGGGGCCGGGCGATGTGCGCTCAGCCTAGTTTCGGGGCCGCAAATCCCCCCTGACCCCATGAGAGAGTTCTTCAAGTTCATGTTCGCATCCATGCTCGGCACCCTGGTGATCGGCGTGGTGCTGATGGTCCTCTTCTTCGGCATGATCGCCGCCATCGGCGCCGGCCTTGGCTCGAAGGGCAAGCCCGCCAAGGTGAAGGACGGCTCGGTGCTGCACCTAACGCTGGATCAGCGGCTGGTGGACCGTGGCGACGAGGAGCAGTTGGACATCGACCTCGGGCCCTTCTCGGCTGAGTCGAAGGTCGGCCTGAACCAGGTGCTCGCGGCATTGGAGCACGCCAAGAAGGACGACCACATCGAGGGCATCTTCCTCGACCTCACCCAGGTGAACGGCGGCTTCGCCACGCTGCGCGAGGTCCGCGAGAAGCTGGTCGAGTTCAAGAAGGAGAGCGGCAAGCCGGTGGTGGCCTGGGCGGAGTTCTACACCCAGGGCAGCTACTACATCGCCTCGGCGGCGGACCAGGTCTACCTGCAGCCCAAGGGCATGCTCGACTACCGCGGGCTGCAGAGCGAGTACATGTTCCTGAAGGGACTCTTCGAGAAGCTCGATGTGGAGATGCAATTCATCCGCGGAAGCAATAACCGCTTCAAGAGCTTCGGAGAGGTCTATACGGAGGACAGCATGAGTGCGGCCAATGAAGCGCAGGTGCGCGCCCTGCTCGATGGGCTGTGGACGGAGCATCGGGCCGCCGTGGCGGAGAAGACCGGAATCGCAGCAGGTGACCTGGACCGCATCGCCGACGGGCTGGAGGCCCGCAACGACACCACGGCGCGCGACCTCGGCCTGGTGGATGGCCTCAAGTACCGCGATGAGGTGCTGGCCGACATGAAGGAGCGGATGGCGCTCGACAGCAAGAAGGAGATCGCCTTCGTAGGCCTTGGCAAGTACCTGCGCTCATTCGATGCCGATGCCGACAAGGGCAAGGGGGATGCGAAGCTGGCGGTGATCTACGCGGAAGGCGGCATCTCCAGCGGGGAGAGCGGCGACGATGTCATCGGCAGCACCTCGCTCTCGGCCACCCTCCGCAAGGCTCGGGAGGACAGCGCCGTGAAGGCGATCGTGCTCCGCGTGAACTCCCCAGGCGGCAGCGGCCTGGCCAGCGAGGTGATCTGGCGCGAGGTGAAGCTGGCCGCGGAGGCCAAGCCGGTGGTGGTGAGCATGGGCGATGTGGCGGCGAGCGGCGGCTACTACATCAGCGCCCCGGCCGCCCGCATCTACGCGGAGCCCACCACCATCACGGGCTCCATCGGCGTCTTCGGCCTGGTGCCCAATACCGAGGGCTTCTTCAACAACAAGCTGGGCATCACCTTCGATGGGGTGAAGACCCACCAGCACGCCGACATGTACAACCTCAACCGCCCACTCACCGACCACGAGAAGCGCATGATGCAGCAATGGGTGGATGAGTTCTACGCAGGATTCGTGGAGCGCGTGGCAGAAGGGCGCAAGCTCACCCCCGCGCAGGTGGACAGCATCGGGCAAGGGCGCGTGTGGACGGGCACCGATGCCAAGGCGCGCGGCCTCGTGGATGAGCTGGGAGGTCTCGAGGACGCCATCGCGGCCGCTGCCGGGCTAGCCAGCCTTTCGGAGTACCGCCGCGTGGAGATGCCCGAGCAGGAGGATCTCCTGCACAAGCTGCTGAAGGACCTCAATGCGGACGCCCGGGCCTGGGTGGCCCGCCAGTACCTCGGCGACGATGCCCAGCTGCTGGAGCAGTTCCGCCTGGTGCGGGAGGCCCGCAGCCGGAGCGGCATCCAGGCCCGCATGCCCTTCGACCTCGTGGTGCGCTGAGCGCGCCCCGACCGACCGGAAAGCACGAACGGCCGCCATCCGGCGGCCGTTCGCTTGCCCTTGTGATCAGTTGCCTGATCCTAACCAAAACCCTGCCCTTGCAACGCGGGTTGCGCCCCGGGGGTTACACTCCCTCAGTTCAGCACCTCCACGTGGTGGCCTGATTGATTGCGGATGTTCAGCACCCGGCCATCCTCCCACATGAGGTACTGGCCCTTGATGCCGACCAGCACGCCGCCGATTTCGGGCTGCTTCTCGAAGGATACGCTGGCCACCTTCGGAGGGTAAGCGAGGACGGGGTACCGTATCGCCTGGGGCGCCTCGTCGTGCAGGAGGTGCTCCTGCAGGTCGTCGCGCAAGGCGCCGATGGCCTGCGCCCGTGCCGCAAGGAGCGCTTCGGCGGCGGGCTCCGCCTCCTTCAGCATCGCGCGCCAATTCGTCTTGTCCTTGAAGAGGCGCTTCAGGTCCACCTCGATGAGCCCGGCGAGCTGCCGGTAGGGGACGCGTGCGATGACCAGTGCCGCCGTCGCGCCTTGGTCGATCCAGCGCGTGGGCACCTGCGTGGCGCGCGTGACCCCCACCTTCACGTCGCCGGTGAAGCTCAGGTACACCGTGTGCTCGGTGGCGTGGTGCGTGCGCTCCCATTCCGGGTCACGGCCCTCGCCGAGGTGCGCCCGGCACAGCTCGGGATGCACGATGCACTCAGCGGCCTCCGGCGCGGACTGCAGGCAGGGGTAGCAGAAGCCCTGCTGGAACAGCTTCTTCACCCGCCGACCGCAGTTGACGCAGCTCAGCTTGCCCGTGAATGCCAGCGTGAAGGGCTTCCCGATGCGGTCGTTGAGCGGGAGCGGGGGGGAGAGGGGCAGCTCGTACCGCACGGCGCCGTCATCCCCCAGCGCGGCACGCATCTTCAACAGGGGCTGTCCGTCGTTCATCGCACACGATTACTTTCGGCGGAAGATAGGCGCACCGCCGCACCCATGCCCCTGAACGCCCTCTTCGGCTTCCTCATCAAGAAGCGCCTCCAGCAGATCGAGCTGTTCCGGGACAACCCCATCATGGCCCAGCTGGAGGTCTTCCACTCCTTGTTGCGCACCGCCCGCTACACCGAGTGGGGCAGGCAGCACGACTATGGCGCCATCACCACCCCGGATGAGTTCCGCCAGCGCGTACCGGTGCAGGACTACGCGGGCGTGAAGCCCTATGTGGCGCGCCTGCGCAAGGGCGAGCAGAACCTGCTCTGGCCCACGGATGTGAAGTGGTTCGCCAAGAGCAGCGGCACCACCAGCGACCGGAGCAAGTTCATCCCGGTCAGCCGCGAGGCGCTGGAGGACTGCCATTACAAAGGCGGGAAGGACCTCATCGCGCTGCACTACCAGCAGCGGCCCGACAGCAAGCTGTACCAGGGCATGAGCCTGGTGGTGGGCGGCAGCAGCAGCATCGAGCAGCTGCGCAGCGATGCCTACAGCGGCGACCTGAGCGCCATCATCATCCGCAACCTGCCGGTTTGGGTGGAGGTGAGGCGCACCCCGGTGATCGAGACCGCGCTCATGGAGAACTGGGAGGAGAAGATCGAGCGCATGGCGCGCGAGACCATGCGCGAGGATGTGCGGTGCATCGCCGGCGTGCCTAGCTGGACCTTGGTGCTCCTGCGCCGCATCCTCGAGCTCACCGGCAAGCGCGACATCGGCCAGGTGTGGCCTAATCTCGAGCTATTCATGCACGGTGGCGTCAGCTTCAGGCCCTATCGGGAGCAGTTCCGCGACCTGATCCCCTCGCCCCAGATGAACTACCTGGAGAGCTACAACGCCAGCGAGGGCTTCTTCGCCGTGCAGGACCGGCGGGGCGCGGATGACATGCTCCTCATGCTGGACTACGGGATCTTCTACGAGTTCATGCCGCTCTCGGAGCTCGGCACGGAGCGCCCCCGCACGCTGCTCCTCGACGAGGTGGAGCCCGGCACGGACTACGCCCTGGTCATCAGCACGAACGGCGGCCTTTGGCGCTACATGCCCGGTGATACGGTGCGCTTCACCAGCGTGAAGCCCTTCCGGGTGCAGGTGAGCGGCCGTACGCGGAGCTTCATCAACGCCTTCGGCGAGGAGCTGATCGTGGACAATGCCGATCGCGGCATCGAGGCCGCCTGCCGCGCCACAGGGGCCGTGGTGGCCGAGTACACCGCTGCGCCCATCTACATGCAGGGCGAGGCGCGCGGCGGCCATGAGTGGGCCATCGAGTTCGAGCGGCCGCCCGATGACATGGAACGCTTCGTGGACGAGCTCGATGCCGCCATGCGGGCGTTGAACTCGGATTACGATGCCAAGCGCCGGGGCGACATGGCGCTGCGGCGGCCGGTGGCCCATCGGCTCGAGCGCGGCACGTTCCATGCATGGATGCGGCGGCGCGGCAGGCTGGGCGGGCAGAACAAGGTGCCCCGGCTCTGCAACGACCGCGCGCTCATCGAGTCCATCCTCTCGCCTGCGCACGCCTGATGCACCGGTTCCTGGCCCTGTTACTGCCGCTGCTTCCCGCCCTGCTTCCAGCGCAGGACGGGCCCGAAGGGTTCGTGATAGAGGGCCGTTTCGACGCCTTCACCACGGACGAGCTGGGCTATGTGTACGCACTGGCCGGCGACGAGCTGCGGCTCTTCGACCCCAAGGGCCGCTCGTGGCTGCGCAACAGCGTGAAGACGCTCGGGCGGATCGCATGCATCGATGCCTTCTACTCCCTGAAGCCGATGGTCTTCGCTCCGGAGCAGGGCCAGCTGGCCGTGCTGGACAATACGCTCGCGGTGCAGGGGAGCGTCATCAACCTGCCGCGCAGCGGATTCCCGCAGGTGGTGCTGGCGTGCATGAGCGTGCAGAACGGCTTCTGGTTCTTCGACCAGCGCGAGATGGCGCTGGTCCGCGTGGATGCCCAGCTGAGGCCCCTGGCCAATACAGGCCGCCTCGACCAACTGCTGGGGCGGACCCTGGCGCCCACGCGGATGCTCGAGCACGAGAGCCGGCTCTACGTCCTCGATCCGCAGGCGGGCATCCATGTGTTCGATCTGTTCGGCACCTTCATGCGCACCATTCCGGTGATGGGCGCCGAGAGCTTCTCCGTGCGCGGCTTCCATCTCCATTGGTTCGCCGACGGCATGCTGCACGAGTACGACATGCGGTCGTTCGCCGTGCGCGACATCCCCGTGCAAGGCGGCCTCGAGGGCCCGGTGCGCGATGCGCGGAGCGAGCGCGGGCTGCTGTACCTGCTCACGGATGCGGGCATCACGGTGCGCACGGTGCCCGATCAGCGTTGATGCGGAGCGAGTTTTCCACAACACCGCCCGCCACGCGCGGTGCGGGTATCTTCGCCATCGCTCGTTCTCAGCGCAGCGATCCACAAGCGCTCAACCCTCAACATCAACCAGCGAGATGCACATCGCCATCGCGGGCAACATCGGCTCAGGCAAGACCACCCTCACCCAGCTCCTCGCCAAGCACTACAAATGGGAGCAGCTGCAGGAGGCGGTGGACAACAACCCGTACCTCTTCGACTTCTACAAGGACATGCAGCGCTGGAGCTTCAACCTCCAGATCTTCTTCCTCAACAGCCGCTTCGAGCAGTTGCTGGAGATCCGCCGCACTGGCCGCAACGTCATCCAGGACCGCACCATCTACGAGGACGCCTACATCTTCGCCCCCAACCTGCACGCGATGGGGCTGATGACCACGCGCGATTTCGAGAACTACCACCGCCTCTTCCTGAACATGGAGAGCGCCATTCAGCCGCCTGACCTGCTCATCTACCTGCAGGCCCCGGTGGAGAAGCTGGTGAGGCAGATCGCAGAACGCGGCCGCGACTACGAGGCCTCCATCAGCATCGACTACCTCAAGCGGCTGAATGAGCGCTACGACGCCTGGATCGAGAAGTACGACAAGGGCAAGCTGCTGGTGGTCGATGTGGAGGACAATGCCTTCCATGCCGACCCGGAGCACTTGGGCCAGATCATCTCGCGGATCGATGCGGAGATCCATGGCCTCTTCCCGATGGAGAAGCCCGTGCGCAAGGACGAGGCGAAGCCCGCCAAAGCCGCAGTGAAGGTGGCTGCCAAGGGAGCGCCCGGCAAGAATGGGGCAAAGGCCCTCGCGAAGAAGCGCTGATCCCATCCGTCCGAAACGGGAGCGCCCCGGCCATGGCCGGGGCGCTCCCGTTGAATACTGTTCCGCGCCTAGCGCTCGCTCACGCGAAGGGCAGGGCCCTGGGTGGAGGGCTTGTCGAGGTAGAGCGGCTTGCTGGCGAATGGAGCATCGGCTCCATAGCCATTGGCCACCAGGCGATCCGATGCGATGCCTTTGGCGATGATGGCATTACGGAGCGCTTCGGCCTTGGTTTGCGCATCGGCGCCACCGGCTCCCAACTCGAGCTTCAGGGTGGGGTAGGCCTTGAGGATCTCGGCCGTATTGGTCACCTGGGCATCGGAAGCGGGGGTGAGCGCGGTGCCGGCATAACCCACCTCGTTGAAGGCGATCCAGGTGGTCTTGTCGGCGGGGATGGCGCGCATGATGAAGGTCATCAGGTCGTTCTCCATTCCGCCACTGGCGCCCTTCACCTCGAAGCCGGTGATCAGCTTGGTGCTGTAATCGGTGGCCCGGGCCTCCATGTGCCCGAGGGCCTCCCGGTCGGCGTCGGCGGCCTCCTGGGTCGCGCCCTCGGCATGGGCTGCAGCATGGCCGGCGGCAGGCGCGGCCTCCATCGCGGGCACCGCAGCGCCAGCCGCGTGATGGCCGGCCTCATTGATGTGCGGGGCGATGATAAGCGCTACGATCGAGGTGAGCTTGATGAGGATGTTCATCGAAGGACCGCTGGTGTCCTTGAAGGGATCGCCTACGGTGTCGCCGGTCACGGCTGCCTGGTGCGGGGGCGAGGGCTTGTCGCTCTTGTGCTTGTAGTACATCTGCCCGTCGATCTCCACGCCCTTCTCGAAGCTCTTCTTGGCATTGTCCCACGCGCCGCCCGCATTGTTCTGGAAGATGCCCATGAGCACCCCGCTCACGGTGATGCCCGCCAGCAGGCCGCCGAGCGCCTCAGGACCGAAGGCGAAGCCCACGATCACGGGGCTCAACAGGGCGAGCGCACCGGGCAGGATCATCTCGCGGATGGAAGCCTGCGTGCTGATGGCCACGCACTTCTCGTACTCGGGCTTGCCCTTGCCCTCCATGATGCCGGGGATTTCCTTGAACTGGCGGCGTACCTCGCGCACCATGTCCATGGCGGCCTTGCCAACGGCGCTGATGGCCATGCTGCTGAAGAGGAAGGGGATCATGCCGCCCACGAAGAGCATGGCCAGCACGTCGGCCTTGTAGATGTCGATGGCAGTGATGCCCGCCAGGCCCACGTAGGCCGCGAAGAGCGCAAGGGCGGTGAGTGCGGCGCTGGCGATGGCGAAGCCCTTGCCCGTGGCGGCGGTGGTGTTGCCCGTGGCGTCGAGGATGTCTGTGCGCTCACGCACCTCCTTGGGCAGACCGCTCATCTCAGCGATGCCGCCCGCGTTGTCGGCGATGGGGCCGAAGGCGTCGATGGCGAGCTGCATGGCCGTGGTGGCCATCATGCCCGCCGCGGCGATGGCCACGCCGTAGAGGCCGGCCAGCTGGAAGGACCCGAAGATGCCCGCCGCCAGCACGATGACCGGGAGGAAGGTGCTCTCCATGCCCACGGCGAGGCCGCCGATCACGTTGGTGGCATGGCCGGTGCCGCTCTTCTTCACGATGCTCATCACGGGCTTGCGGCCCATGGCGGTGTAGTACTCGGTGATGTAGCTCATCAGGAAGCCCACCACCAGGCCGAGGATGATGGCCCAGAACACGTTCATGCGGGCGATTTCCAGCACCACATCACCGCGCTGGAACGACATCGTCTCGGGAAGCATCCACCCGATGACGAAATAACTGGCCACGGCCGTGAGCAGGATGCTGCCGATGTTGCCCTTGTTGAGTGCGGCCATCACGCTGTCGGTGTCCTTGCTGATGCGCACGAAGAAGGTGCCGATGATGCTGAAGAGGATGCCGAGGCCCGCGATCACCATGGGCAGCAGGATCGGGGAGAGGCCGCCGAAGCTGTCACCGGTGGCGATCACCTCGCGGCCGAGCACCATGGTGCTGAGGATGGTGGCGACATAGCTGCCGAAGAGGTCGGCGCCCATGCCGGCCACGTCGCCCACGTTGTCGCCCACGTTGTCGGCCACGGTGGCGGGGTTGCGCGGATCATCCTCCGGGATGCCGGCCTCCACCTTGCCCACGAGGTCGGCGCCCACGTCGGCTGCTTTCGTGTAGATGCCACCGCCCACACGGGCGAAGAGCGCGATGCTCTCGGCGCCCAGCGAGAATCCGGCGAGCACCTCCAAGGCCTTCATCATCTCCTCGCCGTTCGGTGAGGCGCCATTGACGTACATCCGGTAGAACACGATGAACAGCACGCTCAGGCCCAGCACGGCCAGGCCGCTCACGCCAAGGCCCATCACGGTGCCGCCATTGAAGCTCACCTGCAGGCCCTTGGCCAGGCTGGTGCGGGCGGCCTGCGTGGTGCGCACGTTGGCTTTGGTGGCGATGCTCATGCCGATCCAGCCGGCGAAGGCGCTGAAGAAGGCGCCGATCAGGAAGGCCACGGCGATCACCCAGTCGCTGTGCTCCACCAGCGTACCGCTCCAGGCCAGCAGCACGGCGGCCAGCACAGCGAAGATCCCGAGCACCTTCCATTCGGCCTTCAGGAAGGCGCTGGCACCGCTGGCGATGTAGCCAGCCAGTTCCTTCATGTTGGCGTCGCCGGCATCCTGCTTGTTCACCCAGAGCGCCTTGGCGATCATCACTATCAGGCCCACCACGCCCAGCGCGGGGATGTAGTACATCAGTTCACTTCCCATGTGTCTCGTCGATTGTCTTGTATGCGCTTGTCAGTCAAGGTATTCGCCCATTCCGGCGAACGAGGGCGCGAATGTAGCCAAGCGGCCCGATCCAGGAAGCCCTCCTTTCCAAGGCGACGGCAGCGCCGATCCGAGGGTATGGGCCCGTGCCAGGCAATCAGCGCCTAACATTGCCCCATGACCGCCGCAGCCTTCCGCTGGTCGCTGGCCGGCTTGGCCGCTGTGGCGCTCTCGGGCGCCGGCCTTGATGTGATGGAGGTGGATGCCGCCCAGTACGCGGCCATGTCGCGCGATATGCTGGCGCAGGATGACTGGCTCAAGCTCTACCACCGCGGGCGCGACTACCTAGACAAGCCGCCATTGCTCTTCTGGCTCTCAGCGCTCTCCTTCAAGCTCTTCGGCGTGCACAATTGGAGCTACAAGCTCCCCAGCATACTCTTCGCATTCCTCGGCGTATTCAGCACGTACCGCTTCGCGCAGCTCTTCCACGGCGCGGCCATCGCACGCCGCGCCGCGGTCATGTTCGGTGCGAGCGCGGCCTTCCTGCTCATGACCAATGACGTGCGGTGCGATACGCTCCTCACCGGCTCGGTGGTCACGGCCATCTGGGCGGGCGCTACCTGGATGCAGCAGCGTCGTTGGTGGCAGCTGTTGGCGGCGGCTGCCGCGGTGGCGGCCGGCATGCTCGCCAAGGGCCCCATGGGTGCTGTGGCCCCCGTGGCCGCCTTGGGGGCCCACCTGGCCTTGGGCGGTCACTGGCGGGCTCTGCGCGACCTCCGATGGCTGGCCGCTCCGTTGCTCGTGGCCCTCGCCCTCATCCCGATGTGCATCGGCCTCTATGAGCAGCACGGTGTGCACGGCATCCGCTTCTATTTCTGGGAGCAGAGCTTCGGGCGCATCACGGGCGAGAACCGTTGGAGGGATGATAGCACGGTGCTCTTCTTCACCCATGAGCTGCTCTGGCAGGTGCTGCCGTGGACGCTGTTCGTGGTCGTCGGTCTTGGGCAGCATGTCATCGCCGCCTTCCGGCGCCAGCCTATGCCGGAGCATGCCGCCATGGGCGGCAGCCTGCTGGTATTCGCTGCGCTATCGCTGTCACAGTTCAAGCTACCGCATTACCTCTATGTCATCATGCCCTTGCTCGCGGTGCTCGGTGCCATCGGCTGGGACCATGCTGCGGCCCGATGGGCACGGTACGGGCAGGCCGCCGTGGTCTCGTTCTTGGCCGTGGCGCTCATCGCATTGACGGCATGGTGCTTCCCCACGCGCTGGTGGCCCATCATCCCGCTTGCACTTGCGCCCGGCGGCGTTTTGCTCTGTCGTGGTCTGGCGGCTCAGCATCGTGATCAGCTCTTCACCGGTACGGTATGGGTCTGGCTGGTCGCAGGCCTGGGGCTGAACACGCTGATCTACCCTGAGGTGCTGGGCTACCAGGCCAATGCCCGGGCAGGGCGGTGGGCGAAAGCGCAGGGGCTGGATGCCAACCGATTCTTTGTGCTGAACGCTGGCGGCACGGCACTCGACTTCTATGCGGGGTTCACCCCGGGAGGATTGGCTTCAGCCGAACAGGCCGCAGAGGTGGTCAATCCCGGATTCGCCATCTATACCGACGCTCAGGGCCTGAAGGAGCTGTCGGCAAGTGGGCTCGTGACGGATAGGGTGCTGGAATTCGAGGACTACCGCGTACAGCTCCTCTCCCTGGACTTCATCCTCCCAGGGACGCGGGCTGAGGCGACGGACCGTCGTTATGTGGTGGTGTATTGAGGTCTTCGCCTCCACCTGCCGGCGTTCATGATTTTTCGTGTTTCCGTGAACAGTCTTGGGCGGGGCGTGTTCTCCCCGCACTAACCCATACCCCATGAACTGGTTACCTACCCCTCGTTCACGGTTCCGTGTCATGACACGGGCCGTGCTGGGCGGCCTCTGGGCCGCCGCTGCGCTGTCCATGGCGCAGCCTTCCCTGGCCCAATCGGGCGGTGCATGCAGTGCGCAAGCCGGCACGCTCCGTGGCTTCAAGGCCACCGATTGCCTCCAGGATGGCGGTACCTACATCGGCGGCATCTCCATGGGCGACCAGGTTGTCCCGCCGGGCTTTCAGTCCATTTTCGTCCTTACCAAAGGCCCGGGCCTGGTGATCCAGGCGGTTGCCAACCAGCCCATATTCAATGTCTCCAGCACCGGACTTTACACCATTCATCGCCTGGTGTACGATCCCGCCACGCTCGACCTCTCCATCGTCCAGTTCGGTATCACCACCGGCTTCGATGTCAACGGCCTGCTCATCCAAGGCGGAGGCAGCATCTGCGCCAGCTTGGATGTCAATGGCACGAGCGTGCTCGTGGACAATCCGGATGCCGGCAGCCTGTCGGCGCTGAATCCGGCGCCCTGCCTGGAGGGGGGTGTCGCCATGCTCGATGCAACGGTTGCGGATGCCCCGTACGTGCCCGAGGGCTACTCCGTGGCCTACGTGCTCACGCAAGGTCCGGGCCTGGTCATCATCGGCGCAGGCGGTGAGCCCTCATTCCAGGTGAACGCACCGGGCAGCTACACCATCCACACCCTTGTGTACGACCCCACCACGCTGGATCTCGGCATCGTGCAGCCCGGTGTCACCTCCGGCTTCGATGTCAACAGCCTGCTCATTCAAGGCGGCGGTGCGATCTGCGCGGCGCTGGATGTCCCTGGCGCCTCCTTCCAAGTGGCCGATTGCCCTGCGCCTTGCACTGCCTTTGCCGGAACGCTTTCGGGCTTCAAGCCCACGGATTGCCTGCAGGAGGGCGGGACTGTCATTGGGGGCATCTCCAATGGAGACCACATCGTGCCTCCCGGCTATCAGTCGCTCTTCGTGCTTACCAAGGGGCCTGGCCTGGTGGTCCAGGCCGTTTCGGACCAGCCCGTTTTCACCGTCTCCAGCACCGGTCTCTATACCATCCACCGGCTGGTATACAATCCCGTCACGCTCGACCTTTCCATCGTTCAGTTCGGCGTCACCACCGGGTTCGATGTCAACGGTCTGCTCATCCAGGGCGGCGGCAGCATCTGTGCCAGCCTGGACGTCACCGGAACGAGCGTGCTGGTGGACAATCCGGATGCCGGTAGCCTCTCGGCTGTCAATGGCTCGGTTTGCTTGGAGGACGGCTCTGCCGTGCTCGCCGCCTCCGTGGAGAATGCGCCCGTTGCGCCTGCTGGCTATGCGGTGGCCTATGTCCTTACGCAGGGCACGGATCTGGTGATCGCGAATGCCGGCGCCGAGCCCTCGTTCGAGGTGACCGCTCCTGGGACCTATACGATTCACACGCTGGTCTACGATCCCGCGACGCTCGATCTGGGCATCGTCCAACCGGGCCTCACCACCGGGTTCGACGTCAACAGCCTGCTCATCCAGGGCGGAGGCACCATCTGCGCTGCCCTCGATGTGCCCGGTGCTGTTTTCGAAGTGAGCGCGTGTGAAGAGCCGTGCACGGCGGATGCCGGCACCCTTTCCGCCAACACCCTCGAGGACCTTTGCCTGGTGGAAGGAAGTGCGACCTTGAGCGCGACGCCCAATGGCGATATCGCGGTGCCTGCGGGCTACAGCGTGGTGTACGTGCTGACGAGCGGCGCCGAGCTGACGATCGTGGGCGCGGGCGCTTCGCCGGAGTTCACGGTGGATGCCGAGGGCCTCTACACGATCCACACGCTGGTGTACGACCCGGCGACGCTGGACCTGGGCATCGTTGAGCTGGGCGTGACCACGGGCGTGGATGTGCTGAATGCGGTGGTGGCCAACGGACTGTGCGCGAGCCTCGATGTGGCGGGCGCGGCCTTCAACGTGGTGGCCTGCGCGGAGCCTTGCACGGCGGATGCGGGCACGCTGACGGCGAACAAGTCGGCCTGCCTCGATGGCACCCTGACCTTGAGCGCGACGCCCAATGGCGACATCGCGGTGCCTGCGGGCTACAGCGTGGTGTACGTGCTGACGAGCGGCGCCGAGCTGACGATCGTGGGCGCGGGCGCTTCGCCGGAGTTCACGGTGGATGCCGAGGGCCTCTACACGATCCACACGCTGGTATACGACCCGGCGACGCTGGACCTGGGCATCGTTGAGCTGGGCGTGACCACGGGCGTGGATGTGCTGAATGCGGTGGTGGCCAACGGACTGTGCGCGAGCCTCGATGTGGCAGGCGCGGCCTTCAACGTGGTGGCCTGCGCGGAGCCTTGCACGGCGGATGCGGGCACGCTGACGGCGAACAAGTCGGCCTGCCTCGATGGCACCCTGACCTTGAGCGCGACGCCCAATGGCGACATCGCGGTGCCTGCGGGCTACAGCGTGGTGTACGTGCTGACGAGCGGCGCCGAGCTGACGATCGTGGGCGCGGGCGCTTCGCCGGAGTTCACGGTGGATGCCGAGGGCCTCTACACGATCCACACGCTGGTGTACGACCCGGCGACGCTGGACCTGGGCATCGTTGAGGTGGGCGTGACCACGGGCGTGGATGTGCTGAACGCGGTGGTGGCCAACGGACTGTGCGCGAGCCTGGATGTGGCGGGCGCGGCCTTCAACGTGGTGGCCTGCGCGGAGCCTTGCACGGCGGATGCGGGCACGCTGACGGCGAACAAGGCGGGCTGCCTCGATGGCACCCTGACCTTGAGCGCGACGCCCAATGGCGACATCGCGGTGCCTGCGGGCTACAGCGTGGTGTACGTGCTGACGAGCGGCGCCGAGCTGACGATCGTGGGCGCGGGCGCTTCGCCGGAGTTCACGGTGGATGCCGAGGGCCTCTACACGATCCACACGCTGGTGTACGACCCGGCGACGCTGGACCTGGGCATCGTTGAGGTGGGCGTGACCACGGGCGTGGATGTGCTGAATGCGGTGGTGGCCAACGGACTGTGCGCGAGCCTGGATGTGGCGGGCGCGGCCTTCAACGTGGTGGCCTGCGCTGGTCAGAATGAAGGCTTCTCGCTGACAGCGTGGCCGAGCCCTGCCAACGACATCGTGCGGGTGACCGTCAGGAATCCCATGGTCCGCGCCGAGATGGGCATCTACACCCTTCAGGGGGAACTGGTGATCCCGGTCCGCGCGCTTGCCAAGGGTGAGCAGACCATCGCGGTCGACGTCCAGGAGTTGCCGGTAGGCACCTATGTGGTGCGCGTCATCGGAGGCGATCAGGTTGCCACGCAGCGCATCATGCGCATGGAGTAACGGGGGTAGGGCCCCGATAGGCCGGGTCCGGGGGCGAAGACGAGCGATCGTCGGGTCCTCCGGATCCGTGCTTTTCCAGAGGTGCTGTGCCGGGGCGAAGTCCTCCTCGCATTCCGGCGATCGGTGCCGTTTGCGGCATCCCGTGGCCATCGGTTCATCCGCCTGGCGCTGAAGGCCGCCGCGATTGGCAGGCTTCACCCGGACGCAGCCCGGAAGGAACGGTCCGTTCTGATTACCGTGATCGGGGTATTGCCCACCAGCTCGCCGGCAGGGTGCTTTGCGGCCGAAATGAAGGGTCGCATGGAACGCGTGAGCGGATGGCGGAGCGCTTTGATGCTGGTGTCAGCCTTATGGGTCAGCGGTGGGCTTCGGGGTCAGGAAGGCGATAGCGTGAAGGTGGTCGGCCTCCGCTCCGTGGAGGTGGTCGGCGATCGGCACGGGCATGCTGCAGCGCGGCTTCCCGAATTCCACGAGACCCTGATCATGGCTGGCAAGAAGAACGAAGTGCTCCGCTTGCGCGCCCGTGAAGCAGACCTCTCCACCAACCTGGCGCGCCAGGTATTCGCCAAGGCTCCGGGCATCACCGTGTGGGAAAGCGAAGGCTCGGGCATCCAGACTTCCATCGCGGCGCGCGGCCTCAGCCCGAACAGGTCCTGGGAGTTCAATGTGCGGCAGAGCGGATACGACATCTGCGCCGAGGCATTCGGCTATCCTGAGGCGTACTACAGCCCGCCCTTGGAGGCGGTGGAGCGGATCGAGGTGATACGGGGCGCCGCTTCGCTGCAGTTCGGCCCCCAGTTCGGCGGGCTGGTCAATTACCGCATGAAGCGCGGAGCCCCGGACAGGCTGGCCGCGGTGGAGCTGCGGCAGACCACCGGCTCCTACGGGCTCAGCAATACATACGCATCCGTGGATGGCACCTGGCGTCGCCTGTCCTATCATGTCTTCCATCAGCGGCGCAGCGCCGATGGATGGCGGTCGAACAGCCGGTACACGACATCCGCCTCCGGCGCATCGGTGGCCTGGGCGGCCTCCGGCCGCTTGGAGCTGGGGCTCGAGTACACGCGCATGGATTATGTGTCCCAGCAGCCCGGTGGACTCACGGACCATGACTTACAAGTGGGTCCGAGGTCGAGTCAGCGGGCCCGCAATTGGTTCAGCGCGCCGTGGAACGTGGCCGCCATCACGGCTGACCTCCGGCTCAACCCGCGCTCTCGGGCCAGCCTCAAGGTGTTCGGCACGCTCGCCGAGCGCAACAGCGTCGGATTCCTCCGCCCGATCCAGGAGCCGGACACCTTCATCACCGCCCTCGGGTCATTCGCTCCCCGACAGGTCGATCGCGATGCATACGCCAATACGGGAGCCGAACTGCGCATCCTGCAGGGATTCAGCGCCGGGCGCGTCAAGGGCAACCTCTCCGCAGGCCTGCGGCTCTACCGGGGGCGCACGGACCGGCGTCAGCAGGGCAGGGGCACGGCGGGGAGCGATTTCGACCTTGCACTGACCGATGCTTTTGCCAGGGACCTGGCGCTAACGACGGAGAATGCCGCGGTATTCGCCGAGAGCCAGTTCAAGTTGGGCGAGCGCCTGAGCATCGTGCCCGGTGCCCGCATCGAACTGATCCGATCCGCCGTGCAGGGCCGGGTCGCCGCTCTGCCACGTGGGGAGCTTCCGCGTGATGCGCGCGAACGGCGCGTGGTGCTCTACGGCGTCGGTGCCGAGTATCGCGTCACCGCCACGGCTTCGCTCTATGCCAACTACAGCACGGCCTACCGGCCGGTGCTCTTCTCCGAGCTCACGCCGGCGGCCACCACCGACATCGTCGACCCTGCGTTGCGCGATGCCAGCGGCGCCAACGCGGACCTGGGCTACAGGGGCAATATCGGCCGCTTCATCGCCTTCGATGCCGGCGTGTACCGCCTCGTGTACCGCGATCGCATCGGAACGGTGCAGCGCGACGGCGGCGTGTTCCGCACGAACATCGGCGACTCGGAGAGCCGGGGCGCGGAGGCCTATGCGGAGGCGGATGCCCTTGGCCTGCTGGCGCCGCACGGCCGCTGGGGAGCGCTCCGGGTCTTCGCATCGGTCGCCGTCATGAGCACGCGCTACACCCGTTGGAGCAACCCGGCGCTGGCGGGCGATCCGGTGCGCGGCATCGAGGGCAAGCGCGTGGAGTATGCGCCCGAGCGCGTGGAGCGCTATGGGCTCACATATGCGCGCAAGCGGGTGTCGGTGACGGCGCTGGTCAACCGGGTCGGCGATGTATACACGGATGCTGCGAATTCGGAGGCCCCCAACGGCGCCGCTACGGTGGGTCGCATCGATGCCTATCAGCTGCTCGACCTCTCGGGGTCCTGGCTCCTGCGTGAGGGCGTCGAGGTCATCATCGGCGTCCGCAATGCCGGCGATGCGGTCTATGCCACGCGGCGTGCGGGCGGCTATCCAGGCCCGGGACTGCTTCCGGGCGAGGGCCGCACGTTCTACCTGACGCTATCGGCCCGGCTCTGAGCGCGATGCCTGGATGCAGGCCGCAGCACGGAGGTGCGTCACTTGGTGCTGCGGGTGGTGCCGCAAGGTCAGGCGAGCAGCCGGAAAGAGTCCCCGTCGAAGAGCCCCAGGTCGCTCAGCTTCAGGTGAGGGATGACCAGCAGCGCCATGAAGGAGAGCGTCATGTAGGGAGCGGAGAGCGACGATCCGAGGGCCTTGGCCTCACGGTCCAGCGCGGCATACGCATCGGCCACGATGTAGGCGTCGGCATCGCTCATGATGCCGGCCACCGGGAGCGGCAGCACCCGGCGATGCGCTCCGTCCGCCAGGCTGATGCCTCCGCGATGCTCGATGACGAGATTGATGGCGGCGCAGAGGTCCTCGTCGTTGGTGCCTACGGCCACGATGTTGTGGCTGTCGTGCGCCACGCTACCGGCGATGGCTCCGCGCTTCAGACCCGTGCCGGTGATCCAGGCCTTCGCGGGAGGAGCGTCGGCATACCGGTTCACGACGGCGATCTTCAGCAGATCCTTCTCCGTATCGGCAACCAGCGCGCCTTCGCGCACCGTGGGCGGCATCCAGCGCTTGCGGGTGATCAGCTGGCCATCGATGGCTTCGATGGCCAGCACATCGCCGGCAGTGGCCGGCATGCGGAAGTCGGCGGGGCGCTTCGGTGCGCAGGCGAAGCGGTTGGGTGCCGTGCAGGGCACGCGATCGATGAGGCTCCGGCCATCCGCGGCCACGAGGCGGCCGCTGATCCAGGTGCGCTTCACCCTGAAGCGCTCAAGGTCCTCCACCAGGATGAAATCCGCCGGATCGCCCACCCGCAGGCGACCGATGGATAGGCCGTAATGGAGGATCGGATTCAGGCACGCGGCCCGGAGCACCTTGAAGACGTCGATGCCGCGGGCCACCGCCCGTGCGCAGAGGTCGTTCACATGGCCTTCCACCAGGCTGTCGGGATGCTTGTCGTCGCTGCACAGCATCATGCGGTCGCTCCAGTCGTGAAGGAGGTCGATCAGGGCTTCGAAGTTCTTCGCCGCGCTGCCCTCGCGCACCTGCACGCGCATGCCCTGCTCCAGCTTGAAGCGCGCCTCCTCAGCGGTGAAGCACTCGTGGTCGGTGCTGATGCCTGCGCCGATGTACCGCGTTGCCGCATCGCCGTGCAGCCCTGGCGCATGCCCGTCGATCGGCTTGCCGAGGAGCTTGGCGTGGGCGATCTTCCGCATCACCTCGGCCTCCCCACTGAGCACGCCGGGGAAGTCCATCACCTCGCTCAGGTACAGCACTTCCTTCCGCGCAAGGAGGCGCGCCACCCCATCGCTGTCGATGCGGGCGCCCGCCGTCTCGAAAGCGGTGGCGGGCACGCAGCTCGGCGCGCCGAAGAAGAAGTGGAAAGGCACCTGGCGGCCATTGGCGATCATGTACTCCACACCGGCCTCGCCCAGCACGTTGGCGATCTCATGCGGGTCGCTGATCGTGCCCACCGTGCCATGCGTCACCGCCAGGCGGGCGAATTCGCTGGGCACGAGCATGGAGCTCTCAACATGGACATGCGCGTCGATGAAGCCGGGGAGCAGGTAGCCTTCCGTGAAGCCCTTGGCCTCCGTGATGGAGGCGATGCGGCCATCGGCCACGCTCACCTCGGCGGGGAGGATGCACCGGCCCTCGATGTCCACGAGGCGGGCACGGATGGTGAATGCCCCGCTCTCCATTCTGATCACCGCCGCTTACGGATGAAGAGGAACCAGATGCCGATCAGCAGCAGGAGGAGCCCGAGGAATGCCCCGATCGCCACCTTCACCGCAAGGCCGATCACCTCCTTCACGCGTTCGCGCGTCTTGCCATCGATCAGGCCGTCCAGGCCCTGGTCGGCAACGGCATCCGTGGCAGGGTCGAATTGCTCATACCGGTGGCCATCGTTGAACCGGGCCATGCCCAGGATCAAGGGCAGCTCGGCCTGCACCATCTCCAGATGGTCCATGCCTGACACGGCGTTGATCACCAGCACGCCATGGCGCCCAAGGATGCGGATGTTGTAGTTGAGCACGTTGCGGTCGCTGCTCTCGCTCACCATTTCCTTGGCCCAGTGCAGCGCTTTACGCTCCTTGTCATAGTACGGCGGCGCTGCCCAGCCCACCAGGAGGAGCGAACCGTAGCCGTCGGCGCGCCGCTGTTCGTTGGCGATGCTGTCCTCGCGCAGCATCTCCTTGAGCTTCGCATCGTAGTCGATGCCATCGGCATCCTCATCGCGCACATAGCCGATGCGCTCGTAGTAGAGGATGTAGGACGGAACGTCGTCGTACACGCCGGCGTCGGCCGGCATCACCACGCCGAGCAGGTCCTCTGCGATGCCCGGCGGGTTCTCCCACACCTCCACCACGAGCTGCTCCGCCTGCTCTGCTCCCAGGAATTTGTAGCCCGGCGGCACGGTGAGGGTGGCGGCTCCCTCCGCCAGCTTAGCCTCACCCTCGACGAAGGCGAACGCGCCGATCAGCGAATCGATATAGGCTTCATGGTCGCGCTCGCCGTCATCGCTGTAGAGGGCGGTGCTGTCCTGCGCAAGCAGGCAGGCCGGCACCAGGGCGATCAGGAGCAGCGGCAGGATTCGGGGGTGGGTCTTCATGGCTCTTGCGGCGAAGGAAGGCAATGATCAGCGGATGGCCGCGCCGGCCCTTTCCCGGCAATCCAGGTGGCGGTTACGCGCCCCCGGTGGGCGGGGCTGCGGCGCTCTGGCCGCTGTCCGGCAGAACGGGTCGCCTTGGTGGTGGAACAGGAGCGCATCGCGGCTGCTGATGGTGAACAGTGGGCGACCGTCACCGGCAGCGGGATGGCCCGCATGAGGACATCGCACCGATGGCCACCAACAGAGGGTGCGCTTAACCCGGTGCACGGGTTGAAGGCGGCGGCCGGCCGATCAGTGCCCGAACATCTCCTTCACCCGCTCGAAGAAGCCCTTGTCCTTGGCGGTGGGCCGCGGCTGGAATCCCGGGCTGTGGCGCAGCTTCTCCAAGGTCGCACGCTCCTCCTTGCTCAGGTCGCTCGGCGTCCACACCGCCACATGCACGAAGAGGTCGCCTTGGCCGTGGTGCTGCACGCTCGGGAGCCCCTTGCCCTTCAAGCGGAGGACATGGTTGCTCTGCGTGCCGGGATCGATCTTCACCTTGGCCTTGCCGCTCACCAACGGCACCTCGATATGGGTGCCGAGCGCCGCATCCACCATGCTGATGAAGGCCTCGTGGTGCAGATTCATGCCGTCACGTTTCAGGTCGGGGTGCGCTTCCTCCTCGATCACCACGAGCAGGTCGCCCGGAACGCCCCCGGCGGGGGCCTCGTTGCCCATGCCGCTGATGTTCAGCTGCATGCCCTCCTCCACGCCGGCGGGTATCTTGATCGGCACCACCACCTCTTCGCGCACCAGCCCGTGCTCATCGCTGCCCGGTGCACGCTTGCTCACGGTCTGCCCGATGCCGCCGCAGGCCGGGCAGGTGCTCACCGTCTGCATCTGTCCGATGAAGGTGCTCTGCACGCGCCGCACCTGGCCGCTGCCGCCGCACGTGCCGCAGGTGCCGTATTCGCTGCCCTTGGCGCGCACCAGCTTGGTCACCTTGATCTTCTTCTCCGCGCCGTGCGCGATCTCCTCCAAGGTGAGCTTGATGCGCACGCGGAGGTTGCTGCCCTTGACGGTGCGGCCGCGTGACCGCCCGCCGAAGCCTCCGAAGGCGCCTCCCCCGAAGGCATCGCCGAAGATGTCGCCGAACTGGGAGAAGATATCCTCCATGTTCATGCCGGCCCCGCCTTGGAAGCCCCCGCCGCCCATCTGCGGACCGGCATGGCCGAAGCGGTCGTACTTCGCCTTCTTTTCGGGGTCGCTCAGGATCTCATAGGCCGAGGCCGCTTCCTTGAAGCGCTCTTCGGCAGCCTTGTCCCCGGGGTTCTTGTCCGGGTGGTATTTGATGGCCAGCTTCCGGTAGGCCTTCTTGATGTCGTCCGCGCTCGCGCTGCGGTCGACGCCGAGGACTTCGTAGGGATCGCGCTTGCTCATTTCTGTTGTGCTTCCGGCTCGTGCCGGGCCATGGTGTCCCGCATTTACTCGCCCACTACCACCTTGGCGTAGCGAATCACCTTGTCGTGCAGCGTGTAGCCGTTCTCCACCACGTCGATCACCTTGCCGCGGAGCTCATCGCTCGGTGCGGCCGCCTTAGTGATGGCCTCGTGGCGGTCCGTGTCGAAAGGCTGGCCCTTGGCATCGGGCATCGGCTTCACGCCCTGGCTGCCGAGGATGTGGAGCAGCTTGCTCTGGATGAGGTGGAAGCCCTCCCGCACCACGGCGATGTCATCGGTCTTCCCGTTGCTGGCGATGGCACGCTCCATATCGTCCAGCACCGGCAGCAGGTTCTTGATGACGTTCTCGCCGGCGAACTGGATCAGGTCGATCCGCTCCTTCGCGGTGCGCTTGCGGAAGTTGTCGAACTCGGCGCTGAGGCGGATCCATTTGTCCTTCAGCTCCGCTGCATCCGCCCTCGCTGCGGCGAGCTCCGCGGTCAGCTCCGCGATGTCTTCGCGGCCATCCGCGGCGGAATCGTGCATCACATGCTCCGCAGCGGCTTCACTGGCCGCGCTGAGCGGGTCCCTTTCCGCTTCGTTCTGGGCATCTGAGGGCAGGGCATGATGAGCCGCTTTGTCAGCAGCGGCATCGGCGGGACTGACATCCGGTCGTTCCGACATGGTCTTTCGGCGCTTTTTGAAGATCATGAGCACAGGGTCAATCACGGTGCCAAGGGGCGCTCCGTTCAATGCGGCGCGAAGGTCGGGGACTTTTTGGCAGCGTGGCGATAGCGAGGAGGGCCGCTCCATGGGGCGGCCCTCCTCGGTTGGTGCTGTTGGCGGGGCTTACCGCTCGATGAGGAAGCGCTGCTGATGCACCTGCTCGCCTTCCATGATCCGCAGCACATACATGCCGCTCCGCAGGTCGGTGAGGGGCAGGCCGAAGGTGGACAGGCCCTCCGGCATTCCTTGCTGCAGGGTCATCACCTCGCGCCCCATCGCATCGATCACCGTCAGCTGCAGGGCGGTCTCTGTCTGGGCCAGGTAGTCGACGTTCAGCTTGTCGGCCGCCGGATTGGGGTAGAGGTTCACCGGGCCGCTCGAGACCTGCTCCGCCACCACCGCTTCATGATCGCCGGCGAATTCTCCCTCACGGAAGTTGGTGCCGCTTATGCTGGCCCTCAGCGTGTAGCACTGGCTGGCATTGAAGGCGCCGTTGTAGCCGTACACGCGGATGTAGTAGGTGGCCACCGTGGAGGTGTTGAGGATGATGGCTTCATTGGCGGTGCCGCCGTTCTGGCTGATGCCCACCTGCGTGCTGGTGCCCCGGTAGAGGCGCACATCGTAGTCGGCGGGCAGGTTGGTGAGGTCGATGCGGATGCGCCGTTGCGAGCTGGTGTTGCTGAACCTGAACCAGTCCGCATCGGTGCTGGTGCCGATGGCGGCCTGGATGTTCGTGTTCACGGAGATCAGCTTGGCGGCACTCGCCGAGTTGTTGCTTTCCCACGTGTCGCAGCTGGTGGCCACCGGCGTGGCGCTGGCATTGAGCGCGTAGCACTGCGTGGCGCTGAAAGCGCCGTTGTAGCCGAACACATGGATGAAGTAGGTGCCGGCCGGAGCGTTGCTGTAGGAGATGCTCTCGCTGGTGGTGCCGCCGTTCGCGCTGCTCGCGAGCTGGGTGCCCGCGCTGTTCAGCAGGCGCAGGTCGTAGTCGCCGGCCAGGTTGCCCAGCGTGATACCGAGGTTGTTGGTGCCGGTGGTGGTGAACCGGTAGTAGTCGGCGTCGGTGCTGCTGGCGATCAGCGCGTTCAACGCGAGCGGCAGGCTGACTGATGCTGGCGCCGATGTGCTGTTGTTGGGCTCCAGCGCATCGGGGCATCCGCCGGTGCTCTGCGTGGTGAAGCTGCCAGCAGCGCTGTAGGCGCTGCTTCCGCTGCTGCAGTTGGCGCGCGCCTGATAGTTGTAGGTGGTGGCGCTTGCCAGGCCGCTCAGGCCGAAGGAGGTGGCCGTGGTATTCACCGTGGTCCAGGTGCTGGACGCTGCGGTCTTGTACTGCAGGTCATAGCTGGCCGCCCCGCTCACCGCGCCCCAGCTCACGGTGGCGCTGCTTGCGGTGATATTGGATGCGGCCAGCCCGCCGGGAACCGCGCAGGTGCCGCCACCGCTGGGAGGCACGCAGCCCAGGGAATTCAGCAGCGCCGCACGCGAGCCGCCGGTGCCGAAGAGCGCCTGCATGCGTGTCTTCTGGCCCAGCGTGAAGATGTTCATGCAGCCGTCGTTGCTGTAGTCCATGTAGTTCATGCTCATCTCCACGGGCGTCCCGGTGCAGGTGCTGTAGTGCGGATAGGCGGGGCAGCCGCTGTTGGCCGCGTTATGCACCGGCGTGTCGCTCACCTGGTCGTTGCCGCAGGTGGCATCGCCCCAGATGTGGCGCAGGTTCAGCCAGTGGCCCACCTCATGCGTAAGCGTGCGGCCCAGGTTGAAGGGCGAGGCCGTGCCGGGGCTGGCGATGCTGCCCACTGAGCTGAAGAGCACCACCACGCCATCCGTAGCGGCTGTGCCGCCCGGGAACTGCGCGTAGCCGAGCAGCCCGCCGCCCAGGTTGCAGGTCCAGATGTTCAGGTAGCTGTCGCGCGGCCAGGCGTTGCTGCCGCCGTTGGCCGTGTACTTCACCGCGTCGTTGCTGCTGAAGCTGGTCACCGTGGTCTGGCGGCGCACGATGCCCGTGGTGGGGTTGCCGCTGGGGTCGCGCTGCGCCAGGCAGAACTGCACCTCGGTGTTGGCGGCCACGCCGGTGAAGATGCTGGGCGTCTGGTTGGCATCGCTGTTCAGGCGCGCGAAGTCGGCATTGAGCTGATTGAGCTGGGCCTGGATCTGGGCGTCGCTCAGGTTCTCGGCGGTGGTGCGCCACACCACATGGAACACCACCGGGATGGTGACCACCGCGCGCTCCTCCTCGCCGTGGGCCGCGGCCCAGTCGTGGGCGTGCTGGTCGATGGATTGCAGGAACTCGCCGCGATCGGGGTCGGCCAGGATCTGCTGCTGCAGGTACTCCATGCTGCCGCAGTTGCGCTGGGCGCTGAGCGGTACTGTGAGCATGGCAATGAGGAGGAGCAGGATCACGCGCAAGGGAGAGGTACGGTGGCTCATGGGCAAGCGGCTTTGGTGTGTGGTCGTTCGGTCACCACAACGTTAATCCAACGGTTCGTCCCTTCCAAGAGGCCGGGAAGTGGCTCCCGTGCAGAATCGCCGGTCGGTAGGAATGCAGAAGCCCCCGGGATTTCCGGGGGCTTCCGCGCAGAGGAGCGGCTCCCCTTACAGGCTCTTCACGTGCTTGTCCAACTCCTGGTGCAGTGCCATGCCGCGCAGGTTCTTGGCGATGATGATGCCGTTCGGGTCCACCAGGAAGCTCATGGGGATGGAGCTCACGCCGTAGAGCTGGGCGCCCTGCGATTGCCAGAACTTGAGGTCGCTCACGTGGTACTTCCAGGCCAGGTTGTCCTGGGCAATGGCCTGCTTCCACTGCTCGCGGCTGCGGTCCAGGCTCACGCTGTACACCTCGAAGCCCTTGGCATCGGCGAACTTGGCCTTGCTGTACTTCTGGTAGGCGGCCACCACGTTGGGGTTCTCCATGCGGCAGGGGCGGCACCAGCTGGCCCAGAAGTCGATGAGCACGTACTTGCCCTTCAGCTCGGAGAGCTTCAGCACCTTGGTGCTGTCGGGATTGAGGAAGGCCAGCTCGGGCGCCTTGTCGCCGATGCTGGTGCCCACTTTGGCCTTGCCCGATTGCGGGGCTTCGGAGGCCTGGTTCCGGGCGGTGAAGCCATAGACGGCCAGCAGGGCCACAGCGGCAATGGTGAGGATGCGCATCTTGGACATGAGCGTACGGGGATTCATGCGGCGAAGGTAGGCGGATGGTTGGGCCGGCTCTTCAGCCAAAGTCGTGCCGGAGGAGGGAAGGCCATTACCCGGGCTGCGACCCTGCAGCCGGGGGGCCGGGCCGCCGGCTCCGTGCTCACACCACCTCGATCTTGGCGCCGATGGCGTTCAGCCGGCCCTCGATGTCCTGGTAGCCGCGGCGGATCTGCTCGATGTTGTCGATGGTGCTGGTGCCTTCGGCGCTGAGCGCGGCGATGAGCAGCGAGACCCCGGCCCGGATGTCGGGACTGGTCATGCGGATGGCGCGCAACGGGATCTGGAAATCGTGGCCGATGACCAGCGCGCGGTGCGGGTCGCACAGCGTGATCTGGGCCCCCATCTCGATGAGCTTGTCCGTGAAGAACAGGCGGCTCTCGAACATCTTCTGGTGGATGAGCACGCTTCCCTTGGCCTGGGTGGCGGTGACGAGCACGATGCTGAGCAGGTCGGGGGTGAAGCCCGGCCACGGCGCATCGGCGATGATCATGTTGCTGCCGTCGATGAAGCGGGTGATGGTGTAGTGCTCCTGGGCCGGGATGTAGATATCGTCGCCCTTGCGCACCACCACGATGCCCAGGCGGCGGAAGACATCGGGGATGATGCCCAGGTGGTCGTACCCGGTGTCCTTGATGGTGATCTCGCTCCGTGTCATGGCCGCGAGCCCGATGAAGGAGCCGATCTCGATCATGTCCGGCAGCATGCGGTGCTCGGTGCCGCCCAGTTCCCGCACGCCATCGATGCGCAGCAGGTTGCTGCCGATGCCCTCGATGCGGGCGCCCATGCGGACGAGCATATGGCACAGTTGCTGGATGTAGGGCTCGCAGGCGGCGTTGAAGATGGTGGTGCGCCCCTGGGCGAGCACGGCGGCCATGATGATGTTGGCCGTGCCGGTCACGCTGGCCTCATCGAGCAGCATGTAGCAGCCTTTGAGCTGCTTGGCCTCGGCGCGGTAGAAGCCCTCCTTCGCATCGTACCGGATCTCGGCGCCCAGCCGCTCGAAGCCCGTGAAGTGCGTATCCATCCGGCGCCGCCCGATCTTGTCGCCGCCCGGGCTGGGGATGTAGCCGCGTCCGAAGCGCGCCAAGGCCGGACCGGCCACCATCACGCTGCCGCGCAGGCTGCCCCCCATGCGCTTGTACTCCGGATCGAGGAAGAACTCCAGGTTCACCGACTTCGCCTGGAACCGGTAGCTGCCCGGAGCGAGCTTCTCCACGGATACGCCCATGGCGCGCAGCAGCTCGATGAGCTTGTTCACATCCACGATGTCGGGGATGTTGTGGATGGTCATGGGCTCGCTGGTGAGGAGCACCGCGCAGAGGATCTGCAGGGCTTCGTTCTTGGCGCCCTGCGGCACCAGTTCGCCCTTCAGCCGTCGGCCGCCCTCGATTCGGAAGCTGTGCATGGTGATGCGTGTTGCCGCGAAGCAACAACGCCTGCCCGGGGCTCCGCGGTGCGCTGCTGCCGCGGTACTAACAGCACGGTGTGGCTCCCCGCCGTTGCAGGCGGCCGGCCGTGCGCTTCAGCGCAACCCGCCCCGGCCTCAGAAACGGTTCTTCCGGCGGTTGCGGTGCCGCTTCTTGCCGCCCTGACGCTTGCGCGTATCCACCTCGTTGCGCGGACCGCTCTGCTGTGCGCGGAGCAGGTCGGCGGTCTGGGCCAGCTGGGCGTCCGGGGCAGGGCGCACCTTCCCCGCGCTCAGGTCGCTCAGGTCCTTCAGGATAACGCCATCGGGCACCGTGTCACGGTTCCAGGCCAGGAACTGCCGCTTCATCAGGTTGGCGATCAGCAGCGCATAGGCATCGCGCTTCTCGCCGGGCTCCATGGCCGCGCATTGCGCTGCCATGCGCTGCACCATCTTGCCGTAGTGCCCGAATTTGATCTCCGACTGCGGGTAGGGCACGCGCTCGGGCTTGCTGTCGAGCTCCTCGGGCGTGGGCTTGGGGTACGGGGCGTCCACATCCAGCTTGAACTCGCTCATGATGTGGAGGTGGTCCCACAGCGTTCGCTCGAAGGTGTCGCTGTTGCGCAGCTGCGGGTTCAGCCGGGCGATGACCTGGATGATGGCTTTGGCCGCGCGCGTGCGCTGCTCGCGGTCCTCCAGGTCCATGCAATGCTGCACCATGCGCTGCACGTTGCGGCCGTACTCGGGGATGATCAGCCGCGGGCGCTGCGTGTTGTAGTCGAACGGGATGCTGCTCATCGGGGAGCGGTTCAGGGATCGGGAGCGGGCGCCACGGCAGCAAGCCGGCGGCAGCCGAGGGGCGAAAGTAGGAAAGCCGCCGCAGCGGCTGCCGCCCGGCCCCGGCTACTTTTGGCCGCCATGCGGCCCCAGGTCTTCATCAACACCCGCTTCAACATCGTGCTGAAGGAGGCCATCGAGCGGGTGGACAAGGCCGGCGCGCCCACTGGCACCGAGGCCTGGCTGCAGCGCCGGTTCGACCTCTTCGAGAGCACCTGCCTGCCCAGCCTGATGGCGCAGACCGACCCGGACTTCACCTGGCTCGTGTTCTTCAGCCACCGTACGCCACAGCCCTTCCTGACGCGCATCGCGGAGATCCAGCGCCGCTTCCCGGCCTTCACGCCGTGCTTCCTGCAGGATGGCGAACTGCAGGTGCGGCGCTACCGCCAGGAGGTCCGCCAGCGGCTAGGCCCCTCCGACACCCACGTCATCACCGGCCGCATCGACAACGACGACGCCTTCCACCGCACCTATGTAGAGCGCCTGCGTTCGGAGTTCCATGGACAGGAGGATGAGATCATCAACTTCCTCAACGGTATCCAGTACGACATGGACCGCGGCGTGGCCGTCGACCTGCGCAAGCCGAGCAATCCGTTCATCGCGCGGATCGAGCGGGTGAAGGAGGGGGCGCTGAAGACCGTGCTCGATGTGATGCACCATCAGGCCCAGGATACGGGCCTGCTCCGCGATGTGGAGAACAGGGAGCCGCTCTGGCTTCAGCTGATCCACGGCGGCAATGTGCTCAATCGCCTGGCCAGCGGGCGTGTGCGCTTCGGCATCGACCTGAACCTGGAATTCGGGCTCGTCGGGGCGCTGCGCTTCAATCGCATGGCGGCGGTGCGCGTGGCCGCGGAGCACCTCATCGGCCGCCCGCTGTCCCGCGCCCGGTCCCTCTGGCGCAGGGCCATCGGCCGCTGACCGCCTCAGCCTTCCACCACCGTCAGCTTCGCGAAGCGCAGCAGCAGTTGCTTCTGCCCGGCGCTGGGGAAGAAGACCGTGGCCTTGAGGTCGGGCGGGGTGCCTTCCACCTTCAGCACCTTGCCCTTGCCGAAGCGCTCGTGCTCCACGGTCTGGCCCTCGGCGATCTCGGTGGCCATGGCGCCCAGGGTGCTGGTGGCCTGCAGGGGCGTGCCGCTGGCGCTGATGCGCTTCAGGTTCTTGCGTTCCGGTTCGGTGGAGGTTGGTGTGCGCGCGGGCGGCGTTGGCTTGGCATAGGGGGCCGCCTTCGCGATGCCGGGTGCGCTGCGTTCGCGGCCATACACCGGTTTGGATGAATGCTCGTCGCTGGCGCGGTCGCTCCCTGCCGCCTTGCGTGCCCATGGAGGTGTATTGCGGTCGAAGCCGCCGAAGAGCGCGGGCCGTTCGGCCTGCCGCGGCATCTCCAGGTACTTCGGGTCGATCTCGTCGATGAAGCGGCTGGGCTCGCTGGCGGTGAGGTTGCCCCATTTGTAGCGGCTCATGGCGTAGCTCAGCGTGCAGCGCTTCTCGGCACGCGTCAAGGCCACATAGAACAGGCGGCGCTCCTCTTCCAGGTCGGCGCGGCTCTGCACGCTCATCATGTTCGGGAAGAGCTCTTCTTCGAGGCCCACCACGTGCACGTAGGGGAACTCCAGGCCCTTCGCCGCGTGTATGGTCATCAGGCTCACGCGGTCGTTGTCGTTGGGGTCGTCATTGTCGGCGTCCGTGAGCAGCGCCACGTCGATGAGGAAGTCGCTCAGCGTGCGCGGCACGTCGATGCCCTCGGCCTGTGCATCGCTGAACTCCTTCATGCCGGCGAGCAGCTCCTGGATGTTCTCGTAGCGGCTCACGCCCTCGGGCGTCTTGTCGGCGAAGAGCTCCTTCAGGATGCCCGTGCGCCGCGCGATCTCCTCGCCCAGCACCGCAGCGCTGTGCGTGGCCAGCTGAGACTGGAAGGCCTGGATCATCAGCACGAAATCGGCCAGGGCCTTGCGCGTGCCGCCGTGGAAGTCGAGTTCCTGCAGGTGGTTCAGGATCACGTCCCAGACGGGCATCTGCCGCTCGGCCGAGGCCACCAGCAGCTTATCCACCGTGGTCTGACCGATGCCGCGCGTCGGGTAGTTGATCACGCGCTTCAGGGCCTCCTCATCGCGCGGGTTGCACACCAGGCGGAAGTAGCTGATCAGGTCCTTGATCTCCTTGCGCTGGTAGAAGCTGAGGCCGCCGTAGATGCGGTAGGGGATGTTGAGCTTGCGCAGCGCCTCCTCCATGCTGCGGCTCTGCGCGTTGGTGCGGTACAGGATGGCGAAGCCCTTGTTCGGCACCTGGTTCTGCATCTTGGTCTCGAAGATGCTGTGGGCCACGAAGGCGCCCTCCTCATTGTCGCTGAGGGCGCGGTGCACGCGGATCTTCTCGCCCTCGCTGTTGTCGGTCCAGATGGTCTTCTTGATCTGGTCCTTGTTCTTCTCGATGAGCGAATTGGCCGCGCCCACGATGGTCTTCGTGCTGCGGTAGTTCTGCTCGAGCTTGAAGAGCTTGTGGTCGGCGTAATCGCTGCGGAAGTTGAGGATGTTCTGGATGTTGGCGCCGCGGAAGGCGTAGATGCTCTGGCTGTCGTCGCCCACCACGGTGAGGTTCTCGTGGCGCGCGGCCAGCGTCTTCACGATCTGGTACTGCACCAGGTTCGTGTCCTGGTACTCGTCCACCAGGATGTACTGGAAGCGGCTCTGGTACTTCACCATCGCGTCCGGGTGGTCGCGGAACAGCAGGGCGGTGTTGTAGAGCAGGTCATCGAAGTCCATGGCGCCCGCACGGAAGCACTTCTCCGCATAGGCCTTGTAGATCTCGCCGATCTTCTCGCGGCCCACGGCGGCATCGCCGGCCATCAGCTCGCCGTTGGCCAGGTACTCCAACGGCCCGATGAGGTTGTTCTTCGCGATGCTGATGCGCGCATGCACCTGATTGGGCTTGTACAGCTTGTCATCGAGCTGCCACTCCTTCAGGATCGACTTGATCACGCTGCGGCTGTCGTCGGTGTCGTAGATCGTGAAGTCCTTCGGGTAGCCCAGCTTGTCGGCTTCGGCGCGGAGTATGCGGCTGAACACGCTGTGGAAAGTGCCCATCCACAGGTTGCGCGCCTCGGTGCTGCCCTGTGCGCCCAGGATCTTCGCGATCCGCTCCTTCATCTCGCGCGCCGCCTTGTTGGTGAAGGTGAGGGCGAGGATGCGGAAGGGGTCCACGCCCTTGGCCGCCATCAGGTGGGCGATGCGCACGGTGAGCACGCGCGTCTTGCCGCTGCCCGCGCCGGCGATCACCATCATGGGGCCTTCGGTGGCCTCCACGGCGGCGCGCTGCGCGGGGTTCAGGCCGTCGAGGTAATTCATCGGGCCGAAGGTAGGATCGCGCGGGAGGCCCCGGCCGGCCGTTTTCTCCACAGCGCTCACCTCCGCTCGGGCAGCGCCATCAGGTGCGCATAGAGCCCCTTCAGCACCGGGTGCAGCACCAGCGCGTAAAGCGCCACGCCTCCCCAGAGGGCCGCCATCATCGTGCGGTGGATGCGCTGCTGCAGTGCGGTGAGCGCGGCGTTGAGCGCAGGCAGCCGGGGGTCGTCCGGGTCGGACAGGGCGATCTCGCTGATGGCAGCGCTCAGTCGATCCCTGCCGAAGACGTCGAATCCCTCATGCAGCAGCAGCAGCGTGAAGAGGGCGAAGAAGGGGAGCACGGCGCTCGCCAGTACGGTCATCACCGCGCGGCGCGTGCTGTAGGCACGCAGCCGCCGCACGGTGGCGAGCTGCGCGATCATCGCGGCCATCAGCAGCCAGTGGCCGTACGCCATGATGTCGTCATCGCTCCACGGGAGCACATCGCGCTCCACGATGAGCGCGAAGACCAGGAGCAGCACGGGGGTGAGCGCCCCTGTGATCACGGCGATGAGGAAGGGCTGCCAGTAGAGGCTCTTGAATGCCGTGAGCAGGATCGCCAGGGCCAGCGAAAGCAGCGCGATGGCATGGAAGAAGCCCTCCTCGTCCCAGAAGAAATAGCGCATCTCCTTGGCGCGGGCGATCCGCTCGAGCTGCAGCCGCGCCAGCCGCAGCTGGGCGGAGCTGCGCACACGGCGGTCGAATTCGCGCTGCACCCCTTCGGCGCCGATGAGCCGGACGCCGCCGTGGTACTTGCGCGCTATGGCCAGTGCCCGGGTCACGGCCGCGGTATCCATGGGCGCTCCGGCGGCCGTGCGCTGCAGGTAGCGCTGCTCCAGCACGCTGTCGGCCAGGTAGGGCAGCGTGCTGCCAGCCGGCGTGTACCAGCCGTGATGGATATAGAGCAGCGGGCGGCTGCGCTCGATGGAATCGGCCTTGGCCAGATAGAGCCGTGCGGTATCCGGCGCATAGCCGTTTCGGTCGATACTGTCCATGGCGTAGGCGGCCCGGCTCAGGTAGCCCTCGTAGATGTCATGCAGCTCGGGCACCTCGGAGGTTCGGGCGCGTTCGGCGGCATCGTGGCGCAGCCCGTACTCCTGCAGGCTCCTGAAGAAGCGGTGCGAACCCGCGCCCTGGGGTGCCCTGGTGCGGCTGCCGCCTGCGGCAGCCGCCTCCGCGGCGTGCACCTCCGCGAGTTCAGGCTCCTCCCAATACTCATCGTGGCCGTAGAACCACGGTGCCTGCTCGTTCAGCAGGTCCACTTCGGCGGTGAACTGCGCATCGGGGGTGAGGTGCGCGGCGCGCTGGGCCACGGTGAACGCCAGGGTGAAGGGGAGGCTGAGGATCAGCAGCAGGCTGGCCCATAGGATGAGGAGTTCCGCCGCATCGCTGATGGCGCTGTGCCTCCCGAAGCGCTTCTCGGCATTGAATCGGGCAGCCCTGTAAACCCAGAAGGCGGCGTAGGCGGCGGCGGGGACCAGCATGTAGGCGAAGAGCCCCTCCGGGTTGGGGAAGCGGTGGTGATCCACGCGGATCAGCAGTCCAACGGCGACCGCCGCAGCATTCAGCAGCAGCAGGAACCAGGCGTGCAGGTGGAAGCGCGTGGCCCACAGCCGCGGATGGTCCTGCAGGAGCCGCAGGTCCCATGACCAGAGCAGGTCGGGCACGAGCTTGCGCAGGGCGTTCATGGATCCTGGTGGAAGAGCTTGCGGGTGCTGGTGCTGATGTCACGGAAGTAGCTCACCTCGGCCTCGGCGGCCGTGAGGGCCCTGAGCACCTCGCGCGGGCCGATGGCGCGTGGGGTGATGAGGCGCCAAACGAGACCCGTGTCATCGAGCGCCAGCGCGTTGCCCTCGCCCAGGGCTGCCAGGAGACGGCTGCGGTCCACCGCGCCCTTCAGCTCGAAGACGTTGCTGCTGCGGTCCTGGTCGAAGGCCGCGGTGGACCCGCTGTACATGGGCCGTCCGTTCCTCAGGAAGATGATGCGGTCGGCGATGGACTCGATCTCGTGCAATTGCTGCGAGCTGAGGATGATGGCCACCGGGTCGCGGGCGGCGGACGCCAGGTGGCACAGGTCCTGCAGGAAGAGCTGCTGGGCCTGCAGGTCGAGGTTGGCGATGGGCTCATCCAGTACGAGCAGGCGCGGTCGCCACACCACCATGCGCGCCAGCTCGAAGCGCAGCTTGTAGCCGCTGCTCAGCTCGTTCCAGCTGAGGTGAGCGAATCGGGTGAGTCCCAGCCGGTGGAGCGTGTACCGCACCCGGTCCTCGTTGGCATCGCCTGCGATTCCGTGGATGGCGGCGGTGAAGCGCAGGTTCTGCAGCAGGGTGCCGTACCAGCGCGCGCTGCGCTGCGGGATCCAGGCGATGGTGGCCCGTCTTGCATAGGGGTCGGCGGGCGCCAGCGGCCACTGCTGCGTGCCACCGTCATGGTCAAGCATTCCGGCCACCTGGCGCAGGAGCGTTGTCTTGCCGTTACCGTTCTCGCCCACCACGCCGGTGATCTCGCCCGTGCGCAGCTCCAGGTCGATGGGCCCGAGGGTGAAGCGATGGCCGCCGCTGCTGAAGTGCTTGGTGAGCGCGGCGCTCCGATAGGCCGTTTCCGCAGCGGTTGCCGCAGGCCCATTGGCGCTTCCGGGGCGCGCCGCGATCGCGCTCAGGAGCTCCGACACCCGGGTCCGGATGGCCTGGGCCCTGTCGCCGTTCATTTCCCCGGCGCCCAGGTCACGGCCCAGGTTGTACTCGGCGCGCAGCTGCATGGCCGGTTGACGCAGGTCGTGCAGGGTCTCGTAGTCATCGCAGAGGTCCATGAGCCGCCGGGTGGCGAGGCTCAGGTCCGTGCCCTTCAGGAGCGCGCGGAGCTCCTCGATGCGGTGATGCGCGCTCATGGTCCGGTCGTGCTGCTTGATAACTGCCGCGCGCCAAGGATAGTATGCAGCGCGCGGTCGGTTGTGCCGGAATGCCCCGAGCGGTCGCCCGGTCGGCCCGGAGCCGGTGCGGCGCATGCAGAGAGGCCTATGCCAAGCGGTACTGCATGCTGCGTCCGCCGCCGCTGGGCACGAGCTGGGCGGCCGCCACGGCCCCCTTCAGGTCCCGCGTAGCCGTTGCCGTGCTCAGCCAGGGGTGGAAGTCCATGTAGTCGCGCCGGCGGAAGGGCTGCTCGATCTGGCCGGCGCGCCGGCGGTGCTGCAGGAAGGCGGCGATGCGCTCCGGAGATGTGCGGATGGGGTCGGGGGAGGCCAGCAGTTCAGCGAGCGCTTCGTCCGTCCGCTCGAGCATGTAGACGATGAAGCCGCCGCAGTCGCCGCGGCGATCGGCGAACTCCAAGGCGGCGTGGTAGGCGGGCTCCGCGCGGTGGATGAAGGCTTCCACGGGCAGGTAGGCGAATACGGGCCAGTGCCGCATGAGCAGGGCGCGCTGCCAGAGCCGCGCAAGCCGGCCATTGCCGGCGCTGAAGGGCCGCAGGTAGATGAGGCCGAAGTGGAGCACGCAAGCGGTGATCAGCGGCGGGAAGTCATCCTCTTCGGCATAGCGCAGCAGCTCCTGCACGGCCACGGGGAGCCCCTTGGCGGGCGATGTGCGCAGGGGCTGCGGGTCGCCGTAGAAGACCTCGATGGGCCCGGTGCGGTAGTGACCGGCATCCACGGCCAGCCCGTGCATGAGCACACCGTGGGCGTGGCGAAGGTCCTGGTCGGAGAAAGGGTCGAGGCCGTTGAGCAGGTCGTACGTGCGATGGGTGTTCAGCGCCTCAAGGGCGGCCGGCCCCTGGCTGCTGGCGGTGTGGTCCTCGGCCAAGGCGGCTACGGGCAGCGGGTCGAGCTGGCCGCCCTCGATGGCCAGGGTGGCGCTAACGATGCTGGCGCGGTAGGCCTTGGCCAACTCGGCGGCCGGCTGATGGAAATGGCGGGCATGGGCGGCGCCCAAGCGCTCATGCACACGGCCCAGCAGGTGGAGGATCCGGGGGCTGATGGAATAGTAGGTGATGCTCCCGATGTCCATAATACAAATCAAATGATTCGAACAAAGATAGCGTTCACCAATCGCGTTGTTACTCGCTGAAGGCTTCGGTCCCTGACCAGCGGAGTTCTTCCATGGGCATGGCAAGAACATTCGTAATGCACTACTAGACAGGTTGATATGACTAATCTTTCCGTTGCGCCCAAGGGTTCAATGCTGGTGGAGCGGAGGGGCGTCGGCGGATTTTTCCTTCAACAGGCGGTTGTTGGAAGCGCATTTCAGCTACTTTCGCAGCCCGTTTTCCGGAAGAAAAAGTCGAAAACGCCTGAAAGTCAAGCCGAAAGGACCTCATGCCAACGATTCAGCAGCTCATCCGCAAGGGCCGGGAGAACCCGGTCTACAAGAGCAAGTCGGTCGCTTTGACCCGCTGCCCGCAGCGCCGTGGCGTCTGCACCAAGGTGTACACCACCACCCCGAAGAAGCCGAACTCGGCGCTCCGCAAGGTGGCCAAGGTGCGCCTGGTGAACGGCTATGAAGTGATCGCCTACATCGGCGGCGAAGGCCACAACCTGCAGGAGCACAGCATCGTGCTGGTGCGCGGCGGCAGGGTGAAGGACCTGCCCGGCGTGAAGTACCACATCGTGCGGGGCGTGCTCGACACCAGCGGGGTGGAGGGCCGCAACCAGCGCCGCAGCAAGTACGGCACCAAGAAGCCGAAGCCCGGCCAGGCGCCCGCCAAGAAGAAGTAACCGTTCACGCAGAGCCTAGAGTACCATGCGCAAGAAAGCGGTCAAGCACACCACGCTGCCCGATCCCAAGTTCGGCGACGAGCAGGTGACCAAGTTCGTGAACAACCTGATGTACGACGGCAAGAAGAGCAAGTCGTTCGACATCTTCTACAATGCCCTCGACATCGTAGCCGAGAAGAGCGGGGAGGACGGGCTGGAGATCTTTCGCAAAGCCCTCCAGAATGTGACCCCCCAAGTGGAGGTGCGCACGCGTCGCGTGGGCGGTGCCAACTTCCAGATCCCCCAGCAAGTGCGCGACGAGCGGAAGAAGAGCCTCGCCATGAAATGGCTGATCGGCTATGCCCGCACGCGCAATGAGCGCAGCATGGCCCAGAAGCTCGCCAACGAGATCCTGGCCGCTTCCAAGGAGGAGGGCGCTGCCTTCAAGAAGAAAGAAGAAGTCCACAAAATGGCCGAAGCGAACAAGGCCTTCAGCCACTTCCGCTTCTAAGCCAACGAGCACAGCCACATGGCACGCGACCTCAAATACACGCGCAACATCGGCATCATGGCGCACATCGATGCCGGCAAGACCACCACGTCCGAGCGCATCCTGTACTATACCGGGTTGACCCACAAGATCGGTGAGGTGCACGATGGTGCCGCCACCATGGATTGGATGGAGCAGGAGCAGGAGCGCGGCATCACCATCACCAGCGCCGCCACCACCACCAGCTGGAAGTACCGGGGCAATGAGTACAAGATCAACCTGATCGACACCCCGGGCCACGTGGACTTCACCGTGGAGGTGGAGCGCAGCCTGCGCGTGCTCGACGGGGCCGTGGCGCTGTTCTGCGCCGTGGGCGGCGTGGAGCCCCAGAGCGAGACCGTTTGGCGCCAGGCCAACAAGTACAAGGTGCCCCGCATCGGCTTCGTGAACAAGATGGACCGCAGCGGTGCCGACTTCTTCAATGTGGTCAAGCAGATCAAGGAGCGCCTTGGCGCCAACCCCATTCCCCTGCAGGTGCCCATCGGCGCCGAGGCCGACTTCAAGGGCGTGGTGGACCTGGTCAACAACCGCGGCATGGTGTGGAACGAGCACGACCAGGGCATGACCTGGACCGAAGTGCCGATCCCTGCCGACCTGCAGGAGACCGTGGAAGAGTGGCGTGGCAAGCTCATCGAGGCCGTTGCCGAGAGCGATGACACCCTCATGGAGAAGTATTTCGCTGATGCGAACAGCCTGACGGAGGCGGAGATCATGAACGCCATCCGGAAGAGCACCATCAGCATGAGCATCACGCCCATCCTGTGCGGCAGTTCCTTCAAGAACAAGGGCGTGCAGACCATGCTCGATGCCGTGATGGCCTATCTGCCCAGCCCCGTGGACATCGAGGCGGTGACCGGCACCAATCCGGATACCGGTGAGGAGGTGACGCGCCGTCCCGATGCGAAAGAGCCCATGGCGAGCCTGGCCTTCAAGATCGCCACGGACCCCTATGTGGGCCGCCTGGCCTTCTTCCGCTGCTACAGCGGTGCGGTGCCCGCCGGCAGCTACGTGAGGAACATGCGCTCGGGCAACAAGGAGCGGATCAGCCGCATCTTCCAGATGCACGCCAACAAGCAGAATCCCGTCGAGGTCATCGAGGCCGGCGACATCGGCGCTGCTGTGGGCTTCAAGGATATCCGCACGGGCGATACGCTGTGCGATGAGAACAACCCGATCGTGCTGGAGAGCATGAGCTTCCCCGAGCCGGTGATCGGCGTCGCGGTGGAGCCCAAGACCCAGGCCGACCTGGACAAGCTGGGTGCTTCCCTCGCCAAGCTGGCCGAGGAGGATCCCACCTTCAAGGTCCACACCGATGAGGACACCGGCCAGACCGTGATCAGCGGCATGGGCGAACTGCACCTGGAGATCATCGTGGACCGCCTGAAGCGCGAGTTCAAGGTGGAGTGCAACCAGGGCGCCCCCCAGGTGAAGTACAAGGAGGCCATCACGGGCACCGTGGAGCACCGTGAGCTGTACAAGAAGCAGACCGGCGGCCGAGGCAAGTTCGCCGACATCCATGTGCGCATCGAGCCGCAGACCGATCCCGAGAAGACCGGCCTGGAGTTCGTCGACGAGATCAAGGGCGGCGTCATCCCGAAGGAATTCATCCAGCCGGTGGCCAAGGGCTTCGAGGCCTCGCTGAAGAACGGCGTGCTCGCCGGCTTCCCGATGGAGAGCCTGAAGGTGACCCTTTACGACGGCAGCTACCACAATGTGGACTCCGACGCGCTGAGCTTCGAGATCTGCGCGAAGAGCGCCTTCCGCACCGCGGTGCCGAAGTGCAAGCCGGTGCTGCTGGAGCCCATCATGAAGATCGAGGTGGTGACGCCCGAGGAGAACATGGGCGACATCGTGGGCGACCTGAACCGCCGTCGGGGCACCATCCAGGGCATGGAGGACCGTGCCGGTGCCAAGGCCATCAAAGGCCAGGTGCCCCTGAGCGAGATGTTCGGCTACGTGACGAGCCTCCGCACCATGAGCTCCGGCCGTGCCAGCAGCACCATGGAATTCAGCCATTACGAGCAAGCCCCCAACAACGTCACCGAGGCCGTGCTGGCCAAGGTGCGCGGCAAAGTGTCAGCCTAATCCGCGAACCGAGATGACCCAGAAGATCCGGATCAAGCTCAAGTCGTATGACCACAACCTGGTCGACAAGAGCGCCGAGAAGATCGTGAAGACGGTGAAGACCACCGGCGCCGTGGTGAGCGGTCCCATCCCCCTGCCCACCCACAAGCGCATGTTCACCGTGCTGCGGAGCCCGCACGTCAACAAGAAGGCGCGCGAGCAGTTCCAGCTGTGCAGCTACAAGCGCATGATGGACATCTACAGCAGCAGCAGCAAGACCATCGATGCGCTGATGAAGCTGGAGCTCCCCAGCGGCGTGGAGGTGGAGATCAAAGTCTGACCGATAGCACCACAGAGCCATGAGCGGATTGATCGGCAAGAAGATCGGGATGACCAGCCTGTACGACACGGACGGCAGCCTTGTGGCATGCACCGTGATCGAGGCGGCCCCCAACGTGGTCAGCCACGTGAAGACCCTGGAGAAGGACGGTTACCAGGCCGTGCAGCTCTCCGCGGGCGAGCGCCGTGCGAAGAGCACGCCCGCTGCGGCCATGGGCCACTACAAGAAGGCCAGCACCACCCCCAAGGTGATGGCCCACGAGTTCAAGGAGTTCGAGAGCGAGCTGAAGCTGGGCGACACCATCGGCGTTGACCTCTTCGAGGAGGGCAGCTTCGTGACGGTGACCGGCAACAGCAAGGGCAAGGGCTTCCAGGGCGTGGTGAAGCGCCACGGCTTCAGCGGCGTGGGCGAAGCCACCCACGGCCAGCATGACCGCAGCCGTGCTCCCGGTTCGCTGGGCGGCAGCTCGTATCCCAGCCGCGTGTTCAAAGGCATGCGCATGGCGGGCCGCACCGGCGGGAACAAGGTGACCACCGAGAACCTGAAGGTGGTGAAAGTGGACGCATCCAAGAACCTGTTGCTGCTGCGCGGTACCGTCCCCGGTCCTAAGGGCAGCTTCGTGATCATCTGGAAGTAAGATGGAACTCGAAATCTACGGCAAGGACGGCAAGTCCACCGGCAAGAAAGCCAAGCTGAGCGACGCGGTGTTCGCGATCGAGCAGCCCAACGACCACGCCATCTGGCTGGACGTGAAGCAGCATCTCGCCAACAAGCGCCAAGGCACCGCCAAGACGCTGGAGAAGAGCGAGGTGAGCGGCAGCACCAAGAAGCTGCACCGGCAGAAGGGCACGGGCGGCAGCCGCAAGGGCTCCATCAAGAGCCCGCTCTTCCCCGGCGGAGCACGCGTGTTCGGCCCCCAGCCGCGCGACTACCACTTCAAGCTGAACAAGAAGGTGAAGGACCTGGCCCGCCGCAGCGCCCTCACCTACAAGGCCAAGGACGGTGCCATCAAGGTGCTGGACAGCGCTGCCATGGGCGCCCCGAAGACCAAGGAACTGGCTGCGATGCTCAAGGCCTTCGAGCTCGGCACGCGCAAGGCCGTGGTGGTGGTGCCCGCCAAGGATGATAACCTGCTGCTCAGCAGCCGCAACCTCCAGCGCGCCCGCGTGGTGGTGGCCAGCGAGCTCAGCACCTACGACATCATGAACGCCAACGGCCTGCTCATCGCCAAGGACGCGATCGCACCGCTGGAGGCCATCCTCACCAAGTAAGCCATGAGCCAGATCATCATCCGACCGATCGTCACCGAGAAGATGACGGCCCAGGGCGAGAAGGAGAACCGCTACGGCTTCGTCGTCGCCCGCACCAGCAACAAGGTGCAGATCAAGCAGGCCGTCGAGAAGGAGTACAACGTCACCGTCACCGGCGTGCGCACCATGATCTCGCACGGCAAGCGCCGCACGCGCTACACGAAGAGCCTCATCCTTCGCGGCCGCACCCCGGCCACGAAGAAGGCCATCGTCACCGTGAAGGCCGGAGACACCATCGACCTCTACAGCAGCATCTAAGCCATGGGTATCCGCAAGCTCAATCCCGTCACCGCCGGCACCCGCCACCGGGTGATCACCGACTTCGAGGGCGTGACGACCAACGTGCCGGAGAAGTCCCTGACCAGCGGTCGCAACAAGTCCGGCGGCCGCAACAATCAGGGCAAGATGACCATGCGCTACATCGGCGGCGGTCATAAGCAGCGCTACCGCGTGGTCGACCTGAAGCGCGACAAGCACGGCATCCCTGCGGTGGTGAAGACCATCGAGTACGACCCGAACCGCAGCGCGCGCATCGCCCTGTTGAGCTACGCCGATGGCGAGAAGCGCTACATCCTGGCGCCGAACGGCCTGCAGGTGGGCCAGACGCTGGTGAGCGGCCGCAGCGGCGTGGCGCCCGAGGTGGGCAACACGCTCCCGCTGAGCGAGATCCCGCTGGGCACGGTGGTGCACAACATCGAGCTCCAGCCCGGCAAGGGCGGCGCCATCGCCCGCAGCGCGGGCACCTTCGCCCAGCTGAGCGCCCGGGAGGGCAAGTATGCCACGCTGAAGATGCCCAGCGGCGAGCTGCGCATGGTGCTGGTGGCCTGCCTGGCCACGGTGGGCACCGTGGGCAATGCCGAGCACATGCTGCAGAAGAGCGGCAAGGCCGGCCGCAGCCGCTGGCAGGGCCGCCGCCCACGCACCCGTGCGGTGGCCATGAACCCGGTGGACCATCCCATGGGCGGCGGCGAAGGCCGCGCCTCCGGCGGCCACCCGCGCAGCCGGAAGGGCCTGTTGGCGAAGGGCAAGAAGACCCGCGCGCCGAAGAACCGCAGCAACCGCTTCATCCTCGAACGCATCAACGCCAAGAAGGGCGCCTGATCCCCCCGATAGCCAATGAGCCGTTCACTCAAGAAACCGCCGTTCGTCCACTACAAGCTGAGCAAGCGCGTGGGCGAGGCACAGTCCTCGGGCAAGAAGAACGTGATCAAGACCTGGTCGCGTGCCAGCACCATCACCCCCGAGTTCGTGGGCCTCACCATCGCGGTGCACAACGGCAACAAGTTCATCCCGGTGTACGTGACCGAGAACATGGTGGGCCACAAGCTGGGCGAATTCGCCCCCACCCGCACCTTCCGCGGCCACTCCGGTAACAAGAGCAACTGAGCAAGCCCATGGGAGCCCGTAAGAAACTAGCAGCGGACAAGCGCAAGGAGGTCATGAAGACCGTGGCCATCGCGCACCTGCGCAATGTGCCCACCTCGCCGCGCCGCATGCGCCAGGTGGCGGACCTGATCCGTGGCCAGCAGGTGGACAAGGCGCTGGGCATCCTGCGCTTCAGCACCCGCCACAGCAGCCGCGACCTGGAGAAGCTGCTGATGAGCGCCATCGCGAACTGGGAGGCCAAGAACGAGGGCCGCAAGGCCGACGAGGCCGGCCTGGTGGTGAAGAGCGTGCAGGTGAACGAGGCCCGCGGCCTCAAGCGCATGCTGCCCGCGCCGCAGGGCCGTGCCTACCGCATGAAGAAGCGCAGCAACCACGTGAGCCTCATCGTCGACAGCACCCAGGCCTAAGCCGAGAACAACGCACTATGGGACAGAAAGCACATCCGATCGGAACGCGCCTCGGCTTCATCAAGGGCTGGGACAGCAACTGGTACGGCGGGAACGACTACACCGAGAAACTGGTGGAGGACGAGAAGATCCGCCAGTACCTCATGGCGCGCCTGAAGAAGGCCAGCGTGAGCAAGATCGTCATCGAGCGCACGCTGAAGCTCGTTACCGTCACCATCAATACGGCACGTCCGGGGGTGATCATCGGCAAGGGCGGCGCCGAGGTGGACAAGCTGCGCGAGGAGCTCAAGAAGCTCACGGGCAAGGACGTCCAGATCAACATCTTCGAGATCAAGCGCCCCGAGCTCGACGCCCGCCTGGTGGCCGACAGCATCGCCCGCCAGCTCGAGGGCCGCATCAGCTTCCGCCGCGCCATGAAGATGGCCGTGGCCAGCACCATGCGCATGGGCGCCGAGGGCATCAAGCTCACCGTTGCAGGACGCCTCAACGGGGCGGAGATCGCCCGAACCGAGAGCTACCGTGAGGGCCGTGTGCCCCTGCACACCCTGCGCGCCGATATCGACTTCGCGATCACCGAGGCGCACACCAAGATGGGCCGCATCGGGGTGAAGTGCTGGATCATGCGCGGCGAGGTTTACGGCAAGCGCGACCTGAGCCCCAACGTGGGCCAGCCCAAAGGCGGCCCGGCAGGTCCCCGCATGGGCGGCGACCGTCCGGAGCGCCGCGAGCGCCGCGGGCCCGGTGCCGGTGAGCGCCGTGGTGGAGGAGGAGAGCGCCGTGGCGGGGATCGCCGTGGCGGAAACAACCGTAACAGCTAAGAGCCATGTTGCAACCGAAGCGCAGCAAGCGCCGCAATATGCACAAGGGCCGCATGAAGGGCACGGCCCAGCGCGGCCACCGTGTCACCCTCGGATCCTTCGGCCTCAAGGCCATGGAGAGCGTTTGGCTCACCAGCCGCCAGATCGAGGCCGCCCGTGTGGCGCTCACCCGCCATATGAAGCGTGAAGGCCAGGTGTGGATCAAGGTGTTCCCCGATAAGCCCGTGACCAGCAAGCCCGCCGAGGTGCGAATGGGCAAGGGCAAAGGCTCGCTCGACCACTGGGTGGCGGTGTGCCATGCGGGCCGCATCATCTTCGAGGTGGACGGCGTGCCGATGGGCACCGCGCAGGAGGCCCTGCGCCTGGCGGCCCAGAAACTGCCCATCCCCACCAAGTTCGTGGTGCGCGAGGATTACGACGGCCAATAAGCGAGAGCCATGAAGAAGAAAGGACTGGAACTGAATGACCTCACCGTGCAGGAACTGCAGGACAAGCTGCAGGAGGAGCGCAGCGGATTGACCAAGCTGCGGTTCAACCACACCGTGAGCCCCATCGAGAACCCGATGCAGCTGCGCTCCAAGCGCAAGGAGGTGGCCCGCATCCTCACCGAGCTCCGCAAGCGCGAGCTCGCCAATACCGCCGGCAAATGAGCACCGAGACGAGCACCACCGACCGCAACCTGCGCAAGGAGCGCATCGGCGTGGTCACCAGCGACAAGATGAGCAAGAGCATCACCGTCACCGTTGAGCGGCGCGTGATGCACAAGAAGTACGGGAAGTTCGTGAAGCTCTCCAGCAAGTTCATGGCGCACGACGAGAAGGGCGAGGCGCATGTGGGCGACACGGTGCGCATCATGGAGACTCGCCCGGTGAGCAAGCTCAAGCGCTGGCGCCTGGTGGAGATCATCGAACGAGCCAAGTAATCCAAGCACAGCCATGATCCAACAGGAATCCCGGCTCAATGTGGCCGACAACAGCGGCGCCAAGGAGGTGCTGTGCATCCGGGTGCTCGGCGGCAGCGGCCGTCGCTACGCCCGCATCGGGGACACCATCGTGGTGAGCATCAAGGACGCCATGCCAAACGGGCAGGCCAAGAAGGGCACCGTGCACAAGGCGGTGGTGGTGCGCACCAGGAAGGAGACCCGCCGCAAGGACGGCAGCTACATCCGCTTCGACGACAACGCCGTGGTGATCCTCGACGCCGCCGGCGAGATGAAGGGCACCCGCATCTTCGGCCCCGTGGCGAAGGAGCTGCGCGAGAAGAAGTTCATGAAGATCATCTCCCTGGCCCCCGAAGTACTGTAAGCCATGCAGAAGAAGACGCACATCAAGAAGGGCGACATGGTGAAGGTGCTCGCCGGCGAGGACCGCTCCAAGCAGGGGCGCGTGCTCGAGGTGGACCGTGACCGCATGGTCGCCATCGTCGAGGGCCTCAACATCAACAAGAAGCACAGCAAGCCCACCACGGCCAACCCCCAGGGCGGCATCGTGGAGAAGGAGGGCCCCATCCACATCAGCAACCTCATGCTGATCGATGCCAAGACGGGTGAACCGGGCCGCGTAGGCCGCCGGCTCGCCAAGGAGGGCAAGCTGGAGCGCTACGTCAAGACCAAGAAATCCAAGGCCTAAGCCATGAGCTACGTTCCCAGGCTCCGCGCCAAATACACCGAAGAGGTGGCCCCCAAGCTCCAGAAGGAGTTCGGGTACAAGAGCCCCATGCAGGTGCCCCGCATCGTCAAGATCAGCCTCAACCAGGGCCTTGGCAGCGCCGTGGGCGACAAGAAGGTGGTGGAGAACGCCGTGGCCGAGATGACCACCATCGCGGGCCAGAAGGCGGTTGCCACCACCTCCAAGAAGGACATCAGCAACTTCAAGCTGCGGAAGGGCATGCCCATTGGCGCGCGCGTGACGCTGCGCGGCGATCGGATGTACGAGTTCCTGGATCGCCTGATCGCAGTGAGCCTGCCCCGTACGCGCGACTTCCGCGGAGTGAAGCCCGGAGGCTTCGACGGCCGTGGCAACTTCACCTTCGGGGTGAAGGAGCAGATCATCTTCCCGGAGATCGACATCGATAAGGTGACGAAGATCCAGGGGATGGACATCACCTTCGTGACCACCGCCAAGACCGATGAGGAGGCCAAGAGCCTGCTCACCGCCTTCGGCTTCCCCTTCGCAGACAAGAAATAACACAAGAGACCATGGCCAAGGAATCCATGAAGGCCCGCGAGCGCAAGCGCGCCAAGATGGTGGAGAAGTTCGCCGCCAAGCGCGCTGCCCTGAAGAAGGCCGGCGAGTGGGAGAAGCTGCAGCAGCTGCCCGCGAACGGCAGCAAGGTGCGCATGCACAACCGCTGCCAGATCAGCGGCCGTCCCCGGGGCTACATGCGCCTGTTCGGCATCTCCCGCAACATGTTCCGCCAGATGGCGCTGGAGGGCAAGATCCCCGGCGTGACCAAAGGCAGCTGGTAAACCTGGAACCGCATTACGACCATGACCACCGATCCCATCGCCGATTACCTCACCCGACTGCGCAACGCCATCCAGGCGCGCAAGAAGGTCGTCACGGTGCCCGCGAGCAACCTGAAGAAGGACATCACGCGCATCCTGTACGACAAGGGCTACATCCTCTCCTGGAAGGCCGAGGAGGACGGCAAGCAGGGCCTGATCAAGATCGCCCTGAAGTACGACCCGCAGACCCGCCAGAGCGCCATCCGCGAGCTGAGCCGCGTGAGCACGCCGGGCCTGCGCAAATACGCCCACGTGGAGCAGCTGCCCCGCGTGATGAACGGCCTGGGCGTGGCCATCATCTCCACCAGCAAGGGCGTGGTCACCGACAAGGAGGCGCGCGCGCTGAACGTGGGCGGTGAAGTGCTGTGCTACGTGAGCTAAGAACGAAAGGAACATGAGCCGCATCGGAAAAGCGCCGATCGAACTGCCCAAGGGGGTGGAGATCAGCATCAGCGATAAGAACCTGGTTACCGTGAAGGGCCCGAAAGGCACCTTGGAGCAGGCCGTCGACCCGGCCATCAGCCTGAAGAAGGACGGCGCCGCGGTGACCGTGGAGCGCCCCAGCGACGCCAAGCCGCACCGTGCCAAGCACGGGCTCTACCGCGCACTCATCGCCAACATGGTGAAGGGCGTGAGCGAGGGCTTCGTGATCGAGCAGGAGCTCGTGGGCGTGGGCTATCGCGCCACCGCCAAGGGCCAGCAGCTGCAGCTCGCGCTCGGCTTCTCGCACACCGTCACCCTGGTGCTTCCCCCGCAGATCAAGGTGGCGGCGGCCCAGGAGAAAGGGAAGAACCCCATCATCCGCCTGGAGAGCGCGGACAAGCAACTCATCGGCCAGGTGGCCGCCAAGCTGCGCGCGCTGCGCAAGCCGGAGCCTTACAAGGGCAAGGGCGTGCGGTTCGTGGGCGAGGCAGTGCGTCGCAAGGCCGGCAAAGCGGCAGGCAAATAATCCGAGGAGCCATGGCATTCAGCAGGGAATCACGCAGACTCAAGATCAAGCAACGGGTGCGCAAGAGCGTATCCGGAACGCCGGAGCGCCCGCGCCTCTCGGTCTACCGCAGCAACACGGGCATGTACGCCCAGATCATCGACGACGAGGCTGGCCGCACGCTGGTGAGCGCCTCCTCGCACAAGGACAAGAAGGCCCAGGGCGTGCCCAAGATCGAGCAGGCCAAGCTGGTGGGCCAGGCCATCGCCGAGAAGGCGAAGGCGGCGGGCATCGAGAAGGTGGTGTTCGACCGCAATGGCTACCTCTACCATGGCCGCGTGAAGGCGCTGGCCGAAGCCGCCCGCGAAGCAGGCCTCAACTTCTGATCACACCGAACCCATGTCCGATACGAACGTCAAGAAGGTCAAGAGCAGCGATCTGGAGCTGAAGGATAAGCTCGTCGCCCTCAACCGTGTTACCAAGGTGACCAAGGGCGGCCGCACCTTCACCTTCGCCGCCATCGTGGTGGTGGGCAATGAGAACGGTGTGGTGGGCCATGGCCTGGGCAAGGCCAAGGAGGTGCAGGAGGCCATCGCCAAGGGCATCGACGACGCCAAGAAGAACCTGGTGAAGGTGCCGGTGCTGAAGGGCACCATCCCGCACCCGCAGGAGGGCAAGTTCGCCGGGGCCCAGGTGTTCCTGAAGCCTGCCGCGCACGGCACGGGCGTGATCGCCGGCGGCGCCATGCGCGCCGTGCTCGAGAGCGTCGGGGTCACCGACGTGCTCGCCAAGAGCAAGGGCAGCAGCAACCCGCACAACGTGGTGAAGGCGACCATCGAGGCCCTTACGAGCATGCGCGACGCCAACATGGTGTCCCGCCAGCGCGGCGTGAAACTGGAGCGCGTATTCAACGGATAAAGACCCCGCCCGCCAAGGCTATGGCGGACGAACCATGAGCAAGATCATCATCACCCAGACCAGCAGCCAGATCAAGTGCCCGAAGCGCCAGAAGGCGACCCTGAAGGCCTTGGGCCTGGGCCGCATCGGCAAGAGCACCGTGCTCGAAGGCACCCCCCAGGTGCTGGGCATGGTGCGCAAGGTGGAGCACCTGGTGAACGTGAAGCAGGCCTGAACCCTTAGCACCGAACGACAATGGACCTGAGCAGACTGAAACCGGCCGAAGGGGCCACCAAGAAGAACAAGCGCCTGGGCCGTGGCCAGGGCAGCGGCCGTGGCGGCACCTCCACCAAGGGGCACAAGGGCCAGAAGGCCATCAGCGGCTACAACCGCAAGCGCGGCTTCGAGGGCGGCCAGATGCCTCTGGTGCGCCGTGTGCCGAAGTTCGGCTTCACGAACCCCACCCGCGTGGAGTACAAGGGCATCAACCTGGATGCGATCCAGGCGCTGGCCGATGCCAAGAAGCTCACGGCGATCGACCCCGAGGTGCTTCGGGCCAACGGCATCATCGCCAAGAACGACAAGCTGAAGGTGCTGGGCCGCGGCGAGCTCACCGGCGCCCTCACCATCACCGCGCACGCTTTCAGCGCCACCGCCAAGGCCGCCATCGAGGCCAAAGGCGGCAAGGCGGAGACCATCGCCACCGTAGCCCCCAAGGCCTAAGGCATGAAGAACCTGATCGAAACGGTCAAGAACATCTGGCGCATCGAGGAGCTGCGCAACCGCATCCTCATCACGCTGGGCCTGCTGCTGGTGTACCGGATCGGCAGCTTCATCGTCCTCCCCGGGGTGGACAGCACCAAGATGTCCGATGCCTCGTCGGCGGCCGGGGGTATCGCAGAGATCCTCTCGATCTTCACCGGCGGCGCCTTCACGCGCGCCAGCATCTTCGCCTTGGGCATCATGCCCTACATCTCGGCGTCCATCATCATGCAGTTGGCCGGCATCGCCATCCCGGCCGTGCAGAAGAAACAGAAGGAGGAGAGCGGCAGGCGCCAGCTGAACCAATGGACGCGCTACCTCACCATCGCCATCTGCGTGGCACAGGCGCCGGGCTACATCTACACCAGCATCGAGCCCGACGCTGCCCCGCTGGACAGCTGGGGCTGGGTCTGGTCGAGCGTCGTGATCCTCACCGCCAGCACGCTGTTCGTGATGTGGCTCGGTGAGCGGATCACGGAGCGGGGCCTTGGGAACGGCATCTCCCTCATCATCATGATCGGCATTCTGGCTCAGTTCCCGCAGAGCTTCGCCCAGGAGGTGGTGGGCCGCATGGGCCCCGGTGGCGGCGGCTTGGTGCTGCTGCTGGTGGAGGTGGTGATCTGGGTGCTCATCATCGCCGGCTGCATCCTGCTGGTGCAGGGCACGCGGCGTATCCCGGTTCAATTCGCCAAGCGCGTCGTTGGCAACAAGCAGTACGGCGGCGTTCGGAACTACATCCCGCTTAAGGTGAACGCCGCAGGGGTCATGCCGATCATCTTCGCCCAAGCCATCGTTCTGGTGCCGATGTACATCGCCCAGGCGCCCTTCCTAAGCGAGTCGGTGCGCAACTGGATGAACACGGCGGCCAGCAGCCAGGGCTGGGGCTACAACATCGCGCTCTTCCTCATGGTGGTGGCCTTCACCTATTTCTATACCGCCATCACCGTGAACCCGAACCAGCTTGCAGATGACATGAAGCGGAACGGCGGCTTCATCCCCGGCGTCAAGCCCGGGAAGGCCACGGCATCGCACATCGATGAGCTGCTCTCGCGGATCACCTTGCCCGGTGCCATCTTCCTCGGCATCGTGGCCATCCTGCCGACGTTCGCCGGCATGATGGGCATCAAGCAGGGCTTCGCTCAGTTCTTCGGCGGGACTTCATTGCTGATCATGGTGGGCGTGCTCTTGGACACGCTCCAGCAGATCGAGAGCCACCTACTGATGCGTCATTATGACGGTCTGATGAAGAGCGGGCGCATCAAGGGGCGGAGTCAGGGAGCGGCCTACGGCATGGCCGGATAGACCATGGGGAGCAAGCCCCTGGTCCATCTGAGCGATGACGAGATCGCAGTGCTGAGAGAGAGTTCTTTGCTTGTTGGGAAGACCTTGGCCGAAGTGGCGAAGCGCATCGCGCCCGGCGTCACCACCGGTGAGCTCGACCGCCTTGCGGAGGAGTTCATCCGCGACAATGGCGCGGTGCCCGGCTTCAAGGGCCTGTACGACTGCCCGAGCACGCTGTTGATCAGCGTGAACGAGGAGGTGGTGCATGGCCTCCCGGGCCAGCGCACGCTGCGCGATGGCGATGTGGCCAGCGTGGACTGCGGCGTGCTGATGAACGGGTTCTACGGCGACAGCGCCTTCACCTTCACGGTGGGCGAAGTGGCCGAGCCGGTGCGGCGCCTGTTGCAGGTGACGCGCGAGTGCCTGGAAAGGGGCATCGAGGCGGCGATCGAGAACAACCGCACGGGTGACATCGGGCACGCCATCCAGCAGCACGCGGAAGCCAATGGCTACAGCGTGGTGCGGGAGCTGGTGGGGCACGGCGTGGGCCGCAGGCTCCACGAGGCGCCGGAAGTGCCGAACTACGGCCGCCGCGGGCACGGCGTGAGGCTGCGCACCGGCATGGTGCTCGCCATCGAGCCCATGATCAACATGGGCGTGAAGGAGGTGAAGCAGCTGGGCGACGGATGGACGGTGGTGACGCGCGATGGCAAGCCCAGCGCGCACTACGAGCACAACGTGGCGGTGCGCCCGGGAAAGGCAGAGGTCTTGTCAACATTCAGCTACATCGAGGATGTGCTGAAGTCGAAAGGTGAATCGATCACCGCATAAGGGCGCAAGAAGGCGCCATGATGCGGGGAGCGGAAACGGAGAGGAAACGAACAAGAGAACGAACGGAAGGATGAGCAAGACGGGGACCATAGAGCAGGACGGCGTCATCAAGGAGGCGCTGAGCAATGCCATGTTCCGTGTCGAGCTGGAGAACGGTCACGTGATCATCGCACACATCAGCGGGAAGATGCGGATGCACTACATCCGGATCCTGCCCGGCGACAAGGTGAAGGTGGAGATGAGCCCGTATGACCTGAGCAAAGGCCGCATCACCTTCCGATACAAGAGCTAAGAACACAGGAAACCATGAAGGTCAGGGCCTCCCTCAAGAAGCGCTCGGCGGACTGCAAGATCGTCCGCCGCAAAGGGCGCCTGTACATCATCAACAAGAAGAACCCTAAGTTCAAGCAGCGTCAGGGCTGATAAACGCACGAGCATGGCACGTATCGCAGGCATCGACCTACCCAAGAGCAAACGGGGCTGCATCGGCCTCACCTACATCTACGGCATCGGCCGCAGCACAGCGCTGGACATCCTCCAGAAGAGCGGTGTGGATCCCGACACCAAGGTGGAGGACTGGACCGATGAGGAGCAGGCCCGCATCCGCCAGCACATCAACGAGCATGTGAAGGTGGAGGGCGCGCTGCGCAGCGAAGTGCAGCTCAGCATCAAGCGCTTGGTGGACATCGGCAGCTGGCGCGGCCAGCGGCACCGCAGCGGTTTGCCCGTGCGTGGACAGCGCACCCGCACCAACAGCCGGACCCGCAAGGGCAAGCGCAAGACCGTGGCCAACAAGAAGAAGGCGACCAAGTAAGAATCAGCCGCCCGTTGTCAGCCGTCGGCAGCTGCTGACCGCCGGCAACGGACACCGACAACTGAACAGACATGGCAAAGCAGCAAGAGAAAGGCGCCGCTTCCGGCAAGAAGAAGAAGAAGAACGTGGTGGTGGAGGCCTTCGGCCAGGCCCACATCCAAGCCTCGTTCAACAACCTCATCATCAGCCTCACCAACAACAAGGGCGAGGTGATCAGCTGGTCGTCCTCCGGCAAGCAGGGCTTCCGCGGCAGCAAGAAGAACACGCCGTACGCGGGCCAGGTGAGCGCCGAAGAGGCGGCACGCGAGGCCTTCGAACTGGGCCTCCGCAAGGTCAAGGTGTTCGTGAAGGGCCCCGGGAGCGGGCGCGAGAGCGCCATCCGCGCCCTGCACAACAACGGCGTGGAGGTCACCGAGATCGTCGACATAACCCCTATGCCCCACAACGGCTGCCGTCCGCCCAAGAAGCGCCGCGTTTAACCATAAATCAACCTGTAGGAGCGTGATTGACGCACGCTCCGCTGTCGGTGCGGGAAACGAAGGCCGCACCCAAAACGAAGACCATGGCACGTTACACTGGACCCAAGACCCGCATCGCCCGCAAATTCAGCGAGGCCATCCTCGGCCCCGACAAGTGGATGGAGCGCAAGCCCCATGCCCCCGGCCAGCACGGCCCGAGCAAGCGGCGCAAGAAGGACAGCGAGTACTCCACCCAGCTGCGCGAGAAGCAGAAGGCCAAGTACACCTACGGCATCCTTGAGCGGCAGTTCGAGAAGATGTTCCACACGGCCGCCAGCAAGAAGGGCATCACCGGTGAGGTGCTGCTTCAGCTCTGCGAGGCCCGGCTCGATAATACGGTGTTCCGCCTGGGGGTTGCGCCCACCCGGCGTGCTGCCCGTCAGCTGGTGAGCCATGGCCACATCACGGTGGACGGCCAGGTGGTGAACGTGCCCAGCTATACGCTCAGGCCCGGACAGAGCGTGGCCGTGCGCGAGAAGAGCCGCTCGCTTGAGACCATCACCAACAGCGTGAACGTGAGCAGCAGGCGCTTCGACTGGCTCGAGTGGAACCCTGCGAGCATGACCGGCAAGGTGATCGCCATGCCCGAGCGTGCGCAGATCCCCGAGAACATCCGCGAGCAGCTCATCGTGGAACTGTACTCGAAGTAATCCGCCCTTGGGGCACGAACGAGGCGGAGGAGCATCCACTGACGAACGAACACACGAACAACCCAACCATGCCCATTCTCGAATTCCAGCGGCCCGACAAGGTCACGATGATCGAATCCGATGACAAGCGCGGCACCTTCGAGTTCCGGCCGCTTGAGCCCGGCTATGGCATCACCATCGGCAACTCCCTGCGCCGCATCCTGCTCTCCAGCCTGGAGGGCTACGCCATCACCAGCGTGCGGATCGACGGCGTGGACCATGAGTTCACCACCATCAAGGGAGTGATCGAGGACATGACCGAGATCGTGCTCAACCTGAAGCAGGTGCGCTTCCGCCGCCAGCTGGAGGACAGCAGCACCGAGCGGGTGAGCCTCACCATCACCGGCAAGGACATCTTCACCGCCGGTGATATCGGTCGCCAGACCACCGGATTCCAAGTGCTTAACCCTGAACTGGTGATCTGCCACATGGAGCCGGGCGTGAAGCTGCACGTTGAGCTCGCCATCGGGAAGGGTCGCGGTTACGTCCCTGCTGACGAGAACAAGACCAACGCCCCGGTGGGCACCATTTTCATCGACTCCATCTTCACGCCCATCAAGAACGTGAAGTACACGGTGGAGAACACCCGCGTGGAGGAGAAGACCGACTACGAGAAGCTCACCATCGAGGTGGTCACGGACGGCAGCATCACGCCGAAGAACGCCCTGCAGGAGGCTGCCAAGATCCTGATCCATCACTTCATGCTCTTCAGCGATGAGCGCATCAGCCTTGAGGTCGAGGAGCGCGTGCAGGAGGAGGGCTTCGACGAGGACAGCTTGCACATGCGCCAGCTGCTGAAGACCAAGCTGGTGGACATGGACCTGAGCGTGCGCGCGCTGAACTGCTTGAAGGCCGCCGATATCGAGACCCTCGGCGACCTGGTGAGCTACAATAAGAACGACCTGTTGAAGTTCCGCAACTTCGGCAAGAAGAGCCTCACCGAGCTGGAGGACCTGGTGGAGAACAAAGGCCTGAGCTTCGGGATGAACCTGAGCAAGTACAAGCTGGATAAAGAGTGAGCGCAGTGGCGACGCGTGCGTCGCCACTTACGCGAGCGAAAGTCAACGACCATGAGACACGGAAACAAGAACAACGCCTTGGGCCGCAAGAAGGCCCACCGCGACGCCCTGCTGAGCAACCTGGCCGTCTCGCTGATCGAGCACAAGCGCATCGAGACCACGCTGGCCAAGGCCCGCGCGCTGCGCCGGTTCGTGGAGCCCATCATCACCCGCAGCAAGGACGACAGCACGAACAGCCGCCGCATGGTCTTCGCCGACCTGCAGAACAAGTCGGCAACGGCGGTCCTCTTCCGCGATGTGGCCCCCAAGGTGGCGGAGCGTCCCGGTGGATACACCCGCATCATCAAGCTGGGCAATCGCCTAGGCGATGCGGCTGAGATGGCCATGATCGAACTGGTGGACTTCAACACCGTTTACGTGAAGGAGAAGGCCGGCGCCGAGGCGAAGAAGACGCGCCGCAGCCGCCGCAGCACCGGCAAGAAGGCCGAGGGCGGCGCTGAGGCCAAGGCTGAGGGCGGTGCCGAGGAGGCCAAGGGCGAGTGATCGCCGCAATGAGATTCGCGGGGAGGCGCTCGAGAGGGCGCCTCTTTGCGTTGGGCTGTATTCGTTCATGGTCAACCCAAGGGAGTGTCATCCGTCCGCGTCCAGCGATGCGGCTCGGCCCTTCCATCCGGTACGCTGCACTCCTTGCGCTCGCGGCGATGTGCGCCATGCCGCTGCATGATCAGCCTGGGCGCCATCACCAGCTCATCCTGAAAGGGCGCATCACCGATGGCATCATCGGCGAGCCCGCCCCATTCACATGGATCGAAGCGGCTGGAGGCAATGCAAGTCCGCGCACCGCAGACATCATTGGGGCTGCCTGCTCCGGCCGGATCTGCCTCCTGGGCGTTGAGCGGTTCTGCGCCAAGGGCGATGGGCCCCGCACCGAAACCGTGGAGCTCCGCCGCGACCGGGCAGTGAATCTCGACAAGAGGCTTTCCCTTATCCGCGCTGACCTTTTCAACAGCTGTGGAAGATCCCTCCCGCCCGCATGCGAAGGGCCGGGTATCTTCGCGCCCGCTGCCCGTCATGCTCATCAGCCAACGCCCCGAAGCCGTCCTGCTCCTCGCCGACGGTACGCTGTTCAGGGGCCGCGCCATTGGCGCCCCTGGCATCGCGGTGGGAGAGGTCTGCTTCAATACCGGAATGACCGGCTATCAGGAGGTATTCACGGACCCCAGTTACACCGGGCAGATCATGACGATGGCCTCGCCGCACATCGGCAACTACGGGGTCAAGGCGGGCGAGGAGGAGAGCGGAAAGGTCACCATCGCGGGCCTGGTGGTGAAGAAGTTCAGCAACGTGTGGAGCCGTCCAGGTGGCACCGGGTCGCTGGATGATTACCTTAAGGCCGCAGGCGTGGTCGGAATCAGCGACATCGATACGCGCCGCCTTGTGCGCCACATCCGTGATCACGGGCACCAGAATGCCCTGATCAGCAGCAGCAGCATGGACCTCGATGCGCTCCGGCAGCGCTTGGCTGAGGCCCCCTCGATGGAGGGCCTGGAATTGAGCAGCCGGGTGAGCACGCGGGTTCCTTACGAGACTGGCCCAGCGGATGCGGAGTTCCGTGTGGCGCTTGTGGATTTCGGCGTGAAGCGCAACATCGAACGATGCCTCGGCGAGCGCAGCTGCCGGGTGCGCGTGTTCCCCATGGTGGCATCGTTGGCGGAGATGCTCGATTGGCGGCCGCATGGCTTCCTCCTGAGCAATGGCCCGGGCGATCCGGCTGCGATGCCGGCAAGCGTAGCGCTGGTTAAGGAGGTAGTGGCAACCGGCCTGCCCATCTTCGGCATCTGTCTGGGGCACCAGTTGCTTGCGGAGAGCCTGGGCATGCGCACCGGAAAGATGCACCATGGCCACAGGGGCATCAACCATCCGGTCAAGGACCTCACCACGGGACGTGACGAGATCACCTCGCAGAACCATGGTTTCGTGGTGAAGCCCTCGGATGCAGAGGCCCATGCCGATGTGCAGATCACGCATGTGCACCTGAATGATGGCAGCGTGGCGGGCATCCGGCTCAAGGGCCGCCCCGTATTCAGCGTGCAGTACCACCCGGAGGCTGGCCCGGGCCCTTACGACAGCCGTTACCTATTCGACCGCTTCGTGGAGCACATGAGGTCAAGCGTGCTCGCGGACCGGTCACCACAGAACGCCTAATCCTGCATCCATGAGCTTGATCGCCAAGATCCAGGCCCGCGAGATCCTCGACTCCCGCGGCAATCCGACCATTGAAGTGGACGTGTGGACCGATGCGGGGCACATGGGTCGCGCCGCGGTGCCAAGCGGAGCCAGCACGGGTGCCCATGAAGCCTCAGAGCTGCGGGACGGTGACAAGAAGCGGTACCTCGGCAAGGGTGTGAGGAAAGCCGTGGAGAATGTCAACGGGACGCTGAACAATGAGCTGCATGGAGCGCTGGTGACCGATCAAGCGATGATCGACCAGGCCATGATCGCGTTGGACGGCACCCCGAACAAGGGCAATCTCGGAGCCAATGCCATCCTCGGGGTCAGCCTCGCGGTGGCCAAGGCCGCCGCCAGCGAAGCCGGGCTTCCGCTCTATCGGTATGTGGGCGGGGTGAACGCCAGCCTGCTCCCTGTGCCGTTGATGAATATCCTCAACGGCGGGGCGCATGCCGACAACAAGGTGGATGTTCAGGAGTTCATGATCATGCCCGTCGGAGCCAAGCACTTCGCCGAGGGCCTCCGCATGGGGGCCGAGGTCTTTCATGCGCTGAAGGGCGTGCTGAAGAAGAAGGGGTTGAGCACCAACGTGGGCGATGAGGGCGGATTCGCGCCCGACCTGCCCAGCAACGAGGATGCGCTGAAGCTGGTGATGCAGGCCATCGAGCATGCGGGTTTCAAGCCCGGCGAGGACATCGTGCTGGCGCTGGACTGCGCGAGCACCGAGTTCTATGACGCCAAGAAGAAGCGCTACACCCTGGAAAGCACCGGGGATTCCCTGTCGAGCGCAGAGATGGCGGCCATGTGGGCCGATTGGGCGAAACGCTACCCCATCGTGAGCATCGAGGATGGCATGGCCGAGGATGACTGGGCGGGCTGGAAGTCGCTCACCGAGGCCATCGGCGACCGGGTGCAGCTGGTGGGCGATGATCTCTTCGTGACCAACACGAAGCGCCTGAGCGAAGGCATGGACAAGGGCATCGCCAACAGCATCCTGGTGAAGGTGAACCAGATCGGCACGCTGACCGAGACCATCGAAGCGGTGGAGATGGCGCATCGCGGCGGGTACACCAGCATCATGAGCCACCGCAGCGGTGAGACCGAGGACAGCACCATCGCCGACCTTGCCGTGGCCCTGAATTGCGGCATGATCAAGACGGGAAGCGCCAGCCGCAGCGATCGGATCGCCAAGTACAATCAGCTGATCCGGATCGAGGAGCAGCTCGGCACCGCTGCGCGGTATCCGGGCCGTGGACTCCGCTACGTTGGCTGAGGGCCCCGTTCTTGTCCTGCGCACGGATCACCCGGTGGCATGCGTTGTTACCGGGAATGAAGTCGCATTGGATCGTGATGGCAGGGCTTGCAGCGATGCCTGCCGGGCCTGTGAGCGGAGTCCCAAGGGAGCTGCTCGATTCCCTCCTGCGCTCGGGCCTTGTGGAGTTGCGCGCCTTCGGCTCAGGTGGCCATGCGGGCGAGGTGCTGTCGGTGGAGGCCTTCAACCCACAGGCGCGGTCCCTTCGTCTGGTGATACCGCCGGGCTGGCGCTTCGCGAGCCAGGACAGTGCCGTGCAGGACCTGCTGGTGGTGGAGGAGTCGGTGCTGGTGCTGGCCCCGCGTGCCAGCGGTGCGGTGCGGTGCCGGGTGTTCTGCTGCGAGGCTTCCAAGTCAGGCCCTCAAGCGGGGAGCGTGTATCTGGCGGGAGGCCCAGCTGATGGCCGTCTTGTGCAGCTGGCGAGGCACCTCAGCGCGCACCGTTATCCCGACCAAGCGGTGCAGCAGGCCGTTTGGTCGGTGAGCGACGGCCATCCGATCAGTGCCATCGATGGCGGGGATGCGGGCTCAACCCTTGCGCTGCGGCGCCTCGTGGCCGATGTTACCGGCCAGTCGGTGCCGTGGTACACCACAGCGTACGCTGTGCCGGAGCCGGGCAGGCTGTTCAGCAACGAGCCGGTGAGCGTGTCCGGCACGGTGGAGTTCCAGCAGCGGCATCCGGGGCTCCTGAGCATCGTTGTGAAGGATGCCGCAGGCCGCACGGTGCGCGTGATCGAGGATGGCCGCGTGCTTGAGAAGGGCCGCTTCACCATCGAGGTGGCGATGACGGTGCGCGGCTGGCCCAAGGGACGGTACAGCCTGCTCTTCGCCACGGATGGCGTTTTGCGTGAACGCCAGTCGTTCGATCTGTAGGGCCCGGCTCAGTCAACCAGCACCCTGCCCACAGCGGAGGGGGCGCCCATCGCCGGTGAGAACAGGAGCTGGTAGTTCCCGCGTGCCAGTCCCCCGAGGCCGAGCACGGCGGAGTCGCCATTCATCGGCAGCCAGCGCACAAGGCGGCCGCGTCCATCATAGAGTTCGAGGACGCCTTGCTGCTGCATCCCTCCTGTGCTTACCGTGGTAGAGTGCGCCGCAGGGTTGGGATGGATGTTCCAAGCGGTGATGCCTCCGGTCGTCTCCACGACGTTCACCGGGCTCTTGCGCCACGCCAGGCAGTACTCGCCCGCACGCAGGCCATTGATGTCGATCCGTCCGGAGCGATCGGTGGCATTGCCCACCGTATTCAGCGTCTGGTCCGGGTGCCTGACCCAGGGCCAGCGCGCATCGGGCCGGTATAGCAGCACCAGGCTGTCCTCCCGGAAGGCGAGCCCGTTGAACGGCTGCATAAGTCCGCTGTCGAACGATACCGCGGGTGCGGGCCTCCCGTCATAGGTGAAGCGAGCACTGATGCTGGCCCCCTCCGGCATGCTGCCCAGGATGCGCCAGTACCGATCGGGCGAGACCACATAGGCGAACGACTCCTCCGCCTCGGGGTCTGCGGCCACCCAGTATTCCTCCACGCGGAGCGCGAACGGGTGGGGGGTGCTGTTGACCGTTACGCGAAGGTCGGCGTTGGCATAGACCCGCGTGGCCGGCCCGGTGATGGAATCGGCATCGAAGGTCTGCGCCAGGCTGATGCGCTCATCGCCGTTGAGGATGGCCCAGCGCGGCATGAAGGGCGGTGCGGAAGCGGCCATGCTCTGCGGGCCGCCGAGCAGCTTGGGCTCAGGGTCAGTCCATGTGGTGCCATCGGCAGCCATGAAGGAGAGGGTGACGGGAACGTTCTGGTAGGGCTGGGAAGGCCCTCGTTGCTTCTGCTGCACATGGACAGTGGTGGGGAAGGTGCCGTCAGGCAGCGGTATCGCGGCCACGTCCATGGAGTCTACCTCGAAGGCGGCCCAGCCCGGTTGCAGTATCCAGTCGTTGAAGTAGTCGGTGAGGTCGAGGCCGGTGGCCTGGTTGAGATGGTCGCGCAGCATCACCGTGTTCACATGCTGCAGGGCATGGGCATCCAGGAAGCTCGTAAGGCCCCCCCGAAAGAGGCTGTCGCCCATGTAACTCCGCAGGGTATGGAGCACATCCGCGCCCTTGTTGTAGGAGTGCTCGCCGTAGGTCCATTCCTGCGGTACATCGGCCAGTGCCCACCAGCCTTCGTCGTCGAGGTGGGCGCGGAGCAGCATGGTGCGGTGGTTGGCACGCACACGGTCCCGGTAGGCGGCTTCCCCCTCCACGGCCTCGATGAAGAGGAAGCTCAGGTATTCGGCGAAGCCCTCATTGATGTACATCTCCTCGGCGCGCTCGCAGGTCACGAGGTTGCCGAACCAGCTGTGCGCCAGCTCATGGGCCATGATGTCCTGGTAGGAAAGCGACCCATTGGCGATGCTCTGCGGGTAATGGATGCTGGTGGCGTGCTCCATCGCGCCCAGCGGTGTGAGCACGTACCCGATCCGTTCCCACCTGTAGGCCCCGAACCACTCCTCGAATCGCGCCAAGGCGATGGGGAGGTTGACGAAGGAGCTCTTCATGGCGGTGGTGTCCCCGGGTTTGGCCACAAGGTCAACGGGCACCGGCTCGCCCGCAAGGCTGGGCAGGGTGTCGCGCACCACCACGTAGTCGGAGGCGGCTACTGCGGCGAGGTAAGCGGGAATCGCCGTGTCCAGCCGCCAGTGCCGCGTGCGCTTGCCGGCTGCCGGCATCCATTCGCCCAGCAGCGTTCCGTTGCACCATGCATTCCAGGCCGAGTTCGTGGTGATGATGAATTCATAGGTGCTGCGCTCCGTGAAGTTGTCGGCGCAGGGGAACCACGCTCGTCCGTAGCTGTGCGGGACGCTCTGGAAGGCCACGCCCAGGTTGTAGGTGTACTGGCTGGTGGTGTAGAGGCCACCGAATCCGCTCGGGTCCAATGCAGGGTCGCCTCGGTAATGGACTGTGACCGTGATGGTGTCCTGCATGCCGATCGGCCCCGGGAGGTCGATCATCAGGTCCTCGCCATCGTGCACGAATGGGAGCGGTATGCCTGCCAGCACCACCGAGTCGACGTTCAGCGCCAGCAGCTGAAGGGGCAACTGGGTGGCGCCTTCGGTGCGCGGGGTCGCTGTCAAGGCGCACTGGCCGGAGATCACGCTGCCCTGGCTCAGGTCCAGTTCGATTCGGTGATGAAGCAGGTCCCACGGCCATGGCGCAGGCCCGCCACCTTTCACCGCGCCGGCGTGTGCATGTCCCTTCTGCGCCTTGCAATCGTGCTGGGCGAGCGTTGCATCGGGATCGAGGAAAGCGGTGAAGAGCGCGACGAGCATAGGAATCGGCCCGATGAGCCGAATGGGAGGGCAAGCCATGTGACAAATGTACCGTTGCAAACCCTGGAGAGCGCGAAATTCGAAGGCTGTTGGGAGTCCTACATTTGGATTGTCCCTTTGGATTCGTAACCGCGTAGCCGATGAAGCCGAGCACCGAACTGCATGATCTAATCAAGTCGCTGACAAAGTCGGAGAAGCGCTTCTTCAAGCTGCACAGCGCACTCCAGAGCGGCCCGAAGAACTACCTGCGGATCTTCGACGCCATCGACAAGCAGGCCGTATACGATGAGGATGCGATCAAGAAGCAGTTCGCCAAGGAGACCTTCATCAAGCACCTGCCGTCGGAGAAGAATCACCTGTACAAGCTCATCCTCAAGGCCCTGCGGGCATTCCACGCAGAGAGCTCGGTGAGCGGCATCCTGAAGCAGGAGATCAAGAACATCGAGATCCTTTACCAGAAGGCCCTCTATTCGGAGTGCAACAAGCTGCTGCACCGTGCGAAGCGCATCGCCCGCGAGAATGAGCGGTTCTACTATTGGTTCGAGCTCCTCAGCTGGGAGAAGATGCTGCTCGAGGAGGCCTACGAGAGCGGCGAATTCACCAAGGACCTGGATGCGCTCATCGAGGAGGAGCGCGAGGTGATCGAGAAGCTCAGGAACCTTGCCGCCTACCAGATCCTCTATTCGAAGATCAACTATGTGTTCCGGAGCGGCGGCTATGTGCGCACCGAGGAGGAGCATGCGATGGTGGAGGAGATCAGCGACCACCCGCTGATCAAGGGCCGGAACACCGCCCTCAGCCGCCGTGCCGCGACCATCTGCTACTACACCCAGGGCTTCTGCCACTGGGCCAAGCGCGATTGGCGCACGAGCCTCGAGAAGTTCATGCGGGTGAAGCAGATCCTCGATGAGAATCCCTCGATCAAGGCTGATCTCGCGGAGCGCTACATCCGCACGCTGCATTACATCATCAACGCTCAGGTGGAACTGCACGACCTTGATGGTGCGCGGCAGAATACGAGGCTCATGCGGTCGCTCACGGAGGAGCCCGGCTTCGGCGGCATCAACATCGAGACGCAGGTCTTCGTGACGAGCTACCTGAGCGAGCTGCGCTTGTTGGACCGTGCCGGCGATCATGCCAAGGCCGTGGCGATGTCAGGGGAGGTCATCGAGGGCATGGAGCGCCTCGGCGACCGACTGCACAAGGAGCAGGCCCTGGAGTTCCAATGGAGCATGGCCTGCGTGCATTTCGGCGCCGGACAGATGAACAAGGCGCTGTTCTGGCTGAACAAGGTGCTCAACGACAATGAGCCCACCCTGCGCCAGGACATCTTCACCTACGCCCGCCTATTCAATCTGGTGGTGCATTATGAGCTTGGCAATTTCGACCTGCTCGGCTACATCGTCCGCTCCACGCAGCGCTTCCTTGGGAAGCGCCAGCGGGCGCACCAGGTGGAGACCCTGCTCATGGACCAGATCAAGAAGCTTGCACGCGCTGGTGAGGCAACGCAGCGGCGAGAGCTCTTCAAGTCCCTGCACGAGCAGCTGCTCGTGCAGCTCAAGGATCCGAACGAGAGCCTTGTGCTCAAGTACTTCGATGTGCTGGCTTGGGCGGAGAGCCATGTCCTCGGCCTTCCTTTCAGCGAGGTGGTGCGCCGGAGGGCCGTGCAGAAGGCCTAGTGCGCGCTGTGCTCCTCGGTGAGCATGGGCTGCACCTTCACCACCTTGAATTCGGTCCGACGGTTGGCCTGGTGCTCCTCCTCCGTGCATTCCACCCCGTCCACGCAGCGATTCACGGGCCTGCCCTCCCCATAGCCCTTCGCGCTGAGACGTTCGGGGGGCACGCCCTTGCGGATCAGGTAGTCCACGGCGCTATTGGCGCGGGCATCACTGAGCACCAGGTTGTAGGCCGTGCTCGCGCGGCTGTCGGTGTGCGACCCCAGCTCGAAGCTCAGCGACGGATTGTCGAGGAACAGACGCGCCACCTTGTCGAGCTCCTGGGCCGCATCGGGCCTGATCTCCCATCGGTCGTAATCATAGTAGATGTTCTCGATCACGATGGGCTTGTCGACCACCACGCGCCTCATGCGGAACTCCTCCTCATAGGTCCTGCTGGTGCGCTGCCCCTTGGTGCTCACCGTTCGGCTCTCCGTGAAGACGCCATCCTTGCTCGCCATCACCTCGTACAGGCGATCCACCGTCAGGGGCAGCGTGATGTGGCCGTCATCGCCGGTGAAGAGCACCACGGGCTCGGGCTCTGTGGGCTCCAGCATCCTCACCTCCACGCCAGCCATGGGCGAGCCGTCCTCCTCGTCGAGGAATGCGGCATGCAGGCTCAGTGACGGGTCATGCGAGGTGATCCGATGGATCGCATCCCTGCCGGTGCGATTGCTGCTGAGGTAGCCGCTGCGGCCGTCGCCGAGCATCACCAGCGCGAAGTCGTCGTGCTGCGTGTTGATCGGATAGTTCATGTTCTCCGGCACGGACCATTCGCCGTCCCTCAGCATGGTGCGGAAGATGTCCAGCCCGCCGATCGCACGATGGCCGTTGGAGGAGAAGTACATGGTGTCGCCCTTGATGGTGGGGAACATCTCGTTCGCTGCGGTGTTGATCGCAGGGCCCAGGTTCCGCGGATATCCCCAGCCCTCCGGCGTGCGCTGGCAGGCATAGATGTCCGTTCCGCCGAGGCCCCCGGGCATGTCGCTGATGTAGTAGAGGGTGTTCCCATCCGCACTCAGGGCGGCGTGGCCGGCGGAGAAGTCCAGGCCGTTGTAGGCGAATGAGCTCACGGCTCCCCAACTGCCATCGGGCTGTTTCTCGGCGCGGAACAGCATGAGGTGGCTGGTGCCGCTCTCGTCCTTGTTGAGCCGGAACCGGTAGTAGTCGCTTCGGGTGAAGTACATGGTGCTTCCATCAGCGCTCAGCACGGCGGGACCGTCATGGAACCGTCCGTTCACCGCTCCGGCCAGCGGAACGGCAGCGGTGGCGCCGCCGCCTGAGAGGTCTGCGGTGTACAGGTCGAGGAACGATGCACCGTTCCAGGGGTTGGCGCGGCCGGAGCCCGCTGCGCGGTCCGCGGCGAAGAGGATGCCGTTGCCGAAGGGCACTGCGCCGAACGCGCTGTGCACGCCGGGGATGTGCACCGGTGCCACGGTGAACAGCGTGGTGTCCTCGTAGAAGGCCTCCTGGTCGGCGATGGAAAGGCCCATCTCGCGCGCAACCGCGTCCTCGGGGCGCTCGGCAAGCACCTGCTCGAGGAGCCGGGCCGCCTCTCCGGTGCGGCCCAGGGACTGCAGCGCCCGGCCGAAGGCAAGGGCTTCCTCGGAGGAGAGCGGCGCCATGCGTTCCGCATACGCGTACCAATCGGCGGCCTTTGCGTACTGGTTCAGGCGGGCATAGGCATCCGCAGTTCGGAGCGCCAGCGCGCGGTCGTTGATGCGCGCAAGGGCCTTTTCATAGTGGCAGGCGGCGTCGGCATAGGCCATACGGCCATGGGCCTTGTCCCCTTGCAGGGCATGGTGCTGCGCGCACCCGGCCAAGGCGATTGCGAGGAGGGGGAGTGCGAGCTTGTTCATGGCCATGCGCTTAGAAGTACCGCGGCGACTTGATGCGGACGAGTTCCTTTCCGAAGTCGAGCCCCAGCATCACCTCGTGGCTGCCCGTGGTGTAGCTGCGCAGACGCGAAGTGGTCATGTCGTAGGCATAGCCGATGCGCAGCTGCGGGCTCACCTGGTACTCGGCCATGGCCACCAGGGCATCACCGGTCCGGTAGCCCAGGCCCAGCCAGATGCGTTCCCGGTAGAGTACGTTGCAGTTCACATCGGCCTCCATCGGTGCACCCGGTGAGTACTTGATGAGCGTGCTGGGCTTGATGTCCAGCGATTCGCCCAAGGGGAAGACCTTTCCCGCGTTCAGGTAGTAGTGCTGCGTGAAGTAGTGCTGCATGGCATGAGGCGCGTCGAGGGTGATGCGCCCGTCCGCCGCGTAGATGGTGGGTACGCTGAGGCCGACGTAGCTGCTGGCGTCATACCAGTAGATGCCGAAGCCGAACTTGCCCACGGGGGCATTCGCGATGTCGGACTGGTACATCGGGTCGTTCGCGTCCCAGTACCGCAGGTCACTGAGGCGCGCGCTGTAGAGCGAAAGGCCGCCGCGCAGCCCAAGCGCGATGCGGCTGCTCGGGCCCACGCGGAGGTGGTAGGCATAGTGCGCGCTGATGTCGAGGTCGCGGCTGATGCCGATCTGGTCATGCACCAATGAGAAGCCGACGCCCATCCGGTTGCCCATGAGCGGGCCGTCGATGGCGAGCATGCTGGTGCGCGGTGCGCCCTCCATCTGCATCCACTGGCTCCGGTGCAGCAGGCTGGAGGTGGCGTATCCGTGGCTGCCCGCATAGGCCGGATTGAGGAAGAGCCCGTTGAACATGTATTGGCTCACCATCACCTCCTGCTGCGCGGAAGCGGCCAGCCCGGCCAGGATCATCCCGGCCGATAGGATTCGCCGCACTGGATTCTTCATGTGGCTGCTGGATCAGCGGCGGAGGTCGACGTACCCCTGCAGGGTGCGCTCGCCGTTGTTGATGTTGAGGATGACGAAGTAGGTGCCGTTGGGCAGCGCATCCCCGGTGCTGCTGTCCCCGCTCCAGTCGTTGCGGTAGTTCAGCTGTTCGAAGACCACGTTGCCCCAGCGGTTGAGCACGGTGAGCAGGTTGGCCGGATGGGCATCGAGCCCTTGGACGATGAAGGCGTCGTTGAATCCGTCCTGATTCGGCGTGAATCCCGTGGGCATGATGAGGTCCTCGGGCGCAGTCAGTTCGATGGTGAGCTGCGCACTGCAGCCGTTCGCATCGGTCACCGTTACCGTGTAGATGCCGGCCCCGAGCGCGTTCGCAGCGCTCCCTGAGGCGCCATTCGACCAGCTGTACGCATAGGGCGGGGCACCACCGCTAACGGAAAGATCGATGCTGCCATCCTGGCCTTGATGCGTGCTCACCTCATATCCGCCGGAGTAGTTGCTGGTCACGGCATCGATGATCAGCTCGGGGCGCTCCTCGATGGTCCAGGCCTGGCTCCAGGTACAGCCATTGGAATCCGTGATCATGATCGCATAGGTGCCAGCGGAAAGGCCCATGGCATCGCTGGTGGCGAGCCCGTGGCTCCACGCATAGGCGAATGGAGCGGCGCCGGAGGTGACGTTCACGGTGATGCTGCCGTCGGTGCCGCCGTGGCAGATCGCGTCGGAGGCGGTCCCTTCCGCGACCAGCGGGGGAGTGGACCCAACGAGGGCCTCAGCGGTGGCGGTGCAGCCATTGGCGTCGGTGACGACCACGGAATAGGAGCCGCCCGCCAAGCCATCGAGGTTCTGCATGGTGCTGCCTTGGCTCCAGGCGTAGATGTAGGGAGCGGTACCGCCCGACACCGCCAGATCGGCCGTGCCCGTGCTTTCTCCGCACGAGGCATCGCTTGCGGTCGTTGATGCGGTGAGGGCCTCGGGGCCCGTCAGGGTTACGCACTGCTGCGCTGCGCAGCCATTGGCATCGGTTGCCGCAAGGCAATAGGCGCCGGGCGCAAGGCTGCCGATGGCGGCGCCGGAGGCCGCGAAGCCGCCTGGTCCCGACCATTGGAAGCTGATGCTGCCGGCACCGCCGCTGATTTCGGCGACGATGCTCCCATCGTCAGCGCCGGCGCAGGAGATGTTCACGCCCCCATTGAACAGCCCGGGGACCAGTTCGGTCACGATGGCGTCCGGAGCGGAGAGGAGGAGGTCATGCGTCGCCGTGCAGCCGTTGATGTCCGTGACCGTTAGCGTGTATGCACCGGGTGAGAGGCCCGCCAGCGCAGCGAGGTCGCTGCTGAAGCCTGCGGGTCCGCTCCAGTTGATGGTGTACCCTCCGCTGCCGCCGGAGAAGAGGGCCTCCAGCGTGCCGTCGGCGGCGCCCGGGCAGCTGATGCCGTAGCCATTGTAGGCACTGGCGATGGCACCTGCTTCCAGCGCACTATCGGGCTCGGTGAGGGTCACTTCCGTCGCGAACGCGCATTGGTTCGCATCGATCACGACGAGCTCGTAGGCATAGGTACCGGCAGGCAGGCCGGTGATATCCTCACTGCTGAAGGCGAGGCTGTCCGGACCGCGCCAATCGAACGTGTAGGGTCCTGAGCCGCCGCTCACGGTGGCGTCGATCCAGCCGTCACTGGCGCCATGGCAACTCACATTGGAGCCGCTGGGATAGTTGCTGACCTGCAGGCTGGCGCCGATCTGTGAGGGCGGCTCGGTGAGCGCGATCAGCGTATCCAGCTGGCAGCCATTGCCATCGGTGATGCTCACGCTGTAGGTGCCTGCAACGAGGCCATTGTTCAAGGGGGTATTCGAGGCGAATCCACCCGGCCCTGCGATCATCACCGTCCATGGCGCGGTTCCGCCCACGGGTTCCAGCTCGATGACGCCGCTGCTGTCCCCTTGACACTGCAGGTTGTAGCTGCCGTAGAAGGATACGTATGCTCCAGTGCCCAGCGGGAGCGGGCTGTCCACGGCGGCGGTGAGCGTGGCGGTGCAGCCGAGGGCGTCGGTGATGGCCACCGTATAGTCTCCGTTTGAGAGGCCTGTGATATCCTCGACCGCGCTGGCGAATCCTCCGGGACCGCTCCATGCGAAGGAGTAAGGTGCAGCGCCGCCCACCACCGTGAGGTCGATCAGTCCTGCGGCCCCTGTCGGGCAGTTGTTCGCGGTGCTTGAGAACGTCACCTCCAGCGGCGGAGGGGCGGTGAGCGTAATGGTTGCCACGGCCTGGCAGCCGTTGGCATCGTTGATGACCAGTGCATAATTTCCGGCTGCAAGCCCGCTGATCGAGGCTTGCGTGCTGGTGAATCCACCGGGGCCGCTCCAAGCGATGCCATAGGGTTGCGTTCCGCCGGCGATGTTCACCGAGGCGCTCCCATCGTTCCCTTGGCAGCTGACGCCGTACCCGTTGAGGTCGGTGACCGAGGGCGTGGCAGCCAGCGGCTGCGGCGCTTGCAGCGTGATGGAGGCAGCCCCGGTGCAGCCGTTGGAATCGGTCACGGTCACGGAGTAGTCACCGGAGGCCAAGCCGGTGATGGAGGGCGCTTGACTGCTGTATCCATCAGGGCCGCTCCATGCATAGCTGTGGCTGCCTGTTCCGCCTGTTGCATTGGCCACCGCGCTTCCATTGCTCAATCCGGCGCAGGGGATCGCATGGCCGCCGTTGTAGCTGCTGGCAGTGATGGTGACTGAGATGCCCGATGGTTCGGCGATCGACAGCTCGGCATTGCCGATGCACCCGCTGGCATCGGTCACGGTGAGCGCATAGGTGCCGGCCCCGAGCCCGTCGATGCTGGCGCTTGCCGCTGCAAAGCCATCCGGTCCGCTCCATAGCAACGTGTAAGGGGCGCTGCCGCCAGTGATTCCGGAAGCGATTGCACCGTCGGCGGCTCCGGGGCAGGTCACTGCCGCCTGTTCCGCATTGAGTGAGATGGCCAGCGCATCGGGCGCGACGAGGTCGTAGGTGGCCGTGGCGGAGCAGCCGTTGGCATCGCTCACCTGCACCGAATAGGCGCCGGCACCTATTCCGCTGAGGTCTTCCGTGGCATCACCCGTGCTCCAGTCGAAGAGATAGGGCCCGGTGCCGCCGGAAGCGGTGAGGTTGATGCTGCCATCGGTGGCATCGGAGCAGCTCACATGGCTGCCATTCGCACCGGAAAGGATGGCGGTGAGGCCGATGGGCGCGGGCGCTTCAAGCACCGCCAGCACCGAAGTGCTGCACCCGTTGGCGTCCGTAACCGTGGCTTGGTAGCCGCCCGCTTCAAGTCCGCTGATATCCTCTTCAATGCTGGCGTACCCTAGGCCATTGCTCCAGACGATGGAATAGGGAGGGGCTCCGCCGAGCACGGCAAGGTCGATGGCGCCGTCCGCAGCGCCGGCGCAGGAGATCGCTGAGCCGCCCGGGTGGAAGAAGGGTGTGGCGGTCGCGGTGAGTGCCGGGGGAGCGGTGATGGTCGCGGATGCCGTGGCGGTGCATCCGTTCGCATCCGTGGCGGTAACGGTATAGCCGCCCACTGCGAGGTCCTGGATCGTCGCTCCGCTTGCCACGAATGCATCGGGCCCGCTCCAGGCGAAGGTGATGGGCGCGATGCCGCCGGAAACGGATGCGGAAAGGACACCATCGGATGCGCCGGCGCAGCTTGTGCCATAGCCATTGTAAAGCGCTGCGGTAATCGAGGTGGTCAGCGTGTCCGGCGCCGTGACCTCGATCTGGGCCGATTCCCGGCATCCGTTGCTGTCCGTCACGGTGAGCAAGTAGGTGCCGGCCCCAAGGCCGCTGATATCCGCATCAGCGCTGGTGTACCCACCCGGTCCTGACCAGGATACCGTGAGCGGTGCCGTGCCGCCTGAGATCGTGGCATCGATCGCCCCGTCCATTGCATCGGGGCAGCTCACGCCTGCGCCGTTGTGATCGGCCACGGTGAGCGATATGACGATATCGCCCGGCTGGGTCACGGTGTAGGTGGCGGATGCGGTGCAGCCGTTGGCATCGGTGGCGACGAGCTGGTAACTCCCGCTCGCCAATGCGCTGATGTCTTCCGTCGTAGCGGCGAATCCCTCAGGCCCGCTCCATGCAAAGCTCAACGCCCCTGTGCCGCCTGAGGCTGCTGCATCGATGGCGCCGCTCGCCAGGCCGGAGCACTCGGCAGGGCTCACCGATGCGGTGACGGCGATCGCTGGGGGTTCGGTCAGCGTGAATGCGGTGTCGTAGACGCACCCGAGCGCGTCGAAGGCATGCAGGTAGTAGACGGCCGGCCCGAGGCCCGTGAGGTCCTCGATGCCGGTGGCGTTGCCGAAGCTGTCGCTCCACTGATGCGTGTAGGGCGCAAGGCCTCCGCTCATCTGCAGGTCCACGGCAGCATTCTCGGCCCCGTTGCAGCTGATCGGCGTTACCGCCAGGGTGACCGCCAGCGGACCCGCGGGACCAAGGATCGTGAGCGGCACGTACTTCGTTTCGTCACAGCCGTTGTTGTCCGACACGGCCACGAGGTAGTCGCCCGGGGCGAGCCCGGTGGCGGTGAGGCCGGTCTGTGGCGGAGCCGTGTTCCAGAGGATGCTGTAGGAGCCGCTGCCGCCGCTCACATCAAGCGTGGCGGTGCCATCGGCCTCGCCGAAGCAGGTGACGTGCGTGACGGATTCGAAGTAGGCCCAGAGCTCGGCGGAAGCGCCGCCCACGATCGCTGCCGCAGCCGTTTCGCAGCCGAGCGCATCGGTGACCGTCACGGTGTAGCTGCCCGCAAGGAGGCCTGTGGCGCTCGGACCGCCCTGTGCAGGGCTGGTGTTCCATGCAAAGGCATAAGGTGCGGTGCCTCCGGTGGCAGCAGCCTGTGCGCTGCCCGTGGCCGCATCGAAACACAGTGCATCGGTCGTGCCCGTGATTACGGCTTGGAGCGGCTGGAGCGGCTGGCCGATAACGGCTTCCGCGATTGCGGTGCAGCCATAGGCGTCCGTGATGGTGCAGGTGTAGGTGCCCGCGGCCAATCCGTCGGCCACCGTGCCGTCCTGACCGGGACTGGTGGACCATGCGTAGCTATAGGGTGCATTACCGCCCGCTGCCAGGATGGATGCCGAACCATCGTTGCCGCCATGGCAGCTGGCATCCGCAATGGAGGCCACGGTGCCCGTCAAGGGTGGTGGCTCAACCAGCATATACGTTGCCGTAGCGCTGCAGCCATGAGCGTCCGTCGCCGTCAGCTGATAGTTGCCGGCAGCGAGGCCGCTGAGGTTCTGCTGCACGGCTGAGAATCCGTTGGGGCCGGACCAGGCAAAGCCATAGGGCCCGGTCCCGCCATCGATGTTCGCACTCAGCGCACCGGTGCTTTCGCCGCCACAGGCGATGTTCTGCCCGAAAGGGAGGATGGAAGGGGTGAGTGCGATGGAGAGCGGCGCCGGGCTGCCCACGTTGAATGCCCGCGTGTGGTTGCATCCATTCGCATCGGTGATGGTTACGGCATAGTCGCCGGTTCCGATCCCCACCAGGTCCTCGGTGGCGGCGGTGAATCCGTCGGGCCCCGTCCAAGCGAAGGAGTACGGCGCTTGGCCACCACCGATCGTCAAGCCGATCGCGCCGTTGGATGCACCATGGCAGAGGGGTTGGACGATGGTGCCGGTGATCACCGGGTCGCTCACCTCCACCATGCGACTGACCGTGCGGGTGCAGGCTCCCGAGGCAACGGTGAGCGAATAGGCTGTGGTTGAGGTCGGAGAGGCGATAGGATTCGGGCAATCGCTGCAGCTGAGTCCTGCTGCCGGGCTCCAGCTGTAGGTGGACCCTCCCGTCACGCTGATTGGCACGGATCCCCCCGGGCAGATGGTGGCATCGGGCGAAACCGCTACGGTGAGCGAGTCGGAGAGCGGCACGGTCAAGGAGTCGAGCACGGCACCCGCGCAATAGGGATTGCCCAAGAGGAACAGCAGCGTCTCAGCAGGCTCTTGCAGCCCGTCCACGATTGGTGTGATGGGGACATCCGCATGCGCAGCACCCGCGGGGATGACGATGGTTTTCGCCATGTCCGGGTCGGGGTCGCCGATGACGGCATAGTCCACACCGTTGATGGCCGAGCCTTGCAGGTAATAGGTCAATGTCACCGGGGTGGGCAGCACGGGATCGCGCGTGAACCGCACGAAGCCCGGGTTGCAGCCCTCCACGAGCTCGGCCCCGCCATTGGCGGTGACTGCGCTCAAGGTGATGCTGGGACTCTGGATGCGCTCGATGAAGACCCAGCTGTCGAACTTGCGGTCGCTGGCATCCGCCACGATCAACTTGAGGTGGTAGGTCTGGCAGGGCTGAACCGGGGAGCGCGCCACCAGATTGCGCGTGAAGCCATCCATCTGCAGCTGCTGTCCGCCCGGGTTGTGCTGGAAGTGCGCGCTGTTCTGCCCTGCGTTCACATTGTTGATGGCCACGGCGGTGCTCGTGCTGGGGATGAGCGCGATGTTCCGGTCGTTGCCGATGCCCGGGTCGCCGGTGATGCCTGGCCCGCTGATGAAGAACCCGAAAACGTCGTTGTATTGCGAGCCCACCCACTCGTTGTACTCCTCGCTGCCGAAGACGAAATTGAAGCTGAGGCTGTCGCCGCTGGGAATCACGTCGAATTCGAAGCGGCATGCATCATAAGTGGTGCGGCCGGTGACGGCATTGAGGATGGAGCTGCCCGGCGTGCCTTGCTGGAAGGTGCGGTTCTCCGCGTTGTTGGGGCCGATAGCGTCCGTGATGCGGCCGCTCGTCAGCACCACCCCGGCATCGAGCCCGAGCAGTCCGCCGCTGTTGGTGAATGAGCCGTAGCCCTCCCCATGGCAGGTGATGGTCGGGTTCAGGATCTGAACGCCGTTGCCGGTGATCGTCTGGGCCAGCGCCTGCAGATCGGTCTGGGGCGCAACGCTCAGCTGAGCCCGTAGGCCTGAGGCGATGAGCACGACGCTGCTCGCCAGTGCCGCGCGGCGAAGCGCTTGGCGGATGCCGGGTTGCGCCTGCCGGATCATCGGTTGCGTTGTTGGGCGCAGGCCTCCTCGGCCTCCGACAGTCCATGGTCGACTTCGGTGATCCGTGCCGCGTGGATGCGCGCGCGCATCACCGGCAGGGAGCGTTCCTTCGCCATCGACCGGGGGCCGCCCTCGGTGGCCTCGAAGACCAGCAGCCCTGCAGGGACGCAGGCGAAGACCAGCTTCAATCCCGGCTCTGCGGCCAGTGAACGGGTCAGCGCATCGCGGTCCTGTGTCGTAAGCCCTTCCACCTGAACGGCATAGGTGCGGTGGCCTTGTGACCCGGATTGTCCTTGGGCCTCTATGGAGGAGAGCAGGATGGCGGCCGCTACTGCAAGCATCCATCCGAAGCATGTGGTCTGCTTCATCGTCCTGATGTTCGGGGCTCTGCGGGGAGTGGTCCGCCGTAGCCGGTCAGTTCTGGACGCGTTATACCGCCGGAGGACCTTTAAGGTTCCTGTGGGGGGAGCGGGTGCAGGATCGGCACCCTGTCCAACGGCCGTTGAACAGGTCAGGCAGGGCGTCGGCTGAGGGCGGCATGCAGCGCGATGCCTGCCGCCACGCTCACGTTCAAGGAGCCTATGGCTCCGGCCATGGGGATGCGGGTCAGCTCATCGGCCATGCGGAGCACCGCCTCGGAGAGCCCTTCACCCTCCGCGCCCAGCACCAGAACGAGTGGTCCGCCAAGGTCGGCTTTCTCCAGCGGAGTGGTGCCCTTCTCGGTGAGGGCGACGATCCGAAGGCCATGCGCTCGCGCGCGGTTCAGCCCGTCGGTGAGGCGTCCCACGCGGCACACGGGTTTGCGCACCAAGGCCCCTGCGCTGCTCTTCACGGCATCGCTGCCCAATCGTGCCGTGCCCTGCTTGGGCACCAGCAGGGCATGCGCGCCGAAGCACTCCGCACTGCGCGCGATGGCACCGAGGTTGCGCACATCCGTCACCTGGTCGAGCGCCACGATCAACGGGGTTTCGCCGCGCTCATAGGCCATGGCGATCACCTCGTCGAGGTCCTGTTCTTCCACCTGGCTCAGCAGGCCGATGACGCCCTGATGCTCCGTACGGGTGAGCCGATCGAGCTTCTCAACGGGCACGGGCTGCCAGGGGATGCCCCGCTCCAGGGCCAGCGCCCTGATCTCCCGTATGCCATCGCCTCCGGCTTCCCGGCGCAGGAGGATCTTCTCCACGTTCTTGCCCGCGCGGATCGCTTCGATCACGGGCCATATCCCGCAGATGAGTTCCTTGTCAGCCATGGTCGGTTTGCGCTGCCCGCATCGGTTCGGAGCCTGCCGGGCGCAGTGGATTTGGGGCGTGGGGCATGGTGCGGACGGGCTCAGTTCTGGTGGACGCGGCCGTTTCGCCAGCTCTCCACATTGCGGTACCAAGCGCCCTTGAACATCGGATCGCGGTCCAGCCGGTAATCGTTGTCGCTGAGTGCGCTCGGGCGCTTCACGAAGTTGAAGGAAAGGCTCATGATGTTGTTCTCCTCCCCGTAGGTCCAGGTCTCGCCCGTTTCGCTCCGGTAGATGGAGGTCGGCGTGCCGAAGATGATGTGCACGAGGCCACGATCGGTTCGCCAGCCCTCCACCACGGAGCTGAAATGCCGGTTGGCATTCTCCACGCGTCCGTAGTATATGCGGATGGCCTCCCTGGCGCGCTCGCGGTCACCGGCCGCGTCAAGCCAGAATCGCTCCATCGCCTTGCGTGCATCGGGTTCATTCGTCATCCGCTCGTATTCCTGTGTGCTGGTGATGTAGCGCAAGGGGCGCAGCAGGTCGTGCGGCTCATCAACGTATGGAAAGGCGGTTTCCAGCACTGTGAGGACGTAGCAGTCCCCTTGGCCGGTAGCCGAATCCGCGCAGAACCGGTAGGCCCCCGGCCGCAAGCCGCCCAGGATGGCCTTGCCGGCAGAGTCGAGCGGCACCGTGAAGGCGGAATCCGCAGCGACATCGTCGTTATTGCGCGTATCCTGGCTGAACACGGGCATCGGTAACGCGGCATCCAAGGGGTGCCGTGTGACGCTGATCGGACGCCCGGCCATCGCTTCATTCCTCAGCGCCACGGGCCTTCCGAGGGGCAGGTGGTCCTCGAAGAGCGGCAGCCCCGTCGCCGGGTCGATCGGCATGAAGTACTGCTGCGACCCGGGTGCTCCGTCGTGCACGCGCAGCATAACCACCGTTTCATTGTCTCGGTTGAGGTCGCGCGCGGCCACCTTCACCACGAAGCTGCTGCCCGGGCGCCGGCGCAGCTGCATGCTGCCGATCAGCTCGCGCTCTTCGCCAGGCGCATCGCTGCGGTCCTGTACCAGGGTGCTGGCGCTGTCGATCACCTGGCGCGACGACCATGCGGCGAAGGCCCCGTAGGTGATGCGCACGCGGGCTTTGAACGGACCGCCCTCCCCATCGCCTTTGTAGAGCAGGTCGGCGGTGTTCAACTTGAAGTAAAGGGTCGTGAGTCCGGCGTCCGAGTGATGCACGCGCGCATCCAGTCGTATGGAGGCCGGTCCCCTGCCATAGACGTGGACCAGGTTGTCGCGCTGGAGCAGGGGGGGCCGCGAGCCGCAGCCCGCTGCGAGCAGTGCCAGGAGCACGAGGATGGTCGGTGCGGTCCGCATGGCTATTCCTCCAGGGACCGGGCCAGCAACTTCTCGTTGATGCTCTTGTTGGTCTTCGCGCCGAGCTCCTTGAGCATCTCTGCCTGCCGCACAAGGTTGCCCGCGCCGGTGGAGAGCTTCTTCATGGATTCCTGGTAGGTCTGCTGTGCGCTGCCGATCGCCGCGCCTACGGCGATCAAGTCGTTCGTGAAGCCGGTGAACTTGTCGTAGAGCAGGCCCGCGCGCTCAGCGATCTCCATGTGGTTGCGCGCGATGCGCTCGTTCTTCCAGATGCCGTGGATGGTCCGCAGTGTGGCCATCAGCGTGGAGTGGGTCACCATCACCACCTGCCGGTCATAGGCTTCCTGGAAGATCTCCGGCCGCTCGCGCAAGGCGAGGAGGAAGGCTGGCTCAATGGGCACGAACATGAGCACGAAGTCCACGCTCCGAACCCCGTATAGCTTGGTGTAGTCCTTCTCGGATAGCCCCTTGGCGTGCGCGCGCAGGCTCTCCACGTGCAGCTTCAGCAGCCGGCCGCGCTCGGCCTCGTCGGAGGCCGCGGCGAACCGTTCGTAGTGCAGCAGCGAGACCTTGCTGTCGATCACCAGGTGCTTGTCCTCCGGGAGCATCACCACGGCATCGGGCCGCAGCCGCGAGCCATCGTGGAGCGTGGTGCTCTCCTGCATGCTGTACTCCTGGCCTTTCATCAGCCCTGAGGATTCGAGCAGCTTCTCCAGGATCATCTCGCCCCAAGCGCCCTGGGCCTGGGTGTCGCCCTTGAGCGCCTTGGTAAGGTCGTTGGCCTCCTGGCTCAGCTTCTGGTTCTGCTCCACCAAGCGGCCGATCTCCGCCTTCAGCGCGAATCGCTCGCGCCCCTCGGCCTCGTATGCCTTGCGAACCTGCTCCTCGAATTCTCTGATGCGCTGCTGGAGCGGCTGCAGAAGGGTGCCGAGCTTCTCCTGATGCTGGGCGTTGAGCGCTTTGCCCCGGTCCTCGAGCAACCGGTTGGCGATGAGCTCGAACTCCTTCGTCATGCGCTCCTGCAGCTGCTCGATCTCGGCCTTCTGCTCCTGGAGCCGCTGCTGGGCGTGCGCGCTGCGCTGCTGCTCGGCTGCCAGTTGGGCGCCGATGCCGGCGGCTTCACGGGCCCGCGCATCGCCGCGCTCCTGTGCTTGGGCGAGCTGCTCCTGCAGGGAGGCCTTCTCATCCTGGTGCGTCGCGCGAAGGCCGGCCACTGCCTCCTCCAGTGCCCCTTTGGAGCGCCAGGCCTGCACGCCGAATCCCGCGAGGATCCCGAGCAGGAGGCCGATGAGGATGCCGGTGAGCATGGTGCCACGAAGGTAGCGCGGGCCGGGTCCTCAATTGTCCAGCACCACCACCAGCGCGCCCACGGGCACCTCGTCGTACAGGGCGATGACATCCGTGTTGCGCATGCGGATGCAGCCCATGGAGCTGGGCGTGCCCACCGTGCACTCGCTGGCCGTGCCATGGATGTAGATGTAGCGGCCCCGGCTGTCCACGCCAGGGCCTTGGTTCACGCCGGGCTCAAGTCCGTCCAGCCAGAGGATCCGCGATGTGATCCAGTCCTTGTCCGTGCCCTCGGGGTCCGGGTCGGCCAGCCGGCCGGTGTAGACGCGGTCCTTCAGGATGCCCATGGGCGGCACATCGTCGCCGATCTTCTCCGCCACGCGGTGCAGGCCGGTCGGCGTGCGGTAGCTGTCCACGGCCGTGCCGAGGCCATTGCGGGCCGTGGCGATGGGGAAATCGGCCACCAAGCGGCCCTCGCGGACATGGAAGAGCCGCTGCCGGTGCACGGAGATGTACAGCACATCGCTGGTGGCCGGCTGTTGCGGGTAGCGCACCGACAGGTATTCGAGCAGCATATCCGCAAGGCCCTGCTGCGGGTGCGGGTCCAAGGCCCGTACCTGCCCGAGCGACCAAGCCGCTACCGCCAGGAAGGCCAGCACAAAGGCGCTCCGCATGCCTGCGAAGTTCGGCGCTATTCCAGCACCACCGGCATCTCCTTCGGGTGGCGCACGGAGTAGCTGAATCCCACCTTCCTCGTGGCCTTGGGCTCCAGGCGCAGGTTCCATGTCAGTGCGCCGCGGTTGTCGTCGCGTGCGGCTCCGGTGGCATCCTCCAGCTTCACTTCGATTTCGCTCTGCGGGCTCAGGGGCCATTGGTCGCGCAGCTCCAGGTCGACCATTGCGCCCTTGGTGTTGCGCACCGTGATGTCCCAGCCGACTGTGACCGTGCGCTTGCCGCTCACGATGGCCTTCTCGTTGGTCGATTTGCGCCGCACGCGTTCGATCGCTACGCCCTTGTCCCGGCCCAGGCTGATGTCGAGGGTGTCCTTGGGCTCGTCGAGGTTCAGGTAGCTCTCCCCCACGAAGGTGCCCTCGAAGAACACATTGGCGGCGCCGGGCAGTAGGTTGAGGTCCTCCCAGCCCGTGGTGCGCGCATAGAGGAAAGCATCCTTGTCCAGCTTGGGCGTGGCGAAGTGCTTATAGGTCGCCGCGATGCTCTGGCTCTGCACGCCCACGGTGTGCGCCCGGCCATCGCTCGGGATGGTGAAGGGGGCATCGATCACGAATTCGCGCGTGGTGGTGCGAAAGGCCACGGTGTTCGCCACGATGCTGCGGGCTTCCCTCTCCTGCAGGTCCATTTCGGCGCCGGCATGGGCGGGGGGGGCGGCCATCGGCGCTTCGGCTTTTTGCCGCGTGCGGCTCTCAATGCTCACGGTCTGCAGCCGACGGGGCTGGTAGGTGTAGAGCGTCCAAGGGTTCAGCGCGGGCATCACCCCGCCGAGGGTAGGATTGCCGCTGCTCAGGCTCAAGCTCACCTTGCTCCAATCCTCGCCGGTATTGTTGGTCACCAGCGCCTTCATCAGCAGGTCGATGGGCTGTCCCACTCCCTTGGCCCGCAGGTCGTAGGCGGGCAGCCATCCGGCGCTGCCCACGAAGTAGGTGATGGTGAACGTGGCGGTCACCTCGGCACCGCTGGTGATCTCCACGACCACCTCGCTGGTGGGGCGCGGCGCCTGCGCCTGCAGGGAATTCAGCTGCTGGCGCAGCTTGTCGGCCTCCTGCCCGATGGCGGTGAGCTTCTCCTGCTGCGCCAGCCAGTTCGCCTTGGTGATCGTGAGCCGCTGGCGCACGTAGTCGTTCACTGCAGTGAGCTGTGCGGCCGTGAGTCCGTTCTGCTGCCCGCCGATGCTGCTGTTCTTGCCCAGCAGCTGCTCCTCGTTCACCCAAACATCCTGCATGGCCTTTTCGTAGGCCCAGTCCTTCTCCAGCTTCTTGATGCGCGCCTGCAGGTCCTCGATCTCCTTCTTCTTCGGGCTCTCCGTGAGGTAGTTGATGCGGTGGTTCACGCTCAGGATCTGGTAGCCGCCCTTGCCGGTCACGTGTATGCTCTGCGGGTCGAGCTGCTCGGCCAGGCCGGTGAAGGCCAGCACGCTGGTCCCCGCCGGGATGGAGGCGGTGGCGCTCCGCGTCACCTGCGCGCCGCTCAGGAAGACCTTGGCCTCGGCGACCTTGCTGGGGATGGCTTTCTCGCCGTCGGCAGCGGACAGTGCGGTGAGGAGTGTGCAGGAGAGGAAGAGCGATGCAGTGCGCATGGCGGTCGGGTTTGCTCGGGTGAAGGTATCCGGTAGGACCGGTGCGATGCCGTACACGCGAGAAGCGTGCCGGTTCAGGGGCTCTCAGAGCCCTGCGCCCTGGTTTCGCCGCCAGAGCTGGAAGACCATCAGCGTCCAGAGCAGCTTGCGGTGGTTGGCCCGCCTGGCGAAGTGCTCCTGCTTCAGGCGCTCCACATGGGCGGGATCGAAGAGGCCGTCGCGTCGCAGCGCATCCGCGGAGAGCAGGTCCTCGCACAAAGGGCGCAGCGGCCGGCGCAGCCAGTCGCTGAGCGGGATGCCGAAGCCCTTCTTCGGCCGGTCGATGATGGCGTCGGGGATCTTGCCGCGCATGACCTGCTTCAGCAGCCATTTGCCGCCGATCCAGGGACGCTTGGCCGAAGCGGGCAGGCTGTTCAGCAGCTCCACAACCTCTACGTCCATGAAGGGCGCCCGCACCTCCAGTGACGTGTACATGCTGGCGCGGTCCACCTTCACCAGGATGTCGTCGAGCAGGTAAGTGAGCAGGTAGATGAGGATCGTGGAATCCAGCGGACCGTCCTTGCCGCCCCGTTCGCTCAGGAGCGCATCGATCGGTTCCAGCCCGGTGGCCGATCCAAGCTCAGCCCGCGCCTCGCGGGTGAACAGCTCCTGCTTCTCCTGTGGCGTGAAGCTGCCCAGCCACAGCGTATGCACATGCTGCGGCCCTTGGCCGAAGCCGCGCAGGAACTGCCTCACCTTGAAGTCGAGGCTGATGTTGCGGTCGCTCACGGGCAGCAGCCCTGAGGCGCGTTGCAGCAACCGCATCAGGCCATGGGGCAGGGCGGCCATGAGGCGGCGGTACCGGTCGGCGACGAATGTGGGGTAGCCCGCCAGCAACTCGTCGCTGCCATCGCCCCCCAGCGCCACGGTCACCTGCTGGCGGGCGAAGCGGCTGAGCAGGTGCGTGGGGATGAGCGACGCATCGGCGAAGGGCTCGTCCAGCGTGGCATAGAGCGGCGCGATAAGGTCCAGGCTGTCCTGCTCGGTGAGGACCTGTGCATGGTGCTCGGTGCCCAGGTGATCTGCCACCAGCCGGGCTTGGCTGCTCTCGTCATAACTCTTCTCCTCGAACCCGATGGAAAAGGTCTTGATGCGGCTGGTGCTGCTGCGCTGCGCGTAGTAGGCCACGGTGCTGCTGTCCAGCCCGCCGCTCAGGAAGACACCCAGCGGCACATCGCTCATGAGCCGGCGCTCGGTAGCCTTCAGCAGCGCCTCGTCCAGCCGGGCCATGGCCTCGGCCTCGGAGAGCGGAGCCTTGGTGAACCGAGGCGTCCAGTAGGGCCGCTCCCAGGCCACACGCCCCTCGAGCACTCTCATGCAATGGCCCGGCCTCAGCTTCCGCACGCCGCTCGCGATGCTGCGTGGCGTGGGCACGTACTCGAAGGTGAGGTATTGGTTCAGCGCATGCAGGTCCAAGCGGGCGTCCACCGCTGGGTGCGCGAGCACCGCCTTCAGCTCGCTTCCGAACACGAATGCGCCAGGCGCCTCGGCGTAGTGCAGGGGCTTCTTGCCCATGCGGTCCCGCGCCAGGAAGAGGCTGCCGTCCCGGGCATCATGGATGGCGAAGGCCCACATGCCATTGAGCAGGGGCAGCATCGCTTCGCCATGCTCTGCGTAGAGGTGCAGCAGCACTTCGGTGTCGGAGGCCGTGCGGAACACGCGCCCCTTCGCCGCCAGTGCATCGCGCAGCGCGCGGTAGTTGTAGATCTCGCCGTTGAAGATGATGGTGAGCCGCCCCTCGTCATCGCGCATGGGCTGGTCGGCCCCATGGCTCAGGTCGATGATGCTCAGCCTGGCATGTGCCAGACCCGTCGCGCCGACCATCACGGCCTCCTGCAGGTCCGGCCCGCGGTAGGCGATGCGCGCGATCATGCGACGGGCATCCTCCAGCCCTCCGCTGCCTTGGAATCCGGCGATGCCGCACATCCGCGTTCAGGATTGGGCGCGCCGGGCCACGGCGATGATGCTCGATCCGGCAAGGCCGCCGGGCAGCACCGCGGCTTCCAGTGCGAAGAGCCTCCCGATGGCGTTGTGCGCGGCGCTGGCCGCCCCTGGTGCCGGCGCATGGAACCGCACATTGCGCTTCCGCCCGCGCAGCGCGTTGTTCAGGGCAATGGCCGCATAGAGTCCGTGGAAGAAGTAGGCGCTCCATTCCGGCGACAGGCCCGCCGCCTCGAGTTCCTGCTGCAGCATGGGCCGGTCATAGCGGCGGAAGTGGCCGAAGTGGTCGTCGAAGGTGGTCCATAGTTCTTGGCGGGCCGGCACGGTCACCACCACGGTGCGCGCATTCGGATAGGCCGCCAGAAGCCCGCGCAGGAACCCCGGCGCATCGGCGATGTGCTCGATCACATCGAAGAGCGCCAGCACCGTGATGCCTGCCCGGAAGTCCGCCGGCAGCGCCGTGGCATCAGCGCCCAGCATCAGGTGCTCCGCCGCATGGATCCCCCGTCGGGGAGTGCCCAGCTCAACGCCCTTGGCCTCCCAGCCGCAGGCCCTCAGGTGGTGCGTGACGATGCCGGTGCCGCAGCCCACCTCCAGGATGCGCTCCGTGCGCGGCACGGAGCGCTCGAAGGCGCGGGCCACTACCGCCTTGCGCGCGATCTGCCACCAAGTGCGCTCGATGCCGGGCGGATAGGCCTCACTGAACTGGTCCTGGTCGAAGTCCGTGCCCTTCATGCACTCCTCCGTTTGCCGCCGAACTTCCAGGAGTTGCCGTTGCGGAAGATGACGTAGGTGCTGCCGGGCTCCGCATCGGCCGTGCGCAGCCACTCCTCCACGGTACCGCGCCGGATGTAGGCCGTCTGAGGCGTCACCAGCTGGTCGAAGGCCACGTGGCGGAAGAAGGCGAAGCCGCGCTGCGCGATCCACAGCGAGTAGTCATAGAGAGGAAGCCCGCGCAGGACGGGCCAGCGCAGTGCGTTCAGCGCCTTGGCATACACGTAGTAGGGGGCCACCAGCGGGGTGGCGATGCCGTACTTGGTCAACCACCATGGCAGCGCCGAGGCCACCTTGCGGATGGGGTCCACCACCAAGCGGATAAGGCCGTTGCCCTCGTGCGCATACACCCAGCAGTGGAAGCGTCCGCCCGGCTTGGTGTTCCGCAGCACCGCCTCGAACCCCTTGCGCGGGTCCTTCAGGTGGTGCAGCACACCGATGCAGTAGACCAGGTCATACCGCGCCGGATCGTCGTACGTGGTCAGGTCGTGCTTCACGATCCGCCAGGCCTTGAACCCCGTGCGCCCCATGTTGCGCTCGGCCATCGCCACGCTGTCACCCAGGTCCACGCCCACCAGTTGGGCGGGCCGCCACTCGGCCATGTGGGTGAGCAGGTTGCCGCCGCCGCAGCCAAGCTCCAGCACGCGGCGCCCCTCGGCATCGGCGCGCCCGAGCGGCGCGAACCACTCCTCGAACTGGGCCGTGCTGTACACCGACCCCTCGGGCAGGTTGTTCCACGAGGTGGCGAAGGCATCCGCCGTGCGCTGGTCGATCGGCTGCTCGCTCATGGCTTGCGGAACCGGTATTCGATCTCCTCGAAGCCGCCCACCCAGAAGCACCACAGGCGGCTGCAGGCCATCGGGCTCAGGTTGGCGAAGAAGTTCACCACTGCGTTCACCCCGCGCATCAGGGCGATGGTGGCTCTGCCCACGCCCATGTACGGCAGCAGGTGGAAGAACGCGAAGTAGTGCAGCTCCATCCGCTGCAGCTCGAAGTGCACCCCGAAGTAGCCGCTCTTGGTGAACGTGGGGTCGAAGTACTTGGGGAAGGTGACGTCGAAGCCGGCCTTGTGCTCGGCGTGCGTGAAGCCCCGGCTGAAATGCGGCACCTTCACGATCAGCGTGCCGCCCGGTTTCAGGATGCGGTGCAGCTCCTGCATCACCACGAAAGGGCGGTCGAGGTGCTCCAGCACGTGCGAGGCCAGCACATGGTCGAAGCTCGCATCCGCGAAGGGGTAGGGAAAGCTGTTCAGGTCGTGCTGCACGTCGATGTCCACGTGGCTGTGGAAATCCACATTCACGTAGCCCTCGCGGAAGTCCTCGCCGCAGCCCAGGTTCAGTTTGCGCTCCATCAGAGGTTGACCTTTCGTCGGATGGTGAAGGTGGTCTTGCCCTGGCTCTCGAAGTAGGTGCGCATCATCATCTCCGCCAGTACGCCGAGCAGGATCATGAGCAGCCCGATGATGAAGAACATGGAGGTGATCACCGGCAGCGGCGTCTGCACGAAATCCTTGCGACCGGTGAGCTTGAACCAGAGCATGAGGGCGAAGGCGAAGAACGCCACGCCGAAGGAAAGGAAGCCCGCTCCGCCGAAGAAGTGGATGGGCTTGGTCATGTGCTTGTCCAGGAACTTGATCAGCAGCAGGTCCAGCATCACCTTGTAGGTGCGGAAGAGCCCATAGTTGCTGCGGCCGAACTGGCGCGGCTGGTAGCGTACCGGCAACTCGCCCACGCGCCCCCCCTGCCAGCTGCAGTACACGGGTATGAAGCGGTGCATCTGCCCGTAGAGCACCACGTCCTTGATCACGTCGCGTCGGTAGGCCTTCAGCGTGCAGCCGTAGTCGTGCAGCTTCACCCCGCTGATGGAGCTGATCAGCCGATTGGCCATCAGCGAGGGCAGCTTCCGCGTCAGGAACTGGCCCTTCCAGCGGTCGCGCCGCCAGCCGCTGACCACGTCATAGCCCTCGTCGAGCTTGGCCAGCAGCAGCGGTATGTCCGCCGGGTCGTTCTCCAGGTCGCTGTCCATCAGCACCAGTACATCGCCCTTGGCATGCTGGATGCCCGCATTGATGGCCGCCGTCTGCCCGAAGTTGCGGCGGAAGTCGATGGCGCGCAACCGCCCATCAGCGGCGCAGGCCTCCGCCAGCACGCGGAAGGAATCGTCCTTCGACCCGTCGTTCACCAGGATCACCTCGTAATCCAGCGCATCCAGTGCGCCCTTGATGCGCTCCAGCAGCAGGGGCAGGCTCTTCGCCTCGTTGTACACCGGAATGATGAGCGAGATGTGCGGCATGGCGTCAGGGGCGGGGCGCGAAGCGACGATGCAGGCCCACGAAGGCGCATAGCAGCATCACGGGGATGAAGAGCACCAGGTAGCGGTGCTCGGCGAAGCGCAGCACCAGGGGGAATATGAGGAGGCCGAACGGAACGATCAGCGCTGGAACCGCTGCCATCGCCTGCTCCTCGGGCCGCCGCACCCAGAGCCAGGCTCCCGCAAGGCCGCACAGCAGCGTGGCCCAGTGCAGCCCGAAGTGGAACAGCTTCATCGCCTTCTGGTGTAGCGGCATCGCGCGGAAGGTGAGGTCATAAGCCACGGGGTTGCCCGTCTGCAAGACGTAGCGCCTCAGTGCGAGCAGCCTCGAGAGCACGTAATACTGGAAGGGATGCTCGTCGATGAAGGCGGCCGTCCATCGCTCGAAGCGCGCGTTCAGCGCCCGGTTGCGGGCCTCCAGATAAGCGGCGGACACCGTGTCGTGCTTCAGCGCGAGGATCTCATCGGCCGCGGCGCGCAGGCTGTCCATGGTGTACGCGCTCGTGAGGATGCGGTCGGGCAGCTGGATGGAACCGGCGTTGGTGCGCCCTGGCACCTGGTCCAGGCCGGTGTTGAAGAAGCGCATCTCCGCCTGCGGGTCGGTCCACCAGGTGATGTCGCCACCGATGGCCTGCACGAATACCATGGCCGTCAGCGCCGGGGTGGGGGAGTCCTCATCCACATAGAGCGTGCGGGTCACCGGTATGAAGGAGCCGTAGCGGATTGCGTTGCGGATGATCCAGGCTCCATCGGCCACCGCTAACGGCAGCAGGAAGAGCACCGCATGACGGAGCGCCCCGGCGCGCTGCCGGCGGCCCAGCCAGAGTGCCACCAGCACGAATGCGGGCACGGGGGCGAGCACCGGCTTCAGGAATATGCCCCACGCCAGCCAGGCGCCCGCGATCACCAGGTCCGCCGTGCGGCCCTGCCGGTTCCACGCCACCCAGCGGTCCAGGAAGAAGATCATCGCCGAGGTGCAGAAGCTCTCGGTGAGGATCACCGCATCGTACCACTGTACCGAGATGCTCACCGCATACACCGCCAGCAGGCCTGCGAACAGGGCCTTCGATCCGGTGAGCCGGTACGCCAGGCGCGCCAGCACGTACATGCTCACCGCGGCCAGCAGCGTTTGCAGCAGCACCAGCGCATCGTAGGTCAGGGGCGGCTCCGTGAAGAGGCGGACCAGCAGGTATACCGCGCCATAGCCCGGCATGCGCACGTCCGGCGTGTAGTCGCCGCCCCGCAGAAGTGATTCGATGGGCTCGAAGTACGTGGGCGCATCCGTCCACCAAACCCCCAGCCATCCCGCATTGCCCAAGCCGATTCCGCCCACCTGCATCAGGATCGTGAGCGTTGCGGCCTTGATCGCCAGGGTCACCACGAGCCATGCGCCCCAGCGCTCGGGATCGGGAAGTCGGTCGAGTAAACGGCGCATCAGGGAGGGCAGCCCGGAGCCGCCGATGGTCGATGCGCAAATAAAGGCAAAATGCCCCGCCTGCCCGGAGCCGCGCCCGGCCCACCGGTACCGCGTGGAATGGCGCTGCATACATTCGCCGGCCTCGTTCGGCATCAGCATCCGGGCTCCGGCCCAGGCGTGCATGGTGCAGCCGATCGTCGCAGCGCCGATGGCCACTGTACCCCATGCCCTTGTCACAGGCGGTGCCGGATTCATCGGCAGTCATGTCGTGGACAGGCTTCTGGCCGAGGGCTGGCGCGTCACCGCCATCGACGATTTCGACCCCTTCTATGCGGCCGCCATCAAGCGCGCCAACGTGGCCGAGCACCTGAGGCACCCCGCCTACCGCCTGGTGGAGGGAGACCTGCTCAACTCCGCCGTGCTCGCGGCCGCCGAGCCCGCCGATGCACCCTTCACCGTGGTGGTCCACTTGGCCGCCAAGGCCGGCGTCCGCCCCAGCCTCATCGACCCCATGGCCTACCACCGGGCCAACGTCACGGGCACGCTTGTTATGCTCGGCCGGGCCCTGGCTTGGGGCGCTCCGCACATCGTGCTCGCCAGCAGCAGCAGCGTCTACGGCGAGGACCCCGGGGTGCCATGGCGCGAACAGGACTGCCGGGAACGGCCCATCAGCCCCTACGCGGCTACCAAGGTGATGGCCGAGCGCTATGCGCGCGAGCATGCGCACCGCACCGGCCTGCGCACCACGGCGCTCCGCTTCTTCACGGTATACGGGCCGAGGCAGCGGCCCGACCTGGCCATCCATCAGTTCACGCGCGCCATCATCGAGGGCCGGCCCATCAAGCGTTTCGGTGATGGCGGCACGCGCCGCGACTACACCTACATCGACGACATCGTCAATGGCGTCATGGGAGCCATTCGGCGCTCCGCCGGCGAGGCATTCGAGGTCTACAACCTCGGCAACTCGGGCACCGTCACGCTCAATGAGCTCATCGCTGCCATCGAGCGCACCGTGGGACGCAAGGCCGTCATCGAGCAGCATCCTGAGCAGCCAGGCGATGTGCCACAGACCTACGCCGATGTCTCCAAGGCGGGCCTGCACCTCGGCTTCGTGCCCTCCACCCCGCTCAGCGTCGGCCTCGAGGCCTTCCACCGCTGGTTCCTGCAGGCCAAGGAACTGGGCATCCTGCCCTAGCTCCCAGCCCGCGCCTTGGGCGCTCAGGCCTCCGCCTCCACCTCGTCGAACTTCACGCCCACCCGCAACTCGTTGCGCACCACCAGGCGGCCGTTCTGCGGGCGCAGGAAGTAGAGCGCGTCCACCTCGCTCACAGGCTCCGGCGCGGCCGTGATGGCCATGAAGCCCAGGTCGCGCGCCATGCCTAGCACGGCCTTGCGGTTGATGGCATCCAGGCTGTGCACCTCGTCCAGGAAGAAGGGCACGCGGCTCAGCGGCTGGTGCGTCACCGCATCCTCCTTCAGCATGCTGCGCAGCACCAGCAGGTTGAACAGCACCTTGATGGTGATGGCCGTGCCGTGGCTCTCCACCTGCAGATTGTCGTAGTGGTGCACGCGGCCGCCCTTGATGGCCACGCTGAAGCGCAGCGTGAAGAGGTCGCCGTAGTGCAGCGTGATGCGCTCGCTGAGGCGGTTGCGGAAGCTCGCGTAGGCGGCATCCAGCTTCTTGCTGTCATCGAAGAGGCCGGTGTGGTCGGTCTCGGCCAGCTCGCGCAGCGGCTCCACCAGGTCGCTCTGCTCCATCACCTCCATGCGCAGGCTTTCGAGGTTCGAGACGCTCACCGTGCTGAAGCGGCGGTTCAGCTGCTCGGCGGCCTGCTTGATGTCGTGCAGCCCGTTCAGCACGTTGGCGAAGCTGGCGCGCAGCAGGTGCAGGTAGTTGTCCCAGTCCTTGCGCAGCGCCTCCTCGAAGGCCGGCAGGCCATCCAGCTGCTCGCGCATCAGGCGCACGGTATCGGCCTCCGTGGCGCCGATGATGTCGCCCTTCAGCACGTTCTCGATCTTGCTGCGCAGGCCATCCATCTCGCGGCTCAGGTCCTTGTGCTCCACGGTGAGCTTCAGGTACAGCGCGATGGCATCCTCCGGGTCGTTGGGCACGCTGATGGGTTCCAGCGGCTTGGCCTCCGCATCGGGCGGCGGCGCGCATTGCTCCATCAGCCGCAGCAGACGGTTGAAGCGCTCGTCCTCCTTGTTCAGCGCGTTGCGCTGCTCATAGAGCTTCACGCTCAGTTCATCCAGCTTCTGGCGGGCCTCCACGCGCTGCGTCTCCGCGCCCGACTTCTCCTTGTTCAGCTCGGCCAGGCGCTTCTTCAGCTTCGGCTCGTCCTTGCGCTCCTCCTGCAGGCGTTCCCAGCGGCCCAGCCCATCGGCGATGCGGTCCACCGCCTTCTGCGCGGCGTCGCGCTCGGCCACCAGCTTGTCGCGGTTCTCGATCGCCGCCATCAGCTGCGTCAGGCGCTCCAGCTCGTGCTTGTGGTCGGCCAGCGACTTCTTCAGCGCCTTCACGTCCACCAGGTCCTTCCACGCATGGCTGTTGTCGGGCAGCGGCAGGCTCAGCACCGCGTCGCTGTACTTGCCGTCTTTGATGTTGGCGGCCAGCTCCTTCAGCAGGGCCTCCAGCTGCTTCTTCTTCTTGATCTCCACGCCGCCCTTGGCCACCGGCAGCTTCAGCAGGTCGATGTTGAAGAGCCGCGACACATCGTGCAGGCTCTGCTCGTCGATGCTGGCGCGCAGCGTGGTGATCAGTGCATGGTCGAATCCGGCGATGGCCTTCTCGGTGCTCGCCACGCGGTGCTTCGCCTCGGCCAGCGCGCGCTCGGTGCGGGCACGGTCGGCGCTCTGCGCGTTGCCCAGGCTGCGGTCCAGCAGCGCCAGCTTCTCCTTGGCATTGGCCAGGGCCTCGCGCTCCAGCTGCTCGCTGAAGTCCTCCAGGCCCTTGCCCAATTGCACCAGCCGGGCCATGTCGCCATCCACACGGCCCTTCATCCCGGCCAGCTCGGCGATCCGGTCGTCCAGGTTCTGCAGCCCGGCCACCATGCCCTCGCGCTCGCGCTCCAGCAGCTCGGTCTTGGCCACGATGGCCTCCTTCACGTGCTTGTTGTGGTCGTGGGCCTTGCGCCGCTTCTCCATCAGGTCGGCATGCACCACGGCCAGCCGCCCTTCCAGCTCGCTGCGCAGCGTGCTGCGCTCGATGTAGGTGCGCAGCCGGTCCTGCTCCGCCTTCAGCGTGTTCAGCTTCAGGCGGCGGTCGCGGATGCGCTCGAATTCCTCCGTCATCAGCTTGTTGGCCTCCAGCGCGGGCTTGCTAGGCGGCAGGCTGGCCAGCATCAGCAGGCTCCGCTTCATCTCATGCTGGTCGATGCTGCGCAGGCTCAGCAGGTTCTTCAGCACCTCCTTGAAGTGGGCGTACCGCTCGGTCTCGGTGAGCTGCACGATGCCCAGGCCGTTGCTCTCGCCCTTCGTGGCCACCAGCAGCGCCTCGCGGTGCAGCTGCGGCTCCTTCAGCTCGCGGTACTGCTTGCCCGCCAGGCGGCTCAGCACGTGCTTGGGCTCCGCCACGCGGCCGTCCTCGGTCAGGTAGTCGGCCACATCGTAGCCGCCATCATACGTGAAGCGCACGGGGTCGCCGCTGCTGGCCTTGCTCACGCCGCGCCAGCCCAGCATGTAGGTGCCGCGCGGGCCGTTGCACTCGAACAGCAGGTAGCTGTAGTGGTCGGGGAAGTAGTACTCGCGCGTGGCCTCCATGTCGTGGTCGCCGAACACCATCTGGTTGCGGTGATCCAGGTAGAGGAACTGCAACGTGTTGATCAGCGTGGTCTTGCCCGCGTTGTTGGGGCCCACCAGCTGCAGGCTGCTGCCCAGCTCGATCTCAGCATAGTCGTAGCTGCCCGAGCGGATGGCGATGAGTTTCGAGGGTCCTAGTTGCATGTGCATCGGTTATTCACCACAGAGGCACAGAGGGCACAGAGCATGAACGGAAGGTCCATGCGTCTTAGCTGCGATCGTGCGTGTGATGTCTTGCATTCTTTGATTTCCTCCGTGTCCTCTGTGCCTCTGTGGTGAAGCGCACTAATTCATCTCCGGGTTGATCTCCCCGTCCTTCAGCGCGCTCCGGTGCTCCTGCTCGGCCACCTGGCTGATCTCCTGGCACTTGTCGAACACGCGGTGGAAGGGGCGCAGGAAGCGGAAGGTGTCATCCGGGAAGTACTCGGCCCAGCCCATGCGCGCCATGCTCTTGATCAGCTTGCGCATGCTCGCCTCATCGTCGATGCCCACGGCCTTCATGTGCGCCTTGAAGCGGTCGCTCGTCAGGTGCGGCAGGCCGGCCACGCTGAAGCGCTCGGTGAGCAGGTACTCTTCCACCGGACGGCCCTCGTTCGCGGTGGCCTCGATGAGGATGAAGCAGAACACGGCGATGGGAGGGAGGCTCGCTGGTGGTGGGGTGGCCTCGGCGGTCTCCGTGCGGAAGTAGAAGAAGTCGCGCGGGTGCCGCACCAGGTCCAGCCCCAGCGGCTTGAAGTACTCAGCGTACGCATCGTAGCGCTCGGTCAGCGGTCCATGCAGGTTGCCCTGCTCGTGCGTGATGTAGGCGCCCTGGCGCAGCTTGTCGAAGATGTCCTTGACGTAGGGAAGCTCGTTCATGGCTTGCTGATGCTGAAGGTGGTGGCCTCGATCACGCCGTCGCGCGTGCGGTAGGCCTTGGGCTTCCCGTGCTTGAAGGTCACGGTGAGCTCGGGGTCGAAGAGGATCCGGCTCAGGCCCAGCAGCGCGTCGCTGGTGCCCTTGTCCGGATAGGTCCTCACCATCCAATCGGTCAGGTCCTTAACCGGCAGCTCGGCGGCCAGGGCATCGGGCAGGGCCTTCAGCCACAGCAGGCGCACGTAGTCCGGCGGCGTCTCGGCGCTCTCCTCCATCCGCAGGCTCGGCGGCGGCTGCGGTGGGTGCGCCGCCACATGGTGTATGGTGCGCTTCAGCACCGCATCCGTGGGCGGGCACTCGATCGATGCCCGCTCGGCCTGCGGCACGTAGTGGGCCACCCAATCGTCCAGCTTCATGTGGCGCAGGCGCCCAAGCGCCAGCGTGGCCCCGTGGGCGATGGCGCTGCTGCGGCGCAGCACCTCATACAGCGGCTGCAGCTCCTTGCGGCTCTCGTTCAGCGTGTGGATGGCCCGGCGGCGCAGCGCACGGATCTGCCGCTCGTTGCGCAGCAGCGGCGCCAGCTCGGCGAACACCCCGGCCTCGCGCGCCGCGCTCAGCGCCGCATCCAGCTCGTTCAGCGTGTCCACCAGCTGGCCGTCCACGCGAACGATGTCCACCAGCGGCTGCACGTACAGGTCCATCAGCCGGACGATCCGCAGGTAGCGCTCGCGCACGCTCACGCTGCTCCGGTCCGCCTTGTACCGCGCCACCTCCGCCATCACCGCGCGGTGCGTGGCGTCCAGGTCCTCTTGCATCCGGCGCAGCGTGTGGTCCACCTCCGTGGCCGCCAGCCCCACGCTCAGCGTGTCGAAGGCCTGAGTCCCGCTCGCGATCCGCTTGCGCGCGCTCTCCAGCGCCGCCGTGTAGCCCTGGATGATCTCCGGGCTCGTTGGCAGCGCATCATCGTGCAGGTAGTTCATCAGCTGCAGCAGCGGCTGCGCCAGCACATAGTGGCTGCTGCCTTCCTCCAGCGGCACCAGGATCTGCAGCTCCAGCAGCCGTTGCCAAGTCGTTTCCGGCTGCTCGGTGGCGGTGTCGCAATGGGTGCGGATCAGCTGCCGTACCTGCGCTTCGCTCACATCGCCCGGCTTCGTGGCAATGGCGTGCAGCAGCGGCACATGGCTGGCGCAGAAGTCGAAGAAGCGTTTCGGCGCTATGGGCATCGGTGCTTGCGAAAAGGTCCGCCCTGAGTGGAACGGACCTCTATTGGCCGGTGAAAGTAGACGGGTGCCGCCGCGTGAGGAGGGGCGAGTTTTCCACGGCTGTTAGTAAACCCGTGCACCCCTGCCTTCCTCCCATGCTCCGCCTCCAGGTCTCCGGCTTCCCCAAGCATCGACCCCCGCGCCCCCCTCTTTGCGGACGCGAACTACGAGCGCAGCATGCACGTCCCGGCCAGCAGGCGTGCCACCTCCCTGAGCGGGGCCAGCGAACGGCTCGAGCGGATCATGGAGGAACGCTCCGCTGCGCGGGGCCTCAGCGGGGTCTAAGCCCTCAAGTACCTCTCCCAGGGTCGGGGGCATCGGTCTCTACCGCCTCAATTCCAAGTCCCGCGGTGTAAAGGTCGGGGGCAAACAGGTGCTGGAGCACTGGGGCAGGGGCTTGATGCGTGAGGCGCTCTGCGCGGTCATCGGGCGCACCTTGGAATCCATGAGCTCACACCGTATCGAGTCCATGGCCGACCCACGCAATACCCGCTGGCGCGCCTGCTCGCGCTTCACGGCTATGTGCTGGAGGGCATTCAGCGCGAAATCCGAAATGGGGAGGGTCGCTACACCGGCATCGCTTAGTACGCCGGGCTGGCTGGCCGTTGGGGCCGACCCTGCAAGGCGCAGGGCGAATAATCGCGTGCCTTACTGTTTCACCACCCTCCCGGTTCGCACCGAGCCGTCGGCGCTGTGCGCTTCCACGGTGTAGAGGCCGGCGGGTAGCGCACCCAGGTCGAGCATGAGCATCGAAGCGGTGAGCGCATCCTGCTGCAGGGCGCAGCGACCGGTGGCATCCAGAAGGCGCACCATGCGAAGGGGCTGCTCAGCGCTCAGTTGCACCCGGTCCAGGGTGGGGTTGGGGTAGATCGCTTCCGCTGGTAGCACCAGGGCGTTCAGGCTCGTGGAACCTCCTGTGTACTCCACGGCAGCACCGGGAATGGTGTTGTGGCCACCATTGGGTCCGGTGTTGCCGGGCTGCACCGTACCGTAGTACTGCGGCCCAAGCACATAGGGGAAGGCGGGTTCATATTGGTCGTTCAGCGTCACGAAGTAGGCGTAGGTTCCGGCCGGGTATTCGGGCGTGATGCAGAAGCGGCCGTTGTGCACGTCCAAGTCGCCGCTGCCCGCCACGTATTCATAGTCCTCCAGGAAGGCGCCCAACGCGTATTGCCCGCCGATGGCCGGTCCGTACTGGTTGGCTTGCAGCACCTTGCCGTTGGGCAATGTGGTGCGCTCGGTAATGGCGCGCAACTGATAGCTGCTGCGCATGCGGATGATGCCGCCGCTGCCATCAGGGTTCGCGTAACCATGCGCCCCGTAGATGGGGTAGCCATCGAACGCGTAGCCGATCAGGTCGCTGTGCTGCTCATCGTCCAGGTGGTCGTAGAGGCAGTTGGGGCTCACATGGTGGTGGTACTCGCCGTTGGGGGCGGGATGTCCCAGGCACGCATCGAAGCTGATGCCCTCCCACACCAGTGCATCGCGGTTCCAGATGCCCTGGTTGTTGTAGCTCATGCCGTCCTTGGCGTTGAAGATGCTCACGCCGTTGCGCCACACGCCGATGTGACCGAGCGGGGTGTTCACCAAGGTGCCCGTGTTGAGCGTGGGGTTGCGCGTGATGTGGAAGCAGAAGTCCTGGTTGGCGGGCAGGTTGGGGTTGGCCGCCCAGGGCCCGATGTCGTAGCCGGGGATGCATGTGCTGGTCACGTAGACATCGTTGGCGGTGTAGTGCACGCTGAGCACATTGGTGGCGATGCCGCCGTAGCCCGTTTCGCTGCCGGGGTTGATGATCCAGGAGGTGATCACCGGGGATTGGGCGGTGGTGCCCAGGCCCAGCAACAGGCCCAAGGTGTTCAGGAGGATTCGCATGGCGATTGGACCGATGGAAGAAGGAAAGGTTCGATTGCCCGTGGTTCAATACACCACCACGCGTCCCACCCGCGCAACCTGCCCATCGCGGCGCAGCGTGTAGAGGTAGGTGCCGGCCCCGGGCAGTTCAAGCGGCGTGTCGCAGAGCCCGGGTGGCAGCCGCAGCTGCGTCACGGGTCGGCCCACCGCATCATGGATGTTCAGCGTCCAATCGGCATCGGCATCCAGCATGCCGCGGAAGCGCACGAGGCCATCGGAGGGGTTGGGCAGGCAGGTGAATTCCGGCGCGGTCCGATCGGGCACGCCCACGCCTTGGCAGAGGCCGGGGATGTTCGCATCCAGCCAGGCCAGGCGCAGGTCGATCCAGTGCTTCAGGGTATCCAGCTCGGCGGCATAGGTGGTGGCGCAGGGCAGCACCTCGGGCGCGGGGCCGCTCACGCCGAGGATGGGCCACTTCTGGAAGTGCCGTTCCTGCGCCTCGGCCACCAGCGTGCCCACGCTGTCGATCCACGCGTGGATGGAAGCGTTGGACAGCACACCGGTGCGGTGCTCCTCGTAGGTGCAGCGCAGTTCGTTCGCGAAGGTGCTGTCCTGCATCAGACGAATGGCCCACCCGGTGGAGTAGTTGTCGGTGACGCAATCGTTGATGCGGTGCGCCCAGCCGCTACCGTCGGTGTTGCTGAAGAGCTCGCAACCCCACAGGTTCTTCCAGGCCCAGTCGAAGTCCCACACGGGCCCGGCCTTGAGCTTGCCGTCGTTGCTGTTGCGGTCCTTGTGGAAGAACACGCTCTTCTTGAAGCCATCGTTGTTGCGCGCCAGCTCGTTCACCAGGAAGTAGTTGATGAAGGAGGGCACGTCCAGGTAGGCGCGGTAGCCGGTGGCCGGGTCGGTGAATGTGCTGCTGTAGAGCGCGGTCTCCAGGGTGTCCACGAAGGAGGCGATGTAGGCCTTCTGCGCATCGGTGATCACATCGGGCTCGGGGTAGTCGTAGAGGAAGTGCACATCGAAGCCGGGATGGTCGATGGGGGAATAATTGGACTGGAAGCTGTTCTGCGGGTTCCAGAGGTTCTGCTCCAGGATGTAGCCGCCGGTGCGGGGTTCGCCGGTGTTCTCGATGCTGTCCAGGCGGGCGATGTCCACGCGGCCGTTGTCGCGCTTGATGGTCTCGGCGAGCACATAGATGCCGCGGTAGGCGCTATCGAGCAGCACTTCGCACAGGTGCATGCGCGGCGCATATTGCCCCATGGCGCGCGCCAGGTGCGTGGCCAGCGCGTTGCGCACCAGCGAGCGGTCGTTGTAATTGCTCAGGAGCGCCCAGTCGTTCTCAGCGGGCATGCCCAGCAGCGGCACGTTGTTGTTGCTGCCGTCGGCGTTGCGCGTCTCGATGCTGAAGGGCGTCTGCGGATATCCGGCGGAGGTGGCGCCCCGGATGCCGATGCCGATGGTGCCGTTGTACTCATTGCTGGGGTCGGTGACCTGCGTGAAGGTGCCGGGCCCGTTGTACATCACCTCCATCTGCGCGGTGATCTTGCCGGTGTAGGGGATCGGCTGCCCCTGAGTGTGCAGGAGCACGATGGGCAGACGTGTGCTGTCCAGTTGCACCACGCCCAGGTCCTCCACGCAGAGCTCGAAGGCGCCCGCACCGCCACCATAGCCGAACACCTGGATGAAGAGCGTCTGGCCGGCCGGGAGCTCGTTGGCCGTGAGGCGCGAGAAGTAGCCTTCGCCGCCATCGTCATCGCATCCCTGCAGCGCGAGGCTGAAGCAGCTGGGGCCGGTCCACAGCGCCACGCCGGTGTCGTTGAGGCCGCCCGTGCTGGCGGTGCTCACGAGCACATTGCCCGAGGGCGGCACGGGCATGGCGTACCAGATATCCTGTCCGTTGTAGTTGGCACACCCGGGGTTGAAGCCGCTGCCCGGGGCGCCGCTGTTGTTGGTCACCACGCAATCCACCGTGTCGATGGGCAGCGCGGTGCAGGGCACGGTGCCGGGCAGGGGCACCACGGAGCAATCCGCCGTGCCGGTGAATACCGTGCCGGTGGCGGGCTCCGGTCCATCGGCGAAGAGCACATTGCCGTAGGTGCCCACCAGCTGGTAGGTGTTCTCGTTCTCCCAGTCGCCGCTGCTGTAGATGAGCTGGATGGCATCGCCGGTGCACGCGGTGAACACGGCGGTGCTGGCTTCACCCGCAGCAGCGAACACGCCCACGGAGGTCCCGTTTATCCGTACTTCCAACTGGCCGCCGTTCCAGCCGTCGCCGTAGCTGTCCTGCATCAGCAGGTGGTGGTCGCAGCATTGGGCGTGCAGGGCGGTGGGGGCCAAGCCGGACAGGGGGAGCAACGCCCGGCATAGAAGCGCGCGCATGGAGAGGGGCATGTTGCCGTGAAAGTAGGGGAGCGGCACCATTCTCAGCCGGCCACCCCTGGCCGTTGACGCCGTGCCGCGTTCATCCAGGGTGCGTCCCCAGCTTGCGCACCATTTCCTGCGTCAGGGCCGAGGCATCAGGCCCATAGGCGTTCACCAGCGTGCCCTTGATGCGCCCGTCCTTGGAGCGGATGGCGTAGACGATGCTCTGGTCGTCGGGGTCGTTCATGCCCTCGAAGCGGTGGAACTCATCGATTTCGAACGCCGCAGGATCCAGGCTTATGCCGTGCGCGTCGCATACCAGGCAATGGCCGCCCAAGGCCAGGTCGTCCGTGTAGCCGCGGCGCTGCAGGTCGGTTACGGCTTCCGAGAGGGTGGAATAGGTGCGCATAACTGCAAGATAGGCCGCCTGGCGACGGAGCGGACCCGCGGCGGCCGCACCCAAAGCAACGGGCCCCGGCATTCACCGGGGCCCGCGCCATGAAGAGATGCGTTCGTTGGACAGGACTTACATCATGTCCATGCCGCCGCCCATTCCACCATGACTGTGCGCCGGTGCCTTCTCTTCCTTCTCCTCGCTGATGACGCACTCCGTGGTGAGCAGCATGCTCGCGATGCTGGCGGCGTTCTCCAGTGCCACGCGGGTCACCTTCGTCGGGTCGATCACGCCGGCCGCCAGCAGGTTCTCGTACTCCTCGGTGCGGGCGTTGAAGCCGTAGTCGGCCTTGCCCTCACGCACCTTCTGCACCACGATGCTGCCCTCCAGGCCTGCATTGGCCACGATCTGCCGCAGCGGCTCCTCGATGGCGCGGCGCACGATGCCGACGCCGGTGGTCTCGTCGTTGTTGGCGCCCTCCATCTTGTCCAGCGCCTTCTGCGCGCGGATGTAGGCCACGCCGCCGCCCGGCACGATGCCCTCCTCCACGGCCGCGCGGGTGGCATGCAGGGCGTCATCCACGCGGTCCTTCTTCTCCTTCATTTCCACCTCGGTGGCAGCGCCCACGTACAGCACCGCCACACCGCCGGCCAGCTTCGCCAGGCGCTCTTGCAGCTTCTCCTTGTCGTAGTCGCTCGTGGTGGTCTCGATCTGCGCCTTGATCTGGTTCACCCGCGCCACGATGTCGGCCTTCTTGCCGGCACCGTTCACGATCGTGGTGTTGTCCTTGTCGATCGTGATCTTCTCGGCCTTGCCCAGGTAGCTCAGGTCGGCGTTCTCCAGCTTGAAGCCGCGCTCCTCGCTGATCAGCGTGCCGCCCGTCAGCACTGCGATGTCCTCCAGCATGGCCTTGCGACGGTCGCCGAAGCCCGGCGCCTTCACCGCGGCCACCTTCAGCGCGCCGCGGATCTTGTTCACCACCAGGGTGGCCAGCGCCTCGCCGTCCACGTCCTCGCTGATGATCAGCAGCGGCTTGCCCGTCTGCGCGCTCTTCTCCAGGATCGGCAGCAGCTCTTTCATGCTGCTGATCTTCTTGTCGTAGATCAGGATGTAGGCATTGTCAAGCTCGGCCTCCATCTTCTCCCCGTTCGTCACGAAGTAGGGGCTCAGGTAGCCGCGGTCGAACTGCATGCCCTCCACCACTTCCACCGTGGTATCGGTGCCCTTGGCCTCCTCCACCGTGATCACGCCCTCCTTCTTCACCTTCTCCATCGCCTGGGCGATCAGCGCACCGATGGTCTCATCGTTGTTGGCGCTGATGGTGGCCACCTGCTTGATCTTGTCATTGTCGTTGCCCACCGTCTTGCTCATCTTCTTCAGCTCATCCACCACGGCGGTCACGGCCTTGTCGATGCCGCGCTTCAGGTCCATCGGGTTGGCACCGGCGGCCACGTTCTTCAGGCCGGCTGTCACGATGGCCTGCGCCAGCACCGTGGCGGTGGTGGTGCCGTCACCGGCGATATCGGCGGTCTTGCTGGCCACCTCCTTCAGCATCTGGGCGCCCATGTTCTCCACGGCGTCCTTCAGCTCGATCTCCTTGGCCACGGTCACCCCGTCCTTGGTCACGCTCGGGGCGCCGAATTTCTTGTCGATGATCACATTGCGGCCCTTGGGGCCGAGCGTCACCTTCACCGCATTGGCGAGGTGATCCACCCCGCGCTTCAGGCGGTCGCGGGCGTCGATGTCGAATTGGATGTTCTTGGCTGCCATGGCAGTTTCTTGGGTTTAGGGTTGGATGAAGGACGCTATGCTCCGGGCATGGCCCGGAATCGCGTCCGGGGCGATTCTCAGTTCAGGATGGCGTAGATGTCGCTCTCGCGCATGATCAGGTAGTCCTTGCCCTCCAGGCTGAGCTCCGTGCCGCTGTACTTGCCGTACAGGATCTCGTCGCCCACCTTCACGCTCAGCGGGGTCACCTTGCCGTCGTCGGCGACGCGGCCGCTGCCCACCGCGATGATCTTGCCGCGCTGGGGCTTCTCCTTGGCCGTATCGGGGATGATGATGCCACCCTTGGTGGTCTCTTCAGCAGCTGCGGCCTCCACGAGCACGCGGTCTGCCAACGGTTTCACTTTCGCCATTGTGGTGTGATTTGAGAGGATTGGTTGATTGTCGTTAACGACGACGCCCCGCCTGACAACGTGCGTGCCAAGCGGGGCGTCGGGTGGCCGGGCTGACAGGATCTCAGTGCCGGCCTTCGGATCGTCAGGCCCTGCTGTCAGCCTGACAAGGTGCCTAAAGGCCCTCCTCGCCCGTCTCGGGGGCTGCGCCATCGCTGGCAGCGCCTTCGCCCTCCACCTGCTCGATGGGGGTGTCCAGCTCATTCCCGCTGGCGCCGGTGCCCTGGATCCCCGCAGAGATCAGGCACAGCACCATCAGCAGGCCGCTGAGCGTCCAGGTCGACTTCTCCAGGAAGTCGGCGGTACGCTGCACGCCCCCGATCTGCTGGGCGCCGGTGAAGCCGGCCGCCAGGCCGCCGCCTTTCGGGTTCTGAGCCAGCACAACCAGGGCAAGCAGGGCACAGACGATGATGATGAGAACGGTGATGACGACCATGGCTCAGGGGTTCGGTTGCTCCTCCAGTTTTTTTTGAAGGGCCGCAAAGTAAGCGGCTTTTTCCGGGTACTTCAAGGCCAGCCTGCGGTAGGCATCGATGGCCTTGGCCATATTCCCCTGCTGCTCATAGATCCGGGCCAGCGTCTCGGTCACCAGCCCCGCCGTGTCATCGAGGCTCTTCTTGGCCGCCTGCTGGGGCGTGAAGAAGGCCGGCTTGGGGGGGATCGCGGAAGGCTCCTGCCGGATGAAACGGTCAATCAAGTCCTTGGCGTCCAGAGCCCCGGGAGGGGAGGATTCCGTGACGGGGCGAGGGGCGGCCAGGGGCGATTCCGGGGTCGGCGGGCGCCCGGGCACGCGCATCAGCGGCGCAGCGGGAGCGGACTCCTCCGCAGCCTGCAGCCACTCGGAGAATCGCAAGCGGCCGCCGGCCTCAACCCGAACAGGCTCGGGTGCCTGCGGTGCTGGCAGGGTGGCAGGGGAGGGCTGGGCGTGCGGCTCTGCCGCCGGAGCGGCCGTTGCCACCGATACCTGCCAGGTGAGGTCATAGGCCGAAGCCAAGGCGGCCTTCGTGATCACATCGTCCAGGAATTCCGCATCCGGGTCATTGCTGGCCGGGGTTTCCTGGGCTGCTGGTGCAGGCTCAGGTTCCGGAGTGGGCGAAGGCTCCCCGTCAGGCCCAGCCGGCGCCGCGGCCGGTTCAGGCACTTCCGCCACCACAGCGGAGGGCGGCGCGGTCGGCGCTTCACCCTGGGCTTCGGTTGCGGCAGGGGGCGCAGGCCCTGCAGCCGGCTCCTCGATGCGGGATTCCGGTTGGGGGGGAGGGGCCGGGTCGGTCTTCACCACGCGCAGCGGGGCGGGGCGCCGTTGACCCGGGTCCGCGATCAGGTCCGCCAGGGCGGCGCGGCTGGGGAGGTGTGCACTGGCCGACCGCAGGGTCTCGTCGGCCAGCACATCGCCATGGCTCCGCTCACCGGCGGCGCGCAGCAGTTGGGCGCCCGTGAACCACGGATAGCGCTCGGCCATGGCCTTCAGGTCGCGCAGATCCTCTCGGGCCATGCGCCCGGGCCCATCCAGCAGCCGTGTCAGTCGTTCGCGCTCCATCCTACCAGTTGCCCAAGGTGCGGTCGAAGATATCCTGCGCCAGCTGCTTGCTGATCTCGTTCACCAGCTGGGCCTCCACGGCGGTGAGGTCCTGGCCGCTGCTGTAGTCTGCGAAGCGGCTCACGGTGAACTCCGTGTTCTTCTTGGGCTCCAGTGCGTTCACGTAGGTCACGCTGGCCGTGATGGTCAGCCGGTTCAGGGCGGCGGTCTCGTTGGCCTGGATGTTCACCGGCTGCACATCGTACCCGGTGATGCTGCCGCTGTACTGCACATCGCCGCGCTCGCGCGCCAGCTTGAGCGGCGTCTGCGCCAGCAGCACATCGCGCACCGTCTCGGTCAGCAGCTGCGCGCTGCCCGGCGTGGCCAGCGGCGCGCGTGCCTGGAAGAGCTCCACCGTCAGCGTGCGGGCCTCGCCCACATCGCCGCCCGTGAAGGAGTAGTTCACGCGGCAGGAGGGGAGCAGCGCGAGCGACGCGATGGCCGCGGCCAGCCACCGGCCGCCGGCCCGCAACCGTTCATTCCCCCGCCTCATATCCCGTATTCCTTGATCTTGCGGTAGAGCGTGCGCTCGCTGATGCCCAGCTCCTTGGCGGCGCCCTTCCGCTTGTTGCGGTGCTTGATGAGGGCCTTGCGGATCAGCTCCTTCTCCTTCTCCTCCAGGCTCAGCACCTCCTCCACCTCGGTGTGCTCCACTTCCTCGTCATCGGCCTGCGCTGCGGGCACGATGCTCACCGTGCCCGGCACGGAGGCAGGGCGATGCGGCAGCAGGATCTCCTCGCGGCTCAAGGGCGGCACCATGGTCGGCAGCGGCTGACCGCTGGTCAGCGCGCTCACCTTCTCCTTCAGCGCGTTCAGGTCGCTCTTCATGTCGAAGAGGAACTTGAAGATGAGCTCGCGCTCGCTCACGCTGTCCATGCCGCCTGCCGCGCCGATCCCGCCCGCCGGCACCAGTGCGGTGCTCTCCTCGGGCAGGTAGCCGCGCAGGGTGGCAGCGGTGATCTGGCGGTCGCGCTCGATCACGCTCATCTGCTCCACGATGTTGCGCAGCTGGCGCACGTTTCCGGGCCAGCGGTAGCTCACCAGCTGCTGCTGCGCATCGTCGGCCAGGGTGATGGGCGGCGCCTTGTACTTGGTGGCCGCCTGCTGCGCGAACCAGCGGAAGAGCAGGTGGATGTCCTCCTTCCGCTCGCGCAGCGAAGGGATGTGGATGGGCACCGTGTTCAGGCGGTAGTACAGGTCCTCGCGGAAAGTGCCGCGCGCCACGGCCTGCAGCATGTTCACGTTGGTGGCGGCCACCACGCGCACGTTGGTCTTCTGGCTCTTGCTGCTGCCCACGCGGATGAATTCGCCGGTCTCCAGCACCCGAAGCAGGCGCACCTGGGTGCTCAGCGGCAGCTCGCCTACCTCGTCGAGGAAGAGCGTGCCGCCGTTGGCCGTCTCGAAATAGCCTTTACGCGCCTCATGCGCACCGGTGAAGCTGCCCTTCTCGTGGCCGAAGAGCTCGCTGTCGATGGTCCCCTCGGGGATGGCCCCGCAGTTCACCGCATGGTAGGGGCCGTGCTTGCGCGCACTGTAGGCGTGGATGATCTTGCTCATCACCTCCTTGCCGCTGCCGCTCTCGCCCTGCACCAGCACGCTCAGCTCGGTGGGCGCCACCTGCACGGCGATCTCGATGGCACGGTCCAGCAGCGGCGATGCGCCGATGATCTCGAAGCGTTGCTTGACGGCTTGCACGTTCATGCGGTCACGGGTTGAAGGTCCTTCACTTCGAGCACCTCTCCCTGCAGGCTGCCCGCTGTGGCGCTGGTGATCCGCACGTTCACGAAGTCGCCGGGCTGCAGGCTGCGGGAGCCTTCAACATTCAACCTCCAACCCTCGACCTGCCGCGGCACGATCACCACCGCATTCTGCGTGTTCCGGCCATACAGGTGCTCCGCGCTGCGCTTGCTCACGCCCTCGATCAGCACCTGGTGCACCTGGCCCACGTAGCCCGCCATGCGCTCGGCGCTCTTGCGCTTCTGCAGGTCGATGATTTCCTGCAGCCGGCGGCCCTTCACGTCATCGGGCACGTCATCGGGGTACTTGCGCGCCGCCAGGGTCTTGGGGCGCTCGCTGTACTTGAACATGAAGGCCATGTCGAAGCCCACCGCTTCCATCAGCGAAAGCGTCTGCCGGTGGTCCTCCTCGGTCTCGCCGCAATAGCCCGCGATGATGTCGGTGCTCAGCGCGCAATCGGGCATGTGGCGGCGGATGCTGGCGATGCGCTCCAGGTACCACTCGCGCGTGTAGCCGCGGTTCATGCGCTTCAGCACATCGCTGCTGCCGCTCTGCACGGGCAGGTGGATGTACTTGCAGATGTTGTCGTACCGCGCCATCACCGCCAGCACCTTGTCGGTCATGTCCTTCGGGTGACTGGTGCTGTACCGGATTCGCAGGGTGGGGCAGGCCAGGGCCACCATTTCCAGCAGGTCGGCGAAATCAACTGCGGCGCTGGCCTCGGGCTGCGGGCCTCGGGCTGCGGGCAAGGCGCCATCAGCCCGAGGCTCGAGGCCCGCAGCCCGGGGCCCTGTATCTGCCCGCCACTTGTAAGAGTCCACATTCTGCCCCAGCAGCATCACCTCGCGGTAGCCCTGCTCCACCAGCTTGCGGCATTCGTCAACGATGCTCTGCGGGTCGCGGCTGCGCTCACGCCCCCGGGTGAAGGGCACCACGCAGAAGGCGCACATGTTGTCGCAGCCCCGCATGATGGTGACGAAGGCGGTGACGCCGTTCGTATCCAAGCGCACCGGCTCGATCTCCGCGTAGGTCTCCTCGCGGCTCAGCAGCACGTTCACGGCTTTCTGACCTGTGCCCACCTTCTCCAGCAGCTCGGGCAAGGTGCGGTAGGCGTCGGGGCCCACCACCAGATCCACCACCTTCTTCTTCTCCAGCAGGTCCTCACGCATGCGTTCGGCCATGCAGCCCAGCACGCCCACCTTCAGGCCCTTGTTCCGGGCCTTCAGGTTGTTCATCTCGTTGATGCGCTGCAGCACGGTGTACTCGGCCTTCTCGCGGATGCTGCACGTGTTCAGCAGCACCAGGTCGGCCTCCTCAGCGCGCTCTACCGGGGTGTAGCCGTCCTTGGCCAGGATGCTCGCCACGACCTCGCTGTCGCTCACGTTCATCTGGCAGCCGTAGCTCTCGATATAGACCTTCTTGGGCACCGTGTTGCGGGAAAGGCCCGCAAAGATACCCGGAAAGCGGCAGGACTGACAGGGTGGCAGGCGTCGCTCAGCTCCCCTTCTTCTCCTTCTTCTCCTTCACCTCCTCCTTCAGCAGTTTCCCATCCGGCAGGAAGAAGAGCTCGGCCTTCTCCTTCTCCGATTCCAGCTTCACCTTGAAGAGACTCGCATGCTCCGTCGTGGTGTGCTCCTCGGCGTCATCGATCTTCCAGCCGCTGTATTTGCCGGCGATCAGCGCCACATGCACGGCCTTGGGCAGCTCCTCCTTCCGTATGTCGTGCTCCGTGCGCACCCAGGCGCCTTCGGTGGTGTACACGGCGGTGTGCTTCTCGCCCTTCAGCGTGAACTCGGCGCGGAAGAGCTTGGTGCCCTGCTTCCACTCCTTCACGGTGGCCTTGGGGTAGGTCTGCGCGAGATGCGCCTTCGCGGAAGCGGGTGGAACGACGGACTGCGGCTTCTGGGCAAGCAGCGGCGCGCTGATGAGAAGGGCTGTGGCTAGGATGGTACTGCGCATAGTGAGCGTGAAGCTAGATGAACTGGGATGTATCCCTGTGGTATTGATTCGCACCAACGCGAAGACCGCGAAGCGGTTCAGGGGTTCAACGTGCCGACCTGACCAGGCTCACTTCTTCCCGATGAACTCCAGGCTCACACTGTTGATGCAATAGCGAAGGCCCGTCGGCTCCGGACCATCATCGAATACATGGCCGAGGTGCGCGCCGCAGCGGCCGCAGGTGGTCTCGGTGCGCACCATGCCCCAGCTGCGGTCCTCGTGGTAGAGGATGGCGTCCTTGCGCGCGGGTTGGAAGAAGCTGGGCCAGCCGCAGCTGCTGGCGAACTTGCTGTCGGCCTGGAAGAGCACGTTGCCGCACACCGCACAGGCATAGGTGCCGATGCCCTCGAAGTCCCAGTACTTGCCGGTGAAGGCGCGCTCGGTGCCCTTTTCGAAGGCGATGTAATAAAGCTCCGCCGGGAGCAGCTTCTTCCACTCGCTCAGCGGCACGTTCAGCTTGGCGGTGTCGATGTGCGAGTAGTACGGATTGCCGCTATGGTCGTATTGGCTCATGTCGTTCAGGCTCATGGCAGGTGCTTTCGGTGCTTGGCCGTTGCTGCTTCCGCAGGCCATGAGGAGCAGCGAGGCGAACAGGGTGGGGGTGATGCTTCGCGAGTTCATGCCCGTTGGTCGGATGCGTGCGGCACGCAGTACAAAGGTTGCACCGTCAACTCACGAGAGTGGGGTTCGGTTCGGTTTCCTTTGGATCGGTTGAAGGTTCTGGCTAGCGCATGGGCCGCAGCCGAGTGTGGAGGGTTGCAGGTTGATTCAACCCTCAACTTCCACCAACTCCCAACCATCTTCAACCTCCAGCCTCGACCCCCAACCCTGTTGAAATTTTCCTTCCCCTTTAGGGGAAGAGCGCCCGGCCTCGGAAATGGGCGATCCGAATCCGCCGGACCTGACCTTTTATTTGCCGCCCTGAAATCTTCGGGGAAGCATGGCCAAGAAGAGCGCAAGCGGTGATCTGGTGATCGTGGAGTCGCCCGCCAAGGCGAAGACCATCGAGAAGTACCTGGGCGAAGGATTCAAGGTGCTCAGCAGCTACGGCCATGTGCGCGACCTGCCCGAGCGCGACCTGAGCGTGGACATCGAGAACGGATTCGAGCCCACCTACATCATCCCCGATGACAAGAAAGGCCGCCTGGCCGAGCTGAAGAAGGCCAGCGACAGCGCCGCCACCGTATGGCTCGCGACTGATGAAGACCGCGAAGGGGAGGCCATCAGCTGGCACCTGAAGGAGGCGCTGAAGCTCCCCGACGACAAGGTGAAGCGCATCACCTTCAACGAGATCACCAAGCAGGCCGTGACCAAGGCCATGGAGCGGCCGCGCACCATCGATATCCACTTGGTGGATGCCCAGCAGGCCCGCCGCGTGCTCGACCGCTTGGTGGGCTACGAGCTCAGCCCCGTGCTCTGGCGCAAGGTGAAGCCCAGCCTCAGCGCGGGCCGTGTGCAGAGCGTGGCGGTGCGCCTCATCGTGGAGCGCGAGCGCGAGATCCTGGGTTTCGATAGCAAGAGCGCGTTCAAGGTCACGGCGGTGCTGCTGAATGAGAAAGGGCAGCTGGTCAAGGCAGAATTGCCGCAGCGCTTCGCCACCGAGGCCGAGGCGCTGGGCTTCCTGCAGGGCTGCATCGGCGCCGGCTACACGGTGAGCGCCATCGAGAAGAAGCCCGGCAAGCGCACGCCCGCCGCGCCCTTCACCACCAGCACCCTGCAGCAGGAGGCCAGCCGCAAGCTCGGCTATGGCGTGGACCGCACCATGCGCATCGCGCAGGGCCTCTACGAGCAAGGGCACATCACCTACATGCGTACCGACTCGGTGAACCTGAGCGAGCAGGCCGTCGCAGCGGCCGCCGCGCAGATCGGCGCGCAGTACGGCGAGCGCTACAGCAAGCCGCGCCGCTTCGCCACCAAGAGCAAGGGCGCGCAGGAGGCGCACGAGGCCATCCGTCCCACCGACATGGCCGTGCGCAATGCCGGCAGCGACACCGACGCCGAGCGCCTCTACGACCTGATCTGGAAGCGCACCCTCGCCAGCCAGATGGCCGATGCGGAATTGGAGAAGACCGTGGTGGACATTGCCATCAGCACGCGTCCCGGCGAGCAGCTGCGCGCGCAGGGCGAGGTGATCCTCTTCGATGGCTTCCTCAAGGTGTACATGGAAGGCCGTGACGATGAAGGCGACGAGGAGCAAGAAGGTCTCCTGCCTGAGATGCGCCAAGGCGAAGCGCTGCAACTCCGCGAGATGACCGCCACGCAGCGCTATGAGCGGCCCGCGCCACGCTACACCGAAGCCAGCCTGGTGAAGAAGCTCGAGGAGCTCGGCATCGGCCGCCCGAGCACCTACGCGCCCACCATCAGCACCGTGCAGAAGCGCGGCTACGTGGTGAAGGAGAGCCGCGAGGGTACCCCGCGCGCCTACCGCATCCTCACACTGGCCGAGGGCGAGATCGCCGAGCGCACCGCCACCGAGAACGCCGGCGCCGAGAAGCAGAAGCTCTTCCCCACGGACATCGGCATGGTGGTGAACGACTTCCTCGTGGAGCACTTCCCCAGCATCGTGGACCTCAACTTCACGGCGAAGGTGGAGGAGGAGTTCGACGTGATCGCCGAGGGCAAGGAGAACTGGCGCGAGATGATCGCCCGCTTCTACAAGCCCTTCCACGCCACGCTGGGCACTGTGAAGGACACGGCCGACCGCGCCACCGGCGCTCGAGTGCTGGGCAAGGACCCCGTGAGCGGCAAGGACGTGGTGGCCCGCATCGGCCGCTTCGGTCCCATGATCCAGATCGGCAGCGCCGACGACGAGGACAAGCCGCGCTTCGCCAGCCTGCGCAAGGACCAGAGCATCCAGACCATCACCTTCGAGGAGGCCATGAACCTCTTCAAGCTGCCGCGCACCCTGGGCGAGCGCGACGGCGAGGTCTGCTCCGTGGGCATCGGCCGCTTCGGGCCCTACGTGCGCCTGGGCAGCACCTATGCCAGCCTTACGCCCGACGATGACCCCTTGGAGATCACGCTGCAGCGGGCCATCGAGCTCATCGACCTGAAGAAGGCCGCTAGCGCCACCCGTGACTTGGGCGAGTACAAGGGCGAGATGATCGTGCAGGGCCGCGGCCGTTTCGGGCCCTTCGTGAAGTTCGGGAAGACCTACGCCAACATCCCGAAAGGGGAGGAGCCATCAACTGTGACGCTTGAGCGTGGCATTGAGCTCATCGAGGCCAAGCTGGCCGGCGCGCGCCAGAACATCCTGAAGGAGTTCGAGGGCTCGGCCATCCAGGTGCTGGCCGGTCGTTACGGCCCGTACATCACCGATGGCGGCAAGAACGCCAACGTGCCCAAGGACAAGCAGCCCGAGGAGCTGACCCTGGAGGAGGCCACGGCCCTGCTAGCGGCGGCGCCGGAGAAGAAGGGCGGCAAGAAGGGGGGGCGCGCCACGAAGGCCCCGGCGAAGAAGGCGGCCCCGAAGAAGGCGGCAGCGAAGAAGGCGGCGAAGCGGAAAGCCTGAGCAGCACGCTGCCAACAGTGGCCTGTGGGCAGTTCGCCTGCAGGAGTCGGGCAGACCGGGCACGTGCCGCTGCACCTTCGTCGGCAGGCGCCTGGCCGTGCGGCGCGCTTCGCATGGATATCAGCATCTATTTCCAGCCTTCAGAGGCTTTCGGACGCCATCGGCCCGAGTGGAATGCCCACACGCTGGGGGATACGACCACCTTTCACACGCAGGGCAGGGGCTTCCCCGCGCTGGAGGGCTTCCAGGTCGCGCTGTTCGGAGTGCTGGATGATCCCGGCCATGCCCGTCCGCGCGCCTGCGTTTCCGCACCCGACGCCATCCGGGCGGAGCTCTATGCGCTGCATCACACGGCCGCGCCCGTGCCCGTGGTCGACCTCGGCGATATCCGGCCCGGCGCCACGTCGGCGGACACCCAGCATGCCGTGGCCGAGACCCTCGCCGAGCTCATGCGCATGAACATCGTGCCCATCCTGCTCGGCGGCGGGCAGGGACATACCTTTTCGCAGTACCTGGCCTACGAGAAGCTCGAGCGCACGGCGAACCTGGTGTGCGTGGATGCCCGGTTCGACCTTGGGGAGCCCGGCCAGGCCCTGGCCGATACCAGCTACCTCAGCCACATCGTGCTCCGCCAGCCGAACTACCTGTTCAACTACAGCAACCTCGGCTACCAGACCTACCTCGTGGACCAGCCCGGCATCGAGCTCATGGAGCGCCTGCTCTTCGATGCGCACCGGCTGGGAGAGCTGCGCAGCAACATCGCCGATGCGGAGCCCGTGCTCCGGAATGCCGACACCCTGAGCGTGGATATGTCCGCGATCCGACGTAGCGATGCACCCGGCACCACGCGCCCCGGCCCCAACGGGTTCCACGGCGAGGAGGTCTGCCAGCTCATGCGCTATGCCGGCGTGAGCGAGAAGATCACGTCGCTGGGCATCTACGAGCTGGATCCGGAACGGGACGAGGAGCAGGTGACGGCGCAGCTCGCCGCGCAGATGGTCTGGTGCTTCCTCGATGGCTTCCGCAGCCGAACCAATGACCTGCCGTGGCTGGACCGCAAGCGCTTCACGCGGTTCCGCATCCCCATCCGCGGCCACGAGCAGGAACTGGTGTTCTACAAGAGTTCCGTAAGCGACCGCTGGTGGATGGATGTGCCCTACAAGGCCGAGCAGGAGGCCCGCTTCGAGCGCCACCACTTGGTGCCCTGCTCCTACAGCGACTACCAGGCCGCCTGCCGCGAGGAGGTGCCGGACCGCTGGTGGCGCACCTTCCAGAAACTGGCCTGACCCCCAGGGGCCAAGCCGGATGCGGCCGGATTTGGTGGGTAAGGGGATTTGCTATATTGGCGCCGGTTCCGGGGGCAGGCCCTGCCTTGTTCCCGGCTTTCGTCAGGCACCACCACCGAACGGAACAACAGCATGAGGGGGATAGTTACCGCAGCTTTTTGCGTGGCATTGGCGGGCGTGTCGTTCGCTCAGCAGGACCCGCAGTTCACGCAGTACATGTTCGACCGGCTGTCCATCAACCCGGCCGTTGCCGGCACCACGGGCGAACTCTGCGGCACCCTGCTGCTTCGCCAGCAATGGACCGGTTTCGATGGCGCCCCGAAGACCGCCCTGCTCAACGTTCACGGCAACGTGAAGAAGATCAGCTCCGGCCTCGGCCTATCGGTGTTCCTCGATGAGCTCGGCCAGCAGAAGAGCACCTATGCCCGCTTCCACTATTCCTTCCATCGCAAGCTGGGTCCCGGGACTTTCGGCATCGGTCTCTCAGCCGGCATGATGAGCCATACCCTCGGCAATAAATGGCAGGCCACCGACGGGGTGGCCAATGATGAGTTCATCCCCGCCAACGGGAACTCCGATATGGGCTGGGACCTCGCCGCAGGCCTGTATTACGTGAGCCCCACCCTGTGGGCCGGCATCTCCAGCACCCACCTCACCGAAGTGGAGCTCCGCAACGTGAGCATCCAGCAGCGCCGCCACTACTTCGTGCAGGCCGGCTACAACTGGAAGATCAAGGGCGACCAGAAGTACATCCTTCAGCCCAGCGTGCTCATGAAGAGCGACGGCACCTCCACGCAGTTCGACATCACGGGCACCTTCCTCTATAATAACATGGTCTGGCTGGGCGTTTCGTACCGTACGGAGGACGCCATCGCCCCCCTGATCGGTTACCAGTTCAAGCCCACCGCGAAGTCCATGCTCCGCATCGGGTACAGCTACGATGTGACGACCTCCCAGCTCAGGAACTACAGCAGCGGCAGCCACGAGATCATGGCGAACTTCTGTGTGCTCCTGGTGAAACCGCCTGATGTGCACAGGCATAGCAGCGTCCGCTTCCTCTGATACCCGTAACCTCAGAACCCCAACTGCCGTAAAGTGCCTCGTCCTAGGTGTTCGCTTACCCGTAGCACTTTAGGACAAGGGTCCCTGCAAGGAAGAACCGATCGGCAAAACAGGAAGAACATGCAACGTCCCATCATGTATCTCGGCGCCATCGGCTTGCTGGCGAGCTGTGGCGGTGGCGGGCAAGGGCAGCTCACCGGCGTTCTGGGAAGGCCGGAGTGGTACCAGGTAGACCCCTATGGGATGAACTACATCCCCATGGGCAGCTATGTCATGGGCCCCAGCGACCAGGATGTCCCCTATGCCCTGGTCACCAAGAGCAAGACCGTTTCGGTGCAGGCATTCTACATCGACCAGACGGAGATCACCAACAACGAGTACCGCCAGTTCGTGTATTATGTGCGCGACTCGATCGCCAAGCGCATCCTCGGCGATGAGGATATCGGCGACCACGTGATCGCGGAAGACGAATACGGCGAGGAGCTGGATCCCCCGGTGCTGAACTGGCGGACCCGGATCGACTGGTACGGCGACGAGGAGCGGGAGGCCTTGGCGGACATGTTCCTCAGCGAGAGCGAGCGTTTCTACCGCCGGAAGGAGATCGATACGCGGAAGCTCATGTTCGAGTACTACTGGATCGACCTCAAGGAGGCGGCCCGGAAAGGCACCCCGAGCAACTGGGCCCGCGACCTCGACCTCAGTTACACCAACAGCAAGGGCCAGAACAACGCCATCCGCGGCCATAGCGACCGCAGCAAGTTCATCATCAAGGAGGTGATCAACGTCTACCCCGACACGCTCGTGTGGGTGCATGACTTCACCTACTCCTTCAATGAGCCGATGACGGAGAACTACTTCTGGCACCCGGCCTACGATGATTATCCGGTGGTGGGTGTCACCTGGGTGCAGGCCACGGCGTTCAACGTCTGGCGCACGCAGCTCATGAACAGCTGGCTGGAGAGCAATGGCGAGGCATTCGTCAACCGCTTCCGGTTGCCCACCGAGGCCGAGTGGGAATACGCATCGCGCGGCGGCCTCGACCTGGCTCCGTTCCCTTGGGGCGGCCCCTACGTCCGTAACCGCCAGGGCTGTTTCCTGGGCAACTTCAAGCCCCTGCATGGCAACTATGTGGACGATGGCGGCTTCCACACCGTGCCCGTTGACAGCTACACCCCGAACGACTACGGCCTGTACCAGATGGCCGGCAACGTGAGCGAGTGGACGAGCACGGCCTTCGACGAGAGCGTGTACGACTTCGACCACGACCTGAACCCGGAGTACAGCTACGATGCCCTGGCCACCGATGCCCCTTCGCTGAAGCGCAAGGTGATTCGCGGCGGCTCATGGAAGGACATCGGCTACTACATGCAGACCGGTACCCGCAGCTACGAGTACCAGGATACCACCAAGGCCTACATCGGGTTCCGCTCGGTGATGACCTTCCTGGGCCGCGGTAAAGCCGTGAACGCCGAGGACCTCTAGACCTGGAATCAGCGACCGTTACCGAACCAGCGCGGCCGCATTCATAGACCATTCCCCCAACCTTCAGACGAACCCTAAACGCAAGGACGAACGATGAAACCCGGCAGCAAGAAGTGGAAGAACTTCATGGCCAAACTGTACGGTATCGGTGCAGCGGTCGTGATTGTGGGCGCGCTCTTCAAGATTCAGCACTGGCCGCTGGCCAGTCTATTCCTCATCCTCGGCCTCAGTACCGAGGCGATCATCTTCTTCTTCTCCGCGTTCGAGCCTCCCCATGAGGATCCGGACTGGAGCCTGGTCTACCCCGAGCTGGCGACGGGCGAGAAGGCCGAAGGCGATGAGTTCAGGAAAGAGGACCAGCGCTCGATCACCGAGCAGCTGGACGACATGCTGGAGAGCGCCAAGATCGAGCCCGAGCTCATCGCCAGCCTGGGCGAGGGCATGCGTTCGCTGAGCGACCAGGCCCGGCAGATGGGCCAGGTGACCGGTGCCGCCTCCGCCACCAACGAGTACGCAAACAGCCTGAAGGACGCGGCCACCAAGGTGAGCAGCCTGAGCGACACCTATGCCAAGGCCAGCGAGAGCCTGGTGGGGCTGACCACCAACGTGGACGCAGGCCGCACCGCCGGCGCCAGCCTGCAGAAGATGAGCGAGAACCTCTCCGCGCTCAACGAGATGTACGAATTCCAGTTGCGCACCAGCCGGGAGAAGCTGGAGGCCGCCAACCAGATGTTCGAGGGTATGGGCGAGATGCTCACCAACCTCCGCAACTCGGTTGATGATACCAAGCGCTACAAGGAGAACATCGCGGAGCTGAGCGACAACCTGCAGAAGCTCAACACCGTGTACGGCAACATGCTTGCCGCGATGACCGTGCGCTGACCGTCCTTGACCCACCAGGAACCATAACCCAAACCCGGTCAAGAGATGGCAAGTGGCAAGCAGACGCCCAGGCAGAAGATGATCAACATGATGTACCTCGTGTTGACCGCTCTGCTGGCGATGAACGTGTCGAAGGAGATCCTGGACAGCTTCATCACCGTGAACAACGGACTGGAGAACACCAAGCTCTCGCTCAACGACAAGATGACGGCCCAGTACACCAGCTTCGAGGCCTTCGCCAAGGAGAATCCGGCCAAGTACGGGGCTGCCTGGGAGGAGGCCAAGAGGATCAAGACCGCTGGCGCGGACCTGGTCGCCTACATCGATTCCATCAAGGCCAAGGCCATCATCACGGCCGAGGGCTGGCCGCGTGACAGCGTGGTGCTCGGCGACGGCCGCATCGTGGATCTGGCCAAGGTGACCAAGAAGGACAGCCATGACGAGCTGACCAACCTGCTCATCGGCGGGGAGCCGGCTAACCCGAAGGACGGGCCCTTCAGCGCGAAGGAGCTCAGGGCCAAGCTCGAGGCCTTCCGCGACCAGGTGAAGAGCAGCCGCAAGGAGGACGCCGACCTGGCAGCCGCCATGGACCGCATCTTCAACTTCGAGGACCGCAAGGACGCCTCGGGCACCATGAACAATTGGGAGAGCATCAACTTCTACCACGTTCCCCTCGCTGCAGGCATCACGATCCTCAGCAAGATCCAGAGCGACGTGCGCAACGCCGAAGGCGAGGTGGTGAAGCGGATGATGGACGCAGTGGAGGGCCAGAGCTTCAAGTTCAACAAGCTCACCGCCATCGTGAAGCCTCAGAGCAGCTACGTGACGGTTGGGGCGAAGTACACGGCCGAGATCTTCCTGGGCGCCTATGACGACCAGAACGCCCCGGAGGTGTACATCTGCGGCCCTGGGGCCCGGGTGGACACGGCGAAGAAGGAGATCATCGGGGAGGCCATCAAGCTGCCCATGAACGGCGCAAAGGCCATCTTGGAGCGGACTGCGGGAAGCGCTGGCCTTAACACCGTCAGCGGGATCATCAAGTACAAGCCGGTGGGCGGGGAGCTCCAGACCGAGGTCTTCAGCACCGAATACGAGGTGGCCGCGCCGAACCTGGTGGTGAGCCCGACGAAGATGAACGTGTTCTACCGCGGGGTGGACAACCCGGTCTCCATCAGCGTATCCGGCTACAGCGACAAGAACATCGCGCCCAGCATGACCAACGGCTCCCTTGCCCGCGGCGGCGACGGTTGGATCGTGAAGCCGGGGAAGGAGAGCGAGGCCGTGATCAGCGCCACCGTGACCAACCCCGATGGTTCCAAGAAGCCGATGCCGGGCATGAAGTTCCGCGTGAAGAACGTTCCGAACCCCACGCCCTACTTCGCCGGCAAGAGCGTGAACGACGAGAACATCAAGAAGGCGGAGCTCACGGCCGCGGCCGGTGTCATCGCCAAGATGGTGGACTTCGACTTCGACCTGAAGTTCGAGGTGGTGGAGTTCAAGGTGACGATGATCGTGGGCGGAACGCCCATCGAGAAGCTCGCCAAGGGCGCCGCCGTATCGGGCGACATGAAGGAGATGTTCCAGAAGGCCAAGCCAGGCCAGAAGATCTACATCGAGGGCATCAAGGCCAGGGGGCCGGACGGCACCGTAAGGAACCTGGGCTCGCTCTCGTTCAAGGTGGTGTAACCAACGCTGATCCACGATGAGGACCATGAGGAACCTGCTGCTGTCGATGGCCATGGCTGCCGTCGCACTCTGCGCCGCGCTGCCCGCGGCCGCCCAGACGGTGCTGGATGGCGCCTACATCAAGGAGCACACCAAGACCAAGCGCGTGGTGCCCTACACCCATATCCGCGAAGCGGATGTGATGTGGGCCCGCCGCGTATGGCGCACCATCGACCTGCGCGAGAAGGTGAACCATCCGCTGTACTACCCCACCGAGCCCATCAACGACCGCAAGAGCCTCTTCGATGTCATCCGGCAGGGCCTGCTCGTGGACGGCTCCATCACCGCCTATGACCCCGGTCCGCTCCTCACGGATGACGAGTTCAAGAAGCCGCTGCTGGCACCCGAGCTGAAGGATCTCTTCACCCGGATGGACACGCAGTACACCGAGTCGCTCACCACCGGCGATATGGAAATGGTGGTGCAGCCCATCAACCTGGAGAGCCGGGATATCAAGATGTACAAGATCAAGGAGGACTGGATCTTCGACAAGCAGCGGAGCACCATGGACATCCGCATCATCGGCATCGCGCCCATGAAGGAGGTGCGCGGCGAGGACGGCGAGGTCCGGGGCTATGCGCCGATCTTCTGGCTCTATTACCCGGAATGCCGGTACGTCTTCGCCAACTGGGACGCCTTCAATCGCGAGAACGATGCTGAGCGCCGCAGCTACGAGGACATCTTCTGGAAGCGCCAGTTCAGCAGTTACATCACCAAGTGGAGCAACGTCTACGACCGCCAGCTGAACGACTACAAGACGGGGCTCGATGCCCTGCTCGAAGGCGAGGAGATCAAGCAGGCGCTGTTCGAGTTCGAGCACGACCTCTGGAACTTCTGAGCGCAACGGATCCATGAGAGGGCCCCTGCATCGCTGCAGGGGCTTTCTTTTTCCGTTCCGGCATATGCTGGCGGAGGGCGACGGCGTTCGATGGTGGATGATGCGAACGACCAGCCATTCGGGGTCAGCCATCCCCCTGGCCTTGATGCTCGCGGCCTTGGCGGGGCAGGCCCAGCCGGTTCTGGAGCCCCCCGACTGCGGGGCCGATGGACGGTTTGAGCCCTACCATCCGTTGCGGGAGGCGGATGTGGCCTGGGAGCGGCGTGTATGGCGCGTCCTCGATATCGCCGACCCGGCGAATGCAGCGCTGAGACGGCCGGTGGGTGACCTTCCGGGATGCAGCGGGCTGTTCGACCTGGTGCGGCAGGCAGCCCAGGGCGGCCGGTTGACCGTCTATGCCCCGGCGGATGATGGATTCGACGATGCCTTCCGTGCACCGATGACCCCGCAGGCGATGGAGTCCCGCATCACTGCGTTGGGCGTAGCGGAGGAGGCCATCGCCCGCTGGATGCTGAAGGAGGACTGGCTCTTCGACCGGGCGCGGTCCACCATGGAGGCACGTATCATCGCCCTTGCACCGATGGCCGAGGTCCGCGGCACCGAAGGGGAGCTGCGCGGCTACGCGCCCATCCTCTGGGTCCACTACCCGTCGAGCAGGGCCCTCTTGGCACGCCATGCCGCCATGCGCCGAACCGACGGTGAAAGGCTTTCCTATGAGGCCTGGTTCGCTGAGCGCTTCTTCAGCGGCGCGATCCTCAAGGTGGCGGGCATGCATGATGCTGCGATTCCAGCGGTCTCCACTGGCCTCGACGCGCTCATCCGAAGTGAGGCCGAGCGTGAGCGGCTCCAGCGGATGGGATTCGATCTCTGGAACCATTGAACAGCAGCTTCGGGCGAGGGCAGGCCGCCATGAAGCGCTAATTTCGCGCGCTTTTCCGCAGCGATGATCACCGTCCAGGGCCTCACCCTCCACTTCGGCCAGCGGCCCATGTTCGATGGCGTCTCGTTCTTCATCGGGACCGACGATCGCATCGGCCTGGTGGGCCGCAACGGCGCCGGCAAGAGCACCCTCCTGAAGATCCTCGCCGGCAAGCAGCCCTTCGACAAGGGCACCATCGGCAAGCCCAAGGAGCTCACCCTCGGCTACCTGCCGCAGGAGATGGCACACAACCTGGAGCTCACGCCCTGGCAGGTGGCCGAGAAGGCCTTCGAGGAGGCCCTCACCCTGCAGGCCTCGCTGGAGCGCATCGAGAAGGACCTGGAGAAGGCCACCACCGACGAGGAGGCCATGGAGCTGGCCACGCTGCTCGCCCATGCGCACGAGCGGCTCAACACCATCGGCGCGGCCGACCACGACATGCAGATCGAGCGGATGCTGAAGGGCATCGGCTTCGTGGGCGCCGACATGCACCGCCTGATGAGCGAGCTGAGCGGCGGCTGGCGGATGCGTGCCGAGCTCGCCCGCATCCTGCTGATGCAGCCCGACCTGCTGCTGCTGGACGAACCCACCAACCACCTCGACCTGCCCGCCATCCAGTGGCTGGAGGATTTGCTGCGCACCTATCCGTCCGCGCTGGTGCTCATCTCGCACGACAAGACCTTCCTCGACCGCCTCACCAAGCGCACCATCGAGGTCACCGGCGGCCGCATCATCGACCGCAAGGCCTCCTGGAGCCAGTACGTGGAGCTGCGCAAGGTGGAACGTGAGCAGCAGTCCGCCGCCGCCAAGGACCAGCAGCGCTACATCAAGGAGACCGAGGCGCTCATCAACAAGTTCCGTGCGAAGGCCAGCAAGGCCGCGTTCGCCCAGAGCCTCATCACCAAGCTGGAGAAGCTGGAGCGCATCGAGGAGGAGGACGAGGACCTGCGCAAGATGCTGGTGAAGTTCCCGCCCGCGCCCAGTTCCGGCAAGATCGTGTGCGAGGTGAAGGACGTGAGCAAGGCCTATGGGGCGAAGACGATCTTCAGCCACGCCGAGCTCACCATCGCCAAGGGCGAGCACCTGGCCCTGGTGGGCGCCAACGGCACCGGCAAGTCCACGCTGGTGCGGATGATCATGGGCGAGGAGCCCTTCGACGGCGAGATCCGCCTGGGTCACAACGTGATCGTGGGCTACTATGCGCAGGACATGCCCGAGCGCATGAGCCCGCAACGCACCGTGCTGGAGACCGCCGAGGATGCGGCCAGCGAGGAGAACCGGGTGCGTGTGCGCGCCATGCTCGGCGCCTTCATGTTCAGCGGCGAGGACGTGGACAAGAAGGTGAAGGTGCTGAGCGGCGGTGAACGCGCACGCCTGGCGCTGTGCTGCATGCTGCTGAAGCCGCTCAACTTCCTCATCCTCGACGAACCCACGCACCACCTGGACATCCAGAGCAAGGACGTGCTGAAGGAGGCGCTGAAGAACTACGACGGCACCTTCCTGCTCGTGAGCCATGACCGGGATTTCCTCACCGGCCTCACCAACCGCATCCTCGAGCTCGACGAGTTCCGCATTCGCGACCAGCACATGGACATCCTGGAGCTGATCGAGAGGCGCAAGGCCCTGCAGAGCGCGGACATCGGCCGTTCATCGGCGCGCGTGAAGGAGGAGAAGGCGGCGCGCAACAGCGATCAGCGCGACAAGCGCGACCGCGACAGGGAGCGTCGTCGCGTGCAGAGCCAGGTGCTCCGCCTGGAGGAACAGCTGGCCGCGCTGGAGCAGGAGGAGAAGCAGCTCCAGGCCGAGGTGATGAGGAGCGGCCTTTCCGCCGAAGCCTTGCAGAACGGCTACGATCGCCTGGGCAAGTTGGCCGAACGCATCGCCGCGGTGATGGGCGATTGGGAGCGGGCCTCCGCACAGCTGCAGGAGCTCGGCGAGGGCGTGTGAGCGCGCGTCACGGCGTTACCCTTCCGAGGTCGCGGCATTCGTGTTGTTGGCGGAGCGCATGGAGCGTTCCCTCTCCAACACCGAGCAGCCATGGCCAGCATGAAGATGCCTCCCCGGCAGAAGATGATCAACATGATGTACCTCGTGCTCACCGCCATGTTGGCGATGAATGTGAGCAAGGAGGTGCTGGACGCGTTCGCCATCATGGACGCCGAACTGGTGCGCAGCGAGCGGGCGCACGAGCAGCGTTCGCGGGTGGAGTACACCGTGTTCGCGGAGGCGGCCCAGCGCTTCCCGGACAAGTTCGGTGCTTCGCACCAGCGGGCCTTGCGCGTGCAGGCCATGGCCGATTCGCTGGTGCGTCACATCCAAGGCATGAAGCTGCAGGCCTTGGCCTCCGCCGATGGGCTGGAAGTGAACGCGCTGCAGGGACGCGATGCCGACGGCCGGGATACCCTGCGCGCCCTGCTGGCCCTGGAAGCGAAGGACGACCGCGATGTGCTGACGCGCGAGCTGGTGGGCAGCGAGCCCGCCACGCCGAAGCAGGGGCCCGGCACGGCGCATGACCTGCGCTTGCGCATCGCCGCCTTCCGCGACAGCCTGAAGGCGATGGCCGGTGAGCGCGGCCAGGCCCTCGCCTCGGCGCTGGACCAGCTCTTCGACCAGGGCGACCGGCGCGATGCCTCGGGCACCTGGAACAACTGGGAGAGCACCAACTTCTACGATGTGCCGCTGGCGGCCGGGGTTGCCACGCTGAGCAAGCTGCAGGCCGACATACGCGCGGCGGAGAACGACATGGTGAAGTGGCTCTACCGCAGCGCCGAGATGGACGATTACCGGTTCGGCACGCTCACCGGTGCCGTGGTGCCGCAGAGCAACCTCGTCATGGCCGGCGATTCCTTCCGCGCCGATGTGTTCCTGGCGGCCTACGATCCGGAGAATCCGGCCCGCGTGCTGCTGAAGGACGGCCGTGCGCTTCCCGTGGGGACCGATGGCAAGGCCAAGCTGCGCGTGCGTGCCGATGCCGTCGGTGAGCAGCGCGTGGAGGGTGTGATGCACTTCGAGGGCCCCAACGGTGCGGTGGAGGTGCCCTATGCCACCACCTACCAGGTGATGGCGCCGCTTCTGGTGGCCTCGCCCACCAAGATGAACGTGCTTTACCGCGGGGTGGACAATCCCATCGAGCTGTCCGTACCGGGCGTGCCGGCCGAGCGGGTCCAGGCGGGCATCAGCACGGGGCGCATCGTGCGCAGTGGTCAGGGCTGGGTGGCCAGTGGCATGAGCGGGAGCACGGCCGAGGTGTTCGCCACAGTGACCCTGCCCGATGGCAGCACCCGGCGGGTGGGCCCCATGCGGTTCCGGGTGAAGGACCTGCCACCACCGATGGCGTTCGTCGCCGGCAAGAGCGCTCTGGATGCCCGCATCAAGAAGGCCGAGCTGCAAGCCGCCCGGGCCGTTTTCGCCAAGCTGCCCGACAGCGAGTTCGGCGCCAAGTACGAGGTGCTTCGCTTCAGGATGATCGTGGAGCGCGGCTCCCAGCCGATCGACCGGCAAGTGACGGGCGCCGCCTTCGATGCCAACCTGCAGACCGTGCTCGGCAAGCTGCGGAACGGCGACCGGGTGATCTTCGAGGACATCAAGGCCCGGCTGGAGGGTGCTCCGGCAGGGACACGCACCTACGATCTGGCTCCCATTTCCTGGAAAGTCGTGGATTAGGCGGAGGATGAGCCGCCGATGCCTATATTTGCGGTCCATTGCGGGGTGGAGCAGATGGTAGCTCGTCGGGCTCATAACCCGAAGGCCGCAGGTTCGAGTCCTGCCCCCGCTACGAAGGAAGGCCCGGTCAACCCCGGGCCTTCGCTTTTCCATCCGCACGCTCCATGAGCCAAGGCGGCGATATTCGCGAAGGCATGCCGCACAAGGCTGGATACGTCAACATCATCGGGGAGCCCAATGTGGGGAAGAGCACCCTGCTCAACGCTCTACTCGGCGAGCAGCTGGTGATCGCCAACCCCAAGGCGCAGACCACGCGGCACCGCATCCTGGGCATCCTCAATGGCGATGACTACCAACTGGTGCTGAGCGATACCCCGGGCATCCTCGACCCCCAGTACAAGATGCACGAGCGCATGATGAGCGTCGTGGACGAGGCCCTCATCGATGCTGATATCCTTGTCGTGCTGGTGGAGGTGGGGCAGAAGCCCGAGAAGGCCGAGAACGTGCTCAAGCGCGCGCGCCGCTTCAAGGGCCGCAAGGTGCTGCTGGTGAACAAGGTGGACGCCGCTAAGGAGGAGCTGGTGCTGCCTGCGCTGGAGGCATGGCAGGCGGCTCTGCCCGAGTCGAAAGTGGTGCCCTTGAGCGCGCTGCATGGCCTCAATGTGGCGGAGCTGAAGGCCTGGCTCATCGCGCACCTGCCGGAGCATCCCGCCTACTTTCCGAAGGATGAGCTGAGCGACCGCAACATGCGCTTCTTCGTGAGCGAGATCATCCGGGAGAAGATGCTCACCTTCTACAAGCAGGAGATCCCATACAGCTCCCAAGTGGTGGTGAACAGCTATGAGGAAGGGGGGGCGCTGGTGCGCATCCAGGCCGATGTGATCGTGATGCGCGAGAGCCAGAAGGGGATCGTGATCGGCGAGGGCGGCAGGGCTTTGCGCAGATTGGGCACCGAGGCGCGCCTGGCCATCGAGCGCTTCATCGGCACCAAGGTCTTCCTGGACCTGAAGGTGAAGGTGGACCCCGACTGGCGGGAAGATGAAGCGAAACTGAAGCGATACGGATATTGATAATGCAGGGTGAATGGTCAATGGCGATATGCGAATGGAGGCTCTTGCCCAAGTGATGCCTCTGTCCATTCACCAATGACCATCCGCCATTCACCCTGAGCTGAACCATGGGAAACATCGTCGCCATCGTAGGCCGCCCCAACGTGGGCAAGAGCACGCTCTTCAACCGCTTGATCGAGCGGCGCGAAGCCATCACCGACCCCACGGCCGGCACCACGCGCGACCGCCACTACGGCAAAAGCGAATGGAACGGCATCGTCTTCAGCGTCATCGATACGGGGGGGTACATCAGCGGAACCGATGACCTATTCGAGTCCGAGATCCGCAAGCAGGTCAGGCTCGCCATCGAGGAGTCCGATACCATCCTCTTCATGGTCGATGTCAATGGCGGCATCACCGGCGCGGATGAGGCCATCGCGGAGATGCTCCGGAAGGCGAAGAAACCGGTGATCCTCGCAGCCAACAAGGTGGACACCCATGACCGCCAATACCTGGCAGCCGATTTCTACGCCTTGGGCCTGGGCGAGGTGCATGCGATCGCAGCTGCCAGCGGCGCAGGCACAGGCGATCTCCTCGATGAGCTGCTGAAGACCTTCAAGAAGCCCAGCGAGGAGGCCGATCCGGACATCCCCAAGCTGGCGATCGTGGGCCGCCCCAATGTGGGCAAGTCATCCCTGGTGAACGCCCTGCTGGGCCGGGAGCAGAGCATCGTCACCCCGGTGGCGGGCACCACGCGCGACCCCATCAACACGCGCTGGAGCGTCTTCGGCCATGACCTCATCCTGCTCGACACCGCCGGTATCCGCAGGAAGGCCAAGGTGGATGAGGACATCGAGTTCTACAGCGTGATGCGCTCCATCCGCGCCATCGAGGAGAGCGATGTATGCCTGCTCATGCTCGATGCGCGCGAAGCCATGCAGCAGCAGGACCTCCACATCCTCTCCATCATCCAGAAGAACGGCAAGGGGCTGGTGGTGGTGGTGAACAAGTGGGACCTTGTAGAAAAGGAGACCAACACCATGCGCGACTTCGAGGCGGAGGTGAAGCGGCGTATGGAGCCCTTCACCGACGTGCCCGTGGTATTCACCAGCGTGCTGGAGAAGCAGCGCCTGCTGAAGGTGATGGAGGTGGCCATGCAGGTCTATGAGGACCGCAAGCGCCGAATCCCCACGCGCAAGCTGAACGATGCCCTGCTGCCCGAGATCGAGCGCCAGCCGCCGCCGATGTACAAGGCCAAGGAGGTGAGCATCAAGTTCGTGCAGCAGCTGCCGGTGCATGTGCCCACCTTCGTCTTCTACTGCAATCTGCCGCAGTACATCAAGCCCAGCTACGAGCGATTCCTCGAGAACCGCCTGCGCGAGCATTGGCGCTTCACGGGGGTGCCGATACGGCTCTTCTTCCGGAAGAAGTAGGGAAGCCGGCCGTCACCGCTTAGCTTCGGGTGGCTGTTCCACCCATGAGCGCTCGATCGCTACGGTTCGTCATCGTGCTCACCACATGCTGCGCGGCCGTATCGGTCCGCGCGCAGCTCCCATTCACCTGGGGTGACACGGCCGTTTGGGACACCACTTGGGAGCAAGGCCGCACCCTCGCCTCGGAGGTCCTCGACGATGAGTTCTCCATCCGTATCCGGAATGTGAAGCCGGAGTTCCTGGCGCTCTTCTTCGAGCGGCGCCGGGTGGTCCGCTTCGCCAGCCAGGAGGACATCAAGCGCTACGCCCCCGTTGTTCTCCCCGAGAGCCTCGACCCGCCCTACGATGAGCATGGAAAGCCCTACGAGCGCCTGGAGACGCGCCCCTATCCGCTGCTCTTCAACCTGCGCGTCGATCATTTCGCGGCGCGCGTGATCCGGCCTGATGGCTCTTGGACTGAGCTGCCGGTTGACACCCGCGCCGCGAAGGGCTTCCTGGGCAATCCCCTGTCGCTGCAGGCCACCATGGCCATCACGCATTACCCCGTTGGCATCATGCCCGGCGATGTGGTGGAGTACCGGTGGAAGTACATGCTGCCCTATGACAGCAATGCGCCGCACACCTACGGCATGCGTGGCCTGCTCTGGATGGACAACTGGGCACGGCTCACCAATTGGCGTGTGTTCTTCAACGGTCCGCTGCCGGTGCGCGAGCAGCGCATGGAGCTGCGCTACCACGCGAAGCACGGCATTGAGCTGGGCGGTGCCCCACCGGATGGCGTGGAGCGCAGCGGCGATGAGCGGACCGCTCGCTGGCATCGCACCGATCTGTCCGGATGCATGGACGAGGTGAATGGCGACCAGGGGCGCGGGCTGCCGCATATCGTGGTCACCTGGATGCCCGATGACCTGCGCTACTGGCGCCGCGAGCGCCTCAGCGGCCTGCCCATCCCGCAGCAGCCCTGGCTGCAGGTGGTGCGCCTGCGCGAGGCCAAGGCCGAATGGTGGCGGCGCGTGGCGCTGAAGCGCATCCCCGACCGGCAGAGCACCTTGATGAAGCGCTTCATCGAGCGCACCTGCTCAGGCATTTCAGACAGCCTGAGGGCGCGGCGCGTGGAGGCCCTGCACGAGCGCATCGCACGTGATTTCGACTATGCCAGCGACCGAGGGTGGTACCTGGATGCCGATCGTGACCTGGAACGCATGGGCGACCAGGTGGAGGCGATGCGCCTGCGCGACATCAGCCGCTACAACCTCTACAGCAAGCTGATCCAGATGGAGCGGCTGCCCTATGTCACGGCCTATGTGCTCGACAGGCGCTCCGGCGCGCTCAACGAGCGCTTCACCACGCCCATGTGGGATGCCGAGTGGCTCTTCGGCGTGAGGGACGGCGAGGGGATGCTCTGGATGCACCCGAAGCGGCAGCGGCACGGCTGGTTCGCCAACGAGCTGCCCTTCTATTGGGAGGGCACCATGGCCCTGCTCATCGACCGTCAGCGCCTGATCGAGGACGACCCGCGGCCACCGCTCTACGTCGAGCTTCCGGTGAGCGACGGATCGGCCAACGTGCGTGCCATCGAGCATCGGATCCGCATCGGTCTGGGGGAGCCCGACGCGGAAAGCGAAGCGCGGATCTTCCTGAGCGGGCAGTTCAGCACCTTGGGACGCGCGGCCTTCCTCGGCGACCGCAGCGACAGCACCGTGCATCCGAACTATGGCCACCTGCCCGCGCGCATGCCCGGAGCGGATGCGCATCGCCTTGGCGAGCATGAGCTGAGCAGCGATCCGCCCTTCCGCTACCGTGAGCAGCAGGCGCTGCGCCTCTCCGGGTTCCGCCGCGATGAGGGCGATGGATGGTTCGCTTTCGACCTGAGGCCCTTCCTGGCGCATGCCGTTCCTGGCCGCTTCAGCGGCGAGGGTCGCCACCTCCCGTTCTGGTGGGACTTCGCGCAGACGGACCGCTTCATCCTCGACATCGAGTTCGCCGAGCCGGTGGAGGTGATGGACCTCACGCGCCTGCAGGAAAGCTTCAGCACGCCGGGAGCCCGCTACACGTTGGAGGCCACCCGTATCGATGCGCGCAACGTTCGGGTCGAAAGCCGTTTCGAGGTGCTGCGCGAGCAGGAGGAGGCCGATGCTGCCATGGCCATCGAGGCGCTCCTGCGCGCAATGAATGACCCGGGCCGGCTGCTGCGCGTGCGTCCCGGGCCGATGCCCTGACCGGCTCAGATGCGCTCCAGCGCCTGGGCCAGGTCGGCGATCAAGGCATCCGCATCCTCCAGCCCGATGTAGAGACGCACCATGGTGAACGGCAGGTCGGTGTAATAGCCGCTGGGCCCCTGCAATGCGCACACCGGCCATTGCAGGCTCTCGTAGCCGCCCCAGCTCACGGCGATCAGGAAGCGCTCGAGGCTGTCGCAGAAGCGCTCCACGGCGGGCACGTCGGGCGCATCCAGCTCGATGGTCATCAAGCCCGCCACGCGCTTCATCTGCTTCAGGGCCAGCGCATGCTGCGGATGCGAGGGCAAGCCCGGCCAATGCACACGCTTCACCTTCGGGTGCGCCTCGAGGAAGCGCGCCACCTTCTCGGCGCTGTCGGCGCTGCGGTTCACGCGCAGCTCCAAGGTGCGCAGGCCGCGCATCAGCAGCCAGGCATCGTGCGGTGAGGGCGCCGCGCCCAGCGTCATGAGCTCCCGGCTCATGACCTGACGCATGTGCGTCTTCGACCCGGCGAGCACGCCCGCCACCACATCGCTGTGCCCGTTCAGGTACTTGGTGGCGCTGTGCGCGACCATGTCGCAGCCCAGTTCGATCGGGTTCTGGAAGAGCGGGCTGCTGAAGCTGTTGTCGCAGAGCGTGATGATGCCGCGCTCCTTCGCGATGGCGCACACGGCGGCGATGTCCTGCAGCTCGAAGGTGAGCGAGTTGGGGCTCTCCAGGATGAAGAAGGTCGTATTCGGACGGATGGCTTTCCGGTAGTTCTCCGCATCGGTGCCGTCCACGAAGGTGTGCTCCACGCCGAAGCGCGCGAGCAGGTCAACGAGCAGCTTGCGGGTCCAGCTGTAGGGCTTGTGCACGCAGACGATGTGGTCGCCGGCCTTGGTGAAGGCGATCACCGCCGCCGCGATGGCCGCGCTGCCGCTGCTGAAGACGAGCGCGTCCTCGGCCCCTTCGAGCGCCGCGACCTTCCGCCGCAGCATGGCCACCGTGGGATTGAAGCCGCGCGTGTACAGCGGCCGGTCGAATTCATGCTGCACCACGGCGCGCATCGCGGCCACGGTCGCGTAGGTGAAATTGCCGCTCTGCACGATGGGCGGCACCACGGCATCGAGGCCGCGCTCGCGGTCTTCGCCGAGGTGGGTGAGGATGTCGCTCAGGTCCATGCAGCGAATGTGCGGAAAGAAGGAGGGCGCCGAACGGGCGCCCTCCTGGGAAATGATGGTGCGTGGTCAGCGCTGGATGACGAAGCGCGCCCAGGCCTCGGTGGCGCCGCTGAGCCTTGCCACGTAGCTTCCTGCGGGCAGGATGCTGAGGTCAAGGCTGAGCGAATTCGTGCTCGTGGTCATGGATGTGGTGTGCACCACGCGGCCCAAGGCGTCGGTCACGGTCAGGCGCGCGTTGTTCAGCCGGGCATCGTTCCAGCAGAGGTTCACCAGGCCGCTGCTGGGCGAGGGCGATACCGCCAGGCCATGACGCGCCGGGCCTTCCGCGATCGCCGTGCTCAGCTCAACGGTGGTCACGGTGGTGTTGGTGAGCACGGGCGCATTGTAGTCGAAGTAGATGTCCGCGCGGTTCGTGAGCTGGTCCCCGAGCATCAAGGTGGTCTTGGGCGCCATGCGGTAGTGGATGCTGCCGTGGCTTTCGGGCTCGTTGGTGCTGCTGTCGGGCAGCATGATGTTGGCGAAGGTCCAAATGGCGACCTCTTCATTGATCGTGAGCGTGTACGGGTGCGTGGCGCCGATCATCTCGAAGGTGCTGAGGTCCCAATCGGCGTCGAGGCTGTCCTTGATCACGATGTTCACGGCCGGGGCGGTGCCGGTATTCTGGAAGTTGATCGTGTAAGCGAGCTTCTCCTGCGCGATCACCTCATCCGGGGTGATGCTCACGGCGCTCACGTGCTTGTCATTCGGGTCGATGGCCGTGACGGCGGTCGCGTGCTGGTCGTCCACGTTGTTCGTCGGGTCGATGTCGTCCTCCACGGCTGTGAGCACCACGTAATTGAGCACGGGGGCCTGCGGGGCGGTGGTGATGGACGTGAACACGGTGACGTTGATGACGCCTTGGCTGAAGGGGGCCAGGGTGGGCAAGGCCCAGATGATGGTCTGTCCATTCACGCTCGTGGGCGCCACGCTCGCCGAGACGAAGCTCAGCGCCAGGTCCAGGGTCAGGCTGACGGTGGCATTCACAGGCTCGCTCCCGAGGTTCTGGTAGCCTACATGCAACTGGGTGTTGTTGCCGATCCAGGCGTTCTGGCCCCAGAGGTTCACGGCAGCATCATAGATGCCGGGTATGGGCTGGAAGCCGAAGTCCATCCCAACGACCTGCGTGCCTTGCACGGGCACCGAGTAGCTCTGCGAGGCCGGGGTGACCGTGTGGTATTGCGGTGGGATGGCGGTGATGGTGTAGTTGCCCAATGCGCTGCAGAAGGAGTAGGGGTCATCGCCGGAATAGCTGTTGAGGCCGCCGGGGTTGATGGTGAGCATGGCGTCCACCTGCGGCTCGCCGCTGTCGCGCATGCCATTGCTGTTCAGGTCGCGGTAGGTAACGCCTGTCACCGTGCCGGCGCACTCGCGCAGCTCCCACCAGAACGAATCGCCGTCGAACGTGTCGGTCCACACGATGAAATAGTCCTGACCGGAAGTCACACTCACAACCATCTGCGAGGCGAAACTGTAGCCCGGGCAGGCCTGGGAGCCCATGTCATCATTGAACCCGATGCACGTCAGGTTGCCGCATGTGCCCGTGAACACCTTCAAGTAGGTGTCATCATCCTGTTGGTTGTTCAGTGGATGACAGCTTGTGATGACGATGGTTCCAGTGAAATTCGGCGTGTACCGGTACCAATCGCCGTCCTGGCCACCACCGCAGTTAACGCCGCCTTGGCCGTCCCCGGTGGCTGGCCCATCAGCGAGATGAAGTCCATTCCCCACGATCAGCGCCGTGGTGCACGTGTCGCCCTGCGCCAGCCCGCGGAAGGGGATGGCTAGCAGGATCGCGATCGCGAGGAGCTTGAACGGGGTCAAGTGGATCATGAGGCGTGCGGTTTGGCCATCGAAGGTACCCGCGCTGCCCGGAATTCCTAGGGAATCCGCTCCCAGAATATGAACCCGTTCTTCCGGTAGAGCTCTGTGAAGGTCCCTAGCTGCTCCACCTCCTCCGCGTGCGTCACCTTGCAGGCCAGGTACACCGGGCGGTCGATCGGGCCGCGCCAGAGCGTGGCCTCATCTGGCTGCGCCTCCTTCACCCGGCCGTAGAACTCGGGCACATAGCTCTTGTAGCCCTTGGTGATCAACCAGCAGCGATCGTCGGCCTTGCCAGCGAAGAACTCCACCGCGGCGCGCTGCGAGTAGCCCTCGATGTTCCGGATGAAGAAGAAGAGCGTGGTGGTGACGAAGAGCGCCCCGCCTGCGAAGACGCTGAGCACGGCCGCACGGAACTTCCTGCGCCCATGGAGCGCATGCCCGGTGAGCAGGCCGGCCAACAGCACGAGCCCGGCAATCGCTTCGAGTCCCGTCCACTTCACCTCCGCATCGAGGTTCGCGATCGCGAAGGGGTCCTGCGCGAAGAGGGGCTTGATCGCATCGATGCTCATGCCGGCGAACGGGACCGCGATCACGAGCAGGGCGATCGCCGTGCCCAGGCCGCCGAGCAGGAAGCGGCTCCAGCCGAAGCCCTCCTGCTTCCTCCAGATGCGCTCCAGCTGCAGCGCGGCGAGGTAGGTGAGCGGGAAGTAGCACAGGCTGCTGTAGTGCACGATCTTGGTCTTCACGATGCTGAAGAGGATGAGCACCACCCAGAAGAGGATCACCATCCAGTGGCGGTGGTCACTTACATGGGCGTCGTTGCTTCGTGTGGGCCTCAGCAGTTCCTGCAAGGCGAACACCGAGGCCGGGAAGCAACCGAGCAGCAGCACTACGAAGTGGTAGCCCACGAACCCGCCGTGGCCGGCATCCTCGGTGGTGAGCATGGCCACCTGGCGCCAGAAGAAGGCGATCATGAACTCGGGGCCGTTGCGCAGCAGGTCGATTAGCGCCCAAGTGGAAACAGTTAGGGCAGTGGCGAGCGCGACGATGCCGATGCGGCGCAGGCTGAGCACGAAGCGGAAGCGCTTCCAGGCCCAGAACGCGCCCACCACCAGCCCGGGCACCAGCACACCCACGGGCCCCTTGGTGAGCACGGCCAGGCCCAGGAAGAAACCCCCGATCCAGGCGTGGCGGTCGCTGCGCGCGTTCATGGCGTTGGGGTCGCGCTTGGGGTCGCGTTGCACCAGCGTGATGATGGCGTGCAGCCCGAGGAAGATGAGCAGATTGAACCACGGGTCGATGATGCCGCTCCGGAAGTAGAGGTGGGGCAGGATGGATCCGATGTAGGCCAGCGCCCACAGCATGCCGAAGACGCGTCCTTGTGTTTGCTCGCCGATTCGGTAGAGCAGCCACAGCGTGAGGACGCCGCAGATGGCGTTGGGGAATCGCGCGGCGAATTCGCCCACGCCGAAGGCCTTCATGCTGAGGGCCTGCAGCCACATGAACAGGGGCGGCTTCTCGTGGAAGGCCTCGAAGTGCATCTGCGGGCGCAGCCAATCGCCGCTCGCGACCATCTCGCGCGCGATCTCCGCGAAGTTGATCTCGTCCCAGTCGAAGAGGTGGACAGCGCCCAGGCCGGGGATGAGGAGCAGCGCGGCGACCGCGATGATCAGTAGCTGCAGGCGGCCATGGGTCGGCATGGCGCCAAGGTAGAAGCCGTGCGGCCAGCGGTCGCGGTCGGGCGGTCAGGCCTGCGGCCGCCGGGCACCCAGCAGCTTCCAGCCCATGATTCCCGTGCGCGCCAGGAAGTAGCGCCAGCTCACGTTGAGCACGCCGAAGCCGTAGGTCATGCTGCGGCTGAAGTTGATGCTGCTGGCCTCATCGAAGTATTTCGTGGGGCAGGTGATCTCGGCGATGTCGAAGCCCTGCCAGAAGATCTGGCCGATCATTTGGTTGTCGAAGACGAAGTCGTCCGAGCACAGGTGGTAGGGGCAGGCATCGAGCACCTTGCGGTGGAAGGCGCGGTAGCCCGTGTGATACTCGCTCAGCTTCTGGCCGCAGAGCAGGTTCTGCGTGAAGGTGAGCCAGCGGTTGGCGATGTACTTGTACATGGGCATGCCGCCCTTCAGCGCGCCTTTGCCCAGGATGCGCGACCCGAAGACCACCGGGTACACGCCGTTGCCGATCAGCGCGATCATGCTGGTCAGCAGCTTCGGGGTGTACTGGTAGTCGGGATGCAGCATCACCACGATGTCGGCGCCCAGCTTCTTCGCGGTGTCGTAGCAGGTCTTCTGGTTGCCGCCGTAGCCGCGGTTCACCTCGTGCTGAACCACATGCCTGATGCCCAGCTTCCGGGCCACTTCCACGGTGTTGTCCGGGCTTTTATCGTCCACGAGCACCACCTCGTCCACGATGTCGAAGGGGATTTCCCGATAGGTCTGCTCCAGGGTGAGGGCCGCCCGGTAGGCGGGGAGCACCACTACGACTTTCTGTCCGAGGTACATGGGTCCAAAATTGGTCGGGTTCTTACGCCATCAGGGGGCGCCCTGTTTCGTTCCTTCCATACGGCGCGGTTGATAAGGGTCCTTCCGGGCCCCGCGGGGGCGCTATCCTGATCGTTCGGCGCTGCTCACCAGGTAAACCGCTGCGAGCACCAGCCCGATGAGGGCCAAGCGGCTCCAGCCGATGGCTTCTCCATCCAGCAGCCCCCAGCCGATGGCCACCACGGGCATCAGGTAGGTCACCGTGCTCGCGCGCAAGGCGGTGGTGCGCTGCAGGAGCATGTTCCACAGGATCAGCGCCACAGCGGAGCTCATCACCGCCAGGACAGCCACATACCCCAATGCTGTCGCAGCGCGCGGATCCGTCGCCAATTTCTCGGGCAGCCCGCTGGCCAGGGCTAGGCCAATGGCCGGCGGCCCCACCCAAGTGAGTGCCAGCGCCGAGGTGGCCGCAGGCGGCAGGCCGTAGAGGTGCCGTTTCACGATGTTGCCGCTGAATCCGTAGCCCAGTGTGCCCAGCACCGGCAGCAGCGCGAACCACGACCAGCCGTGCCCTGTACCCGAGCCGGTATAGACCAGGCCTGCGGCACCGAACAAGCCCAGGAGGATGGCCGCCAGGTGCACGCCGCGCACGCGAAGGGCGAAGAAGAGCGCACCGGTGACCATGGTCATCAGGGGCGTCAGGCTGTTCAGCATCCCGCTGAGGGCGCTGTCGATGCGCGTCTGTGCCGTGGCGAAGAGCAGGGCCGGCAGCCCGTTGCCCAGCAGCCCCGACCCCAGGAGCGGCAACCAGTGGCGGCGGAGCAGGCCGGCGTGGCGCAGCAGGATCGGGCTCAGCGCCAGCCAGGCCATGGCGATGCGGGCGGTGGCCATCTGCCATGGGGTGAGCACCGGCACCCCTTCGTGGTAGAGGCCCCGCTTCATGAGAATGAAGCTGCTGCCCCAGATGAGCGCAAGGGCACCCAGCAGGAGCCAGGTGCGCTGGCTGCGGTCGGTCCTCATCGGAATGGCGGCGCGAAGCTATCTTCCCGGTTGAGCATCATACATTTGTAACCTCCCGGCAGGGCTGTGCGTCCCATCATCGAGTCAACCCCCATCGTGCCATGAAAGCGCTCCTCCTTCCCGCCTTGGTCGCCTTCCTCCTCACCTTCGTCGCGTGCAGCGGCCCGGCGGTTCAGGACAAGGCGGTTGCCGGCATCGAGCGCGTGGAGATGGAGGAGGTCGTCACCAGCGGCGAGCCTTTGGCCACTGCGGACTTCGCCATAGAGGGCATGAGCTGCGAGATGATGTGCGGCGGCTCCATCAAGAAGGCTCTGGCCGGCCTCGGCGCCGTGAGCACGGAGATCAAGATGGATGAGGAGGGCCCGGATCACGCCATCGTCACCTACGATGCCGCGAAGCTCAATGATGCCCAGATGGTAGAGGCCATTCAGGCGCTCTATGACGGCCAGTACAAGGTGATCTCCATTGCGGTCACCAAGCGGGTGAAGGGCGAGGGTTCTGTGACCGGAAGCGAGGGTGCCTCGTCGGCCCAAGCGCGTTCCGACCTTGGCCGCATCTCGGCCCGGGAGGTGGTGCTTCCCAGCGTGCTGGCCATTCTTTCCCGGCTCCTGCGCTTCTGAGCGCCCTTGCAGCCTGCATATCTGTTCAGCGCGTGTTGGAGTGCTGGTACCCGCCCGCACCTTTCACGGCCAGTGGTGTTGATAGCTTCGCAGGCTCATGATGGATGAGGAGCGTAGGCGATTGCGGCCCGTGACGGCCTGGCTGGCAACCGGGTGCGTGCTTATCGCGCTCATGGTTGTGATCGGCGGCATCACTCGCCTTACCGGCAGTGGCCTTAGCATCACCGAATGGGACCCCATCATGGGCGCGCTGCCGCCCCTTGACGAGGCCGCCTGGCAAGAAGCCTTCGAGAAGTACAAGCGCATCCCCGAGTACAGGTTGGTGAACAGCCATATGGACCTGGAGGGCTTCAAGCGGATCTTCTTCTGGGAGTGGATGCACCGCAACTGGGGCCGCCTCATGGGCATCATCTTCATCGTCCCCTTCGCACTGTTCTGGCGCCGTGGACTTCTCAAGGGCTGGCTGCTGCGGCGTGCCATGTGGATCATGCTCGGCGGAGCCATCGTGGCCAGCCTAGGCTGGTTCATGGTGCTGAGCGGCCTGGTGGACCTTCGCGATGCCAACGGGCAGCTGCTGGTGAACGTGAGCCATTTCCGGCTCGCCATCCACCTCTGCGGGGCCTTCACGGTGTTCTGCATGGTGCTCTGGACGGTCTTCGACATCCGGCTGGGGCGCAAGGGCTTCGCTCCGGAGCGGAGCCCTGCGGGCGGCTGGGCACGTGGGCTGCTCGCATTGCTGGCGCTGCAGATCGTGTGGGGCGCCTTCACCGCCGGGCTCGATGCGGGCCGCATCTACAACACCTGGCCGCTGATGAACGGCGCGTTCATGCCCGAGAACATCACGGCCTTCAGCTCACTCTGGCAGAACCTTGCCGACCACCGGGACGGGGTGCAATTCGTGCATCGCAACCTGGCCTGGCTGGTGGCCGCCGCCTTCGTGGGCTTTGCCTGGCGCTTCCGCACCGTGCCCGGCCTGCACTGGCGCTGGCTGATCGCCGCCGTCGCCATGCAGTTCGTGCTGGGCGTACTCACCGTGCTCACCCATGTCAGCCTCGCCCTGGGCGTGCTGCACCAGTTCGGTGCACTCTTCCTGCTGGCGGTCCTGGTCAGCGTGCTGCACGCTACCGGCCGGCCTGCGCCCAGCGCAACGTAGCTGCGAAGTGGCGCATGTCAGCGCGCAGGCGCTCGGTCACCGGTGCCAGGGAATCGGCGTTCGGCCGCGCATCGAAGTAGAGCGCCCCGTAGAGGAAGTGCTGCGCGCTGTCGGTGAGGTAGAACACGAAGGGGCTGGCCACATCGCCCTCCACATCGAAGAGGGTGCCGAAGACGCGTTCATCGTGCCGCAGCACGCGCTCGCTCCGGATGCGGACGGCCTTCGCCTCGTGCTTGCGCTTGAAGTCGTGGGCATCCTCGATCAGTGCGGGCAGGTCGCCGCGAACAGGGCTGTAGGTGAGGTGCACCGTTGCGCGCTGGCCCTTGAAGCGCAGGTCGTACCAGCGGGCACTGTCCTGCCGGGGGCGCTCCACGAGGCTGGCATAGGCCGGTCGTTCGGCCGTAAAGGCCGCTTCCGCCTGTTCCGCGTAGGCCACGGGAGGCAGGTCGATGCGCGGCCAGCCCTTGGGCTTGGGCACCGGATCCTCGCCGCAGCCGATCAGCAGCGCCGCGAACAGCACCGGCAGGCTAGGAGCGGGCCTCATCGTTCATGGTCAGCTTCACGCGGCGGATGCGCTTGTTGTCCGAGGCCTCGATGGCAAAGGTGAAGTTGCGCAGCGATACCACCTCGCCCTTCTTGGGGATGCGGCCCGTGAGCTCCAGCACGAAGCCCCCGAGGGTGCCGCTGTCGCCCTTGTGGTCCTCGAAGACCTGCCCGTCGATGCCCAGCACGCGGTACACATCGGTGAGGGGCGCCCTGCCCTCGAACACCCAGGTGCGGTCGTCGAGCTTGCTGTAGATGAGGTCCTCCTCATCGAACTCGTCGGTGATCTCGCCCACGATCTCCTCGATCACGTCCTCCAAGGTGATGATGCCGCTGGTGCCCCCGTGCTCGTCCACCACCACGGCAAGGTGCACCTGCTCGGTCTGGAAATCCTTCAGCAGGTCGTCCAGCTTCTTGTTCTCCGGCACGAAGTAGGGCTCGCGCAGCAGCGCGTGCCAGTCGAAGTCCTCCTTGGCGATGTGGGGCAGCACGTCCTTGATGTAGAGGATGCCGCTCACGCGGTCCAGGGTCTCCTCGTACACGGGCACGCGCGAGAAGCCGCTGTCCACGATGGCGGCCAGGAGCTGCTTGAAGGTGAGGTCGCGCTCGAATCCCACCACTTCGGTGCGCGGCCGCATGATCTGGCGCGCCTCGAAGTTGCCGAACTTCACGATGCCCCGCAGGATGCGCTGTTCCTCGGCGGTGGTGCTGGCATCCTTGGTGAGCTCCAGTGCATGGCCGAGGGCGTCGACTGAGATGCCCTGCGAAGCGCGCTTGCGGTAGCGCTTCTCGATCCAGGTGGTGCTGCGCACGAGTGTCTCGCTCACGGGCTTCAATGCCCAGCGCAGGGCGGTGAGGGGGCCGGCCATGTGCTGGGCCACGCGCATGGCGTTCGCTGTTGCATAGACCTTGGGGAGCACCTCGCCCAGCAGCAGCAGCACGAAGGTGACCGCCAGCACCTGGATGATGAAGACCATGTAGCCGGGCATCCGGTCGATTTCCAGCAGCGAGGTGACGGCCACCGTGCTCAGGATGACGATGCCTACGTTGACGAAGTTGTTGGCGATGAGGATGGTGGCCAGCAGCCTGCGCGGCTTCGCGAGCAGGTCGAGCACGCGTTGGCCCCAAGCGCCGCCGCGCTCCTTCAAGTCGCGCAGCTGGGTGGGCGAGAGGGAGAACAGGGCCACCTCACTGGCGCTGAAGGCGGCGCTGCACACAAGCAGCAGCCCGATCACCACCAGGATGAGGGCCGTGGGGCCATCCAGGGGGCGCCAGTAGAGGGCGACGGTGAGCGGGAGGAAGGAGGGGGGCTCCAACGGGGACGCGATGGGTTCTGCGCTGCGGGTGCCGGGCTAGAAGGGCAGGTCGTCCACTTCCATCTCCTGGGCGCCACCAGCCGCAGGGGCGGGCTGCGCCGCGGCAACGGATGCCGCCTGCTGCACCGGGGCGCCGGTGGAGGGCCGGTCCAGCATGGTCATCTCATCGGCGTGGATCTCGGTGGTGTAGCGGGTGTTGCCATCCTTGTCCTGCCACTGGCGGGTGCGGAGCTTGCCTTCCACGTACACCTTGCTGCCCTTGCGCAGGTAACGCTCGGTGATCTCGGCCAGCCCGCGCCAGGCCACGATATTGTGCCACTCGGTCTGCTCGCGCTTCTCGCCGGTCTGGCGGTCCTTGTAGGTCTCGCTGGTGGCAATGCGGAAGTTGGCCACGGCTGCGCCGTTCTGCAGGTGCCGCACTTCGGGGTCGGCGCCGAGGTTGCCGATGAGGATCACTTTGTTCACGCCGGACATGGCTTGCTTCAGGATTGGAGGGTCGAAGATAGCGGTTCCTCAGGGGTGGTTTTCCCCGTCGTCGGTCCGCAGGTAGCGCTCCACGAGCCGCGGCAGGGCATGCGTATCGAGGGCCGCCCAAGAGACCTGCTTCCAGTCCGTGGGCGGCGTGAAGCCCTTCGGAGGGGAGGCCTTCCAGAGCAGGGCGTGGATCACCTGATGGCTGAGCACGTGCTTCACCGGACCCTGCATGGAGCCGATCGCCCATCCATGGCCAAGGACCGTACGCAGCCGGGCATGGAAGCTCCGCCGTGTCATGGGTGCCGTCGTCTCCACCATGGGCAGCTCCCACAGGCCCTGCCAGATGTCCTTGTCCCTGCGCTGTCGGAGGTAGATGCCTCCCTGCGCCTCGATCAGCAGGTAATTGAAATGACGGGTGCGCGTCTTTGTCTTGCCCGCCTTCACAGGCAGCTCCCCGATGCGCCCTTCTGCCTTCGCGATGCATTTGCGCGCCAAGGGGCACTCGCCGCAGCGCGGGTTCCTGGGCGTACAGATTGTGGCGCCGAGCTCCATCACCGCCTGATTGTGGTCGCCGGGGTGCTCGCGGGAGATCAGTTCGCCGGCCAGCGCCCGGAACTCCTTCTTCCCGGCGGTGCTGTCGATGGGCGTGGCGATGCCGAAGACCCTGGCCAGTACCCGAAAGACATTGCCATCCACCACGGGCTCCGGGATGCCGAAGCAGATGCTGGCGATGGCCGAGGCGGTGTAATCCCCTATGCCCTTGAGCTTCAGCAGGGCGGCATGGTCGGCCGGGAACTGTCCGCCGTGCTCTTTCACCACTTGCTGGGCGGCCGTGCGCAGGTTACGGGCGCGGCTGTAATAGCCCAGCCCTTGCCAGAGCCGAAGCACCTGGTCCTCAGAGGCCTTGGCCAGATGCGCCACGCTGGGATAGCGCTCCACGAAGCGGTGCCAATAGGCGGTCCCTTGGTCCACCCGGGTCTGCTGGAGGATGACCTCGCTGAGCCAGATGCGGTACGGATCAAGCGTTTTGCGCCACGGCAAAGGGCGCTGATTCTCGCGGTACCAGGGCAGCAGGGCCTGGCTGAACCATGAACGGCTTGACATACAGGCACAAAGATGGGTTGCGAGTGCCGTTGATCCGGCTATATTTGCGCCCCCAAATCAATCGGGCTATGACGAAGGCAGAGCTGGTGGGCATCATCTCCAAGAAGACCGGAATCGAGCGCATGGTGGTGCTCGCCACGGTGGAAGCGTTCATGGATGAGGTGAAGAACCAGCTGGCCCACGGCGAGGCGGTCCACCTGCGCGGCTTCGGCAGCTTCGTGGTGAAGCACCGGGCGCAGAAGACCGGCCGCCTGCTGGCCAAGAACACCACCATCATCATCCCGGCGCACGACATCCCGGCCTTCAAGCCCGCCGATGTATTCGTGGACCAGGTGAAGAACCGGTCGCAGAAGCCTGAAGGCCAATGATGGGTTTGGGCAAGCCGCAGTGGCTGGCTCTGGCCGGCGCCGCGGCGGTAGTCGTTCTTTTGGTACTGGTACCCCGGACACCTTCGGGGAAGCGCGAGGAAGCGGCGGCCATCACCCCCGCCAAGGCCCGCACCATGGAGGCGGTGGCCCTGGTGCAGGGTCAGGACCCCATGCGCGGCATCATGATGCTGCGCGAGATCGCCGAGCAGGAGCCCGACAATGCCGAGGCGCATTGGCACCTGGGGCTGTTCTCGGTGCAGAGCGGACAGATGGAGAAGGCGCTGGAGCGCTTCAAGAAGGTGCGCGACCTGGACGCCGAGGGCTTCCCCGATGTCTGGTTCTACCTGGGGCGCACCTATGCCACCTTGGACAGTACCGACCAGGCCATCGCCTGCCTGCACCGGTACCGCGAATTGGTTGACGATACGGCCATCACCCGCGTGGTGGATGGCTTCTTGTTGGAATTGGAAGGACACGTACACGAACACTGAGCACACATGCCCTGCGGAAAGAAGCGGAAGCGCCACAAGATGGCCACCCACAAGCGCAAGAAGCGCCTGCGGAAGAACCGCCACAAGAAGAAGATCCGGTAGTAGCCGGTGACGCTGCTGCTGCCTGAGGGCCTTGGGTCCTCAGGGGCCGCTGTCGTGCGCACCCGCGTGCCTGCTTCCATGCATCATCACATCGCCATCGCGTGAGCGTAGACCTCGTCATCCGTTCGGCCGGGGGGGAGGTGGCCATTGCCCTGTTGAAGGACAGGGTGCTGAGCGAGCTCCACCGCGAGAGGACCGAGCGCGGCTTCGCCGTGGGCGATGTGTACCTGGCCAAGGTGCGCAAGGTGGCGCCCGGCCTCAACGCGGCGTTCGTGGATGTTGGGCACGAGAAGGACGCCTTCCTCCACTACTTCGACCTGGGCCCCCAGTACCGCAACAGCTACAAGTTCGCCAAGGGCGCGGTGGCGGGCACCGTCGCCAGCAGCCTGCTGGAGGACTGGAAGCTCGACCCCGACATCCCCAAGGACGGAAAGCTCTCCGACATCGTCAGCGCCAGCCAGAGCATCCTGGTGCAGATCGCCAAAGAGCCCATCAGCACCAAGGGCCCGCGCCTCACGGCCGAGGTCACCCTGGCAGGCCGCTACATGGTGCTGGTGCCCTTCATCAACAAGGTGAGCATCAGCAGCCGCATCACCGACGAGGCGGAGCGCAAGCGGCTGAAGGAATTGATGCAGGCCATCCGCCCGAAGAACTTCGGCGTGATCATCCGCACCAACGCCGCCGAGAAGGACAGCGCCGACCTGGAGAATGACCTCAAGAACCTGCTCCAGCGCTGGGACGTGATGTTCAGCAACCTGCGCAGCGCCCAGCCGCCCAAGAAGGTGCTCGGCGAGGTGGACCGCACCAACGCCGTGCTGCGCGACGTGCTCAACAAGAGCTTCACCGGGATCCACGTGGATGATGAGCTCCTCGCCGAGGACATCCGCACGACGCTGCAGAGCATCGCACCGGAGAAGGCGGGCATCGTCAAGCACTACAAAGGGAAGATCGACATCTTCGACAGCTTCGGGATCAACAAGCAGATCAAGCAGGCCTTCGGTAAGCAGGTGATGCTGCCCAGCGGCGCCTACCTGATCATCGAGAAGACCGAGGCCATGCACGTCATCGACGTGAACAGCGGGAGCCGCAAAGGCGGCAGCCAGGCCCAGGAGAAGAACGCCCTCGACATCAACGTGGAGGCGGCCAAGGAGATCGCCCGCCTGCTGCGGCTGCGCGACATGGGTGGCATCATCTGCGTGGATTTCATCGACCTCTATGAGCCCGAGAACCGCCGCCTGCTGCACAAGGCGCTGAAGGATGCCATGGAGGACGACAAGGCGAAGCACAACGTGCTGCCGCCCTCGCGCTTCGGCGTCATCGAGATGACCCGCCAGCGCGTGCGCCCCGAGACCGAGATCGAGACCGCCGAGAGCTGCCCCACCTGCAAGGGCACCGGCGAGGTGCAGGCGCCCGTGCTCATCATCGACGAGATCGAGAACGCGCTCAACTACCTGCACGGCGAGAAGGGCATGACCGGCCTCACGCTCTGCGTGCACCCCTTCATCCACGCCTTCCTCACCAAAGGCCTGCCCAGCATCCAGCACAAGTGGTACCTGCGTTGGAGGAAATGGGTGAAGGTGAAGCCCGAGGGCGCCCTGCAGTACCTGGCGTACACCGTGCAGGATGACGCGGGGAACGAGGTGCCGGTGTGAGGCGTTTGCAGGTTCGGCAGGCTCCCCATGCCGAAGAAGCCAACCATCTCCGACGCCCTTGCTAAAGCCCGCGCCTACTGCGCCCGGCAGGAGCGCGCCCAGCAGGAGGTGCGCGACAAGCTCTACGCATGGGAGGTGCCCGCCAAGGACATCGAGTCCATCATCAGCCAACTCATCGGTGAAGGCTTCCTCAACGAGGCGCGCTTCGCCGAGCACTTCGCGGTGAGCAAGCTGCGGCAGAAGGGCTGGGGGCTCCGCAAGATCGAGGCGGCCCTGAGGCAGCGGCAGGTGAGCGAGCCCTGCATCCGGGTGGCGCTCAAGGCCATCGACCGAGAGGAGCAGAGCGGAAAGCTGCGTGAGCTGGTGGTCAAGCGCTGGGCCAGGGAGAAGGAGCCCGATGCCTTCAGGAAGCGGCAGAAGGTGATGGCGTACTTCCTGCGACGCGGCTTTGCGTCGGAAGAGGTGAAGCGGGCGCTCGAGGGGCTGGCCTAGGTGCCGCCCGCCCGCTGCCAAGGGCTGACAGCCAGCAACATGCAACGGACAGCCCCGCCCCAGCTACTTTCGCGCCCGGAATGATCACCATCGACAAGATCGGCGGCCTCGGTGAACGCCTGGAAGCGCTCAAGGGCTACCTCGAGATCGAGGACAAGCGCGGGCGTATCCTCGAGGAGGAGAAATACACCCACGACCCCGACTTCTGGAACGACCAGAAGAAGGCGCAGGCCACCATGAAGAAGATCCGCGAGCTGAAGCGCTGGGTGGCGCTCTGGGAAGATGTGAAGCGCGAGATAGACGATGTGGGCGTGATGTTCGACTTCTGGAAGGCGAAGGAGGTGAGCGAAGAGGAAGTGGAAGCGCAATTCGGCAAGGCGGAGAAGGCCTTGGAGGAGCTGGAGTTCAAGAATATGCTCAGCGCCGAGGAGGACCCCCTGAGCGCGGTGGTGCAGATCACCAGCGGTGCGGGCGGCACCGAGAGCAACGACTGGGCCTTGATGCTGCTGCGGATGTACCGCATGTGGGCGGAGAAGAGCGGCTACGCGGTGAAGGTGCTGGACTACCAGGACGGGGAAGCGGCGGGCATCAAGCAGGCCACGTTGGAGGTGGATGGCGAGTTCGCCTTCGGCATGCTGAAGGGCGAGAACGGCGTCCACCGGCTGGTGCGCATCAGCCCCTTCGACAGCAATGCGCGCCGCCACACGAGCTTCGTGAGCGTGTACGTGTATCCGCTGGTGGACGAGAGCATCGAGATCGACATCAACCCGGCGGACATCACGTGGGACACCTTCCGCAGCGGCGGTGCCGGCGGGCAGAACGTGAACAAGGTGGAGACCGGCGTGCGCCTGCGCCACGCGCCCACGGGCATCATCATCGAGAATACCGAGACGCGCAGCCAGCTGGAGAACAAGAACAAGGCGCTGCAGCTGCTGAAGTCGCAGCTGTACGAGGCCGAGCTGGAGCGCCGCCGCAGCAAGCGCAGCGAGATCGAGGCCGGCAAGAAGAAGATCGAGTGGGGCAGCCAGATCCGCAACTACGTGCTGCAGCCCTACAAGCTGGTGAAGGACGTGCGCACCGAGCACGAGACGAGCAGCGTGGATGATGTGCTGAACGGCGGGATCGATGAGTTCCTGAAGGCCTATCTGATGATGCACGGGCAGAGCCAGAAGGTCTGAGAATGATGAACACAGAACATTGAATACCGAATGTCGAAGGGAGGTAGACCCCGCTTCGATGTTGATAATGCGGTGTTCGATGTCAGAAATTGAAGCGAAGCCATGAGCGACTACCGCATCGAGAAGGACACCATGGGCGAGGTGAGGGTGCCCGCCGACAAGTACTGGGGCGCGCAGACCGAGCGCAGCCGCAATAACTTCCGCATCGGCCCGCCGGGCAGCATGCCGCGCGAGATCGTGCATGCCTTCGCCTACCTGAAGAAGGCCGCCGCGCTCACCAACCTGGAGCTGGGCAAGCTGCCGAAGGAGAAGTGCGACCTCATCGGCCGCGTGTGCGACGAGATCCTCACCGGGGCGCTGGATGACCAGTTCCCGCTGGTGATCTGGCAGACCGGCAGCGGCACCCAGAGCAACATGAACGTGAACGAGGTGATCGCCTACCGCGCGCACGTGCTCAACGGCGGCCAGCTCACAGACGAACAGAAGGTGCTCAACCCCAACGATGATGTGAACAAGAGCCAGAGCAGCAACGACACCTATCCCACGGCCATGCACATCGCGGCCTACAAGCTGACGGTGGAGGTGACCATCCCGGGCGTGAAGAAACTGCGCGACACGCTGGCGAAGAAGGCTGAGGCCTTCAAGGGCGTGGTGAAGACCGGCCGCACGCACTTCATGGACGCCACGCCGCTAACGCTGGGCCAGGAGTTCAGCGGCTACGTGCAACAGCTCGACAACGGCCTCCGCGCCGTGAACAACGCACTGGAGATGGTGCGTGAGCTGGCGCTCGGCGGCACCGCCGTGGGCACCGGCCTCAACGCGCCGAAGGGCTACAGCGCGCTGGTGGCGAAGAAGATCGCCGAGCTCACGGGCCTGCCCTTCGTCACCGCGCCCAACAAGTTCGAGGCGCTGGCCGCCCACGATGCCATGGTGGAACTGAGCGGCGCGCTGAAGCGTCTCGCGGTCTCGCTCATGAAGATCGGCAACGACATCCGCATGCTCAGCAGCGGTCCCCGCAGCGGCATCGGCGAGATCGTGATCCCGGACAATGAGCCCGGTTCCAGCATCATGCCCGGCAAGGTGAACCCCACGCAGCCCGAGGCGCTCACCATGGTGGCCGCACAGGTGATGGGTAATGATGTGGCCGTGAGCATCGGGGCCAGCAACGGTCATTTCGAGCTCAACGTGTTCAAGCCGCTCATCGCTGCGAACGTGCTGCAAAGCGCCCGCCTGATCGGCGATGCCTGCGTGAGCTTCAACGACAAGTGCGCCGAGGGCATCGAGCCGAACCGCCCGGTGATCAAGCGTCACCTGGAGAATTCGCTGATGCTCGTGACCAGCCTCAACCCGCACATCGGCTACTACAAGGCGGCCGAGATCGCGAAGAAGGCGCACAAGGAAGGCACCACGCTGAAGGAGGCCGCCATCGCGCTCGGCCACGTGAGCGCCGAGGATTTCGACAAGTGGGTGGACCCGGCCAAGATGACGAGCGAGGGATGAGGCGTATCGCCCCTCTAGCGGTCGCTGTTTTCCTCGGTTTCCCCGGCAGCGCCCAAGTGATCGCCACGGGGGCGCTCAAGCGCACCATGTGGGATGGCCAATGCAGCGGACTCATCGCCATGGACACGCTGGGCCTGCCTGGCGTATATGGCATGGGACCGCTTGAGCATATGCGCGGCGAGATCACCTTGGTGGATGGCCGTTGCCATGTGGCGCGCGTCGACGGTGACAGCTTGGTGGTGCAGGTGGACAGCACCGTCAAGGCGCCCTTCTTCGTGCATGCGCGGGTGGCGAGGTGGGAGGACGTGAAGCTGCCCCGTGAGGTGGCGGATGATCGGCACCTGGATGCCTATCTCGATCAGCGGAGCGGGGATGAGCCCTTCTTTTTCCGGTTGGCCGGACGGTTCGATGCGGTGGATCTGCACGTCTGGGACCTGCCCGCTGATTCATCGTTCAGAGGGCCAGCGGAAGGCGCGCGCTACAAGCGCCAATTCAGCTTCAAGGACATTGAGGGCGAAGTGCTCGCTGTGTTCTCACGCCACCATCGCACGGTGTTCACGCACCACGATTCCTTCATCCATCTGCATTTCCTCGGCACCGATGGCCGCACGATGGGCCATGTGGATGGGCTCCGGTTCATCCCGGGCCGTGCCGGGCTTCAGGTGGGCAGGCCCTGACGTCACGAGAAGAGAAGCCCGGAGCTTTCGCCCCGGGCCCCCTCCTTGGGCAATACCCGTGTGCCTACCTCACGACGGGCTTGCCATTGGCTGTCCAGGCCTGTATGCCTCCGGCCATATCCGTTACGTCCTTGAAACCGGCTTGCAGAAGCGCCTCACGCGCGGCGGCGCTCCTGCGGCCTGAGGCGCAGTACACCAGCACCGGTGCCTGCTTGTCGAGCGTGGCCATCCCGGCCTGCAGCTGGCCGTTCGTCCAATCAAGGTTCCGTGCGCCATCCAGGTGGCCCGAGGCGTATTCACTCGCGGTGCGGACATCGATGAGCTGGGCTTTCGGTGTGCCAAGGGCCTTCTCGAAGGCATCGGGACCGACGGCTGTTGCATTTCCGGCTTGGCCGGCCTGGCCGCAGGCAGTGAGCACCAGGATGCTCAGCAGGGGGATGATGGCAATGGTTCGCATGCTATGGGTGTTCTTTGGCAGGTTCAGGCGAGCTGCTTCTTCGCCAGGTAGAAATCAACCTTCTCCAGCTTGTTGTCCGCATTGCGGGCATCGAGCTCGGCCAGCGTCTTGGGCGGGGGCACGATGACCTTCTCGCCCTTCTTCCAGTTCACCGGTATCGCGCATGCATGTGCATCGGTGGTCTGCATGGCCTCCAGCACGCGCATGATCTCCTCCATGTTGCGGCCCACGTTCAGCGGGTAGTACATGATGAGGCGGATGACGCCCTTGGGGTCGATGAAGAAGACAGCGCGCACGGCGGCGGTATTGCTCGTGTTCTCGTGCAGCATGCCGTAGAGCTTCGCCACCTTCATGTCGATGTCCGCGATGATCGGGAAGTCCATGTATACACCGGTCTTCTCGCGCACGTTCTGCACCCAGGCCACGTGGCTGTGGATGCTGTCGATGCTCTCGCCCATGAGCTTCGTCTTCCGGGTGGCGAACCATTCCTTGTTGCGCGCGAACTCGGTGAGCTCTGTGGTGCATACGGGGGTGAAGTCAGCCGGATGGCTGAAGAGGATCACCCAATGGTCCTTGGCGAAGTCGCTGAAGCGGAGCACGCCGTGGGTGGTGTTGGCCTCGAAATCGGGCGCCTTGTCGCCGATGCGGGGCATCATGACTGGTTCCATGCTGTTGGTGGTTTCGTGGTAGATGAAGGTTGGAGTCGCTCACATGAATGGTGCGATGACCTCCTGCAGCTGATCGGCGCTCATCACGCCGCTGCGCCGCCAAACGGGCTGCCCGTTCTTGAAGACGATGAGCGTGGGCACGCCTTGGATGCGGTAGGCCTGCGCCGCCGCCGGGTTGCGGTCCACATCGATCTTGAGCACGGTGGCGTTCTCGCCTACACGGCGCTTGAAGTCCTCCAGGATGGGGCCCATCACGCGGCAAGGGCCGCACCATTCGGCGGAGAAGTCGACCAGCACCGGCTTGTCGCCGGCGATGATATCCTTGAAGCTCGTGGCTTTCTCTGAGGTTGTCATTTGATCTCTTGGTAGGTGGGTTCGTCGTCTTTGCCGGCTGCCCGCGCAGGTGTCGGGGCGCAGGTGCCGGCGAAGCAGCCGGTGTTCAGGATGGCCTGCAGGCTGAAGAAGGCCCCGGCTCCGTAGGCGAAGGCATCACCGCTGGCGAAGCCTTGTCCCAGGAATGCCATGCCTGCGAGCAGGCGCAGCCAGCGGGACCAGTGCCATTGGAGCAGCGCGCTCAACGCAGCAGGGCTTGCACGTTCTGCCAAGGGCCGCCATTGTAGGCCTCATAGCCGGCGCTCTTCAGCGCATCGGCGGCCATGCCGCTGCGGGCGCCGCTGCGGCAGCAGGTGATCACGGGCTTGTCCTTGCTGATCTTGCCCAGCTGCGATTGCAGGCGGTCGAGCGGGATGTTCACCGCGCCCTTGGGGTGACCGGCGCGGAACTCGTCGGGTGTGCGCACATCGATGATCTGCGCGCCTTCCTTGATTTTCTGGCCGAGGTCCACCTTGGTGCCGAGGCCGAAGAGATTGCCGAACATGGGAGGGATGTTGTTTGTGCCACAAAGGTCCGTATCCGCGGGACCGGCGTGGGTGACGCGCATCACCAAGGGCGCTCAGAAGGCGTAGTTCACGATGAGGTTCACGTGGTGCATGTCCACCTTGTTGAAGGCCTGGCGCTCATTAAGGTTCTGCTCATAGAGCGGCATCTTGTACAGATAGAGCAGCTGCACGGCCAATCCTTTCCAACCGCCACTGAACTGGTATTGGGTGTTCAGGGCGTAATGGGCGTAAGAGGGGAACGCGTACTTGTTCAATCGGACGTCGGAGATCGCCGGTAGCCAGTATGCGCCGCCATCAAGCTCTATGCGGAGACCCTTGACCGCATCGCGCAGGATGAGGTTGACGGTGGTGGCATGCACGTCGCCGAGGCCTTCGTTCCGTTCACGCGGGAGGAAGGTGAAGAATGGGTCGCGTCCCCATTCACGGGGCATCAGATACCTGCCGCCGGCCGTGATCCGCGTATAGTTGAGCTGCCAGCGGAACTTGCCGGGCACGTGGCGGAGCCGGGCGCTGAAGGCCATGCTCTCCTCGCCTTCGGGCATGTAGGCCCGCTCGGGGTCGGCCAGGGAGCCTTGTGCTGCCGGGCTCTGTGCAAGGCCGAGCATGGAGAGGCTCCATCGGTCATCGCGCCTGCCCAGGTCGAACTGGAGCATCGCCGTGTTGAACATGTTCTCCACGTACACATCCCACAGGGTGACCGACATGTGCCGGCCGATCTGCTCTTTCGCCGACAGGGCGAAGATGCCCAGACTGTTCTGGTGATCGCCATGGGAGGATGGTTCACCCATGATGTTGCGGCCTGCGGGGTACAAGTGGGTGCTCTCCTCCACATGGTACCACTTGCTCGTGCTTCGCGGTGCCACCCGGTACAGCCAGCCGCCCTGCACCGTGGTGCCATGTTTCAATTTGTGGCGCGCCCAGATGCCCTCGAACAAGGTGGGGTGCATGCGCCCGTCCTGTGGGTTCAGGAAGGGGGTGTTGAGCTCCTGCTTGCCGAACACCGCTTCGGTGCGACGGTCGCGACTGACGTAGTTCAACTGGAACTCGTGCAGGTAGGCGAGGTCCTCCACGTTCTTCGGGTCGGTCACATCGAACAGGCCGATCTCGTAACGGCTGGTGCCTCCTGTCACCGGATCGATCTCCTCGAAGTCACTGGACGCGAGGTCGAACGTGAAGCCACCTGCCATCTTGAACTGAAGGCCATGCCACCGGTCCGAGGCGTAGCCCAGCACGCCGCCGAAGGCGACGACACAGTAATCCGCCGGAGCGCCTTCATTGACCGTGACCATGTTGTACTGGCGGAAGCGTCCTTCCAAGGTGCCGCGTTGCATGATCTCGAACAGCTGGCTGTTCTGGCGCAGGCTGTCGGAATGCGGCAGGTCGTGCTCCTCGTGCTGAGCGGTGGCACCCATGGCCAGATGGGCCAGGAGTGCAACAGCGGCCATCCGGCTCCCTCGTGAAGCCTGGTGCAGTTCGTTATGATGCATGACCTAGAAGCCTGCCTTGATGTAGCTCCAGCCCTGTTCCTGGCGTTCCACGATGTGGATGATTCCGGCCTTCACGAAGCCTGCATCCGGAAGCACCTTCGCGCGGTCCAGGTTCCGCTCCTTGATGGTGTTCTCACAGGCCAGGAACACGATGCCCTGCGCGGCGAACTCCTTCACCTTCGCCTGCACGATGCTGCGGTCGCCCATCAGCAGGTCCATGCCCGGGCCGTGGCACACGACCTCCAGCTCCATCTTGGGCGCGGCCTCCTTCATGTTGCGCAGCTGGCGCATCAGCCCCTTGTGCACCAATGTGTCGCCGCTCACGAGCTGCATCACGATGCGGTGCTTCATTGGCGTGTCCTGGGCCTTGAGGGAACCCAGTACGGAGAGAGCGAGGAGCAGGAGAAGAATGAGCTTTTTCATGATCGAGGACAAAGGTGCCGCGGATGCCCGCAGTGCTTCAGTGACTCTGCTCACCGGAACTCATAATCGTACCCTTCCAGCTGGCTCAGCAGGGTCTGCGGCGCATCGGTTGCCGTGATGCGGCCTTCCACCTTCGGTGCCACCGGGCTGAACTTGCCGAAGTACTCGCGCAGGATGGTGTGCATCGTGACGTTCGCACGGCGCGGGTTCTTCACCTTCTCCAGTCGGCACAGGGTGTCATCGGGATCGCCCTCGCGCTCGCACGCGGCGATCAGGTAGGTTTTGTTGCGGTCAATGGGCTTGCCGCCGATTTTGATCCAGTTGACGCGCTTGCCGAGGTCGTTGTGCATGGTGAAGTTGGCCGTCATGCCCTTGAAGCGCACCACCCAGCCGCCGAAGCGCTTGGCAGGATCCTTCGCGAACACGTTGTGCAGTTCCTTCTCCAGCCAGTTCCAGAGCTGTTCCCCCGTGGCCTCGCCGTACTTGGCCTCGCTGTCCACGGGGATCATGCTCCACAGGTCGTCGTTGGTGATGGGCGTAGGGTTCTTGCCGTCGGCCACGATCGGCGGGCAGAAGCGGAAGCCGTTGCTGATGGCCACATCGGGCTTCAGTTTCCACATGATGGCGTCCGTGATCAGGTTGTCCATCGGGTTCTCGATCACGTAGTAGCGCACCAGTGTGTTCTTCGTGCTGCCCACCACCGTGCTGAGCTCCTCCTGGTAGGGCGCGCTCACTTCGTCCACGAGCTGCAGCATGCCCTTGTCGGCCGGGTACTTCTCGGGGTCCACATCGAGAAGTTCGTAGTGGCTGTCCTTCACCTGGCCGTTCTCCACCACCACGTCCAGCCGCGCCACGAACGAGCCGAAGGCACCGGGCTCCACCACCTTGCTGTACTTCGCTTCGATGGGCTTGCGCACGCGTTCGTGCGTGTCGGCGCCCAGGATGAGGTCGGCGCCCTCCACCTCGGGCTTGTTGGCCAGATCCACCTGCTGGGCCAGTCCCATGTGGGTGACGAGGAAGACCATGGCGCAGCCCTCGTAATCGCGCAGGATGCGGATGTAGCGCGCCACGTTCTGCTCGGGCTTGGTGAATTTGATGCCGCAGCTGTACGCCGGCGACTGGCGTTTGGGCGTGAGGGGATCGTTGTAGCCGATGAAGCCGATCTTGACACCGGCCACAACCTTGGTCCAGTAAGGCTGGAAGATCATCTCGCCCGCCATGTCGGCGGTGGGGTCCACCATGTCGCCGCAGTAGTCGGCCAGGGGCTCGTGCCACATGTTGGCGCAGATCTTCGCGCCCCGGTAGCCGCCCAGGTCCTTCAGCATGTTCTCCTTGCCGTACACCACCTCCCAGTTGCCGGGCAGGAGCAGGTCGTAGCCCACCTTGTTCATCAGGGGCACGATGGCGCGCCCCTCGCTCTTGGCCGCCACACCGCCGCCCTGGAAGCAGTCGCCACCGTCGATCACGATGGTGTTGGCCGGGTCCTCGTTGCGCAGCGTGTCGATCATGCTCTTCAGCACACCGTAGCCGCCGCGCTTCTTGTACACGGGCTTGCCGTTCTCCAGGAAGAACTCGTCATGCGTGTGCAGCTGCGAGTGGATGTCGCTGGTGAAGAGGATGGTGAACTTGCCGGCCTTGCCGCTCTGCACAGCGCGGCTGCCCACGAGCTCTTCGCGGCGTTGCGCATCGCCCATGGAGCCGAGCGCCACCGTGGGGCCGAGCGTGAGCCCCGCACCCAGCGCGCCGAGCGATCTCAGGGCCTGCCTTCGGCTGACCCCGTATGCCTTCTCATTGTGGGCGCCGCAGGTGCAGCCAGGGGGGTGGATGATCTCGCTCATGGTTTCTTGTAGTAGGAGGCGATGGGTCCGAACGGGCCGTATTTGTGCTGCTTCTCGGGGAACTTGTCGGCGTAGGGCCCGAACGGGTGGTCCACGGGTTTCTTGCTGATGTCGGGCCAATCACCGGTGAGGTCCTTGGCGGGTCGGGGCTGGGAGTTCACATAGGCGGCCACATCCCAGGCCTCCTCGTCGGTGAGCTGCGGGGTCTCCCACGTGGCGCCCTGGGGCATGTTGGCCTTCACGTAGCCGGCGAACCGGCTCATTCGGAAAAGGCCGGCGCCCTGGTTGTAGCTGCCGTCGCCCCAGAGCGGCGGGTAGATGTGCGTGACGCCATCGGCCTTCAGCATGCCCTGGCCATCCTTGCCGTGGCACGACATGCACTTGGCCTCGAACACGGCCTGCCCGCGCTTGGGGTCGGCCGGGCGGTCCAAGAAGGCCAGCTCCACGATGCCGCTGCCTTTGGGCTTCTTCTCCTTGGCGATGCCCGTGCCCAGCCATTGCATGTAGGCGAGGATAGCCTGCATCTCGCGGCCGGTGCTGTCCAGCGCGGTTCCGTTGAGGCTGCGCTCCACGCAATCGTTCACGCGCTTCACCACCGTCTCGGTGGCTCCGCTGCGCGCCCTGAACTTCGGGTAGGTGCTCCAGACCGCGCCGTAATTGTTGCCCCACGGGCGCGTTCCGGCGTCGAGGTGGCAGTTCTGGCAATTGAGCGCGTTCGTGTTCCGCATCACCGTGCCATTGGGGCCGATGTAGTGCGCGGTGTTCGCGATGAGCTCCCGCCCGTAACGGATCAGCTCCTCCTGGGCATCATCCAGGAAGGCCAGCCGGCTGGTATCGGCGCCAGCCCAGAGGCTGTCTGCCGCGTAGATGGCTGTTTGCGGCAAGGGCTCGGGCGGCGGCGGCTTGGGCTCGAACGCTCCCGGGGGGATGAAGAACTGCGCGACCACCAGCACGAGCAGCACCCAGGTGATGCGCTTGCTCCAGCTCAGGCCCGTTCTGCGCGGGTTCCCCATGCGCTCCTGGAGCGTGGCCACGGCATCGTCGAGCACGTGCAGCACGACGAGCACGAGCAGCGTGGCGATGAGGACGACGACCGGGATGAGCATGGCGCGGTGTTCAGTGGGGGAGCTTGTCGCGGATGACACCATACACGTACGTGCCCGCCCAAGCGCTGAGGAAGGTGACGATGATGACCGAGTAGCCTGCGCCGATTTGCGCGAACAGCGGCCCTGGGCAGGCACCGGTGATGGCCCAGCCCAGACCGAACAGCAGGCCGCCGTAGATCTGGCCCTTGTTGAAGGTCTTGTTGGGGATCACCACGGCTTCGCCCTGCACGGTCTTGATGCCGAAGCGCTTGATCAGCTGCACGCTGATCAGCCCCACCACCACGGCGGTGCCGATCACGCCGTACATGTGGAAGCTCTCGAAGCGGAACATCTCCTGGATGCGGAACCAGCTGATGATCTCGGCCTTGAAGAAGACGATGCCGAAGAGCACGCCCCAGGCGCTGTACTTCAGGTTATCCCACCAGGGCCGCTCCACCTGGCTCTCGTTCACGCACATGGTGTCCAGCGAGCGTACCTCGAAGTCGGTGTTCGTTTCCACCGCCGGGGTCTTGTTTATGGTCTTTTCCATGGGGCGTCAGAGGGTCAGGAGGTAGGGGAGGATGAACCACGTCATGAGGATGCCGCCGACCATGAACATCACGGTGGCGATGAGGCTGGGCCACTGCAGGCTGCTGAGGCCCATGATGGCGTGGCCGCTGGTGCAGCCGCCGGCGTAGCGGGTGCCGAAGCCGACCATGAAGCCGCCGACCACGAAGAAGATCAGGCCGCGCAGCGTGAAGAGCTGTTCCCAGCTGAAGATCTCGGCGGGCAGCAGGTGACTGGTATCCGTGATGCCTTTGCTCGCGAGGTATTCCTGCGTGCCTTCAGCCAGCATGATCGGGTTGGGGTCGCTGAGGAAAGTGGCGGCCAGGAAGGCGCCCACGGCGATGCCACCCACGAAGAACAGGTTCCAGGCCTCCTTCTTCCAGTCATACTTGAAGAACTTCACATCGCCGGGGATGCAGGCGGCGCAGAGGTGGCGCAGCGAGCTGCTGATGCCGAAGGTCTTGTTGCCCACGAGCAGCAGGTAGGGCACGGTGAGGCCGATGAGGGCGCCGGCCAAGTACCACGGCCACGGTTGTTTCAGGGTCTCGAGCATGATGTTGGGGGATCTTGGTGAATGGTCGTTGGCGAATGGTGAATGGGAATGCCTGTTCGGCGCCCCATTCACCATTGACCATTCACCATTCGCTTCGGTTTACTTCTTCAAGGTGCTCGGGCAGACGTAGTCCGTCACCTTCACGTCCGTGTTGTTCTTGATGGCGTTGAAGCCACCCGCCACATCCACGATGTTGTGCCAGCCGCGGGCCTTCAGCAGGCTTGCCGCGATCATGCTGCGGTAGCCGCCGGCGCAGTGGATGTAGTTGGTCTCCTCCTTGCTGAAGGCGGCCAGGTTCTGGTTGATGTACTGCAGCGAGGCATGCCAGGCGCCGTCCACGTGCTCGGCCTCGTATTCGCCGTCCTTGCGCACGTCCACCACGCGCAGCTTGTTCGCGTGGAAGCGCTTCGCGAACTCCTCGGCGGGGATGCTCTCGATGGTGTCCACGTCCTTGCCGCTCGCCTTCCAAGCGCTGATGCCGCCCTTCAGGTAACCGAACACGTTGTCGTAGCCCACGCGGGCCAGACGCGTCACTACCTCGTCCTCCATGCCTTCATCGGTCACCAGCAGCAGCGGGTGCTTCACATCGGGGATCATGGCGCCCACCCAGGGAGCGAAGTCGCCCTTGATGCCGATGTTGATGCTACGGGGCACGAAGCCGTCCTTGAAGGTCTGCGCACCGCGCGTGTCGAGCACCAGGGCCCCTTCGGTCTCGGCTACCAGCTCGAACTGGTCGGGGGTGAGGGCACGCATGCCGCGCTCCTTCACGCTGTCCACGCTCTCGATCACGCCCTTGTTCATGGCCACGTTCTGGGGGAAGTAGGCGGGCGGCGGCAGCAGGCCATCGGTCACCTCCTTGATGAACTGCTCCTTGGTCGCGGCCTTCAGCGCGTAGTTGGTCTGCTTCTGGTTGCCCAGCGTGTCCCAGGTCTCCTTGCTCATGTTCTTGCCGCAGGCGCTGCCGGCCCCGTGCGCGGGGTACACCAGCACGTCATCGGGCAGGGACATGATCTTGGTGTGCAGGCTCTCGTACAGGTAGCCGGCCAGGTCCTCCTGCGTCAGCGAGCCCATCTTCTGCGCGAGGTCGGGGCGGCCCACATCGCCGATGAAGAGGGTATCACCGGTGAAGATGGCGTGCGGCTTGCCGCTCTCATCCTTCAGCAGGTAGGTGGTGCTCTCCATGGTGTGGCCCGGCGTGTGCAGCACGGTGATGGTCACCTTGCCCACCTTCAGCACCTCACCATCGGTGGCGATGTGCGCATCGAACTGCGGGTTCGCATTGGGGCCGTACACGATGGGTGCACCGGTCTTCTTGGAGAGGTCCAGGTGGCCGCTCACGAAGTCGGCGTGGAAGTGCGTCTCGAGCACGTACTTGATGCGCGCTCCGCTTTGCTTGGCGCGGTCCAGATAAGGCTGGGTCTCCCGCAGCGGGTCGATGATGACGGCCTCGCCGTCGCTCTCGATGTAGTAGGCGCCTTGCGCCAGGCAGCCGGTGTAGATCTGTTCGATCTTCATGATGGGGGTTGTTTTGCGTGTTGGGTGGGTCCGGGCGATGGGAGGATGCCCGTGAGTTAGCTGAGGTTGGAGAGTTCGCGGGCGATGATATACACGCCCATGACCAGCACGAACCAGCCGAAGGCGGGCTTGAGCTTCTCGTTCGGTATGCGTTTGCTGAGCAGGCTGCCGGCGATGATGCCCACCACCGCGATAGCGGAGAACACCAGCAGGAAGTTCCAGTCGATGAGCTCGTCGCCGCCCAGGTCGCCGGTGAAGCCGATGAGGCTCTTGGCGGCGATGATGATGAGGGAGGTGCCCACCGCCTGCTTCATCGGCAGCTTGGCCAGCAGCACCAAGGCGGGGATGATGAGGAAGCCGCCGCCTGCGCCTACCAGCCCGGTGATGGTGCCCACCACCGCGCCTTCCACCAGGATGAGTGGGTAGTTGAAGCTCACCTTGCCGCCTTCAATGCCGTTCGCCTTGGCCCTTGGCTTGCGGATCATGCTGTAGGCCGCGGACACCATCAGCAGCGCGAACAGGATGAGCATGCCGAGCGCCTTGCTCACCGCCAGGTCGCCTAATGTGAGGAGGGGGTCGGGGAGGGCTGGCACCAGGAATGCCCGGGTGGCGTAAACGGCCAGGATGCTCGGGATGCCGAACACAATGGCCGTGCGCCAATGGATGTTGCCCAAGCGCATGTGGCTGAAGGAGCCGATGAGGCTGGTGAGCCCCACGATGAAGAGCGAATAGGCCGTGGCCAGCACCGCATCGATGCTGAACAGGTAGACGAGGATGGGCACGGTGAGGATGCTGCCGCCGCCGCCGATGAGGCCGAGGGACAAGCCCATGAGGATGGCGCCGATGTAACCGAGGATCTCCATGTGCATCAGAGCTTATCGCAGCAGTTCTCGAGGCAGTTGACGATGCGCAGGAATTCCGGCCGGCGCAGGGTCCAGTGGGTGAACTTGCCTTCCTTCCGGCAATCCAGAAGGCCTTTATCGCGCATGAGGGTGAGGTGCTGGCTCAGGATGGCCTGTTCGATCCCCAGCATGACCTGAAGCTCCCTGTTGCACAGATGGGTGTGCTGCCCCAGCGCATCCAGGATGGCCAAGCGCTGCGGGTGGGCTGCTGCACGCAGCAGTTCGCTTGCCCGATTGAGCTTGTCCGAGCCGATGCGCTCGTCTAGCGTTGTTGCGGCCATGATGTTGGTCATCGATGGCACAAACGTATAGCTATATAGCTATGCGAAGGGTGACTTTGCTCACATCTGGACCTACCCTCGGCTCTTTCAGAGCGCCTGCAACAGCGCCTCGCCGAATAGCCGGGTTTGATATCGGCGCATGCCGGGCAGGCGTGACAGGGCCTCCAAATCACCCGGCAGGGTGCGGGCGATTTCCGTGAGCATCTGGTTGCTGGCCACGATGCCCAGTCTCAGGTCATGCTCAGCCGTGAGCCGGTCGCGTACTTGCTTCAATCGCTTGAGCCGCTCGTCGAAATCTGGGTCGCGGGGCCAGCGCTTGGGGCGGGGAACCTGCGGCCATTGGTCCTTGGGCAGCTCCAGGCCGCGCTGGATGGCTTTCATCAGGTCCCGCCCATGGCGCTCGAGGAAGCGGTCACCGACGCCTTTGCGTCGCCCGAGCTCCTGCAGGCTGCCGGGCGGGTCGGTGGCCAGCTGCAGCAGAACCTCGTTGCCCACCACCATGAAGGGCGCGCGGTCCATGCGCTCGGCTATCTGCTCGCGCAGCGCGTGCACCTCGCGAAGGATGGCCAATTGGTGCGGCTTCAGGAGTTTCGCGGTCTTCAGCTTGAGGTAGGCCGGTTCATCATCGGCAGCCAGGTTGAAAGGCGCATCGGTAAGGAGGGCGAATTCCTCCTCGGCCCAGGGCCAACGCCCCTTCTCGGTCAGCAGGTCTTTCAACTGGTCGCGCAGCGCGATCAGATGGCTGGTGTCGCCGGCGGCGTAGGCGAGCATGTCAGCCGGCAGCGGCCGCTTGCTCCAGTCCGCTTTCTGGAACCTCTTGTCCACCTGTACGCCTTGATACTTCTTCAGCAGTGAGGCCAGGCCGATTTCCGGCTCGTTGAGCAGTTCGGCGGCGACCAGGGTGTCGAAGACGTTCTCCACCCGGATGCCATGGTACTTGGCCAGGATCCGCAGGTCATAGTCCGCATCGTGTATGACCACTTCCATGGAGGGATCGGCGAGCAGTCTGCCCAAGGGGGCCAGGTCGGGCACGGCCAGCGGGTCCACGAGCAAGGTGGAGGCGCGGGTGCTGAGCTGCACCAGGCACACCCGTTCCCGGTAGCGGTGGAAGCTGCTGGCCTCGGTATCGAGTGCGATGACCTGTGCACCCGCGAGCCCTGCGCAATGCGCGGCCAGGGCTTCCTGGCCGGTGATCAGTTCGAATGCGCTCACGGATGCGGGCTGGCAGGCGCCAAAATAAACCTGATCATGGGGCGGTTCCGCGCATCCTATCAGATGTAGCGCTCGCCACTCTCGGCGGTGAGGTCGGTCACGAACTGCTTGATCTGCTGCTCGTCCCGCTTCCGGCACACCAGCAGCGCGTCGTGGGTGCTCACCACGATGTAGTCATCCAGCCCCTGAAGCACCAGCAGCCGGCCATCGTGCGCATGCACCACATTGCCGCTGCAGCCGTAGAGCTTCACAGCGCTGCCGATGGCGGCATTCCCGCTGTCATCCTTCGGCAGGTGGGTGTACAGGCTGCCCCAAGTGCCCAGGTCGCTCCAGCCGAAGTCGCCTGCCACGGTGTAGACGTTGTCCGCCTTCTCCATGATTCCGTAATCGATGCTCTCGCTCTCGCATTCGGCATAGACGGCCGCCACGGCTTCCGTGAACCGGTCACCGGCCAGGTCCTTCTCCCTGTCGGTGAAGGCCTTTGCCAAGGCCGGCAGGTGGCGCTTCATGGCGCGGTCGATGCTCTTCAGCGTCCAGATGAAGATCCCGGCGTTCCAGAGGAAATCTCCGCTCTCCAGGAACCGGAGCGCGGTTTCGTGGTCGGGCTTCTCGGTGAAGGTGCGCACCTTCTTCACCCTGGGGTGGCTCGATGCGCCGTCCTCGGCGAACTGGATGTAGCCGTACCCGGTGTCGGGCCGGCTCGGGAGTATCCCGAGCGTCACCAGGCAATCGGCGGAGACGGCTTGGTCAAGGGCGGTTCGGAGGGTGCCGAGGAAGGCCTCCTCCTTCAGCACGAGGTGGTCGCTGGGGGCGACGATGATGGCGGCTTCGGGGTCGCGCCGTGCGATGACGGCATTGGCAAACGCCACGCAAGGTGCCGTGTTGCGGCGACCGGGCTCCTCCAGCACCTGCCATGGCTCAAGGTCGGGCAGCTGCTCGCGCACGATGGCGGCGTAGCGCGCATTGGTCACCACCAGGATGCGTTCCTTGCCGCAGAGCGGAAGGAAGCGGTCGTAGGTCTGCTGCAGAAGCGTGCGGCCCAGCCCGAGGAAATCGAGGAACTGCTTCGGATAGGCGCTCCGGCTCATCGGCCAGAATCGGCTCCCCACGCCACCGGCCATGATTACGCACCAAGTGTGTTCGGTCTTCATCCGTGGCGCAAGGTACTGGGGTTGGCCCAAGCGGCATCCAACCGCGCGGGGGACGCGGCATCCACCTCGATGAGCGGGTGCATGAGGTAGTTGCGGCGGTTGCTGAGGCAGGCGCAGCGGAACCGTTTCCGCAGCCGAGGGCCCTTCACGTACACGGCTCCGTTGAACCGGAACACGGCGCGTTCGGGCAGCCGCTCCAGCAGGAGCCCGGGGGCGGGGTCGTGCCGGTGCAGCGCACGCATGAGCTGGGGGTCGGCGCAGCTGCTGGCCGGTGCCTTCCTGAGGTGGGTATGCAGCGCGGCCAGCACGTCTGCGGGCAGCACCGCAGGGGACAGGTAGGGGCGCATGAGCCGCTGGTAGGCAGCCCGCCATTCCGGCCCATGCGGTTCCGCCCGCCTGGCGCGGAGGAAGGTGTCGTGATGGGCGAATTCATGCACCAGCGTCACCAGGAACGCGAAGGGGTTGAGATTGCCGTTCACGGTGATCCTGGGCAAGCCGCCATCAGCGGTGTTGCGGTAGTCGCCGAGCTTGGTGCGCCTGGCCCGCACCACCCGTACCTGCACCGGATGGGCCCTGAGCCACTCGGCCACCGGAGGCCATGCGCCTTCGGGCAGGCGGCGGCGCAGCGCATCCAATCCCCCGGGTGCCATGGCGGGCTCAGCCGAGCAGGCCTCCCCCTTCCGGCCAATGCCAGGCATGTTCTCCGGCGGGGCGTGCGGGCGCCTGGTTCCACTTCGGGCAATCGCACCCCCGCTTCTTCCGGTACTTCTTCGGGCCGCTCGCGCATCCTGCGGCCAGCAGCCCGATGGCCAGCACGAGCAGGGTGCGGGAGGCGATGATGCGCGGTTGCACGGGCCCGAAGGTAGGTGCCCGGGGCGCCGCGCGGTGGGGATCAAGGCCTACTTTTGGCCGCATCGCCTTGGGCATCCTCTTCCATATCGGCCGGTACTTCCTCCTGCTGCGCGACACCTTCGGCAAGCCGGAGCGGTTCAGCATCTATGTGAGGCGCACGGTGGAGGAGATGGACCTGCTGGGGGTGAAGAGCGTGGGCATCGTGGCCCTGCTCTCGGCCTTCATGGGGGCGGTGATCACGATCCAGACAAGGACGAACATCGACAGCCCGCTCATTCAGGCCTGGGTGGTGGGATTCGCCACCCGGCAGAGCACCATCCTGGAGTTCAGCCCCACAGTGATCTCCCTGATCCTGGCCGGTAAGGTGGGCAGCAACATCGCCGCCGAGATCGGATCCATGCGGGTGAAGGAGCAGATCGACGCGCTGGACATCATGGGCGTGAACTCGGCGGGCTACCTCATCCTCCCGAAGATCGCAGCCACCATGCTCATCAATCCGTTCCTGGTGATGATCAGCATGTTCCTGGGCATCTTCGGAGGCTGGCTGGCCGGGGTGCAGACCGGCGTGGTGGCCAGCGATGATTTCATCCTGGGCATCCAGCTCGGATTCAAGCCCTACCACGTGGTCTACGCCCTGATCAAGACGGTGGTGTTCGCCTTCATCATCACCACGGTGAGCGCCTACCAGGGATACTACACCAGGGGCGGCACGCGCGAGGTGGGCATCAGCAGCACGCGCGCGGTGGTATACAGCAATGTGGTGATCCTCCTGGCCAACCTCGTGCTCACGCAAGCCCTGCTGCTATGATCGCGGTGGAGGGCCTGGGCAAGCGCTTCGGCGAGGTGCAGGTCCTCCAGGGCATCGATGCGGTGTTCCAGCGCGGCAAGGTGAACCAGATCATCGGCCGCAGCGGATCGGGCAAGAGCGTGCTGGCCAAGTGCATGGTGGGCCTCCACAGGCCAGAGGAGGGGCGCGTGCTCTACGAGGGGCGCTCCTTCCATGACCTGGATGCCGAGGAGAAGCGCGTGATCCGCCAGCGCATCGGCATGCTCTTCCAGGGCTCTGCGCTCTTCGATAGCCTCACGGTCATCGAGAACGTGATGTTCCCGCTGCGCATGTTCGGGCGCATGGCGCGCAGCGAGATGGCCGACCGCGCGCACTCCTGCCTGAGGCGCGTGAACATCGTGGACAAGGACGGTCTCTATCCGGCTGAGCTGAGCGGCGGCATGCAGAAGCGGGTGGGCATCGCGCGCGCGATCGCCATGGAGCCCGAGTACCTCTTCTGCGATGAGCCGAACAGCGGCCTCGACCCGCAGACGAGCATCGTCATCGACGACCTGATCAAGGAGATCACCGAGGAGTTCAACACCACCACCATCGTCATCACGCACGACATGAACAGCGTGATGGAGACCGGCGAGCACATCGTCTTCATCCACAAGGGGCGCAAGTGGTGGGAAGGCGATCGCGAAGCGCTCATGCACAGCGACAACCAGGAGCTGAACGAGTTCGTCTTCGCCGGCAATCTGATGCGACAGGTGAAGCGCTCCCTCTCGGGCGGGCGCTGATCCATTCCGGCGCGCCGTAAAGCAAGAGCCCCCGTGCCATGGCACGGGGGCTCTTGCTTCGGGAAGGCTCCCTTTAGTTCAGCGTGATCCGTTGCACGGTGCTCGCCTGGCCGTCGGTGATGCGCACCAGATACAATCCGGCGGCGTTTCCGCGGAGGTCGAGTGTAGCGCTGCCGTTGCTACGGGTGCTCAGCACCTCGCGGCCCAAGGGGTCGAGCACCTGGATGGCGTAGTTGCCGAAGGCCTCGGTGCGGAAGTTCACGATCCCGTTGGCGGGGTTCGGGTAGAGCGATACGCCAGTGAGCTCCTGCTCGGGCATGCCAACGGCGCTGTTCAGCGCCAAGCGGATGTGGTAGGCGTTGCCGTTGCTGTACACCTGGTCCGCAGGGCCGGGGATGTCGATGCCGCTGGCAAGGCCCGGCTGGGGCACGGTGAGGTCGTCCACCACGCGCAGGTTGTTGGCGCCGCCGTTGCTGTACATCTGGATGCCGAAGAAGTAGCCGCCGGGCTGCATGTTCTGCGCCTCGGGGAAGATCACGGTCACCTTGCCGGCATCGATGTGGGCCTGGGTGATGTCGATCACGTCCGTCGAGTAAAGGGGCACATCGAGGTGGGTGTCGGCAGTGAGGGTGGTGTCATAGATGGAGGCGATGAAGTAGGAGCCCACCTGCGAGGTGCTGGTGATGCCGATCTCCATGCCGTAGACCATCTGCGCGGTGCGGAACTCGTAGTAGTTGAACAGCACCAGGCCGTCGGTGGCATCGGTGAAGCTGTTCGTTCCGGCAGAGGTGAGGGCCTCGTAGCCGGCGGGGTGGTTGCCGATGCCGTCGAGGGTATACCAATCGTTGTTCACCTCGAAGTTCCGGAGGTAGGCGTTGTTCAGAACGTCTTCCTCCTGATCGCTCTCGGCACCGGCCAGCGCGAACACGGCATTATACACGCCAGGCGCCAAGGCACCGCCGTTCGGAAGGGTAACATCCTGATCCATGGCGCTTTCCACGCCGCTGTTCAGGTCCACCGGGGTGCTGCTGGCGTTGAAGGGGGAGGCGCCAGCGACCGTCATGCTCAGTGCCACATTGGTCATCGGGTTCACGCCGAAGTTGAAGAAGTCGCCACCCACGCGCATGGTGGGGTTCAACTGGCCGGACGGAACTCGGCCATACTCCTCGCCATTTCCCGTGTGGGAGAGGAAGCCGTTCTGCAGCACCAGATCGTAGGCTGGCTGCTCGAGCACCTTCACGTCGTCCACATACCAGGTGTAGCCCCAAATGCCCACGAAGAGGAAGCGGATCCACACCTGCGGCTGGTCGCCTGCTGCGGAGGAGATGTTGATCCGCCTGGTCACCGGGTTGCCGGGGGAGACGCCCTGGGTCAGCTCGCCGGGCGCGAACACGTGGAACACATTCGTCAGGCCGCTGATGTCAGTGCCGGGCTCAAGGTTGGTAGGCCAATCGGTGTTGTTGGTGCTCACCACCAGAAAGGTCTGCTCATTGTTGAAGCGGCGGTACTGGGTCTGGAACTCCACGATGACGTTCGGGTAGCCCGCCGTGCTGAATGAGGCAGCGTTGGTGATGTGGGCATACTCGAAGTTGCCAGAGGTGTTCACCCCGGCATCCGAATCATACATCGCGTAGCCGTTGGCGGCCGTTGTGCTCTCAATGGCGGGAGTTGGATAATCCCCGGTGCTGGCCAGACCGGTGCCAATCTGCCAGTCGAGGTTTACCGGGCCGTCATGCGCGATGGCCCAATCGCCAGGAGCGGAGAAATCGCTCTCCCAGAGCACTTCGCTGCGCGCACCGCTCGCGGCGGGACCAACGGTTACGGCAGGGTCAAGTGAGCGCTTCACGGGCACGCGCGGACCCGCATACGGGGTCTTGCTCTGCGCCATCACGTTGCCGGCAAGGGCCACGGACAGCAGCAGCATCGTCGAGTAGATCTTCTTCATCGTTCGTTGGGTTTCTGAGGGATTTACCACGAGGGGTTCGACCTGCAAATGAAACGCTGCATCACGGCTTTTCCAAGGACGAAACGTTACGGATCGGCAGTCATCCTTGGGGGGCCGAGGAAGGCATGGATTCCTTCGGTGAAGGGGGAGGCCAGGCTCCGGAACGAAGCGGGGCGCCCATTGGGCGCCCCGCTCAGGAATCCTGGCTTGAATGGCGAGCGGCCTAGCGCTCTACGGCCATCCGCTTGGTCACGCTGGCATCGCCGGCGCGCAGGGTGTAGAAGTACAGGCCCTCGGTGAGGTCCTGCACGTTCAGCTGCGTGCGGTAGGTGCCGGCCGGGCGGAAGCCCTCAGCGATGCGCTGCACCAGCTTGCCGCTCACGTCGTGGAGCTCGATCACCACGTTCGCGGCGGTCTCCAGCGTGTAGGGGATGGTGGTGTTCAGGCGGCTGGGGTTGGGGATGTTCTGCCCGAGGCCGATGCCGCTGGCGCGGTCGATGGAGGTGATGCTGGCGGTGGGGTCGAAGTTCATGCGCACCATCGGGGTGGCGGTGGTGTAGAACCAGTCCTCGCCTTGGGTCGGGCTGATGTAATAGATGAAGGAGGTCTGCTCCTCGCTCTCGCCGCTCACGCCGATGCGGATGTTGCCGAAGCAGCGGATGGTCACCATGTAGTCCGTGTTGGCGTCCAGCGCCACGGGCAGGTCGAACAGGGCCTTGGTGAAGTTGCTGCTGCCGGTGCCGCCCAGCATGCTTTGCGTCACCACCACCTCTGGCGTCGTAGCAATCACGGGGAAGTCGGCTTCGTTGGGATTGCGCAACTCACCCACGAAGATCGCGCCCACCTCGGAGCCGTTGTTCAGGGCCACGTCGATGGAGTGCAGGTCCACCGCATTGGCGATGTAGAAGGTGTTGCCAAGGATCAGCACGCTGCCGTCACCAGCGCCATCCTCGAAGGTGGCAATGGTGCCATTGTCGCGGGCGTAGATGAACTGGCTCACGCCGAAGCTGCCCGTACCGGTATTGTCGGCGGGGGTGTTGTCCGGGTCAGCGGCCGAGATGGCGAAGGCGACATTGTAGGTGCCAGCCTCAGCGGGAGGGATGAAGGAGGGGTTCACCCACACCTTCTGCTCAGAGGGGCAGAGCGGGAAGTCGCCGAGATCCTGATCCTGGTTCAGCACCTCCGTGCCCTGGCGGGTCACGGTGAAATTCGCCACGGTGCCGGCCTGCGGGATGGTGCTGTTGTTCAGCACCGTCATGTTCAGGGGCACGGGACGAAGCTGGCTGTAGGGGAAGAGGGTGTACTTCAGCGAGTCGTAGCTGATGGCCAGGTCGAGGTCGAAGGCCGAGGTGCTGGTGCTGGTGACGCGCAGGTCGTGATCGTAGAGCTCCACGATCCGCACATCGTCGATCTGCCAGTGGTAGTGCGAGGTGCCGGCATCGCCATCATGGCGGAAACGGAACTTCACGTTGGCCGGGTTGGCCTGGATGGCGCAGCTGAGGTTGATCTTGCGGGTCTGGGTGCTGGGGGTGCCGCCGGAGTTCACGGCGATGCCCGTGGCGGTGTTGAAGCGCTCGGGCCAGGTGAGGCCGCCGTCGGTGCTCACCTCCACGAAGTGGGGCGAGTTATCGCAGCAGTACCGCAGGCGCTGCTGGAACTCGAGCTCCACGTAAGGCGTGGCGCTGAGGTCGAGCACGGGCGACTCCAGGCTGCCTTCCCATGCGGTGAACTGATCCACGGGCAATGCCGTGGGGGTGCCGCCGGACCAGGTGCAGTTGGCGCTGTCGCTATTGAACAGCATGTAGCCATTGGTCACCGTTGTGGACTGGATGCGCTCGGTGGTGCCGGTGTAGGCACCTAGGGGGCCGGTGGTCTTGCGGCGCCAGATGTCGCCGTTGGGGCCCGAGGTCGTCCAGGCACCGATGCCGTTGTTCCCGGCCAAGCCGTTGGCAAAGTCCTCGGAGAAGACCACATCGCCGCCGGCGCGGTCGTTGCCGCTCGCAGGGATATCCTGGGTGGTGGTGGCGTTGGTCATGGCCGGACGGAAGTCCTTCCGCACCGGGCGCTGGGTGGCCAGCTGTGCGAACGACGCACCAGCCACCAGCAGGGCAGGGAGAATCAAGTAACGTTGGTTCATGTTGTGTTGGGTTTCTGTTCCGAAAGGGCTACGAAGCTAACGATTGGGTAGAGTTAAGACATGCCCTTTCTCCGTCGCGTTGTTCGTCCCTAGGGGCCGATGGATGAAAGGTCGCCCAGGTGCAGGGCGCGGCGGTCTTTGGGTAGGCAACGGAATCACCGAGCCACCACCAGAGGCAGGCGCATGGACCGTTCGCCCATGGTGAGGCGCAGCGCATGAGGGCCGGGGGCGACCGACCGCAGGTCGAGCAGCAGCTGCTGGTGCCCGGCTGAGAGCGGGACAGGTGCCCCTTGGAGCACGATGCGGCCGGCAATGTCCAAGAGTGTCCATCCCACCAGGGCTCCTGAGGCAAGCTCGAACTCCACCCGGGCCGATTCGCTCACGGGCATGGGGTGGATGGCCGCCTCTGTGATGACCGGTTGAGGCTCCTGCAGGCCGACCCCGAAGGGAGCCAGGTGCAGCCGCACCATCGGGCAGCCGGTGATCCAGGAAACGTCGAAGGTGAGACCCTCGAGGAGGGCAGCCCCGCCGACGGGTACGTGCCCGCTCAAGGCCACGCCAACGGGGCCTTGGCCCGTTAGTCGCTGGAGGCCAACGAAATAATCGCCAGGAGGGAGCTCGGGCGCGGAGGCGAGGGGCAGGTAGAGCGCGCCATTGCCCGAAGCCAAGGACAGGTCCTCGGCCGTGATGGCATGCCGAAGGGAGGTGTCGATGAAGGCGAAACTGGCGTCGAACAGAATGGCTCGAACGAATTCGCCTTCCGTGGAGCTGGCATCCAGCACGGCGCTCACTCCTTCGGCACGGCTACCGGGTTCGGTCAATTCCAAGCGAACGGCCGCAATGAAATTGTCAGAACGGCTGATCACCCCTTGTGGGATGCCGCCATCGCAGCCCATGGCCGAATAGCCTGCGTCCCAACCCGGGCCTGTGATGCGCACTGGGGCATCAAGGGTGTTGTCAGTTGCGTCCTCGTCCGTCTGCTGAGCGCTTGCCACGCAGCGGAGCATCAGTTCGCCCACCCCTGTCGGCGCAGGGATCCCTTGGACCATGAAGGTCATTTGGTCGCCCGGGGCCATGTCCACCGCTGCGCTCGCTTGTGCCACGCCCAAGCTGGTGCCATTCAAGAAGGCCTCACAGCTGACCGAGACGCCGGTAAGCGCTTGCGTACCCCGATTTAGTACCTGCGACGTAACGGATGAAGTGCCCGCCTGTTCCAGCGGCAGGCGGCTGTAGCCCAGGCTTCGCGTGCTGGGGTCGAAGGCCGAGGCCACGGCATCCCCCGGGCTCACCGCCTCCATGGATAGGTCATGGGCCAGCCGCTCGCGCAGGCACAGGTCATCCACGGCGAAGCCGGAGGACCAGCCCCCGCCATCGCTCCACCGGAACCGGAGCCACATGGCGTCCTGGCCATCATAGTCCGAGAGGTCGACAAAGAACCGCTGCCACTGACCGGAAGCCGGCGGCAGTGTGATCAGGGGCCAGAACGTGGTGCCATCGGTGCTCGCCTCGATCCGCGCCTCTCCGGCACCGAGCGTCATCTCATGGAATGCGCGTCCTTCCAAGGCTACTCCAGCGCGTCCGGTAAGGTCGATGGGCGCCGTGGTAAGGGTGGCGTCGTTCATGGCGCAGTTGCAGGGCGCGGCATCGTCGTTGGCCATGACGAAGCGGTTGCCGATCGGCAGGTCGGTCACAGGGAAGAAGCCGTTGGCATTGGCATCCATGGCTGTTCCGATCGCGAATGCGGGAACGGTCTCCCCCAAACCGGTGCCCTCGGGCGTCTGTCGCTCCACGGGGTTGGTCACCCAGCCCGCTGGCCATGCACCATCCTCGAAATCAGCGCTCCAGAAGCAGGCCGCCGCCTTGGAACCGCCCTGACCCATGCCAAGCGTCGGCAGCGTAATCGCTGTGAAGGCCAGGAGAAGCGCCTTGTTCATGCTTCGGCCGAGGCGTACTCCTCGATGGGTGGGCAGGTGCACACCAGGTTGCGGTCGCCATAGGCGTTGTCCACGCGGCTCACGGTGGGCCAGTACTTCCAGTCGCGGTTCACGCTCACCGGGAAGGCGGCCTTCTCGCGGCCGTAAACATGGCTCCACGTGTCGGCGCAGACCTCGTCGCTGGTGTGGGGTGCCATCTTCAGCACGTTGTCCGCCTTGTCGGCCTTGCCGCTCTCTATCTCGGCGATCTCGTGGCGGATGCCGATCATGGCCTCGACGAAGCGGTCCAGTTCGGGCTTGGCTTCGCTCTCGGTGGGCTCCACCATCAGCGTGCCCGCCACCGGGAAGCTCACGGTCGGTGCGTGGAAGCCGTAGTCCATCAGGCGCTTGGCGATGTCCTCCACTTCCACACCAGCGGTGCGCTTGAACTCGCGGCAGTCCAGGATCATCTCGTGCGCCACCATGCCCTGGTCGCCCAGGTAGAGGATCGGATAGTGCTTCTCCAGCTTCGCCTTGATGTAATTGGCGTTGAGGATGGCGTAGCGCGTGGCGTCGGTGAGGCCGTTGCCGCCGAGCATCCTGCTGTAGCCGTAGCTGATCAGCAGGATCAGCGCGCTGCCCCAGGGCGCCGCGCTCACGGCGGGGATCGCCTTCTCACCACCGGTCTTCACCAACGGATGGCCGGGCAGGAAGGGCTTCAGCTTGTCGTTCACGCAGATGGGGCCCATGCCGGGCCCGCCGCCGCCGTGCGGGATGGCGAAAGTCTTGTGCAGGTTGAGGTGGCACACGTCGGCGCCGATCTCGCCCGGGCTGGTGAGGCCCACCTGCGCGTTCATGTTGGCGCCGTCCATGTACACCAGGCCGCCGTTCGCGTGGATGGTGCCGGTCACCTCCTTGATCGCGGCCTCGTACACGCCGTGCGTGCTGGGGTAGGTCACCATCAGGCAGCTCAGGGTGTCCTTGTACTGCCCGGCCTTGGCCTTCAGGTCGGCCACGTCGATCTGGCCGTCCTCGGTGGCCCTCACCACCACCACCTGCATGCCGGCCATCACCGCGCTGGCGGGATTGGTGCCGTGCGCGCTGCTGGGGATCAGGGCGATGTTGCGGTGCTTGTCGCCGCGCGCCTCATGGTAGGCGCGGATCACCATCAGGCCGGCGTACTCACCCTGGGCACCGCTGTTGGGTTGCAGGCTCACGGCGCTGAAGCCGGTGGCCTTGGCCAGGATGTCGCTCAGCTCGCGGAACAGCTCCTGGTAGCCCTCGGTCTGGTCCACCGGTGCGAAGGGATGGAGCGCGTTCCACTCAGGCCAGCTCAGCGGCATCAGCGTGCTGGCGGCGTTCAGCTTCATGGTGCACGAGCCCAGCGGGATCATGCCGTGCATCAGGCTGAAGTCCTTGTTCTCAAGCTTCTTGATGTACCGCTGCAGCTCCAGCTCGGTGTGGTGCGTGTTGAACACCGGGTGGGTGAGTATCCCGCTCTTGCGCTGGAGGTCGGCGGGCACCGCCATGCTGGCACCGTTGCCGCTGAGCGCCGGAGCGGGTTTGCCCAGGGCCTCGGCCAGGGCCGCCACCACGTCGTTCGCATCGCTCATGCGCACCGTCTCGTCGAGCGAGATGCTCACATGGCCGCCATCATAGCGGAAGTTGATCCCGCGCTTCTCGGCCGCGGCGCGCACCTTGTTCACATCGCCACCGCTGAGGGTGATGGTGTCGAAGAAGCTGCCGTTGGCCACGGTGTAGCCCAGCGCCTTCGCGGCCTCGGCCACATTGCGGGTGTGGGCATGCACGTTGCGGGCGATGCGCTTCAGGCCATCGGGACCGTGGTACACGCCGTACATGCCGGCCATCACGGCGAGCAGGGCCTGTGCGGTGCAGATGTTGCTCGTGGCCTTGTCGCGGCGGATGTGCTGTTCCCGTGTCTGCAACGCCATGCGCAGGCCACGACGGCCGCGTCGGTCCTGGCTCACACCGATGATGCGGCCGGGGATGAGTCGCTTGAAGTCCTCGGTGGTGCAGAAGAACGCAGCGTGCGGGCCACCGTAGCCCATGGGCACCCCGAAGCGCTGGCTGTTGCCCACGCACACGTCGGCGCCCCACTCGCCCGGAGGCGCCAGCAGCACCAGCGAGAGCAGGTCGGCGCACACGGCGGTCTTCACGCCGGCCGCCTTGGCCTTGGCCACGATGGCGCGGTGGTCGTTCACGCTGCCGTCGATGGCGGGGTACTGCAGCGCGATGCCGAAGTAGCCGTCGGCGGGATCGAGCGTGTTCACATCGCCCACCACCAGTTCCACGCCGATGGGCGCGCAACGGGTGCGCAGCACGTCGATGTTCTGTGGGTAGAGGCCCTTGTCGGCGAAGAACTTGTGTGCGTTGGCCAGTTCCTTCGGACGCGCCGCGTACAGCATGTGCATGGCCTCGGCGATGGCGGTGGCCTCATCGAGCAGGCTGGCGTTGGCGATGGGCAGGCCGGTGAGGTCGCTGCACATCGTCTGGAAGTTGAGCAGCGCCTCCAGGCGGCCCTGCGCGATCTCGGCCTGGTAGGGCGTATAGGCCGTGTACCATCCGGGGTTCTCGAAGATGTTGCGCAGGATGGGCGGCGGGGTCACCGTGCCGCTGAAGCCGAGCCCGATGTAGCTGCGGAACACCTTGTTCTTTGCGCCCAGCGCCTTCATGTGCTCCAGGTGCTCACGCTCGGTGAGCGCCTCGCCGGTGGCCAGCGGATGCGCGGCGCGGATGCCGGCCGGCACGGTGCGCTGGATCAGTTCATCGAGCGATGTCACGCCGATGGCCTTCAACATGGCCTGGGTGTCCGCTGCGTGGGGTCCGATGTGACGCTCGTGATAGGTGACGGATTCCATGATGGGTGCGCTGTGGAAAGCGCGCAAATATACCCTTGGGGTACCTGCGGCACCCTCCTACCTTTGGCCGCACTGCATGCGTTCGCTGGCTTTCCTTCTCTCCGTTGCCTTCGGGTGGGCGGCTTGCGCGCAATCGCCCTTTCGTCCGGACCGCATCCTGCTGATGAACGGGGAGATCATCGAGACGAAAGTACTCGGGCAGAGCACCTTGGAGATCCGCTACCTGGAGTTCCCTCGCAAAGGAGTGGCGAAGGAACGGTCCGAGCCCACCGAGAATGTGTTCAGTGTCACCGACAGCCTGGGTCGCGAGCGCATCTGGTACTTCCACGACACGGTGTTCGGCAATGAGCTGACGGTGCAGGAGATGCGATGGTTCATCAAAGGCGAGCAGGATGCCCGAGCAGCCTACCGCCCGCGCATCGCCACGTGGGGCGGCTTTGTTTTCGGTGCCGGAGCGAGCATTGCGGCCAATCTCGAGGTGAACGCCCTGTTCCTTCCCCCTGTGTACGCCGCAGCCATGATCCTGCCTCGGGTGCATGTCACCAGGGGCTCCCTCAGCGATCCCTACCTGGAGGGCGAGCCCAACTATGCGTACGGGTATGCCAAGGTGGGCCGCACCAAGCGTGTGGTCAGGTCGCTGCTAAGCACGGCAGCCGGCATCGCCGTAGGCGTAGGGGTGCGCCAGTTCCTCATCAATCCGAACCTGGAGGGCTACGATTAGTCCATGAACGGGCTCGGGAACCCGGTACTGGGGTCCATGGTGCGCGGCCACCTGCTTCTGGCGCTCGGCGCCGCGGCGCAGGTGCGCTGGCTCGGAGAGCATTGGTTCTTCGCCCCGTCGTGGTCGCGCCCGGTGGCTGCCTTCCTCGCCGTGCTTGCTTGCTACGGGTGGATGCGGCGGCTGCGCTCACGTGATGAAGGCGGATACAACGCGCCCTTCCTCGCTTGGTACAGGGTGCACCCGCGTGCCGCGGCATGGCTCGCCGCCGGTGCTGCGGCCGGTTCATGCCTGGCGCTCGGGGATGCGTGGCTGGATGTGATCGTTCGGCTCCTGCCTGTGGTGCTGCCCGCGGCCTTGTATATCACCCCTTGGCGCTCTAGGAGCGGCGCCCGGATCGGCCTTCGTGGAATCCCATTCCTCAAATCACTGTTGGTCGCCTGGGTGTGGGCGGCGGGCACCGTGCTGCTCGCCCACCCGGGTACCGACCGGGCTGATGGCTTGGGCCCGTTGCTGATCGCAGTGTTCTTCGGTTTCTACCTGGCGATCGCCATCGCGTTCGATCTCCGCGACCTGCCATTCGATCCGCCCGCTCTGCGCACGCTGCCGCAGGTGCTTGGGCCCATGGGCGCCAGGGCGTTGGCGTTGCTGGCGCTGGCTCCGCTTGCGGTGATGCTGCTGGTGGCGCTGACGGTTTCGAGCCTGCCGTCTGAACCAGGCGGACCCGCCGCTGTTGATTGGTCCTTTGCCTTGCCATGGCTGGTGCTGCCCGGATTGGCAGTCCTTATCGCACGGTCGTCCCCGGGCCGGGCCGTGTGGCATTGGTTGATGCTCGACGCCTCCATAGTACTCCTCCCGTTGCTGGCCTGGGCTGGAAGCCTGTTGTGACGCCGCTCAAGAGCCGCCTGCAGCAGGCCGCTACTTTTGGCCGAGTCACATGAGCACCTTCGAGAACAGCCTTGCCTTCGCCCAAGCCCGTGATGCTGCCGATCCACTGCGCACCTTCCGCACCGAGTTCCGCTTCCCCCAGCACGAAGGCCGGGATGTGCTGTACTTCACCGGCAATTCCCTCGGACTGCAGCCGAAGGCAGCTGCCGATGCATTGAAGCAGGAGCTGGACGATTGGGCCCGCTTCGGGGTGGAGGGGCATTTCCACGCGAAGCACCCGTGGTACAGCTACCATGAGGAGCTCACCCCTTCGCTCGCGCGGCTGGCGGGTGCCCTGCCGGAAGAGGTGGTGGCGATGAACCAGCTCACCAGCAACCTGCACTTCCTGATGGTGAGCTTCTATCGGCCTAGTGGAAAGAGGAAGAAGATCCTCACCGAAACGCGGCCCTTCCCCAGCGACACCTATGCCTTCGCCTCGCAGATCGCCTTCCACGGCGGTGATCCGGAGGCCGATCTGGTCGAAGTGCAACCCCGCGCCGGTGAGCACACCCTGCGCACGGAGGACATCATCGCGAAGATCAACGACCTCGGCGAGGAGCTGGCCCTGGTCTGTTTCGGTGGTGTGAACTTCTACACCGGCCAGGCCTTCGACATGGCTGCGATCACCAAGGCTGCGCATGCGGTGGGCGCCATTGCCGGCTTCGACCTGGCACATGCCGCTGGCAACCTGCACCTGCAGCTGCACGACTGGAACGTGGATTTCGCCTGCTGGTGCAGCTACAAATACCTGAACAGCGGACCGGGCAGTGTGGCGGGCGCCTTCGTGCACGAACGTCACCTGGGGAAGGACCTGCCGCTGTTCGCAGGCTGGTGGGGCCACGACAAGAGCGAGCGCTTCAAGATGGAGCGCACCTTCAAGCCCATGCCCACGGCCGAGGCCTGGCAGGTGAGCAACGCACCGGTGTTCAGCATGGCCTTGCACCGCGCGGCGCTCGAGCAGTTCGATCGCGCGGGGATCGCCAACCTGCGTGCGAAGAGCGAACAATTGACGGCCTACCTCGCTTTCATCATCGCCGAGGTCGCACAGCGAACCGGCACGCACCTCGAAGTGATCACCCCGAGCGACCCGATGCAACGTGGCTGCCAGCTGAGCATCCTGGCCCACGGCCACGGCAAGGCCCTGTTCAACCGCATCACCGAGCGCGGTGTGGTGGCCGACTGGCGCGAGCCGAACGTGATCCGCGTGGCGCCGGTGCCCTTGTACAACAGCTTCGAGGATGTGTGGCGCTTCGGGGAGATCCTAACGGAATGTTTGAACGGGTGATGAAATGCAGGCGAATGGTCAATGGTGAATAGCGAATAGGAAATGCCGTAGGCGCATTCGATGTCCGGTTCTGCTACCCATTCACCAATGACCATTCGCCATTCACCTCTTGAGCTCCACCGATGAATTACCGTTACCTCCCGCAACGCATCTGAACACCATGAAGCACATCACCATCGTCGGCGGAGGCCTTGTCGGAAGCCTGCTGGCCGTGTTCCTGGCTAAGCGCGGGCACAAGGTCAATGTGTTCGAGCGCAGGGCGGATCCCCGGAAGACCAACGTGTATGCGGGGCGCAGCATCAACCTGGTGGTGAGCCATCGCGGATGGACCGCCTTGAAGGCGGCCGGGGTGCATGAGGCCGTGGAGCGCATCGTGGTGCCCGTGCATGCGCGCATGACGCACGACCGCGATGGCAAGCTGACGCGCCTGCCCTACAGCATCGATGAGCGTGCCATCCACAGCGTGAGCCGCGGCGAGCTGAACAAGGTGATGCTGAACGAGGCGGAGGGGTTTCCCAACGTCAAGCTGCACTTCGAGCACCGCTGCACCGGCGTGCACCTCGATACCGGTACCTGCACCTTCCTCAACGAGGCCACCGGCGAGGCCAGCGCCGTGCCGGCCGATGTGGTCTTCGGCAGCGACGGCGCCCCGAGCGCGGTGCGGCAGGAGTTCATGAAGCACCGCTTCACCTTCAGCCAGACCTACATCGAGCACGACTACAAGGAGATCGCCTTCGCGCCCAGCGCCGATGGCACGCCGCAGATGGACCCGCATTGCCTGCACATCTGGCCGCGCCGCTATTTCATGATGATGGGCCTCGCCAACACCGATGGCGGCTTCACCGGCACGCTCTTCATGCCGCATGAGGGCGAGTTCTCCTTCGATGACATCAAGGATGAGCAGGACCTCATGCGCTTCTTCGAGGCGCACTTCAAGGATGCCATCCCCATGCTGCCCGACCTGGCCGAGCAGTACTTCCGCAACCCGCAGAGCAACCTCGCCATCATCCGCTGCTCGCCGTGGACCTACAAGGACAAGGTGGCGCTGATCGGCGATGCGGCGCATGCCATCGTGCCCTTCTATGGGGAAGGCATGAACGCCGGCTACGAGGACTGCAAGGTGCTCAACGACCTGCTCGACAAGCACGGCGACGACAACTGGGCCACCGTGCTCGACGCCTACCATAAGGCGCGCAAGCCCAATGGGGACGCCATCGCCGACCTCTCGCTCCGCAACTTCGTGGAAATGCGCGACCTGGTGGCCGACCCGAAGTTCATCCTGCGCAAGAAGATCGAAGGCCGCCTGCAGGCCCGTCACCCGGACAAGTGGATCCCGCTGTACAGCCAGGTGAAGTTCAGCGACATCGGCTACAAGGCCGCGTGGGATGAGGGCCTACGCCACGACCGCATCATGGAGCAGGTGCTGGCCATGCCGGGTATTGAAGAGCGGTGGGAGAGCGAGGAGGTGGAGAAGTTGGCGCTGGAGCTGCTGGAGGCGACCGCCTGAAATGATCCTCAGTGGTCGAGGAAGCGGTATTCGGTGAACACCGGCCTGCCTTCGCGCAGCAGCTGATCAGGCGATACGAATTGAACGGTGATGTTCCTGGTCGTTGTGCGCGATGAGCGTTCATGCTCATCATGAAGCAGGACCTCGAGCTCGCGACGGTGAAGACCATGGCCCAGATCGCCCAATCGTGCGGTCACGCGTTGCTTGAACGATGCACGGTCCTCGGCATCGCCGACATGGAACTTGGCGTTGAACAGCAGGTCGCAGCGCTTGTGGTAGCGGATGAACTCGGCCATCACCTCGGGATGGTCTGCCATGAAGCGTTCCAGCTCAAAACGGTCCCTCTTACTGATGGGGCTGATCAATGAGATGTGGAAGCTCGACCGATCGAAGGCCCGCTTGTAGCGGTCATTCACCAGCCGTTTGCAGAAGGCGATGCGGCCGTCGCTTTCGGTCCCTTGGTCCAGCTGATGGTCGATGCGTTCGATCTGCCAGATGCCGGGATCCATGGTCCTTACCCAATGCCCAGGTTCAGGTTCCATGCAGGGTCATGTTTGCGCTACGCTCCCAAAATAGGCTCCCGAGGGCATCGGTGGTCGCGTGGCTATTCATCATCAATACCCCACCACCGCCGGCTGCGTGAATGCGAAATCCGCCAAGCGAGGGGTGAAGTCGGTGTACCGTCCCGCATCCAGCACCCAGCCATCCTCCTCGGGCACGTACGGGTAGAAGCTCAGCGATACCTCGAAGGTCTTCACCAGCAGGTTCTCGTTGCGTACCAGGATGCCCAAACCGAGCGCGTTGTGGATGCGGCCGCTGAAGAGCGGGTCGTAAGACTCGCCGATGGTGCCGAAGCCCGCCAGCAGCACAGGGGCGAAGCGGAAGCCCAGCACGTGCCACGGGGCGTAGGCCACGGTTTCGAGCCGGAGCAGTTCGCGGTGCGTGCCGCTCACCAGCGCGCTGCGGAAGCCATAGAGCTGGTCCCCGTTCAGGTTCAGGCGTTCGGTGGGCAGCTTGCGGGTGATGGACGTGGCGGAAAGCGCCGCGAACTGGCGCAGGTACCAGCGTCCCACCCGCAGGAGACCGGTGAAATAGCGCAGGTCGGCCCGGTAGGTATCGTCGGTGGCCACGCCCCGGTCCCAGTAGGCGCCTAAACCCAGGGAGACGGCGGCATAGCCGAAGCGCCTGTAGTGTCGGCCGCGCGAGAGCTCGATGCCCGTGTAAGCGAGCCGTCGCTCATTCTCGCGCTGCCGGAAGCCGCCCGTGAGCTTCACCAACAGGCCTTCCGGCACATCCTCGACCGCCCCGAAGCGGTACAGATAGCGGTCCCGGTAATACTGGCGCACGCTAAGACCGGTGGCTAGCAACAGCGAAGCGCCGTGCGGATGACGCTGGACGCCGGACGTGTCGATGGCCGGCCGTTCCGGGTACCGCGTGCGCTGGTAGCGGATGCCCGAGACGAGGGCGCTGCTGCGTGCGGCCGTGGTCCGTTCGCGGGTGAGCGGGAAGCTGCGGCCCGCCCAAAGGTCGGTCTCGCGCGCTACAACAAGCTCATGGCCATCGGCTTGGCGCGGTCCGTCCGTGACCGGGTCCTCCGTTCGTGCGCGCGCGATGGCCGCAGCGCCTGCCCAGCGCGTGAGCGGCGAGTAGAAGGGGCGGTCGAGCCGCAGGCTCAGCCGCTCGTTCCGCTCATCCCGCGCATAGTCGATGAGCGAGGTGATGTAGGTGCCCCTGATGTTGTACACGGCATGCCGCGCGTCGAGGCGCTCCAGGGCGAGGTCGGTACCGAAGGTCGGCCGCGCCTGAAGCTCCTGGCCCAGCCCGAGGAGGTTACGGTCGAGCACCGTGGCGCGCGCGGCGCCGCCCGTGAAGTCGACCCAGGCCTCCAGGCTCCATTTGTCGAGCACCAGCACCACCACATCAACGGAATCGCCGTGCTCCGCCGCTGGCTGCACGAAGAGGCGCGCATCGTTCACCATGGGCGACGCGCGCAGCAGACGCTCCGATTCGGCTGCCGCCAGGGCATCGAACGGCCGTCCGTGCTTCACCAGGACGAATTCCCGAACGAGGTACTCCCGCGTGGTGCGGTGGATGGCGTTGGCCGTGCGCTGCGCCCAGGCCATCTGCAGGGATGCGCTGTTAGCAAGGTCGAATCCGAAGGGGTCGAGCACCTTCACCGTGACCGTGCGCACGGGGCGGCCGGTGAATGGAAGCAGCGGATTCGACCGCCGCTGCGGAGTGCCCGGCGCGGGGGATTCCTCGTTGCGTTGCGGCGCTACGAACAGGGAGCCATGCACCCAGCGGGTGAAGCGGTGCTTCTCCGCGGCGCGCGCCAGCCTCTGATAGACCGTTGCGGTATCCTGCGACCGCCCTGCCATGGGCCCTGCAACGAGCAGCAGGAGCAGCAGTGGCCGCACCAGGTTGGCGGTCCGGCCAAGCCGATGCGTGCCAGAGGGGCACTCCGCCGGTTGCATTCCGGAAAGGTCGCCAAAGTCCTGCTGACCTTGGCTGACGATCGCCTCCCCGCCAAGTGGAGGGCGCCTGCCGGCCTGGCCCGCTGTTGCGCGCGCACGGCGTTGCTGTCCACGGTCGAACGCGGGAGGCGGGGTTTGCACGATCACGGGTTGACACTATCGGCGGCCGGGTGGCGTTTGCTTCATGGCTGCTGCCCCACCTTTCGTCCATGCGTCACCTCCTGTTCCTGCTGGGCCTGCTGGGCGTCCTGTCGGAGCTCAGCGCGCAGCGCATCTATCAGCGCAAGCGCCCGGATATCATCCCGCTCGAGGGCCAGGCCAAGCGCATCGGCTGGTTCATCGCGCCGGGCATCACCTACACACTGCCGCGTTTCAAGGACAGCGAGGAGGAGGTATGGCGCACCGATACGCTGCGCTACCGGGCTACCTACGACCCCAAAGGCAAGGTGGGGCTCTACCTGGAAGCCGGCGCCACCTGGTTCACCCGCGACCCGGTGGTGGTGGACTACTTCGATCTCGGCTTGGCCTACAAGAACCTCCGCGGTGCCGAGGCGCTCGCGGGGGTATGGATGCGGGGCGATACGGCCGCGCCAATTGCCGCTGAAGGCGATTTCGCGGAGCGCTTCCTCACCCTGGCGGTCAATGCCAACAAGTTCTTCCAGACCGGTAACTACCAGTTCATCCAGCTGAGCCTGGGCGCCAACGCAGATTGGCGGTTGGGGAGCTCCTACAGCCATACCGGAGGCGCTCTGTTCAACCGGCACGCCTTCCCGCCCGACCTGGTGACGCAGCTGCACATGAAGCTAGGCTACGGCTTCAAGGTCACGGGGCGCATGCTGGTAATACCCGCTGTGGAGTCCCCGGTCTTCAGCTTCACGCCGGCCGATGAGGGGTTCGGGAGGTTGCAGTGGTTCAGCAGCCGGTATCGGCCCTTGATCCTCAGTGTACGCTTCCTCTTCCTGCGAGCCCGCAGCGGCTTTGATTGCCCGCCGCCCATCAAGCACAACGAATTCGAGCGCGGTCGGCAGAAGACCTACAAGCCCGATTCCTACCACCCGTAGGGAAGGTGAGCGCCGCTCAGCGGAGGAAGGGATTCGAGCGCCGCTCGCGCCCGATGGTGGTGTCCGGACCATGACCGCAATACACGCGCACATCGTCGCCCAAGGGCAGCAGCCGATCCCGGATGCTGCGCAAGAGCGTATCGGTGTCACCGCCCGGCAGGTCGGTGCGGCCCACGCTGTCCTTGAACAGCACATCACCGGCGATCACGAAGCGGCCCGCCTCACTGTACAGGGCGATGTGCCCGGGCGAATGACCCGGGACGAAGAGCACCTTCAGTTCATCGTCGCCCAGCCGGATGGCGTCGCCCTCCCCGATGAAGCGCTGCGGCTCCGGTGATGGTTCGCAGGGCACCCCGTACAGCTGGCCCTGCCGCGGTGCCATCTGGAGCAGCGCAAGGTCATTGCGGTGCAGCTCGGGCAGCAGGCCATAGCGCCGATGCGCCCATGCGCAGCCAAGCACATGGTCGATGTGGGCGTGGGTGAGCACCAGGCGGGCGGGCAGCAGCCCCTGTTCCGCCAGCCAGCCCTCCAGATCGCGCTCCTCGGCGGTGTTCCAGCACCCAGGGTCGATGAGCAGGGCCTGCGAACCATCGTGAACCACGAAGGTGTTTTCCTGGAAGGGGTTGAACGTGAAGGAAGCGATGCGGAGCATGTCTCGAATTGCCGGAACTTCGCACCACGGACGGCCCCGACCCGGGTCGCAAAGTAGCTACCTTCCCCTCGTGCCGGCACGTCTCCTGCCCCGTTCCATTGTCCTCCTCCTGGCCCTCCTGGCGGGTGGGGCGATCGTGCGGGCCCAGTTCTATTCCGGTTCGCAACAGGAATACGGGAAGAACCGCGTGCAGTACCAGGACTTCCTCTGGCAGCAGTACCGGTTCCAGGACATGGAGGTCTTCTTCTATAAGGAGGGCCGCGACCTCGCGCGCTATACGGCCCAGGCGGCGCAGCGGCACCTGAAGGAGCTGGAGGCCTCATTCGACTTCGCCATCGATGAACGGCTGCAGTTCGTGGTGTACAACTCGCTCACCGACTTCCGCCAGAGCAACATCGGGCTGGAGGGCATGACGGGCCAGAACAACATCGGCGGACTCACCCGCATCGTGGGCACCAAGATCTTCGTCTATTACGAGGGCGACCACGCGCTGCTCGACCAGCAGATCCGCTCGGGCATCGCCCACGTGATCATCGACCAGATGATGTTCGGCGGCAACTGGCGCGAGATCCTCCGCAGCTCCACCTTCCTCAGCCTGCCGCCCTGGTTCACCGAGGGCATCATCAGCTACCACTCCCGGCCATGGGATGCGCCCATGTCCAACCGTGTGCGGGATGCGGTGCTCAGCGGCCGCTTCGACAAGTTCAACCGTCTCCAAGGCGAGGATGCGAGGCTTGCCGGCCACATGGTGTGGCGCTACGTGGCCGAGGTGTACGGTCCGGGCGTGATTCCCAACATCCTCTACATGACCCGCGTGAGCCGCAATCCGGAGAGCGGCTACCTCTTCGTGCTCGGCGTGTCGCTCAAGACCCTCCTGGCCGAATGCCTTGACCATTACAAGGGGCGCTTCACGGATGAGGACCGCTACCGGCAGGACATCCCCTTGGAGCCGCTGCCCATCCGCACCCGGAAGCAGCGCACCTACGCCCAGTTCCAGCAGAGCCCCGACGGCCGCTGGGTGGCCTGGACGAGCAACGAGCTGGGGCAGTACAAGGTGTGGGTGATGGAGCTGGCCAGCGGCAAGGTGAAGCGCATCGTGAAGGGGGAGAAGAAGATCGACCGCATCATCGACCGCAGCTATCCGGTGCTGGCCTGGCATCCGAGCAGCAAGGCGCTCAGCTATGCCATCGAGCGCAAGGGTGAGCTCTTCCTGCGCACCTGGACCCTGGACGATGGCAAGACCGCGGAGCGGCCGGTGCTGATGCTGGAGAAGGTGCTGAGCATGGATTATTCCGCCGATGGCCGCACGATGGTGATCAGCGGGGTGCGCGAAGGGCGGGCCGACCTCTACCTCTACCATGTGGTGGGGAACCGCAGCGAGCAGCTCACCGACGACCAATGGGACGACCTTGAGCCCCGCTTCGTGGACGGCGACCGGCGCATCATCTTCAGCAGCGACCGTGCGGATGATACGCTGCGGACCTTCAAGGACGTGGCGCTCATCCACGGCACGAAGGACATCTTCCTCCTCGACCTGGCGAACCGTGGCCGCGTGCTCACGCGCCTCAGCAGCACGCCCGGCGTGAATGAGACGCAGCCCTTCCAGCTCGATAGCGCCAGCTACACCTACCTGAGCGATGCCGACGGCGTGGTGAACCGCTACCGGGTCCGCTACGACAGCACCATCAGCCACATCGACACCACCGTTCACTACCGGTACTTCGCAGTGGAGGAGCGTCTCTCAGACCTGCGGCGGGGCGTGCTGGAGCAGCATGTGGAGCCGCAACGCAACCGCTACACGCTGCTGCAGCTGAAGGATGGCCGCTACCGGTTCTTCACCGGTCGCACCGGCGAGCCGCAGGCCACCGGGGCGGAGCGCCCGGGCGAAGCCCCGCAGCCCGGGCGCGCGCCGGCCAATCCTTCCATCACCACCGACGACATGAGCGCGGTGGTGAAGGTGCCGCCGCAACTGCCGCGCAGTTCCGGCGAGGAGGCCTTCGATGTCCGGCGCTACGCGTTCACGGACGAACCGTCGGGGCCCCCTCCGGCCGCACCGCCGGCACGCCCGCAGCAGGCGCGGCCATCGCCGGCCGCTGCTTCCGCCGACAGCGCTGCAAGCAAGCCGTTCGCCTATCCCGAGCAGCGCAACTACAACGTCAACTTCACCGTGGATCAGGTGGTGACGCAGGTGGACAACAGCTACTCCAACCAGTTCTATCAGCCGCTCACCGGGCAGGGCGGACTCAATCCCGGACTCAGCGGCCTCACGCGGATGGGCGCCACCGACCTCTTCGAGGACCATCGCGTGGTGGGCGGCTTCCGCCTGGCGCTCGACCTCAATAACAACGACTACCTGCTGATGTACGAGAACCTCAAGCACCGGCTCGACCGGCGCATCTCGTTCCAGCGGCAGGCCTATCAGGGCATCGCGGGCAATGGCATCGTGAAGGTGCACTCGCACAACGTGCGCTACCAGGTGAGCTGGCCCTTCAGCGAGCTCGCCAGCCTGCGCGCTTCGGTCATGTACCGCAACGACCGGTTCGTGCAGCAGAGCATCGACCCCGTGAGCCTCACCACGCCCAGTGCATTCGACCATATGGCAGGCGCCAAGCTGGAGTGGGTGTACGACAGCTCCCTCCCGCGCGGCCTCAACCTCTGGACGGGCTGGAAGCTGAAGGTCTTCGGCGAGTACTACCAGCATCCCGAGCGCAAGGGCGACATGCAGGTGCTCGGCCTCGACCTGCGCCACTCCCTCAAGGTGCACCGCGACCTCATCTGGGTGACCAGACTGGCTGGATCCACCTCGCTGGGCAGCCGCCGCATCCTCCATTTCCTCGGGGGCGTGGACAACTGGATGTTCGCGCGGTACGACGACAGCGTGCCCATCGACTTCGCGCAGAATTACCAGTACCAGGCCCTGAGCACGCCCATGCGGGGCTTCTTCTATAACGCGCGCAACGGCACCAGCTTCGGCGTGGTGAACACCGAGCTCCGCGTGCCCATCCTGCGCTACCTCATCAACCGGCCCATCAAGTCCGACTTCCTCAATCACTTGCAGGTGGCCGGCTTCGGCGATGTGGGCGCCGCCTGGACCGGCAGCGACCCGTACTCAGCCGACAACACCTTCAATCGCATCGTCGTGAGCCGCAATCCGCTCACCATCACGCTCGACAGCAAGCGCGAACCCATCATCGCGGGCTACGGCTTCGGCCTGCGGTCGCGGCTGCTCGGCTATTTCGTGCGCGCCGATTGGGCCTGGGGGATCGATGACGGCGTGACGCTGCCGCGCGTCTTCCACTTCTCTCTCAGCCTCGACATCTGACCGATGGATACGCAGACCATCGCGCTGCTCGTCGCCGTAGGGCTGCTCGCGGGCATCCTCAGCGGCTTCGTAGGCGTGGGCGGCGGCATCATCATGGTGCCGGCCCTCGTCTGGCTGCTCGGCTACAACCAGCATCAGGCGCAGGGCACCAGCCTGGCCGTGCTCATGCTGCCCGTGGTCTTCCTGGCCGTGCGCAACTATTGGAAAGAGGGCCATATCGACTGGCGGGTGGTGGGTGTTATCGCCGCGGCCTTCGTGGCTGGAGGCTATCTAGGCAGCAAGGGCGCGCTGGCCCTCCCCGCCGACACGGTGAAGCGCGTCTTCGGCGTGGTGCTGCTCTTCGTGGCCATCAAGCTCATCCTCGGCAAGTGATGCCCCGCATCCAGGAAGCCATCGCCGCCCTTCAGCCGCACATGGTGGAATGGCGCCGTCACCTGCACCGGCATCCGGAACTCTCGTTCCAGGAGCATGGCACGGCGGCTTTCGTGGCCGAGGTGCTGAAGCGCGAGGGCATCGAGGTGCGAGCGGGCGTGGCGAAGCTGACTTCGGATGCGAGGGGCACCGGATTGATTGCCGTGGTGCGTGGAACGAAGGGCATCAGCGAGCGATGCATCGCGCTCCGCGCCGACATGGACGCGCTGCCCATCCAGGAGGTGGGCAAGCCGGACTACTGCTCGGCGAATGCGGGCGTGATGCACGCCTGCGGCCATGATGCGCACACCGCCATGTTGCTGGGCGCGGGCATCGCGTTGCACCGCGCGCGAGCCGAGTGGAGCGGGAGCGTGATGCTGGTGTTCCAGCCTGGAGAGGAGAAGGAGCCCGGCGGTGCCTCGCTGCTGGTGAAGGAAGGCGTGCTCACCGATCCGAAGCCGGCCGGCATCATCGGTCAGCACGTGACGCCGGAGCTCTCCGTAGGCACCCTCGGATTCCGCAGCGGGCCCTTCATGGCGGCGGCCGATGAGCTGTACCTCACCGTGAAGGGTAGGGGCGGACATGCCTCGGTGCGCGACCGGCTCGTGGATCCGATCATGATCGCGGCGCGCATGCTGCCACGCCTCTATGACGAAGCCCGGGCTGCCGTTCCAGCCGACGAGCCCATGGTGCTCAGCTTCGGCAAGGTGATTGCGAACGGCGCCACCAACATCGTCCCGGATACGGTGACGATCGACGGCACCCTGCGGACCTTCAACGAGGAGCTCCGTGCGTGCTTGCATGAGCTGCTGCCGCGCATCGCCACCGAGGTGGCGCGGGGCATGAACGGCGAATGCGAGTTCCGGCTGGTGAAGGGCTCACCCGTGGTGAAGAACGATTCCGAGCTGACCGCACGCTTGCGGCGTGTGGCCGTTGACCTGGTGGGTGCGGAGAATGTCGTTGACATGGACATCCGCATGGGCGCGGAGGACTTCGCCTACTACACGCACGTGATGCCGGGTTGCTTCTTCAGGTTGGGCACAGGCAATCCTGCGAAGCCCGGGACCCAGAGCGGACTTCATACGGCGGTCTTCGATGTGGACGAGGATGCACTGCGGATCGGCGCAGCGATGATGGCAGCGGGGGCACTGAGCGAGCTGGTTGCCTGAGCGGCTCAGCTCACGATGATATCCTCCAGCACGACCTCTGGCCTTCCATCGCGCAACCGAACCATCAGCTCCGCTGTGCTGCCGGAGCGTCCGCCTTTGGTCCACAGGTCGAGGCTCAGTTCGTAGGCGTCTGGCACATTTCGCACCGTGCGTGCCTTCAGTTCGCGCCAGGCGTTCTCCGGTGGCATCACCAGGGCCGAGCCGATGTCGTCCACGGCTCCTTCCATATCGTCAGCGCTGAGGCCGCCCCCGCCCGAGGCTTCTTCCAGCTCCTCGAACCGCCGCTCCACGAGCAGCTTCATCACGTGTCTCGCGACGAGGGTGAGGTCGTTGGGGCTCATGGGTGTTGCGGAATGCAGGAGGCAGGGGCAGGAGGCGGGAGCAGTAGGCAAGGGCAGGAGCAACTGATGCACTTGCTACTGCCTACTGCCTACTTCTTCAATTCGCCACCTCGCTCATGAACTTCAGGCGCATCATGCGCAGCTCCTGCTCGCTGAAGTCGCCGTCGAACTCCTGGAATGCCGTCTCGATATCGTCGGTCTCCGCGTTTCGGAAGTAGTCCATGATCTCCTCTTGGGCGTCGGCTTCGAGCACGTCGTTCAAGTGGTAGTTGATGTCCAGCTTGGTGCCGCTCATCACGATGCTCTCCAGCTCCGTGAGGAAGTCGGTGATGCTGAGGTTCTTGCTGCGGGCGATGGCATCGAGCGGCACGCGCTTGTCGATATTCTGGATGATGTGGACCTTGTTGCCGCTCTTGTTCACCACATTGCGTACGGTGACCTCCTCGGCGCGCTCGATCTCGTTCTCCTCCACGTACTTGGCGATGAGGTCGACGAACGGCTTGCCGAATTTCTGTGCCTTGCCGGGGCCCACGCCGGTGATCTGCGTGAGCTCTTCGATGCTCACCGGGTAGCGCATGGTCATCTCCTCCAGCGAGGGGTCCTGGAAGAGCACCCACGGCTGAAGCTTCAGCTTCTGCGCCTGCGTGCGGCGCAGGTCCTTGAGCATGGTCATCAGCTTCTCATCGGCGGCGGCGCCGGGGCGCACGATGGGTTCGTCCTCCGCGCCGCCCTCGTAATCGCTGTAGTCGCGCTCCTTCACGAACCTGATGGAGACAGGCTTGGCCAGGAACTTCTTGCCGGCCTCGGTGAGGCTGAGATTGCCGTAGGTCTCGATGTCCTTGTGCAGATAGCCTCCCACCACGGCCTGCCGCACGATGGCCATCCAGTGGTGGTTGTCCTTTTCGTCCCCTTCGCCGTAGACCTTGAGCTTGTCGCCCTTGTAGTTCTTGATCTCGCTGGTCTCGGTACCGGTGAGCAGGTCGCAGATGAACTTGGCGCGGTGGCGCTCCTTGCTCTCCTTCACGGCACGCAGCACCAAGGCCAGGTCGTCCTTCCCTTCGAACTGCTCGCGCGGGGATAGGCAGTTGTCGCAGCTCTTGCAGTTCTGCTGCGGATAGTGCTCGCCGAAATAGTGGAGCAGGAAGCGGCGCCGGCACATGCTGGTCTCGGCGAAGCTGACGGTATCGGCCAGGAGCTGCCGGCCGATCTCCTGCTCGGCAACGGGCTTCCCCTGGAGGAACTTCTCCAGCTTCTCGATGTCCTTGTAGCTGTAGAAGGCCACGCACTTGCCTTCGCCGCCATCTCGCCCCGCCCGGCCGGTCTCCTGGTAGTAGCTCTCCAGGCTCTTGGGGATGTCGTGGTGGATGACGAAGCGGACATCCGGCTTGTCGATGCCCATGCCGAAGGCGATGGTGGCCACGATCACGTCCACCTTCTCCATCAGGAACTGGTCCTGGTGGCTGGCGCGCTGGCTGGCATCCATGCCGGCGTGATAGGGCAGGGCCTTGATTCCGTTCACGTTGAGCATTTCGGCCATCTCCTCCACCTTCTTGCGGCTGAGGCAGTAGACGATGCCGCTCTTGCCGGCGTGCTGCTTGATGAATCGGATGATCTCGCGCTGTACATCCTTCTTGGGCCGGATCTCGTAGTTGAGGTTGGGCCGGTTGAAGGAGGCCTTGAAGACCCGCGCATCGGGGATGTCGAGGTTCTTGAGGATGTCCTCCTGCACCTTCTCGGTGGCGGTGGCGGTGAGGGCGATGATCGGCACGCCCTTGATGTCGTTGAAGATCGTGCGCAGGCGGCGGTACTCGGGGCGGAAGTCGTGGCCCCACTCGCTGATGCAGTGAGCCTCGTCGATGGCGAAGAAGCTGATCTTGATGTCCCGCAGGAACTCGGTGTTCTCCTTCTTGGTGAGGCTCTCGGGCGCCACGTAGAGGATCTTCGTGCGCCCTTCCGAGATGTCCTTGCGCACACGGAGCGTCTCGTTGCGGGTGAGGGAGCTGTTGAGGAAATGGGCGACGCCCTCCTCCTCGCTGAAGCCGCGCAGCGCGTCCACCTGGTTCTTCATGAGCGCGATGAGCGGGCTCACCACGATGGCGGTGCCATCCATCATGAGCGCGGGCAGCTGGTAGCACAGGCTCTTGCCGCCACCCGTGGGCATGATGACGAAGGTGTTGCGCCCGTCGAGGACGCTCTGGATGATGGCCTCCTGTTCCCCCTTGAACTTCTTGAAGCCGAAGAACTGCTCGAGCGCCTCCTTGGGCGTCAGGTCAACATTGATCATCGATGGAATCGCCGGTGCTACGGTCTGCTGGTTGAATGCTTAAAAGTACGGCGTGCAACGCATTCGTGCCGCCGGATGTTGCCAACGTTCGTTAAGCGCGATTTCCGTCGGTCGGGCGTGGATAAGTGGTCGCGCCCGGGCGCCGGGGCGCCCGATGGGCGGCGGCTATCTTTGGCCGGGGCCCACAGGCGGCCCGTTCCCGACGATTGGCACGGACCGGAAGTGAAATGACATTCCTGGAGCACCTGGAGGAGCTCCGATGGACACTGGTGCGCTCCGCAATCGCGGTGACCGTCGGCTTCGTGCTGGCCTTCGTCTTCAAGTCATTCGTCTTCGAGAATGTGGTGCTCGCCGCCCGGAATCCGCGGTTCGTCACCTACAGGGGCTTCTGCCGCATCGGCGAATGGTTGGGTATGCCGGGCCTTTGCATCCGTGAACTGGGCTTCACCCTGCAGAACCTGCCCGTGAGCGGCCAATTCATGACCCACATGACCGTGGCCTTCGTGGTGGGCATCATCATCGCCTTCCCCTACATCCTTTGGGAGCTCTGGCGCTTCATCGCGCCGGGGCTGCACGAGCGGGAGCGGAGGGCCACGCGCCACTTCGTGCTCGCCGGCTCCTTCCTCTTCGCTTGCGGGGTGCTGTTCGGCTACTTCCTGCTGTCGCCCCTCAGCGTTCAGTTCTTCGGCAACTACCAGGTGAGCCCGAGCGTGGCCAACAACTTCGCGCTCGAGAGCTTCATCGGGATCGTCACCCAGGTTACGCTCTGGACGGGCCTGGTCTTCGAGATGCCGCTGGTGGTGCAGGTGCTCAGCCGCATGGGCCTCATCGGCCCATCCGTGCTGAGGCGGTACAGGCGCCACTCCTACGTGGGCATCCTGGTGCTCGCCGCCATCCTCACGCCGCCGGACATCATCAGCCAGCTCATCGTGGCCGGCCCGCTCATGCTGCTCTATGAGGCGAGCATCCTGATCAGCGCGCGCACCGAGCGCGCCATGCTGCGCGAGGCGCGCGCGGCTGCCCTCCCGAACGCCGCCCGCCCATGATGCGAGCCCTGCTCCGACCGCTGCTCCTGCTGCTGCCGATCGCCATGGCGGCGGTGGCGCCGGCCCAGAGCACCCGCATCTCAGGCACGGTCACCGATGCCGCCACCGGCGAGACGCTGCCGGCCGTGAACATCGTGTTCCGCGACAGCCGGGTGGGCACCACCACCGGCATCGATGGCCGCTATGCCATCGATACCTACTACGCCACCGACAGCCTGGTCTTCTCCTTCATCGGCTACGTGCCGCGCAAGGTGGCGGTGCGCAAGGACCGCACGCAGGTGATCGATGTGAAGCTCGAGCCCAGTGCCACGGCCCTGGCCGAGGTGGAGGTGCGCCCCACGGGCGAGAATCCCGCCCTGGAGATCCTGCGCCGCGTGGTGCGCCACAAGCCCGCCAACAACCGCGAGAAGCTCAGCGCCTACCAGTACGAGGCTTACAACAAGGTGGAGTTCGACCTCAACAACATCACCGAGGAGTTCACCCAGAAGAAGCTCTTCAGGCCCTTCGCCTTCATCTTCGACAACATCGACAGCACCGATGCGAAGCCCTACCTGCCCATCTTCATGACCGAGAGCCTTTCGGAGGTCTACTACCGCCAGAAGCCCAAGGCGCGCAAGGAGTTCATCCGCGGCACCAAGGTGAGCGGTGTGGAGAACGAGAGCATCTCCCAGTTCATGGGCGACATGTACCAGAACGTCAACATCTACGAGAACTTCCTGGTCATCTTCGGTCGCAACTTCATCAGCCCGATCGCCGACGGGGGCAAGGGCTACTACGACTACTACCTCACGGACAGCGCCTATGTGGGCAGGCACTGGTGCTACCGGCTCGATTTCAAGCCCAAGCGGCCGCAGGAGCTCGCCTTCCAGGGCACCATGTGGGTGAACGACACCACCTATGCCGTTCGGCGGATCGAGGCGGGCATCCCTGACAAGGCCAACCTCAACTTCGTGCAGGGCTTCCTGGTGCGCCAGGAGTACGATCAGGTGGCCCGCGAGGTGTGGATGCTCGTGCGCGATGAGCTGGTGGTGGACCTCAACGTCATCAAGGACACCGGCAAGCCGAACAAGAACCATGTGCAGGGCCTGTACGGCCGCCGGACGGCCACCTACCGCGACTTCGCCATCAACCAGGAGCGCGATGAGGCCTTCTATTCCGGCAGCGAAGAGGTGGTGGTGGCCATCGATCCGCTGAGCCTGGGCTCCGACTACTGGGACACCCACCGCCACGTGCCGCTCACGAAGAAGGAGCATGCGATCTACCACATGGTGGACACGATGAAGACGATCCCGCGGTTCCGCACCTACATCGACATCGTGAATACCGTGGTCACGGGCTATTACCCGCTGGGCGATGTGGAACTGGGGCCCTACTTCACCACCTACAGCTTCAACCCGGTGGAGGGCAATCGCTTCCGCGCCGGGCTGCGCACCAGCAGCCAGTGGAGCCGGCGCTTTGAGATGGAGGGCTACCTGGCCTATGGAACGCTCGACCAGGAGTTCAAGTACGGCGTGGGCGGCCGGGGCTTCATCACCAAGGAGCCGCGGCTCATCGCAGGCCTCTACTACAAGCAGGACCTGGAGCAGCTCGGGCAGAGCACCGATGCCTTCCGCCAGGACAATATCCTCTCCAGCGCATTCCGGCGCACGCCGAACAACAAGCTCACCTTGGTGGAGGAGTACAAGGCCTACCTGGACCGCGAGTGGTTCATGGGCTTCAGCAGCATGATGATGCTGCGCCACCGGCGGTTGGCGCCCCGCGGCACCCTGGAGTACATCGTGCCCACCGATGCGGAGGAGAAGACCGCGCGGATCAGCCAGCTCATCACCACCGAGGCCGTGCTCTACACGCGCTTCGCGTACAAGGAGAAGTACGTGGCCGGCGACTTCACGCGGGTGAGCCTGGGCACGCGCTACCCGGCGCTGGAGCTCAGCGTGGCCAAGGGCCTTCAGGGCGTGATCGACGGCCAGTTCGACTACACCAAGGTCACCGCCCGGCTCTACCACCGCCAGCCCCTGGGCACCTTCGGCTTCCTGCGCTACTGGGTCACCGCCGGGCAGCTCTACAGCGAGCCTTTGCCCTACCCGCTGCTCATCCTGCATGCGGGGAACGAGACCTTCTACTTCGACGAGCTCGCGTTCAATACCATGAACTTCTTCGAGTTCGTGAGCGACCGCTATGCCAGCCTCTACCTCGACCATCATTTCGACGGCCTCTTCCTCAACCGCATCCCGCTCTTCCGCCGCCTCAAGTGGCGCGAGGTGGTGGGCGCCAAGGCCGTCGTCGGCGCGCTCGACCGCAAGCACGAGCAGGAGATGGTGCTGCTGCCCTTCACCTACGACCTCAGCGGCGGGCCCTTCGCCGAGGTCAGCCTGGGGGTGGAGAACATCCTGAAGATGCTGCGCGTGGACATGGTGCGCCGCCTGTCCTACCTCGATCACCCCAACACCAAGCCCTGGGCCTTCAGGGTGCGGATGAACGTAACCTTCTGATGCTGCGCACGGAGAACATCGTGAAGCGCTACAAGGGCCGCACCGTGGTGGGCGGCGTGAGCGTGGAGGTCGGCCAGGGCGAGATCGTGGGCCTGCTGGGGCCCAATGGAGCGGGCAAGACCACCACCTTCTACACCATCGTTGGCCTCATCAAGCCCAATGACGGCAGGGTGCTGCTCGACGATACGGACATCACCGCGCTGCCGATGTACAAGCGCGCCAAGCTGGGCATCGGCTATCTGCCCCAGGAGGCCAGCGTATTCCGCAAGCTGAGCGTGGAGGACAACATCCGCGCGATCCTGGAGATGACCGGCCGGAGCAAGGCCGAGCAGGCCGCCAAGCTGGAGACGCTCCTGGATGAATTCAGCCTGCAGCACGTGCGCAGGAACATGGGCGACGTGCTCAGCGGCGGCGAGCGCCGGCGCACCGAGATCGCGCGCGCACTGGCCAACGAGCCACGCTTCATCCTCCTCGATGAGCCCTTCGCGGGCGTGGACCCCATCGCAGTGGAGGACATCCAGAGCATCGTGGCGCAGCTCAAGCAGCGCAACATCGGCGTGCTCATCACCGACCACAACGTGCAGGAGACCCTGAGCATCACGGACCGTGCCTACCTGCTCATCGAGGGCAGCATCTTCAGGCAGGGCACCGCTGAGGAGCTGGCCGGCGATGAGCAGGTGCGCCTGCGCTACCTAGGCAAGAGCTTCGAGCTCAAGCGCAAGCGCTGAGGGGTCATGCCGCCGTGGTGCGCATGCGGCGGCGCGCAAGCACGAGCGCCGCGATCAACCCCAGCTCGGCGATTAGCCATTCGTGGAAGAGGCTGTCCTCTTCGATTCCGGTGGAAGGCTCGAACAGGCTGAACACGGCGAAGGAGACCAGGAGGAGCAGCGCAGCGAGAACGGCGGCGGTGCGGTAGTTCCGCATCAGGGCCGTCAATCCGCGCCAACCGCCCGCCTGGCGGAGCTCCGCCCGCAGCGCACCGCCCAGCAGCGGCCAGCCGAGCAGCAAGGGCAGTGCGAACAGCCGGGCCTCGCGCGCCAGCGCAGCGGAGAGGACCACGGTGGTATTCAACGCCAGTGCGACCAGGAAGCCGGTCACCAGGCGCCTGTGCGGCTCCGGCGCCTGCCCGCGAAGCCGCACGAGCAGGTACGTAGGGAGCGCCAGCACCAGGACCAGATAGGCCACGGTCTCGCCTAGGCGCGCGGGGCCCAGGTTCAGCGCCAGGCAGTCAGCACGGCGCAGCAGGTCGCCAGGCCATGCGTCGAGGCCCGGATCGCCGTGCAGCAGCAGGAAGACCGCGTAAAGCAGCAGAGGCGCCGCCAGCAGGGCCGCTCGCTGCCGCTGCGGCGCCAGCAGGAGCAGCGCAGGGAGCAGGAGCGCGCTGGTTTCGCGGGCGATGAGGGCCGCCGTAAGCGCCAACGCAGCGGCGGCCCACCGCTGGCGGAGCAGCCAAAGGATGCCCAGTGAGAGAGCCAGGTACTGCAGCGGCTCATCGTAGGTGTAGAGCGGATTGAACCATGCGAAGAGCACGGTGGGCGAGGCGTGGAACAGCGCCTGCGACAACAGTGCTTCAGCAGGGGAGGCGCCCAGCCGCAGCGCGATGCGGTGGATGAGCAGCCCCGTGAGCAGGAAGCCCGTGAGACCGACAGCTATGAAAGCCCCGTTCACGGGCACCCCGAGCAGGGCGAGCGCATCAATGCTCCACGTGGTGAGCGGGCGGCGGGCGAAGGCGGGATCGGCGCCCCCGCGGTGCTCGGCCACGCAATGCGCCAGGTAGTCGTGCGGCAGCGGATGGCCCAGCCAGTCCTGCGCCCCGCGGTTGAGCATGGTCACCCACACGGGCGCCAGGTGCAGCGCCAGGGTGAGCGCGCTGAAAGCGAGGCCGAGCAGCAGGGGGGCCTGCCGCCCGTGGGTGCGGACCATGTTGCGAACTTAGGCCCGGTGTGCGAGGGCCGGTGCTCAGGCCTCCTCCACGGAGAAGCTGAATTTCTCCATCACCTGGTTGGCCAAGAGCTTTTTACAGGCCTCCTCCACTTTGGCTTCGGCGGCCTTCTTATCGCCGGCCTCAACCTGCAGGGTGATGTGCTTGCCGATGCGCACGCCGGTGATCTCGGGCAGGCCCAGATTGCCCATGGCACCGGTCACCGCCTTGCCTTGCGGGTCCAGCAGGTTGTCGTGGGGCATCACGTCGATGGAGGCGCGGAAGGTCTTCATGGTCTTTTGGATTCACCACAGAGGCACAGAGGAATGCTGACCGTCCATGTGGTGCTATAGCTTGATTTTCTCCGTGTTCTCGGTGCCTCTGTGGTGAACTGATCTTCCCCAGAGCGGGCTGAGCAGATACACGATCAGGATCAAAGGAACGGCGAGAATGCCGTAGAGCACAACAAGCCCTGCGCCAAGGCCGAGCAGCAGGTAGACCACCTCATTGCCTTTCCATCTCATATGCTTGAACTTCAGGGAGGGGAGCGGGATGGAGGAGAGCATGAGGGCCGCGAGCACGACGCTCAGGATGAGCTTATGGACGGGGTTGGCCATGAAGGCGGCGATATGGTTCTGCATCTCGTTGGCGCCTGGGCCGAATCGGACCCCGATGCCCCAGGAGATGCTGCCGAAGGCCGCCCACAGCAGCGCGTTCGCGGGTGTGGCCAGGCCGAGGAAACCGCTCGTCTGCCGGGTGTCGATGTTGAATCGGGCCAGTCGCCACATGGAGGCGATGGCGATGACCATCGCGCAGGCCGCTGATGCCCAGAGCGGCTCGCCGAACAGGTCGCCGGTGCGCACGGTCGAGGGACCGAAATCTCGATGCGCATCAAGGGTGAGCTGGAGCGCCTTCCACGGGATTACGGCCGAGATGAACCCCGGCGCCACCCCGAAGGTCACCATGTCCGCCAGGCTGTCGAGCTGCCTGCCCAATTCGCTGCCGCCGCCCAAGGCCCGGGCCGCCAGCCCATCGAACACATCGAACAGCGCTCCGGCGAACACCAGCCAACACGCGATCGTTAGCTGCCCTTGGGAGGCCATTAGGATGGATGCGACCCCGCAGCCTAGGTTCGCCGTGGTGAGCAGGTCGGGGAGGCGGGGGAACCGGGCCATTGCCGGGGCCGAAGTTGGGATAATTTCGGGGCAATGATCCAGGCCACCGTCCGTTGATGGCTGCGTCAATACGAAGCAGATGAAGAGCTTGATGACGAAGGGGATGCGCAGCCTTTTGCTGGCCGTTGCGGTGGCGTGCGCCACCGCCGCTCGGGCCCAGACCGATGCGCCCAAGTACAGCAACGAGTTCCTGGCCGTCGGGGTGGGAGCGAGGGCCTTGGGCATGGGCAATGCCTTCACGGCGGTGACCAACGACGTCACCAGCGGCTACTGGAACCCCGCAGGGCTGCTGGGGGTGAAAGGCGACCTTCAGGTGGGCGCCATGCACAGCGAGTACTTCGCCGGCATCGCCAAGTACGATTACATCGGGCTGGCCAAGCCCATCGATTCGGTGAGCACCATCGGCTTCAGCTTCATCCGATTCGGCATCGACAACATCCCCAACACCATCGACCTCATCGATCCCAGTGGCAACATCGACTACGACCGCATCACCACCTTCAGCAGCGCCGATCATGCCTTCATCCTCAGCTACGCGCGCAAGCTCAGCATCCCGGGCCTGCGCGTGGGCGGCAATGCCAAGGTGATCTATCGCCGCGTGGGGGAGTTCGGCAAGGCCTGGGGCTTCGGGCTCGATGCCGGTGCGCACTACCACCGCGACCGCTGGCGCTTCAGCGCCGTGGCGCGCGACATCACCGGCACCTTCAACGCCTGGAGCTACACCCTTGATCAGCGCACCATCGACGTGTTCGAGCAGACCAACAACGAGCTGCCGCAGAACAGCGTGGAGGTGACCCTGCCGCGCCTGATGCTCGGTGCCGCGCGCGAGTTCAAGTTCGGCAAGAAGTTCGACCTCATCGCCGCGGTGGACCTGGAGAACACCTTCGATGGGCGCCGGAACACCCTCATCCAGAGCAGCGCCATCAGCGTGGACCCCCGCTTGGGCCTGGAGCTCGGCTACGCTGGTATCGTGTACGTGCGGGCAGGGATGAGCAACATCCAGTACGTCACCGAGATCACGGATGAGAAGCGCCTCACCGTGCAGCCCAACATCGGCATCGGATTGCGCATCAAGAGCGTCTCGCTGGACTACGCGCTCACCGACATCGGCGACAACAGCGTGGCCCTCTACTCCAACGTCTTCTCCCTGCGGTTCGACCTGTACAAGCGGCCCGGCTCATGAAGAGACTGCTCCTGTCGGTGGTGACCCTTGCGCATGCCGCGGCCTTGCTGGCCCAGCTGCATGGCAATGAATGGATCGACCACGACAGGCGCTATTGGAAGTTCGAGGTGGCCGCCGATGGGGTGTACCGCATCGATTCGGCCACGCTGGCGCAGAGCGGCTTCCCCATCGCCACCGTGGATGCCCGGCACCTGATGCTCTTCGGGAAGGAGCAGCAGGTGCCCATCTATGTCCATGGCGAGTCCGATGGCGTGCTCAACGCGGGCGACTACATCGAGTTCCATGCCACCAAGGCCGACGGCCAGGTGGACAAGCGGATGTATCCCTATCCGGACGCGAACCCCAATCCCTACGTGAGCCTCTACGGCGATTCGGTGCGCTACTACCTCACGTGGGACGAGACGGCTCCTGCGCTGCACATGGGCGCCTATGCCAATGCCGACTACGCCAGCCATGCGCCGCGCCCCTGGGCCTGGTTCGAGGGCATACAGACCTACAACCTCATCTACTGGGCGGGGCTGCTGGAGCCCACGCTGCAGCAGATCGGCATCGGCACCAGCCTCAGCCCCATGCTCGAGAGCGAGGGCTTCGGCGGGCTGCCGCTCTACAACGATGGGAGTACCAATCTGCTCGACATCCAGGATGCCGTGGTGGTCACCCCGGGCGTGTATCCCGGCCCCGATGCACCGGACGCCACGGTGACCGCCACCGTGGCGGCGCAGAACAACCCCGGCAACAGCTCCCTCTTCAACCACCATACGCGGTGGCTCTATGGGCCTGCGCTCAATACCGTGGGCCGCGATACCATCTACAGCGGCGCCCGCACCATCCGTGGCATCTTCGACATACCGGTGTCGGTGATGGGGCCCGCCACCACCATCCGCTACAACGCACCGCACGATCTGGATGGGCCGGGCCAGGTAGGCGCGGGGCTGCCCAATTACCTCGACTGGCAGGTGGTGAGCAACGTGCGCATCCGCTATCCACGGTCGCTGGCCATCGGTGGAGGCGGGCCGCTGCGCATGGAGGTGCCCGGCAGCGCCGACCCCATGGTGCGCCTCGATGTGTCGGCCTTCGTGGGCACGCCGGTCATCTACGCTTACGGCGACAGTGTGCGGCGGGTGGCCGGCACCTTCAACGGCAGCGCGTGGCAGTTCCTCTTCCCGGCGGCCTTGGCCCAGGGCCTCACACCGGTCGTCGTCTTCGGCCAGGAGACGGTGCAGCCGATCACCGGGCTGCGGCCGGTGACCCCCTCCGGCTACTTCACGGACTTCGCCGCCATGGACATCGACTCGGCGATGCTCATCGTCACGCACGCCAGCCTGATGAGCAGCGCAGCCCTCTATGCCAACTACCGCGAGAACCAGAGCCCCAACCGCTACAACACGCTGGTGGCCGATGTGGATGAGCTCTACGACCAGTTCGGCGGCGGCATCCCCAAGCAGGCCTATGCCATCCGTGCCTTCTGCCGGTACCTCATCCAGCAATGGAGCACTCGGCCGCGTGCGCTCTTCCTCATCGGGAAGTCGGTGAACACCTGGTCGGCCTTCTTCTCGGGGCTGCCGAGCATCAACCCCGATGCCGGCGGCGCCCGCGCACGGTGCCTGGTGCCCAGCTACGGGTATCCCAGCAGCGATCAGGCCTTCACCACAGGCCTGGAGCTCGATACCCGGCGCATGGACATCCCCGTGGGCCGGCTCAGCGCCAATACCAACGCCGAAGTGCTCGCCTACCTGGCCAAGGTGCAGGCCACCGAGGCACAGCCGCCGGCCATCTGGCAGAAGAACATCCTGCATTTCGCCGGAGGATTCAGCCCGCAGGAGGTGAACAACATGGCCGGTTGGCTGGGCAGCCTGGCCGCCATCGCCACCGACACAGCCGCCTACCTGGGCGGTAACGTGGTCACCTTCAAGAAGCTCGGCAGCGATGTCATCGTGCAGGCCAGCGCCGATTCCGTGCGCCATTACATCGAGGATCAGGGTGTAACGCTGATGACCTTCCTGGCCCATGCCTATAGCGCCAGCTTCGACATCACCATCGACGAGCCCGAGAACTACGACTGGAACGGCAAGCATCCGGTGATCCTGGGCAACTCCTGCTACATCGGCAACTTCCACGGCAACGGTGCCACCAGCGCCAGCGAGCGATGGGTGCTGATGCCGGATGCGGGCCCCATCGCCTTCATCGCGGCTGCGGAGCAGGGCTTCACCGGCTGGCTGCTCAATTACTCCTCGCCCTTCTACGACAGCTTCGCCCGCGTGAACCATGGAGGCAGCATAGGCGAGCACATGAAGCACGCCGGCCTCACCTGCCAGGTGATCTCGCCCACCAGCTACATGGCGTGGAACGTGCAGAACTTCGCGCTGCAGGGCGACCCCACGATCACGCTCAATTCGCACCGGCAGCCGGATTACACGGTGAGCGCGGACCGCATCCTCATCGAGCCGGCCAATGTGACGGCCGATGTGGACAGCTTCACGGTGAAGGTGGCCGTGGAGAACATCGGGCGCGCGGTGAACGCCACCATCAACGTGGAACTCAAGCGGTCGAATCCCGGGCTCGGCGCCAACCCCGTCAGCTACTTCACCACGCTGAGCGATGTGGACCTGCGAGACACCGCCGTGTTCCGGGTCCCGACGCTCGGATTCAGCGGCGGCCAGGGCACCAACCAGCTGCAGGTCCTCGTGGACCTGGAGCCCGACCAGGTGGATGAGCTGGTGGACGATGCGAACAACACGGCCAGCACCGCGCTCTTCATCGCCAGCGGCGACCTCGTGCCGGCTTGGCCCTACGACTTCGCCATCGTGCCCGAGCCCACGGTGACGCTGAAGGCCAGCACGGGCGATCCGCTCGCTCCGGTGCGGACGTATGTCTTCCAGATCGACACCACGGACCTCTTCAACAGCCCGATCCGGGAGACGCACACCCTGCAGGCCCCCGGCGGCGTGGTGAGCTGGCAGCCCCAATCCATCTTCGCGCTGAATGCGCTGCAGGACAGCACGGTGTTCTACTGGCGCTGCAGCATCGATAGCGCCTCCTCAGGCAACGGCCAGTTCAACTGGTACGAGCGCTCGTTCCAGTACATCCCGCAGCGTTGGGGCTGGGGGCAGGCGCACTACTTCCAGTTCAAGAACGACGTCTATTCCGGCATCCGCTACGACCGGCCGGCACGTGACTTCGACTTCGAGGAGGGGCAGCGCTTGCTGCGCGCCACCGTGCTGGGCAACGTGGGCGGCCCCGCAACGGCCTGGTTCATGGAGCTGAGCCCGCAGGACTATGGCGGCTGCGGACCCGCGGCATGGCATGTGGCGGTGGTCGATCCGGTCTCCTTCGAGCCCTGGGGCACCTACTACGTGAACCCGACAACCGGCCAGGTCTACTATCCGGAGAACCAGTTCGGCAACTACAACAACGCCGGCGGCTGCCGTAATCGGCCTGAGGGCTATTTCGGATTCCACACCAGCTCGGCTGCGCAGCTCACCGGGCTGCAGGGCATGCTCAGCGGCCCCAACGCCATCCCTGCCGGGCATCATGTGCTCATGTACACCTGGCTCTACCTGGACAAGGACGGCATGGCGGCCAGCAATCCGGCCCTGATGCCCTACCTGGAGAGCATCGGATTCCCCAGCTTCGCCGCCCTGCCTGATAGCGTGCCCTACATCGCCTATTTCAGGCAGGGCGATCCCTCCACGTTCCGCGATACCGTGGGCGCCGCCATCACCGACCAGATCAGCCTGAGCGCATGGGTGAGCACCGCCTTCGCCCAGGGCACCATCACCACCATGGACGCCGGCCCCGCATCGAGCTGGCACGGGCTCTACTGGAACGAGCTACCTGCAGTGCCGACGGACAGCACGCGGATCAAGCTTTTCGGCATCGGCCCGGCCGGCGGCGCGCCGGTGCCGCTGGCCGACCTGCACAGCCCGCTCGATTCCCTGCCCGACCTCGGTGACCTGGTGGATGCGCAGCAGTACCCCATCCTGCGCATCCGCGGCGAGTTCAGGGACAACGTGAACGGCGAGGCCGTGCCAGCCCAGCTGGAACGCTGGCAGCTGCTCTTCAGCCCGGTTCCCGAATGCGCCATCCATCCGCCCCTGGGCCTCTATAATGGGCTGGAGGGCCATGCCGAGGGTCAGCAGGCCGCGGTGGCGGTAGCCGTGCAGAACATCAGCCCGTTCGATATGGACAGCCTGCTGCTGACTGCATGGGTGGTGAACCGCGCCAACGTGAGGCACCGCGTCCATTACCGGCTGAACGCGCCCCTGCCAGCGGGCGCATGGCTGGTGGACACGGTGCGGTTCAGCACGGTCGGCTTCGGCGGATGGAACACCCTCATGATCGAGGCCAACCCCGTCGATACCCTCACCGGCCGCTACCACCAGGCAGAGCAGTACCGGTTCAACAACATCGCCCAATGGCGCTTCGAGGTGGATGAGGATCGCGAGAACCCGCTGCTCGATGTGACCTTCGATGGGCGGTTCATCCTCGATGGCGACATCGTTTCGGCGAGGCCCGAGATCGAGATCAGCCTCGATGACGAGAACACGATCCGCCTGCTGGATTCACCTGCCGACACCGCGAGCTTCAAGGTCTTCCTCACGCGCCCCGGCGCCGGGCAGCAGCGCATCCACTTCCGCGATGGCGCAGGGAACGAGGTCATGCGCTTCCAGCCCGCATCGGGAACCGACAACATCGCCCGCATCCGCTACAGCCCGCGTTTCGATTCGGACGGCCGGTATTGCCTGACGGTGCAAGCCTCGGACCTCAGCGGCAACGCGAGCGGCGACAACGATTACAAGGTGTGCTTCGAGGTGGTGAATCGGACCACCATCACCGATGTGCTCAACTACCCGAACCCCTTCACCACGAGCACGCGCTTCGTGTTCACGCTCACCGGCTCCGAGCCGCCCTCGCAGATGCGGATCCAGATCCTCACCGTTACCGGCAAGGTGGTGCGCGAGGTGAGCATGGCCGAGCTGGGCCCGATACATGTCGGGCGCAACATCACCGAGTTCGCCTGGGACGGCACGGACCAGTTCGGCGACCGCCTGGCGCGCGGCGTGTACCTCTATCGCGTGATGGCCCGCCTCAATGGGGAGGACATCGAGGTGCGCGAGACACAGGCCTCCCAGTACTTCACCAAGGGCTTCGGCAAGATGTACCTGCTGCGGTAGGGCCTCTGCTCGCCCGGCCCGGGTACTTTCGCGCCCATGCCGTCGCTGCGCGCCCGGATTCTGCTGTGGTCATCCCTGAGCGGGCTGCTTTGGGCCCTCGCCTGGCCGGCGGTGGGCGGGATCACCTGGCTCGCCTTCATCGCCTGGCTCCCGCTGCTGCATGCGGAGCGCCTCCATGACCAGCGCGCAGGGGGCCGGCGCATCCCGTTCTACCCGTACGCGCTCCCCGGCTTCTTCATCTGGAACGCACTGGCCACATGGTGGTTCTTCGCCGTGAGCGAGCCCATGGTCACCAAGGTGGTGAGCGTGGCTGTACCCGTGCTGGGCAATACCCTGCTCATGGGGATTCCGTGGTGGCTGAGCCGCTGGGTGAAGCGCACCGCAGGAGCGCGCTGGGGCCGGCTCGCCCTGCCGGTGCTCTGGCTCGCGTTCGAGCGCCTCCATCATGACTGGGACCTGCAGTGGCCCTGGCTCAGCCTGGGCAATGCGTTCGCCGCGCAGCCTGCCTGGGTGCAGTGGTACGAGCACACCGGTGCGCTCGGCGGCACGGTGTGGGTGTGGGCCGTGAGCCTGGCCCTCCAGGCCATGCTGCTGGCATGGCCGCACCGGCGCCGGATGGCCCTCGCACTCGGTGCCGCAACGGCCCTCGCCGTTTCATTGCCCATCGGTGGTTCGGTCCACCGCTTCAACCAGTACAGGCACGATCAGGGGCGGCCCATGGAGGTGGTGGTGGTGCAGCCCAACATCGACCCCTACCGGGAGAAGTTCGGGGGAATGGATGCCCTGGAGCAGCTGGAACGCATGCTGGCGCTTGCGGAGCCGCACATCACCGGGAACACGCGGCTGGTGGTGTTCCCGGAGACCGCCCTGCAGGAAACCGGCACCGTGAACATGACGGAGGGCGGACTCCTCTTCAATGGCCTTTGGGAGAACGACCTGCCGTCAGCGCGCTCCGTGCAGCGTCTTCAGGCATTCCAGCAGCAGCACCCGGGTGTGGCCGTGCTCTGCGGCATGAGCAGCGACCGGTGGTTCCGCGGCGAGGGCGATCGACCGCTCACCGCGCGGCGCATCGGCGACAGCCCCTACTGGTACGAAGCCTACAATGCCGCGCTCTGGATGCCGGCGCAGGGGGGCATCGAATCCTACCACAAGAGCAAGCTGGTGGCCGGGGTGGAACTGATGCCATTCGAGGAGGTGCTGGGCCCGCTCGGCACGCTCGCGCTCGATCTGGGGGGCACCACGGGTAGCCTGGGCCAGCAGGAGGAGCGTAGCGTGCTGCGTGATGCCTCATCCGATCTGGCCATCGTGCCGGCCATCTGCTACGAGTCGGTCTTCGGCGAGCACATCGCCGCGCATGTGCGCAACGGCGGCTCCCTCATCGCGGTGATGACCAACGACGGCTGGTGGGGCGATTCGCCTGGCTACCGGCAGCACCTCACGTTCTCCAGCCTGCGCGCCATCGAGACCCGGAGGGATGTGGTGCGGTCGGCGAACACCGGGATATCGTGCGTGGTGGATCAGCGCGGCATCGTGCGCCAGGGCACGGACTGGTGGGTGCCGACCGCCTTCGCGGCCACCGTGCGGCTGAATGAGGAGGTCACCTTCTTCGTCCGCCACGGCGACCTCATCGGGCGCTCGGCCTCGTGGCTGGCCCTCGCCCTTCTCCTGGCCACCGCCATCCGTTCTGCGCAGGCCCGTGTGCGGCCCCGGCCGCGGGCTTGACGCCTGCCAGGCTCAGCCATGGATACCTTGGCTGCGTGCGACAGCGGATTCCCTTGCCGACCGGCATCCCCTTCCGTGCAGAGGCCCTGCGCCAGGAGGAGGCCTTCCTTTTCCGGAGGGTGGCCGATCAGGGGCGCGCCGTGTTGGGGGTGGGTGTGCTACAGGATGGAGAGCGGCCACGATTCGATGCGCAGGGCCGTTCAACGGACTGGTTCATGGGCCATCTCGCCTATGGCTACAAGGACCGCTTGGAGCCCTTGGGCTCGCGCTTGCACGATGCGTTCGGCTGGCCGCTCAGTCACTGGTTCATTCCACGGTGGGTATATGAATGGCAGGGCGATGACTTGACCCTGTACGCCTATCCGGATGATGCGGCAGCCGGAATCGGACTGGCGCACGCCATGGCAGGCCCGCCTGCTGCCGGGGCCGCGCGCGTCCCCATCGACTGGCGCCCGGCCATGAGCCGGGCGGAGTACCTCCATGCGGCGGGTGCGCTCATGGCGGCCATCCAGCGCGGCGATATCTATGAGGTGAATCTCTGCACGGCGCACGAGGCCGTGGTCCCCGGATTCGATCCCTTCGCGGCCTTCGATCGATTGCTGGCCGACACCGATGCGCCTTTCGCAGGTTTCCTGCGGATGGGCACGGGCTTCGCCCTCTGCGCCAGCCCCGAACGCTTCCTGGCCATGAATGATCGGCGCATGGCCGGCGAGCCGATGAAAGGCACGCGTCCCCGTGGCCGGAGCGCGGCAGAGGACCAGCGCCTTGCCCGTGAGCTCGCTCTGGATGCCAAGGAGCGGAGCGAGAACGTCATGGCCGTGGACGTCATGCGCAACGACTTGGCGCGCGTGTCGGTGCCCGGAAGCGTGCGCGTAACGGAGCTTTGCGGCGTGCGGTCCTATCCCCGGGTGCATCAACTGGTGAGCGCGATGGAGGCGGAGCGCCGCACGGATGTGGATCCCTTCACCGCGGTGGAGGCGGCCTTTCCCATGGCCAGTATGACCGGGGCGCCCAAGTTCCGCGCCATGCAGCTCATCGATGCCGCAGAGGCGCGAGCACGCGGATTGTACAGCGGCACCATGGGCTTCTTCGCGCCCGATGGCACCGCCGACCTGAATGTGGTGATCCGCACGGTGCTCTTTGACCAAGTCTCGAGCAGGCTTTCCATCCCCACCGGCAGCGCGCTCACCGCGCAATGCGATCCCTCAGCGGAGTGGGACGAGTGCCTGGTGAAGCTCAACAGCATAGCCCATGCGCTCACAGCTCCTTGATGAGGTGCGCCGCTTCATCCGCCGGGAGCGGATGCTGGAGCCGGGCGAGCCCCTGCACGTGGCGGTGAGCGGGGGCATCGACAGCATGGTGCTGCTGCATGCGCTGAAATGCATGGGCCACCCGTGCTCCGTGCTGCACGTGGACCATGGCCTGCGCGGCGCCGAGAGCGAGGGCGATCGCGCCTTCGTGGAGGAGCATTGCCGTCGCGAGGGCATCCCGTTCCGATGGAAGAGGGTGGATGCGGCCGCGCATGCGAAGGAGAAGGGCCTGTCCATCCAGATGGCGGCGCGCGAGCTTCGCTACGCCTTCTTCGCCGAGGCCTGGAAGGACCAGCCTTGGAGAACCGTGCTGGCCCACCATGCCGATGATGCCGTGGAGACCCTGCTCATGCACCTCATGCGCGGGGTGGGTGTGTTCGGCTGGAGCACCATCCCGCCGGTGAGCGGCGTGTTCGTGCGTCCATTGCTGGCCGTTGATCGCGCCACGATCGAAGCGTACGCAACGGAGCATGCCATCCCTTTCCGTGAGGACAGCAGCAACACCGATGCGAAGTACCTACGCAACCGCGTACGGCACGAGCTGTTGCCCTTGATGGAGGCCATGCGCCCCGGTGCCCGGCGGTCCATGGCCAGGAGCACCGGTCTGCTGCGCGAGCTGGTGCGCGCGGGCGAGCTGGTGCGCAGCGCCGAGCCGCTCAGCCTCACGCCGGAACGGGAGCTCCGCATCCCCTTCACCGCAGTGGAGAACAGCCCGACGCCGACCTTGCTGCTGCATCAGCTGCTGCGGCACCTGGGTTTCCATCCCGACATGCTGGATCGGGTGCGCGATGCCATCCTGGAACGGCGTACCGGGGCGGAGTTCATCGCGGGTGGCTGGCGCGCCATCGTGGACCGCGAAAGCCTGATCGTGGCCAGGATCCCGGCCGATCGGCCTGCGTTCATCATCGACCTTCACCAACCCGTTGGCGCAAGTGCCGGTTTCCGCTGGGTCCTGACGGAGGGCGAGCCATTCAAAATGCCTGCTTCCATGGATGAGGCCGTGCTCGATGCCGACCGGCTGGACTTTCCCGTTGAAGTGCGGCCTTGGCGCCCCGGCGACCGCATGCGGCCCACCGGCCTGGGCGGCCGCAAGCTCATCAGTGACATCCTCATCGATGCCAAGGTTCCAAGGAACCTGAAGGACTTGGCCTACGTGCTGGTGAGCGGTGGCGAGGTGGCCTGGCTAGCGGGGCACCGCATCGGCGAGGGCTTCCAAGCCACAGAGCACAGCCTGCGCGTGTTGCGCATCCAGAGGGGCTGAGCATCCACGTATTTTCAACGAGGTGTTGCACGGCGGCCGGATGCGATTAACTTCCCGCTTCTAAACCCCCGGTGAGCCATGCCGCAGCACACCATGATCCCCAAGGAGCGCATCCCATCGCTCCGCTTCCCGCGCCAGCCTCTGCCCCTGAGCACCGAGCAGCATCAGGACATCCAGCGGAAAATGGAGCAGGCCACGCGGCTGGGCAATGGCGAGCACGGCAAGTGCCGCATCCTGTTCCAGGACGATGAGGGCCTGAAGGCCGTGGAGACCACCATCTGGGCCTTCGATCCGCAGAACATCGTCCTGAAGTACGGCATGACCATCCCCGTCTCCCGCGTGGTCGGCATCGAGTTCCCATCGTGAACGATCGTTAACGGCCCAGCAGGATCCCGAGGATCCGGCCATCATCCCGGCTGATGCAAGGGCGCGGCCCGGTTAGCTTTGCATCCGGTCATGCTGCTCCTGTTCTCCCTCCTCGGCATCCTATGCGCGTCGGACCCAACGGGCCCGGTGAAGTGGAGGTTCGCGGCATCAGCGACGGGTGACGGCTATGTGCGCATCGACCTGCGGACGGAAGTGGAGGGGGGCTGGCACATCTATGCCACGGAGCTCCCCAGTGATGAGGGTCCCATCGCCACCGCCATCCGCTTCAAGGCATCCGAGGCTTTTGTGCTGGAAGGCGGCCTGGTCGAGCCCGAGCCCGTGGAGCAGTACGATCCCAATTTCGCGATGATGGTGCGCTATCATAGCGGATCACCCGCTTTCGTGCAGCGCATCAAGCCGCTCCGCCCTGGCGCCTTCGACGTGGAGGGCGAGGTGGAGTACATGGTGTGCAACGACAGGACCTGCCTGCCGCCTGTCGTGGTGCCCTTCAAACTGCGGGTGGAATCGATGTGACCATGCGAGTACTGCTGAAGCCCTCCCTGCTCCTGCTCCTTTCCATGCCATGGTCCATGGCCCGCGCGCAGTCCGGGGCCGAAGGGAATCCCGACCCTGTGAAGTGGTCCATCGCAGCCAAGGACATGGGCTCCGGGAAGTGGGCGCTGGAGTTCAATGCCGCCATCGCGCATGGATGGTCCATCTACTCCCAGAACAACTACGGCGACATGGGGCCCTGGCCCACCTCCATCGCAGTGGATCCGGCCGGCGGGGTGCAAGCGGAGGGGAAGGCCTCGGAGGATGGCGCCAAGGTGATCGAAGGCATGGATGCCGTCTTCGGCATGGAGGTGAAGAAGTTCAAGGAGTCGGCCACCTTCACGCAGCTCATCACCGCGGCCGATGCGGAGCGGCCCGTGACCGGCTTCTTCGAGTACATGACCTGCAACGATGAGATGTGCCTGCCGCCCACCACGGTGTACTTCATCCTCGGGCTGGCTTCGGGCACCTACCAGCTCGGCGAGGTCTCCTTCGACCCCAATGACCCCAAGTTCGCCGGCATCGCAACGCGGACGGATGCGGCCGAGCTGCGGATGCCGAACGTGGACCTGGACAATCCCGTGGTGCCCGATACCGGCGCGCGCAAGGAGAAGGAGAGCTCGCTGCTGTGGATCTTCATGCTGGGCTTCATCGGCGGGCTCGTAGCCCTGCTCACGCCTTGCGTGTTCCCGATGATCCCGCTCACGGTGAGCTTCTTCACCAAGAGCAGCCAGGACCGCGCCACGGGATTGAAGAACGCCCTCACCTACGGCGGCTTCATCTTCCTCATCTACCTGCTCTTCAGCCTGCCCTTCCATCTGCTGGGCAGCGTGAATCCGGAGATCTTCAACGAGATCAGCACCAACCCGTGGCTGAACATCGGCTTCTTCGTCATCTTCATCGTCTTCGCCATCTCCTTCTTCGGCTACTTCGAGATCACCCTGCCCAGCAGCTGGGTGAACAAGATGGATAGCAACGCCAGCAAGTTCGGCGGGCTCATCGGCACCTTCTTCATGGCGCTCACCCTGGCGCTGGTCTCCTTCAGCTGCACCGGTCCCATCCTGGGCTCGCTGCTGGCCGGTGCGCTCACGGCCGATGGCGGCGCGTGGCAGCTTACCGCGGGCATGGGCGGCTTCGGTTTCGCGCTGGCGCTGCCCTTCGGCCTCTTCGCCCTCTTTCCCGGCTGGCTCAACAGCCTGCCCCGCAGCGGCAGCTGGCTCAACAGCGTGAAGGTGGTGCTCGGCTTCGTGGAGGTGGCGCTCGCCTTCAAGTTCCTCAGCATGGCCGACCTGGTGATGAAGTGGGGCCTCGTGCCCTACGAGCTCTTCCTCGCCATCTGGGTCATCTGCGGCATCGGCATCGTGCTCTACCTCTTCGGCCGGATCCGCTTCCCGCACGACAGCCCGGTGAAGCGCTACACGCCCATGCGCATCTTCTTCATCACCGCCTTCGGCCTCTTCACCGCCTACATGGCCATGGGCTTCCGCTACGACGACAAGGCGCAAACCTGGGCGCCCGTGGGCCTGCTCAGCGGCATCTCGCCATCGCCCGGCTACAGCTGGATCTATCCCACCGAATGCCCGGCGGGTCTCACCTGCTTCCACGACCTGGAGAGCGGCATGGCCGAGGCCAGGCGCAGCGGGAAGCCCCTGCTCATCGACTTCACCGGCTACGGCTGCGCCAACTGCCGCAAGATGGAGGACTATGTGTGGCCGGTGCCCGAGATCAACCGCCTGATCAATGACCAGTATGTGCTGGTATCGCTTTACGTGGATGCGAAGGCCGAGCTGCCCAAGGAGGAGCAGTTCATCTACGAGACCAGCAACGGCACCAAGAAGCCCATCCTCACCGTGGGGAACAAATGGGCCACCCTGCAGACCGAGACCTTCAAGAGCGCCACGCAGCCGCTCTACGCGCTGCTGAGCCCCGACGGCAAGCTGCTCACCGACCCCGTAGGCTACACCCCGGCGGTGGAGGACTACAAGGCCTTCCTGGAGCGCGGTGTGCAGGGCATGCAGGTGCTGGGGCAGCAGGCGGGGAGGTAGGTTCGTCGTTCGTTGAAGGGTGCTTGGTTCTTCGGCTGTCGCTTGCCATATTGAGCGTCCGTGCCTTGACGAAATATCCGTCAAGATGGGAGGCCATGAAGGAAGAACTGGATGTACCGGATGAAGCCATCGCCGCGCAGATCCACTGGATACGCGGACAGAAGGTGATACTGGCGCATGACCTGGCGGCGCTGTATGGTGTGCCTACCTACCGCCTGAACGAAGCCGTGAAACGGAACATGACACGGTTCCCTGAGGACTTCATGTTCGCCCTGACCACCGAAGAGTGGTCCAACTTGACATCGCAATTTGCGATGTCAAGTGAATGGGGAGGCCGGCGCCGACCGCCCTTTGCCTTCAGCGAGCACGGTGTGCTGATGCTCTCCAGCGTGCTCAATAGCGAGCGCGCGATCGCCGTGAACATCCGAATCGTCCGGGTCTTCGTGCGCCTGAGCCGATTGCTGCAGAGCGATCAGGACCTGCAGCGGCGAATGGCGCAGATGGAAGAGCGGCAAACCACCAGCGAGGATGCCTTGGCCGAGCTCTTCGCCGCCGTGAAGCAGCTCATGGCCAAGCCCGCCCACGACCGCAAGCGGCTCGGCTACAAAGGGGGCGACGATGTTTGACGCATCTTCGCGGTAATGAGCACCGACGCCCGCGTCCGATCGCACTTCACCGAGGCCGCTGAAGTCCTTCAGCGCTTCCTGGCCGACCCCGCCAACATCGCCGCGGTGGAGCAAGCCGCTGCCTTCATGAGCTATTGCCTGAAGCAGGGCGCCAAGGTGATCAGCTGCGGCAATGGCGGCAGCATGTGCGATGCCATGCACTTCGCCGAGGAGCTCACCGGCCGCTACCGCGACGATCGTCCGCCCATCGCCGCCATCAGCATCAGCGATCCCAGCCACCTCACCTGCGTGGGCAACGACCACGGCTTCGAGCAGGTGTTCGCGCGCTTCGTGCAAGCGCATGGCAGGGAAGGGGACGTGCTGCTCGCCATCAGCACCAGCGGCAACAGCCCCAACGTGCTCCGCGCCGCCGAGGTGGCCCGGGCGAAGGGCATGCACGTGATCGGCCTCACCGGCAAGGATGGCGGCAAGCTGGCCGACCTCTGCACCGTGGAGGTGCGCGTGCCGCACAACGGATACGCCGACCGCATCCAGGAGGTGCACATCAAGGTCATCCACGCATTCATCGACCACATCGAGCGCGACCTGGCCGAGCCGGCGCGCAAGGACCGGTATTGAGATGCTCGTCAAGGTATACGGAGCCGCCGTCTTCGGCATCAACGCCACCATCGTCACCGCCGAGGTGAATGTGGAGAACGGCGCCTTCTTCCAGCTCGTGGGCCTGCCCGACAGTGCTGTGAAGGAGAGCCAGCAGCGCATGGATGCAGCGCTGCGCAACAACGGGCTCTATGCCCCGCGCGGCAAGGGCGTCACCATCAACCTCGCGCCGGCGGACATCCGCAAGGAGGGCACGGCTTACGACCTGCCCTTGGCCACAGGGCTGCTCTGCGCCACCAACCAAGCACCCGTCGAGTTGCTCGAGACGCATCTCGTCATGGGCGAACTCAGCCTCGATGGCGGTGTGCGTCCGATCAAGGGCGCGTTGCCGATCGCGCTCGAAGCGAAGAAGAACGGTTTCAAGGGAATCATCCTGCCGGCTGCCAATGCAAGGGAAGCGGCGATCGTCACCGGCCTGGATGTGTACGGTGTGGAGCATCTGCGCGAAGTGGTGGATCTGTTGCATGGCCGCAGCGGCTTGCAGCCCATCGTGGTGAACATCGAGGAGGAGTTCGCCAACAGCAGCCGCACCTATCCGGTGGACATCGCCGATGTGAAAGGGCAGGAGAACATCAAGCGCGCCTTCGAGATCGCGGCGGCGGGCGGCCACAACATCATCCTCATCGGTCCGCCGGGCGCGGGCAAGACGATGCTCGCCAAGCGGCTGCCCACCATCCTGCCACCGCTCACCATCGACGAGGCGCTGGAGACCACCAAGATCCACAGCGTGGCCGGCAAGCTGCGCAAGGAGGACAGCCTCCTCAGCGTGCGCCCGTATCGCAGCCCGCACCACACCATCAGCGATGTGGCCCTCGTGGGCGGCGGTTCCTTCCCGCAGCCGGGCGAGATCAGCCTGGCGCACAATGGCGTGCTCTTCCTCGATGAGCTGCCCGAGTTCAAGCGGCAGGTGCTGGAAGTGCTGCGCCAGCCCTTGGAGGACCGCGTGGTCACCATCAGCCGGGCGAAGTTCACGGTGGAGTATCCGGCCAGCTTCATGCTGGTAGCTGCGATGAACCCGTGCCCCTGCGGCTACTACAACCATCCCGAGAAGGAGTGCGTGTGCGCGCCGGGCGTGGTGCAGAAGTACCTGAACAAGGTGAGCGGACCGCTGCTCGACCGCATCGACATCCACATCGAGGTGACGCCCGTACCCTTCAGCGAGCTAAGCGCCGAGCGCCCCAGCGAGAGGAGCGCCGACATGCGCGAGCGCGTGATCACCGCGCGACGCGTGCAGCAGGAACGCTACGCGGGAAAGAAGATCCATTGCAACGCGCAGATGGGCAGCAAGGAGCTCCGCGAGATCTGCCGCATCGATGCCGCCGGCAAGGCTCTGCTTGAGAAGGCCATGGAACGCCTCGGCCTGAGCGCTCGCGCCTATGACCGCATCCTGAAAGTGGCGCGCACCATCGCCGACATGGCGGGCAGTCCGGACATCCGCACCGAGCACCTTGCCGAGGCCATCCAGTACCGGAGTTTGGACCGGGAAGGGTGGGCGGGGTGAGTGCGACTGTAACCCGGGCAGCTGCCATTGCGTTGGAGGGGCCAGACCTCAAGCCAACGCACCGTGAGAACCCCGCACCTCTTCCTGCTCCTGTTCCTGTCGGCGCCGCTCGCATCGCTCAGCGCACAGGGGCCCGGCGGCGATGAGCAGCGCCAGTACCTCAGCGAGGTGCTGGTGCCCACCGCGAAGAAGAAGGCGGCCTATTACCGGGAGGCGGCAGGCAGGGAGGGCGACCTGTTCATCGGCAAGACCTTCACCGTGGATGGCAAGCTGAAGGCGGAGGGCACCTACCGTGATGCGGCGATGAATCAGCCGCACGGGAGCTTCGTGTTCTACCATCCGAACGGCCGTGTGGAGAGCCGGGGCGAATACATCAATGGCAATAAGGCGGGCGTGTGGGAGCGATTCGATGCATGGGGTCAGCCCTTGGCCGAGAAGATCTACAACCCTGAGCCGTTGGCCAACATCGTGTATACCCGCGCGCAGACCATGCCGCAGTTCCGGGACGGCGACCAGCGGGCGCTGGTGCGGTATGTGAGGACCAAGGTGGAGTCACAGGCCAACCGCAAGGTGAAAGGCTCCTACACCACCACCTTCATCGTGGAGAAGGATGGGTCGCTGAGCGATGTGAAGGTGATTGAGGGGCAGGACGACCGCATCGGTGAGCAGGTGGCAGGTGCCATCAAGAGCACCGAGCCGTGGACCCCCGGCGCCGATAAGGGCCAACCCGTGCGCGTGCAGATGCGCGTGCCCGTGCAGTTCTAGAACCAAGTTCCATACACCATAGCTGTGGCGCCGACCCCGTAAGGTCGGCGCTCGGCATTTGCGGGCGCAGGGTCAGCCGCAGGCTGGCCGGCCCTTCAGCGGCTCAGGCCCCCTTGCCGTGGCACTGCTTGTACTTCTTGCCGCTGCCGCAGGGACAGGGGTCATTGCGGCCCGGCTCCTTCTCCACGCGCACGGGTGCGATGGGCTGGCGCGGACCCTGTGGCGGCGGCAGGGGTCCGCGCTGCGGAGCGCCGCCTGCGGGCGCCGGCCGTGGTGGGGCGGTGGATTGCCCGCCGCCGTACTGCGGCACATCGGTGCGGCTGGTCTGCAGGCGCTGCTGGGGCGGCCGGGGAGCCTGCGCCTCCTGCACCTGCGGCTGTGCGCTGGGCAGGCCGGCGCGGGCCAGGAAGCCCACCACCTCGCCGTTCATGCGCTCCATCATGGCCTTGAAGAGGTTGAAGCTCTCCAGCTTGTAGATCAGCAAGGGGTCCTTCTGCTCGATGGCCGCGTTCTGCACGCTGCGGCGCAGCTCGTCCATCTCGCGCAGGTGCTCCTTCCACTCGTTGTCGATGATGGCCAGGGTGATGTACTTCTCGATGCTGTTGCCCAGCTCGCGCCCCTCGCTCTTGTAGCATTTCTGCAGATTGGCCACCACCTGCATGGTCTTCAGGCCATCGGTGATGGGCACCACGATGTTCTCGTACTGCGCGCCCTGGTTCAGGAACACATCGGTGATCACAGGCATGGCCTGTGCCGCGGTGCGCGCCATGTGCCGGTCGTAGGTGGCCATCACGCCGTCGAAGACACGGTCGGTGACCTCATCGGCCTTCATGCGCTTGAACTCGTCCTCGCCGACGGGGCTCTCGGCGCTGAACTTGCGGAAGAGCTCGAACTGGAATCCGTCGAAGTCGCCCGCGGGATGGAACTCGGCCACGGTGGCGCTCACCACATCGTGGAACATGTTGAGGATGTCGAGCTTGAGGCGCTCGCCGAAGAGGGCGTTATGCCGGCGCTTGTAGATCACCGTGCGCTGGCTGTTCATCACGTCATCATACTCCAGCAGCCGCTTGCGGATGCCGAAGTTGTTCTCCTCCACCTTCTTCTGGGCGCGCTCGATGCTGCGCGTGACCATGCTGTGCTGGATCACCTCGCCCTCCTTGAGGCCCATGGTATCCATGATCTTGCTGATGCGCTCGCTGTTGAACAGGCGCATGAGGTCGTCCTCGAGGCTGACGTAGAACTGGGAGCTGCCGGGGTCGCCCTGGCGACCGGCGCGTCCGCGCAGCTGCCGGTCTACGCGGCGGCTCTCGTGCTTCTCGGTGCCGATGATCGCCAGGCCGCCCGCTTCCTTCACGCCGGGCCCCAGCTTGATGTCGGTTCCGCGGCCCGCCATGTTGGTGGCGATGGTGACCGTTCCGGCCAGGCCGGCATTGGCCACGATCTCGGCCTCGCGCTGGTGCTGCTTGGCGTTGAGCACTTGATGCGGGATCTTGCGCATGGTGAGCATCTTGCTCATCAGCTCGCTCACCTCCACGCTGGTGGTGCCCACGAGCACGGGGCGCCCAGCGTTGCGCAGCTGCTCGATCTCGTCGATTACCGCATTGTATTTCTCGCGCTTGGTCTTGAAGACCATGTCCTCATTGTCCTTGCGGATCACCGGCCGGTTGGTGGGGATCACCATCACGTCCAGCTTGTAGATGTCCCACAGCTCCTGCGCCTCGGTCTCGGCGGTGCCGGTCATGCCGGCGAGCTTGTGGTACATGCGGAAATAGTTCTGCAGGGTGATGGTGGCGTAGGTCTGCGTGGCGGCCTCCACCTTCACCTTCTCCTTGCTCTCGATGGCCTGGTGCAGCCCATCGCTGTAGCGGCGGCCTTCCAGGATGCGGCCGGTCTGCTCGTCCACGATCTTCACCTTCCCGTCCATCACCACGTACTCCACGTCCTTCTCATACAGGGCGTAGGCGCGGATCAGCTGGTTCACGGTGTGGATGCGCTCGCTCTTGACGCCGAAGTCGCGCAGCAGCTCATCCTTTCGGCGGGCCTTCTCCTCCACGGGCGACCCGCTCTTCTCGATCTCGGCGATGGTGCTGCCCACATCGGGCATGATGAAGAACGACGCGTCGTTCATGTCGCCGCTGATCAGGTCGACGCCCTTCTCGCAGAGCTCGATGCCATGCTGCTTCTCGTCGATGGTGAAGTAGAGCTCGGCATCCACCTTGGGCATGTCCTTCCCCTGGTCGGCGAGGTAGTGGTTCTCGGTCTTCTGCAGGTGGGCGCGCACGCCGGTCTCGCTCAGGTACTTGATGAGTGCGCCGTTCTTAGGCAGCCCGCGGTAGGCGCGGAGCAGGGCCATGCCGCCTTTCTCCAGCTGGTCCTTGGTGGCCGTGCCGTCGGAGAGGCCCTTCAGGTTCTCCTTGGCCTCGGTGATGAGGCGGGTGACGAGCTGCTTCTGCGCGGCGTAGAGGCGCTCCACGCGCGGCTTGTACTCGTCGAACTGGTGGATGTCGCCCTTGGGCGTGGGGCCGCTGATGATGAGGGGCGTGCGCGCATCGTCCACGAGCACGCTGTCCACCTCATCCACGATGGCGTAGTGGTGCTTGCGCTGCACCAGCGCGCTGGGCGCATGGGCCATGTTGTCCCGCAGGTAGTCGAAGCCGAACTCGTTGTTGGTGCCGTAGGTGATGTCGGCGAGGTAGGCGGCGCGCCGCTCGAGGCTGTTGGGCTGGTGCTTGTCGATGCAGTCCACGCGCAGGCCGTGGAACTCGTGGATGGGTCCCATCCACTCGGCGTCGCGCTTGGCCAGGTAGTCGTTCACCGTCACCACGTGCACGCCGCGGCCGGGCAGGGCATTCAGGAACACGGGCAGGGTGCTCACCAGGGTCTTGCCTTCGCCGGTGCCCATCTCGGCGATCTTCCCCTTGTGCAGGGCCACGCCGCCGATGAGCTGCACATCGTAGTGCACCATCTCCCAGGAGATGCGGTTGCCCGCGGCCATCCAGGAGTTGCTCCAAATGGCATCGTCGCCCTCGATGCGGATGGCGTCGGGGCGCTTGATGGCCAGTGCGCGGTCGAGTTCGGTGGCGCGCACGCGCAGCTCCTTGCTCTCCGAGAAGCGGCGTGCGGTCTCCTTCACGATGGCGAATGCCTCGGGCAGGATCTCCAGCAGCACATCCTCGATCTGCTTCACGCTCTGCTCCTCCAGCTTGTCGATCTCCTCGTAGCGGCGCTCGCGCTCGTGGATGTCCATGCGCGGGTCGGCGTCGATCTCCGCGCGCAGGGCCGCCACGCGTTCGTCATTCGCCTTGGTGCGCTCCGCGATGCGGGCCTTCAGGTCCTGCGTGCGCTGGCGCAGCTCGTTGTTGGAGAGGGGGGCCAGCTTGGCGAATTCGGCCTTGGTGCGCTCCACCAGGGGCATCACCTCTTTCAGGTCGCGCTGGTATTTGTCTCCGAAGACGCTCTTGAGGGCCTTGGTCAGGGATCCGATCATGTGCGGGGTCGATTGGCTGCGCGCTCGTTGGGCGCGCGCGGAAGGGTGGCAAAGGTAGCCGCCTGCGCCGAGCACAGACCCTGCCGGAACGGCGGCGCTGACAGGTCGTCAGGTGAATGACGAACCCCGCCGTGGGGCGGGGTTCGGGAAGCGGTCGTGACGGGGGCTCAGTACTCGTCCTCGTTGAAGAAGAAGTCCTCCTTCGAGGGGTAGTCCGGCCAGATGTCCTCGATGCTCTCGAAGACCTCTTCCTCGTCCTCGATGGCCTGCAGGTTCTCCACCACCTCGAGCGGGGCACCGGTGCGCATGGCGAAATCGATGAGCTCCTCCTTGGTGGCCGGCCAGGGCGCATCCTCCAGGTAGGAGGCGAGTTCGAGGGTCCAGTACATCTGCGGTCCTGTTGAGGTTTTCCGTAAAACGGGCGCAAATATAGACGGATGAGCACGCGGCGCACGGGGACTTTTCAACGGCTGTTCAGGCCCCGGCATGGCCGCGCTCAGCGGTGAGGGTGCCACGGGGTGTCCGGTACGCCGTGGGCCTTGCCGAGCAGCCGGGCCAGCACGAAGAAGTAGTCGGAGAGGCGGTTGAGGTAGCGCACGATGACCGGGTCGACCGCGGCGCCCGCAGCGAGCTGTACCACGCGGCGCTCGGCACGGCGGCACACGGTGCGGCAGATGTGGGCCTGGCTCACCGCCGGGTGGCCCCCTGGCAGGATGAAGCTCCGCATGGGTTCCAGCTCACGGTCCATGGCATCCATGCCCTGCTCGAGCGCGGCGATGTCCGCTTCCGCGATGGCTGGGACCTTGAATCGCTCGCGTTCCTCTGCGCTCCGGCTGGCCAGGTGGCTGCCGATGGTGAAGAGCGTGCGCTGGATGGTGAGGAGCGGTTCGGCATGGGACGGACCGGCCAGGTCGCGCAGCATGCCCGCGTGGCTGTTCAATTCATCCACGGTGCCATAGGCCTCGATGCGCGGGTCGTCCTTGGAGACGCGCACGCCGCCGAGGAGCCCGGTATCGCCCTTGTCGCCGGTTCTGGTGTAGATCTTCATGGGTTCGGGTTCGCAGGGCTCAACGCGCCAGGACGAACCAGCCGTGCTTCAGGTCGGGCAGCGGGCCGCGCAGCACGTAGGCATACACGCCTTCCGGCGCCGGAGCGCCGCCCACCGTTCCATCCCAGCCATCGCCGGCATCGCCTTCCCAGACCTGCTGTCCCCATTTGTTATGGATCGTCATCACGGGCGAGGCGCAAACCTCGGGCCCTCGGATGCGAAGGACGTCGTTGTTGCCATCATTGTTCGGCGTGAACGCATTCGGCACGTACCATTCCACCGGTATGAGCCCGTAGCCGGCGTGGAGCGTCATCGCCGCCGTATCGGCGCACATGGTGCCGGGGTCGGTGGTGAGCTGCACGTTGAACTGGCCCATGGAGCGGTAGATGTGCACCGGCGCATACCAGGAATCGGTGGTGTCGCCGTCGCCGAAATCCCAGTGGAAATGGGCCCCGCCCTGGGTGGTGTTCACGAAGTAGGTGCGCTCATCGCAGGGGTCGCTCTTCGTGTGGAAGGAGGCGAGGGCCGCGGGGAGGATCTTCACGGGCTTGCGTGCCGTGTCGGCGATGCAGCCCTGGAGGGCGACGAGTGTGACCGTGTGGGTGCCTGGCTGCTGGAAGGCGTGCACCGGGTCGTCGTCAGCGGCTTGGCCACCATCGCCGAACCACCAGCGGTGCTCGCTGGAGAGCTGCGAGGCGTTGGAGAAATGGACGTCGTGCCGCTGGCAGGCGCTGTCGGCCACGAGGAAGTCGGCCTGCGGCTGTATGCCCTCCACGGTGATGAGCGCCGGCTTGGTGAGGGTGAGCTGCTCGCCGCAGGCCTCCACGGTGAGGGTGACGTTGAAGGTGCCCACCCCGTAGCGGTGGGTGGGTTCCTCCCGCTGGTCGGTCCAGCCGTCGCCGAACTGCCAGTGGTGGCTGCTGGCTAGGCAGGTGAGCGGGCGGAAGCGATGGCCTTCGCAGCCCGGCAGCTCCTCCACGGTGAAGTCGATGAAATCGGGCGTAACGGCCGTGCCCGGGGCCTCGCCTTCGATGGAGTTGGGGAGGGAGGGGATGAGGCCGAAGCCGGGCGCGATGATGGCGTAGCGTTCGTAGGCGGCTGCGGCCAGCGTGGAGGCATCGGGGTAGCGCACCTCGCCCAGGCTGCGGGGGATGCCCGTGGTGCCCACATAGAGCCGCCCGTTGCGCGCGCATTCGATGGAGAGCACCCAAGGGCCGATGGCGGGGTCGATCACCTCCACGGTGTGGTTGGACAGCCGCAGGCGCCCGAAGTCCATGTCGCTGAAGGGCCCGTTGCCAACGAAGTAGAGGAAATTGCCGCCGGGCGAGAATTCGATGCCGCCGATGGGGTCGTCGCTCACGTTGATCAACGCGGGCGCGCCCACGCTGCCCGTGGCGATATCGAGCGGCCACACCACCACATCGGCTGCACCGGCCGGTGAGGACCAGGGCAGGCTGAGGGCGAGGCGGTCGTTCGCGGCCGAAATCTTGAGCGCGCTCCACCATGCGGCGATGCCCGGTGCGCCGATGGTGGCGATGGTGGTGATGTCGCTGATGCCCGCGCGCGAGATGCGGGCGCGCTTGAGCACGTAGGCGTTGCCGTCGAGGCCGAAGGTGAAAAGCCAGCGGCAGCCGTTGGGGAGCACCTTGCTCACCGCGATGCCCTCGCCCATGCCCCCGCCCAGCAGGATGTTCTTGGCGGCCACGTCGCCCTGTGCGCCGAGGTCCATGTCGATGATCGTGTAGTAGTGCTTGTGCTCCTCGGCGTCGTGGTGGATGAGGTAGTACTGCCGGCCATGGCAGGGGCGGGGCACGATGGCGGAGGCCTGGCTGCTGTGGTTGCCGAGGAGCCCGCTGCCGTTGGGCATGGGCTGGAAGGAGCCGTTGCGCACCTGGATGCGGTCGTTGGCCCCCACGGCGCTGGAGAAGAGGATGTTGCCGCCCGCGTCGGTCATCAGGTTCACGTCCTCGGTGCCACCGGTGCCGAAGCCCTGCACCATGGCGCTGATGCTGGGTGCCTGGCCGGTGAGGTCGAGCACGCAGGCATCGCCGCAGTTGCCGCGCAACAGCCACTTGCCCAACTGTGCGCAGGCAGGAAGAGGCACCAGGCAGAAGCTGCCGATGAGGACGAAGAGGGAAGGGATCCCGAGCCTTCGCATCGTCGGAAAATTAGGCCGGTCTGCGCTGGTTGACAAGGACTTCGGTCAGTTGCTGTGCACCGGAGCCTGTTGGCCGGATCAGTACCTGAGGCGGAAATGCTCCTTGGCCTGCCCGGTGCGCAGGAAGACGAGCCCCAGGTCGTAAAGGTCGATGGTCACCGTAACGCGCGGGTGCCGCTGGATGGCGGCCCAGGCTGCCTCCATCCCACGGCTCCAGTGGATGTCGTCGAATACGAGCACGGTGCCTTCGTGGGCGCGGCCCAGGCAGCGCTCGAAGTAGTCCAGGGTGGGCTCTTCGGCGTGGTGGCCGTCGATGAACGCGAGGTCGATGGCACCCATGCGCTCGAGCACCTCGGGCAGGCGGCGCTGGAAGCTGCCGAGCACCGCCTCGACGTTGTCCTGCCGCAGCTGCTCGAAGTGGTGCTGCGCGATGCGGAAGGTCTGGGGGCAGCCTTCGATCGTGGTGACGGTGCCGTTCTCGGCGCCCTTGGCCAGGTAGAGGGTGGTGATGCCGAAGGCCGTGCCGAGCTCCACCACGCTGCTGGCGTCCATCTGGCGGGCCAGCCGGAAAAGGAGCTGCGCCTGCCGGGGCGGCTTCAGGCTCACGCGCGCCATATCGGCCACGCGGCGCACGGGCAGGTCGAAGGCGGACGACCCCGCGCCGAGGTCGTTCACGCGGATGGTCTGCTCGCTGCGCAGGAGGTCCTCGCGCAAGGCCTCGATGGGGGCGAACTCGGGCCGGGCCGCCTGCGGGCGCAGCACCTGCTCGATGAGGTCGTACACGAAGGGGCTGTGCACGCCGTGGCGCCTTCGGGCCTTCACCAGGTGCTCCATGTAGGAGCCGATGCGCTGCAGGGAGGAGGCCATGGCAGCGGCGAAAGTAGGCCCATGGCGCGGCAGGGGCAGGCCACGCCAGCGGCCGGCGCTCCACAGGCGGCTGTGGGATTCCCTCACGCCCGCCGGATGGTGCGATCGGCGATCTCCAGCCGGTCGGTGCAGAAGTCGTGCTCGGCGGGCTGCCGGTTGCTGGCCACTACCAGGGTGCGGCCGTCGAGATGCTCCATCAGCAGCGCCCTGAACCACGCGGTGGCCTCGGCATCGAGGTTGCTGGCGGGCTCGTCGAGGAGGAGGAGCGGGGTGTCGCTGAGGATGGCCAGGGCCAGCTTCAGGCGCTGCTTCATGCCGCTGCTGAAGTGCACCACGGGTTTCTCCCAGGCCGGCTCCAGGTAGGCGATGCGCGCGAGCATGGCGGGCGTGATGCCGTTGCGCAGGGGCTTGAACTGCGCGTGGAAGGCGATGGCCTGCCGCAGCAGGAGGTCTTCGTAGAGCCCGAGGTAAGGCGCTGCGATGCTCACCATGCGGTAGACCTCGTCCGGCGGATGGGCCTTGCCCCGGAGCCGGTGCGTCACGGTGCCGCTCGTGGGCGCCAGGGCGCCGGCGATGGTCTGCAGCAGCGTGCTCTTGCCGCTGCCGTTGGGGCCAAGGATCGCAGTGCGGCTACCGGATGCGAGCGTGAGCGTGACCTCGCGGAAGATCACTTCGGCGCCGAAGGACTTGGCTATGCCGGAGAGCGCTACCTCCATGCGGGGATCGGCGCAGGCGGGCATGCGCGCGCGGTGGGCGGCATGGGCGCCCCTGGGCGCTGTGTGAGCGGAAGTGGAGCCGGGTGCCGCATGCGGGAAGGGGCCTTGCGCAGCGGCGCTACTCGGCCAGCCCGCGCATGATGCCCTTGGGGCTGTTGCGGATGAAGTCGAGGATGAGGCCGCGCTCGGGGCTGCGCGGCAGGGTCTGCTCCACGTTCTGCACGCCCCGCTCCACGTTGGTGTTGCGCACGAAGATCTCGCGGTAGATGTCCTCGATGCGCGCGATCTGGTCGTCGGTGAATCCGCGGCGGCGCAGGCCCACCACGTTCACGCCCACGTAGCTCAGCGGCTCGCGGGCGGCCTTCACGAAGGGCGGCACGTTCTTGCGCACCAGGCTGGCGCCGGCGATGAAGCTGTGCGCGCCGATGTGGATGAACTGCTGCACGGCCACGTTGCCCTCCAGGATCGCCCAGTCGTCGATGGTGACGTGCCCCGCGAGGTTGACGCTGTTGGCGATGACGATGTTGTTGCCCAGGATGCAGTCGTGGGCCAGGTGCACGTAGGCCATGAGCAGGCAGTTGTCGCCCACGGCGGTCTTCAGCCGGTCGGCGGTGCCGCGGTTGATGGTGACGCACTCGCGGATGGTGGTGCCGTCGCCCACCTCGGCGGTGGTGTATTCGCCGGCGAACTTCAGGTCCTGCGGGATGGCGCCGATCACGGCCCCCGGGAAGATGCGGCAGCGGCTGCCGATGCGGGCGCCGTCCATGAGCACGGCATTGGGGCCGATCCAGGTGCCATCGCCCACCACCACGTCGGCCGAGAGGGTGGCGAAGGGCTCCACGGTCACATCCCTGCCCAGGCGGGCATCGGGGTGGATGGAGGCGAGGGGGGAGATGCTCATGCTTCGGCTTTGGCTTTGGGAGCGGTGGCGGGGGCCTTGTCGCGCGCGATCTGCGCCATCATCTCAGCCTCAACGGCCGGTTGGCCGGCCACGTAGCCGATGCCCTTCATGTGCACGATGCCGCGGCGGATGGGCGTGAGCAGCGTGAGGTGGAAGACGAGCGTATCGCCAGGGATCACTTTGCGGCGGTAGCGCACCCCATCGATCTTCAGGAAGTAGGTGGTGTAGTTCTCGGGGTCGGGCACCTGGCTGAGGGCGAAGATGCCGCCCACTTGGGCCATGGCCTCGATCTGCAGCACGCCGGGCATCACGGGGTTGCCGGGGAAGTGCCCGGTGAAGAAGGGCTCGTTGAGCGTCACGTTCTTGTAGCCCGTGATGGTCTCCTTGTCCATGGCCGTGATGCGGTCCACGAGCAGGAAGGGGTAGCGGTGCGGCAGGATGCGCTCGATGTCGTTGATGTCGTACACCGTCTTCGTGAGGTCGAAGGCCATGCCGCCGCTCTTCTCCTCCTGGCGGATCTTCTCCTTGATGCGCTTGGCGAAGGTGGTGTTGCCGAAGTGGCCCGGGCGGGCGGCGAGGATGTGGCCCTTGATGGGCCGGCCCACGAGGGCGAGGTCGCCGATGATGTCGAGCAGCTTATGGCGGGCCGGCTCGTTGTAGAACTTGAGGTCGGTGGTGCTCAGTACGCCATTGCGGCGGATGTGCACGTCCTTGTACTCGCGCCCCAGCGCCTTGGCCAGTTCGCGCAGCTGCTCCTCGGTGGTGCCCTCGCGGTCCTCCATCACGATGGCGTTGTCCAGGTCGCCGCCCTTGATGAGGCCCGCTTTGGCCAGCTGCTCCAGCTCGCGCAGGAAGACGAAGGTGCGGCAGGGGGCGATTTCGTCCTTGAACTCCTCGGCGCGGTACATGCTGGCGTGCTGGGTGCCGAGCACGGGGCTATTGTAGTCCACCATCACCGTGATGCGGAACTCCCCGCCCGGGGTGGGCACGCCGAGCATCTCGGTGCCGCGCTCCTGGGTCTCGAACCAGATGGGCTCCTTGAGCACGAACCAATTGCGCGGGGCGTCCTGCTCTGCGATCCCCACGGCCTCGATGGCCTCCACGAAGGGCCGTGCGCTGCCATCCATGATGGGCACCTCGGGACCGCTGAGCTGCAGCAGGCAGTTGTCCACGCCCAGGGCGTAGAGGGCGCTCAGCACGTGCTCGGTGGTGTTCACCACGGCATCGCCCTTGCCGAGGGTGGTGCCGCGCGCGGTGCTCACCACCAGGTCGGCATCGGCCTCGATGATGGGCTGGCCGGGGAGGTCGGTGCGCTGGAATTTGTAGCCGTGGCCCTCAGGGGCGGGGAGCAGGGTGAGGGTGACGGGAACGCCGCTGTGCAGGCCAACGCCGTTGAGTGTGGCGGCCGCGCGGAGGGTGTGCTGCTTGTCGCTCATGTGCCGGGCCCGCAGGGGGCCCGGCGAAGGTAGGGGCGGGAGCCGTTCGGGGTCAGCCCTGGCCGCCGGCCTGGCGCAGGGCGGCCAGTTCCTTCTCCAGCGCATCCATGCGGCGCTGCAGGTCGGGCAGGCGGCGGAAGCCCACGTAGCTGCGCTTGTAGTCGCCGATGGCGAAGGCGGGCGAGCCCTGCACGGTCTCCCCGTCGGCGATGCTGGCGCCGATGCCGCTCTGCGCGGCGATGCGCACGCGGTTGCCGATGGTGAGGTGGCCGGCGATGCCCACCTGGCCGCCGATCATGCAATGGGCGCCCACCTTGGTGCTGCCGGCGATGCCCGTTTGCGCGGCGATGACGGTGTGGGCGCCGATCTCCACGTTGTGGCCCACCTGGATGAGGTTGTCGAGCTTCACGCCCGTGCGGATCACGGTGCTGCCCATGGTGGCGCGGTCGATGGTGGTGTTGGCGCCGATCTCCACGCCGTCCTCGATCACCACGTTGCCGATCTGCGGCATCTTCACGTAGCGGCCCTCGGCATCGGTGTTGAAGCCGAAGCCGTCGGCCCCGATCACCGCGCCGCTGTGCAGCAGGCAGTGGGCGCCGATGATGCACTTGGCATAGACGCGCACGCCGGCATGCAGCACGGTGCCCTGGGCAATGCGCACGCCGTCGCCGATCACGCAGCCGGGAAAGACCTTCACGCCGTCCTCCAGCACCACGTCGTCGCCGATGTGGCTGAAGGGGCCGATGTAGGTGTCGCGCCCCAGCTTCGCCTTGGGGCTCACGTAGCTGGGCTGCTCGATGCCCTTGCGCACGTACTGCAGGCTCTCGTAGCGCTGCAGCAGCTCGCTGAAGGCGGCGCGCGGGTCCTTCACGCGGATGAGGGTGAGCCGCTTGGGCAGGGGCTTGGAGGCCTCGAAGTCGGCCGCCACGATGGCGATGCTGGCGCCCGTGGTGTAGAGGTGGTCGGTGTACTTGGGGTTGGCCAGGAAGGTGAGGGTGCCGCTGCGCGCCTCCTCGATCTTGGCCAGGTCGTTCACCAGGGTCTGCGGGTCGCCATCCACTTCCCCGCGCAGCAGGCCGGCGATCTGTTCGGCGGTGAACTGCATGGGGTCAGTGCTGGATGGGGACGGCCACGCGCACATCGTCCCACTCCAGGGCGAGCTCGCTGCCGTCAGGGGTGACCAGGATGGTGAACTGCTCCACCGGTTCGGGCAGGCGCGTCACGGGCACCTTGGCCACGGCCACGTCCTTGGCGGGGTCGCGCAGCGCCTTGCCGTCGAAGTCGACCCCCCAGTTGTACTGGCCGCTGTTCAGGTACACCTCCCAGGCGTTGGCGCCGGGCAGCGTCCACAGCGTGTAGCGGCCGGCCACCACCGGCGTTCCGCCGAAGGTGAAGTCGCCGCTGCTCTCCAGCACCGTGGCCTCGTTGGCGCCGGTGCGCCATACCTGCCCGTAGGGCACCAGCCCGCCGAAGATGGCACGGCCCTTCTTGTACGGGCGGCAATAGTTGACGGTGAGCCGGAAGTCGCCGTCGAAGTAGGTGTAGGATTCCTCAGGGCTCGCCTTCTTGGTCTGCATCTTCATGAAGCGGAAGGCGATGAAGCCCACCGCCACGATGGCGACCAGTGCGATGAGGATGCGCTTGAGGAGCTTCGGCATGCGGGAAGAGGGTTGGTGTTCGTGCTGCGCGTTGCGGCGCCGAAGGTACTCAGCCCTTGCGGTGCACCACCGTGCTGCTGGCCTGCGCCGTGGGCATCACCACCAGGTCGTTGATGCACACGTGGGGCGGGCGCGTGGCGGCGTAGTGCACCAGGTCGGCGATGTCGTCGCCGTTCAAGGGCGTCATGCCCAGGTACACCTGCTTCGCCTTCTGCGCATCGCCGTGGAAGCGCACCAGGCTGAATTCGGTCTCGGCCAGCCCCGGCGCGATCTGCGTAACGCGGATGCCGTGGGGCAGCAGGTCCTGCCGCATGCCCTTGGTCAGCGCATCCACCGCGTGCTTGCTGGCGCAATACACGTTGCCCTTGGGGTACACCTCCTTGCCGGCCACGCTGCCGATGTTGATGATCTGCCCTTTGCCGCGCGCCACCATGCCGGGGATCACCGCGCGGCTCACGTGCAGCAGGCCCTTCACATTGGTGTCGAGCATCGCATTCCAGTCCTCCAAGCTGCCCTCCTGGATGGGGTCCATGCCCGCGGCCAAGCCGGCGTTGTTCACCAGCACATCAATGGCCTTCCACTCCTCCGGAAGCGCTGCGATGGCATGCACCACGGCGTCATGGTCACGAACGTCGAAGTGCAGCACGTGCACCAGGGCCGGACCTTCCACGGTGCCGTGCAGGCCCTCGAGTTCCTTGCGCAGCGCTTCGAGGCGCTCCTTGCGGCGGCCGGTGATGATGATGCGCCAGCCCTCGGCGGCGAAGCGGCGGGCCGTGGCCTCACCGAAGCCGGAGGTGGCGCCGGTGATGAGGATGGTCTTTCCCATGCCACAAAGCTCGTTCACTTCACCAGACCCTCCCGCACCGCCCATTTCACCAACGCCGCCACGTTGGGCTGGTCGAAGCGTGCAAGCAGGTTCTTGCGGTACCATTTCACCGTTTCCTCGCTCAGGAAGATCCTGTCGGCGATGCTGCGTGTGGTATAGCCGTCGCTCAACAGTTGCAGGATGGCGTGCTCACGGGCATTCAGGTCGTGGCCTTCAGGGCCCTTGTCCGACCGTGTATGCTGCATGATGTCCTCGATCTCCCTGCCGGTGAAGGTTCCGCCTTCGTGAACGGTGCGGATGGCCAGGCATAGCTCCTCCACATCGGTGTTCTTGAGCAGGTAACCTTTCGCACCGGCGGCGAACAGGTCGCGCACCGAGGGGAGGTCGGTGCGCATGGTGAGCCCCAGCACATGGATTCCGGGATGCTCCTTGAGCACGCGGCGTGTAAGGTCGATGCCGTTCTCCGACCTCAGGTTGATGTCCATGAGCACCACATCCACCGTGAGGACCTGGAGCAGGGTCATCAGGCCGGGGCCATCCTCCGCCTCGCCCACCACGAGGAATTCCGGCAGGTCGCGCAGCAGGGACCGGATACCATCGGCCACGATGCGGTGATCGTCGCAGATGGCCACACGGATGGGGTTGGACCTGTTCATGTGTTCAGCTGGATGATGGCCCGCAGACCCTGCCCGGGAGCGCTGTCCCAAGAGATACCACCCTCAATGAGTTGGAGCCTGTTGTGGATGTTGTTGAGCCCATGCCCCGTTCTAGGCGAGGTGAGGTCCATGCCCCTGCCATCGTCCTGGTACAGGATCTCCAGGCTCCCGGCGCGGTGCATCATCCGTACATCGATGCGTTCGCACCTGCTGTGTTTGATGCTGTTGTTCACCAGTTCCTGCAGGACACGGTATAGCGCCAGGGCTGTTTCCGAAGGCAGGGATGGTTCCGTGCCCGTGAATTGCATTGAGGTGCGGATCAGGCGGCTCTTGTCCACGCGCACGAGCAGGTCCTCCAAGGCCTTCACCAGACCATAGCGCAGCACCGTCTCGGGGCTCAGGTCGTGGAGCATGTTCCGCAGCTCCTTCATGCTCTCATCCAGCAGTTCACGTGCGTTCTGTTCCGTTTCGCGCGCCGCGGCACCCTCGGGAAGCTGCTTGCGCAAGCTGCCCATGTACAGCTTCAGTGTGCTGATGCGCGTGCCCAGGTCATCGTGCAGGTCGCGGGCGATGCGCCTTCGCTCCTTCTCCTGCGCATCGATCTCCGCGCTCAGGCGCAACTGTTGCATCCGCTGCAGCTGGGCGATGCGGTAGCGGTAGGCACCATATGCGGCCGCCGTGATGAGCACGCCGATCAGCGCGAAGAACCACCAGCGTTCCCAATAGGGCGGCACAATGGTGATGGCCAGTTCGATCGGCTCGGAGGCGACCCCCGCACTGTTCACGGCCCACACGCGGAAGCGGAATTCGCCGCCCTTCAGGTTGGTGTAGGTGGCCTCGGTGCGCATGCCGCCGTCCACAGGTTCGGGATCCACCCCGATCATCTGCCAGTGGTAGCGGTGCTTGTCGGCGCTGCCGAAGGCGAAGGAGGTGAAGGCGATGCCCAGGAAGTTCTGTGTGTGATCCAGGCGGATCGCACCGCAGGTGAGCAGGCTGTCGGCATCGCGGTCAAAAAGGCGAAAATGGGTGAGTTGGACCGTGGGTGCGGCAGAAGGGAATTTCACCGCCAGCGGATCGAAGCGGACGATGCTGCCGTAGCTGCCCACGGCGAATTCCTCCGGTGCGAGCACGTGGATGGGACCCTGCACACCTTTTTCGGGGAGCCCATCGGCAGGGTCGATGCGCAGCCACGCCCGGCGTTGCGGGTCGTAGAGGTCGAATCCTCCGGCGGCCACGCACCAGATCCGGCCTTGGGCATCGCGCGCTGTTCCTTCCAGCCGATTGTGTGGCGAAGGGATGCGTACGAAGGGCGTGTCGCTTTCCGGCACGAAATGCAGCAGCCCCATGTCGCTGGTGCCCACCAGATGGCTGCCGTCGCCCAGGTCGATCATGCCGGTGATCCCCTTTGGCGCCGTTGGTCCGGCATGGTGCACTCCGGCTTCGAGGCCGAGGTAGGTGCCGTCCGTGCAGTTGCCCGTGCAGGACCGGCGGCCATCGAGCAGGGCCAGCGCACGTTCAGGTTCAGCGATGCGCAGCCCGCGGGAAAGCCCGCTGTTACGGCCCATGAGCCAGATGTCACCGGTGCGGTCCTGAACGAAGCCGTTGAACATGTTCTCATAGGGTGCGTGGCCCAGCCGCACCTGCTCGATGAAGCCTTGCCGCGTGGCTTGGTCGATCACCCCGATGCCGTAGCCATAGACCGACACGAGCCAGACGGGCCGGCCCAACACGCTTGCTTCGGCCAATGCGTTGATGCGTGAAGAGGGAAGGAGGAAGGGCTGGTCCCCGGTGGTGGCCTCCAGCGCCGCCGCGCTCACCCCGCGTACGGCATCGGTGAGGCGGCCGTCCGCATGGAGCTCGGCCAGCCCGCGGTTGGTGCCCAGCAGCACGGACCGGCCGGTGCGCATGAGGCTGTGATGCCTGTTCCCCGCATCCGCTGCGGACCGCAAGGTGTCGCGACCTTCCGCCATCCAGATGTGCTTCATGGAAGTGGCCACAAGGCCGCCGACGGTGAGCGTGATGCCAGTGACCGGGTCGCTCAGGTCGGCCTGTTCGATGCCACCACCCAGCCACGTGGTGCGGAACAGGTTGGCCGAAGGGTCGTAGAGGTCGAGCCCGTTGTCGGTGCCGATCCACACCATGCCCCGGCTGTCGGCGAACAGGCAGCGAATGCTGTTGGAGGCGAGGCTCGCACGATCGGGAAAGCGGTGGTCCTGACGGGTGAAGCGCATGGTCGCTGTATCCAGGAGGAACAGGCCGCTGCGCTTGGAGCCGAGCCACAGCCGGCCATGTGCCGAGGCGATGGCGGTGATCTCCTCATCGGTGTGGCTGAACGGCGCATGGTCCAAGGTCGCCACCCGGGTAACGGTGTCGCTACCGAGGATGTGCCTGTACAGGCCGTTATCCCAAGCGCCCATCCACAAGGTGTTCGTTCCAACGGGATGGATGCAGGCGATGGTCTGGCCGGGTACGGAGAAGGGACTGCGGATGTGGGAGAGGTGCTGCGGCTTCCCGTCCCGCAAGCGCATCAGACCGGCGCTGAGCGTACCCATGTACACGTCGCCATCCACCAGGCGGAGGTCGAAGATGCGGTCGAGCAGGTGGCGGTCGTTCGTGGGGACCGGTATGCTGTGGGAGCTGGAAGGAAGGATGCGGTACAGCCCCAACTTCTCCACGCTCACCAGCACCTCGTCCGCACCCATCGGCAATAGGTCGAGCACGCGCCCCTTGCCCTCCGCGTCATCGGGCAGCCTGAACTGGATGAAGCGCTGGCGATCCGGCGACCACTGGCAGACATGGCCATCATCGGTGCCCACCCAGACCGAGCCTGTCGCGCTATCCGCTACCAGCGCGGAGATGGTATTGCCGCAGACGCTGTTCGGGTCGTCCTGCCGGTGTCGGAACACCAACCACTCGCGCCCATCGAACCGCGCCAGCCCATCGTTGGTGCCCACCCAGATGAAGCCGAACGAGTCCTCGGTCAGGCCGTTCACCTCCCGGTCGGGAAGCCCATCGGCCGTGTGGAAATGCCGGAAGAAGTGAACGTCCTGCCCCGTGGCCCGGTCGGCATGGATCGCCCAGGCCACGACCAGTGCAACGATGCGCAAGAGGGCCATGCAGCGTCCGGACATCGGCATGCCTCAAAACTATCCTTGGGCTCCATGGGGTGAACGGGTTCCCCCCTTTAGGGTGGTGATATCGCCTTCCGTCCTCAGTGACTTTGCCACAAACTCCCCGGCGACCATGCGCACCATAGGCATCCTCTTCCGTTCCCTGATAGTGATCGCGGTGGCCGCGCTGCATCACCCTGCCTTCGCCCAGATGGAGGTGGAGCCCAATGACACCCAGAGCCAGGCCAGCAGCTTCGCGAGCACCGGTACCATCGCCGGCCAGAGCTGCGCGGGCGATGTGGACTGGCTGAGCACCGTGGTGAGCGGCGAAGGGACCTTGGTGGTGACGCTTTTCGTGGAGAATCCTGATGTCAGCACCGGGACCGTGTCGCTCGAGGTCGTTCGCAACAACATCCTCGACCCCGGCGCCGGTCAGGCTTCGCAGGTCTTCGCTCCGGGGGCCAGCGGCAATGTGGTGGTGGATTCGTATTGCGCCACCGCGGGTGCCTACTTCTTCCGTGTGGCTTCCACAGGAAGCTGCGCCAACTACACGCTGAGCGTATCGATGCAATCCGCGATCACGGCCAACGAGACCGAACCCAACGACAGCCACACCACGGCCAACGTGCTTGCTGAAGGTGACACGGCGCGTGGTCGCATCCGGCATTCGAACGCCGGCATCGACAGTGAGGACTGGTGGGCCGTTACACTTGGGGACTTCGGCACCTTGGAGGTGTATTGGGAGGTGACCAACACCGGCGATGCGACGGCCTATTACGCCTTATCGCCCAGTGTGGACGGAAGCCTCAGCGGTGCCAACACCTACCCCATGTCCATCCCGGCCGGTGCCACGATGGCACAGACCTACATCTTCCCCTGCCTGCACACGGCCAACAACTGGCTGCGCGTGTGGGGCAACGATGGCTGTGGCGATTACAAGCTGAGCTACCGGGTCCTCAGCGACCCGTTCACACCCACCGAGACGGAGCCCAATGACAGTTACACGGTTGCGGACCTGTTGGTCCAGGGCGATACGGTGCGTGGTCACATCAATTACGAGAGCTTCAACGGGATCACTACGCTCGATCCGCAGGACTTCTACCGGCTGGATGTGGTCGAGCACGGTGCCATCAGCGGCTGGCTCGCGGCCACCAACACCTCACCCGATGCGGGATCCGTGACCGTTCAGATGTACTGGGGCAATGGCAACCCCATGTCGACCATTTCCGCATCGGTGGGCATGGCGGGCAACGGACAGGCGAGCACACCGTTCCAGTTCGAGTGCCTGACGCCAGGTACGTACTACATGCTGGTAAGTGCGACCCAATGTGCCACCTATGCGCTCACCTGGAGTATCTCCGGCGTGCCGATCCCCAATGCGGAAGTGGAGCCGAACGACCTCTTCGCCCAGGCCCAGTCGGTGCCGTATGGCCAGTGGATGGAAGGGCACGTGGGGGAGAACCTGTTCATCTTGACCACCGACCAGCAGGATTGGTTCCGCATCGACCTGCCGGAGGATTCGGTGCGCGTGCGGATCCAGTACGAGGCGACGGGCCTGAGCACCACCAGTAGCGGCTACCTGGCGGCATCGGCCTACCGGCCCGACCAGAGCCTGGCCGGCCAGCGGTATACCGGAACGGGCTTCAACACCACCACGGTGGACAGCCTGGCGGTGGATTGTTACGCGGCGGGCACCGTGTACGTGCAGTTCTTCAACCTCGGATGCCAGGCCTACCGGTTCCGGGTGTTGGTGGAGCCGCGGGTGCCATCGGTGGCCTTCAGCACGGCACGCTTCGGCCAACAGGTGAGCTTCAGTCCGCAGGTAAGCGGTGCCACCAGCCTTGCGTGGAACTTCGGCGACCTCACCACCAGCACCGAGCAGCACCCGCTGAAGACCTATGGCTTCGGCAACTTCACCGCGGTGCTGACCGCCACCAACGGAACGTGCAATTATTCCGCCACGGCGAGCGAACTGCTCGTGTTCACCGGACTGGAGAGCTACACCCCACAACGCGCGGGCCAGGGGCCGGTGACCATGCAGGTATATGGCGGCAGCCTTACCAATGCCACGGTGGTGCGCATCACCGGTGCGGGAGGCACCTTCACCGGCACCACGGGCTACGCCAACCTGGCGAACAGCGTGGTATCGGCCATCTTCGACCTGAGCACGGCCCCGCTGGGCGTGTACGATGTGGAGGTGGACATCCCCGGCTACGGCACGGTGACGGTGGAGGACGGGTTCACGGTGGAGGGGCTCGTCTATCCCGAGTGCCGCGTGGATGTCGTGGGCCCATCGCAGTTCCTCATCAACCGCCCGCAACTGTTCCGACTTGTGGTGCGCAACACGGGCAATGTCACCGCCGAGGGCGTGGTGGTGGGCATGGCGTGGCCCGCCGGTGTGGTCACGGTGCTGGGAAGCCAGCAACTGGCGCCAACGTCCGCAGGCACCACCACGATCACGGTGGACGGCCAGACGTACACCATCAACAACAGCGATCTGGCGGCGTTCCATGCCGTGGATCCGGTCACACCCATCACACAATTGAACGGGGAACCCTTCACGGGTTCGGTCCGCTCCTTCATCGTGCCGCAGGTACCGGCCGGTGGGGTCGTGGAGATCCCGTTCACCGTGACCGGCACCGTGGCCGGTCCGGTGCGCATCATGGGTTACGCCCATCCGCTGAACATGTACCACCTGGGCCAGCTGGCGCCACCGTGGCAGAACGTGATCGAGTGCTTCGCCTATGAACTGGCGGAGGCGATCGATGTTCGGGATGGGGAGCGCGATGTGCCCGAGGATGAGCGCCAGCGTGCCGCGCGCATCGCCGCGCAGCGCGCCCGGGATGCAGCGGGCCAGTACGACGAGCAGGTGTACAACGGCCAGAACGAGGTGGGCTACACCCAGGGCGGTGAAGCGGCCACGTACGCCGAGGACCTCGCGGGCATGCTGGAGTCGGCCTCACGCACCGGTGCCGCCAATGCGGGCCCGGGCATGCAGCAGCAACTGAACGACATCCCGGACACCGAACAGGACCAGCTCTCCAAGGACCGCGTGGACGCCCTGCAGCAGATCATCAACAGCAATGAGGTGGTCAACCAGCAGCGCGTGTTCCCGCCCAGTTCCCCTTGGTTCGGCGAGGAGAGCATCGCGCAGGACAACCTGGAGAGGCTCAACGAGCTGTTCGGACCGGAGCAGAACCTGCAGACCCAGCGCGACCTGCGCGACCGCACAGAGAATGACCTGAACGTACCAGGAGGCACACTACCCCCTGAACTCACGGACAACATTCTCGGGTTGGTCAGCCTCACGCTCCTGCAGATCGTCGGTCAAGCGTTGAACTTCGTTTCCGGCGCCTTCGACCCCAACGCCATCTACGGCCCTCCAGGTGTGAGCGCCGAGGGTTACCTGCGCAGAGGCGACCTGCACTCCTTCACCATCCTGTTCGAGAACGTGGACACCGCCACGGCCGCCGCGCAGGAGGTCTTCATCGAGACCCAGCTCGATCTCACCCGCTTCGATCCCAGCACCTTCTCCTTCGGCAGCGTGGTCATCGGCGGGCAGTACTTCAACGTGCCGCCGGGCCGCCAGGAGTTCACCATGGAAGCCCAGCTGGATGCCAGCGACCCCTACAAGGTGCGCATCAACGGCACCTTCGATCCCACCACCGGCCTTGCCCGTTGGGAGTTCATCACGCTGGACCTGACCACCAACAACCTGCCGGTGTTCGACGGTTTCCTGCCGCCCAACGTCACCAGCCCGGAAGGCGAGGGCTCGGTGTTCTACACCGTGCGGCCGCTGCAAACGCTGCCCAGCAACAGCACCATGGAGAGCACGGCCTCCATCGTCTTCGACCTCAACGAGGCCATCATCACCAACACCTGGAGCAACACCACGGATGATCAAGCGCCCTCCAGTTTCGCCAGTGCCTCCGTGCAGGTGGAGACCATCACCGTGGAGCTGAACGGTACGGATGATGCGAGCGGCATCGCCTACTACGAGATCTTCGTAAGCACCGATGGCGGCGACTGGCAATTGCTGGCGGCCTCCACGCAGTCCACCGCCCAGTTGATCGGCGAGGTGGGCCGCACCTATGCGTTCTACAGCCAGGCCGTGGACAGCGTGGGCAACCGCGAGGTGAAGGAACCCATCGCCGAGGCCACGGTAACGCTCACCGATGTCCCCGAGCACATGGCTGAGCCGCTCTTCTTCAGCACGCACCCCAACCCGACCGACGGCGTGGTGACGATCACGGCTATGCGCGCAATGCACGGCGCGCAGCTCCTGGTGACCGATGCACGGGGGCGTGTGGTGGTGCAGCGCCTGCTGAGCCTTGAAGCCGAAGCGCAGCAGACCATCGACCTGCGCGCGCTCGGTGCGGGCACCTATACGCTCAGCGTACGCTCGGCGGGCGGGGCTTTCGGCGCAAAACGGGTGGTGGTGGTGCG